>CAWJRQ010000008.1:0-28011 GCA_963845345.1 uncultured Acidobacteriaceae bacterium
GGAGATCGTGCGCATCGCCTCGGTGGTCAGCCCGATCAAGCAATCCTCGGAGAAACTCCAGCAGCAATACAAACTTTATCGCGCGATTTACCCGGCGCTCAAACAGATCAAGTAGACAGACGGTTCTGCCCGGCGGCAGAGTGGAGAAGAGAGTTGAGCCCAGCAGACTTTCAGGAAGAGATCAAAATCAAGAAGCAGCAACTGGCCGAGCTTATGACCCAGCACAACCTTGCCGGTATCCTGCTGAGCCTGCATGAGAACGTTTCCTGGACCACGGCCGGCCAGGTGGACATGCGGGTTGCTATTCCCTCGGCCACGGGCGCCGCCGCTGTTTTTGTGCGCCGGGATGGGAACGGCTTCTACATCACGACAAAGAATGAAGCGCCCCGGATGCACGACGAGGAGTTCGGCGGGCTGCCCTTCGAGCCGGTAATTGTGCCGTGGCAGGAAGGGGACTTTGTCAAAGCGGCGCGCGGAGTGGCCGCGACAGGCACGCTGGGCGCAGACACCCAGGCGGCAAACTGCACGTTGATCAGTCTTGCCGGATTGCGCAGCCAGTTGCAGCCCGCCGAGATCGAGCGGTATCGATTGCTGGGCGGCATGACGGCGCGCGTTGTCGAGGAAGTGGCTCTGCATCTTGAGCCGGGCGTGACCGAAGAGGAGATCAGCGCTATGGCCGCTTCGCTGCTTATTCAGAAGGCCATTCTTCCTTCCGTGCTGCTGATGGCGGTGGATGATCGCATTCTCAAGTACAAGCACGCGCTGCCGCAGGGGCAAGCGGCTGCAGCGGTACGGAATGGTGAACCTGTGCGCGCGCAAGTGGGGGCTGGTCATCTCCATGACGCGCTTTGTTCATTTTGGCCCTATGCCGCAAAATCTTGCCAAGGGATTTGATGCGGCGGCCAAGGTCAATGCCGCATTGCTGCACGCCACGCGCGCCGGAGCGACAGCGCGGCAATTGTACGCAGTGGCCAAGGACGCCTATGCCGCGGCGGGATTTCCGGGAGAAAAGACTTGCATCACCAGGGCGGAGCCACCGGCTACGGGGAGAGAGAGTGGGTGGCGACGCCGAATGGCGCGGAGATCGTGGTGAACCGGCAGGCCTTCGCGTGGAATCCCTCGGTGCAAGGCGGCAAGGTGGAAGACACCGTCGTGCTCGAGGACGGCGCGATCGAGATATTGACCGGGACGACGATGTTTCCGGCCGTTGAAACCGTGGTGGGCGGGCAGAGCTATCGTAGCGCGGGCGTGCTGCTCAAATAGCGCGTGACGATCGATCTGCTGCCGACAGCGGTTGGCGTAGAATGGCACTTTTTGGGATGGATGGAGATGAAAACACTGGTTCGCGCACTTACTCTGCTGTTTTTTGTCCTGGCGATTACGATGACTGATCCCTCCGTTTCCAAGATCCACGCGCAGACACTCCCCGAGATTGGCGGGCAGAAGGTTATCCTTCTCAACCGCGCCGCTATCAGCACCACCAAGCCGGAGTTCACCAGCATCACCGTCGCTCCCGGGCGCGGCATGGAGATTCTCCAGATTACGGCCAACTTCCCGGGCAAGGGCAACGTGGACGTGCTGGCCTCGCCCGATCTGGCCGGCGCCAAGAAGATGCTGGACGTGGACGATAACGATTTTGGCGACCTGGGCTACAGGCTGGGATCGGCCTTCCTGGTTCCTTATCCCAACCGGATTCGCGGCAAGCTTTCAGCCGACGGCAAGACCCTGACCACCGAGTGGCAGGGCCACCCGCTGACTCTTCCGGCCAACAACATCGGCCACCTGGCAAGCGCGGAGCGCCACGCCATGCACGGACTGATTCTCAAGGCCAAGACCAACGATATCAGAGTCAAGCAGCTGCCGGGCGGCGAGCAGGTGACCGGCGTGATCCATGCGGGCGACTTCGGCGGCCACTGGTTATCCAAAACCGACCTGATCATCACCATCACGCTCTCGGCCGAGGCCGTGGATGCCTCGATTGCGGCGCACAACGTGGGCAGCGAAGCGGAGCCCATGGCCATCGGATGGCACCCCTACTTCAACCTGCCGTCCGGCAACCGCGCCCAGGCCAGGGTGCGTATTCCGGCCTCCAACCTGGCCGAGGTGGACAACTACGACAACGTCTTCCCCACCGGCAAGATCTTGCCTGTGGACGGGAACCCGGTTCGACCTGCGCGCTGCCGGCGGCGAGGCGCTGGGCACGAATTCTTCGACGACAACTGGAGCAACCTGGATTGGAAGGGCGGCGCCGCCACGGTCGAGGTCATTGACCCGGCCGCGCACTATGGGGTCAACATTGAAGGCCTGTCGCCGGAGATCAAGACCATCCAGATGTACGCACCCCCCGCTAAGAACTTCGTCGCCATCGAGCACCAGTACAACTTCGCCGATCCATTCGGCAAGGAATGGAAGGGAATGGACACCGGCATGGTGGCGCTGAAACCGGGCGAGAGCACCAACTGGCATGTCCGGCTGCGCTTATTCACGCCGTAAGTTGATACCGTGGTTGGCGGTCAGAGCTACCGCAGCGCGGGCGTGCTGCTCAAATAGCACGGGACGATCGATCTGCCGCCAGCAGCTTTTTGCGTAGAATCGCATTTTAAGGATGGATGGAGATGAAAACTCTCGTTCGCGCACTTGCTTTGCTGTTACTTGCCCTGGCGATTTTCAATGGCTGGCCCCTCCGTTCTCAAAGACCACGCTCAGGCACTCCCCGAGATCGGCGGCCAGAAGGTCATCCTCCTCAGCCGCGCCGCCGTCAGCACCACCCAGCCGGAGTTCACCAGCATCACCGTCGCGCCCGGCCGCGGCATGGAAATCCTGCAGATCACGGCCAACTTCCCCGGCAAGGGCAATGTGGATGTGCTGGCCTCGCCCGACCTGGCCGGCGCCAAGAAGATGCTCGACGTGGACGATGACGACTTCGGCGACTCGGCTACCGGCTGGGCTCGGCCTTCCTGGCGCCCTATCCCAACCGGATTCGCGGCAAGCTCTCGGCCGACGGCAAGACTCTGACCACCGAGTGGCAAGGCCACACCATCACCTTGCCGGCCAACAACATCGGCCAACAGCCCGGGCGCCGAGCGCCACGCCATGCACGGACTGATTCTCAAGGCCAAGACCGATGAAGTCAGCGTCAAAAATGTTCCTGGCGGCGAAGCAGGTCATCGGCGTGATCCATGCCGGCGACTTTGGCGGCCACTGGCTCTCCAAGACCGACCTGGTGATCACCGTCACGCTGACCGCCGAGGCTGTGGATGCCTCGATTGCGGCGTACAACGTGGGCAGCGAGGCCGAGCCCATGGCCATCGCCTGGCACCCCTACTTCAACCTGCCCTCCGGCGACCGCACGCAGGCCAGGGTGCAGCATTCCGGCCTCCAACCGTGGCCGAAGGTGGACAACTACGACAACGTCTTCCCCACCGGCAGGCTTTTGCCCGTCAAGGGAACCAGGTTTGACCTGAGCGCGCCCGGCGGCAACGGCTTTGGGCAAGAACTACTTCGACGACAACTGGAGCCACCTGGAGTGGAAGGGCGGCGCCGTGACCGTCGAGATCGTCGACCCGGCCGCGCACTATGGGGTCAAGATCGAGGGCCTGTCGCCGGAGATCAAGACCATCCAGATGTACGCGCCGCCCACCAAGAGCTTCGTGGCCATCGAGCACCAGTACAACTTCGCCGACCCCTTCGGCAAGGAGTGGAACGGGATGGACACCGGCATGGTGACGCTGAAGCCGGGGGAGAGCACCAACGTGGCACGTCCGGCTGCATTTATTCGTGCCGTAAGAAGCTTTTGGTTTCCCGCCTGACCTACCAACAGGGAGCGCCCTCAGAAATAAGGAGATGAATTGCAATAGACAAATACTGTCTCTATGGAATACTATGTGTTCTTCCAGGCCAGTTCCGGCTCCGCTCTGGAATTTGGCTTCGATGCGGAGATCGTTTCTCACCTGCTGCAACGGCACGCTCTTCGCAAAGGCAAGCGCACGGTGGAGCAACTGCTGGACGGGAATTGAAGACAGGGAGGCAAACGATTGCCCAAGGCTAAGATCAAACGGCTGTATCTGATCCCCATTCTCTCCAAGGCTCTGGACGTGATCGAGCAACTGGAGCAGAACAATGCTCCCGTGACCCTGGAAGACGTCTATCAGAAGACCCAGATCTCCAAGACCAGCGTCTATCGCATCCTCAAGACACTGGTGCATCGGGGCTATGTCGCCCAGTCGCAGGACGGCCAGTATCGCCTGGTTTCCCGGCCGCGGCGGCTGCGCTTCGGCTTTGCGGCATTGAGCGGCGAGATGCCCTTTCCGGTAGCCGTGACGCAAAGTGTTGTAGCGGCGGCGGCGGCATCGGGCGTGGAGTTGATCGTGCTCGATAACCGCTACGATCCCGACATTGCCATCCAGAATGCGGAAGAATTCGTGGCCAAGCAGGTGGATCTGGTGCTGGAGTACCAGGTGGAGGAAGCCGTGGCCCCGCGCGTGGCCCATATCTTCAAGAAGGCCGGCATTCCCCTGGTGGCCATCGACATTCCCCACCCCAACGCGACCTATTTCGGGGTGGATAACTTTGAATCGGGCTATGAAGCCGGCGCCCTGCTCGCCCAGCACGCCCTGGTCAAGTGGAAGGAAAAAGTCGATTGGGTGCTGGGAGTGGGATTCGCCGAAGCCGGCAGCTTTGTGCAGAGCCGCATCTCTGGCGCCTTCGATGGCATTCGCGAACGGATCAGCTCCATTCCCCCTGAGCGCTATCGTGCAGATCGAGGGGCGGGGCATGCGCGAGCCCAGCCAGCTGGCGATGACCAAATTTCTCGCCGAGCCACCACCACAAGGGAGAACGCATCCTGATCGCCACCGCCACCGATTCCAGCGCGCTCGGCATTCTGGACGCCGCCCGCGAGCAGGGCGTTGAGGCCGACATCGCCATCGCCTCGCAGGACTGCATCCCCGAAGTGCTCGAAGAGATGCGCTCGGGCAAGAGCGCGATTATCGGCTCTGTTTCGCATGAAGTCGAAAGTTACGGTCCCCGCCTCATCCAGCTGGGCATTTCGCTGATGCGGGGGTACACGGTCCCTCCTTACAACTACGTGCACCACCGCGTGGTCACGCCGGAGACCCTGGGCATGGAGCAGGCATCTATCCCCGCGCACCGTCCAGGCCAGGCTATGGAGTAGAACCTTTTATAGCGCCGCGATCGGTAGCGCCAGAACAAGGAGATCAAATCAGGCCGTATGCATTCGTTTTCAGGACAAGGCGGATGGCCCGTTGAGGAAGAAGAATGAACAGCAGCAGACAGTATTGAGATGCAGTACCCCTGTTTTGTAGCGGTCGACTTGGGCGCGAGCAGCGGGCGAGTGATTGCCGCGCAACTGCGAGACGGGTCACTGCAGCCTGCGCGAAGTGAGCCGGTTTTCCATCGCGTTTGCCAAGGATGAGCAGAGCGGATATTTATGCTGGGGAATTGATGCGATCGAGGAAAGCGTCCGCCAGGGAATCGAAGAGGCTTCCCAGCTGGCGCCCATCGCCAGCATCGGCGTGGACAGTTGGGGCGTGGATTATGTTCTGCTCGATGCCCAGTTGCGGCGCGTGGGCCAGGCGGTCTGCTATCGCGACGACCGGACGCAAGGGATGATCGAGCAGGTGACGGCCCGCATGCCGCGGGCTGAAATCTACCGGCGAACCGGCATTCAGTTTCAGCCGTTCAATACCATGTTTCAACTGGCGGCAATGGCTGAGCGGGAGCCGGAGTGGGTTGCCAGGACGCGCCACCTGCTGATGATTCCCGACTACTTGCATTTCCGGCTTTGCGGAGTGATCGCCAACGAATATACCGATGCCACGACCACGCAGCTTCTGAACCTGGATGGAACGTGGGACCGGGATTTGTTTGCCGCCGCGGGCTTGAAACAGATCTGGATGCAGCCGCCGGTCCAGGCGGGCACGGTTCTTGGAGAGGCGCGCTTCGGCAACAAGGCCGCCAAGGTGGTGGCGGGGACAACCCATGACACCGCTTCGGCGGTGGTTGGAACTCCCTTCGAGGCCGAAACGGAAGCCTTCCTCAGTTCGGGAACATGGTCGCTGATGGGCGTGGAGAGCGTGGTTCCGTATGCCTCCGAGCAGGCCCTGAAGTGGAACTTCGCCAACGAGGGCGGCTTCGGACGCCGCTACCGCGTGCTGAAGAACATCATGGGGCTGTGGCTCCTGCAGCGAATCACTCAGGAGTTCCAGATCCCCATCGACGATGCCCTGCTGAAGCGCCGCGGCGGAGGCCGCTCCATGGCGGTCGATTGTGAATCCCGACGATGCGCGATTCCTGAATCCGGCTTCGATGAAGCAGGCCATCGCGGAGTACTGCGTGGAAACCCGGCAGCCGGCGCCCGAGACGCCGGCGCAATTTACGCGCTGCGCCCTGGAGAGCCTGGCGCTTTCTTATCGGCTGGTCAAGGAGCAATTGGAATCGTTGCGCGGCCAAAGCCTGACCAGAATCCGCATTGTGGGGGGCGGCACCAAAAATCGCCTGCTCAATCAACTGTGCGCCAACGCCTGCCAGTTGCCGGTGAGCGCCGGCCCGGTGGAGGCTTCCGCGCTGGGCAACATTTGCTCGCAGATGATCGCCCTGGGCGAAATCCCCAGCCTCGATGCGGCGCGCGCCTTGATCCGGCGGTCCTTCGAGATCAGCGAGTATCGTCCCCTGGAGCCGATTCCGGACTCCGTATGGAAAAAATTTCAGCAATTTGCAGCACCAGAAATGAGAAAGGATGTTCAGTGATGAAGGTAACGCAGAAGATTCAAGCAGCTTACGATCTGGCCAGGGAACGTTACGCGGAGATTGGAGTGGATACCGAGAAGGTTCTTCCCCAACTGGAGCAGATTCCGATTTCCATCCAATGCTGGCAGGGAGACGACGTTCGCGGATTTGAAAATCCCGAGGGCGATTTGACCGGCGGCATTCAGACCAGCGGCAACTATCCCGGACGGGCCCGGACTGCCGACGAGCTGCGCGCTGACTTTGAAGTTGCCATGGCGCAGATTCCCGGCAAAAAGCGGCTCAATCTTCATGCGATTTATCTGGAAACGGACAAGCCGGTGGAGCGGGACGCCATTGAGCCGAAGCATTTCGAGAAATGGGTGAAGTGGGCCAAGGCGCATGATCTGGGCCTGGACTTCAATCCCACCTGCTTCTCGCATCCGCTGAGCGAAAGGGCGACACTGAGCCATCCGGATGCCAAGGTGCGCAGGTTCTGGATCAATCACTGCCTGGCGTGCCGCCGCATCAGCGAGTATTTCGGAGATGAACTGGGCACCCCCTCGGTGATGAACATCTGGATTCCGGATGGGGACAAGGATCTGCCCGCGGATCGCATTGGGCCGCGGAAAAGATTGATCGAGGCCCTGGACGAAATCATTGCCGCTCCTCTTGGCAAGCATCATAAAGTTGCCGTCGAGGGCAAGCTCTTCGGCATCGGCGCGGAGAGCTACACGGCAGGCTCCAACGACTTCTATCTGGCCTATGCGGCCACGCGCAAGACGCTGCTCTGCCTGGATGCCGGGCACTTCCATCCCACCGAGAGCGTCGCCGACAAAATTTCCACGGCGCTGTGCTATCTGGACGAGATTCTGCTCCATGTTTCGCGGCCGGTGCGCTGGGATTCCGACCACGTGGTGCTGCTGGACGATCCCACGATTGCCATTGCGCAGGAGATCGTGCGCTGCGGGCGCTATTTCGCGGGTGAACATCGGCCTGGACTTTTTCGACGCCAGCATCAATCGCATCGCGGCCTGGGTGATCGGCGCGCGCAATATGCGCAAGGCATTGCTGCTGGCGCTGCTGGAGCCGGCGGAAAAGCAACTGGCCGCGGAAAAGAACTGGGACGGCGCCGCCCGCATGGCGATATTCGAGGAGCAGAAATCGATGCCCTGGTCCGCGGTGTGGGAGTATTACTGCGCCAGCCACGGGATTCCCGAGGGAATCGGATGGCTGCAGACGGTGCGCGGCTACGAAAAGGACACACTGCCCAAGCGCAAAAAGCGTGCTGAGCAGAGACATCAAAGCGCCGTTGTACATGTAGTTTTCGGCAACAACGCCGCAACAGTCAGAGGTTGAGGTCCAGGCGCAATGAATAAGAATATCTGCCGCGCGTGCGTGCGGCTTGCGGGGATCGCAGTTTGCCTCGGAGCGGGGATAGCGCTGTGCGCCTCCGCGGCGGGTGCGCAAGCATCGAGTCCGGCCGCCTTGCGCGTGGACGAAATGATGACGCCGCTGGGCATCGACGACGCGCAGCCGCGATTCTCCTGGCAGTTGCGCGACAGCCGCCAGGGCGCGCGCCAATCGGCTTACCGGCTGCTCGTGGCCACACAGCCGGAGTTGCTCGCCGTGGGCCATGCGGACGTGTGGGATAGCGGACGCGTGGCCAGCGGGCAGTCGGTTGGGGTTCCGTATGCCGGACCCGCGCTTGCTCCTTCGACACGCTACTACTGGAAGGTTCTGGTGTGGGATCAGGAGGGCAAGCCTGCGCCTGAAAGCCCGGTCAGTTGGTGGGAGACGGGGCTGCTGAAGCAGCCGTGGCGCGCGCAGTGGATCGGCTATGAAACGCGCGGAAGAGGCCGCGGTGCGCCATGCTCCGGCGGCCTGGATTGCTTATCCGGATCAAATTCGCGATGCCGACCGCTCAGGCTTTGCCCACAGGAAAACCCGCTGAGCAGCACGTTGCCTACCGGCAAACGGTGACCCTGACCAAGCCCGTGCTGCTGCCACGCTCTACGCCACCGCGCAGGATACCGTCTCGGCGTGGATCAATGGCGCGCAGGTGATGACGGCCAGCCCTTATCCGCCCTGGAGGCAGTTTCCGTGGAAGAAGTTTGTGAGCGCGGATGCGACCGGCGCTCTGGCGACGGGCGCTAACACCATCGCCATCGAGCAGGTGCATTACGTTCAGCCCGGCGAAAAGGCCGCTTCCCTGCCCATGATCGCGACGCTGTTTGTGGAGTACACGGACGGAAGCACGGAAGTTTTTGCAAGCGGAACGAGTTGGAAGAGCTCGCTTGAGGCCGCTCCGGGCTGGCAGCAGAAGAGCTTTGACGATGCGGGATGGAAGAACGCCGTGGTGTACAAGCAAGCGCAGGGGACGGGAGACGAATCCTTGGGCCATCCCTGGATTCCCGACTCGGTGAAAAGATTTCGGCGCGGCATTTGAGGTGAAAAGCCCGGTGAAGTCGGCGCGGCTTTATGCCACGGCGCTGGGCGCATATGAAATGTTCCTCAACGGCAAGCGTGTGGGCGACCAGGTGCTGGCGCCGGGATGGACGGACTATCGCGAGCGGGTCGTCTACCAGACGTACGACGTGACCGATCAGATTGCGCAAGGGAAGAATGCAATCAGCGCGATGCTGGCGCCGGGCTGGTACGCGACTTCGCTGGAGTGGGCGCAGGAGCCGAACAATTTCGGCGATACGCCTCCCGCGCTGCTGGCGCAGTTGCGCATTGAGCACACCGACGGCAGCGTGGAGTGGGTGACGACGGACGCGAGTTGGCAGGCTGATCCGTCGAATTTTTATCATTCTGAGCTTTACGACGGTGAGAGCTGGGACTTTACGCGGATTCATTACGTGGGATGGTGTGACGCGGAATTCCCCGATGATCTGTGGCATGAGAGAGCGATGGTGATCCATCCTGCTCCGGTGAAGATCGTGGCGCAGGATTTTCCGCCCATTCGCGTGGAGCGCACATTGGAGCCGAAGTCCGTGACGGAGCCGAAGCCTGGCGTTTTCGTCTACGACTTCGGACAGAACTTCTCCGGCGTGGCGCGTGTGATATTGCACAGTCCGGCTGGAACGAAGGTGCAACTCCGGTTTGCCGAGATCCTGAATCCGGACGGCACGATCTACACGGACAATTTGCGCACAGCGAAAGCGACCGATTCCTTCACGCTGCGCTCAGCGACGCCCGAATGCCGAATATGAACTTACGCCGCAGTTCACCTTCCACGGCTTCCGTTACGTGGAGTTGACCGGGCTGCCAACGGCGCCGCGGCAAGGATGCAGATGACCGGCGCGTGGTCTTTCACACCGACGCGCCGTTCACGATTCGAAGCTCAAGACCGGCAGCGCGCTGATCAACCAGTTGTGGAGCAACATTCTGTGGGGCCAGCGGTCGAACTTTGTGGGCGTTCCCACCGACTGCCCGCAGCGCGATGAGCGGCTGGGATGGATGGGCGATGCGCAGGTCTTCTGGCGCGCGGCCAGCTACAACATGGATCTGGCGGCCTTCTCGCGCAAGTTTGCCACGGATATGCGCGGCACGCAGGTGGGAACGCCGTACTATGGCATCTATGCGCCCGGAACCGTCTCGCCGAATCGCGGGGTACGCGCCGGGCTGGAGCGATGCGGGCGTGATCATTCCCTGGACCTCGTGGCTGCAAACCGGCGACAAGAGCATCATCGAAGAAAACTGGGCGGCGATGGAAAAGTATCTGGACGCCATCGCGGCCGCCAATCCCGACGGACTGTGGCGCAACGAATCCGGAATCCCCTTCGGCGACTGGCTCTCGCCGGAGGGCAAGACCGATTATCGTGCTCATCGCCACAGCTTACTGGGCCTATGACGCTACGCTGATGCGCGAGATGGCGCATGCCACGGGCCGCTCTCAAGCCGAGGAGAAGTACAAGCAGCTTTTCGAGAAGATTCGCGCCGCGTTTGAGAAGCAATTTGTGCGCGCTGACGGCTTTGTGGCCGGGGCCGACAACAGCGCGTCTCCCTTTGGCGCCATCAATAATCCAAATGCGAAGAGCCGCGGAGGAGACACGCAGACCGGCTACGTGCTGGCGCTGCACATGAATCTGCTTCCGCAGGAACTGCGCGCCGCGGCGGCCAAAAAGCTAGTGGACAAGATCAAGGCCAATCATGAGCTGCTGGCAACGGGCTTTCTGGGCACGCCGTATCTGCTGGAGGAGCTGACCAAGGCCGGTTATCCCGAGCTTGCCTACACGCTGCTGCTCAACACCGAGTATCCGTCGTGGGGCTACATGGTGAAGCACGGCGCAACAACCATGTGGGAGCGCTGGAACGGCGACCAGATGATGGCCGACCCGGGCATGAACTCCTTCAACCACTATGCCTATGGCGCGGTGGCCGACTGGATTTACCGCTATGCCGCGGGCATCGATGCGACGCCGCTCGACGCCGGATTCCACACGATCATTCTGCATCCGGTCTTTGATCGCAGGCTCGGCAGCCTGGATCTGCGCTACCAGTCCGCCTACGGCGAAATTCATTCCAGTTGGAGCGTGGACGGCGACACGGCGCACTGGACGGTGACCATTCCGCCCAACGCGAACGGGCTGGCTGAGCCTCACTGAAGCCGAGGCCGCAACCTACACGCTGAACGGAAAGCCGCTGGGAAAGCCGGCTGCAAGGATGGAAAGACAGGCTATGAACTTGCGGCAGGCACGTATAGCTTTGTGGTGACAGGCGTCAAGTAATCTGCAAGGCTTTGAGGCCAACCATGCGCGCTTCGCTTTTTATCACTTGCTATAACGACACGCTCTTTCCGGAGACCGGCCGCGCCGTGGTGCGTCTGCTCGAACGGCTGGGCGTGAGCTCGATTTCCATCCCAAGCAGACCTGCTGCGGCCAGATGCACGCCAACACCGGCTTTCGCGGCGAAGCCTTCTCCCAGGCCAAGCGCTTTGTCCGCCTTTACCAGGATGCCGAAAACGTCGTCATTCCCTCCTCCTCCTGCGTGGCCATGATCCGCGATCAGTATCCCGGCCTCTTCGCCGAGCTGGGAAACGAAGCCCTCCGCAAGGAGTTCGCGGCTCTGCTGCCCAGGGTCTACGAGTTGAGCGAGTTCCTCATCGACCGGCTGGGCGTGGAGGATGTGGGCGCGACCTTCACCCATCGCGTTGTCTACCACGCCAGTTGCCACGGAGTCCGCGCGCTGCAACTGGGCGACCGGCCCTACAAGCTGATGGCCAAGGTGCGCGGCCTCGATCTGGCCACCCTGCCCAACGTGGACCGCTGCTGCGGCTTCGGCGGAACGTTCTCGGTAAAAAACGCCGAAGTCTCCTCGGCCATGCTGGCCGTCAAGCTGCAGGACGTGCTCTCCACCCGCGCCGAGTACTGCACCGCCCTCGACAACAGTTGCCTCATGCACCTGGGCGGGGCCATGCACCGCCAATACGCCGGCATG
Source organism: uncultured Acidobacteriaceae bacterium (assembly GCA_963845345.1). Taxonomy (GTDB): domain Bacteria; phylum Acidobacteriota; class Terriglobia; order Terriglobales; family Acidobacteriaceae; genus Telmatobacter. The sequence continues at coordinate 12,187 of CAWJRQ010000008.1, forward strand.
AAGACCATTCATCTGGCGCAGATTCTGGCCAGCACGGAAGCGACAGCCAGACGGAGGCCACGCTATGAGCCACGCCGGCCCCGGACGCGTCAGCCTCGACCCGCGCTTCGCTCCGCCATTTCCCCAGGCCGCCTTGCCCATGCTGCGCAATCCGCAACTGCGCAAGAACGTGGCCCACGCCATCGACGTCATCCAGGCCAAGCGCGGCAAACTGGTCGTCGAAAAAACCGATTGGCAGGAGCTGCGCTCGGCAGCCTCGGCCATCCGCATCCACGTGCTCGAAAACCTGGGCGCTTACCTCGAACAGTTCGAAGCCCGCTGCACCGCCGCCGGAGGCCACGTCCACTGGGCCGCCGACGCCGCTGAAGCCCGCCAGATCATCCTCGACCTGCTCCGCCAGGAAAACGCCACCGAGGTCATCAAGATCAAGACCATGACCTCGGCCGAGATTCAGTTGAATCCCTTTCTCCAGGCCGCGGGCGTCAGCGTCTTACGAGACCGATCTGGCGGAGATCATCCTGCAACTGGGCGAAGAAGAACCCTCGCACATCGTCGTTCCCGCCCTGCACATCAATCGCAGCCAGGTGCGCGAGATCTTCGCCCGCACCATGGGCCTCAAGAATCTCTCCGACGACCCCAAGGAGCTGACCAACGCCGCCCGCACCTATCTCCGCCAGAAGTTTTTGACCGTCCCCACGGCCATCAGCGGCGCCAACTTCCTGGTCGCGGAAACCGGCACGGTCGCGGTGGTCGAGTCCGAGGGCAACGGCCGCATGTGCCTCACCCTGCCGCGCACCATGATCAGCCTGGTGGGCATCGAGAAGGTGCTGCCCCGCTTCCAGGATCTCGAGGTCATGCTCCAGCTGCTGGCCCGCTCCGCCACCGGCGAGCGCATGAACCCCTACACCTCGCTGTGGACCGGCGTCACGCCCGGCGACGGCCCGCAGCGCTTCCACGTGGTCCTGCTCGACAACGGCCGCTCCTCGATCCTCGCCAAAACCAAGGAGCGGCAGACGCTCAAGTGCATCCGCTGCGCCGCCTGCATGAACACCTGCCCGGTCTATCGCCAGACCGGCGGCCACGCCTACGGCTCGGTCTATCCCGGCCCCATCGGCGCCATTCTCACCCCGCAACTGATGCAGATGAAGCACGCGCAGTCACTGCCCTACGCCTCTTCGCTGTGCGGCGCCTGCTACGAGGTTTGCCCGGTCAAGATCAACATTCCCGAGGTGCTGCTCGAACTGCGCTCGCAGGTGGTCAACCAGGAGCGCAAGAAGGCCGGCCGCTTCTTCGATCTCATGTATCTCGGCCTGCGCATCGCCAACCTCATCTTTGCCACCGCGTGGGGCTTCCATGCGGCGCAGCGGATGGGCCGCATCGGCCTGCGCTTCTTCACCCGCAAGGACGGATGGATTCACTGCGCTGCCCAGCCTGGGCGCCAAATGGACCCAGACCCGCGATCTGCGCGGCCTGCCCAAACAAACCTTCCACCAGTGGTGGGCCGACACGCGCCAAGGGGGAAAAATGAGCCAGCCCGTTCCATCCCGGCAACTGATTCTCGACCGCATCCGCGCGGCCACCCCCTCCGCCGCCGAAGACGCCTCGCAGCTTGCCGATGCCTATGCGGCTCTGCCTCGCACCTATATCCGCCGCGGCGCGCTCTCCGCTCCGGCACGCGTCGAGCTGATGATCCAGCGCCTGCGCGAGTACGACGCCGAAGTGGTTGAATGTACCCCCGCCGAACTCGCCGACACGATTACCGCCCAGCTTGCCGCCAGCGGCCGGCATCTATTTGTTGCGCCCCCGGAGCTCCGCCCGAATGGATGGTCACATCCGCGTGGAAGATCACTGGATTGGAATGGACCATCGACCACGGCCTCGCCATCGACGAGCACGAGATCGAGAAGGCCGAAGGCGTCGTCACCGCAGCCACTTGCGGCATCGCGGATTCGGGCACCATCGTGCTTCACCACTCCGCCACCGAGGGCCGCCGCGTGCTGACCCTCCTGCCCGACTATTATCTCTGCATTCTGCGCGCCAGCCAGATCGTGGAAACGCTGCCCGAGTACTTCAGCCGCTGCCAGCAGCCGCCCGCGCTCGCCACCTACATCTCCGGTCCCAGCGCCACGGCGGACATTGAAATGACGCGCATCAAGGGCGTGCACGGACCGCGCATTCTGGTTGTGATTGTGGTGCGGGACGACGCGGAAAACAAGCGTTAATATCACCACCGGATGCGAGCTTGTTGCAGGAAAGAAAGCGGCCAACTCTATCTAGATTTATGGTGGACGCGGTAGGAATCGAACCTACAACCTGTCGGTTAAGAGCCGAATGCTCTGCCAGTTGAGCTACGCGTCCAGACCACCAGAAAAACCGTGCGGAGGAAGGGCTTGCACACGGCGCTGAGCAGGCAGAAAATTCCTGCTGCCACTTGAAGAATATAGCACAGCGGCGGGGCCTGTTTCAAAACGCTGGATACGTGACGCGGCGCGCGTTCTAGAAGTTGAAGGCCAGGCCGGCGCGGATGCTGCGCTGATCCTGGGCAAAGATCAGCAGAGAGCCGTCGCTCAACAGATAGGGGCGGTAGCCCTGGGCCAGCAGGTTGCGCACATCGAGCAGCGCCTCGAAGCCGCCAGAGCCGATGCGGCGCAGATGAATGGGCTGGCGAAGGTGCAGGTTGAGCTAGGGCGCGGCGGCGTCTGCCGCGAAGGGAGCAACCTGGGTGACGGTATCTTCCGGCTGCCAGCGATAGCTGGCCCGCCAGCGGGTTCTGGTGCCGTCCAGAGTGCCGGAGAGCGAAAGCGCGTACTCCTGTGCGCGGCGGGGATGGGCGCCGGCAAGCAACTGGGCCAGGGATGCGGATTGCGGCGAGGAGGCCGGCAGCAGAACCAGGGCATCGCCGTTGGCGTAGCTGAGGCGAAAATGATTGCCGCCGGGCAGGCGGTGCTCAAAGATGGCCGACATTCCGGCGGTGGAGAAGCTCGGGCCGGCGGCGTGGATCAGGCCGCTGGTAGGGTCCAGGAGCACCGCGGCGGCAGCGGAATTGCCGGCGGCAAAGTGGCTCATGGCCTCGATGACCGGGTTGTCGATTCTGTCGGCAAAGACCAGGACGGCGACACCGGAGCAGATCGGTGCGCCGCTCCCAGCCGAGTTCCTGGTGCAGTCCGTGCTCGATGGCCAGCTTGCCGTTGCGGGCAGAGAGCGCGGGCAGCCAGGCGCGGGCCTCGCGTCTCTTCGGCATCCGGCGCGCCGGGCAGGAAGGTGGTCATGCGATAGCGAATGGTGGAGTTGCCATCGCGCCAGCCCACGGAGGCAAAGGGCAGCAGCTGCGACCACGGTCTGCGGCGAGGTCCGGCAGAGCCGCGCCAGCACCTGCGCTGGAGCCCGCCTCGGCCTCGAACTCGTCGCCCAGGTGGATCGTCTCCCAACTGCGGACGGCGGCTTCGTCCAGCCCCTCGGCTCCCGGCGGCGTCGATCTCCGGATGGAGGGCGACGGCGGCCACCGACTGCACCGAGCCGGCAAAGCCCAGATCCTGGCGGAAGCCGAGCATGGACTCCATGCCGGCATCGGTGCCGGGAGTCAAAATCAACGCTGGCCAGCAGTTCGCGGCTGTTGGAGGGCGTCTCTTCCACTGCGGCCGAGATGCGCTCGCCGCTCTCGCCAAAGGCGCCTTCCTGGCCGGTGGCCATCAGGCGGGCCTTCAGGCGGGGATGCGCGCCGGAGCCGTCGGAGACGACCACCAGCGGACCGTCCTCCAGCCAGCGCAGCAGGGGGCGGTTGGCGGCCGAGCGCAGCGTCCAGGCCCAGTCGTCCTTCTGGGCGTTGCCGGCGCGCGGCTCGGCCGGCAGCCACTGCATCACCTCGTAGAGGCTGTTCAGCGTGAGATTGACGACGGTATTGGCGCGGACGCGGACGTTTTCGCGCAGCGAGGGCAGAAACCAGGCGCCCATGGCCTTGACCGCATAGCGGCCGGGCAGAACCGAGGAGATGAGATAGCGGCCGTTGGCGTCGGTGTAGACGCTGGCGATGACGCTCAGGTCGGGGCGCAGCAACTGCACCTGCGGCGCCAATCTGCGGAACCCCGGCCGAGTCGCGCACCACGCCGCTGAAACCGATCGCCCGGGCGCAGCTCCGCGGAGCGAGCCGCTGCCCAAGGCAATCAGCACGGCGAAAACAACGAGATGGACCCTGCGCATCATCACATGTCATGAGTGACCTGGCGGCGTCCCTGGCAATTTCTGCAATCAAATCCACCCGCGCGGCTTCCGGATCTGGCGTCCGGTAGCCCTGTTGCGCGGGGATACACTACTATTCCACGACAAAAGGCGCCGATTGCGCAATCTCTTGTTTCGAGATTGCGTCATTTATTTTGATCGTCACCTTGTATTTCCCTGGTTCGAGCCCCGCTATGGGCAAGGTCTTCTCCACCGTCATCTGGTCGCTATGCGAGCCCAACTCCTTTGAATCCAGTTGTTTTTCAAAGATCACGGTGTCCGAGGCGGGAGTGCTGGCCGTGGCGGCGGTAGTCTTGACAATCTGGTAGGTCACCGTGGCCTGGTTGCTCTTGGTGGCCTCGTCGATGCCCAGGTTGTAGACCTGCATCCAGAAGTTGAGCTGCTGGCTGCGCTTGAAGTTGACCGGGGATTGGTCCGGGTTGGGGCTGCTCACGCGAGGCCGGATAAAGGTGTTGCCGATGACGAAGTTGCCGCTGCCAATCGAGTGCGAATCGACCGTGTTCATCTGGTCGGCCAGAATCAGCGAAGAGGTGGCCAGCTTTTCGTCGTGATACGTCGGCACCTCAAGACTGCGGCCGTAGAAGCCCATGTGGTCGGGGTTGTTCACGTCCTTGATGGCGATATCCAGGCGGTAGAGGCCGGGCAGCAGCGGCAGCGCCTTCCAGTAGACCGACTGGCGGTCAAGGCTCTTTTCCAGCAACTCGGCCGGCTGCTCGACCTCGACCGTATCCTCGAAGGTCTGCACCGTCTTGTGGGTGAGGGTGGTGACCTTGCCCAGGATGTTCACCACGCCCTTGGCCACGCCGTCCTTGGTCACAAAGGTGATGTCGCGGTTCTTCATCTGCAGGGTGATCGGAACCAGCACCGTGCTTTCCGTCACCTTGACGAAGTCGGTGCGGACATCAAAGGGGAAGACCGGGCCGGTGAGCAGTTTGTGCTCGGAGATGAAGGCGTCCAGATCCTTGAACTTGACCGGCGGCGGCGCAAAGATCTTGGCGGCCAGCTCGATGCGGTCAAACTCCTTGGACTGCTGCGCATTGCGCCTCCGGGCCCGTGCCCAGGGTTTCAATGCCGCCCTTGAAGCGGTCGGCCTTCTTGGCCTGGCCCATCTCTTCCGCACTGGGTCGGGCCGGCGTCGGGAACGTGCAGCAGCGCGTCCTTCTCGCTGCGGTCGATGGTGAAGTGGTAGTCGCCGCACTGGCAGGTATCGACAAACTCCAGGTCGATGTTCTCGCCGATGCCCTCCAGATAGCGGTAGTGCCAGATCTCGAAGGGGAAGGTGGAGGTTTCGCCGCCGCCCTCTTCCATGGGCCGCTGGTAGCTGCCGCCGGAGGGGTGGGAGTCGATGGAGTCGGGCTTGCCCCAGGAGATGTAGATGCGGCCGCGATCGGTCTTCCAGCCGGGCTTGCCGGCGGCAAAGTGCTCGTTGGCGTAGGCGATGCGCCGGTAGTGCTCTTCGCGGAACTCGTTCTCCGGCGAATCCGGATTGGGGTTGCGGCGCAGCCAGAACTGCTCGATGAAAGCCTCGCGCTCCTCGTCGTTGGAGAGGTTCTTGAAGGCCTTGCGCTCCTCGTCGGAGATGATGTAGGCCACGTCCTGCTCCAGCCAGGTCTTGTAGGCGCCCTTCAGCTCCTGGCGGACCGCCTTCTGCGCGGCAAACTTCTCCTTGTCGGAGCGCTCGCGCTTGAGCGGGTCCACTTCCTGATCTCCTGGCCTGGCTTGGCCGGTTGCGCCTGTGGCTGGCGGGTTGTCCGTCTGCTGGGCGCGAAGCTCTGGCGGCGGGGATAAAAACCAGGCCGCAACCCAGTGCGACAAAGAGAAGACGAGAGCGGTTGAGCATCATTTGCCTTGAAAACTCCTGCGATTCCTTATTCTACGGGTCCGGAAAGGGCTGGGCAAGATTCCGTAGGGAGTCGGCTCCCTGTTGGACGCCGAAATCTGGCCGGGGTAAGCAGTGAAACGGCGCCCATGGAACTGCTAAACTGTTTATGGGAAGGGTTTTGAGACCCGCCGGGCCGTTCCGCCGTCCAAGAAACAAGCGTGGCGATTCTGTTCTGTTCGACTCTTTATTTTGAAGCACTTGCGACGCTTCCGCATCCTTCTGCGCAGGCCGCGTGTACAGGATGTACTTCATCCGGCACCGGCGGGCCGGTTGGCAGTCCGTCGGGAACTGTACCGGCGCCGATTGCGTACACTGAAATTGGGGATACCCGGAGCACGTACCTCGCATGAAAAAGATACTTTTGATCATTCTCGCCGTCGTGGTCGTCGTCGGACTCGTCGCCTTCTTCATCTGGAGGCAGCAGTCCGGCTACACCAAGGTTCTGACCGCCAAGGTCGCGCGCCAGGACCTGGCCACGGTGGTCAGCGGCACCGGCCAGATCAAGCCCAAGACCTACGTCAACCTGGGCGCCACCTCCATGGGCCGCGTCACCCACCTCTATGTGAAAGAGGGGGACATGGTCAAGAAGGGCCAGACCGTGGCCACCATCGAGAACGTGCAGCAGGAGGCCAATGTCGCCGGCCAGCAGGCCGCCATCGCCGCCGCCAAGACCGACATTGCCTCCTATATTGCCGCGGAAAAGACCGCCGAGGCCAACGTCGAGCACGCCAAGGCCGATCTGGAGCAGAAGCGGCTGGACTGGGAGCGCGCCCAGGGCCTCTACAAGGCCGGCATCCTGGCCAAGCAGGACTACGACGCCAAGAAGGCCGCCTACGACACCGACGTGGCCTCGCGTGAATCAGGCCGTCGCCGCGCTGAATCAGGCCAAGGCGCAGACCGACTCGGCGCGCGGGCACCTGCAGACCCAGGTGGCCACCCTGCGCTCCAACCAGGACATGCTCGACCAGACCATCGCCGTCGCGCCCTTTGACGGCATCGTCACCAACGAGCCCGTCCGCGAGGGCGAGACGGTGGTCGACAGGCATCCAGAACACCGAGGGCTCCACGCTGATGACCCTGGCGGATATGAGCGTCATCACCGCCGAGGTCAAGGTGGACGAGACCGACATCGTCAACATCCAGCATCGGCCAGCCGGCCGAAGTCACCGTGGACGCCCTGCCCGGCAAGGTCTTCAAAGGCCATGTGACCCTGGTTGGCGATCAGGCCCTGCTGCGCTCCACCGGCATGGCCACCTCGCAGTCCACCACCGGCACCGAGGAGGCCAAGGACTTCAAGGTGGTGGTCACGCTGGACGCGCCCTCCAACGAACTGCGCCCCGGACTCTCGCACCACCGCCAAGATCACCACGGCGCACAAGCCGAACGTGCTCTCGCTGCCCATCCAGGCGCTGACCATGCACAACCCCGACGACGACAAGCCGCCAAGAGCGGCGTGCAGGCGGCTTCCACTTCCGCTCATCCGCCGCCAAGAGCGCGCCGGTGCAGGGCGTCTTTGTGGTGGAAAAGGACAAGAGCGGCAAGCTGCGGGCCAAGTTCGTGCCGGTCACCACCGGCATCACCGGGGCCACCGACATCGAGGTGCTCAGCGGCTTGACCGAGGGCCAGGAGATCGTCATCGGCCCCTACAAGACGCTGCGCGGCCTCAAAAACAACGCGCTGGTCAAGCGCGACACCGCCAAGCCGGTTACCACAGCGTCCGGCGGAAATTCCTAAGCATGGCAGATCTCAAAGCATGAAGAGACGCGGCATCCGGCTCTACTCAAGAGCAACCAGCTGCAAGCAAAGGAAGAGATCGGATGGCTCTGAACGGCATCAGCGACGACGTGCAACCAGCGGCTCCGCCCAGCGGCGACATGATCATCGTCGAGGATCTGTGGCGCACCTACGACATGGGCTCCGAGCAGCAGGTGCAGGCGCTCGCGGCGTCTCCCTGCGCATCCAGCACAACGAGTATGTGGCCATCATGGGCCCCTCCGGCTCCGGCAAATCCACGCTGATGAACCTGATCGGCTGCCTGGACACGCCCTCCAAGGGCCGCTACTGGCTCAACGGCCAGCTGGTCAGCGAACTGGACGACGACCAGTTGGCCCGCATCCGCAACAAGGAGATCGGCTTCGTCTTCCAGACCTTCAACCTGCTGGCCCGCGCCACCGCCCTGCACAACGTCGAGCTGCCGCTCATCTACAACGGCACCCCGGCCGCGGCGCGCATCGAGCGAGCCAAGGAATCGCTGACCGACGTGGGCCTGGAATCGCGCATGTACCACAAGCCCAACGAGCTCTCCGGCGGCCAGCGCCAGCGCGTGGCCATCGCCCGGGCGCTGGTCAACCGCCCCTCCATCATCCTGGCCGACGAGCCCACCGGCAACCTGGACTCCAAGACCGGCCTGGAGATCATGGCCCTGCTTCGATACCCTGCACGCCAACGGCAACACCATCGTGCTGGTCACCCACGAGCCGGACATCGCCGAATATGCCCATCGCGTGGTGCATATCCGCGACGGCCAGATCTACTCCGACGAGCCCTCCAAGCGCTTCCGCTAAGACCGCAACGCCAAATAAACCCAAATCCCGCCTCCTCCCGAACCGGAAAGATACCATCTCTTTCCGGTTCATGTTTTTTCCCCTTCCGCCGATGAAACTTCTGTCGGCCTTGGAATCGTCGTTTGGGCCATGGAGGCGAGGCACGTTGAGAGCCATGCAGAGCGCCGCTCAGTACCAGCCTCCCGTCTCCGGCCTGACCCTGGTGGATGTGGAATCGCCCCCTGAAACGCAGCCCGTGGGGGTCAGCGCCGCATGGCGCAAGTTGCTGATGCAGGCGGAGATGGCCGCGCCCCATGTGCAGTTGGCCGCCATCGAGGGAGAGCACGGCGCCGGCAAGCATACCCTGGCCCGCTATCTCTTCAGCCGCTCCCCCCTGGCCGGCGGCAGCTTTCAGCGGCGCGACGCCCGCGAATGGCTGGTCACCGACGCCGATCCGGCCACCCTGGCCGGATTCACCTATCTGGACCGCGTGGACCTGCTGGCGCCTCCCGGCCAGGGCCTGCTGCTGGGCGTGCTCAAAGCGCTCCAGGACCGTCCGCCGGGACGCTCCGTGCTGCTGGCCTCCTCGCAGACCTCGCTGCGCCAGATGGCCGCCCAGGGCCTGCTGCTGCCCGATCTGGCCTTCCGCCTCACCGCCGTCCGCTTTGCCATTCCCCCCCTGCGCCAGCGCCGCGAAGACATCGCCGTGCTCGCCCAGGCCCTGCTGGACCGCATCTGCACCCGCTACCAGCAGCGACCCGTCCTTCTGGGCCCCGGAACGCTGGCCCGCCTCTTGCAGCACAACTGGCCGGGAAACGTGCGCGAGCTGGCCGCCGTGCTGGAAACCGCCCTGCTCGAGGCCGTCAACGGCATCATCCGCCCCGACGACCTGGCCCTGCCCTCCGGCCTGGAAGCCGCTCCTCCGAGCTGCGCCCGGCCACGCACACCGACAGCCTCAATCTGGACGCCGTCATTCAGCATCACGTGCAATACGTTCTGGACCTCAATCGCGGCAACAAGCTGCGCGCCGCCCGCCAGCTCGGCATCAGCCGCTCCACCCTCTACCGCATCCTCGGCAACGAAAATATCCTGACACACTAGGGCCAGTGATCCGTGGCCATTGATCAGGGGACAGAGAACAGGCAGCGAAGAAAGGCCGGGTTTTTCAGGCCACGCACGACAAAAAAGGTTCACATATACAGGAACACATTTTGCGAAAAATTGGTCAATTTGGGAAGCGCCAGAGCGCGCTATTTTCCTTTTTCTTTCGCCTTCTTACCCGATTGAAACTGCGGGCTTCAGGTGAAGGGTAAGGGCTTGAGAGCGAAACCAGAGTAAACATATTCTCGTTGGGAGGGTTGAAGGTGGCTTTTTCTTGAGGAAAAAGCCACTTGGCGGTGTTGGCTCAGGATGCAGCTACTCTGGTTTCGCTGTAGCCCCTGAGGGAACGTTGATTGAAACGGATCCGCTACTCGTAGCGCAGGGCCTCGATGGGGTCGAGATTGGCGGCGCGGATGGCGGGAATCATTCCGCTGATGAGGCCGGTGAGGGCCAGAATCACGGTGGCGATGATGATCGAGGAGGGCGAGATGAGGAGTTGGATGTCCGCGGCTTCGGCGTTTTTGGCCAGGGCGCTGTAAAAGGTGATGCGGCCCACCATCGCGGAGATGAGGTAGGCGAGGGCGATGCCGGCCACTCCGCCAACGGTGGTGATGGCGAAGGCCTCGGCCAGAAATTGGGTGAGGATGTGGCGCTCTGCGCGCGCCCAGAGCTTTTTCGACGCCGATTTCGCGGGTGCGCTGCTGCACGGCCACCAGCATGATGTTCATCAGGCCGATGCCGGCGATGCCCAGGGTGAGCGCGCCGACCAGAGAGAGCAGCACCTGCAATGCGATGGAGAGAATCTGGAACTGCTTGAGCTGGGTGAGCAGGTTGGCGACGTAGATGGCGCGTTTATCGGTGGGGCGGAAGTGGTGGGCCGCGCCGAGGGCCTGGCGCATATTCTTCTCGGCCAGTTCGTTGTCGCCGCGATAGTTGAACCAGATGCCGTCAATGTAATGCGTGTCCTTGAGATCGCTCATGGTGTTGAAGGGCACGTAGATCTCCGTGTTGCGGCTATTGTCGCCATTTTCCTGCATCTTGGGCGCGAGCACGCCGACGACGGTGAAGATGACGCCGTTGAGGCGGATGGTTTCTCCCAGCGCCCAGCCGCCACTGAAGAGCTTGGTTTTGGACTCCGAGCCGATGACACAGACATGGGCGCGTTGCTGGTCCTCAGCGCCGTTGAAGAATCGGCCGGTATCGGTATCCAGCTTCCAGATGTCCTGAAAGATGGAGCGGACGCCGGTGACTTCCCAGGTGTAGGTATGCAGATCGTTCTGCACGGTCACGTTCTGATAAGCGGCGGGCGAGAGATGAATGATGTCGGGCACGCTGTTGGAGACGCGGTCCACGTCGTCGAGGGTGAAGCGGACCTTGACGCCCGCTTTGTCTGCGCCGGCCTGCTCGCTGGTGCGTCCGGGAAAGACGCCGATGATGTTGGTTCCCCACTGAGCAAAGATGGCCTCGATGGCGCGGCTGAATCCCGCGCCGTAGGCCAGCAGCAGCACCACCGTGGCGATGCCCCAGGCCATGCCGATCATGGTGATGGCGGTGCGGCGGCGATTGAAGAGCATCGCCTCCCAGGCCTGCGCGAGAATGTCTTTGAGCATAATTGTTCCAGTTCTCAGTTCTCAGTTCTCAGTTTTCAGTGAAGTTGACTCATGGAGAGATTCCAGCAATGCGTAAATCATTTTTCCAACTTCATGCGACAGATTTTCTGCTTCATCGATTAAATTTGAATCGCCAAACTTGAGTGACCGTGCAATTTCCAGTTGGGTTTGCAATTCATGATTTGAACCGCGGGCGATACCCAGAAACTGCCTGAATTCTCCCACACTGAGGCGCCCCTGACCTTCGGCAATATTACTTGGAACCGAAACTGCCGAGCGTCTGATCTGACTGGAAAGTCCATAGATTTCCTCGCGCGGAAAGCCCTGGGTCAAGCGGTAGATTACAACCGTCAATTGGATCGCTTTTTGCCAAACTTGCAAATCACGAAATGCTTGCCCCATAAACCACCTCCAAGCGCCGATTACAGTTCTCAGTTTACAGTTCTCAGTTTACAGTTCTCAATTCTCAGTTCTCAGTTAAATAGAAATCAACTCATAGACTCTGTAAGGCCCACAAACAACATCCCTCAGGGGCTAAAGCCCGCGATTATTCTGCTTGTCTGAGGCACGACTAAAGTCATGCCCTGACGCTCCTTGCTCCACCATTTGCATTTTTCCGCAAGCTATAAAGTCGTGCCCTTTCAAAACGTCGACCTAATCAGTGGTTCCATAACTGACAACTGACAACTGTCTTTCTCACTCTCTCCGCAGGGCCTCGATGGGGTCCATGGCGGCGGCTTTGCTGGCCGGATAGAGTCCGGCGGCGACGCCGCACAGAACCAGCGAAACGAGAGCCAGCGCGGCCGACCATGGAACCAGCCGCGGCGGATCCCAGCCGGGCATTTTTCCGGTGAACAAAGTCTGCAACAACCACATGAAACCCTCGGAGACGAGGATGCCGATGAGCGCCGCTGATGCCGGTCAGCAGCAGCCCCTCCCAGAAAAATTGCCACAGGATGCTGCGTTTGGTGGCTCCAATGGCTTTCAGGACGCCGATCTCGCGGGTGCGCTCTGAGACGGAGACCAGCATGATGTTGATGATGCCCACCGCGCCCAGGCCCAGCGTGACGATGCCGACGCCGCCCAGAAAGACATCCATGGCGCTGAAGATGGCCCCGACCATCTTCATTTCTTCGATGGTGTCAAACTCTTCGAAGGCGTCCTTGAGCGATGGGTCGAAGCTGTGCCGCTCGCCGATGACGCGATGGACGGCAATCTTGGCCGCGGTGGCGTCGCCCTTAATTGTTGGCTGATAATTGATCGCAGACAGCGCATCGCGGGCCACGTTGTCGCCTTTCATGGCGAAGAGTTCCTGCATGATGGTGAGCGGGATGTAGATCTTTTGATTGTCGTAATCGTTGTTTCCGCGGCTGATGGTATCGACGCGGCCGATCACGGTGAAGCTGACGTCGTTGATGGTGATGGTCTCTCCCAGCATGGGATGGCCGAGAAACAGAAGATGTGTGCTCTTTGAGCCGAGCACGACGACGCGGCGGCGCTCGGCCAGATCCTGATCGTTGATGAAGCGGCCCTCGGCGATGGGCACAAAACGCACGTCGGGGAAGTTCGGCTCCACGCCCAACACAGGACCGGAGGAATTGGCATATTGGCTGACTTCGTAGAGGTCGCTGCGGCTGAGGACGGCGGTGGCCGCGCGCACCTGTGGCAGAGCGCGGATGGCGGCTTCATCGCCCAGGGTGAGCTGGTAAGGGCGCATGCCGGTGTGCTGGTTGGCTAAAGCGGGAATGGTGCCGTTGTTAAAGAAGATCACATCGTTGCCCAGGGTGGCGAATTGCTTTTGCTGCCCGGAACGGAAGCCCTCGCCCAGGCCCACCAGCACCAGCAGCGAGCCAACTCCCCAGGCGATCCCGAACATGGTCAGGAAGCTGCGCAGCTTGTTGGCCATGATGGCGCGAAAGACCTGGCCGAGCGTGTCGGAGAAACTCTGCATGGAAGTTTAGACACCGCGGAGGGCGATGGTGAGTGATACGCTGCGGCCGGTCTTCCGGTTCCACAAAAAATCAGATGGCTGGAACCAACCGGCGGCCAGTTGCGTAAGATATAGCATTGGGTGACAGTGTTGCGCTGCGCACCGTCTGATGTGCAGGTTCCTTGCGTCAACCATTAATTGGGCTCAGAGAAAGCGGCGGCTTTCTTCACTTCCGGGGAGGATTTGTGGCTGCATCGCGAAAGAGCAAACGTTTCTGGATCTGGCTGGGCAGCGGGGCAGCCGTGGTGGTGCTGTTGCTGGGCTTTGCGCTGGTGCGGCTGGCCAAGGGCACCTCCATCGATCCCAACAAGCTGGCCAAGGTTACGCGCGGCGACGTGGCGCGGTCGGTGGTGGCCACCGGCAAGATTCAGCCCATCACCAAGGTCGAGGTCAAAAGCAAGGCCTCGGGCATCGTGGAAAAGCTCTACGTGGACATCAACGACCGGGTGAAGAAGGGCCAGCAACTGGCGCAGCTCGACCAGGTGGAGATTCTGGCGCAGGTGAATGCGCAGCGCGCGCAACTGGCCGCCGCCGAGGCCAATGTGGCCACCTACGAGGCCAATATCGAGCAGGACAAGGTGAACGCGGCGGCCCCCGATCTGCCCATGTACAAGGCCACGCTGGATCGCAACCTGGAGATGCAGAAGGAAGGCATCGTGAGCCACCAGGCGCTGGACGACGCCAACAAGGACTACCTGGCGGCGCTCACCCGGCGCGATTCGCGCCAAAGCGCAGATCGGCGTGGACACGGCCCGGCTGAAGCAGGCGCGGGCCCAGGTGCATGCAGGCCAGGCCAGCCTGAAGCAACTGGAGGAGCAGCTCGGTTACACCACCATCATGGCGCCCATGGACGGCGTAATCCTCTCCCGCGACGTGGAGATCGGCGACGCGGTCAGCTCCATCCTGGTGCTGGGCTCGACGGCCACCCTGGTGATGACCGAAGGCGACACCAGCGAGGTTTATGTGCAGGGCAAGGTGGACGAGGCCGACATCGCCCACGTCTACATGGGCCAGCCGGCGCGCATCAAGGTGGAGAGCTTCCGCGACCGCCTCTTCTACGGCAAAGTGACCAAGATTGCGCCCATGGGCGTGGAGAAGGACAACGTGACCACCTTTGAGGTGCGCGTCTCCATCAACAATCCCGGCGGCGAGCTGAAGGCCAACATGACGGCCAACGCCGAGATTCTGCTCGACGAGCACAAGGGCGTGCTGACGGTGCCGGAAAACGCCGTCGGCTACGACAAGGAGAAAAATGCCTCGGTCGATGTTCCCGATAAAAGTCAGAAGGACGGCACGCGCAAGGTCGCGGTCAAGGTGGGCCTCTCCAACGGCTCGGTCACTGAGATCCTGAGCGGCCTGAAGGAAGGCGACCAGGTCGTCCTGCAGCAATAAGGGAAAGCGAACAAACGGAACTGCAATCCTGATGGTCCTGCGTCATCTTCTACACTCAAGAAGAGGGCGATGTCGCCCCTTGTTTCACGCTGAGGACCGCTCCATTGAGAAGACTCCCGCTCCCCCGCCCTCTTCTTTGCCGCATTTTTGCTGCTTGCCTTTGTCCGTGCGCTACTTGCGCAGGCGCCGGCCTTCCTCATTTGCCCTGCTTGCAGGAGAGAATGTGCTGTTCTTTCACCTCCTGATTGCACTTGGCCATGCCGCCGGGGGAACAGTAATAATTGCCCGGCAGGCAATCGAGGATGACCTTGCCGGAGACGCCGCCGCAATTGCATCCGGCTTTTTTTAACTCCTGGTCAATGGCCGGCGGCACCAGCAAGGTGCAGCTTGAGATCACACCATTCTTCAAGATGCCATTGCACAAGCCCAACATCCCCACGGGGCAGAGATAATCGTGGCAGAAGGCTGGAGTGCAAAATATCCCGGCCCCTCCGACCCGCTCGCACCCTCCGCCTGTCAACGTGCGGTCGGCGGATTCCTCTTCCTTGGGAAGCATCCCCGGATCGCAGCTCGTAATCCCCGGCAACGCATTGACGTTCATGGCATTCTGACAAGCCTGGTACGTCTGGAGCTTTCCGCAGATCATTTTGTTTCCGCCAACCGTGCAGCCCTCGCTCAACAATTGCTGCTTCACGCCTCCCTGGGCTCCTTTTACAATGCCTGCTTCAGGCTGGAAGTCGCGGACACAGAGATGGTTCCGGCATGGCATCCGAAATCGATTCCGCCAGGCGGCAGATCGACGGCCAACTGCGGAAACCAGACAATCCAATCCCAGGTCTGCGACCATACGGCCAAATCGACAGCCAGTTGCGCGTCAATTCCGGGCGTAAGCGTAAAGCCGAGATTGTAGACGGGGTTGCCGAAGCTGAAATGGCTGTCAAACTTTTTGTTTTTGTCAGTGCCGAGCGAGACAGTCTGCCCGGGAGAAAAGACGTTGAACTGCTTATTCAAGACCTCATCATTCAGCGTGAACTGCAACTTGTTGGAGTGGAGATTGATGTCTACGGCGGG
>CAWJRQ010000009.1:0-32649 GCA_963845345.1 uncultured Acidobacteriaceae bacterium
CATGATGAAACGGGTGACGGCGTTGAAGCAGCGGCCGAAGAACTGGCGATAGAGGGGCTGGCGCTGGGTCTGGCGGTCTTTCTCCAGCCAGCGGGAGCCGATGGCGATGTCCGCGCCCTGCTTGATGGCGGCAAAGAGGCGTTCGGCCTCCTCGATGGGCGCCGAGAGGTCGGCGTCGGTGAAGAGCGCCACATCGCCCCGCGCCTGGAGCATCCCGGAGCGCACGCTGTAACCCTTGCCGCGGTTGCCGGGGTTCTCGAGGAGCCGGACCTCGGGTAGCGGTTTGGGCAAAGGCGCGCACCACCTCGGGGGTCGAGTCGGTTGAGCCATCGTTGACCACCAGAACTTCGGCATCCCAGCTGCGAGCGCGTATGCAGCCCACCACCGAGGTGAGCGCCGCCAGGACGCGGGCGCTCTCGTTATAGACCGGAATCACGATGCTGAACTTTGGTTGGGCGCTGCTGCGCCTGGAATCGTCTTTCACGTTTCTCCGCCCCCTCCCCCGTGTCTTCCTGCTCCTTAATCAGGGGCTGGAAAGCTCAGGGAATGTCACTGGACATGATAAACGCTGCCGGGCTAAATTGGCTGGTGAGCGCCTGTATGCAGGGAAATATAGCCAAACTATTGAGGGGAAAAGGCTAAAATTCACAAAGGAGCTTTGTTTTTCGAGCCAGAATGGGTAGAATCCGATTATGCTGTGAGGGGGGCTAGAGGACATGACAAAGGCAGACCTGGTGGAAAAGGTGACCGCGGGGGGCGAGCTGACACGGCGCGACGGCGAGGTCATCGTCGAGACCATCTTCGATGCGGTGATCGGGGCTCTCAAGAGCGGAGACAAGATTGAGATTCGCGGCTTTGGGTCCTTCCGCACCCGCCAGCGCAAACCCCGCATCGGGCGCAACCCCAAGACCGGGGAGCGCGTCGATGTTCCGGCCAAGAAGGTGCCCTACTTCAAGCCTTCCAAGGAGCTGCGCGACCTGGTCAATCCCCAGGAAGCCAAAGCCTCCTGAGCGCGCTTATACCCTAGATATTCGCAACCCGCCCCGCAAGGAACGGACACCGGTTCGCGAGGCGTGATTGCCTCCCTGCGGAATCAAGCGCCGCAAGAAGGATGGGCATCAGCACGGATTGTGCCGCCAACGAGGCGACGAGGGTCCGCTAGGCATCTCCTGGAAGTCTCCGAGTTACTATCGTCGGGCCGCATCGGGCCGGATGCCGATGACGCTCATCATGCGTCCGGCATGGCCCTGAGAGCCGCGATGGGAGAAGAACAGCTCCCGATGGCAGCTTGTGCAGCCGCCGACCAGATGAATGGCGCGGGGCTTGAGGCCGGCGGCGAGCAACTGGCGGCGGTTGGCTTCGACTAAATTCAGGTGCAGGCTGGGGCCGATCGGCGAGTGGCCGGGAGCGCGCTGCGTCATGAAGAGCATCGGGTACTTGGTCCGCACCGGGTCGGAGTCGTAGACCTCGCGGAAGAGCTCGCGGGCGTAGGCGAACTGCGACTCGAAGCTGGAGAGCACCTCTTCGCCCACGGCGTAGCAGCAGGGGCCGATGCCGGGACCGATGGCGGCGATCAGATCTTCAGGCCGGGAGCCGAATTGGAGCCTCATGCGGCCAATGCCGGACTCGACAATGCGCTGCACCGTTCCCCGCCATCCGGCATGGAAGGCGGCCACCGCGCGCCGCTTGCGGTCGGCCACCAGAATGGGGATGCAGTCGGCGGTCTGGATGCCCAGCAGCAGGCCGGGCTCATCGGTCATCAGGCCGTCGGCTTTACGGGGCTGCTTCGCGGCTGGCGTCTGCCGCGCGCGCCAGGACCACCAGGTTGGAATGAATCTGGCGAAGGTCGACCAGCGGCGTGGCCGGGTCTCCGCTGACCGCCTCGGCAAAAAGCCGGCGATTCTGGGCCACTGTTTCCCGGTCGTCCTCGTCCGTAAAGCCAAGATTCAACTCGCCTGGCGCATCGTCGGCGCAGTAGGCCCGGCTGAGGCCGCCGCGGCGCGTGCTGAAGCCGTGCCAGAGCCAGTTCATCGTTTCCCAGGCAGGAACCGCCAGCCACTGGACGCCATTGGGGGCGATGCGGGGAAGCGGCGCGGCGGGGATCAGCTCCTGCTGCGCCGAGCGCTCGAAACGCATCCGGACGGTTACGCCGCGGCTTTGCCGCGCAGGTTGCGCTGGAGGCCCGCCTGCTCAAAAAGCGCGTCGATCTGCTGAATTTCCGGCTCGGGATAAGACTTTGGAGTGGAAGGGGGCATCTGGATTTCATTTTATCCGGCGGCACACAAGCAATGGGCCTGCCTTCCGGCAGGCCCGCTTGAGAGGCATTGAAGGAGGGGTCCAGAGGGGGTTAGGGGAAGAGGTCCGTACAGAACCTTCAAGAAGGAGGGAATTCCTTTCTTGGGTGGGTGGTATTTCGGGGAAGCCTCTGCTAATTGTCATTATAGATGCGGGAAATGCAGAAAAGGTTTCACAGCGGCCTGAATATTTATTTTCTGACAAATTACTGTGGATTTTCCTGGTGCGCGGAAATTGCCTCAACTTCTGCCCCCATTTGCCGACAAACTTCGAATGGGGGAGTCTGTCCCTGCTCCCTGAAAGGGGTCGCGATGACGGTAGCCGCTCTTTCGACCGCGGGGTTCTCGCAGTACATTGCCGCGTCCAGCAACGTTTCGGCCTCGCAGCAGGCCTGGCAGTCGCTGCAGCAGAGCCTGGCGCAGGGCAACCTGAGCGCCGCGCAAAGCGCATTCAATGCCTACAGCCAACTGAACCCGGCGCAGGCATCCTCGAGCGGCACGGCTCATCGGCTCCCTCGCAGCTCACCACCGACATGGCCGGCGCTGGGCAGCGCCCTCGGCTCGGGCAATCTCTCCTCGGCCCAGTCCGCATTTGCGACCGTGCAGAACGACCTGAAATCCACCCCGTCCCAGGCGGTGGCCAACGCGGAGAGCGCCGCGGCCCAGACGGTGCAATGGGTGGACGACCTGCTCAGTCTTTCCGATTCGAGCAATTCCTCTCCGAGCACGAGCCCCGGTCGACCCGGTGACCGCCATGCTGGACAGCGCCTACGGGTTGAACACTTCCTCCAGCACAACGAACCCGATGGTCGCGCTGCTGGAAAGCAAGTATGGCGACGGAAGCACGGCGAGTACAAGCAGCGCGACCAGTTCCAGCACCGCGGGCGGCACAGCACGGCGCCAGCAGCACGGCCAGCGCCCCGAGCGCCGTCAGCAGCGGCAACGCCGGCAGCAGCGCCAGCGTCAACGCCTACGCATGATGGGTTTGGAGCGGCGAATGAGAGTATGAAAGCGTGGTTTCCCACGCATTCCGCACAAAACGCGGAATGGATGGGGCCCCCGATGTTATCGATTTAGTGCATCTCTCCAATCTATATAGAGTGAGCGTGGGCCAGGATGCCCACGCTACAGCCGGCCAGGAGGCCGGCGCTACAAGTTAACTCTTACGAGAAGCGGGTTCGCCGCCAGAGCAGAGTTCCGCAGAGGCCCAGGGGCAGGATGGTGCCCACTACCAGGACGATCATCCAGGGCATGTTGAGGGAGAGGTGCTGGCTGACGGTGCCGATGCCCAGCCAGACAAAGATTCCCACCGCGACGATCATCACCACGGCTTCCCACCAGCGGCGCACGGGCGGATGCTCGGCCAGCGGGTCGTCGCCGGCGACCACCGCGGCCACCTTTTCCGCGTCCAGGCCATAGCGGTCGCACTCCCGGTCGCGGGCCTGCTTCCAGTTCACCAGCTCCGATGCGCCGGGGTCGGCCATGCTGATGGAGACTGCGCCGGCGATCATCACCAGCGATCCGGTGAGGATGAGCACCTTTCCGGAGGTGCTCAATCCGGAAAATTCGGCGAAGACCAGCGCGCCCCACGCCAATCCCCAAAGCTGATTGGTGTTGGAGAGCGGAATGCCGCGCCCGATGCCGATATACTTGGCGGCAAAGTTCTGGAAGAGGTCGCCGATGACCCAGCAGAAGCCGCCCAGGAAGGGCCAGAAGAGCATGGGGCGGGCGCGATGCAGTTCGCTGACAAGATTCGCCACGCCGCCATGAAAGATGGCCGCCAGGATGGAGACGGTGCCCAACTCGCCGAAGGTGAAGATGGTGACGAAGGAGAGCGGGTTCATGCCGCTGATATAGGCCTTGCGGTAGGGAATATACATGGTGCCCAGCAGGACGCCCGCGCCCAGCGCGGCCACGATGCCCACGAGAGCCTTGCCCGGCGTATGCGGACTCGCTGGCCGTGGCGTAGGCCAGAACCGCCGCGCCGCCGACGATGGCGAATGCGCCTCCCAGCACCTTCGACCATCCCTTGATGCCGGAGCCGCGCAGCTCCTTGAAGAGCAGCCAGCCCCAGAAGAGGCCCACCAGGCTATTGGTGTTCCACAGCGGAAAGGCGATGGACAGGCCCACGTTGCGCACCGCGAAGATGGTCAGCGTGTTGGCCACGGCCCACAACATTCCGGCCAGCAGCGCCCAGACAATGAGGTGCGGTTTGTCGCGCAGATCGGCGAAGATAAAGCCCGTGCCCTTGAGCAGCGTGGGAACCGTCCAGCGGGCCACGAAGGCGCCCATCACCATGCCCATGGAGATGAGGAAGGGCGAGAATCCGGCGTTGACCAGCTTGGTGGGCGCTTCGGCGGTGCCCAGCCAGACGGCCGCGGTCAGTCCGCAGAAGACGCCGAGCTTGTGCAGGGAGAGGGTCGAACGCCCTCGCGAGGCGGGCAGATTTTCGCTCAAGAATTCACCTCAGGCTCATCAGAAGGATTATTCCCAGAATCAATACACCGACCGGAACCCAGAGGTGCACGTCGGTAAGGATGGAGATCAGCCTGGATCGTTTCATCCACCCACCTCTTGCAGGCGCACGGGCCGATGCTCGTCGTAGGACTTGCGCGCCGCCAGCGCCATGGCCACGGGAATCCGTCCGTCGATGCCGGTGACCGCGGTCGTCCGCTTTTCGCGGATGGCGGTGACAAAGGATTTCAGCTCGCTGGCAAAGCTCTCCGTGTAGCGCTCCATGAAGAAGTTGAGCGGCAGGTCGGTGTGCACGGATTTTCCGTCGCTGACCACGGCCTGGTTGGGATAGCAGTTTTCCGTTGCGATTTTTCCCTCGCTGCCCAGAATTTCCACGCGCTGGTCGTAGCCGTAAGAGGCTTTGCGGCAGTTGTCGATGGTGCCGATGACGCCGTTGCGGAAGCGCAGCACGATCAGCGCGGTGTCCAGATCGCCGGCCTTGCCGATCTCCGGATCAACCGTGACGCCCGCCGCGGTGTAGATCTCTTCCACCTCGTCGCCGATGAGGAAGCGAGCCATATCGAAGTCGTGAATGGTCATGTCCATGAAGATGCCGCCGGAGACTTTGACGTAAGCGAGCGGCGGCGGCGCGGGATCGCGGCTGATGATGTGCATCAAATTGGGCGTGCCGATTTCGCCGGTGGCAACAGCCTGGCGGACGCGCGCGAAGTTCGCGTCGAAGCGGCGGTTGAAGCCGATCTGCAATTGCACTCCGGCGGCTTTCACAGCGGCCAGGGCGCGATCAATCACTTCCAGGCTGAAGGCGATGGGCTTCTCGCAGAAGATGTGCTTGCCGGCCTTGGCGGCTTGCACGATCAGATCGGCGTGGGTGTTGGTGGACGAGCAGATCAGCACCGCCTCGATCTGCGGGTCGGCGATGATTTCGGCGCTCGATGCGGCGACCTTGGGAATGTTGCAGCGGGCGGCCAGCGCCTGCGGCGGCCTCGCGATTGATGTCGGTGATGGCGACGATCTTGGCTTCCGGCAGGCGGAAGGCCAGCGTCTCCGCGTGGACCTTGCCGATGCGCCCGGCGCCGATGATTCCGATGTGCAGCTTTTGCGTGCTCAATGTGCCCCCTTGATACTTTTCTGGAAACCTGTATCTGCTTAAAAGCCCGTCATTTTGCCTCCGGCGAAAAGCAAGCTACAGCATCCACGTTTCACTCCGGCGTGGCCAAAGCTAACGGCTCAGGCAAAATACTTTTCCACGGAGCGCAGATATTCGCGGCTGCGCAGCGCGCTCTCTTTGGGCGTGCCCATGCCGGGCAGGATGTCCTGCTCTGCCAAGAAAAAGTCCGGTGAAAGATACTTCCGCGCAACAGCGGGTTTTACAATGTGGTGTGTTTGCGGATAACTTGAAAGGCAAGGCATGGAACCGACGCAGGTCGTCATTATCGGTGGAGGAGCGACGGGGGCCGGCATCCTGTGGGACCTGAGCTTGCGCGGCATCTCCGCCACGCTGCTGGAGCAGGGAGACATCGCCAATGGAGCCACCGGGCGTTGCCACGGCCTGCTGCATTCCGGCGGCCGTTACGCCGTCAAAGATCCTGATACGGCGCGCGAGTGTGTCGCCGAGAGCCGCATCATCAAGGCCATTGCGCCTCATTGCGTGGATGACGTCGGCGGGCTCTTCGTCCAGTGCGCCCAGGATGATCCGGCATTCTTTGATCAGTGGTGGCGCGCCGCCGAGGAGGCCGGCATTCGCAGCCATCGCCTGAGCGCGGACGAAGCGCGCGAGCTGGAGCCGAATCTGGCGACGAACATTCTGGGCGCATTCACGTGTCCCGACGCGCACGTCGATGTCTTCCGGCTGGTGCTGGCAAATCTTGAGGCCGCGGTCGCGCGCGGCGGGCGCTTCCAAACTTACAGCGAGGTAACTTCCATTCACACCGCCAACGGGCGCGTGCGCGGAGTTCGCTATCGCAACACGCTGAGCGGCGAGGAACACGAGATTCCCTGCGAGATGGTGATCAACGCCGCCGGAGGCTGGGCGCAGAGCATTGCCGCCATGGCCGGCGTCGAGGTGCCCATTCACTGCGACAAGGGAACGCTTCTGGTGCTCAATCACCGGCTGAATCGCCGCGTGATCAACCGCTGCCGCAAGTCCAGCGACGCCGACATCCTGGTGCCTGCCGGCCCGGTGTGCATCCTGGGCACATCTTCGATTCGCGTGCCCGGCCCGGATGGATTGTCCGCTTCTCCCGAGGAGGTCGATCGTTTGCTGCGGCTGGGCGATGAAATGATTCCGGGATTGGTCGGACGCGCGCATCCTGCGCATCTTCTGCGGCGTTCGGCCGTTGTATGCGCCCAAAACCGCGGAGGCTGCGAAAGGCCGCGAGATCAGCCGCGGCTTTGCGCTGCTCGATCACGAGACACGGGACGGCGTGGGCGGCTTTGTTTCCATTGTCGGCGGCAAGCTCACTACTTATCGCCTGATGGCCGCCGCGGTGTGCGACTGCGTTGCGAAGAAACTCGGGGTGGACTGCGGAATGCACAACGGACAAGACGCCGTTGCGGCCCGCCGTCGATCGCAAGACGCACCATCGCGCCATTCATTTGCTGCCGCATCCGGTGGCGGAAAAGATGGAGCGCCGCCTGGGTCCTGAAACGGATCGAGTCATTCAGGCCATCGAAGCGCGGCCCGAACTGGCCGAGTTAGTCTGCGAATGCGAGCTGGTAACTCGCGGCGAATTGGAATATGTTCTCGGCGACTCCGCTCCGGTCCCGGCTTACACCATCAGCGACGTTGGCCGGCGAACGCGTCTCGGCTTCGGTCCGTGCCAGGGAACATTCTGCGGATACAAAGCGATGCTTGCCGGCTTTCAGACTCATCGCTGGACGGCATCGGAAGCCGCCACCGAATTTTCCGCCTATCTTCACGAGCGCTCCAAGGGGCAGTCCTTCATCCACCAGGGCAAGCAGGTCGAGCAACTGGAACTCAACCACGATCTCTACGGCGCGGATCGGCCGTTCTGCGCGAATTCGGGTAAGCAAGATGGGAACTGATCGCTACGACGTTGTTGTTGTGGGCGCGGGGCTCTCCGGCCTTGTCGCGGCGGGCGCGGCCGCTCACCGCAAACTGAAAGTCGCGCTGGTTGCCACCGGGCCGGGATCGTTTGTCACCGGTCCCGGATGGTTGAAGGCGCAGGAGATTCTGCGGGCATCCGCGGCGCCTGATCTGAGAGAGGCAATCGCGTTTTTTTGCGAGATGGCGCGCCTTGCGGGCTGTCCGTTCGCGGGAGATATCTCGACCGCGCGCTATTCTGCCGTCACGTTCTTGGCGACTTTCAGAGCGTGGCGCTCGCGCCCTTCACGCTGTGGAATGCCGAGCCTCGCGAGGGAGTCTCCACCGCGATTGTCGGCGTTCGCGGACTATCCAGCTTCGATGAGAACTTCATGGCCGAGCGGCTCACGGAGCAGGCGCGCTTGATCAGTTCCGGCTGCACTTATACGGCGCGGCAAATCTCTCTCTCGCGCGACATGGGGGTTCCCGTGACCACCTTGCGCATCGCACAGTGTTTTGATCGCGATCCTGGCTTCCGCGCGGAACTTGTCGACGCCTTGCGGGCGGCGGCATCCGGATTTGAGCGCATCCTGGTGCCCGGCATGCTGGGGCTGGAGACCTCCGCGGAGCAGATTGCTGAATTCGAGCGCGAGCTTGGTTGCCCGGTGGGCGAGATTCCCACTCTGCCTCCATCCATTCCCGGCCTGCGCATCTTCCATCGCCTGGAGAGTTACCTTCACAAGATCGGCGTGGAGCTTTATCGCGGATTTCCCGTCGAACAGGTGGAAATACACGACGGTTTGTGCACCGGGCTGCGGGTTGCCAGTCCGGGCCACCCGCTGAATCTGCGCTGCCAGAGCGTGGTGCTGGCAACCGGCCGGCGTTCTGCCAGCCCTCTGGGCGGGGAATATGCCGGCTGCGATCAGCAGATGCGGCCGCTAACTTCGACAGGCTCCGTGATGGCGCGGAATCTCTTTATTGCCGGGCCGCTTCCGCATTCCGACGGCGAAAATCACGGCAACGCCATGCACATTCTCACCGGTTACCGCGCGGGGAATCTCGCAGCGTCCACAAGGGGAAACCATGCGGCTTGATGACCTTGCGATTGATAACTGCCTGAAGTGTTCGCTGTGCAACACCGTGTGCCCGGTGCTGGCCGTTCATACGCGGTATCCCGGTCCCAAGCGCCTGGGGCCGGAGCTGGAACGCTTGCGCCGCGAAGGCATTTCCACTGACACGGAGTGGGTGGAATACTGCCTGGGATGTCATCGTTGCGATCTCGTATGTCCCCATCAGGTGAACGTTTCAGAGATGATTGCGCGCGCCAAGGCGGAGCACCGCAAGCCGTTGATCCGCGGTCTGCGCGACTGGTGGTTTGCGCGTCCCGGCCTGCTGGGCAAGCTGACGACCATTCTGCCCGCGCTTTCCAACTTCGCGCTCTCCATGAAGCCGGCGCGCTTTCTCATGTCGAAGCTGATGCAGATCACGCCGCAACGCAAATTCCCCAGCTACACGCGGCCGGATTTGCGCTCGCCCGCGATGACCGGCAAGGAGTCGCAGCGAGTGGTCTTCTTTCCCGGCTGCTTCATCCGCTACAACCGGCCCGATCTGGGCAGGGTGGTGATCGATCTTCTTGAGCGCAACGGCCTGGCCGTGGAAGTCGCCTCAACGGAGTGCTGCGGAGTTCCCGCCATGGCCAACGGCGATGCGGCGGAGGCGCGCGCGGTGGCGCGCGCCAACGTCAAGGCCCTGGCCCATCAGGTCGATTCAGGGCTGCGCATCGTGACCGCCTGCTCCAGTTGCGGACACATGCTCAAGACGGGATTCGGCGGCGTCCTCGAAGACGACAAGGAGTTTGCCGGCGCGGCGCAAAGAATCGCGAGCCAGTACCTTCGACCTTGCCGAGTTACTGATGGAGCAGTCGGATGCGGGAAAGCTCAACATCAACTTCCAGCCCACCAACCTGCGGCTGGCTTACCACGCGCCGTGCCATCAGAGGTCACAGGGCATCGGACGCCCGTGGTATCACTTGTTGCGCATGATTCCCGGCGTCACTATTGAGGATCTGGATGCCGGATGTTGCGGCATGTCCGGCACCTATGGCTTCAAGCAGGAGAAGTACGCGGTCTCCATGGAGATCGGCAAGGAGTTATTCGCCAGCATCAGCGCCGCGCAGCCACAGATGGTCGCCACGGAGTGCGCCACCTGCCAGATGCAGATTGAACACGGAACCACCTTCAAGGCCATCCATCCCGCGGAGATTCTGTTGCAGGCCTACGAGGAGCGCCGCTCCGGATAAAGGCCGGGAAGATTGATCGGATGGTTTCGGAGCAGAGACGGAGCGCGGTTTGCAACCGCAGGAGTCAAGCCGTTGATTTTTGGAGCGGGAGACCGGGATCGAACCGGCGACATTCAGCTTGGGAAGCTGACGTTCTGCCACTGAACTACTCCCGCATCCTATTTGCAATCAACAACATGCAGGCAATCGCAAGACTTGCCGGCACGGCCTTATTTCCGTTCGCTGCCAGCAGGGCGCGCATCCGCGCGGCAGGCTCGCAAACCAACCTCGCTCCTATCATACCGGCACATGCCGCCAGCGTAAAGCCAAAGTTCCGCCCTTGCTGCACCTGCGAGACAAGGCGAGATGCGCCGGCCTTGCCCGTTGAAAAGCAGAAGCCTCAAAAGAAAATTCTCAGAACAACACGCGCGGTGATACTCTGCTTGCGTGGATTGCGCTCCATCGGGCGGGATTCATAGCGGCCGCTGCGCCGGCCTGGCGTGCCTTCTGAAGAGGGCGCTTCCTGGCCTGCACTGCCGGCTGACGCTATAGAGATTGTGAGCTTGGGGTAAGTTATGGACATTGAGATCGTTGTTATCGGGGAGTCAGGCAAGTGGGTTTTGAATCTTCCCCGCATCCGCATCGGGCTGGACCCGAATTGTGAAGTCAGCTTGCCGCCCGGAAGATATCCCGCGGTAGCCGGCGAACATCTGGTGCTGGAGATGGTGAACGGCGCGGTCAGCCTGGCCAGGGGAATGCCTCCGGGCGGCGAAACCTTCCTGAATGGCCATCCTGCCGGCGCCGGCGCCGCGATTCGCTCCGGCGATATTCTTCGTTTGGGCGCCGGAGGGCCGGAGCTGCGCATTCGCCTGCTGGAGCGGGAGACCTATGCGCCGACCGCGCAACCAGCAGCCCACGCGCCGGTACACATGAGCCGACGCGCGTGCTGCATGAACCCACGCGCGTCATCTCTGGCCCGGCAGCCGCGGCCTATTCTCCCCCGCCGCCCGTCACGCCAGCGGCAGTGGGAAGACAGAGTTACACAGCCGAAGCCGTCCGCGGAGTTCCCGCCGCTCCCCGGACTCCTGTACCGCAATCAGCGGCAAGCGCCGCAGAAGGTGAAGATATGAGCAATCTTGAAGGCAAGGTGAAAACGACTCCAGAGCATTCTGGTGGTAAATCTGGTGATTATCCTCGTCCTGCTGGGGTGCAACATCTGGCAGAGCTGGGAGCTTTCCCAGACCAGGGACGAGGTGCAGCAGTTGCACGCGCAGGCGCAGAACGCTGTCGCCCAGTTCACGCCCGCGCTCGATGCCAGGCTGAGCAGTTTTTGAGCAGCGCATGGACGGCATGGATGCAAAGATCGCCGACGCCCAGGACCGCATGGTCAAAACCATGGATGCCCAGACCAAGCACGAAGAGGACCGCATGGTGGATCGCATGAACACTGCGATTCCCGCCATGCTGGACAAGTACATCGCCAACAAGATGCGAGGTGAGGCAATAAGCATCTGCAGCACTGAAATTTGACATCTGATTGGAACCGGTCGCCCCATCCTTTCGCTGCTTCATGCGAAAGGGTGGGGAACCGGCAAGTCACATTGACTCTGGCTTCGCTCTACTGGGAGTAGGTGTAGGACTCATAGCCATCGAGATAGACCGACAGCGGAAGCGTGAAATACCCCATCCGGGCCGGGGTGTGCTCCCCATGGGTTGCGCAGGGTTACGGTCTGCGCGGCATCGTCGTAACTCAGCAGCGTGTAACAGTGCGCCGCAACCCACCAATTCGCGCTGGCGATTTGCCCGTTGGGCGCCGTGGCTCTGGTTCCGGCCACCATCGCCACCCTGCCCGCGCGGAACCGCTGCAGTTGTTGCATCGTTTGCTGGCGGTTGTT
The DNA here is from genome assembly GCA_963845345.1 of uncultured Acidobacteriaceae bacterium. Lineage (GTDB taxonomy): Bacteria > Acidobacteriota > Terriglobia > Terriglobales > Acidobacteriaceae > Telmatobacter. The sequence goes on from CAWJRQ010000009.1 coordinate 11,986, forward strand.
CGTCAAGCCCGCATAGGCTTTGCCCAGGAACGCCTCCATCACCCGCACCGGAATTCCTCCCTGGCCCAGGCTCTTGTAGGCCCCGAAGACCTCGCCGTTTTCCTGCACGGTCTGCGCCAGCGTGGCGAAAAATCCTTTTTCGTCGAGAAATCCCACCAGCGACTGCGCCTCGGCCGAGGGAATGCCTTCTGTATGAAGCTCCGCAGCCAGGCTCTGCTTGAGCGCATACTGGTCCATCGATCCATCCTGGCTCACCACCGAACGGACGGCCCGGTCATAAGCCACCAGCAACGTGTCCGACCCATTCAGCCATGAAATCGCCATGGGCTGGATAAATGCCGGAATCAAATCCGATTTCTGGATGGCCTTAACCAGGCTCTGCCGCAGGGTGCGCTGCGCATAAGCCCGCATCAGCACCGCGACCCATGTGCCATCCGAACGGTCGTAGCCATGCGCCCGCCCATAATCCACATCACTGGGATACACGGCCTCATCCGGCCCGCTGAAGAAGTGAACTTTGTAGCCTCCGTTGGGATTCCGGCGAATGGCGTTGCGCAGAGTATTCGGCGCAGTTTTGGCCAGCGCCGCAATCGTCGCATGAAAGTAGCAACTGCCCAGCTGGCCCTGGCGGACCGATTGCGGGCTGATCCCGTGGGCTCCGTAGAGCGCCGCTGTCCTGGGCCGGCCGCTCTGGGCAAACCGGCCCACGCCAAACCGCTCCCCAACAGCAAAACGGCGATCCCTGCAAATGGCTTCCGCATTTTTTCATTCTCCTTTGTAGGCTTCTTCTCTTATCAGACTCCGCGCATTCGCTTCCGGCTCAGGAAAACTTCAATTCTGATTCTCATTTACTGCACAAGTGACAATACCACTGCATTTTGCTCTCTATTTCAACTCTTTCAGCCGGTCGCAGCCCCACTGGTTGCCCAGGCCGCAGCCCTTGATGAACAATTGCCGGGCCTTGGCTGGATCCTTGGCGACGCCGCGGCCGTAACCAATAGCAGCTCCCCAGGCTGCTGCAACCGGCGCCATTCCCGGCGTCGCAGGCCCGCGAATAAAGAGCCGCCGCCCGGACATCGTCATTGGACACGCCGCGGCTATTCCAATAGCTGTTGCCGAGATTGGTGCAACCCAGGGCATCGCCCGCATTACAGGCCTGGGTGTACAGTTCCGCCGCGCGGGACATCGTTCTGGGCCACGCTATCGCCATTGTGGTACATCACGCCCAGATTGTTGCACCCCTTCGGCGGAGCATATATCACAGGCCTTGGAATAGAGAGACGCCGCGCGCAAGCCGTCCTTGCCCACACTGTTTCCATCGTGATACAGGTTGCCGAGATCCTTGCACGCCTCGCCGCTGCCGCCCGCGCAGGCCTTGTCCAGCAGAGGAGCGGCCTCGGAGAAGCGTCTTCTGGCTGTAGAGCGCAGTGGCCTGCTGCGTAATGTCGTTGATACTCGGCTGCTGAACCGGAGGGTTGACAGCCGGTGGCGGATTGGCTGGCTTCTGTTTGACAATCTGCGGCAGAGTAAAGTTCGGTAGAGCAAATGATGGCTTGGTATTGTTAGCCTGTGTGGACGTCTGATCCTTTGGGCTGGCAGGCTTTTCTGTCGTTGGCTTGTCACTCCTGTTGGTCACAGGCGCCGGTTCTTTGAAAACGGTTGGCTTAGGAGTGGTTGTACCGGTATTCAAGCCCGTCTGAAGTGGTGGCATTACGACTGACGGAGTCGTTGTTGCTACTGTGTTTACGGGATGAGGCTTGGGCGAAAAGAGCCATGCCATGGCTAATCCCGCAGCCAGCGCCAAAACCGCCAATGCCGCCCACGCCCAGACGGGAAATTTTTGCTCTCCGTGCTTTTCGATAGGAGGGACCGGCTGCGGGACTGGCTCCGCAGGTTGTTCCGGCTGCGGCCCACTATCCTCAATGAGCGTCTGCCCGCGCTTCACCGCTGAACCGGGAACCGTCTCCGGTCGTTTTTGAGCGGGAGCAGACTGCACGGCGTCGAGCAGGCTGAGCACCTCCGCGTCCTGCGGGCGGTCGTCGCGATTCTTGGCCAGCATCCGCATCACCAGCCCATCCAGCCCCGTCCAATTGGCCAGCTCCGGCCGCAACTCGCTGGGCGGCTTGGGCGTCTCCTCCATGTGCTGACGCCTCCAGCTCTCCATGTTGTGCGCGTGGAAGGGCGTGTGGCCGGTCAGCATCTCGTAGAAGACGCAGCCCATCGCATAAAGATCCGTCCGGCCGTCCATCTCGGCGGCGGGCATCTCCATCCACTGCTCCGGAGCGGCATAACCGGGCGTCAGCAGCAGCCCGCGCGTCATGTTCGACTGGGTCGCTGCTCTCTGGCCATGGCCGCAATGCCGAAGTCGAAAACTTTGGGCAGCTCCCGCCCGTCGGCGGTATGCGCCAGCAGGATGTTTTCCGGCTTGACGTCGCGGTGAACCGTCCCGTGCGCGTGGGCCGCGGCCAGCCCGCTCACGATGCCGCGCGTCAACTCCAGCGCCCGCGGGACGCCGAACCCGCTGCGCTCCTCATCAATCGCCCGCCGCAGGCTCTTCCCCGCCACGTACTCCATGGCGATAAACAGGCTGCCGTCCTCGCTCTGGTCCAGATCGGTCACTTCCACGATGTTGGGGTGGCGCAACTGGTGAGCGGCGCGCGCCTCCATGCGGAAGCGCTTGATGAACTTGGGGTCCTTGCCCAGGTCGCCGGCCAGAAATTTCAGCGCCACATTGCCGCCCAGCAGCATATGCTCCGCCAGGTAGACCACCCCCATCCCGCCCTGCCCCAGCTTGCTGACAATGCGGTATTTGCCGCGCACCAGGGCGCCGGCCGCCAGATCGTGGGAGACGATCAGCACCGCCCCGTCCGTGGGGCAGGTGTTGTGCTGATCCGGGTAATCTGTATCGCAAACGGGACAGGTCTTCATCTCTGCGCCCTGCCTTCAGATGAAAATTTGCTGGCGAAAGAATACCACGCCCGCGGCTTCACTGGGATGGCGAATCCGCCCCTGAGGGCCTGTTCACACTACCCAGGCGGATGGCGCTGCGAGTGAAAATCGGGTCAGACGAAGCCGAGCCCGAAGACAGTGGCGGGTCCACCGTCAAGGGCGAGAATGAAGTATGGCCCGATTTTCGCCGCAGCCCGAAGGGACGGGGCCAATTTTCCTCATCTCTTCGTCAATCGTCGCTAGCATACACCCGGTATCCGTCACTCCTCATTTCTCGATCTGAGAAAAATTGGCTCCCGTCGCCACTACCCGGGTAGTGTGAGCAGGCCCTAAGCTACAATAAAGACAGGCCAAAGCCAAATCTTCCCGCGGAACCTCCGCATCCAGAGCAAGGAGTTTTACACCTTATGGCGATTCCCGCCACGCAAATGCGTCCCGGCATGATCATCAAGCACAAGGACCAACTGCACCTGGTCTTCAAGGTCGAGCACCGCACCCCCGGCAACCTGCGCGCCTTCATCCAGGCCAAGCTGCGCAACATCCGCACCGGCGCCATGTTCGAGGAGCGCTTCCGCTCCGCCGACGCCATCGAAAAGGTCGTCGTGGACTCGATCTCCATGGATTTTCTCTACGCCGACGGCGACGACTACTACTTCATGAACCCGGTGGACTACGAGCAGACCGTTCTCAAGGGCTCCACGCTGGGCGACGCCATCGAGTACCTCACCCCCAACCTGCAAATCAAGGTCAGCTACCATGACGGCCAGGCCGTGGGCATCGACCTTCCCGCCGCCGTCGAGCTGACCGTCGTCGAGACCGAGCCGGGCCTCAAGTCGGCCACCGCCTCCAGCGTCACCAAGCCCGCCAAAACCGAGACCGGCCTCGTCGTCCAGGTCCCCGCCTTCATCAACGAAGGCGAAAAAATCCGCGTCGACACCAGCGAAGGGGCTTACCTGAGCCGGGCGTAAGTTCGTCAGTTAGAGGTACAATCGCTGTCGCGTTCCCGGGCTGACTATGAAGGAGAACAACATGAAACGTCTTCTCTCTTTGCTCCTCGCTTGCTTTGTTCGTGCCGCAGGCAGGACTGGCGGCGGAGACGCCGCAATCCAATACGGCCGACCAGAAGGCGGTCGTCGAGGGTAACAACGCCTTCGCCGTGGCGCTCTACGGCCAGTTGCGCTCGCAAGACGGCAATCTCTTCTTCTCGCCCGAGAGCATCTCTACCGCTCTGGCCATGACCTATGCCGGGGCGCGCGGCGACACCGCTTCGGAGATGGCGAAAACGCTGCATTTCACGCTGCCGCCGGAGCGGCTGCATCCGGCGATGGGCGCACTGCTGAGCAATCTCAACGCCGCGCATAACGGATACCAGCTTCGCGCCGCCAACGCTCTTTGGGCGCAACGGGATTATGTGTTTCTCGACGATTTTCTCAAGCTGAACAAACGCGATTACGGCGCGGGATTCAATCAGGTGGATTTCAAAGGCGCAACGGAGGCAGCGCGGTTGACCATCAACCAATGGATCGAGCAGAAAACCGAAAACAAGATCAAAGACCTGCTCCAGCCGGGAGTGCTCAACTCGCTGACAAAGATGGTGCTGACCAACGCCATCTACTTCAAGGGTGACTGGCAGACGCCATTCCCCAAGGCGTGGACAGAGGATGACGACTTCCATCTATCCCCGGCGCGGAATGTGAAAGCGCCCCTGATGCACCTTACGGAAGGTTTCGATTATTTCGACGGCGGAACATTTCAGGCCCTGGAAATCCCGTATAAGAGCGGGGACTTGTCCATGATCGTCTTCCTGCCTAAGGATATAGGCGGTCTGCCTGCTTTGGAAAAGTCGCTGACGGCGTCCAACATGAAGCAATGGCTTGATCAGTTGCGGCGGGTTCCCGAAGTGATCTTGACGCTGCCTAAGTTTCAGATGACGCGGCAATTGAGACTTCAAGACACGCTTGGCGCAATGGGGATGCCGCGAGCGTTTGATCCGAACACCGCCGATTTTTCAGGAATGACCGGCAAGCGCGAATTGTATATTTCCGCGGTGATCCATAAGGCTTATATCGATGTCAATGAGAAGGGAACCGAAGCAGCGGCGGCGACGGCAGTGGTTATGCGGGGACCAACGGCGATGCCGCCGAGGCGTGATCCACCGCCGCCACCTGTTTTCCGCGCCGACCACCCCTTCGTCTTCCTGATCCGCGATAATCGCTCGGGCGGCATCCTGTTCATGGGCCGCGTCACCGATCCGACAAAGTGACGCTCGAAGTCCGATTATGCTAAATTCAATAAGAAGAGACCACTCGCGGAGAGGTGGCAGAGCCCGGTTGAATGCACCTGACTCGAAATCAGGCATACTCGTAAGGGTATCGGGGGTTCGAATCCCTCCCTCTCCGCCAGCACCTAAGCTCGCGAAAAAACTCTTGTTCTGAACTAACTTACTAGGCACGAAAACTCAAAAGCTTCTCAGTACCCCGCCTCCGGCAACTTCACCAGCCGCGCCTCCAGCAGCGCCTCGATGCTCTTCAGCGCCTCCAGCACCTTGTCGCTGACCGGCGCGTCCACCTGCACCACGGACAGCGCCTTCACCGGCTTGGCTCCAGCTCGCTCGCGGCCCAGCGCGAAGTTGGCAATGTTCACGCCCTGCTCGGCCAGGATGGTGCCAATCCGCCCGATCACGCCCTTCACGTCCAGGTTGCGGCAGACCAGCAGGTTCCCTTCGAGCGGCGTCTCGATGTCGATGCCGTCAAACTCCAGCAGCCGCGGCTGCTCGCCGTGTATCACCGTTCCCGTAGGCGCGGCTCACGCCCTTGGCCGTATGCAGCTCGATGGTCAGCACCGTGGCCGCTCCGCCGCGATGGCTCTCCTGCTTCTCCTCGTGCACGCGAATGCCGCGCTCCTCGGCCACCGACGCCGCGTTGATGCGGTTCACGTTTTCCGAGCCCGCCAGCAGTCCGGCAATGGCCGCGTTGCGCACCAGCTCCGTCTTGGCCTCGGCCAGCGTGCCGCCGTAGACCAGATCAATCGCCTCAATTCCGCCCTTGCCCGCCTGCGCCAAAAAGCCGCCCAGCCGTCCGGCCAGGTCGATGTACGGCGCCAGCGCCACGTACTCCTCGTGGCTCAGCGAGGGCAGATTCACCGCATTCTGCGCCACTCCGAGTTTGAGATAATCGCGCACCTGCCGCGCAATCTGAATCCCCACCGCCTCCTGCGCCTCGCCCGTCGAGCCGGCGATGTGCGGCGTCAGAATCACGTTCTCCAACTCCGCGTAGGGCGAGTTCTTCGGCGGCTCTTCCGCAAACACATCCAGCGCCGCGCCGGCGACCTGCCCGGACTTGAGAGCGGCCACCAGCGCCGCGTCGTCAATCAGTTCCCCGCGCGCGCAGTTGATAATGCGCACGCCCTTCTTCATCGCCGCAATCGTCTTCGCGTTGATCACGCCCGTTGTCTGCGGCGTCAGCCCCACGTGCAGCGTGATGATAATCCGAGCCGGCAGATCAGCTCGTCCAGCGTCCCCAGCTTGATGCCGTTTTCGCGCGCCACGGCCGCCGAGACAAACGGATCGCTGCCGAGGATCTCCAGGCCAAAGCCCCGCGCCCGCCTGCGCAACCTCCAGCCCAATCCGCCCCAGCCCCAGAATGCCCAGCGTCTTGCCGCGCAGCTCCGCTCCCTGCAAGCTCTTCTTCTCCCACTTGCCGGCGTGCATGGTCGTGTTCGCCGCGGGCAGCTTGCGCGCCAGCGCCAGCATCAGCGCAATGGTCAGCTCGGCCACCGCCACCGCATTCGCTCCCGGCGTATTCATCACCACAATGCCCCGCCGCGTGGCCGCCTCGGCGTCGATGTTGTCCACGCCCACCCCAGCGCGGCCAATCACCCGCAGCTTGGGCGCGTGCTCCATCAGCGCATCGTCCGCCTGCACCGCCAGCGCACCACCAGCGCATCGGCATCGGCCAGTGCCGCCGCCAACCCCTGCGGCAACTGATCGTGCGTCAAAACCTCCCACCCCGGCTCGGCCGCAAACACCGCCAGCGTCGCCGCGGATACCTTCTCTGCCAGAACGATCTTCATCTTTCCTCCCTGTCCCTTTCGTGCAGCTTCATACTCGTCAAAGCGAATGTTGTGTTGCTCGCACAGCATCTCGAAGATCCGCACCACAGCCGCGTGCGGCTTGCCCTCGCCCCGCTCGTACTTGGTCAGCGAATTGGCATGAACCCCCAGCCGCTCCGCCATCTCGTATTGATAGAGATCAAGCTGCTTGCGCGCGATCAGCAGCTTCTCTCCGAAACTCAATTCAGACATGCATTCCTTCCGGTTATCATGCATCACTCTTGGAGCGGAGTTAGCGGAGCTAGCGGAGTTAGTCCCCAGCTATTGCTAACTCCGTCTCCTTAGCTCTTCACTGCCTTCGCAAAAACTTCCTGCGCCGCCGCTACCGCCTGCCCATACTTCACCGGCAACCCCAGCGTGTCTTTCGCAATGTGTTCCATCGCGCCCAGCAGCGCCATCGTGTCCAGATAATCGAAGAAGCCCAGATGCGCCACGCGGAAGATCTTGCCCTGCATCGTGCCTTGTCCGTTGGCCGTCACCAGGCTGAACTTGGCCTTCAGCGCCTTCACCACCACGCCCGAATCCATCCCCTCCGGCACCAGCACCGCCGTCGCCGCCGCAGATGGAGACGCCGGCGCAAAGAGCGTGAAGCCCAGCGCCACCAGTCCGGCGCGCGTCGCCGCCGCATTCACCTGCGCGTTGTCGATCAGCGCGATGCGTCCCTTTTCCAGGTCGCCGCCGGCCTGTCCGGCAATGTAGTCCAGCGCCGCGCCCAGTCCGGCAATCAGCGCCACCGCCGGCGTGTACGCGCTCTCGCCCTTCACCGCGTTCTTGCGCTCCTTGCGCAGGTCAAAGTAGTAGCGCGGATTCTTCGCCCCCTCCATCGCCTTCCACGCCTTCTCGCTCACGCTCAGATAAGCGAGCCCCGGCGGAATCATCACCGCCTTCTGCGAGCCGCCAATCAGCACGTCGATCCCCCAGCCGTCCACATCGAAGGTCTGCGTCCCCAGCCCGGTGATGCCGTCCACAATCAGCAGCGTGTCCGTTCCCTTCACCAGCTTGGCCACCGCCTCCACATCATGGCTCACCCCGGTCGAGGTCTCAGAGGCCTGCATATAAACGGCCTTGTGCTCCGGTTTAAGCGCCGCCTTGATCTCGGCGATGTCGAATGTTTGCCCGTAAGGCTTCTCCACCACATCCGCCACGCAGCCGAAGGCCTTGGCCAGGTCCACCCAGCGCTCGCCAAACTTGCCCGCCGTCAGCACCAGTACCCGGTCGCCCGGAGAGGTCAGATTCGAGACCGATGCCTCCATCGCTCCCGTCCCCGAACACGCCAGCACCAGCACATCATTCTGCGTGCCTACAAAAACCTTCAACTGCGCCAGAACTTTTTGGAACAGCGCGCGAAACTCCGGCGTGCGGTGATGAATGTCAGCCGCCGCCATGGCAAACTGAGCCGCCGGCAACAGCGGCGTCGGACCGGGGGTAAACAAGCGTGTCTTGCGGATCATGGCTCTCTCCTCGTTTCTTGACGGGGCCCGTAGGGGAAGCTGGACTTCAACCAGCGTCGGACAGGTTCTTCGCAACACTGAACCGGTCCAGCCTCCCCACGGCCATCCGTCAATCACAGAATACACAAATATGTGGTTTATGTGAAATTTCTTCTGTGCAAATCTCCATTTCGCGTCCCAAATCGACTCAAATTTCCTGTCAATTACCCCAAAATCGGTACAATTCTCCTTTGGGGTGGCAGAAATAGGTGGAAATCCACGATCCACAGACCCCCAACTTGCTAGCAGCTCAGTAGCTTGAAAAGAAAGGAATTTATGCCCGAAGCAGGAGCCCTCGAAGCCCAGGTCAACCAGCAGGTCATCACTCGCCATGAAGGCCCATGACGCGGTCCGCACCACCACCCTGCGCCTCATCAAGAACGCCCTCAAAAATCAATCCATTGCTAAGCGTGAGAAGCTCGACCCCCGCCGAGGAGCAGCAGGCCCTGGCCACCATGATCAAGCAGCGCCGCGACTCCATCGAGCAGTTCACCAAGGGCAACCGTCCCGAGCTGGCCGCCGCCGAAGCCGCCGAGATCGTCGTCATCGAGGAGTTCCTGCCCAAGGCCCTCGACGAAGCCGCCCTCGCCGTTCTCGTCGCTGAAGCCGTTACCGAAGTAGCTGCCTCCACCGGCCAGAAGCCTACGCCCAAGGAGATGGGCCGGTCATGAAGGCCGTGCAGGCCAAGCTCCAAGCCAAAAGCCTCCGCGCCGAAGGCCGCGTGGTTAGCGAGATGGTGAAGAAGGCGCTGGCGGGATAGAAGAACGCTAGAAATGAACGCTGGCAACCCGAAGATGGCGTGCCTTGCCGGAAGGGTTGCTCCGGCCCCATGAAGCGCGGACTCGCAGCTAGACTATTCCGTTATCTCTGATCCCCGCATTTGCCCTAGGACGATGGCGATTCCCAGGGCAGTGAGCAGGCACACCAGCCCGAAGAGGAAGACGCTGGAGTAGCCGTAAAGGCCGATGACCGCGCCGGCCAGAGGCCCGGTAAGGAAGAAGGAGACGTCGGCAAAGGCGGTGTAGACGCCCAGGGCTGCGCCGCGATTGTTGATGGCGACGCGCTTGACCGCTTCAATGCCGATGGAGGGAAAGACCAGAGAAAATCCGAAACCGGCTATTCCGGCGCCGGTGAAGGCCATCCACGGCGACGGCGCGAGCCACAGCAGAAGCATTCCCAGGGATTCGACCGAGAGGCAGGTGATGGCCACCGGGTATCCGCCAAAGCGGTTGATGGTCTGGATGAAGAGGAGGCGCGCCGCGATAAACGCCAGTCCAAAAGCCGTGAGGCAGAGAGCAGCTCCGTTCCAGTGGCGGCTGGCGTAGAAGAGCGTGACGAAGGTGGCCAGCACGCTGTAGCCCACGCCGCCCAGCGCCAGCCCCATGCCATGCGGGGCCACGCGGCCCACTACGTGGTGGAAGGGAAGGTGCTCGCCGGGGTGAACCGGGACGGGGCTCTTGCGGCAGGCCAGGGCAAAGCTGAAGGCGCAGATGAGCAGGGTCAGCAGGCCGATGGAGGCCAGGCCCAACTGCGGATTTCCCCAGAGCGAATCAAGGACCACGCCCAGCGGAGCGCCCAGCGCCATGGCGCCATAGGTGCTGATGCCGTTGAAGGAGATGACTTTGGCGGTGCTGGCGTGTCCGGCGCTGGTGATGCCCCACAAGGTTGAGCCGGTCGAGCCAAGGCTCTCGCCAACGCCCAGCACCAGGCGGCTGAGCAGCAGAGTGAAAAGGCTGAGCCAGGGGATGGAGTGCAGGGCGGCGGCGGCGATCAGCACCGCTCCGCTCAGCGAGCAGGCGCCCATGCCCCAGAGCACGGAGACCTTGGCGCCGGCGCGGTCGCTGATGCGTCCGGCCCAGGGGCGGCTAACGAGCGTGGCGATGTACTGGATGCTGATGACCAGGCCTGCCAGCGCCGCGCTATAGCCCATGCGCAGATGCACATACGGCGGCAGGACGGCCAGCGGCAGCCCAATGGAGAGATAGACCACAAAGGTGAAGTAGACAAAGCCGATGATATGGCGGGTCGAGCCATTGGCGGCAACCGATGGTGAATCTGAATCGATGGCGGTTGTAGATATTTCCATGGTTTAGGTTGCAGCCCTGGGATGGACAGGTCTTTCACCTAGTATATCGAATCACTTTGTCGCCCCCATGGCCCACAGGATGCCGTTCTCGATGATCCCGTAGAGGATTGGATTCGCGTAGTCCTCCTTGTTGTGCCCCAGCGCCAGGTAAAACTCCCGCCCGCCATCGAAGTGGTGATACCACGCCAGCGGCAAAAGATTTGGGAAGGCCGAAACGTCGATCTTGATTGCTTCAAGCCCGGTCAGCTTGGTGCGATCGGTTACCAAGACCATATGGATGTCGGGGTTCAGGTGATCGATAAAATAACATTCGTCCGTCCAGACAAACTGCGCCGGAAGACCTTTGACCGCTGGAAAGGCCGGATCGGCCACCTGCACGGTAAACGGCTGCATCCTGGGGTGGACCACAAACTTGCCGCCCAGCACTGACTGGAAATAGGGCCAATCGCGCTCCGAACCAGATGCAGAATGGATTCCGACAAAGCCCCCGCCGGCCTGGATGTAGTGCTTGAAGGCGCCGCGCTGCGCATCATTTGAAAACGCCTCATTGTTGCTATTTGAAAAGATCAGGGCGGCGTACTGCTTCAGATTGGTCTCAGTGAATGTTGCCGGGTCGTCCGAGACATCGACCGCAAACCCTTTTTCCGCGCCCACTTTCCTGATGGCTGCCACGCTGTCCGCAATGTTGGCGTGCACATACCCCTTGCCGTCGCTGGTGTAATTGCGAGTGTATACAAGTACACGCGGCTGGGCCTGTGCGGCGGCCGGCATCCCTGTAGCCATTCCCAGCAACAACAGTTGCGCAATTGCGGCAATCAGGTTTGGGTGCGCCAAAGTGCAAATCCATTTCGCAAGCCGATGCATAGCTCTCCCTTCTTCTTTTCCTGCCATCATAAACCTGTTGCTGTTCTCCACGCCCTGAAGCCACTAAACTGGGAATATGCTGAGCTATTCCGTCGAACATTTCGGTTGCCGGGCGGCACGCGCGGATGGCGAGGCGGTGAGCGACCGGCTGCGCGTCATCAGGGCTATGCGAGGGCGAGCCCTGCGACAGCTGATGTGGTGGTGGTGAATACGTGCAGCGTGACGGCGGAGGCCGACCGCGCGGCGCGGGCCTTCATCCGCCGGACGCACCGGCTGAACCCGGCCGCGCAGATTGTGGTGACCGGCTGCTATGCGCAGCGCGCGCCGGAGGAACTGGCGGGCATGAAGGGCGTGGCCGCCGTGGTGGGCAACAGCCACAAGGCGCTGGCACCGGAGATTATTCTGCGGCTGGTTGGCGCGGCTCCGGCAGCGGAAGAAGGCCGGAGTTTGGGAGAAATCGACGAAAGACATCCCTCAGGGGCTAAAGCCCTGTTTGATTTTGCAGGCTTGATGTACGGGCTAAAGCCCGTACCCTTCGACGAGCAGGGTAATTCTGCGTTAGGTCAGGCTCCCATTTGGGCGGACGATCGGTTTGCCCACTCGTTTCTTGAAGAGGCGCAGATCGTGCCCGGCGCGCAGACCCGGCCCAACCTCAAAATTCAGGAAGGATGCGGAAACCGCTGCGCCTTTTGCGTTATCCCTCAAACGCGCGGTCCTTCCAGAAGTCTGCCCGCGGCAAGCGTTCTCCGTCAGGTAGAGGGGTTTGTGGCTGCCGGCGGCAAGGAACTGGTGTTCTCGGGGATCAATTTAGGGCGATGGGGCAGGGATTTGCCGGGACCCGGCGAAGCGTTTCCGCGGACACTGGCAGGGCTGGTGCGGCATATCTTCGAGCGGACGGCGCTCAGCCGCCTGCGGCTCAGTTCAATTGAGCCAATGGATTGGGACGCGGAGCTGATCGGGCTGATGGCGGAATTCGGCGGCAACCGGCTGGCGCGTCATGCGCACCTGCCCTTGCAGTCCGGGCTCGGACGCGGTGCTGCGGCGGATGCATCGGCGTTACAGGCCGTGGCATTACGTGGAAAAGGTGGAAGCGCTGAGGCGTGCCTGCGGGCCGGAGCTCACCCTGGGCGCGGACGTGATGGTGGGCTTTCCGGGAGAGACTGACGCCGAGTTCGAGGAGACCATGGCGCTGGTGCGGGCGCTGCCCTTCGGCTACCTGCATCTGTTTCCCTTTTCGCCGCGACCGGCAACAATCGGCTGGGCGCTGCACGCCGAGAGGCCGGTTCCGGCTAAGGCGGTGGAAGAGCGGATGGCTGCCCTGCGCGCGCTGGCGGCGGAAAAGAGCACCACGCACCGAAGGAGCTTTGTGGGGCGGGAGCTGGAGGCTATCACGCTTACACACGCCGGCGGAGATGGAGGCGCGTGGCCGGAGCGCGGCGCTGACGGAGAACTTTTTGCCCGTGGAGCTGGAGGGCCGGTTGGAGGCCAACCGGCTGGTGAGGGTGCGGGTGACCGGGCTGAACGCCGAGGGAACGCTGGAGGCCAAGCGCGGCGAAAAACTGTCATAAACCCTTTGTTCAGATGAGCCAAGCCAATGCTATACTCAGTTTGCGTTCTTGTGCCCGCTGGCGATTCCGGTAGATTCCGGAGGCGGGCCGGAACGACTTTTGGAGGAGCACCATCGCACTCGACAAACGTTCGGCAAAGTCCTTTATTCGCATCAACGAGAAGATACGCGCGCGCGAAATCCGCGTAATCGACGAAAACGGCGAGCAACTGGGGATTCTGGCGCCCTTTGAGGCGCTGAAGCTCGCCCGTGAACGGGGTCTCGACCTGGTGGAGGTTTCGGCCAATGCGGTTCCGCCGGTCTGCCGCATCCAGGACTACGGCCGCTTCCTCTACGAGAAGGAAAAGAGCGAACGGGCCGCCAAGAAGAAGCAGAAGGTGATTACGGTCAAGGAGGTCAAGTTCTCCGTGACCGTGGACGAGCACGACTACCAGACCAAGAAGAACAAGGCGGTGCAATTTCTTGTCGATGGCGACAAGGTGAAGGCCAGCCTGCGCTTCCGGGGACGGCAGATGGCCCACCGCGATCTGGGCTACGCCATCATCAACAAGCTGATCCAGGACATCGGCGACGCGGCCATAGTGGAGTTCATGCCGCGCATGGAAGGCACCATTCTGCACGCGATTCATTGCTGCGGCCAAGAAGCAGGAGGCGCCCAAGCCCAAGCCGCCCGAGCCGCCAGCCCCAGCCGCCGCACCCAAGCCGAAGGCGAAGGAAGCATCTTTAGCAGTTCGCAGAGCATTCAGGCCCGGCATTGCGGTATACTGGTTAAGGTCGCATAGAGAGCAGGGAAATCCCTGTCTTGCGATTGTTTTCGGGTGAACCCACCCTTCCGAAACGAGAAAAAGAATGCCCAAGTTGAAGACCCATACGGGCGCGGCCAAGCGCTTCAGCAAGACTGGCACCGGCAAAATCAAGCGGGGCCAGACGAAGACGCGGCACATCCTGACTTCGAAGTCGCCAAAGGTGAAACGCAAGCTGGGCCGGACCCTGCTGGTTTCCGATGGCGACTACAAGAAGGTAGCGCGCATGATCCCTTACGCCTGACCATTGCGTGGAGCAGACTTTTGGATGAGGTGCTGTCCCATGCCTACGGGCTGAGTTGAATTCGGCCCCCGCTCGTTGCGGAATGCGTTCGCAACGGCGAGAGATTCAGGCTTGAATAAGCGAGTGAAGAGGTTACAGCCTGCCCGCAAAGGGCGAAGGCCTCCTGCCTCCAGCCGCACAACCGAACGCAAAATGGAGAAAACGATATGCCCCGCGTAAAACGCAGTACCAAGCGGAGTGACCGCCGCAAGAAGATACTCAACCGAGCCAGCGGTTATTTCCTTACCAAATCCAAGCTTTACCAGGCGGCCCAGGAGGCCGTGGAGCGCGGCCTGAAGTTTGCCTACACCGGCCGCAAACAGAAGAAGCGCCAGTTCCGCTCGCTGTGGATTGTGCGCATCGCGGCGGCGGCCAAGCTGAACAAGTTCAGCTATTCGCAGCTCATCAACGGGCTGAAAAAGGCCGGCGTGGAGCTGGACCGCAAGATTCTGGCCGAGATCGCCGTGAAGGACCCGAAGGGCTTCACCGAGCTGGTGGAACAGGCCAAGGTGGCTCTGGCGGCGGAGAAGGAAGGCAAGTAAGAGCGAGTTAGCATGTCAGCGAGTTAGCGAAACGGCTCCGAAGCGATGCTTCGGAGCCGTTTTTGTTAGCGGTGTTAGCGGAGTTAGCAACGCAAGCGGAGATAGCGGCGCTAGCGATGTTAGCGGAGTTAGCAATGCAAGCGGAGTTAGCGAATCAGCAAAAAGCTCTGGAGCGGTGATTTGGGACTATTGGAGCGGAAAAAAGTTTTTTCCGGTAAAAAAACCGGACTTTTCCTGCTTTTTCCGGTGATTTTCAGAGGTCAAATCTCACGATGTGGGATAATTTAGGGCTGAAAATTTTCCACAGGCGTTGATTCCATAGAGCTTACAAATAATCTGCAAGGTTTCAGGGAAAATTTATACCCCCAGGGGGTATAGGGGGGGTGGGGGTGGGGGGTCATTCTTCGAGTTTAGGAGCCACAGGCTGGCGACGGACCGTTGTGAGGGCTACCTGAGCACCATATAGGAGCTTGGTGCCCTGATTGTCCTCAATTGCGCCGATGAGCATAGCATTGACAACGCAAGCGATGAAATCGCGGATGTTTTCGTACCCGAAGAGCGGAGGCATGACGTCACGATACGCTTTTTCGGCCTCTTCTGCGGCATCATAGTCGTCTTTGCGTTTCGCTTTTGCTGCCTTATAGGCGCATTTCCAGGCGCTCATGTAGCGGGCGACGGCGGGGTTTGCGGCGGCGGCGATGGGATCGTTTGCCTCGATTGGGGCGGGGGTAGGATGGATGGCTTCGGTCATACGGGGTTTCTCCAGATTTCATTGTGCAGGAAAAGGCGGTAATTATCTGCAAATGGGAGTGGAGTAAGGAAATGGGATGATCCCGAGCGAAACTCGGGGCCATTTTGTGTATAGAATAAAGTGCCTAAAATCGACTATTCTCGCGTTATTGACACAATAATGTTGATATATTGAGTATAGTGGCGTAAATTATTACTTTGAGTGGAGACTTTATGGTTCAATGCCTGGAGATCGGGAGCGTTGACTTAAACCGAGAAGCGCAGGTGCAATAATAGGAAGAAAAACGTCTATAAATGCGTTATTGACATTATATCGTCGATAATGCAAGTATAGAAGACAGTTTTTGGACTATAGGCGGTAATCCATGATTCATCGCTTGGAGATCGAGAACTTCTATTCCATCCGCGAGACGCAGGTGATCGACCTGCGGATCGGCGCGAAGGTGCCGGACGAAGAGGGCCGGTTTGCCACGGTCAACAACGGCAGCGGTGTGCGTGTGCCCAAGACGGTGGCCTTCTTTGGGGCCAATGCGTCGGGAAAATCGAATGTACTGAGGGCGTTGGCATTCTTGAAGTGGTTTATCGCAGACAGCTTTCAACTTGCGCCCGACGACGAGTTTCCCCTCTGGAGATTTGCAGACGGCAACACCGCTCCCGTGAGAATCAAGGTTGAATTCGACAGATTCCCTATCTCCGACGAGGAAGATGAACTGTACGCAGGTGAACCTAATCCTGCTCACTTTGTTTATGAGGCGCGATTCGCAGGAGCGGGCGGAAAGCCACTATCTGTCCTATCGGAAGAGCTCCGTTTGCAGCCTGTTTCCGGGAAATCCCGCCGCATCTTTGAGCGGAATGAGAATGGCGAGGTTCGCAGCAGCGTCAGTTTTCCATTGAAGGGGTTTAGACATGTGCTGGCAAAACTGCGCGGTAATGTCAGTCTCACCTCGACAATGGCGCAGTTTGCCGAGCATGAACCAGCAGCAGCGTTAGTGTGGTGGGCTAAGAATATAGGCGCAAATTTTCTCACCGTATCCACTGACCCATTCGAACGGAGGGTCGAGATTCCTGACGAGAGCGTGTTTCAGTTCTACAAGGAGACGCCGCGCTTAGTGGATGATCTGAATCGGGTATTAGGGCGTGTGGACCTTGGCATTCGCTCAATGTCATTTGCGGAGATGGTCCTCGTCGGACCAGTGCTGCAATTCCAGCACGAGGGCCTTGAACAGCCCATTCAATTTCACTTCGAGAGTGAGGGGACACGCCAGTTCCTTCGGGTCTACCCACTCATTTGGGATGCCTTGCTGTATGGCGGAATCGCAGTGCTTGACGAACTCGATTCGACAATTCATCCGGCTTTACTTCCAGAGATATTACGCTGGTTCCAAGATCCCAAGGAAAACCCCAACGATGCGCAGCTCTGGATGAGCGGCCATAGCGCCTCGTTGCTCGAAGATCTTTGTAAGGAAGAAATCTTCTTCGCAGAGAAAGATCAGCAGGGACGCACGAAAATCTATGGTCTCAAGGATATTGAAGGCGTGCGCCGGGTGGATAATTTTTACCAGAAATATCTGGGAGGCGTGTACGGCTCCGTACCGCGGATTGGATGAGCAGGTTGCGGATTCAGCAGCGAACCCGCATCTATCTGGGCTGTGAGGGTCTGAGCGAGCAGTCATACGGAAAGCGGCTTGGGGAGATTGCCGATGCTGCCGGTTTGCACCTCTATTTCGATTGCGATGTGCTACAGCCGGGTGGCGGCGATCCATTCACACTTGTTCAATTAGCCATTCGGCGAATCAGAGAGATTGAGGCCAAGCGCACCGCCTTTACTTTCCGGGCGATCTTATTGGATCGCGACAAATGGGGCATAAAACCGGAGCGGGATGCGCAGATCGAACCGCTTGCCAGACGGAATCGGCTGCATTTGATCTGGCAGGAACCGTGCCACGAGGGCTTTCTGCTGCGGCATCTGAAAGGACACGAGACCGCGCGGCCTGTCACCAGCGAATTGGCTTCGCAGGCATTGAAACGCATCTGGGCCGAGTATCACAAACCGATGGCGGCAATGCATCTCACCAGCAAGATCGACTTGCGGGCAATTCTGCGCGCAGCTTCGGCTGAATGCACGTTCAAAGACTTTCTCGATCAAATCGGTCTGACGCGTCAATGAATGCAACAAAACGCCGCTCCATGCAATGGTTTATCCTGCTGAATAAGCCTATGAATGAAGAGATTCCAAATTTGACGGCATTTGATGAGGCCGGGCTGGACGAGGCGTTTGCCCGTTTGGAGCGGCAGGCGCGGGCGGCGGCGGCGGCGCTGGATGGCGAGGCGGCGGTGGAGGCCTTTCGTCTGGAGTGGCTGGGGCGCAAGCAGGGGCGGCTGAACGAGGTCTCCGGGCGGTGGTTGAAGGCTGCGCCGGCGGAGGCCAAGAAGGCGCTGGGAGTGCGCTTCAACGCGCTCAAAAGCGTGGTGGAGGGGTTGCTGGACGCGGCTGTGGGACGGGTCCGACGGACGCGGCGCTGAAGGCCGAGGCTATCGACATTACGCTGCCGGGAACGCGGCGGCTGACGGGGGCGGAGCATCCGATTACGCGCACGATGAACGAGATTGTGAGGGTGTTTGCGGCGCTGGGCTACTCGGTGGGCGTGGGGCCGGAGGTGGAGACTGACTACTACAACTTTGAGTGCATGAATTTTCCGCCGGACCATCCGGCGCGGGATACGCAGGACACGCTGGTGGTGGCGGGGCAGGAGCGCAGGCAGCAGAGAGACCGGCTGCTGATGCGGACGCATACGTCGCCGGTGCAGATGCGGACGATGGAGCAGCAGGCGCCGCCGGTGCGGATTGTGATTCCCGGCAAGGTGCACCGGAACGACGCGGCGGACGCGACGCACTCGCCGATTTTTCACCAGGTGGAGGGGCTGTGCGTGGACACGAATATTACCTTCAGCGACTTGAAGGGGACGCTGGACCACGCCATGAAGGCGCTGTTTGGGCCGGCGGTGAAGACGCGGTTTTTCCCGTCGTTTTTTCCGTTCACGGAGCCGAGCGCGGATGTGCAGATCAGCTGCATCTTCTGCGGGGGAAAAGGGTGCAGGAAGTGCAAGGATTCGGGATGGATTGAGCTGCTTGGCTGCGGGATGGTGGACCCAGCGGTGTTTGCGTTTGCCCAAGAAAAACAGCCCTCCTATGATCCAAAAAAAATCTCCGGCTTTGCCTTCGGCATGGGAGTTGAGCGCATCGCCATGATGAAATATGGCGTTTCAGAGATTGGACAATTCTTCGCAGGAGATATGCGCTTCTTAGGACAATTCGCATGAAAAGCTCTGAATCAAGTAACGGCGAAGATGCATTACGTAAGCGCGCGTCACGGATTGGTAGAAAGCTTCAAGGCGAAGAAGGCTGTTCTATGCCCGGAATGCATGACAGGATAGAAGAAAGCCGGTATTTTTTTGGCAGGATGCTCGAAACCTATCATTCACCAAATGAGTTTCGCTGGAACCTTCATGCATTTCTCCAGGCAATTAAGAGCTTTGTTTTGATTGGCAATATCGAGTCCCAGAACGCGAAAGCATTTTCAGGTGTTCGTCTCGCAATAGAAGAGTTGAAGTCACTTCCCGATTGGCCGAAATTTAGCAAACTCAGGGATGAAATCGCACATAAGGAGCCTCTACTTGCGAATTCATCGATGATGATTGGCATGTATATCGGAACGCGGCTAAAAATGGCGTTTCGCATTCCAGTCCCCACGCACGTGCCGAGTTGGATTGCAATAGCTAGGAGCCGAAACGAATCGATATTCGTTTCGCCTGATCGCGGTGATATTGGTGAGCAGATTGGACTCAGAGAGAATGGAAACTTCCGCGCTTTGACAGAGAATTGGCGCAAGTTTGTTACGAGATTTTGAATCAATGTGGAAAAGTAATGCAGGCTGCTCCAGGACATGAAGGCCTAACTGGTGTCTGTGCCGGTCTGGAGATCGAGCCGCACAGAATGATGTTCGAACATCAGTTATTCCCTGAGATTTCAAAAGCTTGGGACGGTATGCCCCCATCAACGATGAATGCAATTGCAGCAACAAAGATCACGACGCTGCCGGGAGCCAAGGGAGATCAGTTGCACACGATTTCTGCGGGGACCGCTGTCGAAGCGTGGCTCGGTGACGAAAAGAATTGGGAGAATGGTTATTCGTCTCTTTTGATCACCCGCATTGGCGGCGAAGAAATACAAAAGAATACTGCTGGATTCTACCTTAGAAGTGCATTCACGAAACCCGTTCGCATCGAAAATGAAGAGCACGAGGGTCAAAGATGAAAATTCTTACAAAATGGTTGCGTAGCTACTTGCCGGGATTGCCGGTGGACGATGCGCGGCTTGCCGAGGATTTGACGTTGCGCGGGATTGCCGTTGAGGGCATTTACGACCTCGGCGACGGGGAACGGCTCGCTTTACGAGATGGACATTACGACTAACCGCGTGGACGCGATGAATCACTACGGCGTGGCGCGGGAGGCGGCGGCGATTTATGGATTGAAGCTGGCGGAGCTGGATGTTGCTTTGCCCAAGGCGAAGAAGGCGGCGAGCGCATTTCCTGTCAGGATTGAGGCGGAGGACGGCTGCGGGCGGTTTACGGCGCGGGTGCTGCGGGACGTGACGATGGGCGAGTCGCGGGATTGGTTCGCGGGCGCGGAGGTGAGCACGTATTTTCGTCTGCTGGAGCAGAAATGCAGATTTCCAACGCCGTGGATGCGACGAATTTTGCGTGGATTGCGATGGGGCAGCCGACGCACGTCTTCGACCTGGACAAGCTAGAGGGCGGGATCGTGGTGCGGCGCGCGAAAAAAGGCGAGAAGCTGAAGACGCTGGACGGCGTGGAGCGCGTGCTGGATGCCGAGGATCTGGTGGTGGCCGACCATAAGAAGGCGGTGGGGCTGGCCGGGGTGATGGGTGGCTGGGAGACGATGATTACGCCGGAGACGAAGAATGTGCTGGTGGAGGCGGCATGGTTTGAGCCGATGGCGGTGCGCAGGACGGCGCGGCGTCACGGGCTGCACACAGACGCGAGTCACAGATTTGAGCGCGGAGCGGACTTTGAGGCTGCGCCGGTGGCTTCGGCGCTGGTGAGCAAGATTTTGCTGGCGAATGGCGGCTGGCTGGAGGGCGAACTGGTGGATGTGCGCGTAGCTGCAATGGAGACACGGACGGCGAAACGCAAGCCGG
>CAWJRQ010000010.1:0-151348 GCA_963845345.1 uncultured Acidobacteriaceae bacterium
TCTTTTCTGGAGAGAATATCGGGGCAGAATTGAGGTTGACGGCCTTTACCCTAGTTGGCTTATCTTCTCCAGGGCTTCCGATTGAATCCCATTAATCTTTTTCGGCGCGCGCCTTCCGCCATCGTATCCCCCTGGCATTGCTGGTACTTCTGCCCATCATGCCGCTGATTGCACTCATGATTAAACTCGATTCTCGGGGACCGGTGATATACCGACAGAAACGGGTTGGCCGGGGCGGCCGCACCTTCGCTTGTTACAAGTTCCGCACCATGAGGGAGGATGCCGAGGCCAAGGGTGCAACATGGGCAAACAAGGACGACCTCGAGTGACGCGAGTAGGCCGATGGTTGCGCAAAATGCGCGTGGATGAGGTCCCTCAGCTCTGGAATGTGTTGCGGGGAGATATGGCCCTCGTCGGCCCGCGGCCAGAGCGAGTGAAGTCCGTGGAGTGGCTCAGCCAGGAAATTCCTTACTACTATGTGCGCCATATCATTTGTCCCGGTATTACCGGCTGGGCCCAGGTCTGCTATCACTACGGCGCTTCTCTTGAAGATTCAAAGGAAAAACTCAAGTATGACCTCTATTATATCAAGAACATGTCCCTAGGGCTTGACCTCGCCATTATCCTGAAATCCATAAAGATCGTCGTACTGGGACGGGGTCGCGATGAAATGGGTGTTCTGGGTTTCATTCCTGTTCACCCTGTATACCTATGCGGGTTATCCCGCTTGGCTCTGTCTTCGTACCCTTTAAACCCCTTCGCGTGCGTTGCGCTCCCTTCTTTCCGTCCATTTCTTTTGTCATGGCGGTCCACAACGAATCACAAGCCCTCCCCGGTAAACTGCTGCAACTTGAGCGAGGCTGACTACCCCGCGGACCACTACGAAATCGTGGTCGTCTCCGACGGCTCAACGGATGCCACGAATGAGCTCCTGGCGGGCTGGCCGAAGGGCGGCTGCGCGTCCTTGTATCTCCCCAACACGAGGGTAAGGCATCAGCACTCAATCGGGGCATCGGCGCGGCTCAGGGCGAAATCGTCGTCTTCACGGATGCCCGGCAAAAGATCCAGCCGGATGCCATCAGGTATTTGGTATCCAATTTTGCCGATCCTTCAGTGGGCTGTGTGAGCGGCGAACTGATGTTGGAAGATCCCGCACACGGTGTTGCCGGGAAGGGAGTTGGCATTTACTGGGCGCTGGAGAAGAAAATCCGCGAATGGGAGGGCGCTTCGGGTTCAACGGTCGGGGCTACGGGAGCTCTCTACGCGGTGCGCAAAGATTGCTGGTTTCCCTTCCCACTGCGACCCTGCTGGACGATGTGTACTTGCCGCTCCACGTGGCTCGACAGGGCAAACGGGTTATCTTCGAGCCTCGAGCCCGGGCCTTCGACAATGCGGCGTCCACCGAAAAGGAATTCCGGCGCAAGGTGCGGACCCTGACCGGCAACTACCAGTTGCTACGCCTCGCGCCTGGATTTTGAGTCGAAAAAATCCGGTGAAGTTTGAATTCGTGAGTCACAAGCTTTTTCGTCTTTGGGTTCCTTTCGCCCTGCTGGCGCTCTTGGTAAGGCCGTTGTTCCTGCATGGCGCGTTTTATCAGTCATGCTTGTTCTTCAGTGCGTGTTCTACAGCATGGGGGCGGCAGCTCTGCTCCGCCCGGACTTCGAGTCTTCCGCCGATTAGTGAGGTGCCGTGGCCTTTATGGTTTTGAACACCGCCGCGGCCGTCGCACTGGTTTATTTCCTCAGGGAAAAAAGGAAGTATGGGTAAGATGACCCCGGGCACACGATCTGCGGAGCCGGCTCGGAGGCGATGGGCGTCCCCCAGGCCGGCGGTTCCCGAGCCGCAAGTACCGCATCTGATGCCTGGGCGCGCTTAGGCCGCCCGAATCTTGGTGGTCAGTGACCAGTCGCCATCTTCACTGTCCTGCAGCCTTCCGCCTGGATTCCGGCCTTAAGTACCATCCCTCTAGCGAAGATCACCGGCGCCTTGGCGTTGGTGGCATGTGCCTGGGTGTGATGGGATACGGTGGCCTTCGCGTCCGCTTACCAAGGGAATCTATCTACCTCATCGTGCTGTTTTGTCAGCTCTGCGCCGCAGTTGCTTTTTCTCCGATTTGGCGGGGCGGCGCTTTTCAAATTGTGGTATTGGAGTTCTCCAAAGTCGTACTGATGACCATCGTGGTCGTGGTGACCGTAACCACATGGTCGAGGTTTCGGAAGCTGATCATAGTGCAAGTGATGTGTATTGGCACGATAACTCTGGTTTCACTCCAGAGGTCCAGCTT
Source organism: uncultured Acidobacteriaceae bacterium (assembly GCA_963845345.1). Taxonomy (GTDB): domain Bacteria; phylum Acidobacteriota; class Terriglobia; order Terriglobales; family Acidobacteriaceae; genus Telmatobacter. Next base: position 2,285 of record CAWJRQ010000010.1, read on the forward strand.
CCTGGGGGACGACTGGTCGGATCTTCGAGCGACAGGTATAGCAATCCGAACGACTTTGCGCTAGCGATAGACCTAGTGGTGCCATTCGTCATAGCTTTACTAATCGGGACGCGAAGCATCTTGATGAAAACACTCTGGTCTCTGCTATTAGGCGCGATGTCCTACACGGTGCTCCTGACTTCTTCCCGCGCCGGTCTTCTCACACTCTTGCTTGGCGTCGGAATTTCCCTGTGGGAATTTGGGGTCAAGGGCGGACAAAAGGCTTTGTTCTTTTTGGCAGCGTTAGGCACAATCGCCCTTTTGTTCGCGGGTCTCACCACGAAAATGGGCGAACGCCTGAGCTCAATTTCGGTCCTTACGGGGATGCGTCCGCTTATCTGTCAGCGCGGCAACGGAAGGAAATATTCTGGCGTAGCGTGCATGTGACGGCAGAGCACCCTTTTTTGGGGTCGGTTCGGGGAACTTCGCTCGGGTCTCGGGAAGCTGGCACGTAGCCCACAACTCTTTCACCGAGCTCAGTGCTGAAGGTGGCATTCTTGCCCTCCTCTTGTTCTTGCTCATGCTCTGGAGCTCATTTCGAAACCTTCGTTACGCCAGGCTTCCGCCTCCGACCGGCCGGAGATGCTCATCTGGACCGGAGCGTTAAGAGCCAGCCTTACCGCTTTCATGGTAGGAGCATGTTTCGGGAGTTATGAATACCATTTTCTTACCTACTTCTTGATGGCCTACACAAGCGTCCTGTACCGAATATCGGGAGCGTTCGGCGCAAGCCGGCCATCCGCCGGTCGGAATTTCGGGGCGACAAGCGTGTGAGCCAAATTTACCGGCAAGGTTGAAAAGCCCTTTTGCTGTGCCGTCGCCTCAAGTTGAGAGTTTTCTGCTTGCAGTATTCCTATCGGCTGAGCAAGGCAGGCGTGACGGCACTTGCCAAGATCATTGTAAATTGAGCCGTGACCGGCGCCGAAATCCCTTCCGAGCGCATTCGTGCCATGAGGTAGAGCAGGGATGTCCGACTTCAAACCTCTGGGGAAAATACGGCATAACCTTCGCTGGCTGCCATCTTTTTTTTGGCAGTCACTCAATCGGGGGGGCAGTCATCGCCGCCCGGTCCACCTGATCATTGGAATCGCCGACCACTTTGAGCCTTCATTTCTTCCCGAAATGCCCGAAGCTTTAGCGGATCACCATGAACAGGAACGACGTGTTGAAAACTGGTGTCGGGAATACCCCGAAGGTTGCGGATGAGTGGCGTGACATTGATGGGCATCCATTTTGCCACACCTATTTTTATCCGGCGGAGCAGTACAACAAGACTTTGATCGAACAATTGGCTGATCATTGTCGTTCAGGATGGGGCGAGATAGAAATCCATTTGCACCACGGAGTAAGTGCGCCCGACACACCGGAAAACACACGCCGGACACTTGTCGAATTCAGAGACGCCTTGGTGCGACACGGGTGTCTTTCTCGCATGGACGCCCAGGATTTGCCGAGGTATGCATTCGTCCACGGAAACTGGGCACTGGGAAATTCAGACTGCGGACGTTGTTGCGGGGTAGACGGAGAAATGCGAATCCTGTCCAAAACAGGATGCTTCGCCGACCTGACGTTGCCGTCTGCCCCTCACCCGGCCCAAGTCGCAAAGATCAATTCCTTGTATGAGTGTTCGGCTCCTCTCATCGCCGGGCTCCTCATCGCCACGGCAGGGATCGCGCCGTGGCCGCCCGCCCGTGAGTTTCCCGCTAATGATCCAAGGTCCCTTGGGCGTTGAACTTCTCACGGAAGAGAAGAGCATGGCATTACTTTCGGATCGAAAATGGCGAGCTGAGCGGTGCAAACCCACCCACGCGGAGTCGGCTGCACTTCTGGCGGAGGGCACGGATCACAGTTGTGGTGTTGGCCGGAGTGGCTCTTCCTCAAGCTCCACTGTCACGGGATGGATCCCAGGGATTGCGATTGCCTGCTCTGGGCGCGGGCGGTGCAGCGCATTCTGCAGATGGCGCAGCCGGAGCAAAGCGCGGGATCGAAGCGCACCAGGCCCCGGTAATGCTCGCTCACCTTGGGGCGCGCGGGAAAGAGCAGCGTCCGCGAGCCGCCCCACAGGTTCTTCCACAGCATGGTCAGAATGTTCATGCTTTAAGCCTCATGAAAAGCGCGGACGCAACCGCCAGCACCGCGAAGATCATCGTGCATTGCCAGTAAAAACGCACCGTTGTGTCGATCTGCAAGCGCGCCGTGGCCGCCGCCGTCACCGACAAGAGCAGCACGATGATAAAGCGAAGCGCGACAAAGACCAGAGCGGCAATCCACCAGAGCGTGAAGGCCGGAGCAATCAGCGTGGCCACAAGGCCGGTTGCCGCAACCCATTCCAGCCCATGCGAAAGCTCCCACATCGCCAGCTCGGGGCCGGCGTACTCGACCATGGGGCCGGAGTAGATCTCCTGCTCCGCGTTGGGCAGCGAGAAGGGATTGAGATGGAGTTTGGCGGGCAGGCAAACCAGAATCGCCGCAATGCCCAGCCAGCGCAGCGGCGAAGCAGGAAGTTGCGCCAGCGCCGAGAGGCTGAAGGTGTGCTGCGAGGCGGCGATGGAGATGATGGCCAGCAGGAAGACCACGTTATAGCTGACGCTGAGCACGGCTTCGCGCGCCGAGCCGATCTCGCCGAAGATGGAGCGCGAACTGAAGCCCGCCGCGATGATGCACATGGAGGGCAGTTCGAGCAGCGCCAGCAGAAGAATCAAATCGCCCTGGAAGCCGCCCGAGGCGGGCAGCACCGGCAACAGGCCCACCGCGCCCGCCGCCGCCGAAACCGCAATCAGCGGCCAGGCCTTCATCAGCAGGCCGCCTACGCCCGTGCGCTGAGGCGTGTCTTTGCCCAGCAGCTTGATGAAGTCGAAAAACGGCTGCATGAAGGGAGGGCCGATGCGGCCCTGCATCCGCGCCACGGCCTTGCGTTCCACCCACAGGAAGAACCACGCGGCAGGCACGGCAAAGAGCAGGCCGGGAAAGATGAGCAGGCGCGCTAAGGCAGTTGTCAGGCTGCCCCAAATCTCTGGCGTCATCATGCCTGCACCTCCGTGGAACTGCATGCGCAGCTTACGCAATTTTCTCCGGGGTCGCCCACGATCTCGGGCTCGGCGGCCGCAACAGGCGGCTTGGAGCCTCGCGCGGCCAGAATCTCCGCGGCCTTGGCGACGCCCAGAATGATGGCGTCGGGACGGGGCGGGCAGCCGGGAACAAAGACATCCACGGGAATGTGCTTGTGAAGCGGCCCAGCCAGCGTGCGGCTGTCGATGAAGACATTGGTCGTTGCCGGGCAGGAGCCGATGGCCACCACGGCCTTGGGCCCGTAGACCTGGCCGTAGACCGTCTTGATGGCGCTCGACGGCGTTGTGCGTGACCGGGCCGGTGACGCAGAGAATGTCGGCGTGGCGCGGCGAGCCTTCCAGGCGCACGCCCAACTGCTCGGCGTCGTAGCGCGGCGAGAGAGCAGCCACAATCTCAATGTCGCAACCGTTGCAACTGCCCGAGTTCATGTGAAAGAGCCATGGGCTGTGGCTGCGGCAATAGCACATCAATTTACTCCAGAGCTTCATGGTCTCCCTCCAAGCAGCATTTGCAGCGCGTCCGGCCAGATGCCGCCAGCCAGAACCAGCACCACGAGCGCAACGATCACGGCCTGTAACAGGAACGGTTCCTTTATTAGATGCGGCGGCGATGAAGGCGGATGCGGCGCATGCTCCGGACCCCACCAGATGCGGGTCAAAGCCAATGTGTACGCGATCAGCGCAAAGATCGACGAGAGAATGAAGACCGCAGCCAGCGGCCAGCCAATTTGCACCGCGGTCTCGTAGAGTCTCCAGCGGCCGATGTAACCCATGGTCGGCGGAATGCCCAGCATGGCCAACATTCCGAAGAGGAAGCCAAAAGCCGCGACCGGGTAGCGCGTGGCCAGGCCGGTGTGTTCGCCGTCGAGCGCGCCGTCGGCTTCGGGACCGCTGAGGCAGATGAAGAGCAGCGCCTTGGCGAGGGCGTGAGTTGCGGCGGCGACAATCGCGCCGTTGTAATCCGAGGGTGTTGACGAGAACGACTCCGAGCAGGAGGAAGCCCACATCCTCGACGGTCGAGAGAACCAGCAGCCGCTTGAGGCTGCGCTGCGTGAGCATCAGCAGAGCGGCGAGGAAGGACGTGGCAGCAGCAGCGCCCAGCAGGAATCCCTGAGGAGTCAGCAAGCCCGGAGAAGCCTGAGCGGCAACGTACAGCTCACCGAAGGCAGCCATGTCGACGACCGCGATAATCAGGCCGAGAACCAGGGCGGGAACTTCGTCAGCTAGAGCAGAGCAGCCAGAAGAAGAGCGGAACTGCGGCCAGCTTGACGCAAACGCTGGTCAGCAGCAGCGCCCGCGCCCAATCCGGCTGTCCGCGTTCCATGCAACAGGTCGCTCGAAACCAGCGACACAGCCGAGATGAGGACAACGGCGAGGTAAGTCAGCTTTGCGGCTTGTGTTCGCGCGCTTTGCCAGACCAGCGCCACGGTCAACAAGCGCGCCAAGCTCCAGAAGCCCAAGACGCAGCCATGGATCGGCAACGATCAAGCCCGCAACGGCGGCCGTGCCGGCCAGAATCATCAACGGCGCAAGGCGAAGCCATTTCGCGTGGGCTGAGAGCGGCCAGAATCAATGCAACCCCGGCCACGGCGCAAGCCAAAACCAGCAGCGACGGCATCGGAGGCGATGGAAGAGGCTGGAGCGCCCGCAATCGCTGGAGCAAACCAGCGAACGCCAGCCAGCATCGCCGCCGCCAGCACAACAACCAGGGCCAACGCGTGCCGCTCCATCCAGGAGACGACCACGCCCAGCCCGCGCGAAACCGCCTGCAAGCCGCGCCAGACGCCCAGATAGACAGCGTCCACATTCGACCAGCGGAAGAACTCATGCCAGTTTTGCAGGAAGATGCTGGAGAAATCGCCGGCCGTGAGCCTTCCCTGCTCCGACAACGGCTCTCCGCCGGTGAAAACGCCGCCGCCAGCCAGCGCCGCGCCGTCAATCTTGCGGCTGGACGCGAGACGTAAGCAATCGGCGTAGATCAGGCCGCCGAGAATCAGCGAGACCACGGCCAGCACCAGGCCGCCCATGGTCGAGAAGCTGCCCGCACCCACCGACAAGCCAAACCACGTCACCTGCACCGGGCTGAGTTGCAGCGCGCAACAGAATCGGATTGAGCAGGTAGTTGACCGCCAACTGCGGCGCGACGCCCAGAATGACGCTGCCCGCGGCCAGGAATCCCATGCCCCAGACCATCGTCGGCGGAGACTCGTGCGCGTCTTTGGTCGCCTTGGTCAGCGGACCGAGGAAGACGGCGCTGGTGGCCTTGGCGCCGAAAAAGACCGTGCCCAGGCTGGCCGCCCAGGCGACCATGGCGGGAACCGCCCATCCGGCCTGCAAGGCCGCCGCGTAGAGCATCCACTTGCTGGCGAAGCCGCTCATCAGCGGAATGCCCATCATGCTGCCTACGCCGATCAAGCCACGACAGCGTCGTCTTGGGCATCTTTTGCGCCAGGCCGCCGAGCTGGTTCATGTCGCGCGTGCCCGTGGCGTGCTGCACCGAGCCGGCAGTCAAAAACAGCCCGGCCTTGAAGAATCCGTGGTTGAGGCAATGCAGCAGGCCGGCGGCAATGGCCAGCGGCGTGCCGATGCCGATGCCCATCATCATGTAGCCGATCTGGCTCACGGTGGAGTAGGCCAGCATGCGCTTCAGATCGGTCTGCACCATGGCGTACATCACGCCCACGGCCATGGTGACGGTGCCGACCCACATCAGGGATTCACTTCCCCAGGCGAAGCCTCCAGCTTGCGGCCATGCGCCAAAGCTGTGCATGCGGGCGGCCAGATAGACGCCGGCCTTCACGTAGCAAGCCGCGTGCAGCAGGGCGCTGACCGGGGTGGGCGCGGCCATGGCCTCGGGAATCCAGGTGTGCAGCGGAACCTGCACGGATTTGGCCACCAGAGCCACCAGCATCAGCACAAAGATGCCGCCGGTAAATGCCTGAGCCACCTTGGGATCGGTCCACAGAGCGCTGCCGGTGCGGTGGTAGACCACCAGAATCGCCGCCAGCAGGCCGTATCCCGCGATGTGGGTCATCAGCAGCACCTTGCGCGCGCCGGCGACGGCCTCGCGGTTGGTGTACCAGAAGCCCACCAGGCTGAAGGAGCACAAGCCGACCAGCTCCCAGCAGAGATAGAAAACAAAGAGGTTAGCGCTGTAGACCAGTCCGACAAAGCCGGCGATGAAGACCAGCATGGAGGCGTAGAAGCGGGTGGCGGCCTTGTCGTGGGCCATGTAGCCGATGGAGTAGAGGAGCACGAAGGCGCCCAGGCCTGTCCCCATCAAAGCAAAAAGGACGCTGAGGGCGTCCACGTGGAAGACCAGGTTCAGCAGGCCATCCCAGTGGAGCACGGTCAGATCGACTGCCTGTCCGGCCTTGACCGATCCCACCAGCCCGGCCACGGAAGCTACTGCAGGCAAACAGGTTAGAAAGGCCAGAATCCCCTTTGTCCGGGCGTTAAAAAGCCGCGCTACCAGAATTTGCAGCGCGGCGCCCAACAGCAGGGAGCACGGCGCAATCAGAATCAGGGTCTCTGCGTTCATGGTTACGATGCTAGTTTGCAGGAAGGTTCAGGGATGTGACAGGACTCACTCTCAGGGCCTAGGTATCGCAATGCGGGACGCAATGTGACCGAGATTACCAATATGCAGTAACTAAAGCTTTCCCCATACCCGGTTGCGTTTGGCTTGAGCATGGCCGACACTAAGATTATGACTTTCGCCGGGTCGGCTCTTTGCCAGCATCTCGCTTTGCGCCTTGTTTCTTTCCCCGTTGTATTCCTGCGGACAAGACTTGAGGCAATCAAATGACTTGAAATACTTCCTCTTCAACTACCGGCACACTCCCTCGAAGGAGTTACTCGCCTTCCTGGAGCGTCAGGCTCGGTGGGACGATTCAGGTTCAGGGAACCTAAATCTGACGGGTTCTCGCTTCAATCCGTCCGGCTTGCGGTTGCGCTTCGAGAAGATTAACGAGCAGGGGACGCCGGGAGGTCATGGAACGGCGCGCTATCGCGTGTTTGCTGAAGGCGCACCTGAAAACAAGGTCTATTCTATTGAGTCTTGGTCGATAGCTAATGATATGGCGTACGATCCCCGGGATATCTATGTGAATGAACAAGGTTTATTGATGCTTCACCAGCCGAATCCGGAGCAGGAGATGAGCTTAAATGCCGGGGACGATGAGTACGACGTCCAGCCTGTGACCGATAGCGCGGAGCCGATGCGCTATCTTTTCTACACGAGGTATGGGCCGTTAATGATTCCCGGCACACTCGTTTCCCATCCTGTGTTGTCGGAAGATCAGGGGTGCAGGATGGAAGTGAGGATCGCACAGCCGAATGCAGCGGCAGTCCTGATCATTATCGACCGATTTCCAGCTAAGGCTAAGATTCCATTGGTGTTGGAGTCGGAAGACATGAGAGCCAACGAGATACTGACTACGGACGCGAATGGCCACGCCGTGATAGCCGTTTTTCCGTATCTTTCCGGCAGGACTAAGGGAATTTTCAAGGCGAACGCGGAAGGTCCCAAATGCCTCCCTAACGTCATTCTGCCGTGGGGCGCGAGGCCTAATACGGCTCCGAAGACGCGGTGACTTAAAAGGCAACAATTCGTGCCAAAAACGCGCAAGAAAACCTCTACTTCGAAGTAGAGGTTTTCTTGCGTAAAATTGGGTTATTTGGGAAGCGGGGACTTGCCGTCCAGGCAGACGCCTTCGGCCCGGATCAGGATAGGGTCTGGGAGTCAGCGGTCAGGGGGTCAGCGGGTCGGCAGGCGGCTCAGGGGTTAAAACCCCGGCCTGCCAGTCCCGGCTTGACAACGTTTCCGTATCCCAAATCCCAGAACGAGACCTGGGCTACGTAGAAACGGCAGAAAAGAGCAAAGTAAAAGGGTTATGAGCCCGGAAAATGTTCCACGTGGAACATATTCATTCTATTGAGTTTAATTCGATGTTTACTACTTAATTATCCGCAAGATTTTGAAAAATATTTTGATAGTCTATCCCTGGGGACCGCGGTACATCCCGGCCTACCGCTCCTGGCCTGCCAACGTTCAATATCCCAGGTCTCGCTTGCGAGACCTGGGATATTGGGCAGGGGGGTCGTGATCTCCCAGCCTTGCTGCGATATTCTCCTCGAAGGACGCATCATGGATGGGGCAACCATTCAATTGTGTCTGGTTTAGGGTTGGCCACCTGCCAAATCCTACCTATCCAGTATAGAATGATGCAAATTCAGATGGACGCTTTGGCACGCACGCTTCTTGGCTGGTTGACCAGTTCCTGGCACTGGATGCATGGGATTTTGGGATGGCCGAGTGCGATCTGGAACGGCCTTTCTTTTGATGGAAAAGTTGAGACGGCGTGTGCTCTCTTTGTCGGATTCCTTGCTGTCCTCATTCCGATTCTCATTGCTCGTCGGGCCAACTCTAAGGTTCTAAAAAGTCGCCTACTCAACCGTGTTGAAATCGTTGAAGAGGTAGCGATCAATGAGATCGTAGGTTTTATCAGTTCAAAACCTCATTGGTCTGGAAAATTAGAAAACTACATTGAACGAGAACCTATTCGTGCCGCTTTTGGAGATGAACTTGTTCCCCGTAAAAGGCAGATTTTGTTCTGTGGGGCATCGGGAGCCGGCAAGACCAGAGAAGCAATCGAACTAATTTAAAGGCTTGATCGCTTGAGGCCTCGTACCATATACATTTGTCAACAAGTGATACCAAGCCCTCTAGACCTCCCGCCTATTATCGGGCGCAATACTGTTTTTTTAATTGATGATCTTATAGTGAAAGGTCTCCCAGATCGAGTTGGGGGGGCGGAGCAATTAGAACGGTCCGGACCAACCGAAGCATTAGAAGAAACACTAGACGCCCTTCACGCGACGGCACCAGAAGGTAATGTCGATGTAATCATTACCATGCAGCGACAGCATTTCAAAATGCTGAGAACTCTATCTCCAGAATTGGTTGAGCAGTTCGACGTGGTCTGGCTGGATACGACCACCGAGACTGAACGCCGTAGTTATATTACAACGACCGCGAAATTGTTCGGGCTTACATTCGCATCTGAGTCAGAAGAGCGGGAACTCGAGGACAAACAGCAAATCACATTTGGAGAAATATTCAACTTCTTCTGGGTACTTAACGGTAAAGGTGTTGGGACAATTAACCGGTCCGACATTGAAAATTTTCTTTCCTTGCGCGGGAAATTGTGGCGTCGTGAAGTCTACCCGCAACTTGACAAATATGAACGACAAATAATTGACTGTGTAGGCAACTTCCTCCACTTCGGATTAGGCACACCTATATCCGTAATCATCGAGGTTTGCGTATCAGAACATGGTGGCTAGAGGTGGCTCGCACGAAGACGGTATAGAGCTGCGCTGAAAAGACTAGCCCAAGCGACGTGGTTGAAGATCAAGAAAAAAAGGCTCGATGCCGACGAAAGCTTGATTGTTGCTGAATGTAGTGCAGGTGAAGAAACTCGTCAGCTTCGATCACTGACAGATCTCATATTGGAACTCAGCCGCCGCATTTCATCTGTGCATTTTGTACGAATTGCGGGAAGCCTTAGCGGGGCTCTGTTTCAGCGTCGCCTATTCGAAGAATCCATTAAAGTTAACGATTACTTATTGATGCTGCCCTTTTATTCCTTTACCAAGTGGGACCAAGCTCAAATGATTTTTAGAAAAGGCCGAGCGTATGAAGCACGCGGCAAGCGATTCTGGGAGACAGCAGCCACTTTATATACACAGGCAATTTCGCTAGCGACAAGAAATCATTACATCGAACATTCACTAGCCTCGCTTTTCCGGCGCTTTGGTCAAACAGAAGATGCGAGAATGCTTCTCTCTTCCATTGTGGCCCAAGACCCGAATGACCTCACCGCGCATGTCGCATTGCTGCAAATTGAGTATGAGCAACACGATATAAGTGGATCTTTCGCTTCTTACATGCGAATTCGGCGTTTACTCCGTACGGCAGCAGGGACCGAACGCGGTAGGATTATTGCCCGGGTCAGGTGCATCGACTTTATTTTATGGTATGGTCATATTCTTAGCGATCGAGGTGACAAGAAGGGGGCGCACAGGCGTTTCCTTGAATGTGAGCGCAGTTACAAAGCCCTACTTGCGTCCTTCCCTAGTACTTGGCATGATCAACTGGCGGTACTGCTAAATGGCTATGCGTGCCTTTTGTATGATGAGCTCGGTAGCGTTGAAGAGGCAGTCCTTGAACTGCAAGCTGCACTGAGGGCAAATCCAAGACATACATATAGTATGCATAAATTAGCCACAATCTATTTGGAACAGGCAGATCGGCATCCCGAAGAGCGGACCCGATATTTAGAAGCTGCAAAACCTTTACTGCATGCCCTACTTAAGATCGAGCCAATGCATAATGCGGGTAGGCTACATCTTGCCATTGTGAATGAACGTGAGGTTGATTGGGAGAACCTAGAAGAAGCGCCTTTCTGGCAGGAAACGTTAAGAATCTACAAGATATTTTGTGACGCCCTGGAGTCCAACCGGCAGAGCGGATGGAGTTTGCACAACGCGCACGCGTTGAATAAGATTGCCTCTTGGCTTTGGCATATAGGAGGAATCGCTTACAGACATGGTTTCGAAAATACAAGGCCGGCAGAACTCCCCACTGTAGTCGACGAATTCAAGCGCAGCCTCGACGCAATTGAAGGGGCGGCCGATGACCGATCACTCAAGATCACTCAACACAAGATTCTCACCATGTGTCAGATAGGGACGTACCTCATTGGGATTATGGGCAAGACTAGTTATGCTGCCCGCGAAGAAGGTTCCGGTTTTTTACGTTGCGCTGTGGAACTATCTGCCCAGACTGGCAGTAAGTTTCAGTTCGGAACTCATAATTCCTATGTAGAGTCCTATTTAGGGAAAATATTTCTAGAACGTGGAGAGCGAATAGTCGCTAAGACTTGGTGCGAAAGCGCGATAAAGCACCATGAACATAATTGGGAAGCGTGGAGAATACTCGGAAACATCCACGGATTGGATGGTGAGTGGTCTGATTCAATTGCGTGTTATGTAACAGCAGCATTGGGCAAGCGGGACAGACTCCGTCTCAAAAATCTCGCCGTACTAGCTAGGCAATGGAAAACAAAGGGAAGGATCACCGATAGAGATCTTACCACAGTGAAAAAGCGGATTTTGGAATTCGAACAAGGCAAAACAAGAGATGCAGTCCGACCGCCCGAATTTACGCCAGTGATCAATTAATATGCCTCGACCCTAGGTCTAAATTCCATTCATTTGAGCTGATATCACTTCCGTAAAGATTTGTAGCTCAGTTACAGGAATTCAGAAACAAACATTTAATAGTCAAATTGACTAATTGTGCTTGCCCTTCCACTCGGCATAGGGGCCTTGGAAGTCTTCGATGCTGTCTTCGTGGAAGACCCAGAGGCGGGTGGCGACTTCGTCGATGAAGTCGTGGTCGTGGGTTACTAAGAGGACCGTGCCTTCGTAGCGCTGGAGGGCGATGTTGAGGGCGTTGATGGCTTCGAGGTCGAGGTGGTTGGTGGGCTCGTCGAAGATTAATATGTTGGGCTTGGTGAGGATTAGCTTGCAAAAGGCCAGGCGGGCTTGTTCGCCGCCGGAGAGAGCTTTGGTCTGCTTGTCGCCTTCTTCGCCGCTGAATAACATCTGGCCGAGGATGCCGCGAATATCTTCGACGTGGGCGTCGGGCTTCCAGCGATGGAGCCACTCGGCGACGGTGAGGCCGTGTTCGATGGTGGAGCCGACGTCCTGGGGGAAGTAGCCGATCTGGGCTTCGTGGCCCCAGAAGACGGAGCCTGAGTCGAGGGCAAAGTCCTTGTCGGCGAGGCCGGGATAGTTATTCGAGCAGGCTCTTGAGCAGCGTGGTCTTCCCTGCCCCGTTGCGGCCCATGAGACAGATTTTTTCGCCGCGCAGCAGGTTGGCGGTGAAGCCGTCGATGACGGTTTGGTCGCCGTAGATCTTGGTGAGGTGCTTGAACTCGAGCACATGCTTGCCGCTGGGGCGGAGCTGGTCGAAGCGGATGTAGGGGCGGGCGATGTTGGAGCGGGCGAGGTCGTTGGTTTGCAGGCGCTCGACCTCTTTGCGGCGGCTGGTGACCTGGGAGGAGCGGGTTCCGGCGGAGAAGCGGGCGATGAAGTCGTTGAGCTGGGCGATCTTCTTTTCGCGCTGGGCGTTCTGGGATTCGAGGGTGGAGCGGATCTGGGTTTTGGCCATCACCATCTCGTCGTAGCCGCCGGTGTAGGTGATGATGGTCTCGTAGTCGATGTCGGCGGTGTGGGTGGTGACGGAGTTGAGGAAGTGGCGGTCGTGGGAGATGGCGATGAGGGTGCCGTCGTAGTTATTGAGGAAGTCCTGGAGCCAGTGGATGGATTCGAGATCGAGGTAGTTGGTGGGCTCGTCGAGGAGCAGGGCCTGGGGCTTGCCGAAGAGGGCCTGGGCGAGGAGGACGCGAACCTTCTGGCCGCCCTGAAGCTCGCCCATGAGGCGCTGGTGGAGGGGCTCGGCGAATGTCGAGGCCGTCGAGGAGGACGGCGGCGTCGGACTCGGCGGTGTAGCCGTCCTCGTCGCCGATGACGCCTTCAAGCTCGCCGAGGCGCATGCCGTCGGCGTCGGAGATTTCCGCTTGCGCGTAAATGCGGTCGCGCTCTTCGAGGGCGGCCCAGAGCGGCTTGTTGCCCATGATGACGGTGTCGATGACGCGATGGGCGTCGAAGGCGAATTGGTCCTGGCGCAGGACGCCGAGCTTGCGCGGGCGGACGACGGTGCCCTTCTGGGCGTCGAGGTCGCCGGTGAGGATGCGCATGAAGGTGGTTTTGCCGGAGCCGTTGGGACCGGTGAGGCCGTAGCGGCGGCCGGGGACAAAGTTCACGCTGACATCCTCGAAGAGAATCTTCGAGCCGTAGCGCATGGTCACATTGCTGACACTGATCATTCGTTAACTGGTTCCTGTATGGCGGGCCGCAGAGGGGTATGGGCTCGCGCGGGCCGGGAAAAGCTGGGGTTGAATCAAGGTTTGGGCGCGCTGTGGCGCTGCCCCGGAGAACTGCTGCACTTCTATTTTCTCATGAGCCGGGGCAGCTCCGGGGAGCGTTTCCATGAGCAAAGATGCCATGGACGAGCCAATACCGAAGTAAATGTGCGCAAATACCTGCTCGGGAGCGGAATTTGGCCGATAAACTAGAGGGGAGGCTCGTCCAGAAGGGCCGCACTGGGCGAATCTCATGAGTGGAGAATATGGATTCAAGCGCAAAGATTCCGAGCAGGGGCCGCCAGCCACGGAGGGCGGAGCGATGGAGCGGCGCGCTCACCCGCGCGCGAATGGCTGGGGAACGGCCTGGATTGGCATCTTCCCGGAGGGGACCAAGGCCCTGGGTTACCTGCTCGATTTGGGGCTGGGGGGATGCCGCATCGAGGCCGATGAGGCCATTCCGGCCACGGACGATGCCAGTGTCGAGGTGCTGTCTGCATCTGAAGGGCTACACGCTGCGACTGGCGGGCGTGATACGCCACCAGGAGGAGGCAAGACCAGGGCCGGGATCGAGTTTACCGATGTAAGCCCGCGCAAGGCAGAGCAGATACAGAAACTGCTGGATCAACTCATCGCATTGCGAGTCGGCGGAGACTTGCGACAGGTGCACAGCTTGTCCATGACTTCATTTTGGCCAGATCGTGCGTCTATAGGAATGGGACGGTTCCCGGAACGGTTTTCGGCTTGGAAGGCCGAAGGGCGCAGGAAGCGCGAGCCAGACGGGTTTGCCCGCCACTGGCTATACTGAAAGTTGTGGAGGAACAATTAAACAAACTGAACAAATTGAACAAACTGAACCAATCAGACAAACGCCAGCCGCGAGGCTGGTTACCCAATGAGGTCAACGAAGCCATGAAATCGCTCTTTGAACGGCTGCGCACGCGCCGTCTCGCTTCCGTGTTTATCTTGCTTGCCACGCTGTCGGCCGCTATTGTGGCCGGCTCCTATGCCGCTCACGGAGTCCGCGGACAAGAAAAGCAGAATGACAGCGCCGACGCCACGCCACTGAAGGTGAACAATTCCACGGTGGCTCCCAACCAGTTTGTGGAGATTGCCAAGAAGGTTGGGCCGGCGGTGGTGAACATCAACACCCAGACGCTTCCCAAGCAGTCCACCAACAAGGGCCGGCGCAATTTTCACGGCCGCATCCAGCCGCTGCCCCAGCAACCCGGCGACGATGATCAGGACCAGGATCAGCAGCAGGGCCAGGGGCAGGGTCCAGACAACTTTCAGGATTTCTTCAACCGCTTTTTCGGCGGGCAGATGCCCGACATGGAGGGCGGGGACGACGGCCAGGTTCGCGAGTCGCTGGGCTCGGGCTTCATCGTCGATCCCAAGGGCTACATCATCACCAATTATCACGTGGTGGAGAAGGCCGACAAGATTTACGTCAAGCTCTCGACCGATCCGGACAACGAGGATGAGGGCCGTCCGGCGCGGGTGATCGGGACGGACAAGGCCACGGATCTGGCGGTGATCAAGATCGAGACCAGCACGCCGCTGCCGACCGTCAAGCTGGGCAACTCCGACACAGCGCAGGTGGGTGACTGGGTAGAGGCCATCGGCAGCCCGTTTGCGCTGTCGCAGACCGTTACGGCGGGCATCATCTCGGCCAAGAACCGGACCATCGAGCCGGGGGCGAGCGGGCAGTTCCAGCACTTCATCCAGACCGACGCGGCGATCAATCCGGGCAACTCCGGCGGACCGCTGCTGAACATGAACGGCGAGGTGATCGGCGTGAACACGGCCATCTTCACGCAGTCGGGCGGCTATCAGGGGATCGGCTTCGCGCATGCCATCGAACACCGTGGTGGATATCTACAACGACCTGATCGGCGCCAGCCACAAGGTGACCCGCGGCTCCATCGGCATCCGCTTCAATCAGGGACTCTCGGGCGCGGTGAATCGCGTTTACGGCTTCAAGAACGGCGTGCTGGTGCAGCAGGTTCAGCCGGGCGGACCGGCGGAGAAGGCCGGCCTGAAGGCAGGGCGACATCATTCTGACTATCGATGGACGCTCGATCAAGGACGGCGACGACCTGGTGAACGAGATCGCCAGCCGCAGGCCGGGTTCAAGCGTCCGGCTGGGCTACCTGAGGGACGGCAAGCAGGCCGATGCAACGGTGGCTATTGGCGACCGCGATAAGGTCTTTGCCGAGATGGGCGGCCAGCAGGCCGAAAATAACCCGGATGAAAAGGGCGACGCGGGCGAAACTAAACTGGGCATCGTGGTTCGCGAGATTCCTCCAGCCACTGCCGCCAAGCTGCACAACCCCGGCGTATGATTCAAGCGGTACGCTCCGGCTCGTTCGCCGACCTGCAAGGGCTGGAGCCGGGCCTGGTGATCATACGCGTCAACAAACAGCCCACGGGCACCAAGGAACAGTTCAACGCCGTGGTGAGCAAATTGAAGACGGGCGACGACGTGGTCTTTGAAGTCGTGGATCCGCGCCATCCCGATGATGGAATTAATCTGATAGGCGGAACGCTTCAGTAGCGTTGATAAGGGCGCTGGAGGCAGAGTTCCGTTTCCGGCGCCCTTTTCCGCAACCCCTTGGATTCCCATGACCAAAACGACTTTCTCCTTGCCGCAATCCGGGACAATCCGATAAAATTTCATTAGAGAGTGCGGCGAGAAGTTGCCGTATTAGAGGTGAACTCGCGTGCTGACTTATCGAGCAAGCCTGGCGTTGGCACTGTTCACGGCCCTGGCCTCGCGGCCTTCGTTCGGAACTACCGCGCCAGCTGCATCCACCAGTAAACCAGCGACGCACACTACACAGACGCACACTACACCAGCGCACACTGCCCCAGCGCACACCACGCAGACACATACCACCCCGGCGCACACCGCGCAGACACATACTTCACAGACGCACACTACACCGACGCATACTACACAGACACATACCACCCCAGCGCATACCACTCAGGCGCATACCGCGCAAACGCGCGGAACCCACAAGGGAAAGTCCAGAGCGCGCCGCCCGCGCGGCCAACAGGCGATGGAGCCAGAGCCGGATAACAGAGATTCAGCAGGCACTCATCCGCGAGCATTATCTTTCCGGCGAGGCCAACGGCCAGTGGGACGAGAGAACCAAGGCGGCCATGCAGAAGTATCAGGCCGACCAGGGCTGGCAGACGAAACTGACTGCCTGACGCGCGGGCGCTCAAGAAGCTCGGCCTCGGCCCCGACTACTCCAACGCGATCAACGCGAAAAATGCCGCCTTTGCCGAGCCGCCGCCGGTCAGCACGATTCCCCCGACGGTAGCGGCAGGTTTTGCGACGGCCGCGGGCGTGAAATAGGCCTATCGCGAGATTGGATGCGATGATGAGTGAAATTCCTTGTACAGCCAAACCCGTGACAGCCTGCGAGGATTGCATCCTTGGCGGCAAGCTGATGTGCCGCTATGAAAAACGCGATATCCTCCATTTCTTCATGATTTGGCTGCCGTTTTTCGGCGCATCTATTGTGGGAGTGATTCGCGCCGGCTATGGATGGTGGCTGCTCGGCTGGCTGGCATATATGCTCTTCTTTTTCTTCCTCTGGGAGGCGCGCGTCCTGTGCAGCCATTGTCCATATTGGGCAGGGGAAGGGCTCATGTTGCGCTGTCCTGCCAATTACGGCGTCATCAAGCTGTGGAAGTACCGCCCTGGACCGATGAGCCGTGCCGAGCAGATTCAGTTCTTGATCGGGGCACTATTGTTGCTTCTCATTCCAATAATTCTGATGGTGGCGGGAAAAGATTACCTCACGGCGCTCATTGGGCTGGCTTCGGCAATCAGTTTCTCCTATCTTTTGCGAAGAAATATCTGTACCCGCTGCATCAATTTCTCATGCCCGCTCAACGATGTGGATTCAGAAACGCAGAAGGCTTTCTTTGCGCGAAATCCTTCTATCGCGGAGGCATGGAAGGCTGATTTGAATGGAAGTTCCACTGACTCTGCCGGTTCATAATACGTTGACCATGAACATGGGATTCCCCTCCATTCGGCATTGAATGCAGAAAGGAGGGGAATCCCAATCGGCTGAATCTTCAGAAGTGGAACGCCGGCATTCCCTTCAGCAGGAACTCGTAGCGCGGGCGGAGGGTGTCCGGGCCGGAGGTGATGGTGCTGTCCAGGTGGATGAGCGAGTCGGCGCTGTCGTACTTGGGCCACGCGGGCAGGCCGGGTCCGTTGGGGTCGCCGGTGCTTGGCGAAGTTGGTCCAGTAGCTCATCATCTGCTCGCTCAGCGTGCGATCCTCGGGACGCCAGACCGCGCCGGGGCGGGTATCGAGCGTACCGAAGACGTACTCGATGTCGTCGGAGTGGAAGGCGAAGGAGCCGGGGTGGTATTTGCTGGGCGGGGCGGCCAGCTCAAGGTGATAGCGATAGACGGGCGAGTCGCCGGTTTTCCTGTGCGCCTCAATCCACTTCCAGGTGCCGAAGGCGATGAAGTTGTCGCTGCCGTAGTCGATGGCCGAACGCAGGGCCTGCGCATCGGTATCGGCGGGATAGAGCTTGAGGAACTCGGCGGCGCGCTCCTTGTAGAGGCCGCCAATCATGCCCTTGAACTGCTCCGCAGTCATGGGGCGCATGGCGAAGAAGCTGCCCTCATCGCGGTTCCAGCCGGCCAGCAGCGGCACATGGGCCTGTTTGCCCGCGGCGTAGGTGTCGGCGACCGGCTCGGTGAGAAACTTGCCGTCGACAACGGGCCAAAAGCCGCCCTTCTTGTTTTTAGCCGCATCCAAGACCTTGTCCGTCGGCAGCGCACGCAGTTCCGCCAGTGTAGTCACCCCCAGCGAAGCAACCCACTCCGCATCTTGTTTTTCGCGCGCTTCCAGGGTGTCGGTTGGCAGCGTATCGCTGAAGGCCGCACCGCTTTCGCCGATGGCCTTGTGAAAGAGTCCGCGCGACCTGGGCGAGGCCATCAGCGTGCTGACGGCAAAGGAGCCGGCGCTCTCGCCGAAGATGGTCACATTGTCCGGATCGCCGCCGAAGTTTTTGATGTTGGCCTTGACCCACTGGAGCGCGGCCACCATGTCGAGCAGGCCGTAGTTGCCGGCCGCGCCGTTGGCCTCTTTGGCCAGATCGGAGGTAGCCAGAAAGCCGAAGACGCCCAGCCGGTAGTTGATGGTGACCAGCACCACGCCCTTGAGGGGCAGAAAGTCGCCGTTATGGCGCGGCTCCGAGCTGGCGCCGCCCGAGTAGCCGCCGCCGTGAATCCAGAACATGACCGGCAGCTTGCTCTTTGGCCTTGGCGTCGGCGGGCGCGTAGACATTCAGGAAGAGGCAGTCCTCGCTGTTTGCCGCTGTCCTGAAAGATCATGTCGTCAAAGACATGATTCTGAGCGCAGTGGGCGCCGAATTTGGTGGCGTCGCGCTCGCCCTTCCACTTGGCCGGCGGCTGGGGCGCCTTCCAGCGCAGATCGCCCACCGGAGGCGCTGCGTAAGGCAGGCCGAGAAATGCCTTGACCTTGCCGTCGTTGATGGTTTTGCCGTGAGCCTTGCCTTGCTCGGTCTTGACCGTCAGGGAGTCGGCATGGAGCTGGTGCAGACAGCCCTGCCACCAGACCCGAAATTGCCAATGCACACACTATTTTCATTCCAGTTCGCATGAATAAGCCTCCGCACAACATTATAGAATGACGGGCCAGTGGCGGCGCGAGTTTCAAGGGTGCGGAAGGCAGCCGCGCTTACTTCCCGATGACATCGATAGCCGCGGTAATCGTTTTGGGCGGCATGCAGGCGTTGTTATCGCAGGCCTGGTAGCGGAGCGTGGCTTCGACCAGGTGGTTGCCGGGCGCGGCCACGATGCGCGCCTGGATGAGTGAACTCGCCGGAGTAGACGCTGAGTTTGGTATTGGGATCAAGGGGAAGCGTGAAGTCCGTGCCGGGCGGGTAGACGGCGCTCATCGAGGCGCACGCCAGAGCCTGCGGGAATCGAGAAGGTGGCGGGGATGAGTTCTCGGTTCACTGGGCGTGTGGGAGTTGATGTGCAGTCCCGGCGCGATGCGGAAGTGCAGGGCGATGGTGGTTGGCTTGCCGGCGGGGATGGTGACTTGCTCGGGATAAAGAAATACGACGGCGGGCTTTGCGGCAGAGCGCGGTGCTGGTTCGATGAGCGGTTCCTGGCCGACGCCAGCGCAGAGGTCGACGCGAGAACCGCAGCGAGTGGCGATGCGCATACCAATCTTATCTGTCAATCATCCAATCTTCCTCATTCTAACGCCGGAACTCCGCTAACTCCGCTAACATCGCTAACTCCGCTACTTTACAATCCCCAGCGCCTTCTTGATATTTCTTTCGAGATCATCCTTTGTGGTCATTCCCATTTGCGCGGCGACTACGGTGCCGTTGCGGTCCACAAAAAAGGTAGTGGGCAGCGCGTCCAAGTCGCCGTAAGAATCGCTGATGGAGTCGCCGTCGATGAGAACCGGGTAAGGCATGCGCATCTTCTGGACAAAGCGCGCGATCTCCT
This sequence comes from uncultured Acidobacteriaceae bacterium, assembly GCA_963845345.1. Classification (GTDB taxonomy): domain Bacteria; phylum Acidobacteriota; class Terriglobia; order Terriglobales; family Acidobacteriaceae; genus Telmatobacter. The sequence goes on from CAWJRQ010000010.1 coordinate 21,912, forward strand.
GCTTTTCATCGCTGAATTTGCGGGGGTCTTTGCGGTCGATGTCGTCGGCGGAGATGGCCAGCACCTCGAAGCCCTGCGCCGCGTATTGGTTGCGCAGATCGATGAGCCAGGGAGTCTCGACCTTGCAGGGAGCGCACCAGGTGGCCCAGAAGTTGATGGCCAGCGCATGGCCTTTGAAGTCGGACAGAGAGACTTTTTTGCCGCTGAGGTCTTCGAGGGTGAACGGTGGCGCGGGCTTGCCCTGGAGCGGGGAGAGGTATTGCGGCGCACCGGCGGCGTCAATAACCAGATTCGCCCTGCGCAGCCGAGGCACGCAGCCGCTCGGCGGCTTGCCTGCGGTATTCCCAGTTAGCCCATCCAGCCCAGGCAAAGGCGGCCAGGATGAAGAGAACGGCGGTGATGACGAGCGTGTTGCGCTTCACGGGGATGGTCCTCTTTTCTATTGTACGTATTCCGCGCCATTTCTCTGGCGCAGGCGAGCCGAAGGCAATTGGCCACACCGCAGGAGCCAAAACTGTTACCATCAATAACCGATGAGCGAACAAGGAAACAGCGCCTTGTTCAGGGAACCGTGAGGCTGGCAGCGCGCCCGCGCCGGCGGCTTTGGTGCGCACCGAGGCGGCGGCGCTGGAGGCTCTGGCCGCGCGGCTGGAAGGGCCAATGGCAGCAGCCTTCGACCGTGCCGTGGAGTTGATTGTGCGCTGCGGCGAGGAGCGCGGGCGGGTGGTGGTTACCGGGATGGGCAAGAGCGGAATTATTGCGCAGAAGATTGCCGCCACGCTCAGCTCTACCGGCTCCCCTGCCCTGTTTCTGCATCCGGCCGAGGCGGTTCATGGCGACGTGGGCGTACTGATGACGGGCGACGTGGTGGTTGCGCTATCGGCGAGCGGCGAGACGGAGGAGATTCTGCGGCTGCTGGCCACGCTGAAGCGCAAAGGCGACGCGCTGGTAAGCTTCTGCTGCAATTTGAATTCGACGCTGGCCAAGGCCAGCGACGTGGCGCTGGATTGCGGCGTGGAGCGCGAGGCTTGCGGGCTGAATCTTGCGCCGACGGCTTCGACCACGTCAATGCTGGCGCTGGGGGATGCGCTGGCGGTTGCGGTGAGCGTGCGCAAGGGCTTCCGCGCGGAGGATTTTGCCGAGCTGCATCCCGGCGGCAAGCTGGGCAAACGGCTGGCCAAGGTGCGCGAGCTGATGCACGCGGGCGATGCCGTGCCGGTAGTTGCGCCCTCGACGGCGATGACCGACGTGATTTACGAGATGTCGTCGAAGAAGCTGGGGATTACGACGGTGCAGGAGCGGGGACGGCTGCGCGGCGTGATCAGCGACGGCGATTTGCGGAGATTGCTGGAGCGCGAGGGCGGCGCGGCGCTGAGCAAGACGGCCGGCGAGGCGATGAACGACCATCCGCGGACGATTGCGGCGGAGGAGCTGGCGGCTACGGCGCTGGCGATTCTGGAGGAGCGGAAGATTACTTCGCTGGTGGTGGTGGATGCGGCGGGAACCGTGGAAGGCGTGCTGCACCTGCACGATTTGTGGGGAGTGGAGCTGATATAAGAACAGGGATCAGGGAATCAGGGAATCAGAAAAGCGCATCAGCAATCCGCCGAGTTGGTTCGGCGGATTTTTCTTTTGGAAATGCTGCTTTACTTTTTCTGAGTGCTTTCCTCGCGGAACTTGGCAAGCACCTGCAAATAGGCGCGGGCGGTTTCGGTGATCGTCTCGGGGGTTCCGGCGTCGATGGCGGCCAGGTTGACCAGGTCGCTGCCCACGCCCAGGGCGCGCGCGCCGGCGCGGAGAAAAGACTCCGCGGTTGCCAGCGTGACGCCGCCGGTGGGGATGAGCTTGAGATGCGGAAAGGGCGCGAGAAGCGCCTTCAGATAGCTGGCTCCGCCCACGGCCGAGCAGGGAAAGATTTTGACGTAGTCCGCGCCGGCGTGGGAGGCGGTGATGGCCTCGGTGGGCGTGAGCGCGCCGGGGATGGAGAGCTTTTTCCTGGCCTTGGTGACGGCTACGACTTCGGATGAAAGCTGGGGCTGACGATAAACTCCGCACCGGCGTCGATGGTGGCCTCGGCCTCATCGGCGGTGGTGACGGTGCCGGCGCCGAGCAGGAGGTTCGAGCCGTACTCTTTTTTGAGTTCCTTGAGAAGATCGATGGCGCCGGGGACGGTCATGGTGACTTCAACGACGGTGACGCCGCCGGCGATCATGGCTTTGACGACGGCGTGGGCCTGGGCGGCATTGCGGGCGCGCAGGACGGGAATCAGGCCAACACGTTCGATGATTTGCGCTGTGGTTTCGGACATTTTGTTCCTCGCATCCGGGGCTAAAGCCCGCGTTGATTTTGTTGACTACACCGTGGGGGTTAAAACATTCGCCCGCGCTCGTGCTCTTCAAGTCTACGGCGTTATCGCGCGATGCGCGCTGAGCCGCCTTTGACGATGCGTTCGACTTCGGCCAGCGTGGCCATGCTGGTGTCGCCGGGGGTGGTCATGGCAAGCGCGCCGTGGGCCACGCCGCAGTGGACGGCCCATTCGATGGGCTTGCCGGTGAGCAGGCCGTAGATGAGGCCGGAGGCAAAGCTGTCGCCGCCGCCGACGCGGTCGCAGATTTCGATTTCGCGCTGCGGGACGTGGACGATCTGGTCCTGGTAGATGGCGATGGCGCCCCATCCGTTGCGGCTGGCGCTGTGCGCGGTGCGCAGGGTGCTGGCGATGAGCTTGAGATTCGGATAGGCAGCCGGCAACTTCGCGCAGCATCTCTTCGTAGCCGGCGATGGGCAGCTCGGCGAAGTCCTCGCTGACGCCTTTGATCTTGACGCCGAGCATGGCGGAGAAATCTTCTTCGTTGCCCAGCAGCAGATCGACCTTGCGAACCAGTTCGCGGTTGACCTCCTGGGCGCGTGGCCTTGCCGCCGATGGATTTCCAGAGGGAATCGCGGTAGTTGAGGTCGTAGGAGACGGGGGTGCCGTGGCGGCGGGCGGCGTCCATGGCCTCGGCGGCGACCTCGGCGGTGGAGGCGGAGAGAGCGGCGAAGATGCCGCCGGTGTGAAGCCAGCTTCGTGCCGTTCTCGGGGCCGAAGATCGATGGCCCAGTCGAAGTCGCCGGGCTTGACCTGGCTGATGGCGGTGTGGCCGCGGTCGGAGCAGCCGACGGCCGCGCGCACGCCGAAGCCGCGCTCGGTGAAGTTGAGGCCGTTGCGGACCTGGCGGCCGACGCCGTCGTAGGGAACCCACTTGATGAGGGAGGTATCGACGCCGCCCTGCAGGATAAGGTCTTCGACCAGGCGGCCAACGGGGTTGTCGGCCAGAGCGGTGGCGATGGCGGTGCGCAGGCCAAAGCAGCGGCGCAGGCCGCGGGCCACGTTGTATTCGCCGCCGCCCTCCCAGACCTGGAAGTGGCGCGTGGTGTGGATGCGGCTCTCGCCGGGATCGAGGCGGAGCATGACCTCGCCCAGGCTGAGGCAGTCCCAGCGGCGAGGAGAGTCGGGAATGAGAAGTTTTTCCATAGGTTTCAGAGCTTTCAGTAACACTGTATCGCATTGTGGCAGTGGTGGTCAGCGTTAGGCTGGGTGTTTTGAGGGGATGAGTGCGAGGTGGGAGACGTGCGGTCTGAGCGGTTAGGATACTGCCATGCGAGATATTGACCCTTCGAGCCATTTGGTACGGGTTGATGGTTATTGGCCTTGGAGCCGCGGCTCTGCTCTCTGCCCAGGCTGCACAAGCAAGCGGCTAAGCCCAGCGACACGCCCGCCGCCGCGCCTGCCGCCGCGCCGGCCGCCGCGCAGAAGCCAGCCGGCAAAGCCGGACGATAGCGGAGCTGCTAGCGCCCACGCGCGCCCAGATGCTGCGCGGAGCCTACGGGCCCTTATCGCGCCAACAACAAGCTGCTCTATTACCACCTGGACATTCGCGTCGATCCGGAGAAGCAGTTCATCAGCGGCAAGAACACGATTCGTTTTAGGATGCTCACCGATGGCACGCGCATTCAGCTTGATTTGTTCGAGACGCTGAAGGTAGACAAGATTCTGTACGGCGAGACGCCGCTCAAGTACGAGCGCGACTCGGGCGCGGTCTTTGTGGACTTTCCGCAGACGCTGCGCGCCGGGCAGGTTTATTCCATTGATTTTTATTACTCCGGGCATCCGGAGGAGACGGGGCGCTTCGGCGGCATGACCTTCAAGAAGGATCCGGCAGGGCGCGTGTGGATCAACACGGCCTGCGAGGGAGACGGGCGCGAGCATGTGGTGGCCCAATAAGGATCAGTGGCGCGACGAGGTGGAGAGCATGGAGATCAGCGTCGCGATTCCCAACGGACTGGTGGATGTGTCGAACGGCAGGTTCATGGGAAAGACTGACCTGGGCGACGGTTATACGCGCTGGGACTGGATGGTGCATTATCCGATCAATAACTACGATGTCTCGCTGAATATCGGGAGTTATGTTCACTTCGCCGACCAGTTAGGCGAGTTATCGCTGGATTACTATGTGTTGCCGGAGGATTTGGAGAAGGCAAAGGTACAATTTGCGCAGGCTAAAGGGATGCTGGAGGCGTATCAGCATTACTTCGGCGAGTATCCATTTGTGAAGGACGGATACAAGCTGATTGAAGCGCCCTACGCCGGGATGGAACATCAGAGCGCGGTGACTTACGGCAACCTATTCAAGAACGGCTACCTGGGCCGCGACTGGACGGGAGTGGGCATCAGCCTGCGCTTCGACTTCATCATCATTCACGAGAGCGGGCACGAGTGGTTCGGCAACAGCATCACGGCGGCGGACCCGGCGGATATGTGGATTCATGAAGGCTGGACGACTTATCTGGAAAGCCTTTATGTGGAATACCGCTGGGGCAAAGACGACGCCATTAAGTACCTGAACGGCGACAAGGCCAGGGTGAAGAATCAGCGGCCGATTATTGCCGAGCGGGGCGTGAATGCCGAGCCGGATCAGGATCAGTACTTCAAAGGCGCGCTGATGCTGAATACGCTGCGCAGCGTGGTGAACGACGATGCTAAGTGGTGGGCGCTGCTGCACGGCTTCTATCAGCACTTCAAGTATCAGAACATTCTGACGGAAGACGTGGTGGCTTACTTCAACCAACAGACGGGGATGAACCTGACGCCGATTTTTGATCAGTATCTGCGGCACGCGCAGATTCCGCGGCTGGAGCTATTGTTCGGCGAGGAGCCGGGCTTAGTGATGTATAAGTGGCGGGCCGATGAAGAGAAGTTCGCCATGCCGGTGAGGGTGGGCAGGCCGGGAGAGTGGCAGATCATTCATCCGACGACTCAGTGGCAGTGGATGAAGACGCCGCTGACAAAGGATGAGTTTCAGGTGGCGACGGAGCTGTACTATGTGGATGTGAACAAGCAGTAGGTGCGAGATTATCCGCAGAACGGATACATCTACGACTCAACCTCTTTCGATGGCTGTAAATAATTAGTGTTCGCGCTCGGTTTGTCGCCAGAGTTCCCACTCATGCCGCTATAAACCTCCGCTCAGGCGTGGTATATCATAATCCGCCGGAAAGGCGGATGTGATACGAGAATCATTTGAAAAACTCCTCGAAGAGAGGCAGCATCTCCTCACTAATGAAACGCGCAGCCGTATCGATGCAATTTGTAATCTCTATGTTTTTCGTAAATCCTTCTTGCAGCGTCAGAATCCCCCGCATGGGGACTTCCTTCAGGATAGTTCCCTCGGTATCAACATTACGCACTACTCCCATGAGGTAGGGGATAGAGGGGGGAAGTTCGCTCGTGAAGCCGTGAAGGGTGGTAAATATCACCATCCGATGCTTGTTTACATTCGTCAATTCATCCAAAATTCCTAGGACGGTTTCTTTGGGGTTTGGCTGAAGATAGGGCTGAAAGTGTTCAATAATCGCGATTGCTTTGATTGGTACACCATCAAGTCGTCCTCTTTTTGTTACAGCTTGTTTGTAATCGGCTTCGGTGAGCGAGATTGGAAACATAAGTTTCCGATGCGGGATATTGCCTGCGGCTTCAACTAACTCCCATACCAGATAATCGAGAGAGGACCGTAGGCACTGCAAAGCATCACCAAAAACAAGGCCAATTTTGGCGGGAACTGGATTCTTTTCTTTGAAAACAAAAAGAGGATTCCCGGGAGTGCAATTCTCTGCGGAAAAGAGATCACCTGGATCACTTTCGTAGTAAGCTGTCACGATCTTCCAAAGCTCATCGAAATGATCCTTAGCTCTGTAAATCTTGCGCCGAACTGCATCTAGTGAGCCCATCAATAAATCATAGCCGAAAGTTCCCTATTTGATGTACTGGAATAATTATCTTACATATTTGATGATTAGATTTTCGGTATCCCACCCATTCGCATAGAACGCGAATGGATGGGGCACGGAATATTTGTGGAAGGGCGGAGTTTAAGTGCAGTTCACCCTGCGCTCTTGACGCGGACCACGGTGATTTTGGCGAAGCCTTCTTCGAAGACCGGCGGCTTGAGCTTTTCGGACATCTTGCGCATCACGTCCTCGCTGACCGAGCGGTCGCGCTGGCGGTTGCGCTCCAGGCAGACCTCCAGCGGCACGTCGAAGAAGACCGCCTGCACCTCGTAGCCGAAGCTCTTGGCCATCTTGATCCACTGGCGGCGCTCATGGATGGAGAGGTTGGTGGCGTCCACGTAGTTCAAGGGCATGCGGGCGATGAGGCGGGCGCGCAGGAGGGAGCGCAGGGTGGAAAAGACCAGCCCCTGGTAACGCTGCTCCTCGACATCGTCGAAGAGGATGTTGCGCAGCAGGTCGCTGGAGAGCGGGGTGACGCCGCGGCGGCGGAACCAGGTGGTTTTTCCGGAGCCGGGCAGGCCGATGGCCAGCACCACGTAGCCCTTGGGGGCCTGGGGCGAGCGTCCGGCCGCCTCCGGCTCGGGCGGCGCCAGGGAGGGCATCTCCGGCTGGGTTTCGAGCTCGAAGCGCCCGGAGCCGGCTGGCTCATTCCACTCCTGTCTGGGCGGATTGCTGCTGTTTGGTATGGCGATCCGGCCGGGCGGGACGCGGCTCGGCCTGGGATTGCGCGGACTGGCGCGCGGGCTCATGGAGCCGCTGCGGGCGCTGCTGCGGGGTTGCCGCAGGGGGCTCGTCCGGATAGAGCGGGACCAATGGCCGCAGTTGATTCGAGGGGAGTTCCTGGCCGATTTTGCCGGTGGATTCGGAGATATTGGGGTTGCGTCGGGAACGTTTTCTCATGCCGCCTTCAACACGTACTGATACGGGGATACCATACTTGGCGAGGGCGCTGCAAATGATGTGCACTCCGTCACATACGATCCTGTATCGGGAAGGGCATACTATGGGAGCGGAGAGGTTCTGCGCAAAACGGGGAAGAAACGCGCTTTGATTTCGTCTTCCGCTGACCTGCAATGTTACGATCATGAGTTTGGTGGAAATGCGTGCCGGGCGGATTATCAGCCGCCGAACCAGGGCAAGCTCGAACCAGATAAAACCACAGCCTCACCGACTACGAAGGAGAAGACAGACATGGCAGTTAAGGTTGGAATCAACGGCTTCGGCCGCATTGGCCGCAACGTATTACGCGCTTCACTGGGCAATCCGGAGATCGATTTTGTGGCGGTCAACGACTTGACCAGCCCGGCGACGCTGGCTCACCTGCTCAAGTACGACTCGATTCTGGGCAACCTGAAGAACGAGATCAAGGCGGGCGAGGATTTCATCTCCGTCGACGGCAAGAAGATCAAGGTATGGGCGGAGCGGGATCCTGCCAAGCTGCCCTGGGCGGAGGTGGGCGCGCAGATTGTGATCGAGTCCACCGGGCACTTTACCGACGGAGCCAAGGCCAAGGCGCACCTTGGCGCGACGGTGAAGAAGGTCATCATCTCCGCCCCCGCCAGCAACGAAGACATGACCATGGTGCTCGGCGTCAACCAGGACAAGTACGACCCGGCCAAGCACAACATCATCTCCAACGCCAGCTGCACCACCAACTGCCTGGCGCCGGTGGTCAAGGTATGTTCTGGACACCTGCGGCATGGTCAGCGGCATCATGACCACCATCCACAGCTACACCAACGACCAGGTCATTCTGGACTTCCCGCACAAGGACCTGCGCCGCGCCCGGGCCGCCGCGCTGAGCATGATTCCCAGCTCGACCGGCGCCGCCAAGGCACTGAAGCTGGTGATCCCGGAGACCGCCGGCAAGCTGGACGGCTTCGCGATTCGCGTTCCTACGCCGAACGTCTCGCATCGTCGACCTGACCTTCATCAGCCGAGAAGGCCATCGACGCCGAAGGCGTCGAACGCCGCTCTCAAGGCTGCCAGCGAGGGCGAACTGAAGGGCATCCTGGGCGTACGACGAGAACCAGCTGGTCAGCTCCGACTTCAAGGGCAGCCCGCTCTCGTCCATCGTCGATCTGCCGCTGACCAAGGTGGTCGGCAACAGCGTCAAGGTGCTGAGCTGGTACGACAACGAGTGGGGCTACTCCTGCCGCGTCGTCGATCTGATTCGGCTTCTTGGCCAAGAAGGGCCTGTAAACAGCAGACAGTGAACAGTGGTCAGTGGTCAGTTTTTCGATCCCTGGCCACTGTTCTCTTTTCTCGATCTTCAATCTCTGAAAACTGCCATGCGCAAAAACATTCCCGGCACTTCTCCCTACGAACCCATCATCGGCTTCTCCCGCGCGGTGCGCGTGGGGAACACCGTTCATCTTGTCCGGCACTGGCCCGGTGGGCGCCGAAGACCAGGACGCGGCAGGCCAGACGCGCCGCATCTTCGAGATTGCCGCCGCGGCGCTTGCCGAGGCCGGCGCCAGCTTTGAAGATGTGGTCCGCACCCGCATCTACCTGACTCGCGCCGAGGACTGGGAGGCGGTGGGCCGCGTGCATGGCGAATATCTTTTCCGAAATTCGTCCAGCGGCTACTATGGTGGTGGTAGCGCAACTGCTCAATCCCGACTGGCGTGTTGAAATAGAGATGGACGCCGTGGTTTCCGGTTTGGAGCCCGGCGCCGCCCGGCTCTAGAATTGTCCTGTAACCAAACTTCAAGGAAGGCCGTTCCCATGCCCAAGCTCACGATTCGCGACATCGATCTGACCAACAAGAGGTTGTTCATCCGCGTCGATTTCAACGTGCCGCTGACCGAAGACGGCTCGACCATCACGGACGACACCCGCATCGTGGCCACGCTGCCCACCATCGAGTACGCCCTGCGGCGCAAGGCCAAGGTGATTCTGGCCTCGCACCTGGGCCGTCCCAAGGGCAAGCCGAATCCGAAGTACTCGCTGCGCCCGGTGGTGGACCGGCTGCGCGCGCTGCTGGGCAAGGCGCTGGGCGAGGAGGTCAACGTGGCCTTTGCGCCGGATTGCATCGGCGAAGTGGCCAGCGACGATGGCGCGCCAGCTCGAGTCCGGCCAGGTGCTGCTGCTGGAGAACCTGCGCTTCCACGCCGAGGAAGAAGCCAACGATCCGGCCTTCTCCAAGGAGCTGGCCTCGCTGGCCGATGTCTACGTGAATGACGCCTTCGGCTCGCGCATCGCGCTCACGCCTCGACGGAAGGGATTACGCACTTCCTCAAGCCCGCCGTTGCCGGCCTGCTGATGGAAAAGGAGATTACTTACCTGGGCAAGGCGCTGGAATCGCCGGAGAAGCCGTTTGTGGCCATCATCGGCGGCTCCAAGATCTCCGGCAAGATCGACGTGATCGATAACCTGCTGGACAAGGTGGACACGCTGGTCATCGTGGGCGGCATGGCTTACACCTTTGAGCGCGCGCTGGGCGTTACGACGGGCAAGTCGCTGGTGGAGGAAGACAAGATCGATATGGCCAAGGCAGCTCTCGACAAGGCCAAGGCCAAGGGCGTCAAGCTGCTGCTGCCGGTGGATAACATTCTGGCCGACAAGTTTGCCGCCGACGCCAACACCCAGGTGTGGGATTGCTCGAAGAACTTTCCTGCCGACTGGCAGGGGCTGGACATCGGCCCCAAGTCGATTGCGGCGATTGAGGAAGTGGTTTCGACGGCGCGGACGATTGTGTGGAACGGGCCGGCGGGCGTCTTCGAATTTCCGCGCTTTGCCGTGGGCACCAACGCCATTGCCAGGGCTGTCGCGGCCAACCGCGCGGCTACTTCGATCATCGGCGGCGGCGACTCGGTTTCGGCCATCAACCAGGCCGGCGTAGCCGACCAGATCACGCACATCTCCACCGGCGGCGGAGCTTCGCTGGAGTTTCTCGAAGGCAAGAAGCTGCCCGGCGTTGAGGCGCTGACGGACAAGTAGGCACTTGCGGTGCGGCCAACTCGCCTTCGGCGCTGAGGTTGTACTCACGTATCATTCAAGAAACGCATCCGGCCAGAACCTGTGCCGGATGCGTGTTTTTTGGACCAATCAACTTACTTAGCGCGAAAGCCAGAGATTTTCTACCATTGGCGCAATAGTACAAGCCAAGGCGGTATGCCCGCTGTTGTGATCTAAAACGATAAGCTAACGGCTAGAAGCAGTTCCTACGCTGCTTTTTCGCCACTCGCGGAGCGCACGCGAAAGCGCTTCATCTGGATGGACAACGTGCGCTCGATCTTGCGCAGGTCGTTGCGCTCGGCGGGACCGGCAAAGGTGGAGGCTACGCCGTGGGCCGACGCGCGGCCGGTGCGGCCTACGCGGTGGACAAAGTCCTCGGCCATCTTGGGCATGTCGAAGTTGATGACGTGGGCCACGTTGGCCACGTCGATGCCGCGGGCGGCTACGTCGGTGGCAACGAGCACGCGGTGACGGCCCTCGGAGAAGCTGCGCAGGGCCTGGTTGCGCTGGGCCTGCGAGCGGTCGCCGTGAATCTGCGTGGCGGAATGGCCGCTGCGAACCAGGCGGCGCGCCACGCGGTCGGCGCCGTGCTTGGTGCGCACGAAGACCAGGAAGCTTCCCTGCTCCGCGCCCAGCAGGTGCTCGAGCAGTTCCTGCTTTTTGTCCGCCTCGACTTCAAAGGTGCGCAGCTCGACGTTTTCCGCGGGCTTGAGCACTGAGCCGATCTCGACGCGGACGGGATTGGAGAGGTACTTGCGCGCCACTTCCTTGACGGAGCCTTCGAGCGTGGCGGAGTAACAGAGGGTTTGGCGGACAGGAGGCAGCGCGGTTGCGATGCGGGCGATGGCCGGCTGGAAGCCCATGTCTAACATGCGGTCCACTTCGTCGAGGACCAGAATCTTCACCCCATCGAGGCGGACGAGCTTGCGCTTGAGATAGTCCTCCAGGCGTCCGGGAGTGGCGACGATGAGGCGCGCGCCGCGGCGAATGGCGTCGAGCTGCGAGCGCTCGGCGAGCCCGCCGACCACCAGGGCCACGGATTGCGCGGAGCTGGTGCGAACGGCGAGAAAGGCCTGCTCCACCTGCATGGCCAGCTCGCGCGTGGGCAGAACGATGAGAGCCAGTGCTGCGGCGCTTCGCGCTTCGGCCTTCTGCATCATCTCGATGATCGGGATGAGGAAGCCGAGCGTCTTGCCGGTTCCGGTCTGCGCGGTGGCCAGCACGTCGCGGCCTTCGAGAGCAGGAGGGATGCAACCGGCCTGCACCGGGGTGGGAATTACAAATTTGTTGGCGTCGAGCCGCGCCATCAGGGCGGGCGAAAGAGAAAACTGAGAAAACTGTGTTGTCAAAATAGGGTACATTCCTGTTGGGCTCCGCGAGCGCCAGTTTCCCTGGCGCCTGCAATCGGAACCGGACGAAGAGGCGTGCGCACACATTCTAAGGGCGCGGGCCTGCTTATCAATTTGCGTAAGGGAGAACCGAAAGTCGAATCTAAGACTAGCCAGACATTCAAGGGGAGAATGCCTGCGCCCGGAGCTGCCGCACGCTACTTCATCGCCAGACGGCACATTGCCGGCCGGCTCCACGCTCCCACGCTTTCAAGCGTTTCCTGGTTTGCTGGCGCGGCATCCTTGGTTGGAGGAGACGAACGCACAGTCTACTGCCGGGCCTGGTTTGACCCATGGCAGAGGCCCCCAGGATGGGAGACCATGTGGATACGCTGTAGGGGCTTGGGGAAAAATGTGCCAGGCAAACTTGCTTTCGAAGGGGCTCGCTGCCGCTCACGGCCAAATCACTGAGCGCAAGTACAGTGTAGCACAGATGCAGCACGTAAAATAGTCTTAGAGAGAATGCTTCTCCCGGTGCGACCCATGAATGATTCAAGAAGAATATGTCCGGCATTGACACTCAGGCGGAGGCACGGGAAACGCTCGATCCGGCGGATTGGGCTGCTTTTCGGGCGCAGGCGCACGTCATGCTGGACGATATGCTCGGCTATATCGAGAAGATTCGCGAGCGGCCGGTGTGGCAGCCAATTCCGGAGGAGGCGCGGGCGCGCTTTCGCTCTCCCGCGCCGCGAAAGGGCGAAGAGCTGGCCGAGGTTCATGCGGAGTTCATGCGCGATGTGCTGCCCTATGCGCCGGGCAACGTGCATCCGGGCTTCATGGGCTGGGTGCATGGCGGCGGCACGCCGGTGGGCATGGTGGCGGAGATGCTGGCCGCGGGGCTGAACGCGAATCTCGGAGGCCGCGATCAGATCCCGGTCGAAGTGGAGCGGCAGGTGAGCGAATGGGTGCGGGAGATCTTCGGATTCCCGCGCGGCGCGAGCGGATTGTTCGTCACCGGAACGTCGATGGCGAATCTGATGGCGGTGGTGATTGCCCGGGACGCCGCGCTGGGCGTCGAGGTGCGCGACGAGCGGAGTGGCGGCGGACACAAGACGGCTGACCGCATACGCATCGACCGCGGTGCATAGCTGCGTTGCCAAAGCCATGGACATTGCCGGGCTGGGCAGCGATGCGCTGCGGCTGATTCCCACCGACAGCCGCTATACAGAATCGATCTGACGGCGCTGGCAAGAGGCGATTGAGCAGGATCGCGCGGCCGGATTCACGCCGTTTTTTGTGGTGGGAACCGCGGGAACAGTGGATACGGGAGCGATTGACGATCTGGCGGGGATCGCGGAGATTTGCCAGCGTGAGAAGCTATGGTTCCACGTGGACGGAGCCTTTGGCGCGCTGGCCAGACTGGCTCCGGATCTTGCCCCGCGGCTGGATGGAATTGAGCGCGCCGATTCGCTGGCTTTTGATTTTCACAAATGGGGACAGGCGCCCTATGACGCCGGCTTTCATTCTGGTGCGCGACGCGGAGGCGCACAAGCAGGCCTTCGCCTCGCCGGCGGCGTACCTGGCGCGGGCGGAGCGAGGACTGGCCGCCGGCTCGCCCTGGCCGTGCGACTTTGGGCCGGACCTCTCGCGCGGCTTTCGCGCGCTGAAGGTCTGGTTCACGCTGAAGGTTCTGGGCACGGAGCGGCTGGGAGCGGCCATCTCCCGCTGTTGCGCGCTGGCCCGGTATCTGGAGGGCCGCATCAACGCGACGCCGGAATTGGAATTGATGGCCCCGGTGGAGCTGAATATCGTCTGCTTCCGTTATCGCGCCGCAGACTCCGGTGAACGCGGAGATTGCCATCCGGTTGCAGGAGTCGGGCGTGGTGGCGCCGTCTACGACACGGATTGGAGGCCGCACGGCGATTCGCGCGGCAATCGTGAACCACCGCACCGGACGCGCGGAGATGGACGCGCTGGTTGAAGGCGCGCTGGCTCATGGCCGCGCACTGACAGCGAATTAAACCCAAGCCGGGAGTGAAACGCTCGGCAATTCTGCCTGATATTTCATTTAGATAATGTTCGGTACTGTTAACCAAAATTGAACGATTCAAACAATGCATCCTTTTGGTGCGTTTACACTAGTGGGGTGGAAGAAGTTCGGCCCAATCCGGATTCCCGGCCTGCCGGCTTCGCGCTGCGCTTTGTGGCGGCGGCGCTGATTGTGCGCGGCGGCGAGATTCTGATTGGCCAGCGCCGCCCGAATCAGCCGATGGCGCTGAAGTGGGAGTTTCCCGGCGGCAAGATCGAGCCTGGCGAGAGCCCGCAGCAGGCGCTGGCCCGCGAGTTGCAGGAAGAGCTGGGCATCACGGCCACTATCGGCCCGCTGGTCACGCGCATCCGCCACAATTACCGCCATGGCGGCGCGGTGGATTTGCAGTTTTTTGCGGTGCGCGAGTTTTCCGGAGAGATCGTGAATCATATCTACCACGAGTTTCGCTGGGTGCGGCTGGAAGAGCTCGCGGACTACGAGTTCCTGGCCGCCGACCGGGGACTGATTCGCGACCTGGCCTCAGGGAAGCTGCTGTAGGCTAACGTCTGTCCTCATTTCACTCAATGCCCCGGCATCATTCCCCAGAGCATGATCAGCGTCATGCCGATGACGATGATGCTGGTGGCCCAGGCGATGACGTTCCAGAGGCGGGAGTTTTTGTGCTCGCCCATCAGGTCCTGGCGGTTGATGAGCATCAGCATGAGGATGATGACGACCGGCAGCAGGACGCCGTTGAGGACCTGGGAGAGAATGGCGAAGTTGATCAGTTGCGCGTCGGGCAGCAGCAGAACGGTCAGCGCGCCGCCGGCGATCAGGAGCGTGTAGAGCCAGTAGAAGAACGGCGCTTCCTTGAAAGTTTTATCCACGCCGGATTCGACGCCCAGGCCCTCGCAGACGGTGTAGGCGGTGGAGATGGGCAGAATCGATGCCGCGAAGATCGAGGCGTTGAAGAGGCCGAAGGCGAAGAGGATGAAGGCGTAGTCGCCGGCCAGGGGGCGCATGGCTTCGGCGGCGTCCGCGGCCACCTGGATGGCGCCCATGCCGTGGACGTAGAGCGTGGCGGCGCAGGCCACGATGATGAACCAGGCGACGATGTCGGTGAAGAGGCTGCCGACGATCACGTCCAGCCGCGAGGCGGCGTAGTCCTTGACGCGAATGCCTTTTTCCACGATGGAGGATTGCAGGTAGAACTGCATCCAGGGCGCGATGGTGGTGCCGACGACGCCGATGGCCATGTAGATATAGGCCTTGTCGCTCCAGACGGATTGTGCGGGCAGCAGGACAGTGGCCTGAAGTGCATCGTGCCAACTGGGCTGCGAGAGCACGCCGGCAAAGATGTAGGCGATATAGACCAGCGAGGCGATGAGGAAGATTTTTTCCGTGCTCTTGTAGGTGCCGCGCACCACCATGTACCAGACGAGCGCCGCGCAAACGGGCACGGAGATGAACCTGGAAACATGAAAGAGGTGCATGGAGCCGGCGATGCCGATGAACTCGGTGACCACGTTGGTGTAGTTGACGACCACCAGCAGGACCATCAGGATGACGGTGAGGCGCAGGCCGAACTCCTCGCGGATGAGGTCGCTCAAGCCCTTGCCGGTGACCACGCCCATGCGGGCGCACATCTCCTGCACCACGATGAGGGCGATGGTGATGGGAATGATGGTCCAGAGCAGGGTGTAGCCGTATTGCGCGCCGGCCTGGGAGTAGGTGAGGATGCCGCCGGAGTCGTTATCGACGTTGGCGGTAATGAATCCGGGGCCAAGGACGGCCAAAAACAGCAGTATCCGGATTCGCCAACGCTTCAACATTCGGGCCGGTTCCTATTGTGGAGTCATAGAGAGTCTGTTCTCGCTGCCTTTCTGACCATAACAGGCCAGGGGCAGGGGCGCGAAGTTTGGCAGCGCGACCAGGGGAGGAGTCTACAAAAAAAGATTGACAGGGATATGGTTATTATGGTACATTGGTACTTTGTACCAGGAGGAATTTATGACACAAGAACAGCAAAATCGCGAACCTGTTGTAGTGGAGCGCGTCCAGACCGGCGTGCGCATGGAAAAGCGCTTGTTGAAGGTGCTTAAGGCCGTTGCCGAGCTGAAGGAAATGACGCTGGGCGATCTGCTGGAAGGGAATCGTGCTGCACGCCTTTGAGGGCAAGCTGGTTCCCTTCTCTCCGCAAACGCTGAAGGAAATTGAGCAGTTCAAGTCGATCTATGGGATGACGTTGAAGGCCAGCGACAGCCACAACCTGAAGGAGCGGAAGACTCTGCGGTAGGCCGGACGCCTTCCGGAACCAGGCGATCTTAGGATGATTCCTTGCGGCAAATAAGATATGCACCCCGTTTGCCCCCGCTTTCGGAGCTAGCGGTTAGCTATGCAGATCTATGCAGTGGCGTAAACCGGCTCTTCCTGCTCGGCAGCGGTCACATCGGCAGTGAGGCTGAGCAGGGACGCGATCACGTCGGCGGCGCCATAAGATGTCTGGCCGGGCGCGAGGAACTGCGCGACGGTATTCAGATCGTCGCCCACGGTGATCAGCGGCGGCTCCACGGAACCGTCCTTGCGCACCTGGGCGTGGCCGATGTTGGCCAGCAGTGCGTTGCACAGGCACTTGCGTCCCACCGTCTCCTCGACCTTGCCGCCCTTGGCCACGTAGTTGGCCACCGGCTCTGCGGAGCAGCGGTAGCCGATCTTGCCGTCCGGCATGGCGTAGGACTCGCGCAGCAAGCCTATGTCGCAGACCCTGGTCCGCGCCGCGGCTACCTCGGGATCGGAGTACGAGCCTTGCAACAGCGCCACCTTGAAGGGGAATCCGGTGGGCGAGGCCAGCGGATCGGTGAAGACCTCGCCGGTGCCGGTGGCCGCCTGGGCGATAAGCGACTCTTTGAGATCGGGACGCAGGCCGGACTCTCGCGAGAAGGCAAATGCGGTGCCCACCTGCACGCCGGCGGCGCCCTGCTCCAGCGCGTAACGCACGCTCTTCGCGTTGCCGTATCCTCCGGCCAGCCAGAAGGGCACGCCCAGCGCGCGCAGACCCGCAAGGTCGACCTGGTCGCGCTCGCCATAGACCGGCTCACCGGCAGCGTTGAGCAGCAGCTTGCCGCGCGGCGGCGCATTGTGTCCGCCCGCCGTGGGGCCTTCGATGACCAGCCCGTCGACGCGGCCGCTGGCCCGGCGCAGCATGGTGGTGGCCAGGGTGTTGGAGGTGACGATGGCCAGAAACTTCGGCCGGTCGAGTTGCGGAAGCGGACCTTGCACGTAATCGGCGGGATCGAAGTGCATCGCCGTGTCAGCATCCTGAGCAGCGCCGGTGACTGCCAAGCGGTACTCGGCGGGACGAAGGCCGGCCAGAGCGTCCAGGACGCCGGGAATGTGCAGCGGAATGCCCGCGCCCATCAGCACATAGCCGACGCCGGCCAGCATGGCGCCGTAGATCGACGGAAGGTGCGGCATCTGCACCTTCTCAAGAAAATTGATGCCCACGGGATTCTTGTGGCCATCGCGCGCCAGATAGACCTCGACGAAGTTGCTCACGATGCACAGCTCGACGACCTTGCGCAGGTCGCGGCGCTGGTGCATCGGCGGCAGCGCGATAGGGCGCCGGCGCGGCCTTGCCGCCGGGGATGTAGTACTCGTCCCAGATGCGCTTGGCCATCTCGGGAAAGGGGAAGGCATCGAGGCCGCGGCGCACAGTGTCCGCCGGGGTCGCCATCGGCGAGGCGGCGGACAAAGAGCGAATCAAGCGCCGTGCCGGAGACCACGCCGAGCTGACCGAGTTTGGAGACAGCATTGGCCAGGCGCCAGTTCGAAACGCCCACGCCCATGCCGCCCTGAATGATCTTGGGAAACTGCATCATCCTTGGATTGTTTCACAGATCGGGCTGAATCCCAACTATTTCTCTGGAAGGAGAAACAAAAAAGGAACTGCGAGTGAGCAATATTGCACACAAAATGCCGAATTGCGGCACATACTGGCCGCGGCAGAGAGATGAAGCAGATTGGGGACGAGCTTGTGAGGGAGACATTCAGGCGCAGGCCAGACCCATGCCGCCCGAAGCGAGCGCGGAGACCGCCTGCTAGTATGGCTGACCTTCAAAAGCCTCTTTGACGCCGGGATAATAGGCCAGGTAGCAAAAGACCAGCAAATTCCAACCCCCAATCATAAACATTGCCGCCAACACCGGCCCGGAGATTGGATGGGGTAGTGGGATCACCATCAATGGCCGATAAGCCGATTGCGATTTGGACCACCGTCAGACCGGAAGATCATGCATGGTAAACCAGCGCCACCAGTTTGACAGAGACAACAACATCGATGCCTTGAGCGGCATAAAGTATCGCAGCCGCCACGAATAGAAACGGAAGGCCACTGACAAATGCCACCGGTGACCAATAGTGCATTTGGTAAGAGGGAAGAAACATACGAATAAAACCCGGGAGCAGATCGACGATGACCGCTGGATGCGCGGCGGCGTATGCAGCAAGCTTCGATTCCGGATTTCCCCATGGAACCAGGGCCAGAATCAAGGAAAACCCGGCCCAGGCAATCCTGTACCAGCCGTACAGAGCAATCGGGAGTGGCCGTTTGCTCTTTGGCATCTTCGATTTAGGCAGACGCTCGGGGGGAATTTCAAAGGGCGTCGGCGTAATTCCATACATCTCCGCGGCCTGGTGCTTTTCTGTTGCATAGATCATTTCCTCCTATCCATCTGCCTGCTTCACACGATACCGCCACTGCCTGGCAGAATCCGAGCGAACAGGATATCCAATGCAAAAATGTCGGTGCTGAACTTTGCAGGAAGTGTAACACAAAGAATTTGCCGCGGGATTTATAGATTTTCGCGCAGGAAGCTGATGACGTGGTCGGCCTGAACAACGCCCACCATGCGGCCCTGCGTATCGACCACGGCCAGGGCGTGCAGGTTGTACTTGTCGAAGAGTTCGGCCAGCTCGTTCTGGTGCAGGTTGATGGGGCAGGAGAGGACGCGAGCTTCGGTCAGCGTGGAGAGGCGCGTCTCCGGCGTGGCCATGACAAGCCGGGCGAGAGGGATGGCTCCGCGCAGCACACGCTGCTCGTCGAGCAGATAGATTTCGGTGACGCTCTCCGGATCGCCGTCAAAGGCGCGCAGCGCATCGACGGCCTGGGCCACGGTCGCAGTCCTTGCCCAGGGCAACAAAGTCGGTGGTCATGCAGCCGGCGGCGGATTTCTCGTCGAACTCGAGCAGCTCCGAGACCTCCTGCCGCTCCTCCGGCTCCATCTCTTCGAGAATGGCGTCGGACTGCTCTTCGGGCAGCTCGGCCAGCAGGTCGGCGGCGGCGCCGGGGTCCATCTCCTCGACGATGTCGGCAATCTTCTCTTCGTCGAGCTTTTCCAGAAGCGACTTTTGCAGCTTGGGGCTCGACCTCTTCGAGGGTCTCGGCGGCCACCTCTTCGTCGAGCGAGGTGAAGATGACCTCGCGCTCGGCGGGGGCCAGGTCTTCGAGAATATCGGCCAGGTCGGAGGGGTGCATCTCGGCCAGCCGCTCGTACTCGATGCGCAGCTTGACGCGGCGGGCGGGATCGACCTCGATGACATCGACAAACTCCCAGGGGATGCCGCGGAAGGCGAATTTGCGCGAGAGCTTTTCCAGCGTGGCGCGGGGCAGCAGGCCCTTGAAGACGCGGCGGAATGCGCCGCGCAAGCCCACCTCGACCTCGGCGACGCGCAGCAGGTGAGCCGCGCCCTGGCCCATCCACTCCAGATCGACGTCGTTGACGCGAACCACCTTGCGGCCGTGAATGTCGATGATCTGGCGGTCGATCAGGTCCTGGCGCAGGTAGAGGTAATTGCCCTGATCCTCCAGCGGCGCCATGGCGCCGGCCGAGCGCAGCTCGAGCGTTCCGGCGGGCGTCTCCATCACATCCTGCGAGGGCACAATGCACAAGCCGTCGCGGGTTTTGAGCACCAGTCCGGCCACCTTGCCGGCATCCTCGCCGGTGGCCACGGCGATGTCCTTGAGCCGCCCGCGCAGGTGGCCGTGGGAGTCGGTCACCGGGGTGCCGAGCAGCGCCGTCAGGCTGATGCGGGCTGTGGTGCGGGGGCGCATGAGGTGAGTGTATCGCTCGGGGGCCGGACTGCGCCTGTGGATGCATCCGGGTGGGGAATAGAACGGGCTTTGTATGTACTGGAATGGCTCAATTCCCTGCTCGCTATAATTATGTCAATTATTGACATTTCATTCTTCCCTACATAAGCTATTTATAAGGGATTCGGCTTGCAGGCCGGAGGAGAATCTCATGGATCAAATGAACGTCTCGATCACCGACCACCTTGCGGGGTATGTGCGGGCCAGGGTCAAGAGCGGACGCTACAACAATGCCAGCGAGGTGGTGCGCGAGGCTTTGCGGCGCATGGAAGAAGCAGATCAGCGCGCCCTGCGCATCGCCGCTCCCACCGTCGAGGACGTGCTGACCGATTTCACGGCCAACCAGACTGAAGCTATCCGCAGACGGGTTCTGGAAAGCATCGGCGAGATCGAACGGGGAGAATACGCTGAGTACGAAGGCCGTGCCGGCCTCGCAAGACTCTCTGCCGGGGTGAAGGCCAGAGGACGCCGGCTGCTTGCTGAAGCCGCGGAAAAATAATGCGATTCCACGTCTCGAAAACAGCCGAACGGGAACTTGATGAGATTTTTGTCTACTGGGCCCGCCACGCTGGTCTTGACGTTGCGGACCGGCTGATAGACTCCATTGAGGAACGCTTCGCCTTGTTAGGCGACTATCCAATGATTGGCCGAAAGTGCGATAACATTGCTCCCTGCGTCCGCGTCTTCCCGACCGATAAGTATCTAATCTATTACCGAAAAGAGCGGAGCGTGATTAAGATTCTCCATATACTGCATGGAGCGCGAGACCAGGCGCACGCGTTCAGAAACAATTGACGGAGATTTATCTTGGGAAGGCCGGGACGGCACGCCGGGAAAACCAAGCTCCGGAAAGCCATCTTTATCTTTGCCGGCAACGCTCAGGAGATTCTTCCCGTTTGCCACGGGCGGAATGGGCTGTCACAATGACAAATTGACGCCGCTCGTTTCCTGCCTTGAAACTGATTTGCCCTATCCATCAAAGGACGGCTTTCAGGCAACTCTTACAATGACGCCGGTGGCATCGTCTTGCTGAGGATGATCGCCGGCGAAGCTCCGGGCGGCGCGATAAATGCCATGCACGAGTTCGTTCGCAGAATCATGCCGATGGGCGCGCACGTATTCGATCACTCCGCCGGTGCCGAACTCCACGTCTCCCGGCGTTGCCATCTCCGTCGTGCCGTCCGTCAATAGAATCATGAGATGCTGCGAGGTCAAAGGTATTGTCGAGGTGACAAAATTGGAATCAGGAAACAGCCCCAGCGGCGGGCCTGAGCTTTCCAGCGCATGATCGATCTCGCCCGAGCTATTCATCAGAAAACCAGAAACGTGCCCGGCGTTGGCATAAGACAAGCAGCCATTCGTGCCATCCAGGCAAACCAGCAACATAGTGACGAACCGGGAGTCTTCCAGGTCTGCAATCAGCATATGGTTGACGCGGCTCAGTATCTTCGCCAAATCCGCTTCGACCTGCGCGAAGGCGCGCACATAAGCGCGCGTCAGCGCCATGACCAGGGCAGAATCCAGGCCGTGCCCGCTGACATCGCCAATGCCGATGCAAGTGCGCCCGTCCGGCATGGTGAAGGCGTCCAGGTAATCGCCGCAAGCTTCCTTGGCGGGGTAGATGGCGCTGGCGATATCAAATCCAGTGGCGCACGTCATTGCTCCGGTGTAGAACCTCTGCTGAACGTTACGCGCCATTTGCAACTGAAGTTCCCGCTCCTGCTGTTTGCGTAGCGCCGTAACGTCCTTGCACACAGAAACAAAATGAGAGATGACTCCATCGCTGCCTTTAATCGGGCTGATCGTCTGCTCCGCCCAGTACAGTTCACCGGACTTCTTGCGGTCCACCAGCGTCCCGTGGTAATCCTCCCCTTGCAGAATCTGACCCCAGAGTTGGCTGTAGAACGCCTTGTCATGCAGGTTGGACTTCAAGATGCTAGGCGTCTTGCCGACAACTTCCAGACGACCGTAACCGGTAATGACCTCAAACGCTGGATTCACATACTCTATCGTTCCGTCACGATCGGTGATTACGACGCTATCGGCCGTCTGTTCCACTGCCCGGGAAAGCAGGCTGATCGTTTCCTGCGAGCGGCGCCGCTCCGATTCAGCGCGCTTCTGCTCCGTCATATCACTGACCATGGCCAGCGCGCCTTCAAAGCTCCCGTCTTCACCAATGATCGGCGATGTGGTAACCCGCGCCCATAATGCTTTCCCATCCTTCCTGCGATAGCGGGTTTCAATCTGTTCGCTGACGCCCTGGCGGCGGCGTTCAAACTGGGATTTCTTCTGTTCGATGTCCTTCTCGAACATAAAATCAAACAGCGGCCTGCCCAGCATCTCCTGAACGGTATACCCGAGCAGTTCCGCCATGCGGCCATTGACCAGCGAGGTTTCCAAATCTGCATTCACCTTCCAGATGCCCTCGTAAGCTGTCTCCACGATGCCGCGATAATTCTTCTCGCTGTGCTCCAGCGCTTCGAGCGTGCTCTGCTTGCGAATGAGTTCCGCTCTCTCCGCGATCACGGCGGCCAGCACCACGCCCGAGACCGAGGTGACAACGATAAATGCCTGGAGCAGCATGGCGTTCTGCTCGACGTTGCCATAGATGACGAGCCCGAAGCCATGAGCGGTCCCCCATACGGCAATGGCGGAACTCAAAAAGCTCACCACCGCCGACCCCGCCACCTCGAACCGTATAGCTCCCCAGAGCATGAAAGGAAAAACGCCGAACGCAAACACTCCGGCATGCATCGATCCAAGCCGGTGACCAAAGATCAAAGTGGCGCTGCAAACTGTTCCGAGCAGCAGGCACGCCAGTTCGATCCTCCGCCGCTTTTCCAGAACCGTCATCAGCCCCCGGAAGGTCAGCACCAGCGGGGTTACAATCAACACGCCCGTGGCGTCGCCCCACCACCACTTCAGCCATGTAGGCAAGACACCATGCCAGGCACTCCCGTCGGCGAGAGCCAAAACCGCCGTGCCGACAGTCGCGCTGACCACGGTGCCGCAGACGGCGCCGCAAATACTTAGTCCGAGCACATCTCGAAGCCTGGTGAGAGAAGACCTGAAATCGGGCAACTGCCGCAGCAGCCACGCGCCGCACAGCGGACCAGCCGTGCTGCCCAAAGCGGTTCCTGCCGCGGCAAGATGCGGAATGCCGGTATAGAAATTGACGACGAATGCAGCCAAAACAACTGCCGGCCAGATGCGATAACCGCAGAGGAGGATGGCGGCTAACGCAACGCCTGCCGTCGGCCACACCGGGGAAATGGTTCCGCTCGTAAAAGGGACAGACAGCCCCATTTCGCCAGCCAGTAAACATGCGGCGAAAACGCAGACCAGTTCCAAAATCCAGCGGAGCTCGCGAGGATTCTGCCGGCGGTTCATGTGCATTTCAAAGGTCGAATCAATACTGCTTGCGGCTGTCTTCAATACTCGCCCCTTGCTTGAACATCTGGTAGTTCACTGCTGTGGAATGGTCAACTTGCCTGAATGATTCATCGTGGTCTTACGGTGTGGAAGCTAACGAAAATGAAGATGTGTATTAAGGGCTGAGTTAAACCAGGGGACACTACACCATCATTAGATTCAGTACGCGGGAATTTGATTTAGCAATAACTGGCGATTTCTCGTATCCAACGTAATTTGCCTGATTCCTCAGTTTAACGGAGCGATGAATCGGCTATAGTATATAGTGTTTTCAATGACATAGGATTCTTACTGCTCATTCCAAGGTGCTCTTGCAAATGCGTCCTCTGCGGTTTGCTCGAACGTTTTCCGGAGTGTGCGATGATTGAGAATTCTCCTCTGAAACTTTTAACCTGACCGTGTCACAATTTCTTGACACAATACCTATTGAACCCTGAAACTGCGTTCAAGGCTGCCGAGGTGCGCGGAGGGACAAATTCGTCCCGGATCTCTCCGGAAAGGACGAAGACGAACCCGGTGAGCGAATCCAAGGCAGGACGGCTGAGTCTTCGGCTGAATTCGACGATGGAGAGCGTGGCCCGAGGTGGAGGCGGCGGCGGAGAAGCTGGCCGCCGAGGCCGGCCTGGACGAGGACCAGCGCTTCCACGTGACCATGGCGGCGCGCGAGGCGGCGGTGAACGCCGTGCTGCACGGCAACGAATACGACCCGGCAAAGCAGATCGCCGCCAGCTTTGAGAACACCGGCGCGGCGCTGGTGATTACCATCGCCGACCAGGGCAAGGGGCTGGACCCGGAGACGCTGCCCGACCCGCGGGCGCCGGAGAATCTGCTGCGCGGCTCTGGCCGCGGCATCTTCCTGATCCGGTCCTTCATGGATGAGGTACACTTTCGGCAACTGCATCCCGGAACCGAGCTGACGCTGGTCAAGCATCTGGCGCCGGCAGGCGGAAAGGGATAAGCGCATGCTGCCGCACTGGTGACGGATTGAGAAAATCATTATGCCGCAGCGCGGAGTATGCGGACTTTTCAACACCGCCTGAAACTGCAAGAGTGTGATAATCGTAATACCAACAAGGAGGAATTTCCGTGGCACTGACAATTGCTTCCCGTGAAGTGGACGGCGTGACCATTTTGGATCTGAGCGGGCGAATCACCCTGGGCGAGGGCAGCGTGCAGTTGCGCGACGCCATTCGCGGCCTGATCGGCAAGGGAAAGAAGCACATCCTGCTCAACCTGGGAGACGTAAACTACATCGATAGCTCGGGGCTGGGCGAGCTGGTGAGCGCCTTTACCACCGCCAAGAATCAGCAGGCCGATGTCAAGCTGCTGAACCTGACCAAGAAGGTTCACGATCTGCTGCAGTTGACCAAGCTGTACACCGTCTTCGACATCAAGGACGACGAGGCCAGCGCCATCGCTTCGTTCAAGTAGACGGGTCGGGTCAGCGCCCTAGTTGGAACCATCCATAAATAAAGGCCATTCCGCATCGCGGAATGGCCTTTTGCATTTGCGTCGTGAGCGGTCCGGGCCAGCCGCGGTTTCAGGCCAGCACGGAAACCGATTCCGGAATGTGGACCGCCGGCATGGCAACCGTATGCCGCCGGCTGCTGCGCGTGGAAATGAGCGCCGCAGGTAAGCCGGTGGACAAAGTGGTAGGGCGGCCAGGGACCGGAGAGCTGCATCTGATACTCCCGCATCGCGGCGCAGGTGGTGGAGAACTTGTTCAGATAGCGCTCCACGCACTTGCGGTCGATCAGGTGCGCAATGTCCAGCATCATCTTGCAGTTATCGGTCAACCGGCAGCTAACCTCCTCGTCCAGAGGCATGAAGAGCCGGTGCATCTGGAAGCTGACGGCGCGGGCGCGGGTCTGGCGCTCGCGCTGGCGGGTGGCATTCTCGCGCAGGTTGGTGAAATACTCCCGGCTCGCGCCATCGGCCGGCAGCCGCTTGCCGGCGGCGTGGCCGCCGCAGTCGTCCACCAGAATTTTCAGATGCATCTCGGCCTTGCCGCGCAGCTTGTCGATGTGGCCGAGGAACTGGCGCTGGTTGGAGCGAATGGACCTGCGCAGGCTCTCATCGTCGTGGAAGACGGTTCCAAAGCGGAAGGGCAGCACCGTGGAGTGCTGGAAACAGTCGGCGATAACCCGCGCATGGTCCACGCCGGATTTCTGGTTGAGGGCTTCGGCAGGGTTGTGTTCGCTGACGATCATGGCCAGTTCGCTGGCGGGATAAACAAAAACCTGATTTCCGCTGACTCCGAGGAGCGATTCCATCGGAATGGGTTTGCGATGACGGGCCAATTCAGGAAATGCTTGCTTTTCACCGATGCAGTAGGCATACCATGCCATGAGAAGACACTCCGTCTGCGTGCGCCGGAAAGCGCCACTCGTTGGTGAAGCTCTGGGAACGTAGAAACAACGGCATAGAAGGCAAACGACCGGGGGATGAGAACAGACCCGGATTAACTGGCACGATAGTAGCCCTCCGAAAATACGACTGGCAACGTCCCGCGTCACAGAGCGGGTGAAAAGGGAGCCGAACCCTTCAAGTCTGTATTGATATAAGCAAAATATCAGTTGACGCTACGAACATTTGTTCTATTTTGGGAAGCATAATCGACTCTGGCACGATCTACTGTAATTGCCATTAGGTCGCTTTCCGGGATCAAATCCCTGTGGATATCGAGCGCCACGCAATCAGCGGCATTGCCTGATTGTCACTGCGCTGCGCGCCCTGGTTCGAGTA
The DNA here is from genome assembly GCA_963845345.1 of uncultured Acidobacteriaceae bacterium. Lineage (GTDB taxonomy): Bacteria > Acidobacteriota > Terriglobia > Terriglobales > Acidobacteriaceae > Telmatobacter. The sequence goes on from CAWJRQ010000010.1 coordinate 47,878, forward strand.
TTCTCATCGACAGGAGAGACGCGTGAAACCAGTCCTTACCCGTACGCTGCGCAATCTGCAACACAATATCCTGGCCGGCATCATCACCATCGGACCGCTGGCCATTACCTTCCTGATCTTCAAGTTTCTTCTCGACGAACTGGCCAAGGCCGGCTTGCCGGTGATCCAGCTTTTGGCGGCGATTTTTCCGGAGAATTGGCTCCGCCATCCGTTGTGCAGTCGGTTCTGGCCATCGTGCTGACCCTGGTGATGCTCTACGTGGTGGGCCGGGTCACAGCCCTGGTGATCGGCCGCCAGGCCTTCGAACTCTTCGAGGCCGTGCTGGAGCGGTTGCCCTTTGTCGCCAAGATCTATACCTCGGTGCGCCAGTTGCTGGACAGCATGATGGCCAAGAAGGAGATCCAGCCAGCGCGTGGTGCTGGTGGACTTTCCCATTGCCGGGCAGAAGGCCATTGGCTTCCTGACGCGCACCATGACCGACGAGACGACCGGCGAACTGCTGGCCGCGGTGCTGCTGCCCAACGCCATCAACCCGACCTCGGCATTCTTGCAGATTCTGCCGATGACGAGAGTCACGGAGACCGACCTGACGATGGAGCAGGCGATGAGCATGATCATGACCGGCGGAGCGGTGGGGCCGGAGAGCATCCGGTTCACTCAGCCGGCGCTGGCAGCGGAGAAGGAAGCTACGCCGCCTGCGCCCTCGGCTTGACCTTGGCCAGAGGATTTGTTCTTGGCGGCAACCCACAGATCGTGGTCCATCTGCAATCCAAGCCAAAAGTCGGCGGAGTTACCGAAGTAGGCGCTGAGGCGCAAGGCGGTATCGGCCGAAATGGACCGCTTGCCGAGGACAATATCGTTCACCCGCGGCGCGGAGACGTGCAGATCCTTGGCCAGCCGGTAGCTGGAAAGCCCCAGCGGCTCCATGAACTCCGTCTTGAGAATCTCGCCGGGATGAATCGAATAAGCGAATGGAATCTTCTTCCATCGCGTCTCCTAGTGGTAATCGACGATCTCAACGTCGTATGCATCCCGATCAGCCCATGCTGAAGCAAATCCGAAACTGATCGTTGATGCGAATGCTGTGTTGGCCTTTGCGGTCTCCGGTCAATGCTTCCAGTCGATTGCCTGGGGGCACACTCAAATCTTGCAACTGCGTTGCGCGATGCAGAGACATGAGTTTCTTCAGCGCCGAAGACGGAGGTTTGCGGGAATGCGGCGGCTCTTGCCGGTATCCCACAACAACTCCGTATCGGCGTCCGCGAAGCTCCTGATCACAGCAAAATCATAACGCTATTCGTTAAGAATGGCAAGCGTTATGAGACGACACTATTAGCCGGCCGGCTCATCCACAGTCAGCGTCTCTCCGGCGTGACCGCTTTCGGCGGCCACCTTGCGCAGGCTGACGTGCTCGAAGCGCGCCCAGACGAGGCCCACGGGCGCGATGCCCAGAAAGGTGACCAGCAGCAGCGTGGCGGCGCAGGCCGTGGCCGGTTCGGCCGCCACGCCGAAGAAGCCGCGTCATGGCCGCGGCCACCAACGCCAATCTGCGTGAACCAGCCCAGCACCGGCAGTTGGAATCCGCTGGCCGCCATGCTGGAGGCCATCAGCACCATGCATTTGGCCAGCGTCAATCCCGCCAGTTGCGGGCTGGCGACAAAGGCCGTGGTGATCTCAAGATAGGCCAGGGTGATCAGCCCCCACATGCCCAGCGAGAGCGAGGAGGCGATGCCAAAGTCAGAGAAAGAACGCAGCGTGTCCAGGCCGGCGCGAAAGGCGCGAATCTTATCGCCGATGGCGCGTCCCAGGCCCTTGGAGACAATGCTGAAGGCGTCTTCGAGAATCAACGCCACCGCTCCACCCGCCAAACGCACGAGCAACAAGAAACAGCGCTCCGGCTACGGTGGTGATCAGCGCTCCGTAACTGACTTTCTTCATCACTTCAGGATGGGGCAGAGCGCCTGGCCCGCCGAACCATGCAGTGAGCAGAATGGTGACGGAAAAGATCAGAGCCATCGAGCCGGCGTCGAAGAGGCGCTCGACGATGTAAACGGCGATCTGGTTGCTGAGCGGCAGGCCGGTCTTCTTCGAGACCAGGTAGGGCCGCACGGGATCGGCGATGCGGCCGATGAGCGCGACCGCGGTAAAGCCGATGACCTGCGTTCCCAGCAGCGAAAACAGCGGCACCTTTTTGATGTGGCGCAGCAGCAGCGCCCAGCGCACCGCGCGGAAGAGCGTAGCAGACGTAGATGCAGCCGAAGGCAATGCCGATCTTGCGCCAGTCGGCCAGCTTGAGTTGGGAGACAAAGACGCCAAAGTCGAAGTGAATCCTGTCGCGTCCCCAGATCACCAGCGCAACCAGCGCCGCAAACACCACCAAACCCAGAATCAACTCATGTTTCTTCAAGACTTCTCCGTTCCCGCTGCCATGAATCTCTTCAGTCTAGTTTCTCACCTGCGCATGAATGAGAACGTTAGCGGTCAGGCTTTTCCTGTGATGCGGCGCGGATGCCGGCCTGCGCGGACTTGCGTTGCCGCTCGTCGCGCCTCGGCTTCGCGCGCCAGCACGCGGCGGTTGAACTCGTGAATCACCCGCGCCACATAGGCTCGCGTCTCGCGATAGGGCGGAATGCCGTGGTACTTGTCCACCGCCTCCGGGCCGGCGTTGTAGGCGGCCAGCGCCAGCGCCAGGTTGTCGTGGTAGCGGGTGAGCAGCGCATCCAGATAGGCTGAGCCGCCGCGCACGTTCTCGTCCGGCTTGAAGCTGTCCGCGACGCCCAGGTCCTTGGCGGTCGCGGGCATCAGTTGCATCAGCCCTGGGCGCCGGCGCGGCTGACGGCGCGGGTGTTGCCGCCGCTCTCGGCCTTCACCAGGCTGGCCAGCAGGTCCACGTCGAGGTTGTGCTCATGGCCGGCTCTGGTGAGCATCTCGCCCAGGTCCGCCGGAGAGAGCTTGGCGTCTTGACGGGCATGTAGGGCTGGCCGAGGATCGGATTGTGCGGTTGCGGCGGATTTCGGAGCTGGCGGCGGGTCGGGAAGCTTCTCGATCGCGGCGATCTCCTCCGGAGCGGAACTCGATGTAGTTGTCCTCGCCGGCGCTGAGGTAGAGGCGGGTGCGGCCCTCGATTTCGGCGTGGTGGTCGCAGCGCATCTCGAAGCCATTGCGCAGGGTGATGCGCTCGGCGGCGCGGGCGGAGAGGGACAAGGCTGCAAAAGCGGCGAGAACTACAGCGAATCGGCGAATTGTGAGCTGGCGCCTCAAAAACACATCCCTCAGGGGCTAGCCCGAATTTAGTTTGCATTATGGCACGACTAAAGTCGTGCACTTCAATGCAACCAACCTTCCCGTCACGACTCCGTTTGCCGAATCTCCTCGATCACACTTTAGCAGCGGCGCGTTTGGCAATCGCCGCTTCCAGCACCACGGCCACGCCGTCCTCATCGTTGGGCGGGGCCTGCTTCCAGCCGCGCATCTTGGCCATGGTCCGCAACTCCTGCGCCGCATTGCCCATCATCACGCCCTGCCCTGCCCACTCCAGCATATCCACATCGTTCCAGTTGTCGCCGATGGCCATGGTCTCTTTGCGGTCCACGCCCAGCCGGGCTGCAAGTTTTTCCAGCGCCCAGCCTTGGAGACTCCCGGCGGCAGCAGGTCCAGAATGGACATATCGCGCGCCGGATACTCGGTCTCGCATGCATTCGCATGGGCCGGCCCACTCGCTGGCCTTGATCGCCTGCTCGGCCTTGCGCATCTGGCTCACGCCGCCGCAAGCCATGCCCTGAATGGGGTCTTCGCCGTCCACGAGCGCATCTTCCAGCGGCTTGACCACCTCGATGGCGTTGCGGTTGGCCTCGACCCAAAGAGCGATGCGCCCGTTTGCCTGTTCCAGATCTTCGAGCACCAGCTCGCCGCGGCCCGGACGATCAAAGGTAAAGACCAGGGCCCCGAAGGGCCGCAGCAACCGGCACAGCCCGCGCGCGGTTTCAGACGGAAGCTGGCAGCGGGCCAGAGAGTCTCCGCCCAGTGTGCGAATCACTGCTCCATTGGACGTGATGAGGGGCGTATCCGCTCTGAGGCCGAGGCCTTCGAGCAGCGGAGTGGTGTAGGCCGTGCGGCGGCCGGTGGCGATGGCCACGGTGATGCCCGCCTGCTGCGCGGCCTTGAGCGCCCGAGCCGTGCGCGGGCTGATGACCTGCGCAAAGGTGGGCAGCAGCGTGCCGTCCATGTCGATGGCCACCAGCCGAACGGGAGGGTGCATAGCTTTAGTGTACCGGCGCCTGCGGTGCGGCAGACTGCCTTTGGCCACCTTCGGAAGCCGGCGCGACCGCAGCTTCCTTCACCAGCACCGCAAAGCGCGGAAAGGCAAAGCTGCCCGCTGCGTCGTCAATCACATTCAACTGGCAGATGTACTGGCCGGGCTTGAGCCCGCTGAGCGGCACATCCAGCTCGATGGCCACCGCGTCGCGGCCCTCCACATTGATCGGCTTGCGCCTGCACCAGCGGCGTCTCATAGACCTTCGTCGAGCCTTGAATCAGTTCCAGGCTGCTGAGCAGATTGATTCCCGGCTTGGTTCCTTTGGGCTGCGTCTTCAGCCGCCTTTTCGCGCGCCGGAGAGTAGATTTCGTAGAGCAGATAGAGGTGCTGATCCTGGCGGAAGACGTGGCTGATGTTGGGCACGTACTCCTGGCCGCCGCGCACCAGCGGGCGTGTCTTTCTTGCTCGGCTGGCGCATGGACGCGAGCACGATGGAACTCATTTTCAGCGGCGCCTTCTTCATCTCCGGCAGCGTGATCTCGGCCTCGAAGGAGCCCATGCGGCCGGTCTGATTCTCGCGCACCACAAACTTCAGGCGATATTTCCCGGCGGCAGATTGAAGCTGGTGGTGTACTGGATGTTTTTCTGCCGCGCCTGCAAGGCCGGATCGAGATTCAGCTTGACCGTTTCGCGCGCGTGGCCGATGGGCCGCTTGGCCTCGTCGATCACCGTGCCGATGATGTCCAGCGTGGCCTTGTCCTTGTCGCCGCCCTTCACAAAAGGAATCTGCGAGCCGGGAACGATCAGCGAAACCGGCACAAAGAAGCGGTTTTCGTCGAGGCGGAAGTACAGCGCGTCCAGATAGACGGCCATGTCGGTGGCCGGCAGGTCGCTGGCCAACTGCTCTTCCAGATCGCGCTCGCGGTCCTCGTGCGCCGCGTGCTGAAAGTCCGCCGGCGCATAGTAGCCGGGCCGGTATTCCAGCTTCACTCCGGGCCGGTTGATCTTGATGGTCAGCTTGCGATAGCGGCCGTCGCGCGCCGGATTCGAGCTGTGAAAGCCGATGGCGTAATAGGCCGAAGTGTCGCGCTGCACCTGCGCAAATGCGGGAGCAAAATCATTGGAATCGAAGAACGCCTTGCCGCCGGTGTCGGAGCTGAGCGTGGCCATCACCTCCTGCGTGGCGAAGTTGGCGTTCATGTTGTTGGTGAGCGCGCCGCCGTTGAAGGCGCCGGTCCCGCGCAGGCTGCCGGTGGAGGCGTCGCCCAGCGGCGAGACGGCCTGCAAGCCGCGCGTGTCCACGCTGTAGATGGCCAGGTTGGCGCGCACCGCCGCGTTGATGGCCGCTCGCAGCGAAGCCTGGTTCTCGATGCCGTCGCGCGAGATGCCGCCGGAAAAATAGAGCAGCGATTTTTTCTCGGTAATCTTTTCCAGCGACTTGGCGACGGCTCTCAGCGCGAACAATTCGCGGTCGGTGTTGAGGTCGTTGTATTCGCTCTCGTCGGGCGTGTAGCCGGTCGCGTCTTCCACCTGGTTCGTGTTCGCCGTTGCGCCCTCGGCAAAGCCCTGGCCTTCCGTCCCGTTGTAGACGGCGACCTCGTTGATGAGCGCATTCTTGTCGGCGGTAAAATCCTGATCCACTTTGAGCGTGTCGCCCAGCGAGACCAGCGCCACCAGATCGGCGGGCTGCATCTTGGTGCGCAGAAACTCCTGCGCCGCCGCCACGCTGCGATCCAGGTCCTCGGGCTGCATCGAGGTCAGGTCGAAGAACATCACAATCAGCCGATGATTGCGCAGATCCTCGGGCTTGGCAACCACAACGGCCTTGTTGCCGCTGCTTCCCGCGGCCAGTCCGCTGACGGTGGCCTCGTTGAGCGGCGCGGCCATCTCCACGGTTTCAAAATCAAAGGTCGAGATCTGCTGCTGCTTGCCGTTCTCGTAAATGCTGAAGTCGCTCTGCTTGAGTCCGCGCACCAGTTCGCCGGTCTTCGCGTCGCGCGCCACCACGTTGGTCAGCACCAGCTCGCCGTTCATCTTGAGCACGAAGCCGCCCTGCGGCGCGTTGGAGACCTGCGCGGCTGGCGAATACTGCGCAGAGTCTGCGCAAAGCCAGTCGCCGGCTGCGCAGCATCAGCGCCAGCGCCGCAAATCCCGCTCCGATCTTTTGCGCCCAACCTCTTCATCAACTTCCTCTCAACTTCAGCTGATCGCTGACTTGCTAACTCGCTGACGCGCGTCGTAGACTGCAGCTAACTCGCTGCTCTTTCAAAACCTGAACCTCGCCGTAAATTGAAACGACCGCATGGCAGCAGCCGAAGTCACCTGCCCGAAGCTCGGCGAAGCCGCGTTGGTGTCCACGCCCGCGTACTGCACGGTGTTGAAGACATTGTTGGCCGTGGCGCGAAACTCCATGCTGCGCGTGCCGCCCAGTTGCATCGTCTTCGAGAGCGACATATTGTTCTGAATGGTTCCCGGCCCGGCGATCGGAGTTGCGCGAAACATTGCCGCAGTTGGGACAGTTCGGCGTGGTCGAATCGCTGGGCGGCTGCGTGAATGCCGCGGGATTAAACCACTCTTTCAGCGAGCCTGCGCCCGCTGTGACCGAGACGCCCGGTACGCGATTGGGCCGCAGCGTGCCGGCTGTGCCGCTGCGCCACGTCCGCCACGCCTGCCTGGTAAGCTGGGCGTAAGCGGCGTTCCGGTGGCAAAGGTAAAGCTGCCGGAGATGGAAAATCCCTCCAGAATATGCGACGCCGACGCCGCTGGTTACCCAGAATTTATCTTTGCCGAAGGGCAACTCGTAGAGATAAGTTCCGCTGACTTTGTGGCGCTGGTCGAAGCTGGAGTTGCCTTCCTCGGCCTTGAGATCTTGCCAGTTCTGCGCCACCACCGTTGACGTGCCGCCCACCGAGCCGGCGTCGTCGATGGAGTGCGAGTACTGATAATTCGCGCCCAGCGAAATGCCCTTGCTCAGTCGCTTGTTGACCGCAGCGTTGCCCGCGTTGAACTTCGAGAAGGCCGCGGACTGCTCATAGTTGAAGACCTGGCCTGTGGGATCGGTGCTGGGGCTGCTCGCGCTGGCGCGCGGCGCGCTGGTGATGTCCAGATGATTGCCCCTCGATCCGTTGTAGCCCACATTCAGCACCACGTTCCAGGGCAGCGTCTTCTGCACGTCCAGGTTCCACACCTGCACATAGGGCAGATGGTAGTGCGGGTCGAGCGCGTAGTTGCCCACCGTGGCCGCGCGCGGGAAATCCGTTGGCCAGCGAAAGGCAATCGGCCGCCGGGGGCGAGCATTCCGTAGCCACTTCGTTGGTCTGCTCGTTGGCAAAGGGAGGCTGATGCGCCATGGTGGTGGCAAAGGTGGCGTACTGGCTGACGGTGTAGTTGATGCCATAGCCGGCGCGCAGCACGGTCTGTTTGGGCAGCCGCAGCGCCACGCCCACGCGCGGCGCAAAGGCCGTGCGGAAGGGAAAGACCAGCGAATCTGGCAGCTTGCCGTTGTAAGCTTCCCGTGCCGCCGGCCTGCACTTCGTCAGTGACAGCGAATTGTGCGGAAAAGCCGCATTCGTGCCGGGTTCGTATCCACAAAGGCCAGGTGGCCGTACTTCTCCGTATAGGGCGCAAAGAACTCGTAGCGCAGGCCGTAGTTCAGCGTGAGATTGGTCCGCGCGCGCCAGTCGTCGGTCGCGTAGGCGTCCCAGACGTTTTCGCGCAGATAGCTCTTGCCCGCGGCGGAGTCGATGGTGGTCTCCTGCGGCTGGCCCAGCAGAAAATCCGCCAGCGAAGAGCCGGTAGTAAAGGCCGGTGAAAGTAGAAGGTGCCGGTGGAGTTCGAGCCGCCCAGAAAATCCCGATGCACGCGGCGATAGTCGCCGCCGAAGCGCAGGTTGTGCTTGCCGTGAATCCAGCTCAGCATCTCGGAGAGCGAGATGGTCTGCGAGAGCGAGAAGCTGGGCTGCTGCTCGTTCAGTCCGGTGAAACTGCTGAGCGTCACATTGGGCAGGCCGTAGTTGAGCGGGCTGGAGTTCAGCGGTGAACGCCTGCCGATGCACTGCCGGAGCGGTCCAGAATGCCAATCTGGCTGGCGATGTCGGTTTTGTTGGTGAAATAGTTGGTCGCCTGGCTGGTGGCTGCGATTCCAGTTGGCGTTGAAGATGTTGGTCAGTTTGTGGTAGCCCACCGTGTAGCCGGCCTGCACGGAGTTGGCGTTCGAAGAACTCTTGCCGCCCAGTTGCGGAAAGACGTTCACATTGTCCGCGGCCGAGTCGCTCCAGTTGTAGTTGAAGTTGATGCTCTGGCGCAGTCCCTGATTCTGCTGACGCGCGCCGCGCCTCCGCCGAAGCCGCCGCGGCCGCCGCCGGGCAGCGTGGCGTTCTTGCCCAGGCTGCGCATATAGCGCACGCCGGCCTGCGTCGAATTCGATCTGCGCTGTGGTCAGCAGATGGTAGTTTTGCGCGTAGCCGGGCAGGTTGGGCGCGGGAAAGAATTGCAGCAGGTTGGTGGCGGCCGTGACCGGCGTAACCGGAGTCGGCCAGCCCCGGAATGATTCCCGTGCGCTCGTTGGCTGTTCCGAAGCTGCCGTCCGTGGGCACGGTCGCGTACTGGTCCAGCGGATTGAGCTGCGCTGGCCGCTGAGGGTCAGGAACATCATGTCCTTGCCGCTGGGCTTGGTGAGTCCCGGCAGATAAGGCGCGCTCATGAAGGTAATCCCGAAGCGGTTGGTGCCGGAGGGCGGCTGCTGCTGCGCCTGGCCGCGCAGGCTGAAGGGCTCCGCGTTGAGCGCCGAGTTGCTGCCGATCCAGAAGATGGCGCCGTGCGGCTGGCCGGGGTTGAAGCCGCGGAAGTTGCCGCGTCCGCCTCCGCCAAACCCGCCCGTCCGCCGAATCCGCCGAATCCTCCGCCCGCCAAAGCCGCCTCCGCCGCCTCCGCCAAAGTTGCCGCCGCCCTCTGCCCGCCTGGCAAGACTCCCTGCGCGCGCAGCGTCTCCACCGCATCGCGGACGCGGTCCATGTCCAGGCCGGCCAGCGGACTCACCGCTCCTGTCTGGCCGCTGATGGCCACGGAATCGTCTGCCAAAGTCGGAGTTGCCGGCAATCGAGGGCAGCGCCGCGCCGGCCGCGCCGGATGGCCCGGCCTGGCTCTCGGTCTCCGTTCGCCGAGCGCGCTCATCAGGCTCAGGCTCTGCGCGCCGTTGGCCGTCAGTTGCTGGATGGCTGACCGGACGGCTTGCTGACTCGCCGCTCTCGCTCTCCTGCTGCTGGGCCGCCCGCGAGGCCAGCAGCAGATCAAAGCTCACCGTCTGGTCGCGGCTGGCGGCGTTGAGCACCGCCTCCTGCGAGCCGGGCGCAAAGCCCGCAAACTGGGTGCGGAGCACGTAGCGGCCATTCTGCGGAATGGTCAGGGTCCAGGCGCCGGTGATGTCGGTGGTGGTGGAAAAGCGCTTGCCGGTGAGCGTGTTCTGGGCGGTTACGGTCACGCCGGGCAGGGGAATGTTGCCGCTCTTGACCAGGCCGTGCAGTTTTCCGCCGGACGTCGCCGGTGCGGGCGGACTCTGCGCAGCTGGTTCACTGGCGCCGGGCGCGCTCACGGGCGCGGCGGGCTGGGCCGCGGCGTGGCCGGCGACTGGGCCAGGGCGGCAAGGCCGCCGGCCACAAAGATTCCCGCCACAACTGCCCACCGCATGGCTTCTCGCCGCATTCACGCTCCCTGGCCTTTCGCGCTCGTACTCATTCAGACGGCCTACGCGCCGCGAAGGTTTACGGCTTCTCGCCTTCCGCGCGGAATCAGCCGCCCGGCGCCCCAGTGACCTTGGTTCCCAGGGCGCGATAAAATCCCTTGCATTCCTGCCCGGCCTATGTTAACTATTATGTTAATAATCTATTGATTGCTACCGCGAAAGTAACCCCGGCGGCAATGGAACAGGACATTTCTCATGTTGAAGATCGGCACCTCCATCCGCGCTTTCCGCCTGCAGAAGGGGCTTTCCCAGGGAGACATCGAAAAGAAGACGGGCCTGTTGCGATGCTACCTCTCGCGCGTGGAGAATGGCCACACAGTGCCTTCGCTGGACACGCTGTCGAAGATTGCGCGAGCCCTCGACCTGCCCATCACCCAGTTCTTCGCCGACGACTCGCTGGGCAAGCAGCCGAACCTGCAAAAGCTCTCCGACGAGGAGCTGCGCTTTCTGAACCAGATCCGCCGCTACTCCACTAACCTGAACGAGAGCGACCGCAAGCTGCTGCTGGCCATGGTGAAAAAGTTCGCCGCCACGGCGACGCGGTAGGCGGCCAGTCCTGGATCTCCTATACGTCGTTGCCCAGGTGGAAGATGGGCTCGGCGCCCTTTGCTCCGGCCAGTAATACCTGTTCTTCAGCCGCGTTGAGCGGCTTGAAGCTTTGAGCCACATCCATTGCCAGGCGGAAATAGCGTTCGTCTCCCGGCGGAATGGCGGCGGTGATGGGATGGCCGAGAGTCCAGCGCAAGCCCAGAGAGGCTTCATCAGGAAATGCCGCTGGCTGATACCAGCATTTAGGCTCGGGATGATTTTGCTTCTGCCCGGCCGGCCACACGGTCTTGGCCATGGACTTCAGAGCCAGAATGCCCATCTTCTTTTCCTGCGCCCGCTTGAGAATCTGCAGGCCAAAGTTGGCCTGGGTAAAGAGAACCCAGTTGAGGGGAAAGAGAATGGTGTCGAAGTTGTACCGGTCCATGGCGGCCAGCGCGGTCTCCGCCGAATGGACGGAGAAACCGATAAAGCGTATCTTGCCTTCTTTCTTGGCCGCTTCCATAGTCTCAATGGCTCCGCCGGGGCCTAGCACCTTGTCCAGGTCCGCCATTTTAGTGAGAGCGTGGAACTGGTAGAGGTCGAGGTGGTCGGTTTTGAGCAGTTTGAGTGACTGTTCGAGGTCCGCGCGCGAGTCGTCTTTCATGCGGCCGTCAGTCTTGCAGGCCAGAAAGCACTGCTTGCGATAGGGCGCAAGGGCGGGACCGAGCCTCTCCTGCGCGTTGCCGTAGCTGGGCGCGACATCGAAGTAGTTGATGCCGCGATCCACGGCCTCGGCGACAATGTTGGCGGCCGCGCCGGCCTCCTCGTTCATCACCAAAATTCCGCCGAAACCGATAATCGAGAGCTGCTCGCCAGTCCTGCCCAGTGTGCGGCGGGCGATGGGGCTACTGAGCGTCGATGCGTGGGCCTGGCTGGCGCAGGCCGTGGCTGCAGCTGCAATGGCGGCCTGCTTGAGAAATACACGGCGTTTCATGGTCTGCCTCCGGAGTGTTGGAGCGAATGGTCCTGCTTATGGAAGCCATTGTTGCACAGTCTATTGATACTGGCAGCGCCTCACCGCGGCAACTGGGCCAGGTAGAAGCCGAACAGCACCAGGATCCCCACCACCATCACGGTGGCGGCGCGGCGGCGGAAGAGAAACAGATCGCGGGACGAGCCAATCCGGGGCACCATCGGGGCCGCGAAGAGCAAGCCGCAATGAAGCCGCCCAGGTGGGCCAAATTGTCGATGCTCACCCCGGTATGCCTGACCACGACGCCCAGGCTGATGGTGAAGCCGATCACCAGATTGATGGCGGCAAAGTAGATCACCGACCTGCGCAGCTTGTGCAACTCCAGCGGAGGCACCGGCAGCCGATGCGACTTGAGCAGGATAATCAGCGCTCCGGCGATGCCGAAGACCGCTCCCGAGGCGCCCGCGCCCGCCGGAAACGCGGTCAGGCCATGCGTGTGATCTTGCCCATTCCGGGTACAGAGGTAGTACATCCAGCCAGTTGACAGAGGTGGACAGCAGGTTGCCCGCCGCGCCGGTGAGGATGTACACCGCCAGCACCCCCGCCGAACCCATCAGCGGCTCGGCCAGCAATCCCAGGTTCCACAGGCACCACATATTCAAGGCCAGGTGAAGGAAGCCCACATGCACAAACATGGCGGTGACAATGCGCCACCACTGGCCCTGGATCAGCACGGCGCCGGCGTTGTCGGCGCCCCAGTACATCAGTTGATCGAGGTTGGGGCTGAACGCGCTGACGTGGTGCGCCAGCCATGGCCAGAAAAACCAGGCAGTTGATGGCCTACCAGCGCATAGGTAGCCGGCGCGTAAGACCACGAGGGACGCCGCCGGCGAACCGGGCGGCGGAGGCGGATTGAAATCCTGCCTCCGGAGCGCAGAAATCTCCGGACTTGGTTGAGGAGCAGGGGAAAACTTCCCATTCCTCAACTTTAATGCATTTCCAGGCAACACTGCGGTATGCACGATGCCTTCGCGATTGCTGCCAGCAACGATCCGCTGTACCATCATGGTGTTCTCGCTCCGCGCAATCGGACGCGGTGTAGGCTCTGGTGCCGGAGCACATAGGCCTGCAACAGGAGCTGCAATCGTGATTCCAGAGATGTTCGGAAAAGCAGATTCGGCGGGCGTTGCTCAGCGTGACCGACAAGACCGGCCTGGTGGAGTTTGCCCAGGCGCTGGCCGGCTTTGGCGTGGAGCTGGTCTCCACCGGCGGAACGGCGCGGGCGCTGCGCGAGGCCGGCCTCGCCGTCAAGGACATCAGCGAGCTGACCGGCTTTCCGGAGATGCTCGACGGCCGCGTCAAGACCCTGCATCCCACGCGTCCATGGCGGCCTGCTCTACATCCGCGGCAACGCCGAGCACGAGGCCGCCGTCGCCGCGCACGGCATCCAGCCCATCGACATGGTGGTCGTCAACCTCTACGCCTTCGAGAAGACTGCCGCGCAGCCCGGCGTCGCCTTCGGCCATCTCATCGAGAACATCGACATCGGCGGCCCGTCGATGGTGCGCTCCGCCGCCAAGAACTTTGAAGACGTGGCCATCGTGACCCGCGTCGCCGATTATCCCGCGCTCATCGAAGAACTGAAGGCCAACGGCGGCGCTCTTGAGCCGCGAAACTCGCTGGCGGCTGGCCAAGCAGGCCTTCGCGCTCACCGCTGCCTACGACACAGCCATCGCCAACACGCTCGACCGGATTGCCGAAGCTCCCGCGCCCATCAGCGCCCGCCGCGCCGGACGCAACCAGCTTGCCCTCGACCCTGCGCATCAACCTCCCGCTGGCGCAGTCTTTGCGCTACGGCGAAAATCCCCACCAGCGCGCCGCGCTCTACGCCGACGGCTCAGGGCTGGGCATCGCCGGCGCACACGCAACTGCAGGGCAAGGAACTCAGCTTCAACAACATCGTCGATCTGGACGCCTGCTGGGAGCTGGCGCAGGAGTTCGACGAGCCTGCCGTCATCATCGTCAAGCACACCAACCCCTGCGGCGCGGCCACCGGCTCAACCATCCTCGAAGCCTACCTCAAGGCTCTGGCCTGCGATCCGGTCTCGGCCTATGGCGGCGTCATCGGCATCAACCGCGCGGTGGACGGCGACGCCGCCGAGGAGATCGCCAAGCTCTTCGTCGAGGCCATCGCCGCTCCCGGCTTCACCGCCGAGGCCCGCGAGCGCTTCGCCGCCAAGAAGAATCTGCGCCTGGTCGAAGTGCACGCCGCGCCGCCGCGTCCCGTCGTCAAGCACGTCTCCGGCGGGCTTATTGCTGCAGGACGCCGACACCGGCCGCATCAACGCCGCCGCGCTCGATCCCGGCCTGAAGGTCGTCACCTGGCGTCCGCCCACCGCCGAGGAGCTGCGCAGCCTGCTCTTCGCCTGGCGCGTCTGCAAGCACGTCAAGTCGAACGCCATCGTCTATGCCGCGTCGACGGCCAGACCCTCGGCGTCGGCGCGGGCCAGATGAGCCGCGTGGACGCCGCCCGCTTCGGCGCGATGAAGGCCGTGCTGCCGCTCAAGGGCTGCGTCGCCGCCTCCGACGCCTTCTTCCCCTTCCCCGACGGCCTGGAAGCCGTAGCCGCCGCCGGAGCCACCGCCGTCATCCAGCCCGGAGGCTCGGTCCGCGACGAAGAAGTCATCGCCGCCGCCGACAAGCTGGGCATGGCCATGGTCTTCACCGGAATGCGCCACTTCCGGCATTGAGGGTCGGTCGAAATAAGTCAACAGAAGCAGGCGCGCAAGTAGAATAGATTCAATGCTGTTCGAGCTGTACGTAGCAGCCCGGTATCTGAAGGCCAAGCGGCGGCAGGCCGTGGTGGGCGTGGTCACCACCATCTCCATCGCCGGCGTGGCCGCGGGCGTGGCCGCGCTCATCATCGCCCTGGCCATCACCAACGGCATGAGGCGCGACCTCCAGGACCGCCTGCTCGGCGCCTCGGCGCAGGTGGACCTGATGCGCGTCGAGTCGGACGGCATTCGCGACTGGCAGCCGCTGCTCGAACGCCTGCGCCGCGTTCCCCACGTCACCGCCGCCGCGCCGGGAATCTACGGGCAGGTGCTGGTCTCGCGCGGCCCGCGCGCCGGCTTCGCGCTCATCAAGGGCATCATCCCCGACCAGGAGCGGACGGTCAGCAGCCTGCTCGGCACCATCACCTCCGGCTCGGCCAACGACCTTGAACCGGAGGCGCGCAACAAGATCGCGCAACCGGTTCCCGGCCAAGCCTGGATCAACGCGCCCTATCCGGCCCTGGTGCTGGGCAAAGACCTGGCCGAAACCATCGGCGCGCAGGTGGGCGACAGCGTTCTCGTCACCAGCCCGCAGGGCGAGCTGACGCCGCTCGGCCTCGCGCCCAAGTACCAGCGCTTCCGCGTCGCCGCCATCTTCCAGTCGGGCTTTTATCAGTACGACGCGGCCATGGCCTTCATGCGCCTCTGCTGACGCGCAGCGCCTCTTCAGCGAGCCCGACCTGCTCTCCGTCATCAGCTTCAAGGTGGACGATCTCGACCGCGCTCCGGCCATCGGCCGCGCCATCGAGCACGAGGCCGGCACGCGGCTTCATGACCACCAACTGGATGGAGCAGAACCGCGAGCTCTTCCGCGCCCTCAAGCTGGAGCAGGTGGTCACCTTCATCGTCATCGCGCTCATCGTCATCGTCGCCGCGCTCAACATTCTCATCGCCCTCACCATGATGGTGATGGAAAAGACGCGCGACATCGCCGTGATGATGAGCTTCGGCGTGCAGCCCGCGCAGGTCCGCCGCATCTTCCTGCTGCAAGGCTTCCTCATCAGCATCATCGGCACCGCTGCTTGGATTGGTGCTCGGCTATCTCGCCGCCTGGGCCGGCGGACACTATCACTTCATCCACTTATCCGCCGAGGTCTACTCGATCGACACGCTGCCCTTCGCCCCGCGCCCGCTCGATGGCATCATCGTCTCCGTAGTTTCGATAGGAATTTCGCTGCTGGCCACGCTGTATCCGTCGTCGGCCGCCTCGCGGATTCTGCCGGCCGAGGCGCTGCGGTACGAATGATAGCTTACTGCGGCGTGATAATCCCGCCCAGCGCATGACGCCGGGGCAACACGATGCCGCGATGATCGACCTCGGCTGCCGGTGCTCCGGATTGATCGGCAGCAGGCAGGCTGGCTCGCTCGACCAACGCCCCGCCGCACGCCGGGCACCAATCCGCCACGGTCTTTTCACCGAGCACGGCCCGGCACTGGCTGCAAATCCGTTCCATAGCTTCCAGATTACCGGATTGGGCGGATGCCGGTCTCTGGATTTCACAGCGGCTGGCGGCTATCGATAAAATAGAAACATGACACTTACCGCACAGGATCGCGCGCAGCGCATCAAGATCATTCTCTTTGACGTGGATGGAGTACTGACCGACGGCACCATCTGGGTGATTCCGGCTCCGGTGGCCGGGCCGGATGGGGCCGTGACCACCAGGATGGTGGAGGCCAAGGGCTTTAACGCGCACGACGGCGCGGGCGTGACGCTGGCGAGACTGGGCGGCATGAAGCTGGGCGTCATTACCAAGCGCATCTCGGAGGCCGTGGCCCTGCGCGCTCGCGACCTGAAGCTGGAGTTCGTTTACCAGGGCGAAGCCTTCAAGATGCGGCCGGTGCGCGAGATTATGGCCAAGGAAGGCGTGACGCTGGAGGAGATTGCCTTCGTGGGCGATGACGTGATCGACCTGGCGGTGATGCGGCAGTGCGGGCTGGCCGTGGCTACCGCCAATGCGCGGGAGCAGGTGAAGGCCGAGGCGCATTACGTGACGCCACACCCGGGCGGCGAGGGCGCGGGACGCGATGCGATTGAGTTCATCCTCGAAGCCAAGGGCATTCTGGAGCAGTGCCTGAAGGCGTCCATCGACGAGAGCAATCCGCTACCGCCGTCGATTGACATCGGCAGGGGCGGAGAGGACTTGCCGTCCAAGCGTTGATATGGAGACCCAAATCAAACGAGCTGTCGTGCTGCTGAGCGGGGGGCTGGACTCGGCCACGGTGCTGGCCATTGCCAAGAGCCAGGGCTACGAGCTGTATGCGCTTTCGTTCTCCTATGGGCAGCGGCACGTGATTGAGCTGGAAGCGGCGCGGCGGGTGGCAGCGGCTATCGGCGTAGCGGACCATCGCATTGCGAAGATCGACCTGAGAGTTTTTGGAGGCTCGGCGCTGACCGCGGAGATCGAGGTGCCCAAGGGGCGCGACGCGGAGGCGATGAGCCACGGGATTCCCATCACGTATGTTCCGGCGCGCAACACGATTTTTCTGTCTTTTGCGCTGGCCTGGGCGGAGGTGCTGGGGGCAAGCGACATTTTCATCGGAGTGAATGCGCTGGATTACTCGGGCTATCCGGATTGCCGTCCGGAGTTTATCGAGGCCTTCGAGAAGATGGCGAACCTGGCGACCAAGGCCGGGGTCGAGGGGCGGCAGGCGCTGCGGGTTCACACGCCGCTGATCGCGCTGACCAAGGCGGAGATTATTCGCAAGGGGATTGAGTTGGGCGTGGATTACGGGCTGACCAGCAGTTGCTACGATCCGGGGCCCAAGGGCGAGCCGTGCGGGGAGTGCGATTCGTGTCTGCTCAGGCGAAAGGGATTCCGGGAGAATGGGATGGAGGATCCGGTTGCGTATACGGAAGGTCTGGCTGCTTCATGAACGGATGATTGAGATTTGTGCTATCCCACCCATTTGCAAAGAACGCGAATGGATGGGGCACCCAGGCTGACTACTGATCACTGACCACTGAAAACTGGTTTTTATGAGCTACGCGGTCAAGGAAATCTACTACACGCTGCAGGGCGAAGGGGCGCAGGCGGGGCGCGCGGCCGTCTTCTGCCGCTTTGCGGGTTGCAATCTCTGGTCGGGGCGCGAAGAGGACCGGGCGGAGGCGAGGTGCCGGTTTTGCGACACGGATTTTGTGGGCGTGGATGGCGAGGGCGGCGGAAGATTCGAGTCGGCAGAGGAGTTGGCAGAGGCCATCGAGCAGAGGTGGCCGTCTGACTCGGGGTCAGGCAAGCGATTTGTGGTTTGCACGGGCGGCGAGCCTCTGCTGCAACTGGATGCAGAGCTGATTGCCGCGCTGCATGGGCGCGATTTTGAGATTGCCGTCGAGACCAACGGAACGATTGCCGCGCCGGAGGGGGTGGATTGGCTCACGGTCAGCCCCAAAGCCGGAGCCGAACTGGTGCAGCGCAGTGGGGACGAGCTAAAGCTGGTTTTCCCTCAGTTGGGCGTCGATCCGGCAGAGTTTGAGGCGCTTGCTTTCCGGCATTTCTTCCTGCAGCCGATGGACGGCCACAGCCGCGAGGCCTTCACCGGGCTTGCGCTGCGTTACTGCCTGGAGCACCCGCGGTGGCGGCTGAGCCTGCAAACCCACAAGCTTCTGGGCATTCCTTAGACGGGAATTCACGGAAATCTACAAATCTGTAGCGCCGCGCAAGCCCAATGCAGTTTAGAATCGTCTTTACAGCAGGCAGAGTTGCTCCCACCGGCTGCCTGCAGTGCCGTTTGGCCCCTGGCCGTTGAAAATCTGTGTTATACGGCTCGGCTGAAAAGGCATGGAATCCCCAGGATGATGACAAGAAAACAGTGTTTACTGCCTCTTTGGCTCGTATTTGCCGCCGCAATTCGCCTTTGTGCTTCCGGCCAGGCCCGCCTGCGCCCAGAACTGAGCCGGGTAGCACCCTGCCCGAAATCAACGCACAGGCCGCTCCGGCCAAGGGCAGCCCGGCCAAGGCGCCGACCGCCAGCCCTATCCAGATTGCCCGGCCAAAGCGACTGACGCCGCCGCGCCCGCCGAATCGCGCCCAGGCGTACTATCACCTGGCGCTGGCCAGCGGCTATGAGGAGCAGGCCGTCACCGAGGGCCGGCCGGAGTTTGTGACGCGGGCCATCGAGGAGTACAAGCTGGCGCTGAACGCCGACCCCGGCTCGCCGCAGTTGAACCTGGCGCTGGCCAACCTGTACTTCCGCACCGGCCACTCGCGCGAGGCGGAGAGCACGGCGCGGGGGCTGCTGAAGAGCGCGCCCGACGATATCGATGCGCACAAGCTGCTGGGGCGCATCTACCTGCGCGCGCTGAGCGAAGGGCAAAACGCGCCGCCCGCCTCCTCGCCCAGCGGCAACGTGCTGGGCCTGGCGATTGCGGAATTCGAGAAGATTGTCGCGCTGCAGCCGAAGAACGTCGAGAATCGCATGGTTCTGGGCCAGCTCTACACCGTCAAGCACGACCCGAAGAAGGCTGAAGAGCAGTTCAAGATCGCGCAATCCATGGAGCCTGATTCCGAGGAAGTGGTGCTGAACCTGGCCCGCCTGTATGCCGAGAGCGGCGACATGGAGCAGGCAGCCAAGGCGATCGAGACGGTTCCGGCAGCCGACCGGACGGCCAAGATGGAGGACGCGCTGGGCTCGGCCTATGAGCAGTTGAAGCGGACCAAGGAGGCTATCGCCGCCTATCAGCGCGCCGACGGCCTGGAGCCGGGGGACCCGCGCACGCTGGATGCGCTGGCCCACGCACTGCTCGAACAACAACCAGCTCGACGAGGCGCTCAAGCGCTACAGGGAGCTGGCCGAGGCCGACCCGGAGAACCCCGGAGCGCTGGTGCGCATCGGCGAGATTCAGCGCCGCCAGGGAAAGTATGAGGATGCACTGGCCACCATCCGCAAGGCGCGCAAGATGGACTCCGGCAACCTGGAAGCCGGCTACAACGAGGGGCTGCTGCTGGACGTGCTGGGCCGCTACGACGAGTCCGCGCAGGTCTACGAGAAGATGGTGGACCTGACCTCGCACGCCAACGGAGCCTACACCACCGAGGAGAAGAACAATCGCAGCATCTTTCTGGAGCGGCTGGGAGCGGTCTATCACGAGCAGAACAAGACGGCCGAGGCCATCGCCACCTATCAAAAACTGATTGACATGGGCGGCGAGCAGGCGGTGCGACGGCTATCAATTCCAGGTGGACACCTGGCGCGACGCCAAACAGTACGACAAGGCCATCGAGGTGGCGCGCAAGGCCGTCGAGGCCAACCCCAAGAATCGCGAGCTGAAGCTGATGCTGGCCGCGGAGATGGGCGACCTAGGGCAAGACCGACGAAGGGCTGGCGCAGGCCAAAGGACTGCTGGCCAACAACGCCGAGGACCGCCAGGTATGGCTGGCGATGGGCCAGATGTGCGTCCGCGCGCACCGCTGGAAGGAGGCCGAGGATGACTTCAACAAGGCCGAGCCGCTGACCACCAAGAAGGAAGACCGCGTCTATCTGATCTTTCTCCGGGGCGAGCTGGCGGAGCGGCAGAAACACTACGAACCGGCCGAGCAGTTCTTTCGCCAGGCGCTGGAGATGGAGCCCGACAACGCCATGATTCTCAACTACCTGGGCTACATGCTGGCGGACAAGGGAAAACAGTTGCCCGAAGCCCTCAAGATGATTCGCAAGGCCGTGGAGCTGGAGCCGATGAACGGCGCCTACCTGGACTCGCTGGGCTGGGTGTACTTCAAGATGGGTGAGTACGAACTGGCCGAACAGTACCTGCGCCAGGCCGTGGAGCGCGACCAGACCGACCCCACGGTCCACGACCACCTGGGCGAGCTCTACGAGAAAACCGGCCGCTTCCGTCTGGCCACGGCGCAGTGGGAGCTCTCGCTGGCGGAGTTCGCCAAGTCGGCCCCGGTCGACGTGGAGCAGGCCGAAGTGGCCAAGGTGCAAAAGAAACTGGAATCGGCTCGCCTCAAGCTGGCCCGGCAGGAGAGCGCCACCGGCCAGACCAAGCCGGAGTGAGCGTCCCATTTCCTTTTCGCGTCCATTCGTTGTAGGATTTTCTCGGATGGGGCGGACAGTTATGGCCGCTCCCAGAGGAATGGGAATCGTATGAATCGCAAGAACACAAGCAGTCTCACGCGCCGGGTTAAGCAGCTCAACGGCTTTACGCTGATGGAGTTGCTGATCGTCATGTCCATCATCACCGTCCTGATGCTGATAGGCTTCCCCACCTACAAAGCCGTCATGAAGCACGTCCGCGAGCTTTCGGCGAAGAAGTCCTTGCAGACCATACACGAAGCGGAGATGATGTACTCGCAGAGCTACCCGAGCAAGGGATATGCCTGCAAGCTGCCGTACTTGGGCGGCGATCCGAGCAAGCCGCCTTCCGCCACGGCCGCGGAGATGCTGCCCGAGGAGCTGGCCAAGGGCTACAAGGACGGCTACATCTTCACCATCACCAATTGCATAAAGAATACGCTGAACGGCTCGGATAGGGTCGACGGCGTATACGCTCACGGCGGTTCCCGAGGCGGTGGGCAAGACCGGGGATCTGGGCTTCTGCTCCGACGATGGCGGCCAGCTCAAGCCGGATCCGGCAGGCGGAGCCAACTGCGCCCAACTGGTCCAATGAACGGGACAGACTCATCTGGCGCGGGTAATCCGGGTTCCAGCCTTGAAGGCACGACACCCCCGCCCCCTTCCGGCGGCCCGGCGAGTTCCTGTCTTCGTCTGGGTTCTTGTGGGGGTGGCCGCTTTCTTTTTCCTTTGCATCATCCCCCTGCTTCGTACTCCTTGCGATTCCCACCCTCGGCCACATGAAGAAACAGGCCAGATGAGGCCGCGGCAATGCAAGTCCATCCGAACCATCCAGCAGGCGGAGTTGATGTACTCGGAAACTTACCCCTCCCACGGCTACGCCTGCTCGCTGCGGGCTTTGGGAGGCGATCCGAATGCTGGACTGCCCTCGGCGGAGGCGGCGCAGCTTTTGCCGAACGATCTGGCATCGGGCATCAAGATCTGGATACATCTTCACCATCAGCAACTGCACCAGGGTGAGCCTGAGCGGCACGGAGCGCGTCACCGGCTACACGGTCACCGCCGTACCTCAGACCGTGGGCAAGACAGGCAGCCGCGGCTTCTGCAGCGACGAGTCCGGCGTCATCAAGTACGACCCCACGGGTGGAACCAACTGCACACAACCGTTGGAGATGCGATGAGCATGCTCTTCAGGCGCGGCGGCTGGATGGTGGTTGTTGTGCTGTTGTCTGCTTGCCTCAGCGCACAACAACATTCGCCGTCCGCGCAGGACCCGGAAGGACGGCCGCGCAGGGCTCAGTGCAGGATGACGCGCACCAGCTGGCGCAGAAGGTCGATCTGCACTACAACCAGTTGCGCTCGCTCAAGGCCGGCTTCAGCGAGAGCTATGAGGGACTGGGGATGCGGCGCACGGAGAGCGGAACGCTGCTGCTGCTGAAGCCCGGCCGCATGAAGTGGGAGTACAGCGAGCCGGCCGGCAAGATCTTCCTGCTCGACGGCACCTTTGCCTGGTTCTACTCCCCAGGCGACTCTCAGGTGCAGCGCATCCTCGAAAAGCAACTGAACGATCTGCGCTCGCCGCTGCGTTTTCTGCTGGGCCGCACGAAGCTGGAGAAGGAATTGAGCAACCTGACCCTGCGGCCCGCCCCGAACGGCCAGTTCACGCTGACCGGCCAGCCCAGGGACCAGGAAAAACGCGTGGCGCGGCTCGCGCTGACCGTGACCGCGGATGGAACCATTACCGGAATCGAGATGGAAGAGGCCGACGGCGCGCTGACCCGCTTCACCTTCACCGGCGAGCAGACCAATGTGCCGATTCCCGCCGGGACCTTCCGCTTTACGCCGCCCAAAGGCGTGCCGGTGGTGGACGCGCTGCCGCCGGTTTAGGTTTCGTAGGTGTAGAAGCCGCGTCCGGATTTGCGGCCCAGCCAGCCGGCGTCCACCATGCGCACCAGCAGCGGGCAGGGGCGGTACTTGGGGTCGCCGAAGCCCTCCTGGAGCACGCGCAGAATGTCCACGCAGACATCAAGGCCAATGAAGTCGGCCAGGGTGAGCGGACCCATGGGGTGGTTCATGCCCAGTTTGAAGACCTGATCGACGGCCTCCGGCGTGGCCACGCCCTCCATGACGGCAAAGGCCGCCTCGTTGATGAGCGGCATCAGCACCCGGTTGGAGACGAAGCCGGGCGCGTCATTGACCTCGACCGGCGATTTGCCCAGCCGGAGGGCCAGCGCATGGACGGCGGCGAAGGTCTCATCGCTGGTGGCCATGCCGCGGACAATCTCCACCAGCGCCATCACCGGCACGGGGTTGAAGAAGTGCATGCCGATGACCTGCTGCGGGCGGCGGGTTTGGGCGGCTAGTTTGGTGATGGAGATGGAGGAGGTGTTGGTGGCCAGAATGGCGCCTTCTGGCAGGATGCGGTCGAGCGAGGCAAAGAGTTCGGCCTTCAGCTCGAAGCGTTCCGAGGCGGCTTCAACGGCCAGCTCCGCGCGACTGAACGCCTCGCGGTCCAGGGTGGGCTGGATGCGGGCCAGAGCCGGCGCAATCTCCGCCTCGGCCAGCTTGCCTTTGACGGCTTCGCGGCCCAGGTTGGCGCGAATCTGCTGAAGCGCCCGGTCCAGAAAGCGCTGCTCCACATCGCACAGCAGCACGCGAAAGCCCGCGCGGGCAAAGACATGAGCGATGCCGGAGCCCATGGTCCCGGCGCCTACTACCCCAACCGTCTTAATCTCAGCCATGGAAAAGCCCTCCCTGAACTACACAGGGAGTGTAGCAGGGCGGGGGAATTGCGCGCAGAAGCAATCAGTTTTCGCTGACGCCGGTTGAGCGAGCCGGGGCCAACTGCAGCGGTTCCGTCAGGGTGAAGATCATGGCGGTGCCCGGCTCCAGCGTGGCCTGGGGATGGCTGACCAGCAGGTGAGTCGTAACGACGCCTGCCCCGACCATGCTGCCGGCCACGGCGCCAACCGGGCCGCCCAGGATGGCTCCGGTGGTTGCGCCGGCTCCCACGGCCCCGCCGTATTCAATGCCGTCGCGCTTCAGGCGCGAGGCCGGCAGGATAGTGCCTTCTGAGCCGACTTTGGACTTGGCGCCGGGGGTTCCGGTGATCTCGGCGTGCAGTTGGTAGCGCTTGCCGTCGGCCAGAATCACCGTCTCCGGCATCAGGTGCATGGAGCCGTGACCGCCGGTATGGCCCAGTGGAAACCTCAACCACCCGGCCGTCAATCTCCGCTCCGGCGGGAATCAGCACTTGTTCGCCCTGCATCACATCGGAGGCCACGCGACTGCGAAAGGCTCTCGCCCCTCTCGCTGCTCGCGGAGGAAAGCCGATCCAGCAGGCGGACGCGGATGGTAGTCCCTTCCGGAAGTTCGCCGGGGCGCGGCGGACGCGGATGCACGATGTCGCCGTCCGGATCGTCGGCATAGGAGCGCTGGGTCAAGACCGGCTGCGGCGCTGCGAGGTTGCGCTGTGCTGAACGCCAACGATTTCACTGTCCGGGTCAGGATCATTCACGGCAGGATCGGCGTAAGCGGTCTGGGCCTGGTCGGGCGGCTGATTTTGAGCCTGAATCCGCGCTTGATTTTGGCCAGGCGCGGCTCTGCCGCCCGGCAGGGGGCTTGGCCTGGGGCGTGCTGGTGGTCACGATGGTGTCGTCCGGGGGGGGTGTCGAGGTGCCCTGGTAGGGGCTCGACTCGTTTGCCTCCTGCGCTCCCAAAGCGGCAGAAGCCATCAACAACAAGGCGCACACAAGAATCGGCCGGTTCATCCAAGTCTCCTTTTCCCAAACGCGGGCAGAAATCATCTAATGATTTCAAACCCCGCCGGAGGGGAAGAGTTGCGCGCTGCAACCAATTCCCTGCCGGGTTGATGCGCCAGCTCACCCAAGGTAAGGCTAACGCAGGGCGGCAGCTGCTGGAGCTGCGAGCAGCCGGGCAAGTGCCTTGGGCGGCACGAATCAACCTAGGCAACCCACTCCGGCACACTTCCCATGCTGGTAACGGCAGGATTCCTGTGACCGCGATTACATCGTCCGCGTGGGGCCGGTTTGCTAGAATTCTTGCGAGACATCAGCCTTTTTCGCCTTGGACGGAGAGGAAATTGTGAGCGCGCAGGAGCTTCTGAACACCATTCAAAGCGCCGCCGGAGAAGCTCTTGCCGTGGATCGCCGTCCCCAACTGAACGACCGGCTACAGCACCGCATCATGAGGACCGATATGACTGAGATTGTTGCCATCCGCGCCCGCGAGGTACTGGACTCGCGCGGCAATCCGACCGTGGAAGCGGACGTAATCCTGGAAAGCGGCGCATTGGGCCGCGCCATCGTGCCCTCGGGCGCTTCCACCGGCGAGCATGAGGCCGTGGAGTTGCGCGACGGCGACAAGAGCCACTATCTGGGCAAGGGCGTGCTGCAGGCCGTGGCCAACGTGGAAACCGTGATTGCGCCCGAGCTGGAGGGCATGGACGCCTCCAACCAGCGGCTGCATCGACCAGACCATGATCGCGCTGGACGGCACGCCCAACAAGGCCAAGCTGGGCGCCAACGCCATTCTGGCCGTCTCCATGGCCGCCGCGCGCGCCGTGGCCCAGACGCTGGAGGTTCCGCTCTACCGCTACCTGGGCGGCGTGAACGCCTCGGTGCTGCCCACGCCCATGCTCAACGTGCTCAACGGCGGAGCGCACGCCGACAGCAACGTGGACTTCCAGGAGTTCATGATCATGCCGGTGGGCGCCGAGAGCTTCACCGAGGCGCTGCGCTGGGCCGCCGAGACCTTCCACACCCTCCGAGGCGTGCTCAAGAAGAAGGGCTACAACACCGCCGTCGGCGACGAGGGCGGCTTTGCTCCCTCGCTCAAGTCCAACAGCGAGGCCATCGAATTGATTCTCGAAGCCATCGAGGCAGGCCGGCTACAAGCCGGGCGAGCAGATCGCCATCGCGCTCGATCCGGCGTCGAGCGAGTTTTATGACAAGGAAAAGAACAAGTACGTCTTCAAGAAGAGCGACAAGCGCGAGCTGACCAGCGAGGAGATGGTGGCCTTCTACGACAATTGGATGCGCCAGTATCCCATCGTCTCGATTGGAGGACGGGCTGGCCGAGGACGACTGGGCGGGCTGGAGGATCCTCACCGACAAGCTGGGCGGCCGCATTCAGATCGTCGGCGACGACATCTTCGTCACCAACATCAAGCGCTTGCAGCGCGGCATTGAAGAGGGCGTGGCCAACTCCATCCTCATCAAGCTCAACCAGATCGGCACGATTACCGAGACGCTGGAGGCCATCGACCTGGGCCGCCGCTACGGCTACACCTCGGTGATCTCGCCACCGTTCGGGCGAAACCGAGGACACCTTCATCGCCGATCTCGCCGTGGCCACCGGCGTGGGCCAGATCAAGACCGGCTCGGTGAGCCGCACCGACCGCATCTGCAAGTACAACCAGTTGCTGCGCATCGAAGAAGAACTGGGCGGCGGCGCGGTCTTTCTTGGGCTGGAAGGGCTGAACTACAACGACTGATCACTCGCAATCTAGCGTTTGATTGACGTGAAGGGAGGGGGCTTTGGTCTCCTCCTTTTGCTTTTGTTGTACCAAATTGCTCTTATCCCTAAAATCTGTCATCCTGAGCGGAGCAGGTCGCGCTTTTTGCGACCTGCGCAGTCGAAGGACCTGCGGTTGTTTTTGTACTTGCTTTTGCTTTTGCTTTTGTTCTTGCTTTTGCTCTGGCACTTTTCAACTTGAGCGCAGCGGTTCACCTTGCTTGTCCACCGTCGGATCGACACCATACCACCCTTCACTCAAATCGTTCCAGGTGGGATTGCTCTTTTCAATCAGCGCAATCTTCTTCGCGCGAATCCAGCCCTTCAACTGCTTTTCCCGCGCAATCGCGCTTTCCGGGGAGAGAAATCGCTCAAACCAGACAAGCCGGTTGCAGTTGTATGTAGTAGAAAATCCTTCGTGGGTTCTTTGTTTGTGCTCGAAGACTCGTTTCAGCAGATCGCCGGTCATGCCGATGTAGAGCGTGTGGCTTCTGCTGGCCACGATGTACGTGAAATAAATGCGCTCTTCCATGGCGAGAATGTAGCGCAAATTGTTGACGATGGCAAGCAGTTTGCATTACGCTGGTTCTCATCGTTAATTCCGCGCAGCAAATAGCACTGTCATCCTGAGCGGAGTTTGGCGCGTTCTTTGCGACAAACGCAATTGAAGGACCTGCGGTTGCTCTTGTTTGTTTTTTCTTTGTGGGTTTAATTAACAACAGCACAATATCTGAGGAGGGACAATGGCAACTTGGCTCGTCAAGGCCGGCTATCAGGGCATGATTGCGGATAAGTTTCGGGACCAAAAGAAAATTGCCGTTGGTTGGAATTCTCTTGGCGATTTCCCCATCAGTGGAGATTGGTACACGTTTCGTGCAGAGGTCAAGAAGCGACTCCCGGACGACTACTCCGAACGGAGGGTCGGTGCTGCTGCCGGACAACTATGGAGTTTTGTGCGAACAATGAATCAAGGGGACTTTGTCATTACGCCCATTAAGAGTACACGTGAAGTGTTGGTTGGAAAGGTTACAGGGGATTACAAATTCGACCCAAACTTTGATACTGGCTACCCTCGAACACGGTCAGTTGCGTGGTTTTCTCCAGTTCTGTGGGACAGCATCCCAGCTAATCTCCGTAATTCATTTACAAACTGGCTGACAATCGCTAGACCAAGTGGCGACTTTGCGCCAATAATCGAAGCTGCTCAGTCTCCAAAACACGCGCCGGAGATCCTAAGAACAGTTGAAGAATCAGCTAATGAGCCAATTGCAACGTCAGAAACAGAGAATCTTGCAGAACGTGCAGAAGAGGCCGTCCGCGAAATATTAAAGAATATGGGTGACGTGGACTTCCAGCGAATCGTCGGTGCCGTTTTTAGGTCGGCCGGTTTCACCGAACTATATAACAGCGCGGGGAAGGGTGCTGACGGCGGAATCGACATCATACTTTCGAAGAATCCTCTCGGTGCTGGAGAGAGAATTATTGTTCAAGTCAAACACACGGGCGAACCAGTAGGCGAACCTGAACTTCGGCTACTAGCTGGCGCTCTAAAACCGAACGAATTTGGTTTGATGGTAGGGCTGAACGGCGTCAAGTCAAATGGTCAAAGATACTGGCGTGATAATCGTGATCGGTTGCTCCGTCCAATGGATGCAACAGACCTGATCCAAATGCTTCAAGAAAATTACGAGAAGCTCCAAGATGAGGATAAGGCCCTGCTTCCATTGAAAAGGGTATTTGTCCCGTTCAGCTTGGATGAAGAAGGGTGAGACGCTGAGTCTCGGTTTATCCGGGCCAGGCAAGCTTGGCTTGAGAAGAGCAAAAGCAAGAGCGACCGCAGGTCCTTCGACTCCGTTTGGCGCAAAGAACGCGCCAAACTCCGCTCAGGATGACAGATTTGTGGGGATGCAATCTGTTAAAGCCCACGATGATTCGACCTTTGGGTCAGGATTGGCATTTTCCCATTTCTGCGCGAATACCGGCACAGGAGGATCATTTGGCCTGAATGTGATGCATACCACGTTCCACGGGCAGGTCGCAGGTTATTCTAAAGAAGAGATTATCAATCGATTTAGAGGTGTTTTTCCGTATGCCCTTCAAGCGTCCCCTCGTACTGACCATCCTCGACGGATGGGGTTATCGCGCCGAAACCGCCAACAACGCCATTGCGCTGGCCAAAAAGCCCACCTACGACAAGCTGCTCGCCGAGTATCCCAACACGCTGATCCAGGCCTCGGACCACTTTGTGGGGCTGCCCGACGGGCAGATGGGCAACAGCGAGGTCGGCCACCTGAACATCGGCGCAGGGCGCATTGTGCAGATGGACATTACGCGCATCGACGCGCAGATCGCGGCGGGCTCATTTCAAAAGGACCCGGCCATTGCGCGGGCCATGAAACAGGCGCAAGTGGGCGGGCGGCAACTGCATCTCTTCGGCCTGGTCTCCGACGGCGGCGTTCACTCTCACCAGGAGCACCTCTACGCCCTGCTGCGCGCGGCGCGCGAGTACGGCCTGACCCGGGTCTTCGTCCACGCCTTCATGGACGGCCGCGACACGCCGCCCGACTCCGGCGCGGGCTACATCGCGCAGTTAGAACAAAAAATGCGCGAGTACGGCGTAGGCCAGGTGGCCACCATCAACGGGCGCTACTACGCCATGGACCGCGACAAGCGCTGGGAGCGCGAGCGCAAGGCCTTCGACGCCATGGTCACGGGCAAGGCCGAGGGCGGCGCGTATCCCGATGCCGTGGCGCGCATCAAGGAGAATTACAACAACGGCATCACCGATGAGTTCTTGATTCCTTTTGTGGTGGTGGATGGCGCGGGCCGTCCGCTGACACAGATTCGCGACGAGGATGTGTGCATCAACTTCAACTTCCGCGCCGACCGCGCCCGCGAGATTACCCGCGTGCTGACGCGCGAGAGCGGCTTGAACAAGCAGGGTGGACGCGACCTGGACGGCTGGGAGGCGCTCGACGCGACGATTCCCCGCTCCGAAATCCCCAAGAACCTCTACTACCTATGCATGACGCAGTACGACAAGCTCTACGATTTGCCGGTCATCATCCCGCCGGAGTCGCTGGATAACATTCTGGCCAACGTGCTGGCGCAGCATCACCTGCGCAACTTGAGAGTGGCCGAGACGGAGAAGTTTGCCCACGTGACGTACTTCTTCAACGGCGGCGTGGAGACGCCCTTCCCCGGCGAGGATCGCGTTCTGATTCCCTCGCTGAAGGTGGCCACCTATGATCTGGCGCCGGAGATGAAGGCCGAGGCCATCGGCGACGCCATCGTGAAGGCGATCAACGACGGCACATTTGATTTAATTGTCGCCAACTTCGCCAACGCCGACATGGTGGGCCACTCCGGCAAGCTGGAGCCGACCATCCGCGCCATCGAGGCCATCGACGCGCAACTGGGCCGCATCTACAAGGCCATCCGGGAGAAGAACGGCAGTTGGCTGATTACCGCCGACCACGGCAACGCCGAGCAGATGGTGGACCTGGTGACCGGCAACCCGCACACCGCGCACACCACCAATCCCGTGCCGCTGATCTATGTGGCCGAGGAAGCGAAGCATTTCCGCCTGCGCCCGGACGGCTCGCTGCGCGACATCTCGCCCACGCTGCTGAACATTCTCGACTGGGCCTGCCCAAGGAGATGACCGGCGGAGATCTGCGCGTGCCGCTGGCGAAGTAACTCCGCAGACAACCCAAACGCAACAAAGGCGAAGCCATTGCGGCTTCGCCCTTGTTGTTTTCTGGGGATTCATAGTGAAATCCGCAACGTCGCTCTAGAACAAGTTCCACAGCGACTGGTTGTAGACTTCGTGGTGGAATTGCACCTCGCAGCCCTTGACGATGGTGCCCAGCTCGCGCGGGCAGCGGTTGGCCGCGGCCTGTTTCAGCTCGGCATAGCGGCCCCTGCACGTCTCCGCCCAGAATCTTCTTGATCCACTCCGAGGACTTCGAAATCCGCAATCGCCTTCTGGATGTTGTCCGGCAGGTAGCGGCCGCCGGCGCGCAGATTCTTATCCTTGGAGATCTCGCCGTCAAGGCCGGTCTTGAAGATGCCGTAGAGCGAGAGGTAGGGATTGGCGTCAGGAGCCACGGCGCGCACCTCGGTCCTCATCGAGCGGTGGTTGCCGATGGGCACGCGAATCATGGCGCCGCGGTCAACGGCCGAGGCGCGAATCTGGTTGGGAGCCTCGAAGTGCGGGTCCAGCCGCCGGTAGGCGTTCACGCTGGAGTTGAAGATCAGGCACAGGTCCAGCGCGCTGGTCAGAATGCGGTCCAGGAAGTTCCAGCCGAAGGCGTCGAGCTGCTCTTCGCCCTTCTCGTTCCAGAAGAGGTTGGTCTTGCCCTTGGAGACCGAGACGTTGGTGTGCATGCCGCTGCCGTTGATGCCGACAACCGGCTTGGGCAGGTAGCAGGCCGTGAAGCCCATGTTGTTGGCGATCTGGCGGGTGAGCAGCTTGTAGAGCTGAATCTGGTCGGCCGCGGCCACCGCTTCGGCGTAGCTGTAGTTGATCTCGTACTGGCTGGGCGCGACTTCCGGATGATCCTTCTCGTTCTGGAAGCCCATGGCGCGCTGCACCTCGGCCGAGGTGTCGATGAACTGGCGCAGCGGATCGAGCGGCAGCGAGTGGTAGTAGCCGCCGGTGGAGATGAACTCGAACTTGCCGGTCTGATGGTAGGTGCGCTCGGCGTCCTTGCCGGCAAAAACGAAGCCCTCGATCTCGCTGGCCGCGTTCAGGGTGTAGCCGTTCTTCTTGTACTGCTCTTCGGCATAGTGCTTGAGAACGCCGCGCAGATCGCCCGAGTAGGGCGTTCCGTCCTTGTCGATGACGTTGCCGAAGACCAGCACCTTGCCGTTGCCGAAGACGTCGGCGGGCACCCAGTAGAAGGCGCTCCAGTCAATGCCCAGCCGCAGATCGCTCTCTTTCTGCGCCGTGAAGCCGCGGATCGAGGAGCCGTCGAAGGTGAGGTTCTCGTGGGCGCCGAGAATAAACTTCTTGTCGTAGTCGAGCAGGTGCAGGCGGCCTTCAAGATCGGTGAACAGCACGGTTACAGCCTTGATCCGCTTCTCGTCGGTCAGGTACTTCAACCGCTTCTCGCGAATCTCGCCGGCTGCAACGCGATTGGCGCGGTCGGCTTTGGCTTCCAGGTTTTTCGCTTCCAGCTCCTCATAGGAGAGAGCGAGAAAATTGCGGTAGTCAGTGGACATGGTTCTCCTTTATGCGCGGAACGATGAAGGTATATGGCTTTCGATTGAATTATAGAGTCTGCTGCATAAGGATTCCATGAAGATTTCACACGGAGCGGTGGAAAATCAGGCATTTACCGGTGATGGGCCACCAGAGGCGTCATCGGCAAGGCCGGGACGGACGAATTTCCGCCACAAAGAACATATCCGGCCACTTCGCTCACCGAGCCGATCAAACCAGCGCCAACTCGCGCAGCAGAAAGGCGTAGTCGAGGGCGATCTCCTTCAGGTAATCGTAGCGCCCGCTGGCGCCGCCGTGACCGGCCTGCATATTCGTGACCAGCAGCAGCGGATTGCTGTCCGTCTTGAGCGTGCGCAGTTTGGCCACATACTTGGCCGGCTCCCAGAACATGACCTGGCTGTCGTGGAGCGAGGTCTTCACCAGCATCGCCGGATAACTCGCCGCCTGGAGATTGTCATAGGGCGAGTAACTCAGCATATAAGAGAAAATAAGCAGATTCGTTGGGGTTTCCCCACTCCTCGTACTCCGGAACGGTGAGCGGCAGCGTGGCGTCGAGCATGGTGTTCATCACGTCCACAAAGGGCACGTGAGAGAGGACGGCGCGAAAGAGCTCGCGGCTTGAGGTTCACCACCGCGCCCATCAACAATCCGCCAGCCGACCCGCCCTCGATGGCCACGCGCGCGGGGTCGCCGTAGCGGGCCGCGGTCAGATGCTCGACGGCGGCGATGAAGTCCGTGAAGGTGTTGCGCTTGACGAGCATCTTGCCGGCGTCGTGCCAGGGCTTGCCCAGGTCGCCGCCGCCGCGAATGTGCGCATAGGCCATCACCACGCCGCGATCCAGCAGGCTCAGCCGGTTGGAGCTGAAGCTGAGCGGCAAAGAGTATCCATAAGACCCGTAGCCGTAAACGTAGAGCGGATTGCGCCCCGGCTCGCGTTTGTCTTTTCGATAGACCAGCGACACCGGCACCTTGACCCCATCGGGCGCGGTGGCATGGATGCGCTCGCTGGCATAGAGCGTCCGGTCGAAGCCGCCGGGAATCTCAAGCTGCTTGAGCAGGGTCGAAGCGCCGGTGGCCACGTCGTACTCGTAGACCGAAGCCGGCGTCACCAGCGACTGGTAGGCGTAGCGGAAGGTGGGCGTGTCAAAAATCCGATTGACGTGGGGCTGCGCGCTGTAGGCCGGCTCGGGGAAGCTGATCTCTCCGGCCGGCGTGAATTCGGGACCGTCGCCCCGGAAGCGGCCCACGCGCAGGCGCGGCAGGCCGTCTTCGCGCTCGCAGGCGATGAAGAAATCGGCAAAGAGATCGATCTCCTCGATCATCACGCCGTCGCGGTGCGGAATCAGCTCGGTCCAGTGTTCGCGGCCCGGCGTGGCCACCGGCGCGGTGACCAGGCGGAAGTTGCGCCCGCGATCGTTGGTGCGGATGAACCACAGGCCATTGCGATGGTCGATGGAGTACTCGTGCTCGCCGTCGCGCGGAGTGATGAGCGTGAATTGGCCCTCAGGCTCGCTGGCCGGCGAGCACCCACGATTCGGTGGTGATGTGGCTGGCCGATTCCAGCACAATGAATTTGCCGTCGCGCGTGCGTCCCACGCCCAGGTTGAAGCGCTCGTCATCGTCCTGGTAGACCAGCACGTCGGCCGCGTGCGGCATACCCAGAGTGTGCCGCCAGAGCTGATACTGGCGCTTCTGCTCCTCGTCCTCGACGGTGTAAAAGAGCGTCCGATTATCGGCGGCCCAAACGACGGAGCCGACGCGCTCGACCTCACCGGGGAGCGTCTCGCCGGTGGCCAAATCTTTGATGTGCAGCGTGTACTGGCGGAAGCCCGTCGTGTCGGTGGTGTAGGCCAGCCAGCGGCCGTCGCGGGAGATGTCAGTGGCGCCAATGTCGAAGAATGCATGTCCCTCGGCCAGTTGGTTGCCGTCGAGAATGACTTGCTCCGGCGCGTCTTTATCCGGCCCGGAAGCCGTTCCCCGCTGGCGGCTGTGGATGGCGTATTGCAGGCCCTCTTCGGTGCGCGTCAGATACCACCAGTCGCCATCGCGGAAGGGGACCGAGACGTCGGTTTGCTTCACGTGCGAGAGCATCTCCTGGTAGAGGCTGTCGCGCAGGCCGCTTAGCGGAGCCATCACCGCCTCGGCGTAAGCGTTTTCGGCCTCCAGGTAGGCGGTCACTTCGGGGTTTTCCTTATCGCGCATCCAGGCGTAGTCATCCGTCAAGACGGCGCCGTGCAGCGCGGTCTCTTTGGGGTCTTTGCGGGCAATGGGGGGCTGTGGATTTTCGTTCACTTCCTATTAGTGTACCGAATATCGAAGTTTTACTGCCGCTCGGCCCACGCGCCGTAATGGTCAACTTTCTTTGCGTATAATTTCCCCCTTTAGGTGCACAATCATCCTCAGAAGCAATCTCTCCGGCACAAAGCAGTTGCCAGTAGCCGAATACGGCGCATAACTCCTTATCCAGGACGATTTTGCAGGGAACTCCTTTGTTTTGAGGATTTTACAGCGCAACCCCTCCTGTAACCTCAAGAAAATAAGGAATTTGCGTCCAAAATAGGGGTGGGGGTGGGGGTTACCATAGCATCAACAGAGAATCATGCGGTCCCTGGATTCGCAGCATCGCCGAAGTGGTCTTGCCCTTTGAACCGAATGTCTACCGGCCGCGTAGAATAGGGAGTGATGACAGGCTTTCGCCGCGCACATTCCCCCGTCTTGCCGTTGCTGGTGGCAGCTTGCGTTGCCGTCTTTGCCGTCGCCGGACAGGCTGCACAAGCCGAGCGGGTGGAGGATCTGCCCCAACCCACTGATTATGTGAGCGATTTTGCCCATGTGCTCTCGCCGGGGGCGATTGCGCGGCTGGATTCGCTCTGCGCCCAACTCGACCACTCGCAGGCCAATGCGCAGATCGCAGTGGTCACCATCCACACTCTGGATGGCATGGATGCAGCCGAATTTACCAACGCGCTGGAAGAAAAGTGGAAGATGGGCAAGAAGGGCTCGAGCCGAGACATTATGGTCTTTTTGGCCGTGGACGACCATAAGAGACGGATCGATGTCGGCTACGATCTGGAAGGCATTCTACCTGACGGCAAAGTTGGCGACATCGGCCGGGAGATGGTTCCCAATCTGCGCGCCAACGACTATGACGGCGCCGTGATTCTGGCCGTGAGCGAAATGGCGCAGGTGATCGCTGCCGACGCCAATGTCACGCTCTCGGAGAGCGAGGAGCCTGTTCCTGTTCACCGCCGGAGTTCGACACACGTCTCTTCGGGCCTTGTTAAATTGATCTTCTATCTTCTCTTTTTCGGCGTATTCAGCTTTGTTCGCCTTTTATCTCACATTGGGATTCTGCCGCGCAGATGGAGTCACAGAGGAGTGTGGCTAGGCGGCGGCGGTTTTGGTGGTGGAGGCGGATTCGGCGGTGGTGGCGGCGGAGGCGGATTCGGCGGATTCGGCGGTGGTGGCGGCGGCTTTGGCGGCGGCGGCGCCGGCGGAAGCTGGTAGGTTTTCAAATTTGATGAACGGGCTTCCTCATTGGAAGCCGGAGGAGAAAAGAACAGTATGAGCAAGGGACTTTGGATTGCACTGGGAGTGGTCGGCGTTCTGGTTTTGGGCGTGCTGATGGTCTTTGGCAGCTATATCGGCGCCAGAAACCAGATGGTGGCGAAGGATCAGGCGGTGAAGAGCAAGTGGTCGGAGGTGGACGTGCAACTGGAGCGGCGCGCCGACCTGATTCCCAACCTGGTGGAGACCGTGAAGGGCTTTACCAAGGAGGAGAGCACGGTCTTTGGCGACATTGCCAACGCCCGCGCCGGCATGTTGAATGCGCATGGACCGCAGGCCAAAATTGCCGCGAACGGCCAGCTGGATTCGGCCCTGGGCCGCCTGCTGCTGCTCACGGAAAACTACCCGCAACTGCGCTCCAGCGACCAGTTCATGCGCCTGCAGGATGAGCTGTCGGGGACCGAGAATCGCATCAGCGTGGCGCGCAAGCGTTATAACGACGCGATCCAGGAGTACAACACATTTGTTCTTCAATTCCCCAACAACATCTGGGCGGGCATGGCCGGGTTCCACGAGAACACCGCCTACTTCGCGGCCCCGGAAAGTGCAAAGACAGCCCCGGCGGTCAAGTTCTAGGGAACCGGGCAGAAAACCCCACAAACTACAAGGCCGGCTGGAGAGAATCGTAGGATTCTCCCCGGCCGGCCTTGTCTGCGATTCCAGGCAATCATTCTTCTGTTGATTACTTCTTCTTCGGGGGCTGGCGGGGGGGCAATCTGCAGGAAGTTCTTCACCTTGAAGACGCCGGGAACGCCGTTGGCGCGGATAAACGCTATGTCACTTGTCGGCCTTCGAGTCCACCATTCCATACAGCCCCACATGGCCGTTCTGCACCGAGATGCGGATGGGCTTGCCGGGATCAATGGCGTACTTCCTCAGAGTCGGGTAGCCGTAGACAGCGCGGTAGACCTGCATCCGAATCCGGTTGTCGAAGATGGAGACAGGATCAACCTGAATCTCGTCTTCCACGCCCTTAACGCCGGGATAGTAGTTGACCAAATCCAAAGCGGAGTTCCTGGAATTATAGGAAAGAGCATGTCCGCCCAGGGTGACAACGCCGTTGTGGACGCCGATGCTGATGGCGTTAAAGGCGTTGCCGTAGAAAACTCGATCATATTCCAGCTTCTCCCCGAGTTTGTCCCGCAGCACCTCGTCGGGAATGGTGGGACCACCAACCTCAATCAGGTTGCGCACCGCGGTGACGCCGTTGGCTTTACGCACGCGCTTGTCGGCGTCGGCCTTGTATGCGTAGAGGTCCACAGTTCCGGTCAATGTGGCGATGCCCTGGTCCACGCTCACCTTCACATTGTGAAATTGCTTCTTGTCCAGCCGGGCCTGCGATATCGCTGTCCGCCGGGCTGGCTGCCTGCGCAGTAGCAGCGGGGGCCGTGGTCTGAGCCGCAGGTTGATCCGGGGTCTGAGCCACAGCCGTAAATCCTTGAGAAAGGCCCCAAAGAATTCCTGCGAGTGTGGCCGTAACAAGCGCGGTCCGGGTTGATACGCATCGTCCTTGTCATTTTCACACTCCTCCTCATTCGTGCACTATAAACGTCGCGGCAGGGATGCCGATCCATTGATATTGACACAAATTTCCCGGAAAGGTTGCGGGCATGGGAGGAGAAGGCGATTTCCGTCCTTCAGCGCATGGCCAAAATACGGTATTGGGCTCCCATGCAAAACCATCCCAATCTCGGTTCCAGGGGACGCAAGAACGCCAGTGGCCGCGGGAAAAACAACCGATAGGCAATTCTCGCGCTTGACCAGCCTGCCGCTAAACAGGCTCGACGCATATTCCCAGCCTTGATAAGGCGGGCATTCCTGTCCAGGGAACAGGTATTGATGGCTCGGGCAGTCAACGGGTTCAAGGGATTATGTTCGTAGATCGCCAGAATTCCTCCGGGCCTGGTAATGCGCAGCAACTCCTTTAACCACTGCTGGTGATCTTCGTGGGGAATATGATGAAACACGCAAGCGGAAAATACTACATCCTGACTGGCATCCTCGATGGGAATAATCTCCTCTTCAATCAACAAGTATGTTTCATTTCCCGGAAATCTATCTTGAGCCAGTTTCTGGCTTTGAGCGGATACATCGACGCAACTTAGATTTACGCCGGGAAAGTACTTCCGGAAGTAGGGTATTGAATAACCGATGCCACTTCCGAAATCCGTAATCCGGCTGAAGGTAGCGCGTGTTTCAGAGAGATGATGGGACAAGTCGGCAATTTTATATTCGGCGAAATACTCGGGAATCTCTCCGGTTATCTCCACGTTATTCTTATGTTCTTCATAGTAAGTATCGGCATAACCATCGAATTCCACCTTAGCCATGGGATAGATTCCCCCTGGCCTTTCTTACGTTACCAGACAAACCATCCGGCCCGGCTTCCACATTGCGAGTCCCCCTAGACACAGAGCGAATAATAAACAGCGGCCTGCCTTTTCCCTGGATGAAGGAGCGGCCTACATATTCCCCAATCAGCCCCAGGGCAAACAGATTGATGGCCGAAAACATAAGTTGGACGCACATGATGCTCGCCCATCCGGGAACGACTTGGAGAAACAGATAGGCATAAATAGTCCAGGCAATAAAGCATATCGCGGCAACACTCGCCGCGGCGCTCAAATAGAACATGAACCTGAGAGGCGCCGAGGCGAATCCGGTGACTCCGTCTATGGCCAGGCCCACCATGCTTCTGATTCCATATTTCGTTTTCCCGGCAAATCTGGATTCGCGATGATAATTCACCGCGACCTGACGAAAGCCTACCCAGGCTACCATGCCCCTCATAAAGCGGTGCGGCTCGGGCATCTGCCGCAGGACATCGGCGACTTGCCGGCTCATCAAGCGGAAATCGCCTGTATCGACGGGCACATCGGTCTGTGACAACCCGCGAAGAAGCCGGTAGAAGAGCCCGGCGGTCGTCCGCTTGAACCAGCTTTCGCCGGCCCGCGAGATGCGCCGTGCATAGGCTACATCGGCTCCTGAATCCATCGCCGCCATCAACTCCGGCAACAACTCCGGGGGATCCTGCAAATCGGCGTCTATCAACATCACTCTGTCACCCTGGGCAACTTCCAAACCCGCTGACAAGGCCAGTTGATGCCCATGATTCCGGGAAAGGTCGACTATGACAACATTCTGGTCCTGGCTTTGTATCTCCATGAGTTGCTCCGCCGTCCGGTCGGTGGAGCCGTCGTTTACGAAGATCATTTCGAAGGAGCATTTCGTCTCTTGAAGAACGCGGCTCATGCGGCGATGAAACTCAGATATACACCCTTCCTCGTTGTGACACGGCACAATCACGCTTACAGAGACAGCCTCGCCTGGCTGGTTGCGCTTCATGCGGTCTTCAGCCGGATCTTTCGCCACAAGTCTACTCCTCATAACTCCGGCGCAGCGCGCTGGCAGATCTGCTCCGCCACGGAATACATTGATTGGAACTGGCTATCGTTTGCGGCGGGGACATCTTACTCCGTCGCGTGGCTCGACATTACGAGAATTGTACTATAGCATTTGGCTTCCAGAGCGAACGCGGGTTCGCGCTGCTCTCCTTGTACTGATCAGCAGCTTCCCGCTTGCGTATTACATATCACATCCGTTCATGGACTTTCGTCAGCCCATCGAGCCTTCCATTGTCGTCCTTGCAATTTCCGGCGCGCTGCCGTGGAGACGCATCCAATCGCATCGAGGCATCCGCTGGGACGACACGGAGCGCGCGCTGGAGCCGGAATTCGCCGTAACTCAGCGGTAACGCCGCGTGGCTTTGAGAACCACGGAGAAGACGCCGGACTCGTCGCGAGCCAACTGCAGCGAGACGTGGCGGTTGATGGCGATTTCGGCCTGGATCAATTGCTGGGCGGTGGTGTTGACGTTGGTGGCGTAGGTGAGGGTGACGTTGGAGCCCAGCTGCTCCTCGACGATGATGCGGGAGGTGGAGTTGCCCAGCGCGCCGAGGTAGTTGGGGTCCACCTTGACCGATCCAGCCCCGAAAAGCCTTTGCACGCGAGAGCTGACGGTGGCGTTGAGCGCGCCGCCGAGCAGGGCGTCGGTGGTGGGGTTGGCGCCGGCGGCCTCCTGCTGCTGGGTGTAGAGGCGCTGCTGGTTCTCGGTGCGGCCCAAAGCCAGCAGCGCCACCACGTCGGCCTCCGGCAGCGGAGGATCGGAGCGGTAGGTGACCGCCATTTTTTCCGGCGTTCCGTGCAGGCCGAGGGTAATGTCGTAGTCCTCGACGCGGGCGGTGGCGTTCAGGTCGATGGAGGGTTGAATGCGGACCGGGTTGGTGAAGTAGATGTCGCCGCGCTGCAACTCGTAGCGGGTTCCGGCGAGGATGGCGCTGCCCTCGGTGATGGAGACGCGGCCCAGCAGCGAGGGCGAGGCCAGGGTGCCGCTCAGGCGCAGATCGACGTTGCCGGCCAGCTTGGCGTAGGCGTTCTGGAAGTTCAACTGCGGCGATGAGGTGATGTGCACGTCGAGGCGGACGTGGTTGGACGGGGCGTCCGGGGGCGCGATGGTCTCGACGGCGTTGGCCTGCGCGGCCAGCGCCGCAATGTCCAGGTCGGGGCTTACCGTGAAGCGGGTGATGAGCACGTCGCCGGAGAGCAGCAGGTTGTTCTGCGGCCCTTGCAGGTGAAGCGAGGCGTCGGCCAGGGAACTGACCCCTTGCGGATAGCGGATGCGAATTTCCATTCCCGGTAGCCGTCAGGTCGGCATAGATGCCGTGCTGGTAGGCCAGATAGCCGCCCACGCTGAGCAGGCCGCCGCCGCTCATGGCCGTCAGCGATCTGACCTCCAGCCGGTTCTGGTTGAACTCCAGCGTTCCGTGCAACTGGCTCAGGCCGTTGGGCAGGTCTTCCAGGGAGAGCGCCGCGTCCTGAAAGTCGATGCGGCCCTTGCAGGCTGGGATTCATCAGCGGGCCGTGCGCCTCCACCTGGAAGGTGGTGTTGCCGCTGGCGGTCAGGTCGGGGTCGATGGTCTCGGCCACTTTCAGATTGATCGCTCCGCTGGCGGCAAAGTCCAGTTCGCTGCTTGTCCTTGAGCGACAGGCTGCCCTGGGCGCGCAGATCGGTCTGCTCGCCGGTTACGTGCAAAGGATCGAGATGGAGGATGGCATGGTCGAGGGTGAGATGGACGCCGCCCTCGCTTTTCAGGTGAACGCCGGAGACCGTGACCGCCAGTTCCTGCAGGCGGGCCTCGCCACGCATATCGCTCGGGCCGCGCCAGAGGCCCTTCGAGGGTGACCGTTCCAGCCAGCGCCGACTCGCCGCTCAGTCCTTTCACATGAGCCAATCTGAAGAGCGCGCCGATGTTGAACCGCGAAAAATCGAGTTTGGCTTGGGTGGCATAGTCGCCGCTGAGCGCCGTCTGGCCGTGCGCGGTGAGTTCGGCGGCCTCCAGCCGGGTTGTCAGGTCGTAAGTGACGGAGCGGTTGGCGGTGTGCGCCGTCAACTCCACGCTGCCCAGCGGTTCTCCGCTCAGAGCCAGACCTGCCAGGGTGGCGTGAGCTTCCAGGCGCGGGTCGTCGAGCGTCCCCGTGCCCTGCACGGTAAATCCCAACTTGCCGGTCATCGCCAGGCCGTGACGGCGCAGAGTTTCGATGCGGGCCACGTCGATCCCCTCGCCTTTGGCATCCAACTGGAAGTGGCGGGAGGAAAGATCATAGCTGCCCGTGGCCGCAATTTTTCCCGCGTCCTCGCTCACCGTGAGCGAAGTCAAATCGATGGTCTGGTTGGCGATGTTGCCTTGCGCCCGGATGCGCGCCATGGGTTCGCCGTAGACGCTTCCATTGTCCAGCTCGACCCATCCGGAGCCAGCCAGCGCATGGATGGGTCCGTCGGCTTGAAGCTGCGCATCCAGAGAGCCCGTCACGGGCAGGTTCTCTCCGGCGAGCGGCCGCAGATCGTCCATGCCGACCTGGCCGGCGCGCAGGCGAAGATGCAAGTACCGAATTGGCGTCGAAGGACGGAGGGGGCGCGGTGTGGCGTGCGGGACTCCCTGCGGGCAGGCTGGCGGCCAGGCTGCCGCTGAGGTCGATCTCGGCGTTCCCGTGGCGCAGCAGCGCGTGGGCAATGTCAATGCGGGCAGCCGAGTAGCTGCCGGTGGCCTCGGCCGCATCGAGCCGGATAAATTGGGTTGGTTTCTGGGCTGAGTTGGCGCTTGAACCGCTCAGGAATTTCGACCCCCAGTTGCGTGGCCTTTGCGGAGCCGGCAAGGTGGGGATCAACCAGCGAGCCGGTCCATGTGCCGTGAAATTCGCCTTGTCCGTAGAGCGCGATGGGCAGGGCGGCCGTGCCGGATCTGCCGTTGCGATCCAATCCCAGGTCGCGCAGAACGGTGTCGA
Organism: uncultured Acidobacteriaceae bacterium; assembly: GCA_963845345.1. GTDB lineage: Bacteria > Acidobacteriota > Terriglobia > Terriglobales > Acidobacteriaceae > Telmatobacter. The sequence goes on from CAWJRQ010000010.1 coordinate 88,892, forward strand.
ACTCGCCCAGGTTGCCGCTATGGAAATCGACCGTGAGCGCCGAGGGGCTGGTCATGGGGTACGCGCCCAGATGGCCGTGGGCCTCCAGTTGGCTGGAGGGCAGATGCACAACCAGCTTGCGCAGATCGACCGCGCCGTCGCGCTGGGTATAGGTGGCGTCGACCAGGCCGCCGGCAGGAACTTTACCCTGTGCAGCCTGCGCCGGCGGAGTGAGGTTGAGCAGGGCGCCCACGGAGAGGGTGCGATTGTCGCCTTTGATCCACAGCGCGTTGGCAGGGCCGTTGACGCGCGCGTCGAAGCCGAGATGCTGAAAGGGCGGGTCGCAGACCATCTCCAGGATAGTGTCCAGGGCAACGTCTTTGAATTGGGCCGCAACCTTGCCGTTGACCGGGATGGTGATTTCGTCCGCGAGACGGGAGCGGATGGGCAACGGCGCGGGATTTGCTCTTGGCCGGAGCCGGAGGCGGAGTCAGCCAGGGAGCCAGCGAGAGGTCGCCATCAATCTGGCCGCCCTGGCGCAGGCGGACAAGGATCGAGGTAATCAGCAACTGCTCGGGGTCGGCATGAACGTGCGCATCCAGTCCAAAGCCGGTGGCGACGACGCCTGTCCCGATGTAAGAGCCGTCATCGATATGCACGCCGCCATCGATGCGGAAGCTGCCTGCTTCGCCGGAGCCGGTGAGATCCAGATGGGCAAGGCCCTCCGGCGTAAACGGATAGCCGGTGATGGGATCAACCAGGCGCAGGTCCAGTTCGCCCACGGCCTTGGCCTGCCAGCGGGGATGGGCAAAGTCATCCAGCGAGCCGGAAATTTCCAGGGTCCGGTCCTTGACGCCGCGGCCGCTGGCGGTGATGCGCAGGGAGCGCAGAGTTGCGGTGTTGCGCGTCAGCTCCAGCGTGGCCTGGATGTATCCCTGAACCGGAGGCGGCTGCTGCTTGCCCGGCTGGACGAAGCGCCGCGCGCGAGATTCAGATCGCGGACTCCGGCTTCAATGCGGTAGCTTTCCAATTTTCCGGTCGCGCCTGGCAAATAGATCAAACCGCAGGGAGAGATCGCTGGCGGCGAAGTCGAGCGGAATGTGCCGGTCCTGGAAGTCGAAGGCTGCGGCGCGGTTCTCGTAGTCCAGATCGCCCTGCTCCACGGTGACGTGACCGGCCTTCAGATCGAAGAATCTGTCGAGCACGGGCTCGCCCGGTTTTCTGGGCTTGCGGGGCTGCGGCTGGTTGGTCGAGCCGTCGGGGTAGACGATCAGGTGCAAGTCGGGGCTGGAAGATTTCCAGATCGCGCAAGCAGGATGCGCGGGCTCAAGAAACCCAGCACGCTCAGCCGCACGCGCACACGCTCTGCCTGGGCGTAGGGCGCCTCGCCGGGAGCTTCGAGGCCGTGAATGACCAACCCGCCTGCCTCGGCCTCCAGACTGAGCAGATGCCAGTGGAAGGAGGCGATTTCGACGCGCCCGCCGGTGGCCGTCTCCAGCCTGTTCACCATCCGGCGGCGGACAAAGTTCTCAAAACCGGCTGAACTTGCCGCAAAATAAAGTCCGATCAGAGTTACCGCCAGACAGAATCGCCGCGGCTGCCACCGACAAGGGAAGATGGCGCAGGAAGAAGCGGCGCAGGCGGCTCGGGCGTCGCGCGTCGACCGGCTCTTCCGGCTCAGGCGCAACGAGCTGCGGAGTCTCTGCCGGGACAGGGGGAGTGGATTCGGTCTCGCTCATGCGCCTCCCTTCCCTGCTCCGGCCGGAGTTTCAGGAGCTTCGAGCGCACGGGTCGAGCACCTCCACGTCGCCCTGCCTGCGCAGATTCCTGAGCCAGTCGTCGAAGAGCACGTTCACCTGCCGCTCCAGCAGAATCTCCTCGATGCGCGGGGCCACATCGTCCAGCGGCGGAACCGCCTCGCCCGGCGCATACTGAGGCAGCAGCGTTTCGCGGTAGTACGCTCTCAATCTCCTCCGGGGTAATGCGAATCCCCTGCCGGAAGCGCTGTTCGATGAAGCGCAGAATCTGAACCCGGTAGCGGAGATAGCTCTCGACCCGCTTCGGCGTCAGCCCATGCGCGGCCAGAAACGCCGCCCATCCCTGCTCCGAGGCGCAGTTGAGGTGAACGCAGGCGGGCACTTCCCTGCGAATCTCTCTGAGGCGGGCATCGACCTCGGCCTGCGAAGGCTCCGCCGCCTGCGCATCCTCCTGGCGAATCTGCTGCTGGATAAGCGCGCGGCTGATCAACTGCTCCAGGGCGCGCTGTGGCGTGAGAACGCCGAGCCCTGCCCGGCCGGGGTCCAGCACCGCCAGCCGCATCTCGTCGTCCACGTCGCTGGCCAGGATGGCCTGGTTGTTGACCACGGCCACCACCCGGTCGAGCACCACGGCGTTGGCGGGCGGAGCCGCCTGAGCGGGATTCTGAGCCAGCAGCAGCAAATGCTCCCAGCGGCCAGGCACACACGCCATGATCGCAGCCACGCGGATGCGTCCGAGCTTGCTCTTGTGCCGAGTTTGAGTCCGGTTGCGCATCAGAAGGTCTGCCCCAGGCTGAAGAAGAAGTTGAAGTGCGTGCCTTCGCCCACATGCGGATTAGCGGTGATGTTCGACTGCGAGTAGTTGACGTTCACCGGGTAGATGGGCGGATTCAGGTTATAGCTGAAATCCAGCCGGATGGGTCCCACCGGCGTATGGTAGCGCAAACCCACGCCCGGCGCATGGGAGAAGTAGTTGAAGCTGCACGCCCCTTGCGTTCCGGTCGAGGTCGATGGGCCGCTTGGTTCCGGGATGGGATTGGCTGTGGTGGGAGGGGTCAGGATCTTGCAATTGTCGCGGAGTCCGGCTGGCGAACCCGGAGAGCGCTCGCCCAGGCATCGGAGGCGTTGGTGAAGACGTTGCCCATATCGTGGAAGAGCACAAAGCTGACCGTATTGCCCAGCCAGGGCAGCGTGGGCGGCGGCAGGCGCAACTCGGTGCTGTTGATCAGCGCGCCCGCCCCGCCAATGGGGTAGCCCGTCTCCGGATCGCGCGGCCCGGCCTGGTTCGGGCCGAAGCTCCGCAGCGAGGTGGCCCCGCCCGCGTAGAGCCGCTCGGGCAGGGGAATCAGCTCCGCCTGGAGCTTGCCGAAGGCCCGCTCCTGCCCATAGCGCGTGTTGCGGGCCAGAACGATGCGGCCCTTATCGAAGCGGTAGTAACTCGAATTCGACAGGTCAAGGCGGTTGAAGTTGGCCTGCGCGCCGAAGCCATCTCCGGAGAGAAACTCCTGGAAGCTGGTGTAGGTGCCGCGATGCGCATCGAGAGCCGAGTCGCGGGTATCGCGAATCCAGGTCAGCGACGGACCCGCCACGCGCACCGCCGTGGACAACTGCGCGATCTCGCCGGGGGCGACCTGCAGGCTGTCAGCCTCCACCTTGACCCGGCGGAAGTTGAATTCGTAGATAAAGGTGTTGGCCCTGGAGAAGGCAAACCCCCGCGCATTGAAGTGCTGGGTCCAGCGCACCCCGGTTTCCAGCTTGGAGGCCACGTAGGTGGAGACATCCAGGCTGTTGGCGTAGCCGCCGGAGAGAGTCAGGCCGAAGTTCCGGTTGCCCTCGAAGTGCGGGTTCTGGAAGAGCAGATTGATCTTCTGCTCCAGCAATCCGTAGGTGCCGCGCAGCGAGATGGATTGCTCCCGCCCGAAGAGATTGTTGCGGGTAATGTCGGCCAGCACACGGGGGCTTACGCCCGTCTTGCCGTTGGGGCTGCAACTGGCGCCGCTGGCGATGATGCCGCCGCAGTTGTACTGCGGCGTTCCGGTCTGGGCCTCGAGACCAAAGCCATAGGTCAGGGCCCAGCGCCGCGCCTCTGCCACCTGCAGGAGCACGGTCTTATTGATCTCCCCGCCGGAGGGGTTCTCGATGGCCGTGTCGATCTCGTTGAAGAGGGCAAAGTCGTAGAGATTGCGCTGCGTTTCCATCAGCGCCGTCTCGTTGAGCGGGTCGCCGGGATGCAGGGTGATGGCCTTGGCCACCGTCTCCGGACGGGTGTAATGCAGCCCGGTCAGCAGCACCTTGCGCACAAAAATCTGCCGCCCCTCGGTGATGTGGAAGACCACGTCCACCTTGCTTGCGTCGGCGGGCTCAACCTGCTGGGAAACCTCCACCCGCACCTGGTCAAAGCCCCGGCTCATATAGTCGATCAACAGCGCGTCCCGGTCTCCGGCCAGGTTCCGCGGTGAAAGCAGTTGCCCGGCGACAGTATTCATCAGCAGGGCGAGCCTGGCGGCATCCGCATGCTCGTTTCCTTCCAGGCGCACCTTGCCTACCCGCAGTTGTTCGCCTTCCTCGATGCGATAGACCACCGTGAGCGGGGCGGTTTTATCCGACCTTTCGTCTCTGCCGCGCTGGTCTCGGGGGTAATCCTGGCCTTGGAGAAGCCGTTGTTCTGGTAGAGGGTCTGAAGGGTGTTGACGTCGGCAGCAACCAGCGCCTGGCTGTAGTCGCCGTGGCGGTCGAGAGAATCGGCGGCATGCACGCTGAGCAGCTCTTTGAGCGTCGCGGAGTCAAAGTAGTGGTTGCCTGCGACCGAGACGCGCTCCACGCGCCGCCGCGGCCCCAGGCGCACCTTGTAGAGAATCGTCACCTGCCCGGCGGTCGTGGATTGCGGTTCGTGCTCCACCTTCACGTCGAAGTAGCCCATCCGCTGGTAGTAGTCGCGCAGCCGGCGATTGCCCTCATTGAGCAGATCCTCGTCCACGCTGCCTTCCTCGAAGATGGGAATCACCTTTTGAAGCAGTTCCGGGCTGGCGCTGGCGCCCTCCACCAGCACCTTGACGACCGGACCCCGGTTGGCGGAAAAACGGAAGTTGACCTTCTGGCTCTCTGTGGAGTACTGCTGGCTTTCCAGCTTGATTTCAGCTTCCAGGCGCTGCTCGCCCCGGTAGGCCTTCAACACCCCGGCCAGGGCCCGGTTGCCGGTTTCGCGGTCCACGCGCGAACCGGCTTTCAGAGTGCGCATGATGGCGAAAATCGTTCACGCTCATCCCCGGGTCGCCGGTTACCTCCACCGTGCCCACGCGCGCCTGCGGGCCGCTGACCACATGGAAAGCAATATCGACGAGTTGCTCCTCCGGGTGGGCCGTCAGGGCATGGGTAATCACCGGCTGCGTGAAAGCCGTCCTGGGCCAGCGTCAGGCGCATCTGCTCCAGAGCCTGATCGAGTTTGGCGGGGGTAAAACGGGTGCCGGGCGCCAGTTGGCTGGCGCGCTCCAGTTGCGTATTGACGGTGGCGCCCTTGGCGCCGTCCACGCTGACCGTACCGATGAAGGTGCGCGGCGTCCCGCGAAAGATGAGGGCCACGCCGTCCTGCTCGCGAACTCCCTCCACCTCAATGGTTTCAAAGAGGCCGGTCGAAAAGAGCTGGCGCAGGCTCCTTTTCAGCTCTTCCCGGCTCAGGGGCGCTCCCTCGGCCTGGGCCAGATGGCCGGGCAGAGGGACAAGGCGATCGGCTGAAACGCCAGCAAAGGAGATGCGCCGTACCGGCAAGCCCTCCCACTGGGCGAGGGAATCCACAGGCGTCTGCGCCGCCGTATCGCCTTCCGCAGCCGGAACTGCCGGCGCCGCTCACCGGGCTCTGGCTCCAGGCGCCGATTCCGCCCGAAATCCCAAAGGCAAGAAGGCAGGCCAGGAGAATGCGCCGTACCCCGACCGCTTGCCGCATTGCCCCGCTGGCTTTGCCTTCAAAACCATATCTCCCCAAAAAAACACGGGGAAAAGCGCCCCGTAGCACAATCGCTGGCCGTGATCCAGTCTCAGCGATCAAACGTCAACCGCGTCTATTCCTTCTTCTTATTCTAACGAGGAATAGCGACTGTGCAGTCATCCCGGCCACTGTTTCAGCAAGAGAATACAATGCCATCACCCCACTTTAGCCGCCGCGCAAAGAATGTGGGATTTTTTTGAGTACCCGCGTGTTAACTGCCTGAAGAATCCTACGCTTCCCACGTTCCACGGCGCTCACATTCCTCTGCTGTAGCCGATACATTTTCCAGTTACAGTGCATTCCGCCTGCAACGGAAGTGTTGTATCGGGTGGTTTGTCTTCGCGTTCGCTCGTCCCAGTTGCCGGGATCACTCCGGCTTGAGAAACCCCGAGCTTCACGGAATATAACCTGAGCGGCGAGCGTTCCGGCAGGGGAACTGCATCGGTATAGGACCGTACCTAGAGGGTCTGCCCGGCTTGCGGGAGGAGGAGTAGAGGCAGAAGGTAGAATCATTTCTGAAACCCTTTGGAGTTTGCGTCGTCTAATGAAGAAAAGCTGATACGAGGACACTCAATGCCGAACCACCCCTCCAACTCGCCCTCCCCCAACTCCCTCACCGGAAAGGCGATCCTCAGTGTGCGCCGGATTCCTGTTCTGCCTGTCCGGGATACGGTCTTGTTTCCCCACGCCGTACTGCCTCTGACCGTGGGCCGGGAAAGCTCCATCCAGTTGATCGAGTCGCTGGGTGAGGAACGGGCCATCGTGGTGGTGGCCCAGCTTGACCCGCGGCTGGACTCGCCCCAGCCAGCCGACCTGCACGCCGTGGGAACCCTGGCCACGGTGCACAAGGTTGTGCGCATGCCCAACCAGAGCCGGTTTGTCTTCACCGAGGGCATGGAGCGGGTGCGGCTGGTGCGCTATACGCAGACCGAACCGTTCATGGTGGCCGAGGTGGAGACACTGGAGGACACGGCGCCGGAGGCTACGGCCAGCATGGAAGCGCTGGTGCGCAACGTGACGGGAGAGTTTCAGCAGATCGTCGCCGAGTCCCCGACGCTCTCCGATGAGCTGCGGACCATTGCCGCGAACATCGAGGAGCCGAGCCGGCTGGTGGACTTTGTGGCCTCCTCGCTGCCCTTCCTGACCACCGACGACAAGCAGCAACTGCTGGAGACGCCCGGCATCGGCACCCGGCTGGAACTGCTGAACCAGCATCTGGCCAAGGAGATCGAGGTGCAGCAGTTGCGCACCAAGATCCAGACCGAGGTGCAGGACCAGGTGCAGCAGTCGCAGCGCGACTACTACCTGCGCGAGCAGCTCAAGGCTATCCAGAAGGAACTGGGCGACGCAGGACGAGGGCCAGCGCGAGACCGAAGATTTGCGCAAGAAGATTGAAGCCGCGGGAATGCCGGAGGATGTGAAAAAGGAGGCCATCAAGGAGTTGACGCGCCTGGCGCGCATGTCGCCCATGGCCGCCGACTACTCGCTCACCCGCAACTACATCGAGTGGCTGGCGGTGCTGCCCTGGGCCAAAAGCTCAGGTTCCAAAATCGACATCAACAAGGCCAAGGAGATTCTGGACGAGGACCACTACGAGCTGAAAAAGGTGAAGGACCGCATTCTGGACTACCTCAGCGTGCTGGAGTTGAAGCCGGACATGAAGGGGCCGATTCTGTGCTTTGTGGGGCCTCCGGGCGTGGGCAAAACCAGCCTGGGACGCTCCATCGCCCGCGCCCTGGGCCGCAAATTCCAGCGCGTTTCGCTGGGCGGCATGCACGACGAGGCGGAGATTCGCGGCCATCGCCGCACCTACATCGGCGCGCTATCCCGGCCAGATCATCCAGAGCATTCGCCGAGCCGAAACCAACGACCCGGTGATGATGCTGGACGAGATCGACAAGCTGGGCCGCGACTTCCGCGGCGATCCGGCCTCCGCATTGCTGGAAACGCTGGACCCGGAGCAGAACAATACCTTCCGCGACAACTATCTCGACGTGCCCTTCGACCTGTCCAAAGACCTTGTTCATCTGCACGGCCAACATGCTGGACACGGTTCCGCCGCCGCTGCTGGACCGCATGGAGCTGATCTTCCTGCAGGGCTACAGCGAGGACGAGAAGAAGCACATCGCCTTCCGCTACCTGATTCCCCGGCAGATCAAGGAGAACGGCATCACTCCCGAGCAGATCGAGTTTCCCGAGGATGCGGTGCTCCACATCGTGCGCCACTACACCCGCGAGGCCGGCGTGCGCAAGCTGGAGCAGACGCTGGGGACCGTCTGCCGCAAACAGGCGCGGCGCGTGGTCGAGGGCAAGACGGAAAAGCTGATCGTGACGCGCGAGGTGCTCAAGGAGTTCCTGGGTGGCATCCAGGTGCGCGTGGACACCGAGGTCGCCGAGCGCGTCAAGCGCCCCGGCGTGGCCGTTGGCCTGGCCTGGACGGCAGCCGGCGGAGACATCCTCTTCATCGAGGCCAACAAGATGAAGGGCAAGGGCAACTTCGCCATGACCGGGCAGATCGGCGAGGTGATGCAGGAGTCCATGAAAGCCGCGCTAACCTGGGTGCGCTCGAACGCCGCTCTCGCTGGGCCTGGACGAGGATTTTACCAAGGAGCTCGACCTGCACATTCACGTTCCCGCCGGAGCCATTCCCAAGGACGGCCCCTCGGCTGGCGTGACCATGGCCACGGTGCTGGTCTCGCTGCTGACCGACACGCCGGTGCGCCCGCTGACCGCCATGACCGGCGAGATCACACTCAGCGGCAACGTGCTGCCGGTGGGCGGCATCAAGGAAAAGTTCCTGGCCGCGCGCCGCGCCGGGGTGGAAACCATCATCCTGCCCGCCGAAAACCGCCAGGACGTGGAGGAAGACCTGACCCCGGAGCTGATCGAGGGCGTCACCATCCACTACGCCAGCCGCATCGAAGATGTGCTGGCCGTGGCCCTGCCGCTGCTGAAGGCAAAGCCGGATGTGCATAAAGATATTCTGCCTGTGGCGGAGGCAGAGATGGCGGTGAGTTCTGTCGCGTGAGTTAGTTGCTGCTCACCAATAAAGCAAAAGCCGCCGTGATTGCTCACAGACGGCCGTTGGGCCTGCGGCGCGCCGCAGGTTCTAACAGCGTCTTTACACCAGTGACGCGATATACAGGACATCGTCGATTTTATTTACACCAGTGACGCGAAATACAGGATGTCATCGATTCTGATTATAGGGTGCTTATTCAGAAATACCTCAATCTTCCCTTGCTCTGACAATTTCGTAATATGCGCCCAGATCATACGCGCCCGAGCACAAAATCCGCTGTCATCCCGCAACATCTGATCCCAATTTATCTTTCCGTAATTGACCTCTGGAACAACGGGGGCGATACGGAACACTCCAGCAGAGTTCCAATCTTCGACAATAAAATAGTCTGGGATCCTTCCCGCAATCGCAAACAGAGAGTTGTCCAATAACTCTTCTACTTGACCAGCAGTATAAAGCTTGTTAATGTCCTGCTGCCCGCGTGATTTTAGGCTAGCTACCCATTCATCTCGAACTTCCGCGCGAAACTCAGCTCCGACCGAAAGGAACCCTACATCTTGCGCACCATCTGCATTTTGATAGCTGCAAAAGGGTTCAATGCCTATGGCTTTCCGTTTCTGTACATCCAATCTAGTTATGACTATGTCATGAAGTATTTCTTCAGCTAGACGGCTTGATGCAATCGTATCTCTTTCAACTGTTCCGAACACTCTCAGCACGTAGTCGGCCTTCTCCAGTTGCTCCCGCGATAAGAGCCCACTAAGTCGGTTCTCGTAAAAAAAGGTCATTCCATTGATGCGGTATGCATTGACACTCCCGCACATGCGGCAGCGCCACACGCGACTCTGATACTCATTCTTAACGTCTAGTATCGCTTGACAATTGGCCCGTGCTTCATTTCTAGCTTTCTCGAGGTCGGATGGCGCCACGTCCACCAGACTAAATACCAAATCTTCATGCTGCCAGATAGTGTCACCGCTTATTACGATCGTCTTGCCTACGAGGTCGTAGGTCGCTTCAAAAGACATGATCCCCGCATCCTGCCCTATCATGTATTTCTTGCCACACCGCGAGCAGCATATGGCCGGTCCCTGTGATTCGAACCGCTGCTTACCACAGCGCGCGCATTTCACGCAACTCGACGACCAGTCATGCCCCTTATCACGAGTCTCCGGGCAACGTGAACACTTGCAGCCTTCCCATGAATGCAATCCAAACCGGCATTTCATTTCATTCAATCTCATAATCCAGGTTAATCTCTTACGACCCTTCTCATCCTCCGGCGCAACCCCGCCTGTTTTGCCCAATGCCGCTCCACCAGATAGCTCCCTGAAAAAGTTCTTCAACGCACCCAATAAACCGATACGTAGCGACAAGGCGTATGCGGGTATTCCCTGCTGGTCCTTCTGTTGCTTTGTCGTTTTCCAGTCGGGATCGCCAAAGGCGCCGCCATCGTTGGGCCGGTTCGACCAAACCCTCACCTGAAGGTCCAGCCTGCTGCACGGTGTTAGTAAAACCGCTTCCAGGGCAATGCGCTCATTTGGGGGCCACTCCGCGCACACAGACTCCATGAACAGGCAGGTTGCGGCCTTCTCGCCGAATGATCCATCGTCGTGGAACCCAAAAATGACGTTGCCCGGCCTATGCTGAACTGGATCGTTGCAACCGACACTCAACATTTGAATCTCGGTTTCTAGGTACCGTTCGCGAGAACCTATCGTGGGGACGTTGATCGTGACACCGCTCAAGCCCAGTGGGCAGTTGCTCCGGTTATTGCCCTCTACCCGGATCTGAAATCGATATTTGTCGCCAACTCTGGACACACTTCCTGTTTTCGAGACGACAGAGATATGCGGAATAACCTCAGGGTTGGACCTTTTCGATGCTTGCGGCTTCATCTGATTCTCCCTGCGCGAATAGCAATATCGCTTGTGATCATAGAATCATAATCCCAACCCCTACTACTTCCTCCACTCCGTGTGGCGAGGAATTGCTTCGGTCTGCCCGGTTTCCGGATTGCACCATAAGGAGTGCGAATTGCCCTCGCGCTTCAGATAACATCCATGCAGACGCAGGTGTCGCAGCAAAGATTCACGCTTCACCGGATCGTTACCGTCTCGCGCAGAGCGTCTGCCGGAGCGCCGCGCAATCCGTCCTCGCGGCAGTCTTCCAGAATCAGTCGAATCGCAGCGCCCAGGCTTTCACGGCACTCTTATACACTCCGCCCCTGTCCGTTGGCGCCGGGAATCTCCGGAGACCGGGCAACAAACCATTCATCATCCCGCTCAATGACAGCTATGAACTCATTCCGCATGGAAAGAGTATAGAACGGAAACACCCATTTCAGCCGTTTTCCCCGAAAAGCGTAAAGGACCGGATGGCGGCCAACCGTAAAGTTGCCCTGTTCCAGCCGGACGCGGGCAGGGTGCGCGCCTATCCCGCCAAACCCCGCCCACCTGTCCCAAAAAAGAGCAACTTTAGTGCTTCACGCCCTGCTGAAAACTGCGATTGTGCCGATAAGAGTCACAGAATCCAGTGCGCGGATGTGCACTGAAAAGGGTGACTATGGCGACTCATTCCCACTTCCTTACTCGACCATCACTCCGTTGCATCTCTCAGGGAACACTACGGCCAGCCAGAATGCTCAACTCCAGGAGTATCTCGGTGAAGCCGTCCACACAGCCTACCTTGTGTCTATCGAGCAATTGGACCGGCTAAGCGCGCAGACCGTGCTGGATGCGGGTAAAAAGCTCAAAGCCGAGGTTGCCGCTTCGGTGGTGGAGATCATCCACCGGCACACGGCCAGCGACAAGTTCAAGGATGAGCAGGTGGGCTCGAATCGCGATTTATCCGCCCACCTACCGGGTGCGGCCAATCGAGGCCCAGGTCACGGAGTTGAAGAAGCTCTTTCCGTCGCTGGGCAGTTGCATGGAAAAGCTGGCGCGCAAGCCGCTGCTGGAGGGCGCGGAGGCCTGGTTCGCGATTCCCCGCTGGCAGGCGCTGGCCCCTACCTACAACGAGGCTGTCGGAGATGGTGCTGGGGGTTCTGGCCACAAAGCGCAAGTTTCAAAACCGCATCGTCGGCCGCCTGGGACCGACCTACCTGCGCCAGAGTGAGCGCTCCAAGCTGGCCGAAAAGATTCTGGCCGACCAGCAGCAAGGACAGGACATTTTGGTGTTGCCGCGCAGTCCGGCATGTTGCATCGCGGCTGCTCGGCCCGCCGCGCCCGCCTGCGCGATGGCCGGCAACGAGTTCGGCGCTAGGCGCCTTTGCCGTCGCCTGCATGCTGCTGACCCATCCCGAGAGGCTTTCTAGCCGAAGACACGCTGATGATCGACTGCGGCGGCGACGAGTACTCGGTGCGCGGCGACATTACCTTCGACCGCGTGCCCCTGCTTCGACTTCGACATCTCCGGCATCGAGTTCAGCATCTTCTATGAGGACCGGTCGCGGAATCTGTGGGGCACGCCCTCGGGGTTTCTGTACAAGTTTGGATTGATTTGCCGGTTTCTCCGTCTGAATTGCCGCCTGCCGCGTCTAACCTGCAGGCGGTATTCTCTGGGGATGCAGGCGCGTATTCTCTCCTTCGGCATGTTGAGCGGATGCTGGCGGACCAGTTCTAAGGGCGATGCTTGCTCTGGCGCCCCTGACGCCTGGCGGCGCAGGAGCTTACCCTGCACGTGGACGTAAAGCTGGTCAACGTCTTTGTGAACGTGATCGACCAGAACGGCGCCATTGTAGCCGGCTTGACGCGCGAAGACTTTGCGCTCGCCGAGGATGGCCGGCCGCAGCAGATCGCGGTCTTCGAGCGCCAGTCGGAACTGCCCTTGAATCTGACACTGGCCATCGACACCAGCGGCAGCGTGCGAAAGGATATGGCCGATGAGGCGGAGGCGGCCCGGCGGTTTGCCCACGCCCTGTTGCGCTCTCAGGACCAGATGAGCCTCTTGCAGTTTGCCACCGAGGTGCGCGAGCTGACGCCCTTCACCAACAAGGTGGGCCAGATCGATCACGGGCTGGGCCAGTTGCGCGGCGATTGGGCTACGGCGCTCTACGACGCCATCTGCCTGGGTTCGGCGCAGCTGGGCGGCAAACCAGGGCGAAGGGTGCTGGTGCTCATCTCCGACGGCGACGATACCGCCAGCAGCGCCACCTACGCCCAGGCCCTGGAGCAGGCGCTGCGCAATGAAGTGATGATCTACAGCCTCATCGACGTGCCTATCGAGGCCAGCGCGGGCCGCGACCTGGGCGGAGAGCACGCGCTGATTACCCTGGCAGAGCAGACCGGCGGCAAGAGCTTCTATGTGAGCGACGGCGGGCTGGACAAGGCCTTCGCGCGGGTCAGCGACGACCTGCGCACACAGTATCTGCTCGCCTATTATCCACACCATCAGGAGCCCGGAAGGACTTTCCACCGCATCCAGGTGACCATTCCCAGGGCCGCGCCCCAGTCCTTCAATATTCGCCATCGCACCGGCTACTACGCGGACTCGCCGGCCCAGGTCAGGTAATTCACCGAAATCCACACTGGTTCCTCATATTCTCGGGGCAACCTGTAAACAGAACAGGGAAAAAGGCTACAATTTACATATGCTTCTGGCGATCTTTGCAATGCGGCTGTTGGAAGTCATGTTTTTTGTCGGCCTGGCGGGCTCCACCGTGGTTGTGCTCATCAGTTTTGTCGAGGATGGAATAGAACTTTTCGGCAAAGATGAGCCGCCTGAGTCGCGCGCCTAGGGCGCAATTCTCCATGGCCTGTTCTCAACCATTGACTCCATCTTGATTTGGACAATAAACTCAACGCAGTGCGGGCGATGATTTCCGCTCCCGCAACCCAAGAAAGCCGGCTCTGGAGCCGGCACAATCGCAATGGCATCCACCCGAACGACCTTTGCACCTCCTTCCGACCGCGTCAAACTCATCGTGGCATCCTCGGTGATGCTGACGTTCATCTCTTTTTGGCGAGCGGCTGCCATTGTTCTGAATGATTTAGGCTCCTCGGCCTTCTATGCCGGGGGCATCGCCGAGCAGATGGTGGGCGAGGCGGCGCCGTGGTTCATCCTCGGCATCATGCTGTTCAGCTTTGCGGTGCGCGCGGTCTACGTTGAAAGCTGTTCGATGTTCACCCGCGCCGGCGTCTACCGCGTGGTGAAGGAGGCTCTGGGCGGCGGCTTTGCCAAACTCAGCGTCTCCGCCCTGATGTTCGATTACATTCTTACCGGGCCAATCTCCGGCGTGTCAGCCGGGCAATATATTACAGGCTTGATGAACGAACTGCTGACGGTGGCCAACACCAGCCACTGGCTTCCTCCGGCACTGTTGGACGCGCATCATCATCCCTTCCAGTTCGATATGAATCACACCGCGGCGGTCTTCGCGGCCGTGGTGACCATCTATTACTGGTGGGAGAACATCAAGGGCATCGAGGAGTCCAGCAGCAAGGCTCTGCGCGTCATGCAGATCACCACGGTGATGGTGGTGATTCTGCTTGTTGTGGGGCACTTACTCGGTATTCATGACCCCCGGCGTTCACCTGCCTCCATCGCCTATACCTTCCCATCTCACCTTCAGCAGCGACGCCCTGGGATTCCTGCAGCGGAATGCCGCAACTGCTTCCGCTGATGGGCCTGTTCGGCATTCTCATGGCCTTTGGCCACTCGATTCTTGCCATGAGCGGCGAGGAGACCCTGGCGCAGGTCAACCGCGAAATCGAGCACCCCAAGCTGAAGAACCTGAAGCGGGCGGCGATTGTCATCGCCATCTACAGCCTCATCTTCACCGGCGGCGCCACGTTGCTGGCCTCCATGCTGATTCCCCTCAATGGCAAATAGCCAATCTACCAGGACAACCTGATCGCCGGCCTGGCCATGTTCATGGTCGGCCCCTTGTTCTGGCGCATCGCCTTCCGCATCTTCGTGGTGCTGGTCGGCTTCCTGATTCTCTCCGGCGCCATCAACACTTCGATGATCGGCTCGACCGGCGTGCTGATGCGCGTGGCCGAGGACGGCGTGCTGACCGACTGGTTCCGCAAGCCGCATAAAAAGTTCGGCACCAGCTATCGCATCATAAATATGGTTTTTATCCTGCAGATGATCACCATCATCGCCAGCCGGGGCAACGTCATCGTCCTGGGCGAGGCCTACGCCTTTGGCGTGATCTGGTCGTTTACCTTCAACAGCCTGGCCATGCTGGTGCTGCGCTGGAAGTATCATGGCGAGCGCGGCTGGAAGGTTCCACCTAACATCCGCATCGGGAACTTCGAGATACCCATCGGGCTGCTCTCGGTCTTCCTGGTGCTGAGTTCCACCGCCATCGTCAACCTATTCACCAAGTCAGTGGCTACGATCAGCGGTGTCCTGTTTGCAGCGGCCTTCTTTATCATCTTTACCGTCTCCGAACGCGCTAACCTGCGCAAACATGCCCTGGCCGCACACCAGATGAAGGATTTCTTCCAACTGGAGCACCAGGACACGGTAAGCCGGGAGTCGGCGGCCATCCGCCCCGGAGGCGTGATGGTGACCATGCACGATGCCGCCAACCCCTTCGCGCTGAAGTGGACGCTCTCTCACACCAGCACCGAAGATCAGGACGTGGTGGTGATCAGCGTGCGCATGATGGGCGTGGGCGGACCGGAGTACCTGAGCGCCGAGGACCAGAGCTTCAGCGAGCACGAGCAGATGATCTTCACCAAGGCCATCTCCGTTGCGGAGAGCTTTGGCAAAAAGGTTTCTCTGCTTCTGATTCCCGCCGGAGACGTCTTCGCCGCGCTGGCGCAGAGCGCCAACTCGCTGGAGGTGGATTCGGTGGTCTCCGGAGTCTCCAGCTCCATGACCGCCGAAGAGCAGGCTTTTCATCTGGGACAGGCCTGGGAGGCGCTGCCGGAGCCCAAGCGCCAGTTCAATTTCTATGTCGTCGATACCAACGGCGAAGCCAAGGTGTTTTACATCGGGCCGCACGCGCCCAAGCTGAGCCCCGACGACGTGCAACTGGTGCATCGTTTATGGGTGAATATGCGCCGCGATCCCTCCATGCAGGAATTGCACCACAGCGACATCATTACTTATGCGTTGACTCATCTGGCCGGCCAGTATGCCCGCGAGAAGCAGGAGATTCTGCGCGACCTGCGCAACTATCGCGCCGCTGAATCTCCCGCCGGCGTGCGTCTTGGCGGCCAGGATACTTCCGCGCCTCCCGGCATCCGATGCATCCGACGCCAGTTGCCTCCGCAGAGGCCCACGCGTTATCTCTAGCAACCACCAGTCTGATTTCTCCCTCGCCACCTATCTGCCGATGATGCGAAGCATTTCGTGCTATCTGTCGTTATATCCGCGTGCGCAATTTCGTTATTCATTTGTAAGAGGGTCTTAAGTTGCGTATTGTGTTTGTCAGAATGAGTGATTGGCTCGCGCACGTCTGGTACTTTCAGCACAACGCGAGGAAGATCACTTACAGGAACTTAACAGGAGGTAACCGTGGGAGTTTCAGTAATTCTGGTTCAGATTGATCACGAGATTGCACAGTTGCAACGGGCCCGCGCTCTGCTGGCCGGCGGCTTAAGAGCCGCGCACAAAATGGTTGCAGCCGCTTCTTCCGTCAAGAAAACCGCAAAGAAGAGGAATAAGAGGCATCTTTCCCCTGAAGGGCGGCGGCGCATTGCCGAGGCCGTCAAACGCCGCTGGGCGGAGCAGAAGAAGGCTGCGTCCGGCAAGAAATTGGAACCGCGGGATGGATGGGAATCTGGCTTACCTGCCCCACCCTCCCGGTAAAATCACATTCTGCCTAGATGGATTCCCCTGGCGCCCATCGCACCACCTGGACACTGGAATCGACCAGTGCGGCCAGCTCCTCTGGCGACCCCTTCAGTTGGGGAACAGTTCCGAAGTGGATGGGAAGAATGGTTTTCGCTCCCAGCAAGCGCACCGCCAGCGCTGCTTCCTTCGGGCCCATGGTGTAGTGTCCTCCGATGGGAAGCATGGCCACCTCGGGCCGGTATAGCTCGCGAATCAGCTTCATGTCGCTGAAGACCGCCGTATCGCCGGCGTGGTAGAGGACCGGACCATCCGCAATGGTCAATACAAATCCTGCCGCGACTCCCACGTAGTGATCCCGGTTTCATCTTGCGCGGCGGAAGAATGTTTGGCCTCCACCATGGTGGCCGCCACGTCGTCCAGTTGCACGGTCCCGCCCAGATTCATTCCGATCGTTTTGGCCACGCCCTTTCCCGCAAGACAGGTCGCCAACTCATAGATGGCCACTACAGTGGAATCGTGCCCGGCAGCCACCGGCGCCGCATCGGAGATATGGTCGCCGTGGCCGTGGGTCAGCAAAATGTATTGGATCTTTGCCGGCAGAACAAAATCCTTCGGGTACTTCGGATTCTGCGCGATAAACGGGTCGATCAGGATGTTGGTGCCCCTGGCGGTTTGAACCAGCACAGTGGCATGCCCGAGCCATGTAATGCGCGCTCCCTGCAAATTCATTATGGGACCTCCTTATCAAGGTATTCTCTTCCTCTATGGTGTCAGCGCGTAATGATGACTTCCGAGACGCCGTCCTTGGCCAGAAACTGGCGGTAACCGGACCAGGCGGCGAAGAGCCGCTCGATGCTGCGGTTGCTAAAGGCGCGCTGAATGGGAAACTGCTGGGTCAACTGTATCTCGACATCGTCGCCGGGGGTAACGTGGAATCGGCAATGCGCCGTCTCCTCGCCCTGGGTCCGGGTGTGGAAAAAGGCCAGCACCTGCCCGTCCGGATTCGTGGCCTCAAACAGGCGCGCAACCACCGGCGCCACGAAGGCTTCGGGCAGATAGTCGAGGGTGGTCCACAACAGCACCACGTCAAACTTGCGTCCTGCAAAGTCGAGCGACTGCTCCAGAAAGCCCTCGACGTTCCAGACCGGCTTGCCGTCCTCGTCCACGCCGGTCTGCCAGTTCCCCGTGCAGGCATCGCGAACCAGATCGGTCAGGAAGACGCTGTGGCCCAGGCCGGTCAGGTAGTGGACGTTGGCCGGAGAGGTATAGCCGATGTCGATGGCCTGGAGGGTGGACTTGCGGCATCCAGCCGCTTGCGCAACGCCGCCCATCCGCCCGAGTGGCGCGGCACCTTGGGCCCGGTAAAGCCCGGGAGGGAAGCGGAAGGATCGCTCTCCTCTTTCTTGTCAAACCAGCGGCTAAGCACCTTCAAATCCTCTTGCTGCCCGGCAACCGGCACGCGGCCGAACCGGCGCGCGGCTTCCTGTTAAGAGATGCCACCGGCCTACGGCGCTTTTGCGGCCTCAGGGCCCTTGGAAACGGCCTGCGTCAGGTCCACCTTGCCGCGAAAGACCGCATTGTCTTCTACCGCCAGGCGGAGGGCGCGAATATCGCCTTCTACCTGGCAGCCGGCGCGCAACTCGACGCGGCCGCTGGCCACCAGGTTGCCCTGCACCTGGCCCATAATCAGAATATCTTTGGCGGAGAGATCGGCGGCAACGTTGGCATTGGGGCCGATGGTCAACCGGCTCTCCGAGAGGCTCACGGTCCCCTCCACCCGCCCATCCACAATCAAGTCTTCACTGCCCTTCACTTCGCCGCAAATCACGACGGTCTTGCCGATGTGCGCGGGAGCATTTTCAACTGCCATGGTGTGATTCCTTCCCGGACCTTCCTTCAAGAATACTCAGAGAGTGCGCAACCCGGTGCTCGCCAGGACCGGCCGCTGCCCCCAGGGGGTGGGGGTTTTTAGCCGAAAGCCGTCTGCTTCAGTCTCTAAGAGAGTTCTAGCCTTGTAATTGGCCCTGAACGCACTATACGCAACCAGGCCCCATGGCTTCAATCACAAGCATCGAAAAGGCATCTTTGCGTCTAACAGACAAAGGGATTCAATCACCATCCACGGACGGCCTATGCCCGCTAAACTAGAGCTTGTGCGCAACATTTTGCCGTTTTTCCTGCTGTTTTCCTGGGCCGGCGCCGCCCTGGGGCAGCCTGCTGCCGCCACCCTCACGCCCGCTCAGGCCCAGGCGCTGGTCGCGCGGGCGCTGGCCACCGAGGTGCGCTCCGCCCGGGACCTGAGCCACCCCATGCGCTACCGGCTGCGCAAGTCCAGCCCGCGGCTGACCACGACCAAGGAGATTGCCGAGACCCGCGACGGCGATGTGGCCCGGCTGGTGGCCATCAACGACCAGCCGCTGAGCCAGGCCGACGAGCAGCAGGAACAGGCCCGGCTGGACGCGCTGCTGAGCGATCCGGGCCGGCAGCGCCATCGCAAACAGAGCGAGGAATCCGACACCGGAATCGTCCTGAAGCTGCTGCGCATGTTGCCCCAGGCATTTCTCTACGAATACGCGGGCACCGGCCAGGGCTCCGCTGGAGCAGTGGAGAAGTTCCGCTTCCGGCCCAACCCTGCTTTCAGCCCGCCTGACATGGAGACACAGGCGCTGACCGCCATGACCGGCGAAATCTGGATCGACGCCGCACAGGAGCGCGTGACGCGCCTGGAGGGCCATCTTGCAGCAGGACACCAACTACGGCTGGGGCATCCTGGGCAAGCTGGACAAGGGCGGGTGGATTGTCCTGGAGCAGGCCGAGGTGGGCGCGGGGCAGTGGCGCATCGCGCGCTTCCAGATCAAGATGGAGCTGCGCATCCTGTTCAAGACCAAAATACTTCGACAGCGTGCAGGAGATGACCCAGTATGCGCCGATTCCCGCTGGATTGGACTACCGGCAGGCCATCCAGATGCTGCGCGGCGGGCCGGGAAGCGTGGCCCCGGAAGCACACTAGAAACTCACTAAAACCGGTACAAACGCAAAGCGGCCTCACCCGCACGGGTGAGGCCGTTTTGCTGCTCGGAATCGAGCCTTACTGTTTGACCATGGCGAAGACGATGACCAGGGTAAACAGGGTGAGCGACTCCATGAAGGCCAGGCCGAGCACCAGGAAGAGCATGATGCCGGCGCGGGCGCCGGGGTTGCGGGCCAGCGCTTCGGTAGCCGAAGCGGTTGCCTTGCCCTGACCCAGGCCGCAGAGGCCGGCGGCTAACCCATGCCGATGCCGGCGCCGATGGGCACCAGGTTGATGACGGCAGATCCGCCGTCCGCGAAGGCCGGAATGGCGAAGCAAAGAACCGCCAGGGCCATGAACACATATTGAAGTTTCCGCATAGTTCTCCTGCTTCCCTTGGAATTGGCCGCCAGTGGGTGGTTGAGGCTCACCGTGCTGGCCCCCTCACGCTGGCGGCCGTTCGTTTGCCCGGAGCGGAAGCGCTCTCCGGCGAAATCTTTGAAACAGTTCTCAGCTTTCAGTTCTCAGTTCACAGCAAAAACTGGAAACTGCTTTTTAGTGCTCGTGCGAAACCGCCATGGACAGATAAATCATCGACAGCAGCATGAAGACATAGGCCTGGATGAGCGAAACGGCAAAGTGCAGGCCCAGAAAGATCGAGGGAATCGACCACCGGCACCAGCGAAAAGAAGACCAGCGTGACCAGATCGCTGGCCAACATGTTGGCGTAAAGACGGATGGTGAGCGACATGATGCGCGCCAGGTGGGAGATGATCTCGATGGGAAACAGCAGCGGCGCAATCCACCACAGCGGACCCGCAAACTGCTTGAGGTAGCCGATCGACTCCCTGCTCGCGGACGCCGTGGAAGTTGTAGTAAAGAAAGGTGAGCACGCGCAAGGCCCAGCGGCACCCAGGGCTGAGCTGGTCGGCGTTTCGAGGCCGGGAATCAGCCCCAGCAGATTGTTGATCACCACAAACAGGAAAATGCAGGTGACGAAGGCCTGGAAGCGCTCGTAGCCGTGGCCGATGATCTGGTCTGCCTGGCCGCCGGTGAACTCGTGAATCATCTCGGCGATCTGCTGCGCCGGGTTGGGCTTCTCCACCGCCAGGGTCAGCCGCACGATAAGGAAAAAGGCGATCAGCCCGGCAGCCACCAGCAGTTCCAGCCCGAAGGCCTGATTGACCTTGACGGCCTGTTGAGCGGCCTCGGCGGGCAAAAGCCCAATCGATTGAAAAGCCTTGACCTCGACCCCCATGAAGAGATCGTTCAGCCAACGGACAAGAGTCAAAAGATTCCGGCATTGTAAGACTTGAATCTTTCTGTTTCCCGACACGGCTTGCCGCGTGGAGCTGCTCAGTCCCTGAGCAGCCGGAGCGCTTCCCAGGCCGTGGCTGCCAGAGCCAGGCCCAGGCCGCACAGAAGCGCCACCACCGAACCATGGAAACACTTCAGGCTACCATAAATGGCCCCCGCAAAAACGGTGAGCCGGAGCACAAAGAAGACCACCACCGTCGCTGCGCTCCTGGGGCTCTTCTTGTTGTCCATTCTGGCATTGATGAACCGGACCAGCCGCTGCCACTCCAGAATGCTGGCGGCGGAGATTGCGGCTCCGACGGCCATCATGGCCGCATTGCGCCAGCCGGAGGCAATCAGCAGCGCCACGGCGGAGATCAGCCCTAGAATCAGCGTGTTGCGCATGGCCCGCTGGAGCAGGGCCTCTAGCGCCGCATCGCTGAGATCGGCGAGAGGATGGGCTTCTTCGCTCATGGCTTGATCCGGGGCTTCCCTTCCCATTTCCGTTTTCGGTCCCCGCGCCATTTGCGGAATTGCCTTCGCTGGCCAGCGCCAGCCGGACCACATAAACCAGCCCGGAGATGCCGCCAAAGACGCACCCGGCGATGCCGATCCACGACTGGTGAAAGCGGTTGTCGGCCCAGGCGCCTGCCAGCCAGCCGATAAACGCCGAGGAGGGCAGCAGAATCGCAATCTGCATCAGCTTTTCCGCCTGCACCAGCCCCTCAAGCCCGGCAGAAGGCTTGCGGCGCGGTTGGCTGTCCGGAATGGGGCGGTTGAAGGGCATGGATGCTCCCTTTCAGCATACAAGGCCAACCGGGAAGCGGGTATACTTCCCTTTTAGGCCATTTCCCTTTGAATGGAAGGAATCACCGTGTTCGATTCGGAATTTGAGCGCAACCTCTTCGAGCTGCGCAAGGCAAAGCTCGAGGAGATCGTCAAGCTGGGGCAGGCGGCCTATCCCAACCAGTTCCCTGCCTCGCACACTGTTCCCGCAGGTGCGCGCCAAGTGGGACGAGGCAACGGCGGAGGCGCTGGAGGCCAACCGCGTGACGGTGGCCGTGGCCGGGCGCATCATGGCCATTCGCGCGCAGGGCAAGGCCGGCTTCGCCACGCTGCAACAGGGCGGCCAGCGGCTTGCAGATCTACGTTCGTCTCGACGCCGTCGGCGAGCAGGGCTTTGCGCTCTACAAACTGCTGGACCTGGGCGACCACATCGGCGCGTCCGGCTACCTCTTCCGCACGCGCACCGGCGAGCTGACCATCCACGTCGAGCGGCTGACCTTCCTCTGCCAAGGCCATGCTGGCGCTGCCGGAGAAGTTTCACGGCCTGGCCGACGTGGAGTTGCGCTACCGCCAGCGCTATGTGGACCTCTTCGCCAACCTCGACTGCGCGCGAAGTCTTCGTCAAGCGCGCCAAGGTGCTCAAGGCCATGCGCCAGTTTTTCGACGAGCGCGGCTACCTGGAAGTGGAAACGCCGATGATGCAGCAGATCGCCGGCGGCGCGGCGGCGCGGCCCTTCACGACGCATCACAACGCGCTCGACCTGGATTTGTTTCTGCGCATCGCGCCGGAGCTTTATCTGAAGCGGCTGGTGGTCGGCGGCTTCGACCGCGTTTACGAGATCAACCGCAACTTCCGCAACGAGGGCGTGAGCACGCAGCACAATCCCGAGTTCACCATGCTGGAGTTCTACCAGGCCTACGCGAACTATCACGACCTGATGCAGATGACCGAGGAGCTGATCGAGTTTGTGGCGCGGGAGGTGAACGGAACCACGATGACCGAGTTCAACGGGCACACGATTGATCTTGGCCAAGTGGCAGCGGCTCACCATGCGCGAGGCGATCCGCGAGTACTGGCCGGAGGAAGCGGGCGCCAAGCCAACTCTGGCAACACTTCGATTCGGCGCCCGATCTTGCAGGCGCGGCTTCATGCGGCGATGAACTCGCTGGAAAAAGCGGAAGGCGAGACCGCGCATCTCAGCCCGGAGCGCATCGCAGAGTTGAAGACCATTCACGGCGGCCATCACCGCGATTTACTACGATTCGCTCAAGGGCGCGTCCGCTGGGCAAATCCGTCTACAACCTCTTTGAGGCGGTGGTGGAACCCTTCCTCATCCAGCCGACGATCATCTACGACTACCCGACCGAAGTTTCGCCGCTCTCCAAAGCCAAGCCGGACGATCCGGCGCACGTGGAGCGCTTCGAGTTCTTCTGCGGCGGCTTCGAGCTGGGCAACGCCTTCAGCGAGTTGAACGATCCGGTGGAGCAGCACAAGCGCTTTGCCCAGCAGCTTGAGCCGAGCGCGCCCATGGCGACGACGAGGCCCACCAGATGGACGAGGATTACGTGCGCGCGCTGGCCTACGGGCTGCCTCCCACCGGCGGCGAGGGCATCGGCATCGACCGGCTGGTGATGCTGCTGACCGGCTCCAAGTCGATTCGCGACGTGATTCTGTTTCCGCTGATGAGAAACAGGAACAGAGATCAGGGACAAGGAGCAGGAAGCAGACGCGACAGTGAACATTCTTTTCGTCGGCGACATCTTCGGCAGCGCGGGGCGCAGGATCGTGCGCGAGCACATCGGCCATCTGCGCCAGGCGCATGAGGTGGAGCTGACCATCATCAATGCGGAAAACGCCGCCGGCGGCTTTGGCCTGACCCCGCAGATCGCCGAGGATCTCTTCGATCTGGGCGCGGATGTGCTGACCACCGGCAACCACGTCTGGGACAAGCGCGAGCTGATCGACTACATGAACGCGGCGCCCGCCGATAGCCATGAGCGCGGCCGCCGCGTGCTGCGCCCGGCGAACTTTGCAGCCGGAGCGCCCGGCCATGGCGTCTACGAGGGGACGCACCGAGAGCGGCGTGGAGTACGCGGTGATCGACCTGCAAGGCTGCGTCTTCATGAACACCACCAACGACCCCTTCCACGCCGTCAACGCGCTGCTGGCCGGCATCAAGGCCAAGGTCATCGTGGTGGACTTTCACGCCGAGGCCACCAGCGAAAAGGTGGCGATGGGCTGGCATCTGGATGGGCGCGTGACCGCGGTGCTGGGCACGCATACGCATATTCCCACCGCCGACGAGCGGGTGCTGCCGGGCGGAACCGCCTACCAGACCGACGTGGGCATGAGCGGCCCCTACGACAGCGTGATCGGCGTGGAAAAAGAGCTGGTGCTGCGCAAATTTCTCACCGGAATGCCGGGCAAGTTCGATGCCGCCAAGGGAAACCCGAAGATGTGCGCCGCGCTGGTCGCTGCGATCCCAAGACAGGGCGCGCCACGCGGATTCAGCGCATCATGCTGGGGGAATAACGAAAGACAGTGAGATCAGTGATCAGTGGCAGCAAATTCCGTTGCCGACTACTGCTTGCAACACTCACTTGATCAGGATCGCCTTGCGCACTCGGATCAGCCGCCTGAACGGGCTTCCCCTGAACCTCGGCTGGAGTTCGCTCGAACAACCTTGCCTCCCGATTTCGGCGCTGCTGAATGTGTGGCTTGCAGCAGTTTTCCCTTGCCGTTGAAGGTCATGGTCCACTCCATGGGCCGTGAAGCCGCGGCGACATCGGTAAACCGGATGACCGCGCCGCCGTGCATGGGAATCATTTCTCTGCCCGTTGGAGCTGCCGGGAGCTTTTTGAATATCGGTCTCCTCCGGCGGCCCGATCTGGGGATGCGCGCCGGCCAGGGCGGCGTAGCACATGCCGGTGGCGAGCCATTCAGGGGTCGTGTCCACGTGCTCTTCGGCCCGGATGTGGTTGAAGGCCGAGATGGTGAGCGCGTTGATGGGCGCGGGCGAGAAGAGCGAATAGCCGCGGCGCACGATGGGGATGATGCGCACCCGGCCGTCGCCGCCGCGCGGAATCGATGCCGAAAAGACGCTCACGTCGCCCGTCCCGTTGTTGCGCGTGAACTGCAAGAAGAGGTGCTTGGGCAGCGCGGGGCAGACGATCTGCTGGTAACTCCACTTGCCCTGGTTGAATTCCAGGCTGGCAAACCCGGCGCGCTCGCCGATGGCGGACTCCGCGTCCGCCGCCAGATCGCGATCCTGCTGGCTCATCTGGTCATAGGGGCGGAACTCAAGCGCGGCGGCAGGCGCCGGCGTCTCGCTGCCGGGAGGAAACGGCATGGGGCGCCGGTCAGCCTTGCGCACATGGTGGGGCTGAGGGCGTGGAAGATCCTGGTCTGTCTGAGCCTCACTGTGAGCTTGAAGGACGGGCAGACCAAGGCGATGGCGGCAAGGGCCAGGACGGTGGGGAGGGTTCTGAATCGTTCCATGCTGCCCCTAGCCTACCACCATTGCATGGAGCGGACTTTTGGTTGAGAGTTGCGGAAAAAACAGAAGGGGCAGCCAGATGCAGGCTGCCCCTTAATGCCCAGGAGGAGGGTGAGTCGCGCCGGAGCCTTGCTGGCTCCGGCGCAATCAACAAATCAGGCCGGCCAACTCGATCAATGCGCCGGGTGCGCTGCAGGATGTCCGGCAGACGGTTTCGGGTGCACCGGGACAACCTTTTTCTGGGTATGATCTCTCCTTCGCGAAGCACGATCTGCGCGGTCTGTGCTGTCGGTGGCCGTGGCTGGAACCTGCGTGAAGGTGTCATACGTGCCATCTAACTCCGCTTCGCCCTTGCTCTGCTGCCCATAAACGTACGGTACGGGCGGCGCTTCCTTGCATGCAAACGGCGTCTTCAGATTGACGATGAAGTCGGGAACCCTGGCATCCTTGGCTTCCTGGGACACGGCGACTTTGATCACCCCAACGAGTGGCTCAATCGCAATCTTCTTGATCGGAATCTTGGGCTCGCTGAAGAGCTCGCTCAATTTGTCGGTGTCAGCCTTGACGCCGGAGGTAAGGATGAGATCCTCCGTATCTTTCAGAACAGCACTGGCCGCCGGGAATACCCTGCACGCCACCGGCGTCTGCAGGTTGACGATAAAGTCGGTCTGCTTGACGCCCTGAGTCACGACAACCTTCATTGCCGAGGCATTGGCTTCCATGACGATGCCTGGAACCGGCGTGGCCTGATCTTTCAGCACGGCCCACACTTTGTCGGCGTCATCCTTGACGCCGTTACCAGGACATACTCCTTGTCGCCCAGGTTCAATGGCGCCCAGGTTGGGAGTCTCCAGAACCGCCTTGTGAGCAAGCTCAGCGGGCGTTGGAGCCGCCTGGATAATCAAAGTTCCCGGAGGAAAGTCGTGAGAGCAGCCTGGCTCTTGACGTCGTCAAGTCCCTTCAGGTCGCCATGGTACTTGTTGTAATAATATTCGAGCGATTTTTCAATGGTGGGCTTGTACCCGGCAGGAACAAAATTCCAAACTCGGGCATAGAACCAGATTGCCTTGACCAGATCCTTGGCGTCAGGCTGGCAATACGCCTGGGCAAGAAGGAGCGTGTCCTGCAATCCCGGCCCAGACTGGGTCTGAGCATCCGTATACAGCATCAACTCCGCTGTATATTCGGAGATCCGCGCCCTTATAGTCTTTCTTGGACACGGCGTCGTCCAGTGCGATAGCCGAGTGATAAGCCGGATAGGTTCCAGCCTTCAGCTTCTTCCAATCAGCGTCCGTCATTTCTGCCGGCTTTGGCGCAAGAAGGCCCTTGCGACCCAGCACCGCGGCATCGTCACAGGTCTGCGAGTCACCCAGACCGGTCCTCTGATTGACACTCTTGGCGCACTGGCTCTTCTTGATAAGAACGGAGATGTAGATGGCCTTCATGTTGTTGGGATCCACCTGAAGCAGGCGGGTGGCCGCGCCGAGCGTCTTGTCGGCGTCGCCCGTGGCCTGGTAGAGTGTCGATCAGCGAATCAAGAGCTGCGGCCTTGACGACGCTCTGTGGATAAGCCTGCAAAAAGCTCTCCAGGGCCGGGGCCGAGGGCTTGGCGCTGGGATTGCGCTGCGCAGGTGGGTCAGCGCAATGACCACAGGCGTTGTTGTAGGTGTTGAACTCTGCCGGATCCTTGATGGTGATCGTCGAATCCTGGGCACGCAGCATGGGCGCGAAAAGAGACTAAGGCTCGCCAATGCCATCACAGATGCTAAGACTAATTTCTTCATTCAGTGCTCCTGGGAATTGCCAAAATAGAGATCAATGCTCAAACACTCGCTCACGGAATGCAAAACCGCTCTTTGGGCGGTTTTGCGCCGGGGGGACGGGTAAACCATGCCACCTCGGTTTCCAATGCGGTCTTGATGGATTATAGAAAGACCTGCCCCTTGTGACAAGCGGAGTTGTAGAGGAAAGCAATTATTCCCATGTCAAGTCCGAAAAATAGAAAACCCTGACACAGTTTTGCGAAATCCGCAAAAAGCGCATAACGTTGATAATACGAAGGTTATCTACTAAACGAGCTTTTCTACTGACTACTCCTCCGCCTTCCACACGTAGGCTCCCGGCTGGGGCAGGCCGATGTGGGCCAGCACGCGGCAGACGAATTGGCGGGCCATCTCGGTGGAATCGACAGGGTGGTTATAGAACGCCGGAATGCAGGGGAAGATGACCGCGCCGGCTTCGGCGGCCAGCGTCATATTGCGCAGATGGATGCGGTTGAAGGGCGTCTCGCGCACGCATAAAATCAGCGGACGCCGCTCCTTGAGCGTGACGTCGGCGGCGCGGGCAATCAGCGAGTTGGCCAGGCCGTTGGCGATGGCCGCCAGAGTGCCCATGGAGCAGGGCAGGATAATCATGCCGTTGGAGGGATGGCTGCCGCTGGCGATGGCCGCGCCAATGTCCGCGTCGGAGAGCTGGATCCGTTTTTTTCGGCGCTGCGCCGAGCAGTTTTTCCAGCAGATCGTTGCGCCCGCTAACGCCCAGTTCCTCGGCCATCACCCGCAGCGAGTTCTCCGAAGCCACAAAATGAACGCGGGCCACGCGCTCATCCGCCTCCAGCGCGCGCAGCAACTCACGGCCAAAGATTGCGCCGGATGCGCCGGTGAGTGCGACGGTGAGGTGTACGGACTCCATTTTATTGCTCATGTGTCACACTATTCGCTGGTTGTAGCCCAAGCATTGCATGAACATTGTTTGGATCACACCGATCTGAGTAGAGGCACGTGGAGCGACGAGTATCACTAATGGCCAGAATAGTGCCAGAGCAGCAGTTCCCTCTCTTACCGTTGCGCCAGAGAAGATATCGTGGCGAACGGGCAGGAAATCCACTTCAATCGAACAAAAGATCGCTCCCCAAAATGCGAGAGACGTAATCACCACATTATATCTGACGAATAAGCTCCACGTCACATTTATAACAATCACGACAATGATCACGGACCACCAAGGGAAAAACAGAAGCACAATCGGGGCTACTGGTTGTGAAATAAATATCGGCCAATCTCCCCATTCCACCGCACGGAGCCATGCCCATTGAAGGTTCTCATGGTCGGTATGGTCAGTCGGACTCCACATCGGTTGATCTCCTTCTTATGTCAATCTCAGATCTGCGCCTATTGGTCCATCATCTCCCAGGTACCCACGTGCCCCAGGTCCGGATTTTCGAAATCGTGGCCCGATAGCGACCGCGCCGTAGGCGCAATGTTTATTAGCCCCGCGCTTCAGCGTGGGGTTGACTGCAACCAACAAACGATCCGGAGTCCCGTAGGGACGGCGCCATTTCCAATCACCCAAAGACGTAACGCTCATCGTATTCGATTCCACAGTTGCGTAGAAGAGCGACAAATTCCTGCTCAAAATCGCGTTTGCGGTGATGCTCTTCCTGGTTCTGAATGTACTCCTTCACGACCTCAATCTGCGAGGGACTGACGCTGAATGCTCCGTATCCTTCCTGCCAGGAAAAGCCATCTCCCATCCACCGGGAAGAGCTTCCTTTGAGCTTCTGCACCGCATGGGCAAGGGAATACGGACGCCGGCAAGACAAATAGCAGATGAACGTGATTGGCCGTTCCGCCCGCGGCGATGAGCGAGAAGCCCTCGCCGCGCGCAATGCCGCCCAGGTAGGCATAGAGTTCGGCGGTGCGGGCGGCAGGAATGAGCGGGCGGCGATCTTTGGTGCTGAAGACACAATGAATGAAATTGCTCGCGTACGTGTGCGCCATGGTGCACCGTCCCTACGGGACTCTCATTCTACAACCCGATTCCTACCCCACGCTGAAGCGCGGGGCTAACAACCCATTGCGCCTACGGCGCGGATTCCTGACCGGCATGAGGATGTGGTCGAACGATTCGCGCTGATCGACAACCTGGCGCGGATCATCCATTTGGCCTCTACTCGCCCAGCACCGCTTGAAGATCGCGTCCACATTGCCCAGTTGCCGCGTGTAGTCGAAGGTGCGCGCCAGCTTCTCCGGGCTGAGCAGCTTTGTGATCGCCGCATCCTTCGCAACTTCGTCGCGGAAGACCAGATCTTCCTTCCACGCGCGCATGGCGTGGGCCTGAACGAGTTTGTAAGCCTCCTCGCGCAACATTCCGGCCTCGGCCAGATCCAGCAGCAACTGACCCGCTGAAGATCAGCCCGCCGGTGCATTCCAGGTTCTTCTTCATCCGCTCGGGATAAACCAGCAGACGGTCGATCAGGTTTTCCGTCTTGGCCAGCAGATAATCCACCAGAATCGTCGAATCGGGAAAGATGATGCGCTCCACCGAGGAGTGCGAGATGTCGCGCTCGTGCCACAGCGGAATGTTCTCAAAGGCCGCCTGCGCATTGCCGCGCAGCACGCGCGCCAGTCCGCTGATCTGCTCGCTGGTAATCGGGTTCTTCTTGTGCGGCATCGCCGAGGAGCCTTTCTGCTTCTCGCTGAAGTACTCCTGCGCCTCGCGCACCTCGGTGCGTTGCAGGTGGCGCACCTCGACGGCGATCTTGTCCAGCGTGCTGGCGATAATCGCCAGCGTGGAAATGTACGCCGCGTGGCGGTCGCGCTGAATCACCTGCGTGGACACCGGCGCGGGCTTGAGCCCCAGCCGCGCGCAGATCTTCTCTTCGTGCTCCGGCTTCAGGTGGCCAAATGTCCCCACCGCGCCGCGAGAGCTTGCCGACGCGCATATCCTCGGCCGCCGCGTCAAAGCGAGCCAGATTGCGCTCCATTTCGGCATACCAGTTGAGCAGCTTGAGGCCGAAGGTGGTCGGCTCGGCATGAATGCCGTGCGTGCGGCCGATGGTGGGCGTGTGCTTGAACTCGATGGCCCGCCGCTTGAGCACGGCCAGCAGCTCCACCAGGCCCGCGCGGATCAGCGCCGAAGCCTCTTTCACTTGCAGCGCCTGCGCCGTGTCCACCACGTCGTTGGAGGTCAGCCCGTAGTGCAGCCAGCGCGACTCGGCCTCCAGCCCCTGCGCATTCAGGCTCTCGGCCACAGCGGTGGTGAAGGCGATGACGTCGTGCTTCACCTCCGCCTCAATCTCCTGAATGCGGGCGACGGAGAAGCCGGCCTTGGTGGCGATGGCTTCGGCGGCGGCGGCGGGAATCACGCCGTCTTCGGCCAGCACGGTGCTTGCCGCCGACTCCACTTCAAGCCAGCAGCGGTACTTGTTCTCGTCGCTCCAGATGCGGCCCATCGCCGGGCGAGTATAGCGGTCGATCAAGGGAGACTCCTTGCCAGGGCCGACATTCGGCGGCCCTGCTCCAACTCTAGATTGTACGAAGGAGATAAGCCTTCAGGTCGCGAGGAATTCCCAGCCGCTGGTGCAACTCATCTAGAAGCAGCCCGCGGCCCGGCTTGTAGGGCTGGAACCACTCGCCGTCGATCACCAGTTGCGGAATGGCGCGCTTGCCCACGCGGCGCACCAGCTCGGCTGAGGCAGCCGCGGTCGCGATCAATATCAATCTCGGTGTACTCGATGCCGTGGGAGTCGAGAAACTTCCGCGCCGCCCGGCAATCCCCGCACCAGGAAGTGCCGTACAATTGACACCTTCATGCGGGTAGTTTACCCCTACCGCCGCTCGCGGAAGAAATTTCGCAGCAAATCGGCGGCTTCATCGGCCAGAATTCCCTGCTCCACTTGCATTTGATGGTTGAGCTGCGGATGGTTGAGCACCGCGAGCACCGAACCGGCCGCGCCCGCCTTGGGATCGGCGGCGGCAAAAACCAGCCGGTCAATCCGGGCATGAATCATGGCTCCGGCGCACATGGCGCAGGGCTCCAGCGTCACATAGAGCGTGCAGCCGGTCAGACGGTAGTTGCCCAGCGCCGCAGCCGCCGCGCGCAGGGCGACAATCTCCGCGTGGGCCGTGGGGTCCAGGTCGCGCAGCACGCGATTCTGCCCGCGCGCGACGATCGCTCCCTCGCGGACCACGACCGCGCCAATCGGCACCTCGCCGGCCTCTGCGGCCAGGCGGGCTTCGGCGAGCGCGGCTTGCATGGCAATCGCGATCGTCGATCATGGCTTCCATGGTAGCGCTGACTGGCTGCTGCTGGGTCATGCAGTGCAGCGTGCCCAGGCCCCAGACGAGATCGACGCTGTGAATGCCGATGACTTCGCGGCCGGGAAAGACCTCGGCCAGCGTGTTCAGCGCGACGCGGTCGTTGGGATCGTGGAAGGTGGGAACCAGACACCAGATCGTTGGCAATATAGAAGTTGGCATAACTGGCCGGAAGGCGCTGGCCGCGAAAGACCACTGGGCGCGGCATCGGCAGCTCGACCAACGTCGAATTGTTTGCCGTCAAGAGTGCGGGCGGCCTTGAGCCGTTCAAGATTTTCGGCCAGCGGCGCGTGGTTCGGGTCGTTCGTATTCGGCTCGACGGCGGTAACAATGGTCGTTGGGCCGACGAAGCGGGCGATGTCGTCGATGTGGCCGTGCGTGTCGTCGCCGGCAATGCCGCGATTGAGCCAGATCACCTGATCGATGCCGAGATAGTCGTGAAAGGCCTGCTCCAGTTGCGCGCGGCTGACTCCGGGATTGCGCTGCTGCACTTCGCTCAGCAGGCACTCCTCGGTGGTGAGCAGAATGCCCGCGCCGTTCACGTCGATGGAGCCGCCTTCCAGGACCAGCCGGTGCTGCATGGCCATCGGCTAACTCGACTGATGGCTGCCATTCGGGCAGAGCCGAGTAACTCAGCTCACGCGCCCCGGCACCTGATCGTCGAGCTGCCAGTCGTCGTACTTGGCCCAGGCGTTGAAGCGCCAGTTCGTCAGGCCGACCTTGCCCTCGTAGTTGCGCACAAAGATCGGCCCGGAGTCACGCGTCCAACTGCGATTGGTGGGCCACGGGTGAAAGCTCACGCGGTCGAGATTCGCTCCGGCGCGCTCCAGAATTCCGCACGACGCGCAGTTCGGCCTTGGCGTCCTCGACGAGAAGATGCACGTGCTCATGCGCGGCAAGCAGGCGCACAATCTCCGCGTAGAGCCAGGGGATGGCCTGAAACTTTCCCGGCCAGTCTTCGGGATTATGCGGCCAGGCCAGCCAGGTGGCCTCGTGCCGCTCCCACTCGGCGGGCATGCGGTAGCCGAGTTCGCGTGGCGTTTTTTCGGGCATAGTAGAGCAGGCATTTCTACTTGGAATCTCCGTCCGCCGGTCCACGAATTGACCGGATCGAGAAAGCGCTTGGTGATCGGCGCATAGGCGTCGATGCGGCGGTCGCGCAGGAAGGGCCAGTTGCGGCGCGTCTCTTCGATCAGGCCGAGGTCGATCTCGCCGATCAGAATCTCTTCCGCATCGTGCGAGGCCTTGGCGATCACGCGGCCAAAGGGATCGGCCAGAAAGCTGCCGCCCCAGAACTCGATTGCCCTGCGGCCCAGTCACGCGCGATTACTCCATGCGAAACGTCGCCGTGCTCCAGGCCGACGCGATTCACTCCGGCCACATAGACGCCGTTGGCGATGGCGTGGGAGCGCTGAATGGTCTGCCAGGCGTCATACTTGCGCTGCGCCGAACTCGGCCTTCTCGGCCGGATGCCAGCCAATCGCCGTGGGATAAAAGATCGCCTCCGCGCCTTGCAGAGCCGTGAGCCGCGCGGCCTCCGGATACCACTGATCCCAGCAGACCAGCGTGCCCACGCGGCCAAAGGCCGTGTCCACGGCCTGAAAGCCCAGGTCGCCGGGCGCAAAGTAATACTTTTCGTGGTAGAGCGGATCGTCGGGAATGTGCATCTTGCGATAGACGCCGGCGATGGCCCCGTCGGCGTTCAAGCGTGACGGCGGTGTTGTGATAAAGCCCCGGCGCGCGCCGCTCAAAGAGCGAGGCGATGATGGCGACGTGCACCTCGCGCGCCACCTCGGCTAGCCGCGCCGTGGATGGCCCCGGAATCGGCTCGGCCAGGTCGAAGAGGCGCAGATCCTCGCGCTGGCAGAAGTACTGCGTGCGGAAAAGCTCCGGCAGGCAGACGATGTTGGCGCCCCGCCGCGCCGCCTCGCGGATGTGGCCGGCGGCCGAGGCAAAGTTGGCCTCCGGGTCCGCGCCCATGCGCATCTGCACCAGCCCCACTTTGTATTTGCGCGATCTTCTGCCATCGGATCCGTCTCAGAACTGACATTCCTCCGCAACCATGCGGCAAGGCCAACCCCAGCTGCGGGATTGGCCTCAAAGCTCCGCCGGATGCAATCCCTACTCTTCCAGAATCAGGACGGCGGCGGCAATCGTGGTGGTCCACTTTCCGCGCTTGTCGCCCACTGCCGACTGCGTCACGTTGCTGGTGCGGACAATCTTGTTGGAGATGCGGTAGATCTCCTTCTTCTCGTCCCAGCTCTTGTCCGGATCGAACTCCACATCCAGGGTGGTGGCCAGCATCTCCGCCGCTAGTCTCCTCGGCGTACTCGCCGGCCTGCTCCTCGGTCTCGCCAAAGCTGTGGTGCTCGCTCAGGTAGCCGTAGGTGTTCTTGTCCGCGGGGATGGCCACGCCGATGCTGGAAACCAGCAGCCGGTGCGGCTCGCGCGTCGAGTTCTCCGCAATCACCGCAAAAACCACCTCGCCGGGACTCAGGTATTTGAGGCCTTCCTTGCGCGGTATCAGCTTGCAGTTGGGCGGAAAGATGGAGGAAACGCGCACCAGATTCTGCGAGGCGATCCCCGCATCCCGAAGGGCCAGCTCAAAGGAGGTCAAACGCTCCTTGTGTTTGCCTACGCCCTTGGTGAAAAACAGCTTCTTCGGGACCATGCTTTTTCCCAATTTCGATGTGTCCTCCCTGAGGTTTGAAGATGTGGCTCTGGGGATAGGGTTCCCGCATGAGTTTATCGCATTCTGACGGGCGTCAACAGGTTTTGCGGGGAATTTATCAGCCGTTGGTGCGACTTTGGCTCGGCCCGCAGCAAGCGGCTCCGCCCAGAACCATTTCGAGCCGCCGCAATTCGAGGGGCAGTTTTCAGGATTTGAGCATGGGATTGACCCAGCGCAGTCCAGGCACGGCGGTTTGCCACCATACACACAAATCGATGATTCTGGATAGGGTAATCTCAAGTAATAAACCTGTCAGAGGTAATGCTGGTGAAGATCTTTACTCAAGATTCGCAACCTGCCCACAGTCTTCGCTTTATTCACCGCGCCGCGCTGGTCTGGTGTTCGGTGGCCTTTGCCGCCATCGTTGCTTTCTATCTGAACAGATCGCATATCGGCCTGGAAGGCGATCCGCACGCCTGGGCCAGCGCCAGCTGCCTTACCATGGCGCGCGCATTCAATACGCTTGGGGCGCTGCATCTGCGGTTTGTCCCTATCCAAAACAATCTTCCGGTTGGTTCAGACCCCGACGTCTACCTGCACTGGCCTCCGCTCTTTCCGCTGGTGCTAGCCGGGTTTCTGAGGATCTTTGGCGATACGCCTGCTTCCGGACGCATCCTTGAGCTGCTCGTTGTCCTGCTCACCGCCGCCATCGTCATGCTGATCGCGAGCCGTCTCTTCTCTTCCCGTATCGCTCTGCTCTCAGGCTTCTTTTACCTCACCTGCCGCCCAGCTTTCGATGAAGCAATCTCCCTCCTGCACCAGCCGCTCGCCATGCTCTTCGCCTGCGCATCGGTTCTGTTCTTTCTTCTTGCGATAAAACCAGCGACCGGCGCCGTCCCGCGCACTCCGGCTGCCGCGGAAGCCCCAATGCACTTACCGTACGCTTTGCTCGGAGTTCTTTGTGTTGTTCTCACTATCCTCACGGCGTGGGATCCCGTCTTCGTTCTGTTTGGCCTGTTAGCCGGGTCCGTGTACCTGAAGAATCGCGCCGGAATTCGCCTCGCGGCCGCCTACATTTCCGCCGCCGTAATCACCTTCGCCGCGGTTCAGGCAGACTATATCCTCAATTACCCTGAACTGTTCAAAAATCAGCTTTCCACCATCGCCTATCGTGCCGGTATGCACTTCAATGGCGACTCCTCGGTGCAGCTGCACACCATCATTGATCGCACTCACTTTGCCATCCAGGATCCGCTCTACTTACTTTTCGAGCATATCTGTGAAAACACCTATAAATTGATCGGCCCGATTGCGTTACTAGCTTCCTGCCTGGTTTTTGCCATCTGGCTCCAGCACGCACGCCTCCGCGAAGATCATCCGGAATGCTTTTCTGTATGGCTGCTCTTTGGGCTGGGTTTTCCCTGGATCGCGTGGTTCGCGGTGATGCCGAACTACGTGGCCAACCATACTTTCCCGCTTGTCATGGCTACGCCCTATGCCGCCATTGCCAGCGCCGTGGTGCTCGATGCCATCTGGACCTTCCTAAGCGACGGCCCGCAGCGCAAGCCCATCCTTTGGGTCATGGTATGTGTCTTCCCCTTGCTGGTCATTTTTCCGCTCGTCAGGGGCATCCATTTGCATATTGAGAAGCCGCAATTCAGCGACCTCTCTTCGCTGGTCGAGCGCAGCACGCCACGCACGGCCGTCGTGCTCACCCCTTGTGAATCCTTCGTGCCCGTCTTTTATTCGCACCGGCACCTGGTTCGCGGCATCCAGTCCGATCAATGGCTTCAACGCTCCATCGGCCTGGCTCACAATGCCTTCCCTGGCAGCCCGCTCTTCCTTGCTTTGCAAAACAGCGACCGCGGGGACTTTCCGGAGACCCTTCCGCACCTCAAGTTACTCGCGCAGCAAGGCGACTCCGAAATCTATAAGCTGGATGACGGGAACGGGCGCTGAGGATGGATTTATCTTGATCTGATGATCGAAATGCCGCAATTCATGGGATTGTATTCACGATTCCAGCAGCGGATTGACCCATCGCAACCCCGGAAAGCGGGCGAAATCGCGGTCGGTGGTGTGCAACACACCGCCGTATTCAATGGTCAGCGCCGCCAGTTGCGCATCGGTGGTGAGCGGCCCCTGCACCCTCCCAGCAATCAGCAGTTCTTTCAGCAAGCCCCAGTGACCCTCTCCGGGAACGATCAATCGCACGTTCCGCATGGCAAGCCAAACGTCCACAATCCGCGTGGCCTGTGCCATCGGCAGGAGGCTGCGCCCGAGCCGTTGGTTCGTTGAAATGCGGAGGAAAGCCCCAACCGATATCCAGGAAAAGCCCACGATCTCCGTTCCGGATAGTGCGCGGCCCAGCCACCGGGAGGCGGCTGGTTGCAGCTCGGATTTGCTGTCGTAGGCGTACAAAAGCAAATTGGTGTCCGGAACAATCACCGCCAGTCAGGCCCTTCCAGCTCCTCGAGCAATGCTGAGACACATCCGTCATGCCGGTCCAGCATTTCGCCGACCCCGAGCGGAATGGGCGTCACTTCAAACGGCTTCGTGGCCGCTTTCTCCCGCGAGTTCATCAGTCCGAAGCGCAGCAACCGGTTCACGGTGCCCTTAAAGGAGTCACCGGTGCGCCGCTGCTCCTGCTCCACGAGCACGGCAATGTCGTCGTCAATCGTCAAAGTGGTTCGCACATCATGATGCTATACTAGAAGGCATCATGATGTCAAGCTCCTCAGATGCCTGAAAATGGTTAAATCCCAGTTTGCCGGTGAATCGCCCGGAATCCCGAGTTACTCGCTGAGTGACCCGGCGATTCGGCGACAACTGACCCTGCTTTCAACTAACGAGGCGTGCTGAGGCGTTTCTCTTTTGTGCATGCGACTGCCGCATCCAGAGCCGATCCTACATCATGCACTTTCGCGCTGTAGTCGCCCGTGGGGAAGTGCCATCGGAGGACGGAGGCTTTGCGCAACGCGGCTACGTCTCTGTCATCCGGCATGAGTACCAGGACTAAGTTACTCCATTTCCACCCTTTAAGTGATAGCTGTTCTTGAGTGTCGATTTGGAGAGTCAGATCTATTTGCTGTCCCCAGAAGTTCCAGTCTTTGCGGCCGGCAAATAGTAGAACTTGATCATTGTTATTGATGGTGATCCATGTATCGACTTCATCGCCCTTGAGACGTGCGGCGCAACCTGCAGCGACGTTAACAGATTCCCAACCATTTGGTACTGAAAATGATGGTTCATGTCTCGCGGCCAACTCGGCCTTTGTAGGCTCTCCAACACAACGTCGCACTGCGTCGATTGCCAAAGGTATGTTAGCAAGTGAAAAGGAGTAGTCGATCCCTTTAACGGTCAGGACGAGAGGCCCTCCTTTTTCGAGCAAATCGTCTACCTCATCGTCGATTGTGATGCTGTAAACCCGATCGGCTCCGCGAGCCGTGCGATGGAGCGTTCCGATTCCGGTCTTGGCCAAAGAGACGATCTCCTCACGTTTTTCCTGATCGAAGGCTGGCGACGAGACTGTCAGGGCAAGGAGACCGCCCAGTGCATCGATTGAGATTTCATAATTAGGCCCGTTGTTGTTCCAGGTTGCGACGCAAGTCTGCACAGCTTGACCTCGCTCAGTTGTCTTCGTTACTGTCCAGCCCGGTACAGTATTCGTCTCGGCGCTTGCCGGGGATACTCCGCACAAAACCACCTGGATAGCCGCAAGGGCACAGATGAAGCCCACCCACTTCATACTTACCTCCTCTGTTCCGAAGCACCAGCCTACCACTTCATAAAGGCGAACTTTAGACAATTCACTTCTCGTATAGGTCAGATTAGCTGGACGTTAGCAGGCTAAAGCACTCGTTGACGAGTTTACGGTCGGATCGTCGCCCATTCGATAACTTCCCCCGCACCCGGAAGTCGCAGCATTTCGGGAACGCCTTCTCCGAAGTCAGCCCTGCACCGGTCCCCCGCCATTGCCACTCCCAATTTGCAGGTGGTAGCCTCTAAACTTACAATATGTGAGGGGGATCACCATTAAACCAATGCAAGCCACCTACAACGGGCTGGAACTGCCCAAAAACGGCCAGCCAATCAGCTATCAAAACGGGCAATTTGAGGTGCCCGACCACCCCATCATCCCCTACATCGAGGGCGACGGCACGGGGCGCGACATCTGGAAGGCCTCTGAGCGGGTCTTCGACGCCGCGGTGGAAAAGGCCTACGGCGGCCGGCGCGCCATTCGCTGGTTTGAGATCTTTGCCGGCGAAAAGGCCTTTCGGCGCTTCGGCAACTGGCTGCCCGACGACTCGGTGGCCGCCGCGCGCGACCTGAGAGTCTCCATCAAGGGGCCTCTGACCACGCCGGTGGGCGGCGGCATCCGCTCGCTCAACGTGGCCCTGCGCCAGACGCTCGACCTCTACGCCTGCGTCAGGCCGGTCAAGTACTACCAGGGCGTCCCCAGCCCGGTGAAGCACCCCGAGAAGCTCAACATCGTCATCTACCGCGAAAACACCGAGGATGTCTACGCGGGCATCGAGTTCAAAGAGGGCTCGGCGGACGCCGCCCGGCTGATTGATTTTCTCAACAACGATCTGCTCAAGGGCGGCAAGAAAAAAGTGCGCGCCGACTCCGGCGTGGGCATCAAGCCCATCTCCATCTTCGGCTCCAAGCGCCTGGTGCGCGCCGCCATCAAGGCTGCGCTGGCCGAGGGCCGCAAGACCGTCACGCTGGTGCACAAGGGCAACATCCAGAAGTTCACCGAGGGCGCCTTCCGCGAGTGGGGCTATGAAGTTGCCCAGCAGGAGTTCCGCGCCGAGACCGTCACCGAGCGCGAGAGCTGGATTCTGGGCAACGAGGACGCCAACCCCGCACTGACCATCGAGCAAAACGCCGCGCTCATCGAGCCGGGCCTGGACATGGCTTCTCCGAGCTTTCGCGAATCGGTTTACGCGGAGATCAAGGCCGTCCTCGACTCCCTCGGCCAGACGCACGGCAACGGCGCATGGAAGTCCAAGCTGCTCATCAACGACCGCATCGCCGACTCCATCTTCCAGCAGATCATTCTGCGCCCCGAGGACTACAGCGTTCTGGCCACCACCAACCTCAACGGCGACTACATCTCCGACGCGGCCGCGGCGCAGGTGGGCGGCCTGGGCATCGCGCCCGGCGCCAACATCGGCGACGGCTATGCGGTCTTCGAGGCCACCCACGGAACCGCGCCCAAGTATGCCGACAAGGACGTCATCAATCCCGGCTCGGTGATTCTCTCCGGCGTGATGCTGCTGGAGTTCATCGGCTGGAAGGAAGCGGCCCGGCTCATCGAGGCGTCGCTGGAAAAAACAATCCTGCAGAAATTCGTCACCTACGATTTTGAACGCCAGACCGCCGGCGCAACCAAGGTCGGCACCAGCGAGTTTGCCACCCGCATCATCGGCAACATGTAAAGACAGTTATCAGTGGTCAGTGGTCAGTGGTCAGTAAGAGCCGGTCATCGGCTGCTGGCTGCTGATAATCGGCAACTGAAGGCTGAAAACTGACAACTGAAAACTGTTCAAGGAGGAATGCAATGCGCAAGAAGGTAAGCATTATCGGCGCCGGCAATGTCGGCTCAACCGCCGCACACTGGCTTATGGCCAAGGAGTTGGCCGATGTGGTGATGATCGACGTAGTCGAGGGCGTGCCGCAGGGCAAGGCGCTCGACCTGCAGCAGGCGCTGCCCATCGAACGATCCGACGTTCACATCACCGGCTCCAACGATTACGCCGACACGGCCAACAGCGATGTCGTGATCATCACGGCAGGCATTGCCCGCAAGCCCGGCATGAGCCGCGACGACCTGCTGCAGACCAATTTCAAGATCATGACCGATGTGGTCAAGAATGTGGTCACCTACTCGCCCGAGTCGATTCTCATCGTCGTCTCCAACCCGCTGGACGCAATGGTGCAGGCCGCTTATCGCTTGTCGGGCTTCAACCGCGAACGCGTCCTGGGCATGGCCGGCATTCTGGATTCAGGCCGCTTCAAGAGCTTCATCGCCCAGGAGTTGAAGGTGAGCGTGGAGAACATGAGCTGCCTGGTTCTTGGCGGTCACGGCGACAACATGGTTCCGCTGGTCCGCTACACCACCGTCGCCAGCATTCCCATCACTGAACTGCTTCCCAAGGAGCGCATCGACGCCATCATCCAGCGCACCCGCGACGGCGGCGGCGAGATCGTGAAGCACCTCAAGACCGGCAGCGCTTACTACGCGCCCTCGGCGGCGGCGGTGGAGATGGCCGAGGCCATTCTCAAGGACAAGAAGAAGATTCTTCCCTGCGCGGCTTACCTGGAAGGCGAGTACGGCATCAACGGCTACTTCATGGGCGTGCTGTGCAAGCTGGGCGCGGCCGGACTGGAACAGATCGTCGAGATCAGGCTTAACGATGAAGAACGCGCCGCCTTCATGAAGAGCGCCGCGGCCGTTAAGGAACTCTGCGACGTGATTGGCGTGTAAGTCTTCCCACTCCTATCCCAATCATGAGCTGTTTCCAGCGGTGTCACAATATTGTCAGTTCATTCAATTGGAACTTCTCCCAGTAACTCTGCCCATGGATGGAGGTCGCATGATTATTCATGCGGAGCCCGTAACAAAAAACGGAAATTCCGGTTTCCACAGAAATTCCAAAAGGAGAAAACAATGAGGACCATCCGATTTCTGCTTCTATGTCTTGCGGTTGCTCCGCCGTCCACGTCTGCGCCGCGCAGACGCAGGACGCCAAAGGCTGCAAGGACTCACAGCTCATCAGCCGCTTCCCCGGCAGCGTCATCACTGAATGCCGTGAACAGCCCTTCGACGGCAATGACTTCACCATCACCGAGAACAAGCAGGATAAGATCAAGAGAGTCGAGGGCAAGTATTTCCAATTGCTTTACCATTGGCCCAATAACGCCAGCAAAACCCAAGTGGTGCGAAACCTGAATAATGCGCTAAAGGCAGCGGGGTACACATTCGATTATGACTCCGGGGATTATGGCGATTTTACGGTGCATAAGGGCAAGACATGGATCTCTGAAGCAGTGAGTGGCGGCAACTGGTATCGGCAAGTCATCGTCGTCGAAAATAAGATGACGCAGGAGGTGGTGGCCAACGCAGCCGCGCTTTCAAGCGGCCTGGCTGGCGCGGGTCACATCGTGGTCAACGGCATCCTCTTCGATACCGGCAAGGCCGACATCAAGCCAGAATCCGCCCCCGCTCTGCAGGAAGTGGCCAAGCTGCTTAAACAGAACCCCGCGCTCAAGGTCTATGTCGTCGGGCATACCGACAATGTCGGCGGCCTGGCTGCGAACATCGACCTCTCCAAGCGGCGTGCAGCCTCCGTCGTGCAAGCGCTCACCACGCAGTATGGTATTCCAGCAGGCCGGCTGGCGGCTTACGGCGACGGTCCCTATGCGCCTGTCGCATCTAATGACTCCGAGGATGGCCGCACGCTCAACCGCCGTGTGGAGCTGGTCAAACAATAAACCGCTCCAACAGTTGCCATCGAGCCCGAAGGGCCGCCTAAGAACGGTCCTTTCGGTATCTTGTCCTTCCATGGGTTGAGAATAATTAACCCACCGGTAGGTTGTTTTCGCATCGTATTGCTCCTCATGCTCAGGGAATGTCATGAGAAAGCTTCCTCTTTCTCTGTTGTTTCTATTGGCCACGGGCAGAGTATTGACGCGCAAGGCGGCTCAGCGAGCGCCTCTTCAGGCGGCTTCTTCAGCCAGTGGGAGGCGCGCGCCTCGACCACACAGGCCAAACAGCCCGGCTGGGCGGTTCCGCTGGTCACTACCACTACCGGACTCATCCAGGTGGCGCGCACCGACATGGTGCGGCAGATTGCGCCCGCCCTCACTACAACCTGGAACTACGACAACAGCAAGGGCCTGAACCTGGTTCCCTGGGCTAACACCGAGCTGGCATTCAACCTGCCCCCGTACATCCAGCACAACACCACGGCTCGTTAACGGCTTTGGCGACGTGTCTTTCCTCGGCAAGTACCGCATCGTCAGCGGCAATGCGCAGCACGGAAACTACACGCTGAGCGCCTGGGTGCTGGCCACCATCCCCACCGGCAGCTACAAGAACGGCTCAACCGATGCCAGTGTCGCGCCCACCGTGGGCGGGGGCAAGGGCTTCGGCAACTTCGACGTGCAATCGACGCTGGGCGCAACGCTGCCCACCAGCAATCCCGCCATCACCACCGCGGGCCGACCCGTGGTCTGGAACACCGTGGCGCAATACCGCTTCGGCAAGCTCTTCTGGCCGGAGATCGAGAGCAACGCCACCTTCTACAAAGGCGGAACGAACGACGGCAAGACACAGGAGTTCATTACGCCGGGGCTGATCGTGGGCAAGTGCGCTCTGCATCCCTCCGACCCCAAG
This sequence comes from uncultured Acidobacteriaceae bacterium, assembly GCA_963845345.1. Classification (GTDB taxonomy): domain Bacteria; phylum Acidobacteriota; class Terriglobia; order Terriglobales; family Acidobacteriaceae; genus Telmatobacter. The sequence goes on from CAWJRQ010000010.1 coordinate 131,146, forward strand.
TCGCGCCCCGGCCTGGCCTTCGGCACGGGCATGCAGATCGCCGCCAGCAGATTTCACAGCTACAACCATGGGCTGGTGATGACGGCACGATGGATCTTCTGACCTACCGCTTCACAAACTCCACTACCCTGGGACCAATCTGCGCGGCGCACTGGCTGGGTGCCAGGTGGCCGCAGTCGGGAATGACATCCAGCTCGGATTGCGGAACAAGGCGGTGCATCGTCTCACCCTGGTCGAGCGGAAGAATCCGGTCCACAGCGCCCCACACGATCAGCACCGGCATTTTGAGCTGCGGCAGCAGGCTGTCGGTGGCATCCTGGCCGGTGCCCATGGAGTCGAGCGCGCGGTGAATCACCCAGGCGCGTTCTTTCGAGATGCGCAGAATATCCCGCGCGACGAAACCCGGCACCTTGGGTGGATGGGGCATCAGCAGCGCCTCCAGTTGATCGAGTTCGGCAGGCGTAGTGGGCGTAAACAGCCTTACATCAAACACCGGCGCCTGCTTGATGCCTGACGCTCGCGAAGAGCATCAGCTTACGCACCCGCTCCGGATGCCGGAATGCCACGTGCTGCACGATTCCGCCGCCCATCGACCAGCCGCCCAGGTCCACCTGCTTCAACCCCAGCGCATCGAGAAAGCCAACGACCATTTCCGCCTCGTCATGCACCGAGTAGGAGAATTCCGCGGGCTTTTCGCTGCGCCCATAGCCGGGCAGATCGGGCAGATAGACTCGGTAACCGGCCTTTGCCAGATAAGGCGCAAGATTTCGCCAGTCCTCTGCGTGCCCACCCAGCCCATGCACCAGCACCACCACCGGCCCGGCGGCCGGCCCCTCGACTAAGTAATGCATGCGATGGCCCGCAACCTGAACCGAGCGGCTCTCCACGCCGGAAAAGCACTCCCGCAGATACATCGCTTCGTTGTAGTAACTAACCGGCCGCGCCCAGAAGCCGATTCCGGCAACCACAACCAGCACGCCCAAAACCCACAACAGTCTCCTGATAACTTTCATCGTCCCTCCAGCTCCTGCGCCCTTTGCCAGCCGGCCTCGATGACCCGTGCAGTGATCGGATCGAGCTTCAGCTCGCCCAAAGCCGTATCCGGCCTATTCCACTCTTCGCGGTCCACCCAGCGCACCGCATCGGCGTCGGAGGCCGCCTGCAAGTGGCCGCCCACGACGCGGCACAGGTAATCGGCGATCACATAATGGTAGCGGACGCGGGTCTCATCGCGATGAATGCGGTCCAGCAACTCGATCAGTTCCAGAACTTCTACTGTCAGCCCGGTCTCTTCCCGCATCTCGCGCAGAACGCCTTCGGTCAGCGACTCGCCCACTTCCAGCAAGCCTCCGGGCAGCGTCCAATGGCCCTTCAGCGGCTCTTTTCCGCGCCGCACCAGCAGCACCCGGCCCTCGTCCACAATCACCGCGCCCACGCACATCAGCGGCGTTTTTGGAAACTCTCTCTGCATAATCCTCTAAATTCTAAGCTAATCCTAAGATAACGCGCCTTTTTCGCCCGGCGTATCATCAAATACAAACGGGAGAGAACCATGGCGGAGTTTACGCTGCACATCGATGGAATGCACTGCGGCTCCTGTGTAAGACGCGTTACGCAGGCGCTGGCCGCGGTTGAAGGCGTTGTCGTCAACGAGGTGCGCGTGGGAGCAGCGCGTCTTACATCCAGCCAGAACCCCGCGCCCGTCGATCTTGCCATTGCGGCCCTGGCCAAAGCCGGCTTCGCGGCGCAACTGGAAGCATGACGCAGTCCATGGCCACAGAATCGCTCACGCTGCCCATCCTCGGCATGACTTGCGCCTCCTGCCAGCATCACGTGGAAGAAGCTCTGCGCGCCACGCCCGGAGTCAAATCCGCACACGTTGACCTGATCGCCAATCGCGCCCAGGTAGACTACGATCCGGTGATCGCCACGCCCAATGCGCTGGTTGAGGCGATTCGCGGGGCCGGTTACGATGCTGTGCTGCCCCGATCCGATGCCTCTTCCACGGAAGCCCCATCCAATGCGCTTGCAGCAGGAGCCGAACGCAAGGCGTATTCCACTCTAATCGCCGGCGCCGCAGCCATGCTGCTGGCCATGCCGCTCGGAACGCAAATGGGTGCGCTGGACCACGCGCTGATGCGTGTTTTTCCCTGGCTTTTATGCGCTGCCTCCAGAGTTTCTGCGCTGGTTTCTGCTGATTCTCACGGCTTTATTGATGGCCTGGGCAGGCCGTGGAATCTATCTGAGCGCCCTGCGCGGCCTGCGCCACGGCGCCACGAATATGAACACGCTGGTCAGCCTGGGCACCGGCGTGGCATTTGCGTATTCCGCTTATGCCACCATCTGGCCCGCGGCAGGGCGGCAGGTTTATTTTGACGCCGTCCTCCTGATTCTCGGATTTCTTCTGCTCGGCAAAAGCCTGGAAGGCCGCGCCAAACGCCGCGCCCTGGCCGCGCTCGACGCGCTCTCCTGCCTGCGGCCCGTGACCGCTCGCCGCATACGCGACGGCGTTCATACCATCGTCCCGCTCGATGAGATTCAGCCCGGCGACAGCGTGCTGATTCTTCCCGGAGAACGCTTCCCCGTTGACGCAACGATTCTGGAAGGCCGCACTACGGTGGATGAATCGATGCTGACCGGCGAGCCGACTCCGCTCGACCGTGAACCCGGAGGCCGCGTGCTGGCCGGTTCACTCAACTACGAAGGCGCGGTGGTTTGCCGTGCAGAGTCGCTGGGCGAGGCCACCATGCTGGCGCAGATCACCCGCATGGCCGCTCAGGCGCAGAGCTCGCGCGCCCCCATGGAGCGGCTGGCCGACCACGCCAGCTCCATCTTCGTTCCTATTGTGCTGGCCCTGGCCGTCATTACGTTTGTAATTTGGCTTCTCACAACTCACTCCCTGCAGATGGTCCTGGCCGCGACCGTTGCCGTGCTGGTGGTAGCCTGCCCTTGCGCCATGGGATTGGCCGTGCCCGCCGCACTGACCGTGGCCGTGGGACGCGGCGCGCAACTGGGCATTCTCTTCAAGGGCGGCGAGGCGCTTGAGCGGCTGGTCGGTCTAGACGTAGTTGTGTTGGACAAGACCGGAACGCTGACTGTGGGCCGCCCGGTACTGACTGCCGTTCACGCGCTGGATGATAGCGCCGAAAACGATCTGCTCCGCCTGTCCGCTGCCGCCGAGGAGCGATCCAACCATCCGCTGGCCCACGCTCTTGTGGACGCCGCAAAATCGCGTGGGCTGTCCTGGCCCTCCGCCGACGACGTGCAGGTTTTGCCCGGCCGTGGCCTCGCCGCCAAGGTCGAAGGCCGCGATTGCCGGCTGGGCAACGAAGCGCTTTTTAAGGAGTTTTTAATCCCGCTGCCCATCGACGTGATCCCGCCGGAGCAGGGCATAACGCGGCTGTGGATGGCTCTGAACAACGTGATTGCCGGCTACTTCGACGCCCGCGACGCGCTGCGCCCCGATGCAGCCGAAGCCGTGGCCGCTTTGCGGCGCGCCGGACTCCGCGTGCTGATGCTCACTGGCGACTCTGCCGCCGCCGCCACGCCCATCGCCCGGCAAGCCGGAATTACTGAGGTTGAATCTGGCCTCGATCCAGCCGGCAAACTGGCCCGCATTCGCGCCCTGCAACAGAGCGGCCTGCGCGTGGCCATGGTGGGTGACGGCATCAACGACGCCGCCGCTCTTGCCCAGGCCGACGCCGGCATCGCCATGGGCACGGGCGCAGATCTCGCTCAGGAGGCCGGCGATGTGCTGCTGCTGCGCGCGCGGCCCGCCGCCATCCCCGCGGCGATTGATCTGGCCCGCTCCACCCTGCGCGTCATGCGCCAGAACCTCGCCTGGGCCGCGGCCTACAACCTGCTGGGAATTCCGCTGGCCGCGGGCGTGCTATACCCGAGCTTCCACATTCTGCTCAGCCCCTGGCTGGCCGCCGCCGCCATGGCCCTCAGTTCCGTCAGCGTGCTGGCCAACAGCCTGCGCCTGCGCGGCTGGGCGCCTGCGGTGCGGCAGACGCGCGGAATCGCCCTGGCACGATAAACTAGCTTTAGCCGTGCGCATCCTGACCCGTTACATTACCGGCGAAATTCTCTCTCACGCGGTTATCGGCGGCGTGATCTTTACCTTCGTTCTCTTCATGAAGGAACTACCCCACATCCTGGAGATGGTGGTTCACAACAGCTCCACCTTTGTCAGCGTTTTCGAAGTCGTTCTCTTCATGCTGCCCAACTTTTTCATGGTCACCATTCCCATGGCGGTGCTGGTGGGGGTGCTGCTGGGCTTGAGCCGCCTGGCCGCGGACAGCGAAATCATCGCCATGCGCGCCTCCGGCATGGGCATCGGGTACTTTGTGCGCGTCTCCTCCATCGTGGCCATCTTCGGCACGCTGCTGGGGCTGTTCAACTCCCTCTATGTGGCGCCGCGCGCCAATCAGGCCATTCTGGCCATGGACAAGGCGCTGGCTGCGCAGGCTTCCTACGAGATTGAGCCGCGCGTCTTCGATGAGGATTTTCACAATTTTGTCCTCTACGTGCAGGACGTGCGCTCCGGAACCGGCGCGGCCAACTGGCGGCAGGTCTTTATGGCCGACACCACGGATCCCGCCTGCTCCGCAGATCACCACCGCCGCCTCGGCCACTGTGGCCAGCGATTCCGGCCAGGAGCTGCTCATGCGGCTGCGCGACGGATCGCATCATGAAACGGTGGCCGGCCAGCCGCAACAGTACAACATCTCCAAGTTTGATATTCCGATATGCCCCTGGCCTCCAGCCAGCAGAGCGAAGGGCATCTGGGCCGCATGGACACCGCCATCTACGCCTTGCGCATGAGCGAACTGCGCGCGCGGACCAACGGTTCCGATGGCAAAAAGTACCAGATCGAATTGCAGAAGCGCTACGCTTATCCAGCGGCCTGCCTGGTGCTGATGCTGGTCGCCGTTCCCCTGGGCGTAACCTCGCGGCGCGGCGGCAAGAGTTCCGCATGGGTGGCGACTCTCGCGCTGGTCGTCATCTACTACTCGCTTTCGCTGATCGGCATCGCCCTGGCCAGGCAGAACTGGATTTCCGCGTTTCTCGCGGTATGGATGGCCAACCTGCTCTTCGCCGCTGGCGGCCTCCTCCTGGTGTGGCAGATGGCCTCCGGAGGACGCGTTCTAAACGCCATCGACACCTGGTTCTCACGCTTCCTGGAATCGATCTTCGCCATTCCGGACAAGCCCCTCTATGCTCCCCTGAGCAGACTGCGGAGCAGGTTTCAATCGCGTCCCCGGCGCGCCCAGGCCCGCCATGTCTTCCCGCGCATCCTCGACAAATACGTGGTGAGCGAGTTCCTCAAGATCTTTTTCCTGGTTCTGGGCGGCTTTATCGTGCTCATTCTGGTCTTCACCGTCTTCGATCTGCTCAAGGATATCCTCAGCCACGACATCAGCTGGTTGATAGTCGGCGAATATCTGATCAACCTCGTTCCCTACATGCTCTACACAGTTGCCCCGCTGGCCGTGCTGATCGCCGTGCTGGTCACCTTTGGCGTGCTCAACCGCAACTCGGAGATCATCGCCATGAAGGCCTCAGGCATCAGCCTTTACCGGCTGGTGATTCCCATCGTCTTCATTGCCGCTCTCCTGTCGACCAGCCTCTTTCTCTTTGACCAGTACTATCTGCCCCAGGCCAACCGCAAGCAGGAGGCTCTGCGCAACATCATCAAGGGCAAGCCGCCGCAAACCGTTCTGCACCCCGAGCAGAATTGGATCTTTGGTCAGCCGCGCCCCGGCGAGCCCGACCGCATCTTTTACTACCAGTTCTTCGACCCGGGACGCAATGAGTTCGCCAATCTCTCCCTTTTCGAGTTCGATCCCTCCACCTTTGCGCTCACGCGGCGCATCTTTGCCGCTCGCGCCGTATGGGATCCCGAAACCGATTCTTGGCGCTTCCTGAACGGCTGGCAACGCGACATCAATGGCGCCAACGTCAGCGAGTATCCGCGACTTCCTGAAGACCTCCTTCGCGGAGATTCACGAACCCCCCAGCTACTTCCAGAAGGAAAGCAAGCAAGCGCAGGAGATGAACTTTGGCCAGCTTGAAAGCTACATCGGGGACCTGAGCCAGAGCGGCTTTGACACCATGCGCCTGCGCGTCGAACTGTGGCACAAGCTGGCTTATCCGCTCATGGCGGTGGTGATGGCGGCTCTCGCCATTCCTTTTGCGCTCTCCATGGGCCGCCGAGGCTCGCTCACCGGCATCGCCGTGGCTATCGCCGTCACCCTCGCCTACTTCGTAGTGGACGGCCTTTTCGGCGCGCTGGGCGACGTGAACTACCTGCCCGCCGCGCTGGCCGCATGGTCCTCGGATCTTTTGTTTGGGTTGGTGGGCGGCTATCTGCTGCTGAGAACGCCAACGTAAGTGGTCACTTGGCAAAAATCTGATAATCTGATAATCTGATTCCATGAGCACCAAAGCCATCTCCGTCACCGAGGCCGCGCGCAACTTTGCCGATTGCATCAACCGCGCTCATTACCAAGGCACGACCTTCGTGCTGCATAAGAACGGTGTGCCCGTAGCCAGAATTGTGCCTTACATCAAGGAAAAGGACAACACTGGACGCGCCATTGCCGCGGCACTCGCAAAGTCAAAGATCCGTCTATCGCCAGAAGAGTCAGCCGCTTGGCTACGCGATCTTAAAGAAGCACGCAAGAACCTGATTCCGGCAATCGATAAATGGAATTCCTGATCTGCTTGTAGTGTCTTAAATTTGCGTTGATGGAAAACTACTAACGTTTGTTTTCCGGTTTCGGCGGTCATATTATCAAAATATGACAAAATCGAAGAGAAAGAAGACAATTCAAAATGCGCTCATTGGGGCTGCCGGTGTTTATTATGTTGCTTCCGAGCTTTCCCGCCGAGGTTTAATCGCACTTCCAACAATTCGCAACACAAAGGGATACGACATCATAGTTACGAATCCCGAGGGGACTCTTTACGCGAATATCGATGTTAAAACTTCTCAGCGGTACGTCAGCTCCTGGCCGATGCCATCTTCTGATGCCATTCGCTGCGGCAAAAATGACTACTACATTCTTCTACGCTGGATTGAAAAAGAAAAGAGATTTGAAGGTTTCATGCTTCAGGGTGCTGATGCAAAAAAAGAGGTGGTTCAGTGCGAGAAAGAAGATCCCTGGAATGTGAAGCAACAAAGTGAAGGTAAGGCAACGTGGGCGATGGTTTATATCGGGAAAAATCCAGACGAAGCAGCTAAAGAGGCCCTATGGAAAAAGCTTTGGGAGACATGGAACCTGGAATGCGCGTCGGATTCCTCAACGCATATATCAGATACTACTAATCTACCATCGCCGCCACCCCTCCCCGTACAATAAAACCATGTTGCGCGACCTGGCCCCGCTCTACAAATATATGCGCCGCTACCGCTGGGGATACCTGTGGGGCACACTCTCCTGCATTTGCACCAACACCATCTGGGTGATGTTTCCTCAGGTCATCCGCATGGCCATCGATGGCATCGGCGGCAAATGGGTGATCTATCCTCATGTCTTGCAGTGGGCCGTCGACTCGCTGAGCCGCGGAGACACGCGCATCAAGGTATTGATCTTCGCCGGCCTGCTGGTCGCCATCGCCCTGGTCAAAGGCGTCTTTCTCTACTCCCAGCGCTGGATTCTCATCGGCATCTCCCGCGAGATCGAGTTCGACCTGCGCAACGATCTCTTCCGCAAACTGGAGTACAGGACTCCGGCTTCTATCAGCGCTATCGCACCGGCGACATCATGGCCCGGATGACCAACGACTTGAATGCCGTCCGCATGTTGCTCGGCCCCGCCCTCATGTACAGCGCCAACACCATCTTCTTCACCGTGGGCGCGCTGTTTTTCCTGCTGCGCATCAGTCCCTGGCTCACTCTGGTGGCCTTGGCGCCCATGCCCCTGGCCAGCATCCTCGTGCAGTACTTCGGCAGCCGAATTCATGACCGCTTCGAGCGCATCCAGGCCAGCTTCTCCGAGATCACCTCGCAGGCCCAGGAAAACTACTCCGGCGCCCGCCTGGTCCGCGCCTTTGCCCGCGAGGAATCCCAGATCGGCCTCTTCGAGCGGCTCAACCGCCAGTACATCGCCCGCTCTCTCAAGCTGGTTCAGCTCATGGGCATGTTGTGGCCCACGCTGGAGTTCATTCTGGGCATCTCCATGATCATCACCCTGCTGGTCGGCGGACACCAGGTCATCGCCCACCGCATCAGCGTCGGCCAATTCGTGGCCTTCAACACTTACATGGTTCTGCTCACCTGGCCCATCATCGCCGTGGGCTGGGTGGTGAACATCTTCCAGCGCGGCACCGCCTCGGTCAAGCGCATCGACGAATTGCTGCGCGCCGAGCCAGCCATCGACGACAGCGCCGCCGATCCCGCCATTCCAGCTGACACCGTGCTCCACGGCGAGATCGAGTTCCGCGATTTGAGTTTCAGTTACGGCGAGACTCCGGTCCTGCGCGGCATCTCGCTCAACATTCCCGCCGGCTCCAGCCTGGCCATCGTCGGTCCCACCGGCTCGGGAAAATCCACGCTCATCAACCTGATTACCCGGCTCTACGAAGCGCCTGAAGGTTCGCTGCTGATCGACGGCCGCCCGGTGCGTGACTATCCTCTGGCGGTGCTCCGGCGCAACATCGGCCTGGTGCCCCAGGAAACCTTCCTTTTCAGCGCCACCATCCGCGAAAATCTTGCCTTTGGCGCGCCCGAAGCAAACTCCGAAGACTTGCTGGAAGCCGCCAGGCAGCCCACATTCGCCTGGAGTTTGAAGAGTTTCCCCAGGGCTTTGAAACCATGGTAGGCGAGCGCGGCGTCACGCTCTCCGGCGGGCAGAAGCAGCGGGCGGCCATCGCCCGGGCGCTGCTCCGCCGCCCCGCCATCCTCATCCTCGACGACGCTCTGGCCAGCGTGGACACCTATACGGAAGAGCGCATCCTGAACGGTCTGCGCGGTTACATCCAGTCCTCGACTACCATCCTCATCTCACATCGCGTATCCACCGTGCGCAATGCCGACCAGATCGCCGTGCTCGACCATGGAAAAATTGTCGAGTTGGGCCGCCACGACGAGTTGCTCGCCCTCAACGGCTACTACGCCAGCCTCTACCAGAAGCAGCAATTGGAAGAAGAACTCACCGTCGCTGGGTAGAGCGCGTCGGGAAGGCGAAATGAATCATGACAAAGAAAGGCGGTGGGAGAGGTATCCGAAAGAGTGCTCCGAAATGGGAGAATCTTAGGGCTTTAGTTCCGGAGGTGGCTCAGCCAAGCTAGCTCGGGGTTCTGGCGTTAGAATGAATGCAAGAAACGTGGCAAACAGACACAATTGGCATTATATTTATCCATAGCCGAAGTAGGACAATGTAAATTTCGGGGGAGTGATATGGCATTGTCTAAGAAATGCCCATCTTGTGGTAAAGAGTACCGTTTTCTTTTACAGTGCTCCGACTGTTCAAGGCAATATTGTAATAAATGCTCCGATTATAAAGTAGACCCAATCCCAATACCTCGGAAATACGACCATGGACCATGTTCTAGAACAGCCTGTCCGAAATGCGGCAGTGATTCATTCGAACTTATATCGGAGATCAATGACGATGATAGCGATGACACAGGTTCTTCTAACCACGAAGAGACCTCTAGCGAATCATCTTATGATTCATCGGACTATAGCGGATCTTCTGACTCGAGCTATTCATGGAGCGATGGCACTTTATCAGGGGGGACGAGCGCAACGAGTTCAAGCGGTTCTGGCACGGGAATATTATCTATTGTTGCTCTGATCGCGATATTCTTGTTTTTTAAGTACGGAAGCGTAGGTACTCGGCAGCAGACTAACCCTGTTGTCGTATCCCCTTCACCTACTCCAACAATTTCCGAAAACGAGAGCGTAGAGCATACTCAGTTGCCTGTTACGTTATCTGTCAGCCCCCAAGAAGTTACCGCTTTGAAATTCTATGAGTCAGGATATAATTTCCCTCCTCCAAATGAGCAGAGATTATACGCTACCTCCTTCTATCAAAACTCAGTGCGTTATATATACTGGGAACTTACACTCCAGACTCCAAGACAAGAAAGCAATCTCCCTTTCAATATCATAGCTGTATGGACTGGGCCGAACGGAAATCCCGAATTCGCACGTCAAAATAATGCAATTACTGCTCCGGTTAATTCCGATTCATGGTTGGCCTCAAGTGGGTGGGGCAATCCGAACAATAATGGATTTCAACCGGGAATGTACGAAATTACGTTTTATTCTGACGGACGTCAGATTGCAAATGGCAGCGTTGAGGTTTTATCCGGCAGTGAGGAATCGGAGACTCAAGCCCAGGAGACTGCGGCACCAGAGCCACCACCTCCCCAGCCTGCCCCCCTGAGCCAGCCTGGAGTCATTGCACAGCCCCAACCTTACGTCCAGCCTCGTGCAGGTGTCATAGTTGGGCGACCGAGGCACTACATTCAAATAATGCCTCACCCCAGGAATTATGCACCATCGCGGCCACGCATACGCTGACTGAAATGTCCAGAGATTTGGCCTTGTGGCAGTAAAGAATCGCAGGGATGAGCTTCATCACTGGTCAGGCTAGTTCCTGTTCCCTAATCCATATTCCCTATTCCCTACTCACTATTCCCTATTCCCTGTTTTTATCACGCATTCCATCTGGAGCCAACCGAAGGCTCCGAACTGGAATCGGAGTTATCCAGCCTGCGTCCAGAGATCATGCCGTTCACCTGCAGCGGCGCCGGATTGACTTCGGGGTCCTTGGCAACCTGGCGCCAGGCGTCGCGCACATTCTTCACGCATTCGATAGCGTGTTCAAACTTCTGCCGTGAGGCCGACTGCGAAGCCTGCAGGATTTGCGCGAAAATCGATGCGTAGAATTCGCTGAGCACCTGCGCCGGCCGGCCGCCCACATCCATGCGCAGCCGCGCCTGCAAATGAATAATAATATCCAGCGCCCGCTTGACCGCGGCACGGCGGGCATCCGCATCGCCACGTTCCACGGCCGCCGTGGCTGCGTAAAGAAATCGCAGGATTCCATCATAGAGCGCTACAACCATATCCACTGCCGAAGCGCCGTCCAGTGTATGTTGCTGATAACTTCCCATGGGGAAATAACTCCTTAGCCGTTCAAGTTCTGGTTATAGCCGGTGATCGCCGAGTAGAGCTCATTGACCCCTTCCAACTGCGTGGGGATTGCCTCCATGATCTGGTTCGCAGTGTTCAGTTCCGTGGTCAGGCTGATCTGCTGCGCCGAGATCATGGCGTCTTCCTTGGAAATCTCCGCATTCAATGTCGATTCGATGTTGCTGTCGGATTTTAAGGCAAGCGACAGAAGGCCCGTCGTCGAGCTGGTGCCGGCGTTGGTCAGCATGGTGTTAAATGTCTGGCCCCAGCTATTCGCGTTCTGAAAAAAGCCCGCCACGCCGCTGTAGTCCGAGTTCAGCACTGAATCCAGGCTGGCGGCGTCGAAGGTAATCGAGCCGTCGTTGTTCACGCTGATGCCCAGGCTGGTCAGGCTGTTGATGTCTGACGATTTCGTGTAGCTCAGCGGCGTGGTGCTGGTGTTGGTGGTATCCAGAATGTTGGGGGTCACGGTCAACGCTCCGGCGCTTCCCACGGTTCCGGATGTCAGCGTCAGGGTCGTTGTCCCGTTGGTGGTCACCGCGTTGGCCGTGAGCCCGATGCCGGATGAGGTGATGGCCGCGGCCAAACCCGTGAGCGTGTTGTTCGGAGAAGTCGGCACGCTGAACGTTTGCGTTGCGCCGTTGCCCACCCGAATGGAGATGGAGCCGGTGAGCATATCGGTGCTGGTTGCCTTAAATGTGCCGGTGTCTGCCGTCGTGTTGGTGTAACCGCCGGTGTCGGAAAAACTCAGCGGCGTATCGCTGGTGGCCTCGACGGTGGAGCTTACCGTCAACGCGCCACTGGTCCCCGCCGTCTGCGAGGCCAGCGTCAGGGTCGACTGGCCGTTGCTGGTCACCACGTTGGCCGTCACTCCGATCTGGGCCGCGTTGATGGCGCTGGCCAGCCCGGCGATCGTGTTGTTGCCCGATGTCGCCGGAACGTTGATGACCTGAGCCGCGCCGCTGCCTACCTGGATCGTGATCGCCCCCGTCAGAGTCGTGTTGGTGTTGGCGGAAATCGCCGTCAAATAGCCGTTGGGGCTTTGCATATTCAGACCGCTCAGCAACTGCTGCTGCAACAGCGAAAGCGTGGGAGAGCCGAACAGCGGCTCGGCGTTGTTCGAACTGTCAAGCCCTTCCTGGGCGTTCACGCCGCTGATCAGCGCGTTGTAGTCGCTCACCATCTGCGCAACCGTGCTCTCTACATCGGTGTTGTCGTTGCCGATCACCACCTGCACCTGCTCGCCTGCCGCGCTGGGCGCCAGCAATTGAAAAGTCACGCCGGGAATCAGATTGGCCACGGTGTTCGAGGCGCTGCTCAGGGTCACGCCATCCACCGTCAGACTGGCGTTCGTGCCTGTCACCGGGCTGGTATAGGTCAGCGAAGTCGTGCCGGTGATGTCGTTGAGGCTGGAGTTCACCGTCAGCGCCCCGGTGGTGCCGTTGCTGTTGGAGGTCAATGTCAGGATGGTGCCGATCGCGTTGCTGCCCACCGCAGCCAAATTGAGCGAAGCCGTAACCCCGAGGCTGGTCGAGTTGGTGGTGATGAACGATTCCAGCTCGCTAAGCGTGTTGACGCCGCTGCCGGTATAGATGGTATTCGTCGCCGCGCCCGTGCTTGGCTCCGCGCCGATCACGATGGTCTTCGCCGTGCCAGTGCCCGCCTGGATCGAGATCGAGCCAGTCAGCGTGTCGCTGGTGCTGGCAATCGCCGTCAGCGCGCCGCTGTCGGGCGCCGTGGGGCTGGTCGTGCCCGCGTCGGTGTAACTCAGCGCCACTTGGTCGGTAGCCACCAGCGTATTCGTCTCCGCGTTTACGGTGATGTTTCCCAGAGCCCCGGAGGTGCCCGAAACCAGGCTCAACCTCGATCCCGTGGAATCCGTCAGCACGCTGGCGTTAATGCCAATTCCCGACGCATTGATCGTCGCCGCCAGCCCGGCCAGCGTATTGTCGGTTGAGTTCAGCGTGATGGTCAACTGCATGCCGCTGCCCGCCTGCAGCGTAATGGAACCGGCCAGCGGATCGTTGGCGTTGGCGATCTCCGCCAGGTAACCGCTCGACGTCTTCGCCAGATTGCCTACCTCCACCGTGTGCGTGCCGGCAATCGCCGACGACGTCGCTCCCGTCAGCGTCAGCACATTGGTGTCCGAGCTGGATCCCGTCTTTTCCGCCAGGATGCCCGTCGCGGCGGTCAGCGAGCTCATATCGTTGGAGAGATTCGATAACAGCGTCCCCAAACTGGAGATCGCCGTGTCCTGGCTTTGTAATTTAGTTAACTGATTCTTCCACGGCGTCTCCACATTTTGGAGATTGCCCACAATCTGGGCCACCGTCGCGCTGACGTTGAATCCTGTCCCGCCGGTCGGCGTCCCGAAATTCAGTCCTACTGTGCCCATCGTCTCCCCCGTGTCTACTCCGTGCAGCCGGAGAACCACCCGATCTCCAGTCAAATTAAAAAGAATTCATGAATTCCGCTTGCATGGCGCGCACACCCTCATCCCGCCTGCACCCCTTCATGCCATACAGTTCATCGGCTTGCAAGGCGCGCTGCTTTAGCTCCTCCCTGTTTAAATTCGCGCGCCTCTGCCGCTTCTGCTCCCATGCGCAAAAGAAGGGCGCCCTCGCGGACGCCCTTCTGGAGTGATTGGCTTTACGCCGGTTAATGTTAGATCAGCTTGAGAACTTCCTGCTGCACAGTGTTGGCCTGCGCCAGCGCCGCGATGCCCGTCTGGCTCAGAATCTCGTACTTGGACATGTTGGAGGTTGCCGCCGCATAGTCGGTGGCCTGCACCGCGTTTTGCGCCGACTTCACGTTCTCTGACTGCGTGCTCAGCACCTGGCTGACGGCGTTCAGGGTGTTAATCTGCGCGCCGATGTAGCCGTCCTGCGCCGCCACCGCGGTGATGGCCGAGTTCAGAAGCGTCAGCGCGCCCTGGGCATCGGTCTGGTTGAGCAGATCGGTGGCGCTCAGGCTCACTCCGGCAGCATCCGTGTAGCTGATGGTGGCGATCCCGCTGCCCGCCTTGTTGTCGGAGGCGAACGTCGCCGCCGCTGTGGTGGTTGCATCGGTTATGCCGGACGTCGAGGAGAGCCCCGTGCTGTAAGCGCTGCCCGCCGTATAGGTCAGAGCCGAGCCAGTGGTCGTATCGGCCAAGTCGGTCAGTGCCGGTGAGACATCAACCGTATCAGTCGTAAGCTGTGATCCTTGCGTCCCCGAGGTCAATTGAATGGCCCCGAAGGTGCTGCCCCCGCCCGCCGGAACCCACGCCGCGCTGATGCCGAGGCCAAGACCATTGATGGAGTTGTCGTTGATGTATTTGATCAACCCCGCTGCGGTTCCTGCATCGCCGGCTCCGGTCACATCCGACATGTTGACCGTCTGGGTTGCGCCCGCCGAGCCCACGGTGAAGACCAGGGCGCCGCTCAGTTTGTCGCTTTCGTTGGCCAGTTGCGTGCTGGTCGACGTTGAGTAGGTTCCCTGGGTCGCGTCGGTAAGGGTGTTGCCCGTGACGCTGATCGTGCCGCCGGTGTAGGTTGTTGCAGTGCCGTTCTGGGTGATGGTCAGGCCACTAGTGTTAGCCTGAGCGGTTACACCGTTGTCGGACAACGCGGTGATGGCTGCGGCAAGGCCGGCGAGCGTGTCCCCGTAGCTGTTGGTGTAGTATTCATGGCTAGCGGGAACGTTCGATCCGGTGCCGACGATGAAGGTATCTGTGATACCGCCGGCGCTGTTTTTGATCGAGATGTCGGCAACGCCGCCGTCGGTGCCTGCCAATGTATCGCTGGTGCTGACCGGTACGGCCGCGGTGACGGTGTGTACGGCGTTGTTGCCCGCCACGCCGGTCGTTGCGTTGACGGGTGTGAGCGAGCCATACGCGGACGTCACTGCGAGCGGAGTCATGAGGTCATTGTTGGGCGCGATGGTGTTCATCGTGATGGCGCTGACGACTCCATTGCCGCCCTGCAGATAGATGCCGCCCGTGCCTGTGCCGGGAGCGCTGGCTGTAAGTCCCAGCGTGCCCGCCGAGTTGATGGCTTCGACAAGTTGTGTCACGCTATCGCCGGCGAAGCCGCCGGTGTAAATCGCCCCGGGTACAAACGTGCTATCCGACGGCGCATTGCCCATAATGAAGACCTGGGTGTTGCCGTTGAAGGTGAGCGAGAGCGCGCCGCCCAGAACCGCTGTGGCATCGTTGATGTTGGTGCTGGCGAGTTGCAGGATCGCGGTGCTCGAGGTCGCATTGACGTTGTCGGTTCCGTTGCTGGGTATGCCCGCGAGTAAGCCGCCGGCATCCGCGCCAACATTTCCGGCGTTCGTCGTATCCGCCAGAGTATTCACTCCCGTCACGGTAATGGGATTGGCTCCATTAGCATTTGCCGTCAGAACCACGCCACCCTCGCTCAAGGCGCCCACGCCCGCTGTAAAGGCCGCGCCATAGCCGAGTTCTGCCGAGTTCGAGGTGATCGCATCGACGAGTCCGGTATAGGTGCTGCCGTCTACCGTGTTGTTCAGATAGAACGTGTTGCCTGCGTCCGTTCCCGAGACGTTCGCGATGAACGTGTAGGAGCCGGAAGAGTTGGTCAGGGTTATGCTGCCCGTCAACGTGTCGCCCGCGGCGGAGGTTGCCGTCCCGTTGTCCAGAGTGGTGACTGCCGGTGTGCCTACGGTCACTAACTGGCCGGCGATCTGCGGCATGTAAGTGCTGAGTTGTGTGCCAGTGGTTGACGAGGACAAGCTATTGCCGGAAACCGACAGGTTCACGTTCGTTGTCCCCGTGGGCGTGCCGGAAGATCCATTCCAGGTTCCGGTGGTCATGGTGATGCCCGTCGTTCCGACGGTTGCATACGCACCCAGCGTGCTGCTCTCCGTGTTGATGGCGGCAGCCAGACCTGCCAGCGTGTCCGCGCCTGCCCCACTGCCGGTGTAGATCGTGCTGGCATGGGCGCCGAAGACATTCGTTCCCTCGCCGACCACAAAGGTCAGGGCCTGCGCGTCGCTGGGTAAGCTGTCCGAAATGGTGATGCTCGATCCCAGCGTCAGTGTATCCGTGCCAGGTTGCCGGTGCCGGTTACCCCAAAGACAACCGTGGAAGGCACCATCTGGGTGTATGCAGTGCCGGTAACGTTCGCGAGTGCGTTCGTGCCGTTCATAACGACCGTGGAGCCAACGGTATCTGGGGTGACTGTGTTGAAGACGGGCGCCTGCGGGGTTCCGGCAGTGGTGGTCACGCTCAACGCGCCGCCGCCCGCGGCATCGCTCAGCGCCAGGCTTTGTGTGCCGTCGCCATTGGTGACCACGTTCGCGTTGACGGCGTCTGTCCAGTTGGTGGCGGTGTAGGTGTGAATGGCGGTGGCCAGAGTCGCCAGCGTGTTGTTGGTCGAACCGATCGTGAAGGTGTGGGTGTTCGAGCCTTGAGTGACGTCGACAGTCGCCCCCAAAGCCAGCGTCGCGCCAGGGGCCAGTCCGCTCAGGTCGAGGGTGCCGCTGGTGCTGGACGCGTTCGGATCGACTCCGGCAGAAACCAGGCCGCCGGTGATCTGAATGCCCGTCTGTGTTCCGCCTCCGGGGACCCCGGCCTGCGCCTGCGAGGTAAAGCTGGCCGTCAGTCCAAGGCCGGAGTCGTTGATGGCGCTGATTAGGCCGCTGGCGGTGTTGGCGAAGCCGGTGGTTCCGCCCGTGGAGATCGTGGTGCTCGCCGTACTCTCCGTGCCGTTGCCCTTCACCAGATAATTCACGTTGATGGTGGTCGGCCGCTGCCGCTCAATGCGTCGGTGACCGCGGCATTCGCCGTGCTGCTCGACAGGTTGATAAACACGTTGTTCGCGCCGTTGCTGTACGCCATCGCGCCGCCGGTGTCGCCCACATTGGATGAAGACAGCGAGCGGATATTCAGGGCGTTGATCGCCGAGCCCGTCGTCGATGCGTCGCCCGTGTAGATGTTGGTGTTGGAGCCGAAGACCCCCTCATCGTTGTAGGTGGTGGTCGAGCCGATGTTCGAAATTTCCGACAGAATCGACTGGTACTCCTGGTTGGCCGCTGTATCCTGCGAGGAGTTGAGGGTGCCGTTGGAGGCTTCGGTAGCCAGCGTTACGGCCCGGTTAAGCAGGCTTGTCACTTGCGATAGTGCGCCATCGGCAACCTGGAGAAGACCCACGCCTTCGGCGGCATTGGTTCCCGACTGGGTAAGAGCCATCTGGTTGGCCTGGAGGCCATCCACCAGCGAAAGACCGGCTGCGTCGTCGGCGCCGGAGTTGATCTTCGACCCGGACGACAACTGCTGCAGCACGGTGTTCAGGCTGTTATTGCTGTTGTTCAGATTATTCTCCGCATAGATGGCGGAGAGGTTGTTCAAGACACCCAGGGACATGGGGTTCTCCTTTGGATGCGTGGAATTGCGGCCTTTCCCGGATGTGCTCCCATAATCTTGTACTAACCCTGGGTCGCTGCTTCCGGTGCGGTAACCGCCGCATCTGGCCACTTCTTCGGCGCGGTACTTAGGGACTTTACGCCCCCCGCATTTGTGTCCAGCCTCGGACACTTCGTCTTCGTCTTTCCTAATCTCTTAACCTTTCCCGCCGTTCGCCGATAACTATCTGCGAAGGAGTATCATGGCGATGATCGAACTTACCCGGCTCAACGGCACCCCCATGGTGCTCAACAGCGACTTGATCAAGACTGCCGAGGCCTCCCCGGACACCATGCTCACCCTGATCAATGGAGAAAAGCTGATTGTGCGCGAGGAACTGCGCCGAGATGGTGGAGCGCGTCCTCGCCTACCGCGCGCGCCTGTTGGCCTCGGTCGCCAAGCGGCTGCCATCCTATGGCGAACTGCAGCGCGCTGTCTCGCTCACCAGCCTGGACGTTTCAGGCCAGCCTCCGCCACCAGCGCCGCCCGCAGACGCTGGACGCTAGAGCGGCGACTGAAGGTATGAATCCCGCTCTCCGCGTAAGTTTTTCAAGGAGTTTTCATGGATAAAGGCAGCATTGGCGGAGTCATTCCTGGCCATCGCCGGCATCGTCGCCGGACTGCTGATCGAAGGCGGCAACCTGGGCCAGATCCTGCAGCCCACCGCGGCCCTGATCGTCTTTGGCGGCACCATGGGCGCGGTGCTGCTGCAGTTCCCGCTGCCCACCGTGATCGCCGCATTCGGCAGCCTGGCGCACGTCTTTTCCGCGCCCCGCAAGCACAACGACCAGCTCCTCCAACTGCTGGTCGCCTTCGCCAACAAGGCCCGCCGCAACGGCGTCGTCTCGCTGGACACCGACCTGCAAACCATCCAGGACCCCTTCCTCAAGCAAGCCCTCATGCTGGCCGTCGACGGCACCGAGCCCACCGAGTTGCGCAAGATCATGCGCGTCAGCCTGGACTCACCGCGGAAAACGAGGAGCGGCTTCCCGCGGTCTTCGAGTCGGCCGGAGGATTTTCGCCCACCATCGGCATCCTCGGCGCGGTGCTGGGCCTCATTCAGGTCATGCAGCATCTGGACAACATTCAGGAAGTGGGCCGCGGCATCGCCGTGGCCTTCGTCGCCACCATCTACGGCGTGGGCATCGCCAATCTCTTCTTCCTGCCCTTCGCCGGCAAAATGCGCCTGCGCATCCGCGAAGAACACCAGCGCCGCGAGATGATGCTGGAAGGCGTCATCTCCATCCTCGAAGGCATGAACCCGCGCATGCTCGAAGTCAAGCTGGGAGGCTTTTTGAATGACACCCCTGCAGAAGCCGAAGGAGCGCGCGCATGAGGATAGAGCGGCGCAAGAGCACGCGTCAGCCAGGACCGCTGGATGGTCTCCTATGCCGACTTCATCACCCTGCTCTTCGCCTTCTTCGTGGTGCTCTACGCCTTCGCCAAAGCCGATCAGAAAAAACAGATGCAGATCTCCGAGTCCATCGACAGCGCCTTCCATTCCCTGGGCATCTTTCCCGACGCCTCGCGCTCCCGACAAAGAAGGTTCTGCCTCCGCCGGGCCGAACAAGCCGCCATCCCCATGAACATTGTCATGGGAAGGATGTGCTCTCGCCGGCCAAGGTAAAGGAAGACTTGGACGCGACCTCCCGCGCCGCCCGCGCGGCAGCCCAGCACTGCCAAGCGGCGTCTCCTGCCGCCCAAGGCACGGCTCCTCTCACGCCGCCAATGGCCTCCCATGCTGTCAACGTGGCCACTAGCGCCACCAATACACCTTCCGTGCCGCCAATGCGGCCTCCCGCGCCGCCAACGCGGCCTCCGTGCTGCCCAGCGCGACCCCCGCGCTGTCAGCGCGGCAGCCTACGCCAGCATCCGAGCGCCGCCAGCGCGACCTTCCATGGCCGACGTGACTTCTGGCACCGCCAACGCGGCTTCTCCGCTGCCAATGCCGCCCCTAGTGCCGCCAACGAGGCCTCCCGCGCCGCCAGCGCAGCCTCTGCCACCGCCAATGTGGCCTACGCCCCGCCAGTGCAACCTCCGCCCCTCCTCCTGCCCGGGCCTGCCGCCGCCGCCACGCGGGCCCGCCGCCCTCGCCGTCCATGTGTCCAGCCCACTGCACGCCTACCTCGCTATCGCGCATCCCGCAGCCGCGCGCATATCCCGCCGCCACGTGCGTCCGCCTCTGCGCGCCTACGACACAGCCACGCATCCCGCCGCCGCGCGCATATCTAGCCACCGCGCGTCCCGCCGCCTCTGCGTGTGCGTACCCCGCCGCCTCTGCGCGCGCATACCCCGCCGCTGCGCGCGACCCCTCCGTGTTGTGTGTGCCCCTACATATCGCGTGTGTCCCGGCGGCCCTGTGCCGCACCCTCACCGCCTGGGCGTCGCCCTTCGTTGCCTCGCGCGTGGGCCCATGTATACCCGTTGGTCGGCGTAAGAATCCCATTGAGTGTAGCTCTTGCAGGCCGGTGTTGGCTGACACAGCCCCCTCCTTCCACATTACAATGAGATACCTGTCAGCATGAATATCTGTATATTGAGTCATAGGAATAGTCACGCACAGATATATGTATAGATGTTTGGAACATAGCTACGTCTTTATGTACTCGCGCCTCTCATTACCTCCCGCTTATTCAAAGGTATCT
>CAWJRQ010000011.1:0-73754 GCA_963845345.1 uncultured Acidobacteriaceae bacterium
CCGTCAAGGCAGGCGACACGGCGCTGGTTCACGCCGGGGCCGGCGGCGTGGGGCTGCTGCTGACGCAGATGGCCACGCGGCTTGGAGCGCGGGTGATTACCACGGTCTCCACCGCGGCCAAGGCGAAGCTCTCGCGCGAGGCGGGCGCCTCGGATGTGATTCTTTACACCGAGCAGGATTTTGTGGAGGAGGTCAAGCGGCTCACCAACGGCAAAGGCGTCGACGTGGTCTACGACTCGGTGGGCAAGACCTCGTTTGAAGGCAGCCTGAACTGCCTGCGTCCGCGCGGGATGCTCGTTCTTTTTGGCGCATCCAGCGGGCCGGTGCCGCCCTTCGATCTGATCCAGCTCAGCAGCAAGGGATCGCTCTTCATCACCCGCCCCACGCTGTGGCACTACGTGGCCACGCGGGCGGAACTGGAGTGGCGTGCCGGCGATGTGCTGGGCTGGGCCGCCAAGGGCGAACTCAAGCTGCGCACCGAGCACGTCTATCCGCTCTCCGAGGCCGCGCAGGCGCAGACCGATCTGGAAGCGCGCAAGACGACCGGGAAGATTCTGCTGGAACCGTGAAGAGCAGGGAATAGTGAAGTGACGCTCACGCCGCCTTGGCTGCCGCCTCAATCTCCTCGGCCAGCGCCTTGGCTGCTGTCACGCAAGCCGCGCGGTCCACGTCGAGGTGAGTGACCAGCCGAATCGCATCCGGCCCGAAGGCGCTCATCCAGATGCCGCGCGCCTTCAACCGCGCCACCACATCGGCCGCGCTCACTCCCTTCAGCCGGAAGACGACGATATTGGTCTCCACCGCATCGAGGTCAATGGCAACGCGCTCGATCTTCGCCAGCGCCTCGGCCAGCAGCCGCGCGTTGGCGTGGTCCTCATGCAGCCGCGCCGGGCCCTGCTCCAGCGCAATCAGCCCCGCCGCCGCCAGCACGCCCGCCTGGCGCATTCCGCCGCCTAAAGCTTTTCTGATAAAGTCGCGCCCGCGCCATCAGCTCCGCCGAGCCAACCAGCATCGACCCGACCGGCGCGCCCAGCCCCTTCGACAAGCAGAACATCACCGTGTCGAAGCCGCTGGTCAGCGCCTTCACATCCACGCCCAGCGCCGTGGCCGCGTTGAAGATGCGCGCCCCGTCCAGATGCACCGGGAGCTTGCGCTCCTTCGCCCCGGCCCAAATCTCCTCCAGAACGGCAAGGGGCGTGCAGCTTCCGCCCGCAAGGTTGGCGGTGTTTTCAATCTCAATCAATCCTGTAGCCGCGCGAAAGGCGCCGCGTCCGTGGATGGCCGGCTCAATGTGCTTCCAGGTCAGAATGCCGCGCTCGGCGGGGACGGCGCGCACCAGGCAGCCGGAAAAGACCGCCGTGGTGGCCATCTCCCAATCCAGAATGTGCGCCCGCGACTCGGCAATCACCTCCTGGCCCGGCTGCGTGTGCAGGCGGATGGCGATCTGGTTGCCCATGGTGCCGCTGGGCACAAAGAGCGCCGCCTCGCGGCCGAAGATGTCCGCCGCGCGCTGCTCCAGCAGGTTGACGGTGGGGTCCTCGCCGTAGACGTCGTCGCCCACCTCGGCCGCGGCCATCGCCGCGCGCATCTGGGCCGTGGGCCGCGTAACCGTATCCGAACGCAGATCAATGATGGCTGGCATTGCTTTCTATCCTCCGTTTCCAGAACCTTACACCTTGCTTCCTTTGAATTCTCAGCCTTCAGCATAGCTTTACAGCGGCTGGGGCGGGGCAGGGGCGGAACAGCGCCGCGCATAGACCCACAGATAGAAAATGCCCATAACCAGCAAAATGAGCGGGGAAGGAAAGGCTTGTACGGCCATCATGATCTTCTCGGACAACTGCGTCGCGGGCAGGTGCAGGTGGCTGATGATACCCAGGAGAATTGCCCAGGAAAGATCTCCGGTCAACACGAACCCCGCGGTATTCACCAGAAGCGCAAGCCGCCCGATCCAGCCGCCCTCGGCCCAGAGCATGGCGCAAGCGGGAACCGTGAGCAGCAAGAGCTTGGCGTCATATTGCCGATGATAGACGGGCAGCATGGAAAGAGCCGCTATGACCGCCAAAGCCAGCCAGGTTCTCTTCTGCGTGGGGCGCGGATCGCAGAGTGACGAACACCCAGAGGAGCAGAAGCAGCGCACAGAGAAGATAACTGGCAGGATTGTAGATGCGCGGATTGTCCCGAAAGATAGCTGAAGACCGCTTGCAAGTTGATCACAGAAGCGAGGCCATGGGCGCCCGACGAGGCAGGACCAGGGTCATTGATGCCGCCATGTGCCGAAAACGCCAGGATATTGGAGTGTAACTCCTGCATCCAGTGCGGTGACACGCGCCAAACCCACAAGATTGCCGGCAACGTCAGAAGAACCATGGCAATAAGGGTTTGCAGCGCGCGTTTGCGGTAAACTCCGCCAGACAATAAGAAATAGAGCCAGACAAGGCCCGTATCTTGCGGCTTGATGGCGAGGCTGACAGCAAAGCAAATAATGCCAACCAGAACAAGCCGGTCCTGAAAAAAGCACCAGACGGCCACTACGCAAAGGCTCACAACAATTCCTGCGCACATGCCTTGCATGACAAGGATTACGCTATTGGCCAGAAGGAGACCTATCAAGCCGCCGCTGACGATTGGCGCATAATTGGCGCCGGTATTCCAAACCAGGAACGAGGCTAAAATGAGACTTCCTATAGTAAGCGTTATCCACAACAGGTGTGAAGGTCCCCACGGCAGCATCGCGAAGGGAACCGTGAATGAAAATGCGCTAGGCAAGTACCCATACCGCGTCGTCATAAGGCGCTCCTTCGCGGTATCCGATGAGCCGTAAACTCCCTCTGCCTGATATACGCGCGATACTTCGCTTGCGTTGTAGGGGTCACCATGTTGCAACAAGCATCTTGCGGGATAGTAGAGGGCTCTGAAATCCAGCATTGGTGCATTGGCGGCATTCTCCCAAGCTGCGCCCAACAAAAGAAACGTCAAGCTCCCCAACAGCAGTAAACGCAGGCCGTCGAGTCGCGCCCTCGTCATACTCTATCTCTCTTTCTGTCCGGGAGGTTAGGCGAGCTTGGTATCATGCCGCTGGTTGGCCTCTTCAGGTACGTGCCGGAACCACGCAGCGCTGGCGCAATTTGCGTTTCTCCAGGTCTTCCAGACTCCGCCGATACGACTGGGGCGAAACTGCGCGACACGTAGACCCACATATAGAAAACGCTCATAACCAGCAAAATAAGCGGGGCTGGAAAGACTTGCACGGCAATCACCACGTGCCTGGTCAGCTCCGTTGCGGGCAGATACAGGTGGCTAATGAGACCGAGGACAATAATCCAGAAGAAATCACCGTTCAACACGAACCCCGCTGCCGTCACCAGCAGCGCCAGCCGGCCGGTCAAGCCGCCCTCGGCCCAGAGCATGGCGCAAGCTGGAACTGCAAGCAGCAGAAGCTTGGTGTCATTTTGCCGATGATAGACGGGTAGCATGGAAAGAGCCGCGATGGCCGCTAGCGCCAGCCAGACTCTCGCGGGCGAGGGGCGGAATCGCAAGGTTACGAATACCCAGACGAGCAGGAGCAGGGGCGCATATAAGATAGCTGGCCGGATTGTAGATGCGCGGGTCGTCCCGGAAGAATGCTGACTACGGTTTGCAGGTTTACCATCATGCCCAGGCCGTGGGCTCCCGGTGAAGAAGGTCCTGGATTGTCGGTAATACCGCCGTGCACTGAATAGCACCTGCGATATTGGAATGCAGTTCCTGCATCCAGTACGGCGATACATGCCAAACCCACAGGATTGCCGGCAGGCTCAGGGCGACAACCGCAAGAAGGGTTTGCCATGCGCGTCTGCGGTAAACTCCACCGGCCAATAGGAGGTAAAGCCAGACCAGGCCTGTATCGTGCGGCTTGATTGCGAGACTGATCGCCAGGCACAGGATGCCAGCTGGGACAAACCGCCCCCTCAGAAAGCACCACACGGCCACCACGCAAAGGCTTATCGCAAATCCGGCCGGGTTGCCCGTAATAATGAGCAATATCGCTGTTTGCCAGAAGGAGGCCGGTCAGGCCGCCAGAGATGATTGGCGCGTAATCAGCTCCAAGATTCCAAACTAGAAACGAGGCAAAGACGAGACTCCCAACGGTGAGTATCATCCAAAGAATGTGCGCAGGTCCCCATGGCAGCATCGCCAAGGGAGCCGTGAAAGAAAATGTGGTCGGAGGATATACATACTGAGTCACAACCCGGCGAGCCTGCGCTGTATCCAACGGGGGGGTCCCGCCTTCTGCTTGATAGATGCGCAGCACCTCGTTTTCCATGTATGGGTCACAATGTTGAACAAGACATCGCGCGGAGTAATACAAAGTTCTGAAATCCACCATCTCAACAGGAGAGGTGCTCGCCAGAGCGGCACCCAGAATAATGAACACCAGGCTTCCCATCAGCAACAAATACTGACCATCGCGCCGCGCCCTATTCATCTTGAACTTATCTCCTGTCTTCCTTCTGTAGAGCGTCTTGGGGGCCTGTCCACAACCAGTCGATTGTCGCGCAATGCATACTCTCTGCGTAGTTGGTACAGCTACGGTATCTGCGCCATGGGTAGCTCTAGCACCGGGGTCCGCTTGCCGTCCTTCACCGCGTAGGCCCACATGCCATGAAAGTTCTCGCGCAGTCCCGGCTGCGCCTTCAGCAACGCGCTCAGCACGGCAATCGCTTCCGTTCGCTGCGCCGCCGGGTCCGTGATTCCAATCGATTCGTAGACCACGCCCAGGTCGGCGTGCAGCATCGTCGGGTCCAGCCGCACCGCGTCGATCTTCCAGGTGCGCGGGCCATCCGGAAGCGTCAAGGGAAATGCGTCTTGCGGAGAATTTTTGATCGCCGCTCTGCTCGCTGCCGAGTTTTTCCAGGTTGGGCGAGGAGAGAATATCCACCGGCAGCAGCAGTATGCGCGCCGTCTCGTAGGCGTACCAGGCAGCCCATGGTTGATCCGCTCTGGCCAGATCGCGGGCGTGCGTCCACCACCACACGCCGTCCTGCCCGTCCAGAGCGCCCGGCCGCACGGTCAGGCCGCCCAGCTTCCAGCCATTCGTGCGGGACCGTCCCAGACCAGGATGAAGCCCAACTGGCCGGCGTAGGGCGCTCCAGCTGCATCGGCCAGCACCACCGCGTATCGGCCCGGCGGCAGCGCCCGCATGGTCAGGGTCACGGTCAGCGCGCCGCTCGAGCTGGTGCAGAAAAACTGCGTGTCGGCGGGCGCGGCCAGGCTGGTTGCGTCCAGCAGGTAGAGGCTGCGCAGTTGAATCTGTCCGCCCTTCATCAGCGACGCGGAAGACTCGACCACCTCTCGCATTCCCTCCCAGTCCTGGGCCAGGTCGGGCAGCAGGGCGGCCTTCAGCGTAACAAAATCCTGCTCGGCCACGGCCATCGGCCAGCCGTCCCCCGGCAGTGGCGAGCGCATCGCGGTCCTGCGGCAACAACCCGGCCTGCGTGGTGCAACTTGTGGCGCTCGACGGCATCGGCGCGGCCAAACCTGCCAACAGAACCGCCGGCGCGGCAAAAACCTTCCAGCAGAGGCGCATCGGTTGAACCCTCTCCGGCGCGCGAAATCTCTTCTGTGAGCGTCCGCGGGCCACTGTTAGTCTAGTACAGTAGAGCGGCAAAGGAATGCCGTGCCCGCACGGCGCTTCCGCGCTGGGAGTGCTCGAGCCTGAAGACAACCATCGAAGCCCCGCGCGGGAACTCAACTGCCGGAACTAGGGAATAGTTTTCATGCGCACTGATCTCCAGCCCAACTCGCCGGTTTCGCTTGGGATTCTTCGCGTGCGGGGGATCAAACCGTTGACGTTGCTCGCAGCGGCTCTTGTCTTAATAATGCGGGACGCAGATGCTCCGTGCGCAGACGCCCGCTGCCGTTGCTCCCTCTAACCTGTCCTCTCCGGCGCACAAACCGGCTCATCCGCTAAAGCATAAAGCCCGGGTACAATCCCCTGCGGTGCAGACTGCGGCTGCGCCGGCAACGCCTCCCGCGCCCGAAGTTCCCAAGTGGCCCGCCAACGAAAAGCCCGCTCCGGCCTCGGTCACCTGGGACAGCCAGGGCCTGCGCATCGACGCCGCCAACTCCAGCCTCGCGCAAATTCTGCAAGACGTGTCCACCGCCACCGGCGCAAAAGTGGAAGGATTCGACGCCGACCAGCGAGTCTTTGGCGTCTACGGCCCCGGCCCGGCGCGCGACGTCCTCAGCCAGCTTCTGCAAGGCTCCGGTTACAATGTCGTCCTGGTCGGAGACCAGGGCCAGGGAACTCCGCGTGAGATCATGCTCAGCGTCCGTCACGCCGGAACCCCAACGCCAGCCGCCAAGTCCGCTCCGGCCAACGACGAAGAATCCGACACGGAGGAGCGCCCATACCAGCAACAACCGGCCTACCCACCCGTCCGGCCCGGATTCCCGCCCGGCATGCCGCCGCGTACCCCGCAGCACCCGCAGCCGGGACAGCCGCCGCCCAGGCAACCACCTAGCGATCCCCAGAACTAGTCCGATTTCGGCGATAATATCTCTACCAGCTTTCAAGGAGGTTCCCCTATGTCCGAACCAACCATTGCCCAAAAGAGTCCCTATGCCGTCGCAGGTCGAAGCCGGCAAGAGCTACTTACTGGTGTGCCTGCGGCCAGAGCGCCGGCCAGCCCTTCTGCGACGGCAGCCACAAGGGCACCGGATTCACGCCCGTAAAATTCGAGGCCACTGAATCCAAGACAGTCTACTTCTGCGGTTGCAAGCACAGCGCCCATCCGGTTCTCTGCGACGGCAGCCACAAAAAACTCTAGCCCTGCGACGACTTGCAGACATTCGATTTCACTCATGCCCATCACTCACATCTCGGTGCGCGGGGCGCGCCAGCACAATCTGCGCGACATCAGCGTGCGCATCCCGCGCAACACGCTCACGGTGGTCACCGGCCTCAGCGGCTCGGGCAAGAGCTCGCTGGCCTTCGACACCATCTATGCCGAGGGCCAGCGCCGCTACGTGGAGACGCTCTCGGCCTACGCGCGCCAGTTCCTTGACCAGATCGAGCGGCCCGACGTGGACTCCATCGAAGGACTCTCGCCGGCCATCTCCATCGAGCAGAAGACCACCAGCCGCAGCCCGCGCTCCACGGTGGGCACCATCACCGAGATCTACGATTACCTGCGCCTGCTCTACGCCTCGATTGGCACGCCCCACTGCCCCAACTGCGGCAGGCCCATCGCCCACCAGACGGCCGGATCAGATCGTCCAGCGCATTCTGGAACTGGGCCGCGGCGAGCGCGTCACGGTGATGGCGCCCATCGTCCGCGGGCGCAAGGGCGAGTTCAAGGAGCTGCTCGACCAGCTTGACCGGCAGGGCTTTCGCGCCCGCGTGGACGGCGAGATGATGGACCTCTCCGAGCCGGTTCTGCTCGACCGCCGCAAGAACCACACCATCGAAGCGGTCGTGGACCGCATCCTGCTCAAGAATCCCGCCGGCCGATGCGCCCCCGCTTCCTCCCGGCAAGCCGTCAGCTGGAAAAGCGCCTCGACGCGGCCGTCGCCAAGGCTCTGCAACTGGCCAACGGGCTGGTGCTGGTCGCCGTTGCCGGCGGCGAAGAGCAGTTGTTCTCCTCCTCCATGGCCTGCCCCGACTGCGGCCTCGACGTGCCCAAGCTGGAGCCGCGCAGCTTCAGCTTCAACTCCGCCTTCGGCGCCTGTCCGGAGTGTCACGGCCTGGGGTCGCTCTATGATCTCGACCCCGCCAAGGTCATCACCGACTGGTCCAAGCCGCTGCTGGACGGTCTCGGCCCCGGTTCCACCTCGCAGTATCTGCTCAAGCTCATCAATCTGGCCGCCGACCGCTACAAGATCGACCTCAAGACGCCCTTCGAGGAGCTGCCCCCGCGCCAGCAGCACCTGCTGGTCTACGGCCCGCCCAAAGGCGAAGGCCCGCGCACCGGCTTCCACGGCATTCTCGACCTTCCTGCGCGACAGCATCGAAGAGGCGCGCAGCGATTCCTATCGCGAGTCGATGATGAGCTATATGTCCGCCACGCCCTGCCCCGTCTGCCGCGGCAAGCGCCTGCGCCCGGAGTCGCTGGCGGTCAAGATCGGCGGCCTCTCCATCGCCGACTTCACCGCCCTGCCGCTCAACCGCGCGCTCTCGGCGGCCATCAACCTCAGCTTCACGGCGCGCCAGTCGCTCATTGCCGAGCGCATCCGCCACGAGATCGCCGAGCGGCTGGAGTTTCTCTGCGCCGTGGGCCTCACCTACCTTTCGCTGGACCGCAACGCCGCCACGCTCTCGCGGCGGCGAGGGGCAGCGCATCCGCCTCGCCACGCAGATCGGCTCCCGGCTGCGCGGCGTGCTCTACGTTCTCGACGAGCCTTCCATCGGCCTTCATCAGCGCGACAACAACCGGCTGATTCAGGCTCTGGAAAGGCTGCGCGACCTGGGCAACACCGTGCTGGTCGTCGAGCACGACGAAGAGACCATCCGCCACGCCGATTACGTTCTCGACCTCGGTCCCGGCGCCGGCCGCCTGGGCGGCCAGGTCGTTGCGCAGGGCACGCCGGCGGAGATCATGGCCTGCCCGGAGTCGCTCACCGGCCGCTATCTCTCCGGCGCATCCGGAATGTTGCAGCGCGCCCATCCGCGGCCCCTGGCCGGCAAGTGGCTCACCGTCACCGGCGCGCGCGAGCACAATTTGCAGGACGTGACGATTCGCATTCCGCTGGGCGTGATGACTCTGGTCACCGGCGTCAGCGGCTCGGGCAAAAGCACGCTGATCAACGACATTCTCTACCGCTCGCTGGCCAAGAGCATCTACGGCTCGCGCGAGGAGCCCGGCGCGCACGACACCATCACCGGCGCCGAGCAGATCGACAAGGTGGTCCGCATCGATCAGTCGCCCATCGGCCGCACGCCGCGCTCCAACCCGGCCACTTACACCCAGGTCTTCTCGCCCATCCGCGACCTCTTCGCCATGCTGCCCGAGGCCCGCGAACGCGGCTACAAGCCCGGCCGCTTCAGCTTCAACGTCGGCGGAGGCCGCTGCGAGGCCTGCCAGGGCGACGGCCAGCGCCGCATCGAAATGAACTTCATGCCCGACGTTTACGTGCAGTGCGAGATCTGCAATGGCCGCCGCTACAACCAGGAAACTCTGGCCGTAAAATTCCACGGCCACTCCATCGCCGACATTCTCGAGCTCACCATCGAAGACGCGCTCACCGTGCTGGCCGACGTTCCGCAGGTGCGCCAGAAGCTGCAAACCCTGGTGGACGTGGGCCTGGGCTACGTCCATCTGGGCCAGAGCGCGACCACGCTTTCCGGCGGCGAGGCGCAGCGCATGAAGCTGGCCCGCGAATTATCGAAGCGCCAGACCGGCCGCACGCTTTATCTGCTCGACGAGCCCACCACCGGCCTGCACTTCGACGATGTGCGCAAGCTGCTCGAAGTCCTCCACCGGCTCACCGACCTGGGCAACACGGTCATCATCATCGAGCACAATCTCGACGTGATCCGCAACGCCGACTGGATTCTCGATCTCGGCCCCGAGGGCGGCGAAGACGGCGGCCGCATCGTCGGCCAGGGCCGCCCGGCAAAGATTGCCGCCACTCCCGGCTCCTACACCGGCCAGTTTCTCAAGCGCTATTACACCTCCAGCAATGGGCGACTGGAACCGGCGGAAGCGGATACTCCACAAATGTTGGGTGCCGCCATCCAATCCGCAACTTTTCGATGAAAAAGTTGTGGATTGGGTGGGAAACCACAAATCTGCTCTAGCACCCCAACAGGCAAACACAAGCGCGCCCGCCACGCGTACAATCACAAAGAATCCCGCGCCAAAGAATTCCGCACCCCGCAGAAAGAAGACGGAGCTGCCATGAGCGACTTCGAAACCACGCCGCACGAACCTGGAAGCAGAACTTCGTCTTTTCTTCCCGGCCAGACTTTGCCGCAGGCTGCGCCAGACCATGAAGAATCCAGCGGAGCTGTTTCAGTCCTGGTCGCAGCCCGAGGCCGTCGCGCCCGCGCGCATTCCCGCATCTCGGCCATCTCTGCCTGCTCGGGGCCTTCCTGCTCTTTGGGTTTGTTTGCATGACGGTGCTGATGTTTGTTGCCCTGCACTTCCATCTGGATGGCGTCTCCACGCAGGATCAGATCAAGACCAATGTTCACTACCTGTCTGGGCAGCGAGGCGGTCCTCTATCTCATCACGCTGGCCCTCAGCATCCCTCTCTTTCCGCTGCTCTGGAACAAAAGCTTCTTTACCGGAATCCATTGGCGCGGCGAAACGGCCCTCCAGTTGGGTTGGCGAGTGCCCGCCATCGCCGCCGGCTGCTTCGTGCTGGCCGGGCTGGACCAGTGGCTGCTGCCTGGCCCCGAGCATGCCCCCATCGAAGAGATCTTTCGTTCTCCCGGCGCCGCCTGGCTGATGTTCGCCTTCGGCGTCACCTTCGCGCCTTTCTTTGAGGAGATGTCTTCCGCGGATTTCTGCTGCCTGCCCTGGCCACGGCCTGGGACTGGGCAATCGAAAAGAGCATCGGCAAACCAGCCCCTCCCCTCGACGCCGACGGCCATCCCCAGTGGTCCATCTTCGCCATGGTGATCGCCTCCTTCGTCACCAGCCTGCCTTTCGCGCTCATGCATGCCGAACAGACCGGCTATTCGCTCGGTCCTTTCCTCCAGGTCTTTGCGGTCAGCCTCGTACTCTGCGCAGTGCGCCTCAGAACCCGCTCCCTGGCCGCCAGCACCCTGGTCCACGCCTGCTACAACTTCATGCTTTTCTCCACCATGCTCATCGGCACCGGCGGATTCCGGCATTTGGATAAGATGTGAAGCAGCTTTGCGCCTGCGAATGGTTCAGGATTGAAAGGCCGCGAAAGATTCCTCTTGACCTGCGTTACGTTACGCATTACGCTGGATTGTGATTCATTCCTTCCGCCACAAGGGGCTGAAACGCCTCTATGAAGACGATGACCCGCGAGGCGTAATGGCGGAACATCTGACCAAGCTGCGTAATATCCTCGCACGCCTGGATGCTGCCGGTTCGGTTGAGGATATGAATCTTCCAGGATTCAAACCGCACCCGCTGAAGGGTGAATTTAATGGCTTCTGGGCAGTCACGGTTCGAGCCAATTGGCGGGTAATTTTTCGATTTGTTGAAGGCGATGTATTTTAAGTCGATTATCTCGATTACCACTAAGGAGGTTTCACCATGCCGATGAAGAATCCGCCGCATCCCGGCAGCGTTGTTCTCTGCGAATGCATTGAGCCGCTCGGTCTCACCATTACTCAAGCGGCGCAGGCCTTGGGCGTCACTCGCACCACTCTTTCCGAACTCGTAAACGGCAAGCGCGGCATCTCGCCGGAGATGGCCGTGAGGCTCTCCCAGGTCTTCGGTGGGAGCGCGCAAAGCTGGATCACGCAGCAGGCTCATTACGATCTTGCCCAGATTCCCGCAAGCCGAATCCGGCTCAAGCGTCTGGCCGTGGCCTGACCCTTTCCCTCCGCTTTATGGACCTCTACGAGAAAATCCGCACCCTGCCCACCCAGCCCGGCGTGTATCTCTACAAGAACGCCGAGGGCACGGTCATCTACGTGGGCAAGGCCAAGAACCTGCGCGCGCGGGTCCGTTCCTATCTTCTGGAATCCTCGCAGGCCGACGCCAAAACCGGCTCGCTGATGCGCGAGGCCGTCGATCTCGACTACATTCTTGTCGGCAACGAGTCCGAGGCCCTGGCGCTCGAAACCAACCTCATCAAGCAGCGCAAGCCGCGCTTCAACATCCTGCTCAAGGACGACAAGAGCTATCCCTACGTCAAGCTCACCATGGCCGACCGCTTTCCCAAGGTCTTCGTCACCCGCCGCCTGCTGAAGGACGG
This sequence comes from uncultured Acidobacteriaceae bacterium, assembly GCA_963845345.1. GTDB lineage: Bacteria > Acidobacteriota > Terriglobia > Terriglobales > Acidobacteriaceae > Telmatobacter. Next base: position 11,884 of record CAWJRQ010000011.1, read on the forward strand.
CGCGGCCTACTTTGGCCCCTACTTTCCCAGCAGCCTGGCCTGCCGCGTCGTCGAGCTGATTCATCGCAGCTTTCTCATTCCCAGTTGCAAGGTCGATCTCTCCCGCTATCACCCCCGCGCCTGCCTGCAGTACTACATTCATCGCTGCCTGGGCCCCTGCGTCGAGGAGCTGACCACGCCGGAGATCTACGCAAGCGCCGTGCGCGATGCGCGTCTGCTGCTGGAGGGCCGCCACGCCGAGCTGGAGCGCGCCCTCACCGCGCGCATGACAGCCGCCGCCGAAGGCCAGCACTTCGAGGCCGCCGCCAAACTGCGCGACCAGCTCTCCACCATCCATCAGCTCCAGGAAAAGCAGCGCGCCGCCACCGCCGAGCAGGGCGACGACACCGACGTCTTCGGCTACCACTTCGAGGACGGCTCGCTGGCCGTCAACCTCTTCCACGTCCGCGCCGGAAAAATCGTCGACCGCCGCGAGTTCTTCTGGGAAGATCTGCCGGAGCTGCTGGAAGCCGGAGTCGGCAATGCAGAAAGAAAAGGTGAAAGCTCGGAAGAGCCGCCCTTCCACGCGGGTTCTGTTTTTTCCTCCCTCCTCAAGCAGCTCTACATCGACCAGCACTACGTCCCGCGCTCCATCCTCGTTCCGGCAGACTTCGACGACCGCGAAGCCCTCGCCGCCCTGCTCACCGAGCGCACCGGCCATCGCATCGAGATCGCCGTCCCGCAGCGCGGAGAAAAACGCTCGCTGGTCGATCTCGCCGGCCAGAACGCCAAGCAATCGTACATCCAGCGCTTCCGCGTCCTCGAGCCCTCGCGCAAGGCGATTCAGGAGGCGCTTGGCCGAAGCGCTCATGCTCCCCGAACTGCCCCGCCGCATCGAGTGCTTCGACATCTCCCACATCCAGGGCGCGGAGACGGTGGCCTCGCTGGTGGTCTGGGAAGACGGCAAGATGAACAAGCAGGCCTATCGCAAGTTCAAAATCAAAACCGTCGCCGGCGTGGACGACTTCGCCTCCATGCGCGAGGTGGTCCAGCGCCGCTATCGCCGCCTGCTCGATGAAAAGCAGCCGATGCCCTCGCTGGTGCTGGTCGATGGCGGCCTCGGCCAGCTTCACGCCGCCGCCGAGGCGCTGGAATCGCTCGATTTCGCCGCGTCAGGTCTCGCCATGCCGCCGCTGGCTTCCATCGCCAAGCGCGAAGAGGTCATCTACCTCTACGGCAACGAGGAGGAGCCGGTGGTCCTCGACCGCCATTCGCCGGTGCTGCATCTGGTCCAGCTCATCCGCGACGAGAGCCACCGTTTCGCCGTCGGCTATCATCGCCAGCGCCGCGCCATGCGCGACCGCGAGTCGGAGACTGCTGAACATTCCCGGCGTCGGCCCGCAGACCAGCCAGCGATTGTTCACCCACTTCGGCAGCCTGCGCGAGGTGCAGCAAGCCACCGCCGAATCGCTCGCCGCCGTCGTCCCGCGCAAAACCGCCGAAACCATCTGGCGGCATTTTCATGAGGATCAGCCGGCAACCTGAACCACGCGGTCCCAAAGTGGTTCATCAGAATCCACAGTCCGGTTATAGATCGTCGGTTAGCCGGAAAACCCACAGCCCCCTGCTTCCATCCAGTCGGCCCTGGCAGTGCAATATGTTAAGTAGAGGTTAAAGACTGTTGAATTTCGCTTTCCATTCCCCCAAAGCGCAATCTGCGGTGCTTCCCCAACCAAAGTGGCATCAGCAGCAGCTTGAGTCATGGCGTAAATTGTTGGCGCAATGCGCCCGCAAACCCAGCCGGAGAAGCGTCCATGCCCTGCGCAGCCTCACCTTGCGCCTGCAAGTCGGGTTGGAGTATTCCCTGCGCAAGCGGGCTGCAAATTCCGCCGCTGCAACGTGCCTTTCAGCAGTTGGAGCAAAGAAGGGAAGAAGCTGCGCAAGGCGCTTGAGCCGGTGCGCAATGCGGATGTGCACCTGGCTCGTCTGAAGAGCCTCCGCAAGACTAATCGAGGAGCATCAGAAGGCGAGAAGCAACTGAGTCCCCACTGCATCCGTGAAATCGAGCAAACTCGAGGACCGGATAAGGCAACAGCGCAAAGAGGGAATCAATAAGCTGATGGCCGCCATCGATGCTCGCGGCAAACGGCTGAACCGGTCTAAGCAAAGAGCTGGAAGCGGCATTGGCGCCTCACATGCCCTTAAAGGTGCATTCGACTGCCCCAGTGGCTTTGCGGATATTCGCAGAACTAACCAGCGAATATCCACACCTCGACGCTGATAACCTGCACGATTATCGCAAGCGTCTCAAGCAAGCGCGTTATCTGGCGGAGATCTCTGCCGCGGCAGATCCACAGGCTAAACGGTTGGCCGCCGCATTCAGGAGGATTCACTGCGCTGCCGGTGAGTGGCACGACTGGCAGGAACTCGCCAGTAAAGCTGGCCGCGTCCTTTCCCGCCACGCCAAACTGTACGGCCTGATTCCCGTGCTGGAGGCGCTGGCGGAGAAGGCTTTGCATCGGACACGCATCCAGTGCCTGCGCGCCGCGGCGCGTTTCCTGAAACACGTTGAGAATGTGCGGCCTTTCCCGCCGCGAAAGCCGGTTGCTTCTGATCCTGGATTCCAGCATGAACATAAACACCACCAGGCGATCACCGGCTAAGCAGTATTCCTGTATTGCGTTCACTGCAACAGGCCACCTCAGACTCGCTCGCCGCCGTCGTCCAGCACAAAACCGCCGAAACCATCTGGCGGCATTTCCACGAGGCGCTGCCGTTCAGTTGATCCGCAACCACATGGAAGCGGGGAACATGGGCTTGACAACAATCGCAATGGTACCTTAGTGTATACTTTCGTAATATTTCGCACTTAATCCAAATACATGGAGATCATCGTGAGACAGCTATCAGTTGCATTCATCCTTGCATTTTTCTTCGGAATATCAGCGTTGGGGCAGAATGTTGCGAGTACGCCCTCGGCATCACTCGCTTATGTGCTCGATCCCGCGAGTCAGACTGTTACTGCCGTGGATCTCGTGAGCGGCCAGACCAAGGGCTCCGTTCCCGTCAGCGGACAGGCAACCAACGTGGATTTGATGGGAGACGGACAAACTCGCACTCCAATGGTAACCGCAAAAAGTTTACTCTTTTCCGGAGTGGATACATTGCTGATGACGCCGGATGGATCCCGCCTGGTGAGGATTCGCTCCGGGAATCATAAGTTTTCCTTCCGTTTTGGTTACCACCCGCTGGAAAAGTCGACAGCATCGATCATTGACACAAAGACGATGCAGGTGGTGGCGCAGATTGACCTCGGCTGGGGTCTCAGCGACTATTACCTGACCCCTGACAAGAAGGTGCTTGTTACACTGGCTACCGGCTACCAATCACAGAAGCCGGAGGAGACTCTTCCCAGCGAATTGATCGCTATGGATCTTTCCAGCGGACAGGTGCTGGGAAGGCTGGCATTGCAGCGCTTGCCTTCGGCTTGCATCCTATCCAAGAACGGCGCGACTGCTGTGCTGCTTTATGCGCAGCAAAAGCAGAAGGGCGAGCCTTCGATTCCCGCGGAGCTCCAGTTTGTAAGTATCGATAAGCTTTTGGTGGCCGGGAAAATCACGTTAGATGGAGCCCCGGACTTGCCCGTCCTGTCACCATCTGGCGAATATGTCTACCTGCTGGAAAAGGGGCAGCCCTCGAACAACCCCGAGAAAAATATCAACGGCCGCATCCACGTCATTTCGATCAAAGATATGAAAGCCGTGGCGGACCTTGATGCGGGTTCGGACCCCAAGGGTGTGATGGCCGATGAGACATCCGGACAGATCCTGATTCTGAGCAACGGCGCTCCTGTCAAAGGCCAGAAGAATGTGGAGGGGGAGCTGCGCGTCCTCCGCGGCGCATCGATCACGGCTCTCGTTAAGGTGGGTGCCGCGCCGCGGTTCTTCCGTTTTTCGCCTGACAGGAAGCGCCTTTACGTAATCGGCTGGGACGAGCTCTCGGCTATCGACTACACAGCTCTCCATGAGATAAGCCGGGTACCGCTCGGCGGCTTTGCCAGTGAGTTTGCGCTCTCTCCTGATGGAAACCATGGATTCGTGCTTTTCAGCGGATCGAGCCGGTTGTTGCTCGTCGATCTGCAGGCGCTGAAAGCGGGAGAATCGGTTACAACCGGCCGCGGCGGAGTCAAGTTTGCAAAGAACCTTGGCGCTATCGCAGCCACGGCTGCATCGGCGACAGCTGCTTCCTATCAGGCTTCCAGCATGGCCGCCTCAAATGGCGGCGTCGGCTTCGCTCCCTACCAAATCTTCACGGTTGCGCCGGCGAATACGTCAATCTCCGTGAGGCCGGACGGCGCTTTTGTCTATGTGCTGAATAGCGAGACCAACGACGTGACGATCGTCAACGTAAGCACCTCTTCGGTTGTTGATAAGATCGCCGCCGGAGGGCAGCGATTTCAGCCTCTGAACAACGGCGGTGTTCTCGCGGTAGTCGGAAGGAATACTCTTCATCTGATCGATACCTCGACGCAGAAAGCGCTCCCGGAAGTTCACTTCGATAAGAACCTGGAAGGTATCCACCTCTCGCCGGATGGCCGCACAGCGCTCGCTTTTTCCGAAGGCCCCCTTGTTCTGCTGAATGGGTCGACCGGTGAAGTCCGGGGCAAGATCGATGGATTCAAACGGCCGCGAACTGTTGTCTTCGCCCAGGTAGAGCAAACGCCGAACGTTGCCATTCAGCCATAACAGACGAGGCGGATTGAACTGTAGGAGCAATGGCGTTGACCGGCGCTCCTGCTTCCGCATGCCCCGCGCCTGTTGCTCAATCAGGCGCTTCATCAAACCTTTACGTGCAAAACCTCGCAATTTGAAAGAAAATAGATATAGACAAGATGATTGAGCACAACAAGAGGAACGCTTGACACAAACACAGATTGAAATTCCCCGCTGGACCGCCCCGGAGTTTGAGCGGCTGGTTTTCGCGAGCAAGCCCAAAGTTGCGGTCTTCGATTGCGATGGAACGCTGTGGGGCGGCGACGCCGGTTACGGCTTCATGGCCTGGTCGCTGGAGAAGGGCCTGGTTTCGCGCTCCACCTGCGACTGGGTCGATACCCGCTATCGCGACTACCTGGCCGGCAACGTGAGCGAGCTGGATATCTGCGGCGAGATGGTGCAGATTTACGCCGGCCTGCGCGATCAGGAGCTGCGCGAGGCCGCCGCCCGCTACGTGCGCAAGTTTGTTCAGCCGCGCGTCTTTGCCGAGATGGCCGCGCTGGTGGCCGCGCTCAAAAAAGCCGGCGTCGAGATCTGGGCCGTCAGCTCCACCAACAAATGGGTGGTCGCCGAGGGCGTGCGCGATTTCGGCATTCCCGAAGAGCGCATCCTGGCCGCCGAGGTGCGCGTCACTGACGGGCCTCATCACCAGCGAAATTCTGGACGTGCCCACCGACGAGGGCAAGGCCGCCACGCTCAAGCGCGTGGGAATCACGCGCCCCGATGCGGTCTTCGGCAACTCCATCCACGACCTGGCCATGCTGGAGATGGCGCGCAATGCCTTCCCGGTCAATCCCTCTCCGGAACTGCTCGAGGCTGCGGCAAAGAACGGCTGGGGCTACTTTATGCCTGAGCTGCGGAGCGCCGGCAAATAAGAGTTAATTTGCGGAAATCATCTCTTCCAGCCGCGCTGACACCTGCTCCACCAGGCGCTCCATTTGGCGCTGACCCTCAGGAAGGCAATCAGGAGGCGCGCATCGGGAAGCCCACCGCTGTTCAGCGCCAGAATCTCCCGCATCTTGCTTTCAGGAATGAAGCTGAGCGGCTTGCCGATCTGCTGGGCGAGCAGGTAGGTCTTGCAGCAGGTTTCAAGGATCTCCACCAGCCACTCGGCGTGCATCACCGTGTCTGACCAGCAGACGATGCCGTGGTTGGTGAGCAGAATGGTGTTGTGATCCTTGACAAAGGGCAGCACCGTCTCGGCAAAGGCCTTGGTGCCGGGAGTCTCATAAGGCGCCACCGCTAGCCGGGCCGATGAAGATCTCGTACTCGGTAATCAGCCCGTTGGGCGGCGTGGTGCCGGTGACGGCAAAGGCTGTGGCATAAGGCGGGTGGCAGTGCACCACGGCCCGGGCCTCGCGGGTTGGCCTTGTAAATCTCCAGGTGCAGCAGCAGTTCGCTGGTCCGCGAGCGGTCTCCGGCCAGGATGTTGCCGTCCAGGTCGGAGAGGCAGATGTCGGCCGGCTCCAGATCGCCCTTGCTCAGCATGGTGGGCGTGCAGAGCACGTAGTGCGAGCCCAGCCGGACGCTGATGTTGCCGCCGTTGCCGTCCACATATTGCCGCTCCCACAGCTTGCGGCCCACGCGGATAATCTCCTGCCGCAAAGCCTCGGCCTCAGGGGAGCTGGCGGCCGCCATGGGCAGATTTTCCTCGATCTTCTGGGTCTCGGGCTGCGGCGCAAAGCTGGCCGGGGACGCGGCCCGCGCTGCTTCCCTGCCCTGCTCTGCGACTGGAACCGCTGTCTGCTGCATGGTTGACCTCACACCGGGATGAATGGCCGGGCTCCGGCAAGCGCCGGCATTTCATTCAGATTATATAGAACGCGGAACGCCGTCCGGAGAATCTGTGACAGCTCTGATTACATTTCTGAGCGAATCATGTCATGGTCTCACTCCGCCCGCACCAGCCTGCGCTGCAACGCTTCCAGCGTCTGCCCCTTGGTCTCCGGATAAACAAACAGCACCACCAGGAACTGGATCACCGTCATCACGGCGAAGAAGGTGAACGGAGCGCTGCGCGCCAATCTGCGCCACCACCACTGGGAACTCCAGCGCGATGAGGGTGTTCATGATCCAGTGGCTGGCGTTGCCCACGCCCTGGCCCTTTGGAGCGGACGGCGTTGGGAAAGACCTCGCCGATATAGACCCAGATGACCGCGCCCTGCGAGAGCGCGAAGAAGGCGATGTAGGTAATCAGCACCCACACCAGCGCGCCGGGGTGGGAGTTGGTGGCAAAGAGCCAGGACACCGCCGCCAGGCAGACTGGCCGTCCCCGCCGCGCCGATCAGCAGCAGCGTCTTGCGCCCCAGCTTGTCGATCACGCTCATGCCCACAATGGTAAAAACCAGATTGGTGAAGCCGATGGCGATGGCCTGCTGGTCGCCGGAGACCTGGCTGAAGCCGGCTGCGGTGAAGATGCTGTTCAGGTAATAGAGGATGGCGTTGATGCCCGCCAACTGGTTGAACGCGCCAATGGAAATGGCCAGAAAGAGCGGATAATGATACTTCCAGCTGAAGACCGGCTCGTGGGCCGTGGCGTGTTCCTCGGCCAGCGCGGCGCGAATGTCGGCCAGCTCGGCCTCGGGCTCCGGCTCGCCCATCAGCTGGAGCACCGCCAGAGCCTCGTCGTTGCGCTCCTTCGAGGCTGACCAGCGCGGGCTGAGCGCGGAATGCCGAACAGCAGCGCCAGAAAGCCGAGCGGCGGGCAGCGCGGCCACGCCCACCTGCCAGCGCCACTCCGCCGCGCCCAGGTGCAGCGTGCGGATGAAGTAGTTGGAGGTGTAGGCCACCAGGATGCCGAAGACCACGTTGAACTGAAACGCGCCCACCAGCCGCCCGCGCCATTTGGCCGGGGCCAGCTCGGCAATGTAAACCGGCCCCAGCACCGAGGAAGCGCCGATGCCCAGCCCGCCGATAAAGCGGAAGACCATCAGCACCGGCCAGTTCCAGGCCAGCGCGCTGCCGATGGCCGAAACCACATAAAGGACCGCGGTAATGCGCAGCGTCTCGCGCCCGCCGATCTTCTGCCCCACCTGGCCCGCGCCCAGCGCTCCCACCACCGTGCCGATCAGCGCAATGGCCACCGTCCAGCCCTTGCCCTGCGGGCTCAGGTTGTAGAGCCGCACCAGCGCATCGATGGCCCCGGAGATGACAACGGTGTCGAAGCCAAAGAGCAGCCCGCCCAGAGCGCCGGTCAGGGTTGCCTTCATCAGGTTGAGGTTGGGTCGCATGGCGCGAATGCTCCTGGATTTCCAAACCATCCTACAGACTGGCTCCGCTGACGGCAAACAGTGAATCGCCGACAGGCAAAAATGCATCAATCTAACCTAACGTGAAATGCTAAAATCACACAATTCGGGAATTCAGATTCAAGGAGGTCGATCAAATGCGCGGAATCGCACTACCTTCCAACCGCATTACCCTCGCCGTTGTCCTGCTCTCGTTTGCCGCCGCGCTCGGCGCGCAGGCCCAGCAGTGGAAGACCTACAGCTATCCGGCGGATGGATTCAGCGCCGCGTTCCCGGGCGAACCTCAATTTTCGAAGAGAGACGTTCCCACCGAGAAGGGCAGCTTCGAGTTGCGCGCATATCTGGCGGAGGATGGCCAGGCCGCGCTGTTCGTCGGGGTTTGCGATTACGGCTCGGCAATCTCGGACAGGACGCCGGACCAGGTGCTGGACGGCGCCCAACAGGGAGCCATTGACAACGTCAAAGCCCACCTGGTCAGCGGAAAGAAAATCACGTTCGGCAGTCTATCCCGGCAGGGAATTTGAGGCTGATAACGACACCATGCACTTTTACGCGCGCATCTACCTGGTGGGCACCACGCTTTATCAGACGCTGATAGCTTCGCCGCTGGGCGGCCCGTACGCCGGCACTACGACCTTTCTCGATTCCTTCCAGTTGATTCCGCGCGTCAGCGGCGAGGCAACTCCTTAATCGGCCTGCTCACCCGCCGGGCCGCTCAGCCTTCCGCGTGCGGCTCGGCCGGCGTCACCGCCAGTATCCGGCAGCGATGCTTGCCCGCCGCGCTCCAGGCCAGCGCCATCTCGCTCTCCATGCAGGCGCAATCGCCGGCCTCCAGCACCTCCTGCATCCCGCCCGCATCCAACTGCAACTTCCCTTCCAGCACGTACACCAGGCCGCTCCCTTCGCGGCAGGAATCCGTGGCAGCACGGCAACTCCCGCCGGCGGGAAATTCGATCATCCGCGCCACCAGCCGTGTCCCCTCCGTCACCGTGTTCAGCGGCGTCACCTTCACCGACTCCAGTCCGCGGCTGTTGCCTGCAAGGTGTGCCTTGCGCGTGATGGAGAGCGTGTGCCTGGCGGGCTCGGAGAAAAAGTAGCTCATCCCCACCCCGTAGACCCGGCTGATGGTGGCCAGCGTGGGCAGCGTGGGAACCATGCGGTCCGTCTCCAGCTTGGAGAGCAGTGCCGTGGAAAGCCCGGTCTCGGCCGCCAGGCGCGAGAGCGTGAGCCGCTTCTGGGTGCGCAACGAGCGCAGCTTCATCCCGATGCAATAGGGTTCAAGAGACCACTGCGCGTAGGAAACCGTTTTGGCCATGGCAAACTCCCTTCTCTTAGTTTGCCAGCGGTCAGGGCCAGCTTTTTCTGATAAATATCTGAAGTTTTCCTGAACTCTTTCCCTTAGTAACGCATCTTTGATTACTTAGTGTACATAAAAAAACAAAGAACTTCCTCACCTCCTTTCCCAATGGATCGAAAGCGGATAATCTGGAGTTCGCAGATGATTCTGGGCTCATGAAGCACAGAGATTCACTGGAAGCACTGCTACCATTTCCCCCCGGCTCCTCCCCGCGCAGATTCCCGCGACTCATGTCGTCAGCAGCGTGATTTCTTGTCTGCAAGGCAAGAGATAAGCGATTGTATCGCTCAGGATTTGAGAAAGCGAGATAGCGGCGACGAAAGAACCTGATTCAATTTCGCGCAGTGCGCAGAACTCCAACACGCCAACGGCTGGTTTTGGCCGCCGGCGCGGTGATATAGCTGTCGCGGAGATCAGTCCTGTGATCCAGCACGGTGATCCAGCATCCCCGGTGACTCGGGGTCCCCAACGAGCGATTTTGGCTCGTTGGGGTGAGGGGACAGGCCTTCGCCGCCGGAGTGAAGATACCGGCGTGCTGGGGGCAATCCCTGGCCGCCGGCGCGGAGATATCGGATCAAAGATCGCTCTTGGCCGCCGGGCTCGAGCGTTAGCCTGTTCTTTTGCCGGCTTCCGGCTGGAGGCCGATGGAACGCTCTGGCGCGGTGTTGAGGTGGTTCACCTGCCTCCCAGAGAGCTCTCGGCGCTGCGGCTGCTGATCGCGCGCGCCGGCCAGGTGGTCTCGCCCGTTCTGCTGAAAAATGCCTTGTGGGGCGATGTGCATGTGACAGCTGACAGCGTTCCCAAGTGCATGTCCAGCCTGCGCGCCCGGCTTGAGCCGGAGGAGTGCATCCAGACTGTTTACAAGCGCGGTTACCGCTTCACGGCCGAGATCAGACGCGACGGCGCGACGCCGCTCGGGGCGCCGGTTCGGCTGGCCATTATGCCCTTCGCCACCGGGCACTCCGTTCCGGAACATCTCGGGACGGCCATGGCCGAAGAGACCACCGCCAGCCTCTCCCGCGCGCACGGCTTTGCCGTAGCGGTACTGGCCAGGGATTCGGTCTTCACCCTGGCGCAGCGAGGACTCACCGCCCTGCAGATCGGCCAGGAACTGAAGGCCGATCTGGTGCTGACCGGAATCTTGCAGGCCTTCTCCTCGCATTACCGGTTGCGGGCTGAGATGATCCGCGTCGAGGACGGCACGCAAATCTGGGTTGAAGATATGCTGGCGCCGCGTAGCCGGACAAGCGTGCTGGAGTCGGAGCTGATGCGGCGGCTGGTCTATCGCCTGGGCATTGAGGTTCCCGGCGACGCGGCAATCTCGCCGAAAGCAAATGCTGGCATCGATATATCCGCCGCCGCGGCTGGCGAGACCGAGGACGAAAGCCGCTCCCGGCAAGCGGAGGCCTACGATATATTTCTGCGCGGGCGCCATGAGTGGCAGACACTTCATCGCCATCGGATGCAGGACGGGATGCAGCGCCTGTTGCGGGCCATCGAACTTGATCCCACGCTGATCTCCGCCAAGGTCGATCTGGCGCGACTGTGCGTTACCCAGGCCTTGTACGGCTTCATGCCTCCCGGCGCTTCCGCGGAACTTGTTCACCGCATGGCGGACTCGATTCCCGATCTTCCCTTTCATGCCGAAGCCCTGCTGCCCGCGCTGGGCTGGGTTAATTTCTACTTCGACCGCAATCTGTCCGCGGCCGTGCTGGCTTTCTCCTTCAGTGCGCATCTGCCCCACGATCCCTGGATCACGCGCGAGCGCACGTTGTTCGCCGTCAGCCGCCAGCATTTTGCCGAAACCATTGAGATGCTGCGTGAGGCCATTCACATCGATCCCTTTTCGACCTGGCTGCAAAGTCGCCTGGCCTGGGCGCTTCACCTGGATGGGCAGGCGCCGAAAGCCTGGAGCAGATCCGTAAGTGGATCGCTCTGTTTCCCAATGGGGAAGGAACCTGTCTCTTCGGATCGGCGATTCTTGCCTTCAATGGGGAGGCGGAAGAGGGGGCCAGGATTGCGCAGGACCTCGCGCAGCGCTCGCCGCACTTAGATACTGCTGGCGCCGCGCATGCATATGCGTTGGCCTGTGCCGGCCGCGCAGACGAGGCTCGCGTCATCCTCGAGCGCCTGCAATGGCTGGGCCGCGAACGCTACGTGGTGCGCGGATTTATGCCCGCCGCTTATCTCGCCCTGGGCGACCAAGAAGCTGCCCTGGACGAACTGCGCGCCATGAACGAGACCCGCTGCCCCTGGTTCTTCATGACGCTGGCCGATCCGCGCCTCATACCCCTCCATGGAAATCCGGAGTTCGAGTCGCTGCGCGCCATCCTCCCCGCCATGGAGGCCGAGGTGGAACAGAATTTGCAGCTTGGAGATTGAATCATAGCCAGGTCGAGAGCCGGACCGGCTACAGCGGAATCAGAGTAGCTGTACCCCGATAGCAAACCCGCCAAGTGGCTTTTTCCTCAAGAAAAAGCCACATTCAAGACTCTTTAAAGGACACGTTTACTCTGATTCCGCTCTAATACCGCCTCTCGCGCGCGCGCCTCCCCGGGTGATAATCATCACATCCCTGCTCGTGTATGCTGAAAGATCATGATTGACGGGCGATGGGTTCGCCTGTGCCTTGGTGTGCGATTCGTTTATAGCGGTTCCACAATTGCTGTACCTCGAAACCACTGCCCTTAAGTGGCATTTTCCTCAAGAAAATGCCACCCTGCACGATGTTAGAAAGGGCACGTGAATTGTGGATCCGCTCTGAATCTCCTGTTTTCAGTCGTTTGCGGATGCGAATCGCCAATAATCACTGGCCAAATCGGAGATTTTTCTTTATGTACAAGATTGTGGAAGCCCGCAACGTCGGCCTCAACATCAAGCAATTTGTGATTGAGGCGCCGCGCATTGCGCGAAAGCACCAGCCGGGGCAGTTCGTCATTCTCCGCATTCATGACAAGGGCGAGCGCATTCCACTCACCATCAAGGCATCTGACCCCCAGGCCGGCACAGTCACCATCGTGGTGCAGGCCGTCGGCAAGACCACCTCCCTGCTGAATTGCCTGGAAGCGGGCGACTCCATTCTCGACATCGTCGGCCCCCTCGGCCATCCCTCGGAGATCAAAAACTACGGCACTGCGGTCATCCTGGCCGGCAGCGTGGGCACGGCCATGGCGCTGCCCACCGCCTACGCGCTCAAGCAGGCCGGCAATCACGTGGTCTTCATTGAAGGCTCGCGCAACAAGGAAATGGTGGTCTTTGAAGACGAAGTCCGCTCCTCCAGCAGCGAGGCCTACGTGATGACCGACGACGGCAGCTACGGCGAACAGGGCCTGGTGACCAAAAAGCTCGAGAGCTGATCGCCGCCGGCCGCAAGATCGACTTTGTCCTCGCCGTCGGCCCGGTGCCCATGATGAGGGCCGTGGCGCGAATCACCGCGCCGCTGGGCATCAAGACCATGGTCAGCCTCAACTCCATCATGGTGGACGGCACGGGAATGTGCGGCGGCTGCCGCGTGCTGCTGGGCGACCAGAGCAAATTCGCCTGCGTGGACGGGCCGGAGTTCGACGCCTCCAGGGTCAACTTCGAGGTCCTCATGCAGCGCAACGCCATGTATCGCGAAAAGGAGTGCGCCGCGCTGAAGGAATTTGAGGAGCGCAAGGAAGAGCAAGTGGCCGAACTTCGCGAAGAATTGGCCGCGAAGGAGACCCACTATGTCTGAGAAAAATCCTCTGCCTCACTCCGCAAGGAATGTTCTTCCCCTCAAGGAGCGCATGAAGATTTTGCGCACCCACATGCCGGAGCTGGACCCCGCGGTGCGCAGCCGCAACTTTGAGGAAGTCAACCAGGGCTTGCCCACGGCCGACGCCCTCACCGAGGCCTCGCGCTGCATCGAGTGCGCCAAGCCAGGCTGCATCGTCGATTGCCCGGTGGGCGTCAAGGTCAAGGAAGTGATTGCCCTGATCTGCGCCGGCGATTTTCTTGCCGCCGCCGCCAAGCTGCGCGAGGACAACTCCCTGCCCGCCATCACCGGCCGCGTCTGCCCGCAGGAAAACCAGTGCGAGGGCGGTTGCATTGTGGGCAAGAAGGGCCAGCCCGTGGCCATCGGCAACCTGGAGCGCTTCATCGCCGACTACGAGCGCATGAGCGGCAAGCTGGGACTGCCCGCCAACGCCCCCGCCACCGGCAAGAGCGTGGCCATCGTGGGCAGCGGGCCAGCCGGGCTCTCCGCCGCCGGAGACCTCATCCAAAAGGGCCATCGCGTGCGCGTCTTTGAGGCCCTGCACGAGCTGGGCGGCGTGCTCGTCTACGGCATCCCCGAGTTTCGCCTGCCCAAAGCCATCGTGCGTGGCGAGGTGGACAACCTGCGCCGCATGGGCGTCGAGTTCGAAACCAATGTCGTCGTCGGCAAGAGCGTCACCCTCGACGAGCTGATGAACGAAGAGCATTACGACGCGGTTTTCGTGGCCACCGGCGCGGGACTTCCCGTCTTCCTCGGCGTCCCCGGAGAGCACTTCAACGGCGTCTACTCGGCCAACGAATTTCTCACCCGCGTCAACCTTATGCGCGCCTACCAGATCGATGAGTACGACGAGCCGGTCTACGACTGCCGCGATCGCGACGTGATCGTGGTCGGCGGAGGCAACACCGCCATGGATGCGGTCCGCACCTCGCGGCGGCTGGGCGCGCGTACGGCGACGCTGGTTTATCGCCGTTCCGAGGCCGAGATGCCCGCCCGCGCTGAAGAGGTCAAGCACGCCCGCGAAGAGGGCATCGAATTCCGCATGTTGACCAACCCCGTCGAGTTCCTCGGCGACGAAAAGGGCTGGCTCACCGGCGCGCGCTGTGTGCGCATGGAGCTGGGCGAGCCGGACGCCAGCGGCCGTCGCCGCCCGGTCGAGGTCAAGGGATCGGAATTTGTATCTGCCCGCCAATGTGGCCATCATCGGCGTCGGCACCACCGCCAATCCTCTCATCCAGAGCACCACGCCCGATCTCGCCACCAACAAGCACAACTACATCGTGGCCGATGAGAATTCCATGCGCACCTCCAAGCGCGGCGTCTTTGCCGGCGGCGACATCGTCACCGGAGGCGCAACGGTCATCCTCGCCATGGGCGCCGGTCGAAAAGCTGCCGCCTCCATCCACGAGTTCCTGACCAGTGGCGATTGGTAGATGGTGATCTCCCCGATAGTCTTGGAAGGCGTAGAATACGCATATGCAGAGTCCTCACCAAATGACGGCTATTCTTTCGCGAGAAAACGATGGCTTTGTCGCCTTGTGCCCAGAATTGGACATCGCGAGCCAGGGTTCCACGATTGAAGAGGCGCGTGCCAACCTCATCGAAGCCTTGACGCTCTTTTTCGAGACCGCCTCTTCTTCTGAAGTTGCACGGCGGCTGCACAGCGAGGTCTTCATCACACAGGTTGAGGTGCCCGTTGGGTAAGCTGAGAGTCCTCTCGGGCTCCGAAGCCTGCAAGATTCTCGAAGGGCGTGGATTTGTCGCCGTGCGCCAGCGTGGTAGTCACCGAATCATGCAGTTGCAAACGAAGGGAACAACTATCACCGTCCCCATTCCACTCCACGATGCTCTCATGCACGGCACCCTTCAAAGCATCATCCGTCAATCCGGCCTCGACAGGTCGCTGTTTGAATGCGAATAGTCGATTCATACGATTACTTCGGCACGCTCCAAATCAGGAATCCCTTCCTATGATTTCTTCACATCCAGTCCCCGGCAGCAACTGATTAGACCTTTCCAACCTTTGCCGCAATCTTGCTATTCACGTCTGGTTGCAATGCGCCGATGATGAACATGCAGGCACTGCCAGCAGTTATGGCCCCCTCGCGCGAAAATAGGTGAACCGCATGGCAACGGAGCAGTCCCCGTGGATCGCGCTTCATCGCGCCTTCTTCACCCCGCTGGAGAAGCCTGTGCCGCGCTACGCCGCCGGGTTGGCCATCTTTTTCTGGCCCTGGCGCTGCGTTTCGCGATCCTTCCCCTCCAGGGTGGTATTCCGTTCCTGACCTTCTATCCTGCCGTGACGATCGCCGCGCTGCTGTGCGGAACCGGGCCTGCCCTGATGGTGATTGTGCTGGGAGCCCTGGCGGGCAACTACATCTTCATGCAGCCACACTGGGCCTTCAGTTCCAGTCCAGGGGCCATTGCCGCGATAGCAGTCTTCACGCTCTCTGGATTGTTGATTTGCATGATCGTGCATAGAAATCGGAAAGAAGAGGCCGCGCAGGCGCTGCTGGCCTCCATCGTCTCCTTTTCCAGCAACGCCATCATCAGCAAGTCGATGCAGGGGATTATCACCAGTTGGAATCCTGCGGCGGAGCAGCTCTTCGGCTACACCGTCGCGGAGGCCATCGGCAAGCCGATGACCATCCTCTTTCCGCCTGACCGGCACGGCGAAGAGGCGGAGTTGCTGGCCCGGATCTCGCGCGAAGAAAGTGTCACTCACTACGAGACGAAACGCCTCCACAAAAATGGTTCGATCATCGATGTATCGGTCACTCTGTCTCCCATCCGCGACCGGCTGGGGCGCATCGTGGGGGTTTCCAAGATCGCCCACGACATCACGGAGCAGAAGGCGCAGGAGGCCGCGCAGTCGTTGCTGGCCTCCATTGTCGCCTCCTGCGGCGACGCCATCATCAGCAAGTCGATGCAGGGAACCATCACCAGTTGGAATCCCGCCGCGGAGAGGATCTTCGGTTACACGGCCGAGGAGATCCTCGGCAAGCCCGCCACCACACTCTATCCGCCGGATCGGATGCATGAGGAGGAGGCGCTGTACTCCCGCAACGCCAAAGGGGAATCCATCATGCAATTTGAGACCATGCGCCAGCGCAAGGATGGTTCCCTGATCCTGCTTTCCTCCTCCCTGTCTCCGCTCCTGGACCGGTTGGGACAAGTCGTCGGGGTATCCGTGATTGCCCACGACATCACGGCGCGCAAGGCGCTGGAAGAAGCCATGAGGCGAGCCAACCAAAGGGTGGCGGCGGGATGGTCGCGCTGAAGCGCAGCAACAAGGAGTTGGATGAGTTCGCCCGCATTGCCGCGCACGACCTGAAGGAGCCGTTGCGCGGGATTCACAACTATGTGAGTTTTTTGCTGGAGGACTATGCCGGCCTGCTGGACGAGCAGGGACGGGGTTACCTCGCCAGCATGCAGCGCCTCGCCGCCCGCATGGGCGCGCTGATCGATTGCCTGCTGGACTATTCGCGGCTGGGCAGCGCGCCGCTGGCCATGGAGGCGGTCAACCTGGAAGCGGTGCTGGACGAGGTGGCCGAAGACCTCAAGCATTTCCTGATCGACCATGGGGTGGAGCTGCGCCGCCCGGTGCGCCTGCCCATGGTCACCGGCAATGCCGATTCGCCTTGGAGAACTGTTGCAGAACCTGATCGCCAACGGCGCCAAGTTCAACGACAAGCAGGAAAAATGGGTTGAGGTAGGCTGCGATGACTCAAAAGCGACGCCGGTGTTTTCGGTGCGCGACAACGGCATCGGCATCGCCGAGCAGCATCAGGAGAGCGTCTTCGGCATCTTCAAGCGGCTGCACACCCAGGACAAGTACGGCGGGGGCACGGGCGTCGGGACTGACCGTGGCCAGGAAGATCGTGGAACGGCATGGCGGGCGCATCTGGCTGGAGTCCACCCCCGGCGAGGGCACAACCTTCCGCTTTACCCTGGCGGCGGGGCTGCCAGCAGTTTCACCAGAAAATGGAGGTTCATGATGAGGGGAACGCAAACCATTCTGATTGTGGAAGACAGCGACGACGATTTCTACGCGGCGCAACGCACCTTTCAGAAGTCCGGCCTGAACAACCCGATACAGCGCTGCGCAACGGGAGACGAGGCGATGGACTACCTGTTTCGCCGCGGCGCATTCACGGATGCGGCGCTGGCTCCCTTGCCGGGGATCATTCTTCTGGATTTGAACCTTCCCGGCCTGGATGGACGCGAGGTTCTTCGCCAGGTGAAAACGGACCCTTCGCTGCGCAGGATTCCGGTGATCGTGCTGACCACCTCGAACTCCGAAAAAGACGTGGAGCAGTGCTATGCCGACGGGGCCAACTCCTACGTGCAGAAGCCGGTGGACATTCACGGCTTTGTTCTGGCCATCACCCGGCTCAAGGATTTCTGGTTCGAGATCGCGATTCTCCCAAGGAAAATCTATCGTGTCGATCGAACTGACCATTCTGATCGTCGACGACAGTGAGGATCATCAAGACCTCTGCCGCAGGGCCTTGCGCTCCACCGGCGCCAGGATTCTCACGCGCGCTGTCGGCCGAGGAAGGACTTGCCACGGCCGCCGAGGCACACCCCGGCGTGATTCTGCTGGATTACAATCTTCCCGGCATCAATGGGCTGGGATTCATGGAGCGCATCGCGCAGTTGGGCTGCTGCGATATCCCCATCATCATGCTGACCGGGGAAGGCAATGAGGCGGTTGCCGTGGAGGCCATGAAGGCGGGCGCCAGCGATTATCTGGTGAAGGACGTGGAGGGCGGGTATCTGCGGCTGCTGCCCAACATTGTCCAGCGCGCCTGCGCCGTCCATGAGGAACGCAAGCGCGTCCTGCGGCTCAGCGCGCTCAAGGAAGCCATCGTGTCCACCGTTGCCGACGGCATTCTCGGCGTCGATGCCCATGGACAGCATCCTGTTTGCCAATCGCCGCCGCGGAGCGGATGCTGCTCTGCCCGGCCAGCGACCTGGTGGGGCGGCATCTGGAGGAACTGCTCCACGATGCCGACCCGCGCGAGGATTGGAGCCGCCATCCCTTGGCGCAAGCGCACGACGGTTCGGTCACCGTGAACCGCGAATCCGACATCCTGCACCGCGCCGGCGGCTCCTCCTTCCCCGTGGCCTATACCGCGTCGCCGCTGGATCTGGAAGGCAAGGGACAATTCGGATGGGTGCTGGTCTTCCGCGACAACTCCGAACGCAAACATGCCGAGGAGGCGCTGATCAAGACCGCCCGTTACGATATGCTCACCGGGTTGCCCAACCGCTTGTTGTTCCAGGACTTTTTTGCGCGCAGCCTCTCGCGGGTCACGCGCAGCGCCCAGCATCTGGCCTTGCTCTTTCTCGACCTGGACGGCTTCAAGCAGGTCAATGACACCCTGGGCCATCAGGTT
The DNA here is from genome assembly GCA_963845345.1 of uncultured Acidobacteriaceae bacterium. Lineage (GTDB taxonomy): Bacteria > Acidobacteriota > Terriglobia > Terriglobales > Acidobacteriaceae > Telmatobacter. Next base: position 30,381 of record CAWJRQ010000011.1, read on the forward strand.
GGGGATCAACTGCTGCAATCGGTGGCGCAAAGGCTGATCAAGTGCGTGCGCGCATCGGATTTGGTCAGCCGTTTCGGGGGCGACGAGTTCATCCTGCTTCTCGAAGACTGCGATCCCGTCTTCCTGCCCACTCTGGCCGCCGTATCCTGAGCGATCTCGCGCTCCCATATAATCTGGGAGGACAGACGGCGCACATCACCGCCTGCATCGGCATTTCTCTTTATCCCGAATGCGGCGCCGACCAGGATATCCTCATCCAAAAGGCCGATGCCGCCATGTACGAGGTGAAAAAAACTAGTAAGAACGGCTTCCAGCTCTCCCCTGAACTGGAGTTTCCTGACTGAGAACGGATCATTTAGATCATGATGGCTCAGAAGTAACACGCGCCTAGTGTTGCTGCCCGTTCCCGATTCCCGCCTACTTCTCTGCCCTTCTTGCGAATCTCGATATTCAGCCGCTTGATCTTCTGGTTCAGCGTGGAGAGCGGGATGTGGAACTGCTCGGCGGCGTCGGTCTGGTTCCAGTTGCAGCGCTCCAGCTTTTCGATGATGATGCGGCGCTCGATGTCTTCCAGGATGTCGAAGAGCGAGGCGTTGGGGTTGTGTTCCAGCAGGGCGTCCTGAAAGCTGCGGCCGGTGATGTGGCCGGGCAGCAGGTCGGAGCCGATGACCGGGCCCGAGGAGAGCACCACGCCGCGCTCGATTGAGTTTTCCAGTTCGCGCACGTTGCCCGGCCACTCGTAATCGACCAGGGCGCGCAGGGCGTCGGCGGAGAGCTTGCGCGGAGAGAGGCCGTTCTCGTTGGCGTAGAAGTCGAGGAAGTGCTGCGCCAGCAGGGGAATGTCTTCGCGGCGCGCGCGCAGCGGCGGCAGGTCAACGCAGATGACGTTGAGGCGGTAGAAGAGGTCTTCGCGGAAGCGGCCCTCGCGCACTTCCTTGCGCAGGTCGATGTTGGTGGCGGCGATGATGCGCACGTCCACCTGGATCTCCTGCACGCCGCCCAGGTGCATGAAGCGGCGGTCCTGCAGCACGCGCAGAATCTTGGCCTGGGTGTCCATGCCCATGGTGGCGATCTCGTCCATGAAGAGCGTGCCGCCGTTGGCCACTTCGAAGAGGCCTTTCTTGGAGGCGATGGCCGAGGTGAAGGCGCCCTTGACGTGGCCGAAGAGCGTGGATTCCAGCAGCTCGCTGGGCATGGCGCCGGTGTTGATGGGAACGAAGGGCTTGTCCTTGCGCGGCGAGTTGGCGTGGATGGCCTTGGCGATCAGTTCCTTGCCGGTGCCGCTTTCGCCCTGAATCAGAACCGTGGAGCGGCTGGGCGCCACCTGCGCCACCAGGTCGAAGACCTTCAGCATGATCTCGCTCTTGCCCACGATGTTGACTGAAGTTGTAGCGCTGCTTGAGGGTGCGCTTGAGTTGCAGGTTCTCTTCTTCGGCCTTGTGGCGGGCGACGGCGGAGCGAATGTCGGCCAGCAGCTTTTCGTTGTCCCAGGGCTTCTGGACGAAGTTCTCCGCGCCCGCGCGGATGGCCTCGACGACGTTGTCCACCGTGCCGTAGGCGGTGATCATGATGACCGGCAGCTCGGGCTGGCGCTCCTTGATCTGGGGCAGCAGCTCCAGGCCGCTCTGGCCGGGCAGCGCCAGGTCCAGCAGCACCAGGTCGAAGCTTTCCTGATCGAGAATCCGCAGCCCCTCCTCGCCGTCGGCGGCCATTCTTGTTGTGTACCCCTCCAGCGTAGAGCAGCACTTCGAGCGACTCGCGGATGGCGGCCTCGTCGTCGATGACCAGAATGCTGGCCAGGCTGTCAGCCAGGGCGGAGTCGCCGGCGGTGGCAGATGCGGGCGGATTCAATGGCGGTTCAACCTCAGGCATGAACGGAATTCCTCAGCAGGGGAAACTCAAGATGGAAGGTTGTGCCGGCGCCGATGGCGCTCTCGACATGAATCTTGCCGGCGTGCTCCTGGATGATGCCGTAGGAGACGGAAAGTCCCAGGCCGGTGCCGCGGCGGTCGCCGGGCCGGGGCACGTTCTTGGTGGTGAAAAACGGATCGTAGATGCGCTTCAGGTGCTCGGGAGCGATGCCCGCTGCCGGAGTCGTTGACCAGCGCGGCGACGTAGTTGTCTTGCCGGTTGAGCCAGCGTGGCCACGCGCAGGCGGCCGCCGCCGGGCATGGCTTCCTTGGCGTTCAGCAGCAGGTTGAGAAAGACCTGCTGCAGCTTGCCGGGGTTGCCGTGGATGGGGGGCAGCTCCTCGGCCAGTTCGAGATCGACGACGATCTGCGCGGTCTTGAACTGGTGATCGAGCAGCGAGAGCGTGTCGCGGATGACCTGGTTCAGGTTGGTGTCGCGGAACTCGGTGGTCGAGGTGCGGGAGAAATTCAGCAGGCCGTTGGCGATCTCGGCGGCGCGGAAGCTCTGCTGCGTAATCTTGTCCAGCACCGGGCCCAGGCGGGCGTCGCCCTTCAACTGCTTGGAGAGCATCTGCGCGTACGAGGAGATGACGGCCAGCGGCGTGTTGATCTCATGGGCCACGCCGGCGGCCAGCAATCCGATGGAGCTGAGCTTGTCGGCCTGCGCCAGTTGCGTTTCCAGCGAGACGCGCTCGGTGATGTCGTCCACCAGGATGATGCGGCCCACGGAAACAAAATCCCGCGACAGCAGCGGCGCGATGGCGATGTTGGCGGTGCGCTGCTCGCCGGCGCGGGTGGTGAGCGGGAACTTGTAGAGGTGATGGACGCCCTGCTCGTTGCGGAAGCCTTCCAGCGCCTCGATGAACTCCGCGGGAAAGACAGCGCTCAGCTCCTGGCCGATGGCCTCGGCGCGGCTGAGGGCGTACATGGCCTCCATCTGCGCGTTCCAGCTTTCGATGCGGTCGTCCAGATCCAGAGCCAGAATGCCCACGTTGATGGACTCGACGATGTTTTCGTTGAATTCCTTGAGCCGCTCGAATTCGCCGATTTTTTCTTCCAGCCGCGCGTAGAGGCTGGCGTTCTGCAGGGCGATGCCGATGTAGCTGGCCAGCGATTCCAGCAGTTCCACATCCTCGCTGGAGAGAAAGTCGCCGCCGATGGTGCGGCCCAGGCCGATGACGGCGATGGTGCGCGTGGCGTCGGGTCCGTCTGGACTGGCTTCGCTGGCCTGCATCTGGCCCGCGGCGACGCGGCAGGGCAGATAGTAGTTCAGGTCCAGCAGGGCGGCGGTGCGTTGCTGGCTCGGCGGGCAGATGCATGGCCTGCTGCGCGTTTTCCAGAAAGATGTGCGAGTGGTCCGTGGCCTGGTCAAAGTTCAGAAAGCCCAGGTCCATGCCGATCTGCGCGGCCGAGCGCCTCGGCGGGCAGCCCGTGGGAGGCGGCCAGATAAAGGCGGCCTGGTTCCTCTGAGTTCTGGGCCAGGAATACAGCCACGCGCGCCACCAGCAATGTATTCGGCAGCCGCTCGACGATCGATTCCAGCAGGGCATGCAGATCGGTCTCCGAACTCAAGCCGCGGCCAAACTCCACCAGCGCCTTGCGGTAGTCGTAGCGATGGCGGTCGAAGACCCGGTCCACCCAGCTCTGAATCCTGCGCTTGAGAGGTTCAAAGATAGCGGCCACCAGCACAATGGCGATGCCCTCGCCCCAGTCGCGGACCGACTCCGGCAGGCGATTGTGGGCCAGCCCGGCGAGCCGCCGCGATGACGCCGAAGTAGGCTCCCAGGATCAGGCCGGTGGCCAGCGTGTAAGCCACTCCGCGCTTGAAGATCAGGTCGGTGTCCATCAGCCGGTAGCGGACGATGGCCCAACTGAAGGTCAGCGGTAAAAAGACGATGGAGAGGCCCGCCAGGTTGGTGAGCAGGCTGGGCATGCGCAGTCGCAGAGGAAGGGAATCGCGTAAAACAGCGTAAACGGAACCACCGCCAGCAGCGCGCCGCGAGTAGAGCCACTTCAACTGCTGGCGCAGCAGCGGCGTGTTGGCGCGGCTGTAGCTGCGCAGGAACAGACTGGCTGCCAGCACGTAGAAGAGCGGCATCGTAGGCCGTGCCGACCTGTTCCAGGCGGTGCTTGAGCAGTGCCGTGGCCTGCCAGAAGTTGATCGCATAGAGCCACAGGCCAAGCAATCCCGCGCCGGGCGCATAGATCAGCGGCAACAGCCAGCGGCGGCGGAGCTTCTTGAGCCGCTCCTCGGGAAAACTGAGGGCAAAGTGCAGAAACAGCGCCGGTTGCAGCGATTCGGCCAGCACATTCGACCAGAAGCACGGTCCAGTCCAAGCGTGTCGAACGTGCCGGTGTACTTGAGCGCGTAAAGCGCGAACGAGACCAGGCAGAAGAGGTAGAAGTGGGTGGCGCGCGGAGCCGTCCAGCGGCGAAACAGCACGTAGATGCCGATGGCCAGATAGATCAGCCCGATCAGTCGCTGCCCCAGCGCCAGGCTTCTGTCCAGCGGCTCCGGAATCACCTCGACGATCAACTCCGCCGGCCTGCCCGGCGAGATGCCGTCGCGGCTGATGCGGTAGTAAATCTGGAAGTAGCTGCCGGTGCGGTAGAGGGCGCGCTCCAGGTCCGCCGATCTCACCACACGGGTGAATTTGACCTCGGTGGGCAGGGAAAGCGTGCTCGTTGCCGGTGCGCTGGCCGGCTTCCTCCGGCAGTACCTTCACGCCCGCCAGCGGCTCCTGCGGCCGGATGCCCGTGCGCAGCCCCGATCCCACGGGTCCGACAGGCAGAATATTCACTCCCGTCAGCCGGTCTCCCACGTGGATGCCCGCACGCAGTCCGGGACTGTCGGGCAGCACCCTGTCGGCCACCAGACCTTTGCCATCGGCCGCCTCGCGCCACCAGACGCCGTCGTCCGGTTGCTGGGAGTGGCGCTCCTGGAGAAAATTCAACACCGCAAGCAGCACCAGCCCGGCCGTACCCAGAGCCAGCAGCGTCGCCTGTAAACGGTTGAAGAGACTTGTCTCCATCAGGGGAGCACCTACATCCTTATGCTTTCATGCACGCCGGTTGCCATGAGTGAAAAATACGTGTGAGACCCAAAAATGATGGGCAATCGATTGAAAATACGCGAGATATAGACGTTTGACTCGGCGAAATGTCAACCGGATTTCAACTCATCCTCTCCTAAGAATACAATAAACAGCAGGGCCCCTATGAAGAAAAGGATTAGCCTACTGAAACCTGTAACTCCACGCTGATACACACGCTCTACCCCCTTCTGACCTCATGGCCTCCCGTCTTTGAAGCCTCTCCCACCTCATCAGAAGCAAAATGCCAATAAAAACTCAAACTTTTTGCCTGTTTCCGGCTCTTCTAGGCTATGAAGCAAATTCACATTCCATAGTGCATACTCTGATTTAGAATCTGGACTCAGAATCCAGCTTCAGAAGGAGAGTCTCCGGTGCAACGAATCGTGTTGTGCGGCTAGAGCGTTTTTGCTGTCTGCGCGCTGCTATCAACGGCGGCTCTGTCCGCCCCGCTTTTTATATAGATGAGAAATGCCGTTGACGCTGTAAACTTGCAGCCGGTGCTGGCGTCTACCTGATGTGATGGCAGCCGCGCACAGTATTGGAACCGATGACCATGGCTACGGCAGAGGAGATCGCCGCCGAGGAGTTTTCGGCTGTCGTCGCAAGGCACCGTCCGCAGATCTTCCGGTTTCTGCTTGCCTCCACGCGCGACGTGGACCTGGCCGAGACGCTGACTCAGGACTGTTTCCTGAAGGCGCATCGGAACTGGTCGAGTTTTCGCGGCGAGTCCAGCGCCATGACCTGGCTGATGCGCATTGCCATCAACCTGCAGAAGGACCACTGGCGCAACCGCCGGATGCAGTTCTGGAGGCATACGCAGAACAACGCGGTGGCGCTGGACGAGGCCAGCGAGTGGCTGCCCAGCGGCGAACGCTCCGTGGAGCAGCAGTTGCTGGCGCAGGAGCGGGTGGGGCAGGTAAGCAAGGCGGTGGAGGGGCTCAGCGAGCGCCAGCGGACGGTTTTTCTGCTGCGCTACGTGGAAGAGGCTGAGTTGAGCGAGATTGCGCGGGCCACCGGGCTCAGTGAGGGCACGGTGAAGGCGCACCTTTCGCGGGCAGTGGCAAGGGTGCGAGCGGAATTGGGAGGAAAACGGTGATTTTCAAGGACAAATGCTGGCGAGGTTGCGCAACATTGCGGAGCGAGGCTGGATGAGCTTGACGAGGCGCTCACGAGACTTCCGCTTGAGCGTTCATGCCTGGAGCGAGGCTGCCTTCAGCCGTCCGCGAACTGCGGTCGCGCCCGTTGCGCCCAGGCGGGTCTGGCGGCTGGCGGTTGGCTGGGCGCTGGGCTGCGTTCTGGTTGCCGGCGGCGCTTCCGCGGGGCTCTGGCAGCATCACCAGCGGGAGATGAGAGAGTGCCGCGGCCCGCGTGGCCGAGCAAGCAGCGGCTGGTTGCCCAGCAGCGGGAGCAGCAGGCTCGGCAAGAGGATGAGGATTTGCTGGCCAAGGTGGACAGCGACGTATCGCGGGAAGTTCCGGCCGCCATGGAGCCTCTGGCTCAATTGATGGCCGAGGACGAAACCCCGTAAGTGCAAAATTGGGATTAATCAAGCAGAACCAGGGCAAATGAGAGGGAGAATACGATGAAGGCATTTGGAATGGTACGGTTGGGAGTGGCGATTGCGGGAGTTTTGCTGGCGGGAACGGTGCTGGCGCAGGGGCCCGGCGGTGGTATGGGCCAGGGATTCGGGGGGCATCGGCCTCCCATGGAACGTGCCTTCGGGCCCAGGGCGCTCAGGGACGCTGGTGGAACAATCCTCGGGTCGTGGAGCGGCTGAAGCTGACCGATGTGCAGCGCAAGGAGTTTGACGACATCTATCTGGCAGCACCGGGAGAAGCTGATCGACCTGCGGGCCAGCCTGCAGAAGGCCGAACTGGCGCTGGAACCGCTGGTGCGCGACACGCAGCCCAATGAGACTAAAATTCTGGCCCAGATTGACAAGGTTGCGCAGGCCCGGGCCGAGCTCGAAAAAGCGAATGCGGCCTTTCTGCTGGCCATCCGCGGCAAGCTGACGGCCGAGCAGTGGACGCAGGTGCAGGCCGAACGCGCCAACCGCGCCAACCGTATGCGCGAGGGCCGCGGCGGAGGACAGGGCCGGCAGGGACCGGGCGGCTGGCGGCAGGGTGGCGGCCAGTTCAACCGCCAGACGCCTCCTGCGCAGCCCCCTCCACCTGAGCTCGGAACCGGCTGCGCCCCGGCTCCTCAATCCGAATTTGAATAGTCAAAGAGGATTTTGCAACACAAGTTTCAGGCAGAGAGCAAATGCGGTTGCAGTTAATACCGATGGCGGCAGGAGGCGATCCTCTTGCCGCCGTTTTTTGTGCTGCATGTAGCTCGCCATCTGGGAAACGCAGCCGCAGAGAGGGCTCGCCAGGGCACCTGATACGCCCGGCTCCTGTCGCGAATCCGGAACAGATTTGATGGAGCGCAACGCTACAGCGGTTGAATCGCTTTGGGACAGGCATTGAACCGAAGCTGGACAGCTCTGAATCGGCCTGCGACAAACGGGGGCAAAAGCAATTCTTAAATTTATGACTAAAGTTATTTCCAGTCGGACCGATGAAGGGGGCAGATGCAGGAACGCCCATCCGGAAAGAACGGAGGGCCTGGCAGAACGAAAGATGCACAGCCGGGCGCGGGGCGATTCAAGGCATCAAAAAGGAGCTACCTTCCATGGCCCTCGGTGTTTTGAACAATCTTTCAGCGATCTACGCGGAAAACAACCTGAACAACACCAACAACAGCTTGCAGAAGGTGCTGCAGCAGTTGTCGTCAGGTTCGAGGATCAACTCCGGCGCGGACGACGCGGCGGGTCTTTCGCTGGTGAATGGCTTGGGCGCCAACTCGGCTGCCCTGACCCAGTCGGAAACCAACGCCACGGAGGGAGTGGGGCTGCTGCAGGTTGCCGATGGCGCCCTCTCGCAGGTGACCAGTCTGCTGGATCGCGCCATTACGCTGGCTACGGAAGCCTCCAACGGCACCCTCAACTCCACCCAGGATAGCGCCGCCAACCAGGAGTACCAGTCGATCCTGGCCGAGATCAACAACATCGGTCAGACGACCACCTACAACCAGGAGCAGGTTTTCAACGGCACGGAGGTGGCCATCTACACCGGCGACTCTTCGACGGCGGGCTCGTCGATCGACGAGCTGTACATTCGCTCGCTCTCTGCAGTCCAGCGTGGGCGACACCGGCGGCAAGATGTCGTACAGCAGCGGCTCGAACAGCGTCTTCGTCAACCTGTCGACTGCCACCGAGAATGCAAAAGCTACTGACACCCTGAACGCCAACGGCACCACCACCATCGACGTCAACTATCTGGTGAAGGGCGCTAACGGTACGGGTAACACGGCAAGCACCTCGATTACCGTGGGCACGGGCACCAGCTACGCCAACACCGCCAATGGCTTGATCAGCGCCATCAACAACGCTGGCCTGGGCATGACCGCCAACTTCACCACGCAAGCCGGTGCCGGAGTTACCGGCGGCGGAACGCAGACTGGCATTCAGATTACAGGCGGTCTGGTTTCCGTCGGAATCGACCCCAACACGGTCAGCACCAGCGGCAGCATCGATTCCAGTGGAATTCCCGCCAGCGAACTCCTCACCCAGGGCCAGACGCTCAGCGTCAAGGTAGGCGGCGTCACGGTGGGGTCGGTGACTGATCTCGCCCACTGTCAACACGCTTACCGAGCTGGCTGCCGCCATCAACGCCTTTGGTGGCACACCTGTCACGGCCACCGTGGTTACCAATGGCGATGGTTCACAGAGCTTGTCGCTGGCCGATGCCGCCTCGGGCGCGGCAGCATTGAGCGTAACCATTGCCCCCGGTGCCGGTACGCAAGCTCCAATCTTTACCACCCCTACTATCGCTGCGCCCGCTCCGCTCTTGACGGCCCTTGCCGGCGCGGTTACCGGTGTCGCAACAACCCCGGCCGGCTTCGGCTCGGCTACCTTTGGCATCGCAGGAACCAATAATCCCGCGGATGTGCTCTCCGCCGGAGGCAGCATCACCCTCACCAACTCCATCCCCAACAACAATACCGTGCTGACCTTTGTCGTGGGCGCCGGGACGGATACGGCCACCACCTTCTATACCATCAATCACGGCGACGGCAGCAACTCGCTGGCCAACCTGGCGGCCACCATCAATGCGGAAACCACCACCAATACAAACACCTTGGGATCAGGCCTCGGGGCCGCCGCCTTGGTGGCCGCCAATGGCATTACGGTCACATCGCTCACCGCGCTTACCGGCGAAAACGTCACCGCCAGCGCCAATACCCTCAGCAACGCCAATGCCGCCATTGGCCTCTACAACCCGACCGATGGCGGCGCTGCCACCACCGGCACGGCTACAGTGACCGTGCTCGACGATTTTGGCGGAGGCGCTGCCAGCGAGACCGATGTTCTGAATACTGGAGGCAGCCTGCAACTGACGAATGCCTTGGGAACCACAACCTTTACGGCGACTGCCGGCCAGACCTTTGCCGATCTGGCGGCGCAAATTGACAGCAGCGGCCTCGGAGTCAATGCTGTGTGGAATGCCAACGCCGGCGGCTTGGGCAATGGCGGCCTGGTGCTGACCTCGAATGTCGCTGGAATTAATACCATCACGGTGGGCGCTAACTCGCTGACAGACACCTCCAACGGCGGCGCGGCCATTCAGAGTGACGGAGGCGCCGCGTTAGATGCCCCGGGAACCGTCGGATCGCTCGGCTCCTATGGCACAGCCGTATTGCAACTGGCCTCACCCGGGATTCTGGGCTCCCCTGGCGGCAACGATACGACAGGCGTCAATTTGACCGGACAGATCGAAATCGAGAATGGCGCTGGCCAGATCAATACCTTCATCATGGGCGCTGGCGTGGATAACGCGGTCACCCATACCTACTACACAGGCTCCAACACCGTCGTCAGCCTGGTCAACAAGATCAACGGTGATGCTGCTCTGGGCATCACGGCCATCGCGCCGGGCGGCGGCACAGGTGGCATCTACTTGCAATCCGGCGTCACGGGCACCACCATCACCACACCGGGTATTACCACCCTGGCCAACGCCGTGAATTTTGCCGCTCCCACCTCCATCATCGGCGTAACGGAAGTGGCTGGTTCCGATTCATCGGTCACGGTCGGTAATGTGACCGTCCCCGGCGGCCTAAATACCAGCGATACGCTCACCGGCGCCATTTCCATCACCAACGGCGCCGTCACCCACAGCTTTTCCATTGGCTCCGGCGTTGCCAGCCCCACCAACACTGTTCTGCCTGCCGGTGCCACGATGGCTCAACTGGCTGCCGCTATCACCGCCGTCGCCGCCCTCGGGCTCACTGCCCAGGCAAACACCACCGGGATCACCTTGACCTCGTCTGCCCCGGATGGAAACCCCATTAACGTGAACACCACCTCGCTGGCCGACACCACCCAGGGCACCTATTCCAGCGTAACCCTGGGTCCATTTGCCAGCGAAAATGATACGGTTTCCGGATCCATCAACTTCTCTGTCAACGGCGTGCCGCAAATCTTCACCGCCGCCGCTAGTTCCACTGTGGGAAGCATGATCAGCCAGATTAACCTGGCCGCGCTGGGGGTTACTGCCACTTGGGTAGCTGGCGCCAACGGTTTCGGAAGCATCAAACTTACCTCCAACGCCGAGGGCGCCGGCGGACAGATTACCACCCCGCTCACTTCCGTCGTCGATACGACCTCGACCGCCACGTTGAGCTACACTGCCTCCAACCCCTATGACATCGGGCTGTCCAACTCCAACGGTTTGGCTATACTCTACGACTCGACTACCGGGCAGGCTCAGGCAACTCTTGTTGCCAACACCACCGGAACGAACGGCATCGCCACCATCGGCTACACGGATGGATCCGGCCAGTCGTTAAGCGATACCGACCTGCTGAATCAGGCCGATGCGCAGACCGCGCTGAACAGTATCTAATGTGGCCATCACCGACGTGGCCGCCATGGACGGCTACATCGGCGCACAGATCAATACCCTGAACTCCATCAGCCAGGTGATGAGCACCCAGCAGGAGAACGTGATCTCGGCGCAAAACGCCATCCAGGCCACCGATTATGCCTCCGCGACCTCCAACATGTCCAAGTATCGAGATCCTCAGCCAGACCGGCATCGCCGCATTAGCGCAAGCTAACAGTGTGGAGCAGGAAGTGACCAAGCTCTTGCAGTAAAGGTTTAGCACCAATTGCAGTACCTTCAAGACAACCCAGGGACGGGCGGCGGCAGGGGCATCACCCTTGCCGCCCATTTTTTTCTGGCCGAGTATATTCCCTATTCCCTAGTCCCTGACCCCGGGCCACTAAAATGCGCTATCCTGTCGAGGAGAGCGGCACTTCACTTTATCCCCAGGCCGGCAAACGCCATGCCGATAGATGCGATCGAAAAAACCGCCAAGAACCTGGTCCTCACCGTGCAGGACTACTCCCTGTTTGCCTGGCGCGCTTTCACTAACCTCTATCGCCCGCCCATTTACTGGCCGGAATTCCTCATTCAGTCCGACATCATCGGCTTCGGCTCCCTGTCCATCGTGGTGCTCACCGGCCTCTCCACCGGCGGCGTGCTGGCCCTGCAATCCTCGGCCACGCTCGCTCAGTTTCGGCGCCACCGCCGTCACCGGCGAGTTTGTCAGCATCACCATGATCCGCGAACTGGGCCCGATGCTCACCGGAGTCATGGTCACCGGCCGCAACGCCAGCTCCATGGCCAGCGAACTCGGCTCCATGGTGGTCACCGAGCAGATCGACGCCATGCGCGCCCTGGGCGTTGACCCCATGCGCAAGCTGGTCACCCCGCGCATCGCCGCCACCATCTGCATGCTCTTCTTTCTCACCATCGTCTCCGACGCCTGCGGCATCGCCGGCGGCGGCCTGGTCACCGTCTTCATGAACCACCAGAACGGCACCCAGTACCTCTCCAAGGCATGGGAGTACCTTCGCTATCCCGACATCATCCAGGGACTGGTCAAGCCGCTCTTCTTCGGCTACATCCTCAGCTCCATCGGCTGCTTCTACGGCATGAGAACCACCGGCGGCACCCAGGGCGTGGGCCGCTCCACCATTCAGGCCGTCGTCTGGGCCTCGGTGCTCATCATCTTCGTCGACTTCCTTCTCACCCAGGTACTGCTCACCCTCTTCCCCCCCCTATGAGCGACTCTCCCGCTTCCGCCCAGCCCGGCCCCATCCGTACGGCCAACAAACGGCTATGGATGCTCAGCCCGGTGGTGGTCTTTCGCAACGTCTCCATCGCCTTCGACGGCCCGCCCGTACTGGAAGACGTCAGCTTCTCCGTTGCTCCCGGAGAGACCCGCATCCTGCTCGGCCCGGCCGGCGTGGGCAAGAGCGTCCTGCTCAAGCTCGCCAACGGCCTCCTGCGCCCCGATCAGGGCAGCATCCTGCTCTTCGGCGAAGAGATCTCCCATATGCCCGAGGAGCAGCTCTTCCCCCTGCGCACCCGCACCGGCATGGTCTTCCAGGAGGGCGCGCTCTTCGACTCGCTCTCCGTCCGCGACAACGTCGCCTACCAGCTGATTCAGGAGCGGGTTCCCGACGACGAAATCGACCTCCGCGTCCGCGATGCCCTGCGCTTTGTCGAGTTGGAGGAGACCTTCGACCTCTTCCCGTCCAGCCTCTCCGGCGGAATGCGCCGCCGCGTGGCCATCGCCCGCGCCTTCATCCGCCAGCCGGAGCTGCTGCTCTATGACTCGCCCACCGGCGGCCTCGACCCCCTCACCTCCACCACCATCATCGAGCTGATCGTCAAGGAGCGCGACGTCTCCCACACCCCTTCGATCATGGTCACCCACCGCATCCAGGACGCCTTCCTCCTGTGCAACAACCGCTTCGACCCCGAACAGGGCCGCATGGTTCCCTTCCCCAAAGGCGAAACCGACCCCAACACCACCTTCCTCATGCTCGAAGATGGCCGCCTCATCTTCGACGGCTCTCTCCATGAGCTGGTCACGAGCCAAAACCCCTTCGTCCGCGAGTTCCTGGAGTAATGAAGGGATCATGGGTTAGGGGTTAGGTATTAGGGAAAACTAAGTGCCACATGCATTCCGCTTGAAGCCCACGGAAAAACAGTAGCAACCAGTCGGACCACCCCTCCAGCACCGCGCGCATCATGTTGCGGCGGCCCTTGCAGCGGCCCGCTTTTCACGTCGTAAGGCATTGATCTTCGCGTCGATCTCGTCCATGGTCAGCTTCTCCAGGTCGCGCTTTTTCGCGCCGGCCCAGGCCTCTCGCAGCCATTCCGGCGCATTCGGTACGCTGGCCAGATAATCCTGAACGCTGAGAATCACAACCACCGGCTCCCCGCGGCGATCCACGATAAACCGCTCATTGTATTCAACCGCCCGGTCAATCACCTGGCCAAGCTGTGTGCGCGCCATGTGCGCATCGATTCTGCGGTTCATCGGCTCCTCCATCCATGCATCAATCAATCAATGCATTGATTGTACACCCACTTCATCTCCTTCCCTCCAGCGAACTTCAATCTCCCCCTATGCCAGCCTATTCCCTATTCCCTATTCCCTAGTCCCTACTCTCCCCCCGTCTGCTAAAATCATCTGTTTTGAATGATTTCTAAAGAATGGCAGGCTATCATGGGCTTCAAATTCCAAGGCTTCGATCTCATCAACCTCGACTCCAGCTTCAGCGAGGACGAACTGCTCGTCCGCAAAACCGCGCGCGACTTTGTCGAGGACAACCTCATCCCCATCATCGAGGAGTGCTTCCGCACCGAGCGTTTTCCCCGCGAGCTGGTCCCCATCATGGGCGAGCTGGGCTTCTACGGCGCCAACCTCGAGGGCTACGGCTGCGCCGGCATGTCCAACGTCGAGTACGGCCTGGTCATGCAGGAGCTGGAACGCGGCGACTCCGGCTTTCGCAGCTTTGTCAGCGTGCAATCCGGCCTGGTCATGTACCCCATCTACACCTTCGGCTCCGACGAGCAGAAAAACACCTGGCTCCCGGCCACTGGCCAGCGGCGAAAAGCTCGGCTGCTTCGGCCTCACCGAGCCCGGCGCAGGCTCCAATCCCGGCGCCATGACCACCACCGCCCGCAAGGTCGGCGACGAGTACATCCTCAACGGCGAAAAGCTGTGGATCACCTCCGGAACCATCTCCGACGTGGCCGTTGTCTTCGCCAAAAATGAGGACGAAGGCGGCAAAGTTCGCGGTTTCCTAGTGGAAACCAATCGCCCCGGCTTCACCGCCTACGATGTCCACGGCAAGTGGAGCCTGCGCGCCTCCCACACCAGCGGCCTCTCGCTGCAGGACGTGCACGTGCCCCTCACCGCCCTCATGCCCGGCGCCATCGGCATCAAGAGCGCCTTCATGTGCCTCAACCAGGCCCGCTACGGCATCAGTTGGGGAGCCATCGGCGCGGCCATGGACTGCTACTCCACCGCCCTGCAGTACGCCAAATTCCGCAAGCAGTTCCGCAACCAGCCCATCGCCAGCCATCAGATCGTCCAGCAAAAGCTGGTCTGGATGGCCAATGAAATCTCCAAGGCGCAGTTGCTCTCCCTCCAGGTCGGCCGCCTCAAGGACGCGGGCAAGGCGGAGCATCACCACATCTCTCTCGCCAAGCGCAACAACGTCTGGATGGCCCTGGAATGTGCCCGCATAGCCCGCGACATCCTTGGCGCCAACGGCATCACCGAAGACTACCCCATCATGCGCCACATGATGAACCTGGAATCGGTCATCACCTACGAGGGCACCCACGACATTCACACGCTTATCGTGGGCCAACACCTCACCGGCATTCCCGCGTATTAGCATCTTCACATAGATCGAAATTTGCGGGTGCCCCCGGTCCCTCGCATTTGATGGGATAAGGAAGAAGGCTTCTGAGAAGATCGAGTAGCGAGTGGACTAGAGGACCACGAGCTCGAAGATCGGAGAAGCCTTCGATGATTATTGTAGGTTGTGACTTTCATCCTAAGTGGCAACAGGTAGCGGTTCTTGACGCCGAGACCGGGGAGATCGGCGAACACAAGCTGATGAACGGCGATGGGCAAGCAGAGCAGTTCTATCGCAGTCTGCCGGCGCCAGCGCTGGTGGGCATCGAAGCCTGCGGCAACAGCCAGTGGTTTATTGACATGCTGGAACGGCTTGGCCATGAAGTTTGGATCGGCGATGCGGCCCAGATCCGCGCCAGCTACGTACGCAAGCAGAAGACCGACCGGCGCGATGCGGGCCACATTCTACGCCTGTTGATGGAAAAGCGTTTTCCGCGGCTGTGGCGCCCCTCGACCGAGGAGCGCAACCTGCGGCAATTGCTTATTCACCGCCACAAGCTGGTGGAGATTCGCACGCGCGTGAAGAACGGCTTGCAGCACCTGGCGCTGAACCGGGGGATGCAAAAACAACACTCATTATGGAGCGCGCGGGGAATGGACGCCTTTAAAAACCTTCCCTTCGAAGGTTGGAGTGGGAAGCGCCGCGGCGACCTTCTGCGCTTGCTGGCGGAGCTAGATGAGCGGGTCGAGGAACTCGATACGGCGGTGACACAAGCGGCCCAGACCGACGCCCGGGCGCGGCTGCTGATGACCCAGCCGGGCGTGGGGCCGATCACGGCGCTGGCTTTTGCCGTCACCATCGGCAACGTAAGCCGGTTTGCGACCAGCGGTCAGGTAGCCAGCTATCTGGGGTTGATTCCGTGCGAGCATAGCTCGGGCGGCAAGCAGCGGCTGGGCGCGATCACCAAACAAGGCAACCGCTTTATGCGGCAGTTGCTGGTCGAGGCCGTGCAGACGACCAATCGGCTGGATGAAGGATTTCGACGGCAGTATCAGGCGCGTTGCCACAAGAAGCCCAAGGGTGTGGCCAAGGTGGCGGCGGCAAGAAAATTAACCGTGCGACTCTACTGGATGCTCAAGACACAGACTGGCTATCCAGAGATCGCCCACGTCGAGAGCAGCTCGCCGGTCCCCATGGTGGCACAAGCACACCGGGCATTTGATTGAGCGCTCTCGCATCCCGTACAGACGGGATGTCCGCATGGAAGCATCATGGCCTGTATCCAATGGCCGAATCGATGGTTGGCAGGGCGACCAATAACCCGCCGAACGATGATGTAGCGAGAGAACAGAACCCGTGGTCCTCTACCTGCTCTCGGCAAACAACGCGGCGCTCACGCGCCGCCAGGGATAAGTTTGTCGAATATCGCGCTTGACAAAGCCTTCTTCCTTATCGATGGGGACCTGGGAAACAATGATCCTCAGCCCCGTGCCCCATCCATTCGCGCACTTTGCGAATGGGTGGGAGAGCACGATTCTAGGGTGCCCCACCCTCGCGGCTGTCATCCTGAGCGAGCGCAGCGAGTCGAAGGATCTGCTTCTCGTTCTGTTGCGGCTAGGGTGGGAAACGATTCCTATTTCTTTTGGCTGATCAGCCGTATCCGCGCCGTGAAAACCCTCCCCAGGTACTCGCTGAAACTTCCGTACTGCGGTGAATCCACCACGTTGTTCACCACCAGCGGATCCCTGCTGTCGGTCATGTTTTCCATCACCCCGCGCAGCCCGAAGTAATAGCGGCGAAAGTGAAAGCGCCATTCCAGCCCCGGGCTGACGGACAGGTAATCCGGAAAGCGCTGCGAGCCTGCCGCGCCCGCCACCTGGGAGTTGTCGTCAACCGGCGTGTAAGGAAAGCCCGTCCGCCAATTTACGGTGTAAACAAAGTCCCAGCTCTTTTTCATTTTCGGCATCGGAAACGGCAACCATCCCCAACTGAGCACGCGGTTCGGTGTGTCCCACCCCAATGGTCCACTCTGCTGCGCGCCCAGCATCGACAGTGTGGGCACATAATTGATGGCCGCATTCGCCCGCGCGGAGGAACGCGTGTAAGCGGCAAACAGCGTGTATCCGCCGGCAAAGCTGCGCCGCGCATCGATCTCGGTTGCGTGGTCGCTATCCCGCCTGCCATTCGTCAGCGCATAATTCCCGTAAAGCGAACTCGACGTGTTTTGGTTCATATAGGTGAACTCATCCGTCACGCGCTTGTGCAGATAATTCGCTGTGACATAAACGGAACCCGGCAGCTTTTCTTCAATTCCCGCGCTCCAGTTCACTGCCCTCGCCTCGTGCAGCGATCCGTAGCTGGCAGTAAAGCTCGTTTCCACCGCCGCGCCCGTCGGCGTAACTCCGTCGCTTTCGTAATACGTATCGTTGCGCATTCCGGCCAGCGCCCTCATCAGGTACTCCAGTTGCGTGTGCTCGTAGTAGAGTCCGATGCCCGCGGAGAGTTTTGTCCTGCCATGGGTCGCGGCAGGCGAGTAATTCGCCGCCAAGCGCGGTGACACAAGCGGGCTGCGGATAATATCGTCCCAATCGAGGCGCAATCCCGCTTCCACCAGCAGGCCCGCGCGCGGCTTCCACCGGTCCTGCGCGTACGCCCCGGCCTCCACATTATTGCGCGTAAACGGCGCGGTCGCGGGAAATGTGCTTCTCCTCAGCAGCGTTCCATCCTCGCGCAAATACTCCACCGCCTCGCGCGTAACGCTCTCCCCATAGCCGATGTGGTCCACATCGATGCCAACCTTCACATCGTGCTCCCCGGCCCAGTGTTGCGGCGGCAGATAGAGCGCCGCGTTCCCCTCGACGCGCTGCGAGTGGCCGATTTCATTTTCAAAGTAACTGCCCTCGGAAATCTCCGGGGTGATTTCAAAGGGTGTGTTTCCATGCGGTTCGTAGCCGTCGCCGATGCGCACCACGCCCAGCCCCATGTCCAGCAGCGCGCCCTTGTGAAAGCTCTGCTGATCGCGAAGATACGGCAGCCAGGCAATCGTATTTCTGTCCGTAGTGCTCTCCTGCGGAACCAGCGTCGAGATGCCGTCGTTGGGCGAGTGATACACGTTGAACAGTAGCCCGCCCGTCAGGATGTTGGCCTGCGTCAGATTCGTCTGCAGGCGGATAAGGTTACTTCCCCGGATCAGGTGGTTGCTGTCGGCTCCGTTGGGCAGTTCCTTAATGTAGATATTGTCGTATTCCGCCTCTACCCCGTCGAAGAACCATGCCCGGTTGCGCACCAGTGGGCCCGAAAATGTGACCCGGGGAACAAACTTGTCAAAGCGAATTCCATTGGCGTCCCGGTATGAGGGAATGAAGTTTGTCGCATTGAAGCGGAATTTGTTGTCGCCCATCCCCGTGTAGAACGCCAGCACGCCGCCTGTGCTTCTGCCATATTCCACCGGGTAGCGTGTCGCCTCTTTGTCAATCGAGCGCACCGCGTCCGCGCTCACCCGTAGCGCCAGAATTCCGCTCATCGGCGAGCGAATGTCGAATCCATCCAGCATATCCAGCGTCGCCCATGTCTCTGACCCGGACACATGCACCTGGCCGGTCGCGTCCTGAACCACTCCGGGATAAAACGGCAGCAGGTTGCGGATGTCGCGCGAGGTCGAATACGGCACATTGATAATCTCCGGCAGCTCCATGGTGATCTTGTCGGGAATCTCTTCCGTATCGATGCCCGGAGCCGAGGCCGTCACGCTCACCTGCTCCTTCACCACCTGCTCGTGGTTCAGCACCGCCCGGATCTCACGCACCTGCGGATCGGCCTGGGGCGCAACCGTCTCATAATATCCGGGCTTGGAGATGCGCAGCAGGTAGGGCTGGTTTCCCTTCAGAATGTACGTCCCATGCCCGGCGTAGTCGGTCGAGAAATGGATCTCGCTCTCTCCCGGCTCTTGGAGGACAACCTGGGCGCCGGGTACCGCTACGCCAACTTCATCCACCACCGTCAGCACCGTTGAGGCATTCACCGCCGTCGTCTGTGCTCCGGCAATAATAATGCCGCCCAGATAAATCAACCCGGCAATGACTCCGCCCGTGTATTTGATTCTTCGCATGGCTTCACACCCAACCGGCCTCCCCATTTTAGTGCGATTCCCCGGTTTTGTCCGACGTATGGTAATGTCTTAAATCTACGTTGGACTCACAAGTTATTGATACTGCCAGAATTGTTGGCCGTACCATCCCTCAACTGTACGGAATTCAAATGTTTTATGAAGTATAAGATTGGTACCGGCGAGCCGATATGTGGCTTTGATGTGCAGTTTTGCGTTGGGCGCGATGCGGTGACCATTGGCGACCACGTTATGGTTGCAGGGTAGCGTTATACGGCGCTTGAATACAATCATTTTTGGAAAATCCTTGTATTCACTATTTTGTGTGTGAAGGTCCATGCTAGATTTGTCCGAAGGATCGGTGGTCCACGGCAGCATTATGAAATCAGCGCCGCAAACGACGGACAGATCGGTTATGGGCCACAATCCCTCATCAGTGATTGAAAAAGATGTATTGTATGGGAACATCGTGTCAAACGAGTAGTCTTCATTGATCGATAGTGATGGGTAAAGTTCAAATAATCCAACGATTGCTACAAATATGGAAAAAATAGTCCAAAGCCAGTGCGGAATATTCTTCCAAAACCGTTGATTTGTTTGGCTAGGCGACTGCTTCGTGGTTTGTTGTATTAGTATTGGTCGTCGCTGCTGCTTTTTTCTTTTATGATTACCCATGACGTGCCTTCTCAAATACAAATGCAACACTGAATCTTCCAGCGTGCTTAGCGAGTAGAGAATGCCTCAAGGCATTACTCTCCTAACCTGATTTTTTGAACAACCTTCCGTTTCCTCTTCTTGGGTTCAATCACGGTATCGTCGGAATTGTCTGCAATATCATAGGTGAGTCCCATCGTTTCAAGTTGCTTTCTAATTTTCCCTGGTATTTCATCGAGATGGTCAAAATGCCCTTCACTTTTGCCTTTGGGATTGACCATCAGTATTACTCCCTCTTGTTTTGCGCGCGTACATTTGCGGTAGAGATAGATTGATATCTTGACCATATGCTTTTCAGTCATACTACCCTCTTTCTTCCATTACTAGATGGTGATCATTCAAAAACTTGTAGAATGGGGGAATAAAAAACGAAATGCCCGGTGCGATGCCGGGGCATTTCGTGAAGCGGCTGGATACTCACACTGTAGCTCATTTTCGCGCCTGAATCAAGGGGAGCTGTGAAGTGTGCGCGGTTGTTTGTCAGCGGTTCGGGCAGTACAGGAATGGTCTAAACCTTAACGCAGAATTCAGACACGACCCGGCGCTTTCGTTGTCCACACCCCTCCCATGGACATCCCCGCTCGGATGCGCCATATTCATATCCATGCCATATTTTCGATTGCCTTATTTCGCTCTGCCCGCCTGCGCTGTGGCCCTCTCTCTTGCCTTTGCCGCCGCCCAGCAGCCCGCCGCCGCGCCCATCGTGCTCCACGCCGCCCGTCTTTTGCAAATCGACACCGGAACCCTCCTCCAGCCCGGCGAGATTCTCGTCCAGGGCGAGCGCATCCGCGCCGTCGGCACATCCGTCGAGCATCCGCAGGGGGCCCGCGTCATCGACCTCGGCGACGCCACGCTGCTCCCCGGCCTCATCGACGCTCACGTCCATCTCTTTCTGCACCCCGGCGCCGAGGACCTGCAAACCGTCGAGGAGTCGGTTCCCTGGCGCACCCTGCTCGCTGCCCAGGCCGCCAAGGCCGACCTCATGGCCGGCTTCACCGCCGAGCGCGACATGGGCACCGAGGGCGCCGGCTCAGCCGACACCGCCGTCCGCGACGCCATCAACTCCGGCCTCATCCCCGGCCCGCGCCTGCGCATCAGCGGCAACGCCATCAACATCCTCGGCGGCCACGAGGACGCCATCCACTACAACCCCGCCCAGCACGTGCTCCCCAACGCCGACTACGCCAACTCCAGCGAGCAGCTGATCGAGGTCATCCGCGCGCAGCACAAAGAAGGCTCCGACTTCGTCAAGATTTACGAAACCGGCCACGACACGGTCGTTGACGGCAATCTGCGCACGCCCTACCAGTACACCGAGGCGCAACTGGCCGCCGCCGTTGAAGAAGCGCGCCGTCTGGGAACCACCATCGGCGTCCACGCTCAGGGCGAGCCGGGAACGCTCTACGCCGCCCAGGCCGGCGTCGCCTCCATCGATCACGCCACCCAGCTCAGCGACGAAACCATGCGCCTCATGCGCGAGAAAACACATCCCCGCCGTCCCCACCTTCGCCATCTTCGACTACTTCGCCCAGCACGCCCCATCGCCCGCCGCAGCCGCCCGCGAAAAGGCCCTGCTCGATTACAAGATCAGCGAATTCAAGAAGCAAATTGCCGCCGGAATCCCCTTCGCCGTCGGCTCCGACGTGGGTCCCTTCCCCCACGGCACGCAGGCCGTCGAGATGGAGCTGATGGTCCGCTACGGCATGAAGCCGCTGGCCGTTCTGCAGGCTGACATGATCAACGGCGCGAAGCTCCTCGGCTGGGAGGGCCAGATCGGCCAGCTCAAGCCCGGCTACTTCGCCGACATCGTCGCCGTCCCCGGCAACCCCCTCGACGACATCACCGCCGTCGAGCGCGTCAGCTTTGTGATGAAAAATGGCGAAGTCGTTAGGCGGTGAAGCAGCATCACGATTGAAGGTGTTTGTATAAGTGCGCGACTCCGTCTTGGCGTCGCTTTACAGCTTCTGGAAAAATGCCAATGGAGTTGCAAGAAGCGTCAGGGCACGACTTTAGTCGTGCCGCAAATGTGACAAAAATCAGGTTGGGCTTTAGCCCCTGCGGTAAATTTCTATATAATCTGCGCAGGATTTTATTGTTTCGCAGTGTGAAAAGCTCGATCTGCTATCCCCATCAATCCCTTCGTCATCAGCCTCTCACTCCGGTGGAGGCGCCGCCGCCGCTTTTGCCTTCTTGGCCTCTTTCTTTTCCGCCTTCTTTGCCATTACCATCTCCAGCACCCGCGTATACCGCAGCGGCTGCACCTGCTTGAGAGAATCCTTGATCGCCTTGCGATAGGCAGCCAGGTAAATGGAATACAGGATTGCGATTGAGCACACGATTCCCCACAGAAATCCGAAGCAAAGTCCAACCAGCTGCATTCCGGCCAAATTCATCCATCGAGATCGTCCCCTTCCAGATTCATCTTAAACCGCTTAAACCGCAACAATAAAGCTGTCTTCCGTGCGCGTCACTGGATGGTAAAGGGTGTCGCGCTCCACCGGAATCGCGCCCGGCCTCGGTAATCAGCCGGCAAAGCTCCTTGCGCGTCATCCCCTGCGGCGTGGTCGCCCCCGCGTCGTGGTAAATCTTCTCCTCCACCACCGTGCCGTCCAGGTCGTCGGCCCCAAATCGCAGCGCAATCTGCGCAATCTTCGCGGTGAGCATCTGCCAGTATGCCTTGATATGCGGGAAGTTGTCCAGCAACAAACGGCTCACCGCCACCTGGCGAATGTCCGTCAGCCCCGTAGTCACCGGCAGGTGGTCCAGCGCCGTGTTCTCCGGATGAAAGGCCAGCGGAATAAATGTCTGAAATCCGCCCGTCTCGTCCTGCAAGGCGCGCAGCTTCAGCAGGTGGTCCACGCGGTCTTCATCGTTCTCAATGTGCCCATACAGCATCGTCGCATTGGACTTGAAGCCCAGCTTGTGGGCCAGCCGCGCCGTCTCCAGCCACTCCTCGCCGTCGATCTTGTGGTCGCAGATAATCGACCGCACCCGCGCCGCGAAGATCTCCGCCCCGCCGCCAGGCATCGAGTCCACTCCCGCCTCGCGCATCTTGACGAGCGTCTCTTCAATGCTCAGCTTCGCCCGCCGCGCCAGGTACGCCACCTCCACCATGGTGAAGGCCTTCACGTGAACCTTGGGAAAACGCGCCTTCAGCCCCCGCACCAGGTCGAGAAAATATTCCAGCGGCAGATCCGGGTGCAGCCCGCCGACAATGTGAAACTCCGTCACCGCCTCCGAGTAGCCCGTGGCCGCCGTCTCCCACGCCTCTTCCAGCGCCATGGTGTAGCCCGCCGCATCGTCCTTCTTGCGCCCGAAGGCGCACAGCCGGCAGTTCGCCACGCACACATTCGTCGGGTTGATGTGCCGGTTGACGTTGAAGTAGGTCACGTCCCCATGCATCCGCTCGCGCACATGGTTGGCCAGCCAGCCCACGGCCAGCACGTCCGTCGAACCATAAAGCGCAATCCCGTCGTTGAACTCCAGCCGCTCCCCGGCCAGAACTTTCGCGGCAATCGGCTCAAGCCGCGGGTCGTAGGTGCGAAATTCTGCTGGCTGGCGGCTATCCGCCCTCTCGGTCTGCATATGCTAATGATACAGAAATATATTCCCTATTCCCTCGCCTGGGGTCCCCGGCGAGCGATCGTTGCTCCGCTGGGGTCGGCTATTCCCTGTTCCTTCCACCACCCCGTCAAACAGCGAGGCCGCCAGCAGCCGCTCTCCCGCCGCGCGCACCAGGGCAATCTTGTATCCCGTCTGCGCCCACTTCCACTCCAGCGTCTTCGGATCGATCGCAGTAAACCTGGTCGCTCGACCGCGAGCTGACCAGAATCCTGCCCAGGTGAGCGTCATAGAAAAGCGCGTCCACGTCGGTCAACGGAAAACGATGCACCCACATCCACGTCTTGCCCAGGTCGTGCGTAAAGTACACGCCCTCGCGCGCCCCCAGCCACAGCGTCCCATCCGCCGAAAAAACAATGGAATGAATCCGCGTCAGCATGGCCGGAATCCCCATCGGCCTCCAGCTCTCGTCCGCCGTCGGTGGATAGAACCACTCCATCCTTCCGCGCAGCGGTCAGTTGCGCTCCGTGCGCGGCCACCGCAAGATAATCCCCCGCGCCCATCACCGGCCCGCCCTGCCAGCTCTCGCCCTTGATCTTTGCTGGTATACACGCCTCCCGGGGTCGCGGCCAGCCACGCCTCGCCGGATAGATCCAGCGCCCGCACGCGGCCGTCCATTTCCCGCCGCGTATCCTTCACCTGCTTCTCGATGTTGACGCGCTTCCCATAGTGCGTCTCCGTGGCCGTCTTCACCAGCGTGTTCTGAATCGTGCTGCGCGAGCTCCAATGAAATCCCGGCGCATCGCCTGACGTCCTTGTTCTCCTCCAGCGCGAAGATGCCGTGATTGGTTCCCGCTACAATCGTTCCCTCCGGCGACTCCGCCAGCGCAAAAACATCGCGCCCCTCCAGCCCCTCGGCGATTTGCTCCCAGTGCGCCCCGCCATCGCTGGAAACAAAAACTCCGCCATAGCTCTTGTCATTCACCACCCCGGCAAAAATCCGCGCCGCAGGCGCAGTTGGCCCCGCCGCAGGTGGTCGTGCCGTAGGCTCTGTTGGACCCATCGCAAGTGGTTGCGCCGCAGGCGCAGTTGGCCCCACCGCAGGTGGTCTCCACCAGCAGCGCCTCCACCTTGCGCCCGCTGAATCCCTCATTCGCCGCCACAAAGCTGGCCGCCCGCGTCCCGGCTCAGCAGAACGCCGCCGCGATCGGTGGCCAGCAGCACATGATTCGAGTCCCCCGGATCGACAAAAACATCGTTCACGATGACATCCGGCCCGGTCATGCGCTCGAAGTGCTTGCCGCCGTCCACCGTCTTGTAGAGCCCCTCGGTGGTTCCGGCATACACCACCTCCCGGTGCGCCGGATCCTGCTTCAGCACCCGCGTCCTGCGCGCCGTCGAGGGAATGCCCTCGATCTTCTTGAACAGCTCGGCCGCGTTCTCGCTCTTGTAGATGCCGCTGCACGCGCTGGCAAAGACAATCTTCGGCTGCGCCGGATCGATGATGATGGAAAACACGTCGGAGTCGTCGATCACGCCCTGCTTGATGTTGTGCCAGTTCTTGCCGCCGTCCGTGGTCTTCCACGGCAGGTGCCACGTCCCCGCGTAGATCACATCCGGGTCCGCCGGATCGATGGCCAGCGACTCCACCTCGTGAATCTCCTGGCTGCCCGGCGGGCTGATCTGCGTCCACGTCGCGCCCGCGTCCGTGCTGCGGAAGACTCCTTCCAGCGTTCCCGCAATCATGATCTTTGGCTCCGAGGGCGCCTGCGCAAAGGCGCGAATCGACTGTCCGCGCAGCCCTTCCACCGCGCTCCAGCTCCGCCCGCCGTCGCGGCTCACCCACAGCCCGCCGCCGGGCTGGTCCAGCTTCCATGCGGCTGCAAAAACCGTGGCCGGATTCGCCGGGTCCACGACGATGTGGTCCACAACAAGATCGTCGGCCGGGTCCAGCTTGGAGAGCCGGCGCCAGCTTGCGCCTCCATCCACGGACTCATAAATCCAGCTGTTGGTGGTGCCCAGATAGAGATGATGAGGCTCGCCCGGAACCGCCGCCAAGGCGCGCGCGTCGCCGCCCATCGGCCCGATCGCGCTCCACGGTCTCTGCGCTTTCACTCCGGAGACGGCAATGAAAACTAAAAATGAAACGTCGCGCAAAAACTCTAACGCGGGAAAAAAATGAAAAGCAATTTCGCAAACAATTCATGCAATCAGAAAACTCCATAGCTCTTATGAAGAGTATACAAACAAGGCATCAAGGCCATTCTCCAGGCACGCAACATACTCTCGGGAATCTCTGCATAAATCGATGCATTGAAAGGGAACAGCTTAACCGCTCTCGGAATAATGCAAATTTGGGAGCAAGAAGCGTCAGGGCACGACTTTAGTCGTGCCGTAAATGTAACAAAATGAAAGCGGGCTTTAGCCCCTGAGAAAATATTGGTTCTCAAAATAGACCTGTCAGAGGTTCTCCATCTCAACGCTCAACGCAAAGAAGGCTGACCGGTAAGCCGGCCAGCCTTAGTGGAATTGCAGGAGAAAATGCTTCCCCCTTGGCGGCAGGCCCTCGAGGCCTGCCGTCTGGGCGTATCAGTAAACCGGCTGCTACTTGGCAGCCTTCTTGCCGGGCTTGGCGGCAGCCACTTTCTTTTCCGGAGCCGGCTTCACCACGGACTCGTCCACCGGGGCGGTTCCGGGTACGTCGGCGGCAAAGTTCGCGCCCGAAGGCACCAGGTAGGTTTCCACCGCTTGTGCTTCCGTCTTGTTCGTCGCCACGCTGATGCGAGCGGCGTCGATGCCCTTCTCCGTCACCAGGTAGTCCTTCACGTTGACGGCGCGCTCGGCGGCCAGATCCACAACCTTGGCATGTTTGTGCTTCAGCGCAAACTTTGCTTGCTTCGCGGTCGCGGCCTGCTCCTTGGCATCGGCCTCGCCCACCACCACCAGCTTCGCATCCGGCTGCCGCTGAAGCGCCAGCGCAACTCCGTCCAGAGCCGCCTTGGCTTCATTGTTGGCGCGCGCCGGGTGGAGCTTGTCCTTGCTGAAGTCGATTGTGCCAAGCTGCTGCACGTGCGGAATCGGAGCCACGTACGGGGCCAGGATGGTCACGCTGGTGTTCGCGTTCGCCGTCTGGCTCTTGTCGTCGGTCACCGTGCAGGTGATTCCCGCCACGCCGGTCGGCGCGCCGGCCGAGGAGAATACCGCCGTGCTGCCGCTGCCACTGACTTTGCCGGCCGAAGCCGAGTAGCTCAGCGTCAGCGGACGGTTCTGCGGGCTCAGCGCACTTGCCGTTACCGTGCTGGTCTCGCCCGGCTTGATGGTGCTGGGGCTGGCCGAGCAGCTGATGGTCGGCGGCTCAAACTGCTTCACCGCATAGTTCGCCGTGGCATCGGCCGTCTGGCCCGGCTTCAGGCCTTCCTTGCCCTTCTTGCCTTCCTTCACTTCCGCCTTCACCGTATAGCTGCCCGGCGTCTGCGTGCCCGTGGCCACCGTGGCCGTCGTTCCGTTGCCCGTCACGCCAGTTCCCGACCAGCTGTAGATCACATTGTTCTTCTTGTTGGTATCCACCGACGCCGGCGGTTGCGGTCACCGTGACCGGATCTCCGGCATATACGGCGGGCGGGCTGGCCACAGCCGACAGCGTGATCGGCGGAGCCTTCTGGCACCCTATGGACGCAAAGGCCAAACAAGCCAAAGCCACAACCATACAACCAGACTTCAAAATCTTCGAATACATGGGTTTCTCCTCCACATGTCAGATTGAAAACGTTGATGAAGTGGTTTGCTTATGCGCGCCATTTCCGGACTAAAACCTGCTGAACACCCTGAAAACAATCATGGAACGAAACAAACATGAAGCAGAATTCAATACCGAATCATAGTACCATAGCCGTACCTTTGGATAGTCCCCCTGAAAACATGTTTTTTGACCGGCATATTGACAGGCGATTTATGTGGTATATTGGCCGCCCCGGGGGCGAAAAAGATGAGAAAACTGCAAAAAAACAAGAGGTTGGCCGTTTTACCGGCCAACCTCCTATGCTAACTCAAGTATCGCTCAATCTGGCGCATCCCGGCCCCCGGTCTTTACAGGTATAGGGGCCGGACATCTATTTTACCGCTGCCGGAGCTCCCCCGTTGGCCTCTCCGGCTGCCCGGCGGAGTTAATTCGCCGCCGGTTTTCCCCCTGCCGGCTTGTGGTGCGCCTTGGCGGGCAGAGGCTTGCGTACCTGTGGCTTCACCGCGCTCTCGTCTATCGCGCTGGTGTATGGCTCGTCAGACGCGAAGTTCGCGCCGAAGGGCACCAGGTAATCTTCCACCGTCTGGCCATCCCCCTTGCCGGTCACCACGCTGACGCGGGAGGCATCAATGCCCTTCTCCTTCACCAGGTACTCCTTGGCGTTGACCGCCCGCTGGGCTGCCGGGTCCACTACCTTGAGGTGCTTGTTCTTCTGCGCCGAATCCTGCTCCTTGGCGGTCTTGGCCTTCTCCTTGGCATCCGAATTGCCCACCAGCACAACCTTGGCATCGGTGTGCCTTTGCAGTTCAAGCGCTACACCGTCCAGGCAGGCCTTGGCTTCGTTGTCCACCCGCTCCGGGCGCTGCTTGTCTTTGGCAAAGCTGAGCGAGCACAACGCCTGCGAGTACGGCACCGGCGCCACATACGGCTTCAGAATCGTCAACGCTGGTGCTGCACGTGGCCGTCTGACCTAAGTCGTCGCTCACTGTGCTGGTGATGCCGACTGTGCCGGTCGGCGCTCCCGTCGAGTTGTACGTCACGCTCGTGCCCGTGCCTTCCACCGTGCCCGCCGTAGCCGTGTAGCTGTAGGTCAACGGGCGGTTCTGCGGACTCACACCGGTTACGGAAATCGTGCTCGTCTCGCCCGGCTTAATGGTGCTCGGGCTGGCTATGCAGCTGAGGGTCGGTGGCTCATAGGGCATTACGAAAAGTTGGTCGAGCAGTCGGCGCTCTCGCCGGGCTTCAGGCCCTCCTTGCCGGCCTTGCCTTCCTTCACCAAAGCCCTCACCGTATACGTGCCCGGCTTCAGTGCTGCCGTGGACACCATCGCTGTCTCCCCGGTACCCGTCACCCCGCTGCCGCTCCAGTTATAAACCACGTTCAGCTTGGGGTTCAGGTTGCTGGCCATCACCGATACCGTCAACGGATCGCCGGCGTAGATCGTTGACTTGCTGGTCGTGCACACTACCATTAGCGATGACGAGGGGCTCGAATACATGTGATACACAATGCCTGCCGCAAAGCGGAGTCCATGGATGTTGACCAGGCCGCCTTCATCCCAATCCATGCCGTCGGAGCCCAGATACGGCTTTCCGTAATTCACGTGTACATACTCATAGTCGCCTTCGCCCAACCGCAATGCCCAGCAACGGCTCAATTCTATGTCCAGGCCGCCGCCCACGGTTGTCGTCACCCCTGGCGTGAAACTCTGCGAATCAGGGCCTTGCAGGCTGACTCCTCCCACCAGGCCATGCACCCATGGTGTCAGCCTTTTATACCGCCAGCGGTAAAACGGACCCATCTGCATGGTGAACATACCGCTGTTGCTGGAGCCGGCTTGCGCCCCTGTACTGGTGTCGGTGTTGCGGAAAAGATCATGCTGGCCTGAATAGAACTCCAGTCCAAGATGGCGGTTATAGAAGTGGGTCAGGCTTTCAACCAGTCCGATCTTCTCATCCATGAATTTAACCCCGACCAACGGGCCGACAGAGCCGGATACAATTCCTTCATCATGGCCATAGACGATCGTACCGCGCATATCAAAATAGCTGTAGCCAACGAAAATATCCCACTTCGATACGTTATAATCCTGCGACCTCCCTTTCACCGCCGGCTCAACCTGGCCCACCAGAGCAATCGGCGCAACTGCCAATATTGCCAGGGCAGCCAATCGTCTCATGGATTTCGAAACACTCGAACACATACACAGTTCCTCCGTAGTCAATCCGGGCGACGCATTCACCAATCTGCGGCGAATACTGAAACGACTTGGGCTGAACACATTGTGGATTGCAGGGAATCCACTGCCGTTTGCGCAGCTTTAATAAAACTAACACTGTTTATTCTGTTTCTCAAAGAGATAATTAATCAAGCTTTCGAACTGTAACATATTAAGACACTGGGGGGTGAAAAGTACTTACCTTAGTAACTTTTACGGCGAAACTTCTATCACCCAGCCCTGTTACTCCATATTCAACGTCTTCACCAGGCTGCGCGGCTCGCGCTGGATCTTCTCTTGCAGAAGCGTCAATGCGTAGATCAGTTGTTCCGGACGCGGCGGACAACCCGGCACATACACGTCCACCGGAACCACCTGGTTGACTCCCTGCACTACCGCGTAATTATTGAATACTCCGCCCGAGGTGGCGCAGGCCCCCATCGAGATCACCCACTTCGGCTCCGGCATCTGGTCATACAGCCGCCGCAGCACCGGGGCCATCTTCTGCGAAACCCTCCCGGCCACGATCATCACGTCCGATTGCCGCGGTGATGGCCGGAAGACCTCCGCCCCGAAGCGCGCGATGTCGTACCGCGAGGCCCCCGTCGACATCATCTCAATCGCGCAGCAGGCCAGCCCGAAGGTTACCGGCCAAAGCGAATTCTTCCGGATCCAGTTCACCGCATAATCCAGCGAGGTCAGCAGTATCCCCTCCGGCGCCTCATAGCCGTAGTTCGCCTCCATCACCTTGGCGCGGTTCTGCGCGCTGCTCTCCAGCGATCCAAATAAATATCGATCCCGCTCCGCCGTCGCTGCCATATGACTACTATACCTCTACATCCTTATAGATAGTGTTGTTGCTCTTTCTCCTTGCTGCGCCCATTCCTTCCCCCTCTTCGTTTTTTTTTGATCGCGACATCAGATCTTCATGGGTTCCTTATTCGTCCTGCCCTATATTTCTCTTTAAGCCTCACGCTGGAGTTACGCCGATTTGCGTCTGCGGATTGGCTTGTGCCGCCTTTGGCTGCTTTGAGCGTGTTGTCAACTGCAATTTTCTGAAAGTGGAAATCTCATGCGCCGTTTTGGAATGATGTTGCTGCTCCTCTCCGCGCTGCTGGCAATTCCGGCAAGCTCTCTCGCTCAATCCGTTGCACCCGCCGCGCAGGCTCCAACCACCCAGGCCCAGATTGCCGCCCTGCAACAGGCCATCGACGCCAACAAGGCCGCCGCCGCCGCTGCCGCCGCCAGCGCCCAGTCGGCCGGCGACAACGCCTGGATGCTGGTCTCGTCTGCATTGGTTTTGCTCATGACCGGCCCTGGACTGGCTCTCTTCTACGGCGGCCTGGTCCGCAAAAAGAACATCCTCGGCACCATGATGCAGAGCTTTGCCATGATGGGACTGGTCACCGTCCTCTGGGCCATCGTCGGCTACTCGCTGGCCTTCGGTCACGGCAACTGGTTCGTCGGCGGTTTTAGTCACCTCTTTCTGCGTGGCGTCACCCTCACTCCCAACGCCGATTACGCCGCCACCATTCCCGAGCAGACCTTCATGATCTACCAGCTCATGTTCGCCATCATCACCCCGGCGCTCATCTGCGGCGCATTTGCCGAACGCATGAAGTTCAGCGCCATGGCCATCTTCCTCTCCCTCTGGTCGCTCATCGTCTACTGCCCCATGGCCCACATGGTCTGGGGCGCTGACGGACTGCTCAGCCTCAACAATCCTCACGCTCCTCTTCCCTCCCTCGACTTTGCCGGCGGCACCGTCGTCCACATCACCAGCGGCGTCTCCGCCCTCATCTGCTGCCTCTACCTGGGCAAGCGCATCGGCTACCCCCACACCAAGATGGCGCCCCACTCCATGGTGCTCAGCTTCATCGGCGCCTGCCTGCTCTGGGTAGGCTGGTTCGGCTTCAACGCCGGCAGCGCCCTCAACGCCAGTTCCCTGGCCACCAGCGCCTTCGTCAACACTCACTTTGCAACCGCCGCGGCCGCCATCGGATGGTCCATCGCCGAGTGGATTCACAATGGCAAGCCCACTGCCCTGGGCGCCATCTCCGGCGCAGTTGCCGGTCTGGTCGCCATCACTCCCGCCTCCGGCTTTGTACAACCCATGAGCGCTCTGGTCATCGGCCTGGTCGCCGGTCTCGTCTGTTTCTTCATGGTCTTCATGGTCAAGAACTTCTTCGGCTACGACGACTCGCTAGACGCCTTTGGCGTCCACGGCGCTGGCGGAACCGTCGGCGCACTGCTCACCGGACTCTTCGCCGCCAGCGTCATCAACCCCGTCTTCAAGGACGCGGCCGGCTATCCCCGCCCCTCCGGCGCCATCGACGGCCATTGGGGACAGTTGCTCAATCAATCCGCCGGCATCGTCATTGCCTGGTGTATCTCCATCATTGGCACGCTGCTGCTGCTCTTCGTCGTTGACAAGCTCGTCGGCCTGCGCCTCTCCGCCGAAGAGGAAGCCGCCGGCCTCGATCTCTCGCAGCACAACGAAGAAGGCTACGACCTGAACTCCTGATCTATGGTCCGTTGGGTGCCCCAGGTCCCTCGCATTTGGGGACCTGGGATTGCTAACGCGAATCGACAATCATCCGGCGGAACCGGCCCCACAACAGCCCTCCCGCCTGCAACGCTGATAAACGAGGAATCTGTACATGGTCAAGATTGAAGCGATTCTTCAGCCCTCCAGGCTGGATGCCGTTAAGGATGCGCTGCTCGAGGCAGGCATCGATAGCATGACGATTCTCGAGGCGCGCGGACATGGCCGCCAGAAAGGCCACACCGAGTTTTATCGCGGCCGTGAATACTCCGTCGATCTGCTGCCCAAGATCAAGATCGAGTTGATCGTCAAAGATGATATGAAAGAGAAGGCCGTTCAAACCATTCTCTCCGCCGCCCGCTCCGGCCGCATCGGCGACGGCAAGATCTTCATCAGCCGCATCGACGATGCCATCCGCATCCGCAACGACGAGCGCGGCGAAGCCGCCATATAGAGAACCTCAAAACAAGTTGATGTTTTGAAGGGTACGGGTTTTAGGCATTTTGCCTAAGAGTGGATCTCCTGCTTTGCTCAAGGATGCCGGTCGCTGCAAGAACCTGTAGCGCCGGCCTCCCGGCCGGCTGTTGCGTGGACCTCCTGGTCCACGCCGTACTCTACGCTATCGTAAAAATGTGGGTGCCCCACCCTTGCCGCTGTCATCCTGAGCGAACGGGGCCCCAGGCGTACTTTTCAGCCTGGGGGTGGTGAGTCGAAGGATCTGCTTCTTGTAATTCTTGCGGCTAGGGTGGGATAGCACAATTCTCGGCTGCCATATAGGCTGCGTGCCCCATCCTTCTGAGCGAAGCGCAGCGGAGTCGAAGAACCTGCTTCTTGAAATTCGTTGTGAAAGGGTGGGATGCAATCCGGAGGGAGCAGTGGCCTTCAGGCCATTGAACGCTTGCCTTGCCATGATTGCGGCTTTAGCCGCGGGCCTTTCCACTGATCCAGCCGCTTTCCCCGCTCCATCCATCCACAAATAATTCGCCTCCATGGTAAATCTTCATGGGTTCCTTATACGCGCGGCCTTAAAGTTTCTTCATTACTCACGCAATCATGATGCCATCCTTATGCCCCCTGGCTGCGTGAGTCGTCTCTGCTTGCCCACCGTATCTTTTCTGGGAGTGAAATCTTTATGCTTCGTCGCGCTATCAAACTACTCATTCTCTCCGCCTTGCTCGGTATCCCGGCTATAGCTCTGGCCGTAGCGCCCGACTTGCGCCCCTCGCCTCCAGCCACACAGGCCCAGGTCGCCGCTCTCCAACAGGCCGTCCGCGACGCTCAGTCCTCCGGCGACAACGCCTGGGTGCTGGTCTCCGCTGCCCTGGTGCTGATGATGACCGCCCCCGGCCTGGTCCTCTTCTATGGCGGCCTCGTCCGCCGCAAAAACATCCTCGCCACCATGATGCAGAGCTTCGCCATGATGGGTCTGATTACCGTCCTGTGGGCTGTGGTCGGCTACTCGCTGGCCTTCGGCGCGGGCAATGGCTATATCGGCGGCTATGAGCATGCCTTCCTGCGCGGCGTCTCCCTCGCTCCCAACCCCAACTACGGCGGCACCATCCCCGAGCAGACTTTCATGATCTACCAGCTCATGTTCGCCATCATCACTCCGGCGCTCATCACCGGAGCATTTGCCGAGCGCGTCAAGTTCAGATCCATGGCCGTCTTTCTCTGCCTCTGGTCGCTCGTTGTCTACTGTCCCGTGGCCCACATGATCTGGGGAGTCGGCGGAATCCTCAACATCACCGGCGGCCGCTGGCCGGTCCTCGACTTCGCCGGCGGAACCGTCGTCCACATCACCAGCGGCGTCTCCGCCCTGGTCTGCGCCCTGTATCTGGGCAAGCGCGTCGGGTATCCGCACCAGAATATGACGCCCCACTCCATGGTGCTCAGCTTCATCGGCGCAGCCATGCTCTGGGTAGGCTGGTTCGGCTTCAACGCCGGCAGCGCACTCGGCGCTGGTCCTCTGGCCACCAGCGCCTTTGTCAACACCCAGTTCGCCGCCGCCGCCGCCGCCATCTCCTGGGTCATCACCGAGTGGCTGCAGAACGGTAAACCCACCGCCCTCGGCGCCATCTCCGGCGCGGTCGCCGGACTGGCCACCATCACCCAGGCCTCCGGTTTTGTTCAGCCCATGAGCGCCCTCCTCATCGGCGCCATCGCCGGCGTCGTCTGCTGCTTCATGGTCTTCCGCGTCAAAAAGTTCTTCGGCTACGACGACTCCCTCGACGCCTTTGGCGTTCACGGCATCGGTGGAACCATGGGCGCGCTGCTCACCGGCCTGCTCGCCTCGGGCGTCATCAATGCCGTCTACGGCAACAATGCCGCGGGCAACCCCCTGGCCACCGGCGCCATCGACGGAAACTGGCGTCAGCTCCTCAACCAGTCCATCGGCGCGGGCCTCGGTTGGGCCTTCGCCATCGCCGGAACTCTCGCGCTCCTCTTCTTAGTCGATAAGACCATGGGCCTGCGCGTTTCCGCTGCCGATGAAGACGAAGGTCTCGATCTCTCCCAGCACGGCGAGGAAGGATACGACCTGAACTCCTGAGCAATTGCGCTGTCATCCTGAACGAAGCAGGCCGCGTTTTGTGCGGCCTGCGCAGTCGAAGGACCTGCTTATGTTCTTATTGCTCATCTCCGATTCAGCTTGATCGAACCGGTTCAACAAAAATCTTTGCCGGGAGCGGCCCGCAAAGGCCCTCCCACCTGTTACGCTGTCAAACGAGGGATATTCTTATGGTCAAGATTGAAGCGATTGTGCAGACCTCAAGGCTGGATGCAGTCAAAGAAGCGCTGGTCGAGGCGGGCATTGAAGGCATGACGATTCTGGAGGCGCGCGGCCACGGCCGCCAGAAAGGCCACTCCGAGTTTTATCGTGGCCGTGAATACTCCGTCGATCTGCTGCCCAAAAACAAGATTGAGCTGGTAGTTAAAGATGAGATGAAAGACAAGACCGTCAGCGCCATCCTCGCCGCGGCCCGCTCCGGGCGCATCGGCGATGGCAAAATCTTCATCTCCCGCGTTGACGAAGCCATTCGCATCCGCAACGACGAACGCGGCGAAACCGCCCTCTAGTCCACTACATGAAAGTGGGTGCCCCCGGTCCCTCGCATTTGATGGGATAAGGAAGAAGGCTTCTGAGAAGATCGAGTAGCGAGTGGACTAGAGGACCACGAGCTCGAAGATCGGAGAAGCCTTCGATGATTATTGTAGGTTGTGACTTTCATCCTAAGTGGCAACAGGTAGCGGTTCTTGACGCCGAGACCGGGGAGATCGGCGAACACAAGCTGATGAACGGCGATGGGCAAGCAGAGCAGTTCTATCGCAGTCTGCCGGCGCCAGCGCTGGTGGGCATCGAAGCCTGCGGCAACAGCCAGTGGTTTATTGACATGCTGGAACGGCTTGGCCATGAAGTTTGGATCGGCGATGCGGCCCAGATCCGCGCCAGCTACGTACGCAAGCAGAAGACCGACCGGCGCGATGCGGGCCACATTCTACGCCTGTTGATGGAAAAGCGTTTTCCGCGGCTGTGGCGCCCCTCGACCGAGGAGCGCAACCTGCGGCAATTGCTTATTCACCGCCACAAGCTGGTGGAGATTCGCACGCGCGTGAAGAACGGCTTGCAGCACCTGGCGCTGAACCGGGGGATGCAAAAACAACACTCATTATGGAGCGCGCGGGGAATGGACGCCTTTAAAAACCTTCCCTTCGAAGGTTGGAGTGGGAAGCGCCGCGGCGACCTTCTGCGCTTGCTGGCGGAGCTAGATGAGCGGGTCGAGGAACTCGATACGGCGGTGACACAAGCGGCCCAGACCGACGCCCGGGCGCGGCTGCTGATGACCCAGCCGGGCGTGGGGCCGATCACGGCGCTGGCTTTTGCCGTCACCATCGGCGACGTAAGCCGGTTTGCGACCAGCGGTCAGGTAGCCAGCTATCTGGGGTTGATTCCGTGCGAGCATAGCTCGGGCGGCAAGCAGCGGCTGGGCGCGATCACCAAACAAGGCAACCGCTTTATGCGGCAGTTGCTGGTCGAGGCCGTGCAGACGACCAATCGGCTGGATGAAGGATTTCGACGGCAGTATCAGGCGCGTTGCCACAAGAAGCCCAAGGGTGTGGCCAAGGTGGCGGCGGCAAGAAAATTAACCGTGCGACTCTACTGGATGCTCAAGACACAGACTGGCTATCCAGAGATCGCCCACGTCGAGAGCAGCTCGCCGGTCCCCATGGTGGCACAAGCACACCGGGCATTTGATTGAGCGCTCTCGCATCCCGTACAGACGGGATGTCCGCATGGAAGCATCATGGCCTGTATCCAATGGCCGAATCGATGGTTGGCAGGGCGACCAATAACCCGCCGAACGATGATGTAGCGAGAGAACAGAACCCGTGGTCCTCTACCTGCTCTCGGCAAACAACGCGGCGCTCACGCGCCGCCAGGGATAAGTTTGTCGAATATCGCGCTTGACAAAGCCTTCTTCCTTATCGATGGGGACCGGGGAGACCACGAACCTCGACCGTCCGTCTTCCGCTAGAAAACTTCGCTGTGAGAACCGATGCGCACCAGCCGCAATGTAGAATCCTCCGTTTTTTTGTAGATAAGAAGCAGGTCGGGCTTCAGAGGTCACTCGCGAGGCTTCGTATATTCGCCCGTCAACGGATGACGCATGGAATCCCTCCGGCAGGGCATGATCCGTTGCCAGAAATGAAATGCCGGGTGCCCCATCCATCGCGTAATTTGCGATGGGTGGGATACCACGAGCCATATGGCGCGAAGCGCGCCCGCCTGGACGGCCAGTCCCCACGAACCCCAACCCTCCGTCTCCCTTTTCCAACTCGCCGTGCGCGCCTCGATTCTGAGAGTTGGGAGGAATTCTGGATCAAAGATTTTGATTGACGAATTTCCAGCATTCGCCGATAATGTACGTGAGCGGTTGGTGCTGCCGGACTGAATTTGTTACCCGGGCGAACCGCTTGAAATCGAAGGCAAGGGGCCGCGTAAGCGGCCCTTTACCTTTTGGGTCTCATCGCGGAAGGTTTGTCCACATCGCCCTTGGGCATCACCGAGAAAAGCTCAGGCCGTGGGTACCGGGCGCTGCACTCGAATACCGCTAAGTCCTTCACCATGTTTCCGTAACGGTCAGCCCGGCCACTTCGATTCTGTAGAATCGTGTTGATTGGATGGTGGACGAAGACGGCGGCTGCATTCATTGCGCTCACAATCTGATCGATTACATCCTCAACCGAATAGCCGTTGCGCACCACACGGCTCTTGTATATATGCCTTCCGTAGAAGAGAACCTCTCCGATCACCGGCGGAAGTGGCGGAACGTGGGCCGCTCGCGCCCGGTTGATCTCCTCCAGTTGCCGGTCAGTGAGTGAACCGATAGCAACCCCGCGCGGCTTGATCCCCTTGGAAATCTCCTCGAAGTTGGCCCGAATCAGATCGACGGCATTCCTGTAGAGGGGCATCGCCAGCGTTTCCAATCGTTCTCAGAAATTGTATAGGATTGTGGCTTGCGCGGATTTCCGCCAACTCAGGCCACCCGGCTCTTCGGACGCGCTCCTCGCCCGGTCTTCAATCGCTTGCCCAATTCAGCACGGAGCGTGCTCCAGAATTCCGGAGTGGCCTCCTGCGCCTCGCCTTCCAGCAGCGATTCCAGCAGCGTCTGCTCAAGCTGTTCTTTGGCGTTGCGCTTTTGGTCGGCGCGCACCAACTCGCGCATATACTCGCTGGCGCTGCTATAGTCCCTGACCGTGACCTGCTCCTCCACATACTGCTTCAAGGGGTCGGGAAGCGAGATATTCATGGTTTGCATCAAGAAATCCCTTGATGTCAACGTAACACTGATGGCAATTCTTGTCAATTTATGGCCATACTTAACCATGCTACCGCTGACTTGCTTACAGCGTGTAAGGTATCCGCACCCCGGGCGTGCCTGCGGGGAAATCACGCGTGTTGCGGGTGATGAGAACCCGGCCGGCGGCTTCGGCGGTCGCCTGAATGATGGCGTCGGGTAGTTTCATCCTGCTGCTCCTGCGCAGCAGGAATGCCCGTTCAGCCACATCTGCGTCCAGTGCCAGGGAATAGAAGTTCAGCAGGAAGCTGCGCGCATCCGCCTCATTGGCAGCGGTTGAGCCTGCCATCACTTCCATCCAGCTAATAATGCTGACCGCGCGGTCCGCGTGCCTGTCGCACTCGGCGCGGGCCTGTGGAATGCCGCGCAGATAATCGATGAGAATGTTGGTGTCGAACAGAACCGGCGTCGTTACCATTCCGCGCGCATCCTCTCCTGATACGCAACTCCGTCCTCGGGAAAGTCAGACCATGCTCCAAAAGCCGCATGATTCATCTTCTGGCGGTGGGGCGCAAGAGAGGTTGCGACAACCTGCCGCACAAACTCGGCACGCGACACGGAAAGCTTTTTGGCCACTTGAGTCAGCAGCTTGAGGTCTTCTTCCGGAATATCAATGAGCGTGCGCATAACGCCTCCTATGATATATTAAAACTATATCATAATATGATGCTCCTGTATATCACATCCTGGATTACACCGTCTAAGTGGCAACAGGTAGCGGTTCTTGACGCCGAGACCGGGGAGATCGGCGAACACAAGCTGATGAACGGCGATGGGCAAGCAGAGCAGTTCTATCGCAGTCTGCCGGCGCCAGCGCTGGTGGGCATCGAAGCCTGCGGCAACAGCCAGTGGTTTATTGACATGCTGGAACGGCTTGGCCATGAAGTTTGGATCGGCGATGCGGCCCAGATCCGCGCCAGCTACGTACGCAAGCAGAAGACCGACCGGCGCGATGCGGGCCACATTCTACGCCTGTTGATGGAAAAGCGTTTTCCGCGGCTGTGGCGCCCCTCGACCGAGGAGCGCAACCTGCGGCAATTGCTTATTCACCGCCACAAGCTGGTGGAGATTCGCACGCGCGTGAAGAACGGCTTGCAGCACCTGGCGCTGAACCGGGGGATGCAAAAACAACACTCATTATGGAGCGCGCGGGGAATGGACGCCTTTAAAAACCTTCCCTTCGAAGGTTGGAGTGGGAAGCGCCGCGGCGACCTTCTGCGCTTGCTGGCGGAGCTAGATGAGCGGGTCGAGGAACTCGATACGGCGGTGACACAAGCGGCCCAGACCGACGCCCGGGCGCGGCTGCTGATGACCCAGCCGGGCGTGGGGCCGATCACGGCGCTGGCTTTTGCCGTCACCATCGGCGACGTAAGCCGGTTTGCGACCAGCGGTCAGGTAGCCAGCTATCTGGGGTTGATTCCGTGCGAGCATAGCTCGGGCGGCAAGCAGCGGCTGGGCGCGATCACCAAACAAGGCAACCGCTTTATGCGGCAGTTGCTGGTCGAGGCCGTGCAGACGACCAATCGGCTGGATGAAGGATTTCGACGGCAGTATCAGGCGCGTTGCCACAAGAAGCCCAAGGGTGTGGCCAAGGTGGCGGCGGCAAGAAAATTAACCGTGCGACTCTACTGGATGCTCAAGACACAGACTGGCTATCCAGAGATCGCCCACGTCGAGAGCAGCTCGCCGGTCCCCATGGTGGCACAAGCACACCGGGCATTTGATTGAGCGCTCTCGCATCCCGTACAGACGGGATGTCCGCATGGAAGCATCATGGCCTGTATCCAATGGCCGAATCGATGGTTGGCAGGGCGACCAATAACCCGCCGAACGATGATGTAGCGAGAGAACAGAACCCGTGGTCCTCTACCTGCTCTCGGCAAACAACGCGGCGCTCACGCGCCGCCAGGGATAAGTTTGTCGAATATCGCGCTTGACAAAGCCTTCTTCCTTATCGATGGGGACCGGGGTTACCACGAATCCCATGGCGCGCAAGCGCCGTCTGTCTGGACGGCCAGTCCTTACGCCGCGCTCCTCCGAACCCGCAGATTCCTCAGCGCATACTCAATAAATCGCGGCTCGAAATGCGGCGCTTCGCCCATGAACCGGCACGCCGCCACCACCTGGTCCACGATGAACTTCGGCTGGTAAGCCGCCAGCTCCATTCCCTTTTCCTTCCTCAGCCGTTGCACAATCCCGCTGAAGGCCTCGTCGGGCAGCGTCAATCCCTGCCGCGCGCACTCCTTGTCAAAAATCCGCCGGTAATTTTCCACGCTCGGCGCTCCCACCTCGATCTTGTACGGCAGCCGCCGCAGAAACGCCGGGTCCATCAGGCTTTCCGGCTCCAGGTTCGTTGAAAAAATCACCATCTCCTCAAACGGAATGACGAAGCTCTTGCCGGTGTGCAGCTTCAGGTAATCCACCCGGCTCTCCAGCGGCACAATCCAGCGGTTCAGCACGCTGGCCGGGCTCGCCTGTTGGCGTCCGAAATCATCGATGACAAAACAGCCTCCCAGCGCCTTCAGGTGCAGCGGCGCCTCGTAGAAGTGGCCGGTCGCGTCGTAGCGCAGGTCCAGCATATCCATCGTCAGCTCGCCGCCCGCCGACACAAACGGCCGCCGGCACGGAACCCAGCGCGCGTCATATTCCTCCGCCCGCACAAACGAGATCTCGCTTTCGTCGCACAGCTCCGTCGGGCTCACCGCTACGTGAACGCTGGGGTCGTGGAAGCGGATAATCTGCCCCTCCACAATAATCGCGTAGGGCATGTAGATTACGTCGTTGAAGACGCTGCCCAGCGCATGCGCCAGCGAGCTTTTCCCGTTCCCCGAAGGGCCATACAGCAGCATCGCCCGGGCCGCGTTCAGCGCCGGCCCGCATTGTTCCACGATACTGTCGTCAAACGTCAACTCCCCCAGCGCCTCGCGAATGCACTCAAAGCTGATCCGCTCGTTGGTCAGCTTCTGTACGCTCACCTGGTAGGTGAACTCCCCCAGCGTCACCGGTGCCGGTCCCGCGTAACTTACGCGCTCCATTGCATCAATCGTCCACCGCTTGCCCTCGTCGGTGAACGTGTAGCTCATGTCAATCGGATTTTCGCTCTCGAATGAGCGCATCCCCAGCGTGCGCAGCAGCTTCCGGTCCACGGCCATCGTCACCAGCTCGGCCACGATGTGGTAAGGCAAACGGATCGCATCCACGTACTGCCGGCAAGTCTCCAGATGGCCCGTATAAATCAGCCGCATCAGCAGGCTCAGCAAATCGATCTCGTCGAGTCCCGTGGCCTCCATATCCGCCGGCTCGGCCGGTATCCGCTTCAGAAAGGCATCCAGCGCCTGCTGCTCGATGGCCCCCATCGACACCAGGTTGTCCCCCAGCCGCCGGCCGTTCCCAGCTTGGTGCCGCAGCGCCTCGGCCACGCTCTCGCTCGTGGCCAGATTCGCCCCAATCAGCAGATCCCCCAATCGCATCCGCGCGCCGATGATGCCCTCCTATACCCAAACAATGTTGGGGTGCCCCCGGTCCCTCGCATTTGGGAACCGGGGAAATCACAAACCTTCTGCCGTTAGGTGCCCCACCCTCGCCGCGTTCTTGTTTTTGCGGCTAGGGTGGGATGCCAAATGGAATTCCCCATCCGGCAGCGCCATTCTCTTTTTCGGCAGAAAAGGGATACAACAATAGCCCCGTCTCACCGTTATAGTGTTCTAATTTTTCCTTATTATCCTGGGCGAGCGCATCGAAACCATAGAGGGCCTTAACTTGCCGGGTAAGTCCGCGCAAACTCCACCATGGCGCGTAGATTCTCATGCGGCGTGTCGCGCACAATTTCACAGCCTGCGGCCACAATCCACGCCGTACCCGCCTGCACCTGCAATGCCGCCAGAGCGTTTGAGATGGTTTGCGGAGAACCATTGCGCACATCGCGGACCGGGTCCAGGTTGCCGGCCAGAACCTTTTGCGGGCCGCTCAGGGAGCGCGCCTGATCCATGGCCACGGGGTAGTCGATATCCATCATTTCGCAGTGCAGCGCGGCGGCGTCTTCCAGAATGCGGCGCGTGTTGCCGCAGATGTGCAGACGCGCCTTTCCGCCTTTTTCCTGAATCGCCTCGACCAGGCGTTTTTCCCAGGGCCATACAAATTCCTTGTAGATGCGCGGACCCACCAGCGACGCCGCCGCATCGCCCACGCCAATCAGATCCGCTCCGGCTTCGATCTGCGCCGCGGCAAATTGAATCGCCCTCTGCAGCGTGAATTCAAAGAGGTCGCGGACAAACTCCGGGTCATCGGAGAAGTCCGTCATCAGACGGTTGATGCCGCGCAGGTCGGCCGATTCGGCGCAGGGGCCTTCCACCCAACCCTCGACGAACAGCTCCTTGCCAACGCGCTCGCGCAACAGCGCCACTCCCTTGACGCGGTCTTCCATGCGCCCCCCGGCTATCGAGGCGGGA
The DNA here is from genome assembly GCA_963845345.1 of uncultured Acidobacteriaceae bacterium. Lineage (GTDB taxonomy): Bacteria > Acidobacteriota > Terriglobia > Terriglobales > Acidobacteriaceae > Telmatobacter. The sequence continues at coordinate 72,343 of CAWJRQ010000011.1, forward strand.
ATCTTCGTGCGGGCCAGTAGCGTTTTGTCCTGAAACAGTGCATGTTCCTCGTTGATGGCCGGAGGACGGTCCTCGTACCACTCGATATTTGCTCCCAGATCGCAGGCTTCCCGCGTGGGATCGGAGATGGTCGAGACATAATCCAGGCCAAAGCTCTCCGCGGTTTTGATCTGAGCCTCCGCCAGGATGCGGTGATCGCGGACATACTGCCCGTACTTGACCCCCAGCACATCCGCCGCAAAGGCCATGGTAATGGGCATACAGGGAAGGCTGTCGGCCTTCTCTCCGGCCAGCACTGCAAGTATTCGCTCGCGTCCCGTCATCTTCCCCAAATCCCTTCCTGAGATTCTGCTCCTCCAGGATTCTAGCAACTGGCGGCATACCTCAGAATCGGCTGAGCTGCACGCCTTCGCTCATTTCCATGAGTGCCCGCGGCTTCCCCGAAGCCTTTGCCGGGCAACCCAGGGCCATCCTTGCCGCTCTGCCGAAGGTGTTCACTTTGATAGCCAGTCCCCCGCCGCAGGTGGCCAAAGCCGCCCGCCTAGACAGCCTGCCCGGAGCACAGCGAAGGGAGTCGAAGGACCTGCTTTTTTGTCTTTGCTTGTCATCCTGAGCGAACGGGGCCCCAGGCGTTCTCTTCAGCCTGGGGGTGGTGAGTCGAAGGATCTGCTTTTGTCTTTGCTTGTCATTCTGAGCGACCGGAGCGTAGCGAAGGGAGTCGAAGGACCTGCTTCTTGCTTTTCGGGCTTTGAAAGGTACGGAGGGAGGAGGGGGTTTCAACCCCCGCACAAATTCCTTTCCTTGTTTTTAGGAAATCAACCCACGCGGCGCAAGCCGCGATGAAGGCTACGGGTTTCCGCCCGTACCGCCGGCCACCCGGCCGGTTGTAATGTGGGCCTCCTGGCCCACGCTTGTTTCTTATCTGACATTTTCACAATTTTGATGTTTTACAGGAGGGGCAGGAGCCTTCAGGCTCCTGAATAAACGCATTTAACAACAGGCTTTCAGGCCCGGGCCTTTGCTTCCCGCGCGCAGAAGAGAAAGCTGAAACCATCGCGCTCATCTTAGCAAGCAAAGAAGTTTGCACTTACTCCGCTGGAATGGAATCGCGAATGCTCTGGAACTGCGTCAGCAGCTTCTTGGTAGCCGTGACGGGTTCAATAGCCAGGTCCTCCTCCGCAAGGCCTCGCGCCTCGCCTCCCCGACCTGGGAGACCTTTCCATAGGTCGGCCTGATATACGAGCGAGCGCGATAGCCCTTCTGGATTGTCCAATTCACGGCAGAGGCGCTCTCAGCTCCTGTAACGGCGCCATGGAGTTGTTCAGCTCTCCCCGGGAGTAGAGAATGTTTGCTTGTTCGGCCAGCGAGACTTGCAGCAACTCCTTATTCCTCAGTTCGCGGCAGAGGCGCTC
>CAWJRQ010000012.1:0-52269 GCA_963845345.1 uncultured Acidobacteriaceae bacterium
TCGATTGGCTTCAGCTGCATCGCGCCCTCGAAAAAGCGCGATGCCTACTTTGTGAGAATGATCAAGCCAAACCTGATCTCTTCTCATAACTGGCATGTTCAACCTAATTGTCAAAGATCCTTGAGAGCACTCCGCCTGAGCGGCGCCCTTGGGATCGAGGCCCAGCCTTGCGGCCGGCTTGTCCTCGAACTTGTTGCGCTTGCCGATGCCGCGTTCGATTGCGTCTTTCGGCGTTTTTGCGCGAACCTTTCAAACATATCAAAAATCAGCCCTCCAGTCAAACCCGGCCAGGACGACTCCCGTTCAAAAGCCCGCACTGCGCAAAATATCAAACAACATCCGGCGCAAACCGCGCCTGAGCCGCTTGCGGCTCACAGGAGTTTCCTCCTGGGTTTTGCAATCGCTTGTTCTCTGCGGGAATCCCTACAGGGGTATCAGGGGCTTGTGCCTCACCTGACCCAACGAACCAGCATCACAACTTGCTTCCCACTTCCCTCTACGGGGCAGGCCTATCGGCCACCGGGAGGCTTTATAACTCAATCTGCAACTTTTCAAGAGTAGCACACACCACCCTCGATTGCAAGCGACACACCCATCCCGCCGTTGCCGCCTTGTTCCAACTCATCAAGAATAGCAACCCGCCCGCCCAAATGCAAACCAGTCGCCCTGTGGAAACCCCGGTTTTCTGTGGGAAACCCGCCCTCAAGGCCGCGCCATCAGCCCCAAGTCCTTCAATCCATTGACGAAATACTGCCATGCCCTATCACAACCCCGGCCAAATCCGCCCAAGCGTATACTGATTTTGGAGCCGGGAGGACCATTATCAAGTCCCGGCGCAAAGGAGTTCTCCCGTGAAAATGACTCGCAACAACGTCGCGGTCTTCTTCCTCGCCGCCGCTATCGTAATTCCGGCGTTTGCCCAAAGCGGCCCGGACACCTACAAATCGAAGTGCCTGATGTGCCACGGGGCCGACGGGCTGGGCGCTACCCCGGCGGGCAAGGCTATGAAGGCTGTCTCTTTCAAGGATCCGGCGGTCATCAGTACTCCCGACGCTGGGCTGATCGCCATCGTCAAGAGCGGCAAGAACAAGATGCCCCCCTATGGCGACAAGCTGACCGGCGACCAGATCAAGGCCGTCGTGGCCTACATCCGCACGCTGCAGAAGTAGCGAGGAACGCGCCGGTTTCCGGATCGCTTCCCCCATCAGGCGGACGTGCGACAGCGCGTCCGCCGCAATTTGCTCCCCGGCATTCGGTTTTGGTCCGTGGCCCGATTCTCCCTTCCCGAAGCGAATTTCCTCCTCAGGATTTCCGGATAATGTGATACAGATCACAGACCCAGACCCCCGAAAATCTCTACCGTTCACTCAAACCGTGCTGCCGGAGCGTTTTCCCCATAGAACGCTCGGGATGGGCTTGTAGATTTTTATTCACGGCGGGAGGTCCAGGCGTTTGTCGAGCAAGATCAACGAAATCATAGTTTTTGGCGGTGTAGCGGCAGGGGGTGCGGACCATGTGCGCTGACCATGCTCCCGACCCCTCGCGCCGCCGCGCCATTGAAATCTTTCTCGGCGGCGGGTTGCTGGCCTCTCTGGCCTCGTTTCTCTATCCGGTGCTGCGCTACTTTGTCCCTCCGGCGGTGACCGATCTCGGCGGTGACGAGGTGGTGGCCGCCAAGGTCGGCGAGATGAAGCCCAACTCCGGCAAGATCTTCCGCTTCGGCAGCAAGCCGGGGCTGCTGATCCTGAACGGCGACGGCAGCTATCGCGCGCTCTCCGCCACCTGCACCCACCTGGGCTGCATCGGTGCAGTATCGCGCCGATCTGCGCGAGATCTGGTGCGCCTGCCACAACGGAACCTACGATCTGAATGGCCGCAATGTCTCCGGTCCTCCGCCCCGGCCGCTCACGGTCTTCGATGTTCACCAGCGCGGCGACGAGATTGTCGTCAGCCGCAAGCGGGAGGCCTGACCGTGATCGCCGCCCTCATTCGCTGGCTCGACGAACGGCTTCATCTGGACGAGCTGATCGCGCCCTTCAAGCACAAGACCGTCCCCACGCATCGGCTCTCCTACTGGTATTTCTTCGGCGGCATCACGCTCTTCCTCTTCATGATTCAGGTGCTCACCGGAATCCTGCTGCTGCTCTATTACCGCCCCGGCGCCAACGAGGCCTTTGAGAGCGTGCAGTACATCATGACCCGGGTGCAGTTTGGCTGGCTGATTCGCTCCATTCACTCCTGGTCGGCCAACCTGATGATCTTCACCGCCTTCGTGCACATGTTCAGCGTGGTCTTTCTCAAGGCCTACCGCAAGCCGCGCGAGCTGACCTGGGTCACCGGCGTGATTCTGCTCTTTCTGGTCATGGGATTCGGCTTCAGCGGCTATCTGCTGCCCTGGAACACGCTGGCCTTCTTCGCCACCAAGGTGGGCACGGAGATTGCCGGCCAGGTTCCCGTCATCGGCAAGCCCATCATGATCTTCCTGCGCGGCGGCGAAGAGGTCACCGGCGCCACGCTCACCCGCTTCTTCGGATTCCATGTCGCCGTGCTGCCCGGCATCGTCGTCGTGCTCATCGCCATCCACCTGTTCTTCGTCCAGCGCCAGGGCATGAGCGTTCCTCCCAAGGTCGAAGCCGAGTGGACCGCCAATCCCTCGCGCGCGCCGCGAGATGAAGTTCTTTCCCAACTTCGTGCTGCGCGAGCTGATGGCCTGGTACGTGGCCATGGGCGTGCTCGGCGCGCTGGCCGCGCTCTTCCCCTGGAACCTGGGCGTCAAGGCCGACCCCTTCATCTCCGCGCCCGCCGGCATCAAGCCCGAGTGGTACTTCCTGTTCATGTTCCAGACCCTCAAGCTCATCCCCTCCAAGGTCTGGATCATCGACGGCGAGGTGCTGGGCGTGCTGGGTTGCAGCCTGGCCGGATTGCTGTGGCTGCTGCTGCCGTTCTTTGAGAGCGACAAAGCCTCCCGCACCAAGGCGTGGGTCACCGGCATTTCCATCTTTGCCTTGGTGTACGTGATAGGTATGACTGTCTATGGCTTTCTTGCGAAATAATTCCGGCTGCTCGCGCGCCCGCTCTGCCCTGGCTGGCCGGCGTCCACTCCTGCTCGCGCCTGTCCCTTTACGGCGCAGGCCGTGAACTCCTGCCTCGATTGCCACTCCGCCCAGGACGGCCCCCTGCAAGTCACTCCGGAAAAATTCAGCCAGGACATCCACGCGCAAAAGGGACTCACCTGCGTCAGTTGCCACGGCGGCGACGCCTCCAGCTACGATCCCGACCAGGCCATGAGCCGCAAGGCCGGCTGGAAGGGCAAGATCGATCGCAAGCAGATTCCGCAGTTGTGCGGCAGTTGCCACTCCAACCCCGCCTTCATGCGCCAGTACAATCCCAGCCTGCGCACCGATCAGCTCGACCAGTACCACACCAGCATGCACGGCAAGCGCCTGGCCGCCGGGCGACACCAAGGTCGCCGTCTGCGTCGATTGCCACAGCGTCCACGATCTCCGCCCGCCCAGCGATCCGCGCTCCACCGTCAACCCCGTCAACGTGGCCAAGACCTGCTCGCGCTGCCACTCCGACGCGGCGCTACATGAAGCCCTACGGCATCCCCACCGATCAGTTCGCCAACTACTCCACCAGCGTTCACCACGACGCCATGGCGGTGCGCGGCGACCTGAGCGCGCCCACCTGCACCACCTGCCACGGCAACCACGGCGCTCTGCCGCCCGGCGTCGACAAGGTGCAGAACGTCTGCGCCAACTGCCACGCCTTCCAGGCGCAGATGTACTCCAAGAGTTCGCACTTCAAGGCATTTCAGGATAAGGGCCTTCCCGGCTGCGTCGTCTGCCACAGCAATCACGCCATCCACATGCCGTCCGACGCCATGCTCGGCACCGGCCCTAGCGGCGTCTGCATGAGGTGCCACGCACCCGGCGACCATTGCGATCAAGGCGCGCGCCGCAATCCTCGGAAACCTCACGCAACTCGATCAATCCATCAAGGACGCCGATCAGTCTCTGCGCCTGGCCGAGTCCGCCGGCATGGAGGTCAGCGAAGCCCGCCTCACCCAGGATCAGGCCCAGCGACTCGCTCACCAAGGCCCGCGTCACCATCCACACCTTCCAGACCGCGCTGGTCGATGCGGATATTCAAGTCCGGCATGAAGATCGCCGCCGCCAACCTCAAAGCCGGCCAGCGACGCCATGGTCGAGCGCAACCACCGCCGCATCGGCCTCGGCATCTGCCTCCTCGCCATCGCCTTCATGCTCGTCGGCCTCTGGCTCTACATCAAAAAGCTGGAGAGCTAGTAGCCGCCACATCGCTTCAAATTGTTTCAGTATGTGGATACTGTCGGAGTTTTAGCCCCGACAGTATCCGTACGTAAATCCCGCCCGCCCCGCAATAATCGTTTATCATGGCACTAACCTACAACCCTGAGTCCCGGCGCAGCAAGAGGGCCAAGCCATGAAACTTTTTCTCTCCTGTGTCAGCAGCGAGTTCCGCTCTCACCGCCTCAAGTTCGCCATCTGGCGACCCATTCTAAACAGTGGAGATGACCGTGCCTGAGAATAATAGTGTTTTCATTAGCGCCACATCAACTGACCTGGCAAGCTACCGCATAGCGGTTAGGGACGCATTGCTTACCAACCGCATTCTCCCCGTGGAGCAGACAACATTTCCTCCCGATTTTCGGTCAGTGGAAGAGATGCTTGAAAGAATCATTCGCGACTGCGATGCGGTAGTGTGTCTCGTCGGGTTTGTCTACGGGGCAGAGCCTTCAGAGCGGCCCGCCGGTCAGCAGCGCCGATCTTATACTCAAATGGAGTTCGACATTGCCCGTAGGCTGGGCAAGCCGATTTATCAGTTTCTCGCCACGGAAAAGTGCGTGTTTGACGCGCGCCCGGAGGAAAGCCCCGAGCTTCAGGCGTTGCAGCTTGCGCATCGTAAGGCAATCGAATCAGGGAACCCGCGCTGGGAACTTTTCTCGGACTGCGATCAGCTGCGTGAACGGATTGCGCACATTCAATTCGACCGGACAATCCCAGGGCAGATGCATCCACTGTATCTTCCCTACTCAACGCTGGGCACTTTATTCAAGGGAAGAGAGCCCTTCCTTCAGAAGATTCGCGAGCATCTGCTGGCCAATAGCAGGGATAATAATGCCGCTTATGCCACAAGAATTACTCAGCCCCAGGCGCTTTGCGGGCTTGGGGGTGTGGGCAAAACACGACTTGCTGTCGAATACGGCTGGCGCTACAAAGACGAGTATAGCGCCGTGTTGTTTGTTGTTGCCGACTCGCCGGAAAATCTCCGCCGGAATCTCGCTCAACTGACCGGCCCTATGGTTTTGAACCTTCCCGAGCAGAATCGCCAGGAGGAGGAAGTAAAGATGGCCGCCGCGATACGCTGGCTGCTGGAGCATCCCGGTTGGTTCATGATCCTGGACAATGTTGACGAAAAACCCGCGGTCAAAGCCGTCCAGGAATTGCTTGCGCGTATTCCCGGGGGACAGGTGTTAATTACCTCAAGATTTGGAGACTGGAGCAAGGATGTCGAACCTCTGGAGCTTGACGTTCTCTCCGGAGAGGATGCCAAAAGTTTCCTGCTCGACCGGACGCAAGTCCGCCGGCGAGTAACAGCGGATGACGATGCGGATGCTTCTGTCCTGAGTCGGGAGTTAGACGGACTTGCGCTCGCCTTGGAGCAGGCTGGCGCCTTCATTGAGCGGCAGCACTGCTCTCTGGGAGACTATTTGAAGCGATGGAGAGCCGGGGAGGCGCGCGTCCGCCAATGGTTCAATGCGGAAACAATGCATTACCCGGCTAGTGTTGCGATTACTTATGACACCACCATGCGTGAAGTTGGCGTGGTGGCAACCGCGCTCTTTCACTTGTTGTCATGGTATGCGCCGGACCCGTTGCCGGAAGGCGTCTTGCAAAAACCGGACGCTGAACGCATTCTCACTGACTTGATCACAGTGGCCGGATTATCCGCGCCTGAAGTTATCCCGGAAGAGGCGCTGGCTGATTTGTCGGCATTTTCAATGGTCAAGAAGGTGGATGTGCAGGGCGAGCCGTGCGTGTGCCAGCATCGCTTGGTTCAAGAAGTTACTCAGTTGCAAATGCCCGCCGCCGAGAAAAATGCTTCCTTGCTTGGCGCAGTCCGCTTGCTCAGCGAGTTTGCCCCTGATGACGCCTTTCGGTTTGAATCGTGGAAGGAGTGGAGACTGCTTGTCTCCCATGCTGAAACGCTATGGCTGAAGGTCAAAGATTTGGATCGCAAGCAATGGGACGCTCTGTTAATGAAGGGCCTGGCGCATTATTATCTCGGCCAAGGACGTTACGCAGAGGCGATCCCCCTCCAGAAACTCCTTCTTGAGGTTTACGAAGAGCGCTTAGGCGGCGTTTCAGATAAGGTGTTCCTGGCAAAGAACGATCTGGCTTTGTTATTGAATTGTGTTGGGGAGTACACTGAAGCCCAGCGTCTCTACCGCGAAGCACTTGCCGGGTGGAAAAGTATTGATGCTTCGGAGTACGAGTTCGGGTATGCGGAATCGCTCCATAATCTTGGCTTCAGCCTGATGTGTTCCGGTCAACTTGAAGAGTCGGAGTCCTTGCTGCAAGACGCGCTTAAGATATTTCAGAACAAGTGCGGCGAATACCATTGGAGAACGTTGATGACGGAGTATTCGCTCGCCAAGACGTTGCGGGCGAAAGGTGAAACCGAAAAAGCCGTGCAAATTCTGCGCCTGAACATTGAAAAGAAAGCAAATCATTTACTCGGTGGAGAGAATCACCCGGATACGCTGGATAGCATTGTGAGTCTTGCCGAGATATTACTGGCGCAGGGAGAGTTGAGCGAAGCCGAAACTCTCGCCAAGAGAGCCCTCGCCGGCAGAGAGCAGTCATTAGGAAAGGACGACTCCGCTACTCTGGAAGCGGTTGCTTTACTGGCAACTATTTGCGCAAAAGCGAATCGGCATGATGAGGCGCGTGCGTTGATGGAGCGTATTGTTGACGCGGGATTGCGAGGCGGTGACCCCGCTACTCTGCTCTCATACCGTCAAGCTGCTTACACTATGTTCGCCGGCGGCGAGTATCTCAAGGCAGAAAAAATGCTCCGGGGATTGTTAGACAAAGGCTTTGAGATGGCGGGCAATCGCTGCCACCTAGCCCGCATTCTCCTTATAACGGATCGCGAGGAGGAAGCGCGTGAAGAGGTAGCGAAAGCATGGGGACACCGCGGCGGAGCGCCCGCGTACGTCATTCCTCGAATCATCTGGTTCCAGATCGCGTTTACCAGATTCCCATGCGGAGATGTCGGGATCGACGATCTCCGGTTGAGAATGTTGCTTGGACAGATGAAGACAGCCCTGCAACGTGAGGATGCATTTTTGGAGTGGACAATGGCTCCTGTCTTGGAACACATGAAAGCGAAACTGGCGGAGCCGGATTTTGAGCTGCTCGCATCCCTCGTATCCGGGCTCTGCGACCGCGCAAAGATGCCCGAACTTGACCGTTTCCCCATATGGCGCGATCAGCCGCCCATCCCGCTCGACACGAACTAGCTGGATGAGCCGGAGATTGGCAACTTGCTTATGCCAACGGGATCAGATGGCATCTACAGGCTGACATCAAAAAAATGCGCCAGAATGCTTCGGGCGATGGGGCGCAGCTAGGAGCAAATCCAGGCCACGCTCCGCGTGATGGCCCCTGAGTTCTTCAGCCAATGAGCCGCGACTCCGCGCGCCTGAGCAGTCACAGAAAAGCTGCCTCGCTGACTCGCTGTGTCCCTCGTCCCGCCAGTCCCCTTTGACCAGCCTAGACCAACTCTTGCCCAATCTTCGATCTTTCTTCCCTGGCAACTGCACGAAATCTCCTGCCTCGACTCCCATTTGCACCGAAAAAGCTGCCAATTCGCTTCCTAAATAACCCAATTTTGCGCCCAAAAGGGTTCGCATATATGTGAACCCTTTTGGGCGCGTTTTAACCCCTGATCTTTGTCCACTGATCACTGTTCACTGTTTCCCCGCCGCTCTACAATCGTTTCGTGCTCCCTGAAGCCCAACGCGACTCGCTCGCCGTGGTACTGGTCTCCCCGCGTAACCCCCTCAATATAGGAGCGGTTGCGCGCGCCATGGCCAACTTCGGCTTCCAGCGCCTATCGGTGGTCGCGCCCTTTGACCCCACCTGGCGCGAGGCCCGCTCGGCTGTAGACGCGCCGAATTCAATACAGACGATCATGGAACCGAAGCACGCCATTGCCGTATATTCTCTACGTACAGCCAACAGAAAGCGCTCTCCTGCTGAAGGCAAGTTCTATCGCGTTTGCTTGTTGGCACGGTCTGCCGCGTCCTCGTCCCTACCCGCGACGGCGCGCGAGGCAGACGCCAGGGAAACAAGGAGAATCTTCGTGAGCACAGCCAGTATCGTTTCTGCGCCCCAAGCGATTTCTCGACCTGAGGGAACGAAGTACAACTATGCAATTGGATACCTCAGAGGTGTAATCGTCGCTCTGGTTGTAGCCCACCACGCCGTATTGGCGTATCACCCTGCCGCTGCTCCGATTCCGGCATCGCTGCTTGGCCAGTCGCGGGCGTGGCAGGCGTGGCCGGTCGTCGACAGCCATCGCGCAGCGTGGGCAGGCGTCTTCGCCACAGTCAACGATATTTTCTTCATGGCTCTGATGTTCTTTCTTTCCGGCCTCTTCGTCTGGAGCAGCCTCAACCGCAAAGGAGCCGGCGCGTATATGCGCGATCGCTGGTGGCGCCTTGGCCTGCCGTTCATTCCGGCGGCGGTGATCCTCGCCCCGCTCGCGTACTACCCTACGTACCTGCAGATCGCGGGTCATGGCAGCTTCGGCGACTTCTTGCGTCAATGGGCCGCGCTGGGTTCGTGGTCGGCTGGTCCAGTCTGGTTCGTGTGGGTCTTGCTTGTCTTCGACTGGGTTGCCGTGATGCTATTCCGGCTGACTCCTCAATGGGGTGACCGGCTGGGCAGGTCTATCGGAAATATATCCTGCACCCCAGCCCTCTTCTTCGTCCTGCTGGTAGCGGTGACTTCCGTAGCCTACATGCCGGCGACGCTAGTGTTTGGGCCCTTTTCCTGGGCCTCGTGGGGGCCTTTCACTTTTCAGGAAAGTCGTCTCCTTCTCTACCTGGTCTACTTTTTCGCAGGCATTGGCGTCGGCGCATGGGGACTGGAGCGGGGCCTGCTGGCATCTGGGGGAAGGCTGGCGCGCCGCTGGCCATTGTGTGTGGTTGCGGCAGTCCTTGCGTATCTGGCACGTGAGATGGCAGTGAGGGCAGTGCAAAGCCATCCCTTACCGCATACCCTGCTGACTGCGATTCAATCGGGTCCGGTGATGACCGCTTTGGTGTTGTTTCCTGCAAGCTGCGCTGCATCCAGCTTTGCCTTGCTGGCGATCTTCGTCCGCTTCGCCGGGTCTCGCATCGGATTCTTTGAGAATCTGACCCGGAACTCTTACGGAATCTTCCTGGTCCACTTTGTTTTCGTGAGCTGGCTTGGGTATGCGCTGCTTGGCGCCGCCTTGCCAGCTTCGGCCAAGTTTCTGCTTGTGACCGCTGGGGCGTTGTCTCTTAGTTGGGGAGCAACGATTCTGTTGCGGCGGATTCCGGGGGCAGCCAGGGTTTTATAGATTCCGTCCGCAATCCGGGTAGGCGCTTATACTCCGGCTTCTGTCGCGATGACACTATGCCAAGGATGGGTAACCTGTTCCTGTCTGGACAAGAGACTATGCCTGCCGACTTGCGCCAATTCGATGGGATTGTGCTGGGCGCGGGTGCGGCCTTGTGCGCAGCGTAAAATCGATTTATCACAGTTCGGCCACAACTTTCGAGGTGCAGAATGAATTTCAAAGTCCTTGCCGCCGCTTTTATCGCCGCCTTCACCATCGCCGCCGCCGCGCAAATGCCGGATCCGCCGATCACACGACCGAAGATCACAGGCATCTCACACCTGGCCGTCTACACGTCGGACCCCGCGGCCACCGATCACTACTATCGCGAGATCATCGGCGCGGCCAAATTGCCCGACCCCGAGAATCCCAAGGGCGTGCGCTACGCCTTCAACGCCACGCAGTTTGTGGAGGTGCTGCCGCTGCCCTCCGGGCAGGGCATCAACCGGCTAGACCACACCGCCTATAACACCAGCGACGCCGAAGGGCTGCGCAAATATCTCTCCGCCAAGGCGTGGAAGACCCCGCCCGCGGTGGAGAAAGGCGCCGACGGCAGTCTCTGGTTCACCGTGCTCGATCCGGAGGGCAACAAGGTGGAGTTTGTCGAGCCTCCCGTCACGCCGAAGGAGATCGCCGCCCCCAACGTCATCGGCCGCCACATCATTCACATCGGCATCCTGGTTCACAGTAAGGCCGTCGAGGACACCTTTTATCGCAACCTGCTGGGCTTCCGTCCTTATTGGTTCGGCGGCATGGTCGAGAACAGAATCGACTGGGTCAGCCAGCAGACCCCCGATAGCCACGACTGGATGGAATATATGCTGGTCCACGACACCGCAAGCTCAGGCATTCCGGCAACGATGTCGCTTCATGACCTGGGGGTGCTGGACCATCTCTCCATTGGCGTCAACTCTGTGGAAGCGGCGCACAAGACACTGGAAGCCGGCAACCGGCTGGGTGGCGTGCACGACGCGCATACCCATATCGGAAGGGATGGCAAGGGCCAGTTCAACCTCTACGACCCGGACGGGATTCGCCTGGAATTGATGAACTTCCACGCCACGGAAAAGCCCTGCTGCTCGCCGTTTACCGCGGACGATCCAGCGGAGTAAGAGTGTGCGGAAGCTTATGACCGCTGAGCCACGTCCATTCGACGTGATTGTGCTGGGCGCGGGTGCGGCCGGGCTGATGTGCGCGGCGGTGGCCGGCGGGCGCGGGCGGCGGGTCGCCGTGCTCGAACACAATGGGCAGCCGGGGCGGAAGATTTTGATCTCCGGCGGCGGGCGATGCAATTTCACCAATCTGCATTGCGGGCCGGAGAATTTCCTTTCCAACAATCCGCATTTTGCCAAGTCGGCGCTGGCGCTCTATCAGCCACGGCATTTTCTTGAGTTGGTCGAGCGATACGGGATCCGGTGGCATGAAAAGACGCAGGGGCAATTGTTCTGCGATGGCTCATCGCGGGCGATTGTGGAGATGCTGCTGGCGGAGTGTGCGCGGAGCGGCGTGGAAATTGTACTGAATGCGCGCGGGATTGCTGTTGAGCGCACGTCCTCCGGCGGGTTTCGAATTACATCGTCCGCAGGCGAGTTCAACTCTGAGACGCTGGTGGTGGCGACGGGCGGGTTATCAATTCCAAAGCTGGGCGCGACGGGGCTGGGGTATGAGCTGGCCGCGCACTTCGGGATGAGAATTGTGGAGCCGAGGCCGGCGCTGGTTCCGCTGGTGCTGGGCGGGGATGAGGCAGGCTGGACGAAACTGGCGGGCGTGGCGGCGGAGGTAGAGGCGTCGACTGGGAAGGCCAGATTCAAAGAAAAAATGCTGGTGACGCATCGCGGGCTGAGCGGTCCAGCGGTGTTGCAGGCGTCGTCATACTGGCGGAAGGGCGATGAGTTGATGGTGGACTTTGCGTCTGGAGTCGAGCTACCCCACCCTAGCCGCAACAACAAAAACGCGGCGAGGGTAGGGCACCCGGCGGGGCTTTTAGACTCACTGCGAGAGCCGGGGGCGCGGCGAGATTTGGAAGCGCTGCGCAAGGCGTTGCGCGAGGCAATGCCGCGGCGGTTGGCGGATTATCTGGCCGAGATCGGCGCTCCGCAGGGGTGGTCGAATGCGGAGCTGGAGGAGTGTGAGCGGCGGCTGCGCAGGTGGGAGTTTCATCCAACAGGGACCGAGGGATTTGAGAAGGCTGAGGTGACAGCCGGGGGCGTGGATACCGACGGATTGCAGGCGCGGACGATGGAGGCGCGCTCGGTGCCGGGGCTGTTCTTCATTGGCGAGGTGGTGGATGTAACCGGGCAACTGGGTGGGTTCAACTTCCAGTGGGCGTGGGCCTCGGGCGTGGCGGCGGGGAGGGCTGCATAGTGAGTCCTCGAGGTTACTGTGGATTCTGTCCGGCAGGCGGCCCAGAATTTTATTCGGGCGGCGGCGGTGGAGGAATCTGATCAGGCGGCGGAGGAGGAGGAATCTGATCGGGAGGAGGCACGGGAGCCTGCTCGTCCGGCGGAGTAATGGTCTGACCGGGCGGCGGGGTTGGCGGCGCGCCGGGCTTGGCGGGCGGTGTGAGGACGAAGCCGTTGCGGACCAGGGCATAGCCGTACTCGGGGTACTCGGCCTGGAGGAGCTGATTTTCAGGGCCGGAGAAGAGGTCGGTTTCTTTGCCGGCAATGGTGGCGACCAGGTGGTGGACGACGACCGGATTGCCGTCCAGTGTTCCCTTTCCGTCAGCGTAGGTGGCCAGCTGGATGGGAACAATCGAGCCTTCCTTTTTAGGGATGATGGCCCAAAGGTCGCGGTTGTTGCGGGCCACGGCAAGAACCAGGAGGGTTTCCAATGCGCCGGGATCAAAGTCGGGGAGGAAGACAGCGGCGTCGTGCGTAGGCAGATTGGTAGTGGTGGCGTGTCCATTGGCCGAGGTGGTCAGCCGGAAGGCGGCCTGGGCTGACGCCGGAGCAGGATCAGCAGTGACGTTGACAGCTGTGTCGTTGACGGCGGCGCTCAACTGGACATGGCGCAGGTGATTGGCTGAGGTGAGGCTCTCGGTTTTGGAGAGAGAATAATCAAGGCCCTTCATATGAATGATGACCAGCGCGGTGGAGTCGTAGCCGGAGGGGCCAGCGGTGAAATTGAAACTGGCCTTGCCCACGGAGATGCCGTGCTGCGAGACGATGAAGTTTCCGGACTGAGCGGAGGCGGCTGGGGCTGACGCGATCAGTGTGGCAAGAAACGCCGCGAGTGGAAGAACGACAATATTGCGCATGAATCTCTCCATCGAATCTGGAGATTTAGACACGAAAGAGGGGAAAAGGTTGCGGGGGAAAGACAGTGAACAGTGGTCAGTAATCAGTGGATAGAGATAATCGTTAGACTCCCATCCTTTCCGCAGAAAACAACGAAAAGGATGGGGCACGTGACATTGTGTGGGAAGCGGTTATTGATGTGGGCCAGATTTTGCTGACCACTGACCACTGTTCACTGACAACTGTTCTTCAGCCTTTGGCAACGGCGAAGCGCTTATTGACCTCGTGCCAGTTGACGACGTTCCACCACGCGGCGAGGTAGTCGGGGCGGCGATTCTGATATTTGAGGTAGTAGGCGTGCTCCCAGACGTCGTTGAACAGGATGGGATAGAGGCCCTGGGAAAGGGGCGAATCCTGGTTGGGAGTGGTGATGACCTTGAGCTTGCCAGCCTGGAAGACCAGCCAGCCCCAGCCGGAGCCAAATTGCTTGGCAGTCGTCTCATTGAAGGTCTTTTTAAAGGCTTCAAAGTCGCCAAAGTCGGCGGTGATTTGCGCGGCGATGGGGCCGGTGGGCGCGTCGCCGATGCCGTTCGAGCCGACCGGGCCCATGAGGCGCCAGAAGGCCGAGTGGTTGGCGTGGCCGCCGGCGTTGTTGCGGACGCCGGTGCGAATCTCCTCGGGAACCTGGGCCAGATCGCGGATCAGGTCGTCGATGGGTTTTGCGGCTAGATTGGGGTGATTGGCCAGCAGGGCATTGGTGTTGTTGACGTAGGCCTGGTGATGCTTGTCGTGGTGCAGGTGCATCGTCTCGGCGTCGATGAACGGCTCCAGGGCGGCGTAGTCGTAGGGAAGCGGGGCGAGTTCGTATGCCATGTTGGGAAATCTCCTTCAAAAGTCGTACTTAATGGATGCTCGGGGGCGGCGGGAGGGTGCGGAAAAGTTGGGGATTTGTAAACAAAGAGGTGCCAGAGATGAGACCCGGAGCGATGATCATACGTCTAATTCATGTGGCCCAGATTGATCTTACGAGGTGTATCGTGTTCAATTTTTGCGATTTCCGCCGTTCTCTGAAGGTTGCAGTTGCCGGCCTTGCGATCCTCGCAATGGCTTCTTTACCGGCCGCGGGGCAAAGGGGCGGTGGAGGCGGCGGCGGCCGCGGAGGAGGTTCAAGCCAGCTAGCCGAACTCAATGGCGAGTTGTACAAGGGAAAGGAAGCGTACAAGAGCGGCCATTATGACGAGGCGATCCATCATTTCCAGATAGCGACGTCCATGGCCCCCAATATGCCCTTGCCTATGATGTACCTGGGCACCGCAATGGCGCAGAAGGTTGTGCCTGGAAAGGATACGCCGGAGAACCTGAAGGCCGCGCAGCAGGCCATCGACACCTTCCAGGGGGTTCTGGCCATGCTCCCGCACGATGTGACGAGCATGAAGCAGATTGCGGCCATTGAAATCAGCATCAATAAGCTGGAGGATGCCAAGACGTGGCAGAAGAAGGTGCTGGTTGAGGATGCGAAGGATGCCGAGGCGGCCTACGCGGTGGGCGTGATCGACTGGACGGAGGCGCAACGGAACGCGCTGGCGGCGCTGAAACAGGCGGGCATCAAAGACGACGGCGAGGGAAACGCCAAGGCGCCCGCGAGCGTGATGGATGCGATCAAGGCGCAGAATGGCGCGCTGGTCGAGGAGGCCTTGCAGTATCTGAACCAGGCGATGGAGAACCGGCCTGATTACGACAAAGCCATGTCCTTTCTGGACCTGGCCTACCGGCGCAAGGCCGATTTGGACTGGGGCAATGAGGCGGCTCGCAAGGACGATGTAGCCAAAGCGGATGAGTGGGGGCGCAAGGCGATGGAGACGCGCAAGGCCAACGAAGAAAAGAAGAAAGCGGCAGCTCAACCAGCCAAGCCGTAAAATGGCTTGCAATGCTCCACAATCAACGTGATTCGTGGTTCCAAAACTGCGCGGCCAATCCCTGTTTCTCTTCTGGATTCTTCACTTTCGGCTGGAGCGATGCGCTGCCGGCTTGGTTACAATATAAGTATGACTTCCACACTCTCTGATCCCACCCTGGACCAGCTAAGCATCAACACGCTGAGGCTGCTGGCCGTGGACGCCGTGCAAAAAGCCAATAGCGGCCATCCCGGCGCGCCGCTGGGCTGCGCGCCCATGGCTTACCTGCTCTTTCACAAGCTGATGAAGCACAACCCGGCGAACTCGAAGTGGGCGGACCGGGACCGCTTCGTTTTATCCAACGGGCATGCGTCGGCGCTGCTCTACGGGACGCTGTTTCTGGCCGGCTACAAGGTGACGCTGGAGGACCTGAAGAGCTTCAGGCAGTGGGGCTCGCGGACGCCGGGCCACCCGGAGCGCGGCCACACGGACGGCGTGGAGGTGACGACCGGGCCGCTGGGACAGGGTGTCGCGATGGCTGTGGGCATGGCCATGGCGGAGAAGCACCTGACCGCGGTCTACAACCGGCCGGGATTTGAGGTGGTGGATCACCACACCTATGCGATGCTGGGCGATGGCGACCTGATGGAAGGCGTTTCGCACGAGGCCGCCTCGCTGGCCGGAACGCTGGGGCTGGGCAAGCTGATCGCGCTCTACGACGATAACCTCATCTCATTGGACGGGCCGGTGAACCTGAGTTACACCGAGGATGCGCTGGAGCGCTTTGAGGCCTATCACTGGCATGTGCAACGGGTGGCGGACGGCAACGATCTGGCGGCGCTGGAGACAGCGATTACATCGGCCAGGGCGGACGGCCGGCCATCGATCATCGCGGTGCGGACGGTGATCGGCTACGGCAGCCCCAAGGCAGGCTCGAACAAATCGCACGGCGAGCCGCTGGGCGCGGAGGCCGTGGCGGCGACCAAGAAGTTCTTCAATTTTCCGGAGGACCAGAGCTTTGTGGTGCCCGATGCGGCGCTCAAGAATTGGCGCAAGGCCGTAGAGCGCGGAGCGGGTTTTGAGGCGGCGTGGAAGAAGCTCTTTGAGGGCTATCGAGCAGCCAACCCTGCGCTGGCGGCGGAGTTTGAGCGCACGCAGAAGGGCGCGCTCAAGGCCGGATGGGAGAAGGCGATTCCCAGCTTTCCGGTGGACAAGGCCATGGCCACGCGCAACGCTGGCGGAGCGATTTTGAACGCGATTGCCGAGCAGGTTCCGGAGCTGTTTGGCGGGGCGGCGGACTTGACCTCATCGACCAAGACGATCTTCAAGCCGGGGGCGAACTTCCACGAGGACCCGGCGGGACGCAATGTCTTTTTCGGCGTGCGCGAGTTCGGCATGTGCGCGGCGGTGAACGGGATTGCGGCGCATGGCGGGCTGATTCCCTTTGGATCGACCTTCTTTGTCTTTTCCGATTATGCGAAGCCGGCGATACGGCTGGCGGCGCTGATGAAGGTTCATGCGCTGTTCATCTTTACCCACGACACGATTGCCCTGGGCGAGGATGGGCCGACGCATCAGCCCATCGAGCAACTGATGGGCTTCCGCGCGGTTCCGGGGCTGACGGATTTTCGTCCCGCGGACGCCAACGAGACGGCGGCGGCATGGCGGCTGGCGCTGGAACGCAAGGGGCCATGCTTCTTTGCGCTCACCCGGCAGGATGTGCCGGTGATCGATGCGGCCACGCACGACGCGTACGCCAGTGTGAGCAAGGGCGCGTATGTGCTGCAGGATGCAGCCAATCCGCAGGTGGTTCTGATCGGCGCGGGCAGCGAGGTTTGGCCCTGCCTGGAGGCGGCGAAGCTGCTCGCGGCTGAGGGAATCCGGGCGCGGGTGGTGAGCTTCCCGAGCTGGAAGATCTTCGAGGAGCAATCGGCGGAGTACAAGGCCAGCGTGCTGCCGGCGGGCGTGCCCGAAGCTGGCGGTTGAGGCGGGTTCGACGCTGGGCTGGTGGAAGTATGTGGGCTCGGACGGCGACGTGATTGGGCTGGACCGCTTTGGAGCCTCGGCGCCGGTGAAGAAGGTGATGGCGGAACTGGGATTCAGCGCGGAGAATGTGGCGGCGCGGGCGAAGAAGCTGGTGAAGTAATACAGCTTACAGCTAACAGTTGACAGCTAAGCAGTGGCCAGACGATCCGGTGTACTGTTAGCTGTACTGCTGCTAACTGTCAGCTATCTCGAAAGGACTATCGTGAAACTCGTCATTGCATCCGACCATGCGGGATTTCCTCTGAAGGAGGAGGTTCGCGCCTATCTTGCCAAGGCCGGCCACGAGGTGGTGGACCTGGGAGCTTATAACGCCGACAAACCCGACGACTATCCCGACTTTGCCGAGAAGGTGGGCCTGGCGTTGAAGCAGGGCGAGGCGCCGCGCGGGATTCTGATCTGCGGCTCGGGCGTGGGAGTGTGCGTGGCGGCCAACAAGATTCCGGGGATTCGCGCCGGAATGTGCCACGACACTTACTCCGCGCACCAGGGCGTGGAGCACGACGACATGAACGTCTGCGTGCTGGGCGCGCGCATCATCGGTCCGGCGCTGGCCTTCGAGGTGGTGGATCGGTTTATCGCGGCAAAGTTTATCGCCACGGAAGAGCGGTTTGTCGGCGATTCAAGAAGGTGCTGGCGATTGAGGCGAAGTATCAGCGGTGAGATGTTAGCGGAAGTCCACTATAACTACTGTAACTTTATAACTTAGATGAAGCGCGAAAGCGCGGATTTGGAGGCGCCGATTTTCCCCTTCGACGTGATCCTCTTTGATGTGGGCGGGGTCCTGCTGACCAACGGCTGGGACCAGCGCGAGCGCGCCGCTGTCCTCGAACACTTTCAACTTGATCTTGCGGCCTTCGAGGCCCGGCATCTCGCTCATTTCGACGCGTGGGAGCGAGGAGCGATTTCTCTGACAGGCCTACCTGGACGCAACTGTCTTCTACGAGCCGCGCGGCTTTTCGCGCGACGAGTTTTTCGCTCTCATGCTCACCCAGTCGAAGCTGCAGCCGGATGGAGCTTTGGGAATCCTTCAGGAGCTTGCGGCATCAGATAAGTGTCTGCTGGGCGCGTTGAACAACGAGGCGCGGGAGACGAACGAGTACCGATTCGAGCATTTCGGGCTGCGCGAACTTTTCCAGGTGGCGTTGAGTTCGTGCTATCTGGGTTTGCGCAAGCCGGAGCCGGCGATTTACCGGCGGGCGCTGGATATTTTGGGCAGGCCCGCGGAGCGGATACTGTTTATCGACGACCGCGCGGAGAACGTGGCCGGGGCGCTGAATGTCGGAATGAAGTCCATCCGGTTTGAGGGCGCGGAGGCGCTGCGAAGTGAGTTGGATAGTATTGGGGTTTTATAGATAGAGTTAGTGAGTTAGCGGCTTATAAGTGGTTGGAGGTTAGGCGGAGATGGCGACGATTCAGATGAGCGTAAGCGCGGAAGATCTTTCCCAGGTTCCGCAGGGCGCCGAGAGGATTCCCGAGGCGGGGATACTGGTGATCTTTGGCGCCTCGGGCGACCTGACCAGGCGCAAGCTGCTTCCGGCGCTCTTCCACCTGGAGCAGGCGGGGCTGCTGCCTGAAAAGTTTGCTATTGTAGGCGTATCGCGGCGCGACGCTGGGCGATAAGTTTGCGGAAGATATGCGCGCGGGCATTGTCGAATTTGGCGGCGTGGAGGCAAATGACGCTAAACTGAATAACTTTGTAAAAAAGATAAGTTACTTTTCCGCTGCGCTTCGACCATCCGGGAGACTATTTAGGACTTGAAGGCGGAGTTAGAGCGCATCGCGCAAGAGAAAGGCATCGGCGGCACACGGCTCTTCTATCTGGCGACTGCGCCGGAGTCACTTTGCGCCGATCATTGAGAACCTGGGCGCTCAGGGAATGGCGCAGCCGGAGCAGGGCAAGGTCGGCGGTGGTAATCGAAAAGCCCTTCGGCCACGATCTGGAGTCGGCGCGCGCGCTGAATCGCCAGGTGAACGCCGTCTTCCGCGAGGAGCAGGTCTTCCGCATCGACCACTACCTGGGCAAGGAGACGGTGCAGAATATTCTGGTCTTCCGCTTTGCCAACGGAATCTTTGAGCCGATCTGGAATCGCAATTACGTCGACCACGTGCAGATTACGGTGGCTGAAACGCTGGGCGTGGAGGGGCGCGGGCCATTTTATGAGAAGGCGGGCGCGCTGCGCGACGTGGTGCAGAATCACGTGATGGAGCTGCTCAGCCTGGTGGCGCTGGAGCCGCCGTCGAGCTTTGAGGCGGAGAGCGTGCGGCGGGAAAAACTGAAGGTGTGGCGGGCGATTCCGTCGATTCCGATTTTGAACGTGGTGCGCGGCCAGTACGGGCGCGGGGCAGGTGGATGGCCAGCCGTGGTGGGTTACAGGGACGAGGAGCGAGTGAGTCCGAAGTCGGGCACGGAGACTTATGCGGCGGTGAGGCTGGAGGTGGAAAACTGGCGCTGGGCGGGGGTTCCGTTTTATCTGCGCGCGGGCAAGCGGATGCAGAAGCGGGCGACGGAGATCGAGCATCCAGTTCAAGCAGCCGCCGCTGTTGATCTTCGACCGGCTGGCGTCGCAGCCAGGCCTGCCAGGTGATCAAGCCGAACCTGCTGACGATTCGCATTCAGCCGGACGAGGGGATTGCGCTGCGCTTCGGGGCCAAGGTGCCGACGACGCTGGAGATGGACGTTTGCCCGGTGAATATGGACTTCGACTACGCGGCGGCCTTCGGCAAATCGAGCGCCAACGGCTATGAGCGGCTGCTGCTGGACGCGATGCTGGGCGACCAGACGCTTGTTTGCGCATCGCGACGGCGTGGAGACCACCTGGGCGCTGTATACGCCGATTCTGGAGGCGTGGGCGGCCAAGACTCCGGAGAAATTTCCCAACTACGCGGCGGGTTCGTGGGGGCCGGAGTGCGGTGACCATTTGATTGCGAGCGGAGGACATGCGTGGCGCAATGATCTGGGCAGAAAGGCGTAAAGCAGGGAATTAGGGAGTAGGGAATAGGGAATAGCCGGCTGCGTGGTACCGTCAACTGCACATCCCGCCTTGGGTTCGTAGATTTCCATGATGACCTACCCCCACCCATACTTTGGATGCAAAATCCTTGTTTTCATGAGGTTACAGGTGAGGTTGCGCTGTAAAATCGTCAAAACAAAGAAGTTCCCTGCAAAATATTCCAGGATAAGGAGTTACGTGACGTTTTGGTCTCTTTTGGCCGCTTCCGGATGAAAAACGACCGGGACAATTGGAGAAAATCTCTGGAATTTATTATGCGACGAAGCCGCGAAATGATCTGCAAAGCAAGAATTAAGGATCAGAAAAGACTGTGGGTTGAGGTTCGTGGTTTCCAGGTTTCAACAGCGAAACCTGGACCGACCGCCCGCTCATCGCGATAGGGCCGCGATGAACGGGGCACAGCTTGTCATAGCTCATCGTGATTCTTCGGTGCTGATGAGCGGGCCACCTGCCGCCGCTTTACCCGATTGACCAATGCGTTTTCAAAGAAGCTGGAAAACTATGAGGCTGCGATTGCCCTGCACTATATGCACTACAACTTTTGTCAGGTCCATCAAACGCTCCGAGTCACACCTGCAATAGAGGCGGGGCTTTCCGATCATATTTGGCCTATTGAAGAATTGATTGGACTATTGGCCTAATATTCTGAGATCATAACTGTTATGTCGCTAATCGATGCGGTATTCCTTCTTGCCCTCATAATGGGCATCGTTGCCATTATGCTTTTATTCGTTATTTTGCTGCTCATAAACTTTTCACGTCAACACTTAGAAGCATTGAGTGATATTTATGACGGCATATCAGACATTTCAGAAAAACTGAAATAATCAAACTTGACCACTACCCAAGGATTAGGGATTAGAGAACAGCCGGCTGCATGGAGGTTCGGGGGTTTCCCGCCCTTGCGCCGGAAAAAGTCGCAAGGATGGTGCACCCGGCACGATGAAAGAAATGGTGGGATTTTGTCACTCCAAGACCGGCAAAAACTCCTTGACAATGCGATCCACAACCTCAACAAGATAATGCAATGTTGGGAGCAACGCCTCTCGGCGTCCAGGCTTCAATTCGGAGATCGTTTCTTTTCCGCCCATCAAAATATAATCCTTCACTTTCGGACGAGCAAATATTCCACTGAATTGTGGACGGCCGAATTTATACATGAAAGACTTTCCAATCCACTGATCATGGCAGATGACAATTCGCTCTATGGTGGGGAGAAGCTTATGCTTGTTGATGTTGTTAAGCTCATTCAGCCTAAAAAGTGCTTCGTTCCCACCCTTGTACGGCTTCAGCGCATCGATCAATTTTATAGCATGATAACCGACAAGCTTTATTACAGTCTTCCGGGCCTTTTCGTAACCGGCCTGATCCTTGCAAATAGGGAAAGAGATGTCCCTCTCTTCTTTGATCGTAATGCGGGGACGATGCACTTTCGCAAGCTGGTAAGCCAAATGGTCCAGTGCTCCTCGCAGGTTGACCACTACGTCTCCGGCGGAGGCAAGAGTCAAAAGACGAACATGATAGGTAAGGAATTGCCCTGGTGGGCGCTTTCTGGATGTCACGTGCATGTTGATGCCCGGAATATAACCGTCCTGAGCAAAGAGCCGCTCCATGTCACGGAGATTCTCTTTGGCCCGCTCAACCTTTGCTCGCACTAAGATAAGGCGAGATTCAGCGCTTAATCGGGGCTTCGTTCTCGGGCGTGGCATGCAACAATTTTATCCCCTACTTGATGTGCGGGGATAATTACCTAAATAACTATAGGTATCTGACCCTAGGCGCAATGAGCCTGTGCCGAAGGTCGGGCACCCGTTACTCGGCATTCTTCTAATCAGGTCAGTTCCTGCCCATGCCTTTGTCCATGGCTTCGTTGGCCAGGCGGTCGGCTTGCTTGTTGCCGCCGCGCAGGGTGTGGCGGATTTCGAAGTGCTCGATGGTGGCGGGAGAGGCGCGGGCCTCATCAAAAAGGGGGCGGAGGACGGGGCTCTTCACCTTATACGGAGCCTGCATCTGCTTGACCATCAGCTCGGAGTCGGAGACCACGCGCAGGCGCTTCGCTTTGTTCTCGACGGCCCAGCGCAGGACGGCCAGAAGGCCGGAGTACTCGGCGAAGTTGTTGGTCTGGATGCCGAGGAACTCGCTCAGTTCGGCCACGACGCGGCCGTTGGCGTCCTCGATGACGGCGCCGTAGCCGGAGGGGCCGGGATTGCCTCGGGAACCGCCGTCGCAGTGGGCGATGAAGGCCCTGCCGGGGGCATCGGCGGCGGGATCGGGAAAGAGGGTCTGTTCATCGCTTATTAGTGTATCGAGTGTCTGAACGAACTCAGACGATTGTGATTTGCTGGTTTCCCACCCATTTCGCATCATTTCCTCGAATAGCCGCGAAATGGATGGAGCACGGTGGCGACCTGCACGGGGCGGCTTGCTCACCAACAGCAGGCATTGCGCGTCTATCGAAGTGCGGAGATTTCTCCACCCCCGGAGCAGCTTCGATGGCAACGGATGCGGCGATCTACCTGACTTCTTCGGATATCCTGATCGACGGGTTTAGGACCGGGTTTGGGGCCGGCGGGTTTGGCTTGGCCGGCAGCCAGGAGGGTACAATCCTCCTCAGGCATGGATAGCGACCAGGTCAACGAACGGAGAGAAGAGCGCCGAGGAGCGGAGGCAGGCGCGCGAGCCGGAGATGGAGCTGATCCGCGAGGCGCAGGCGGGGTCGCGCGCGGCCTTTGACGCTCTGGTGCGGCAGTATGAGCAGCAGGTTCTGCGGCTGGCGCTGCACCTGACCGGAAGCGAGCACGACGCCGAGGACATTTACCAGGAGGCGTTTTTGAAGGCCTTCCGGTATTTGGGGAATTTCCGGTTCGAGTGCTCGTTTTATACGTGGATTTACCGGATTGTGACCAATCTCTGCCTGGACCAGTTGCGGCGGCGCAAGACGCGCCGCGAGGACCGCTCGGTGCTGGTGGATCACTCCGGGGGCGAGATTGACCTGCTGGCCTCGGTTTCGGACGACCGGTCGTTTTCCAACCCGGCCAAGGAGCTGGACCGCAAGGTGCTGGGAGAGCGGATTCAAGCCGCGCTGGAGAAGCTGACGCCGCGGGAGCGGATGGTTTTTGAACTGAAGCACTACCAGGGGCTGCGGCTGCGCGTGATCGGAGAGATGCTGAGCACCACGGAAGAGACCGCCAAGAATACGCTCTTCAGGGCGACAAAGAAGCTGAGAACACAGTTGGCGGGGTTGCGGTAGAGGCTCGGCGGCAATCCCCTGCAGGGGATGCGGAGTTTTGCCGGATCTGCATTGTGGTACTTTTTGAGGCTGGAAGGACGTAACGATGAAATGCGAAATTGCACATGAGCGGATTGTGACGGCGGCTTACGGGGAACTGGCCGATGAGCAGGCGCAGGAACTGGAGCGGCACCTGGCCGGTTGCCCGGAGTGCGGCAAGGAGCGGGAGCAACTGCTGGCGCTGAAGGCGCTGGCCGGAGCCTATCCGGTGGTGGAGCCGGAGGCGAACCTGGTGGCGCGCTCGCGGCTGAGGCTGGATGAGGCGCTGGATGCGCTGCCGCCGCGGCGCTGGTATGAACGGCTGGGCCAGCGGATGATGAATAATTTTGCCAGCTTGCAGGCTGCGCCGGTGGCGGCTTGTCTGCTGCTGGTGGTTGGCGCGGGCGCGGGCTTGCTGGGCGGCAACGAGCTGGCCGAGAATCGCGCCGGCGCATGCAGCTGCGGCTCAGGCGATGCGAGGCACAGGTCCAGCCAGCTCCGACAGCAGATGCGCACTGCGCCGGCGGAGATTGCCAACATCTCCAGCATTGTGCGGCGAGCCGAACAGCCACGTGGTCGAGGTGCGCTACAACCAGCTGGTGCCGCAGCGGATTGAGGGATCGCTGGACGATCCGGCGATTCGGCAGTTGCTGATGCTGGCCAGCGAGAACTCGACTTCGGCAGGGGTGCGGGACGACTCGGTGGGGCTGATGGCGGCCGAGTGCAAGGCCGGGCACGGTTGCCAGAAGGCGGCGGGGATTCGCGATGCGCTGATGGTGGCGCTGCGCTACGACAAGAACGCGGGCGTGCGCGAGAAGGCGCTGGAGGGGCTGGAGCCTTACGTGGCCGAGGATGTGCGGGTGCGGGATGCGGTGCTGGAGGCGCTGATGAACGACGGCGACCCGCGGATTCGCACCGCGGCCATCAACATTCTGGAGCCGGTGGAAGCCGATACCAGCGTGCGGCAGGTGCTGTATTCGGTTTCCAATTCCGACAGCAATCCTCATATCCGGAATGTTTCGCGACAGGTGTTGAACAGCGTGCCGGAGATTCAGTAGCAGCATGACCTTTCGGCGACCGCATCGTCAGAGAAGAGTGCGGGACCGGAAGTTCAGTGGCACTCGCAGGAGAAGAAGAGATGAAACACTTTTTGAGGCCGTACGGAAGTTTTGGATTTGGTGCTGTTGCTGGGGGCGTGGGCCGCGATGGCGCCGCCGGGAGCAGCAGCACAGGGACGGGGCATTATCGATCTGCTTCAGGAGCCCAGTCAAGCTGCTGCACTCCAGTTCGCAGGGCTACCTGGGCGTGGATCTGGCGGATGTGGACCAGGAGAAGGCGCAGGCGCTCAAGCTGAAGGAGGTTCGCGGCGCGGTCATCACGCTGATCGATCACGACGCTCCGGCGGGGAAGATCGGGCTGAAGGTCAACGACGTGGTGCTGCAACTGAACGGGCAGACCGTGGAGGGCGCGGAGCAGTTGCGGCGGATGCTGCGGGAGATTCCGGCCGGGCGCAAGGTCAGCCTGGAAATCAGCCGCGACGGCAACGTGCAGACGCTGGCCGTGGAGCTGGCCGACCGCAAGGTGATGGAGCACGATGTCTGGAACAAGATCGGCGCGGGCGGCGATCTGTTTGCGCCGGGGCCGGGGATGGGATTCATGGCCGAGGGCGACGCGCCGCTGCCGGGCGGCTTCCATATGCCGTTCTTCGGCAGCAGCCTGAACGTGGGCGCGCTGGTGGAGCCGCTGACCTCGCAGATGGCCGAGTACCTGGGCGTGCCCGGCGGGCTGATGGTCAGGCAGGTGGCGCGCAAGAGCGAGGCCGACGCGGCGGGGCTGAAGGCCTTCGACGTGATTCTCAAGGTGGGGCCGGACGCCATCGCCACGCTGGCCGACTGGGAGCGCGCGCTGCACTCCAACCAGGGCAAGCCGGTGCAGGTGACCGTGCTGCGCGACAAGAAGCAGCAGACGCTGACCCTGCAAGTGGATTCAAAGCGACACGGCATTGCTGGAGCTGGAGGAGATTTTCCCGGCCGGCGATGGAATGATGCTGGCGGAGATTGACCCGGAGATAGCGCAGTATGCAGCCGGCTGAGGCGCAGGCGATGAGCGAGCAGGCCCGGGCTTTGAAGGATCAAGCCAAAGAGCTAAGCTCGAAGATCAGCTCGCAGCAGGCTGAGGAGGTGCGCAAGCAGGCCGAGGAGATGCGCGAGCAGGCCGAAAAGTTGCGCGAGAGCCTCAAGGGCGAGAAATTCAAGATCGACCAAGAGCAACTCGATCAACTGAAGCAGCAGATGGAGGAGTTCCGCAAGAACTTCAAGCCGGAGGAGTTCAAACTCGACCCGAAGATGATGGATGAACTCCGTCAGCAGATGGAGCAGTTGAAGCAGCAGATGGAAGAGCTGACAGGCGCAGGGCTTCGACGGGCGCGTTTGAAATTTTCCAGCACGTATTAAAAGGGCGCTGCCGGTTTCAGGCTGCGCCCTTGTTGTAGTTGTCAGCTGGGGTTGATCAGCAGCCAATAATGGAATCCGTCCACGATGGCCATTAAGGCCGCCTGGTTCAAATCGCTGCTGACGCCCGCTGTGGTCCATGGCTCGTGGCCTTCGGCGTGGAAGCTGACGGTGACGCGGACGTGGGCAGCGGTGTCGTGGGCGGAAACGTCGAGCGCGGTGACGCTGAAGGTGCCCAGATGCATGCCCGCCATTGCCGGGTACCATTTTTCCAGTTCGTGGCGCATAGCTTTGGTTAGCGCATCGACCGGGCCGGCGCCCTCGGCGCGGGTGGTTACTACGGTCGAATCGCCAATGGACAACAACATGGAGGCCTGCACGTAGCGGCTGCCGATGAGGTCGGATTCGTCGATCACCCTCCAGCTTTTTACAGCGAAGCGATGGCGCAGGGTATCGAGAACCCTCATGCAGGCCAGCTTGAAGGAAGTCTCGCTGACGGTGAAGCCGCCGCCCTCCATCATCGCCTGGTTGTCGTCGATGAGTGCCTGCGCCTGCGCGGAGTTGAGCGGAACGCCGAGCGATTTCGAGAGCAGGATGATGTTGGCCCGTCCCGACTGCGCGTTGACGCCGATGAAGGAGCTGGCGCCGACCCGGGCGGGATCGCACCAGAGATAAGCGCCGGGATTCTTGCGCTCGCTGCTGCCGTGCATGCCGGCCCAGGTGCCAAAGGCGCCGGGGCCCGACGATGGGAGCGCCGTGCGGCGGCTCCAGCGAAAAGGCCGCGTAAGCCGAATGAGCCAGTGCAGTAAGTCCGGCGAGCGATTCGGGAGCGACGAACTCAGCTTCGCCGCGCAGCTGCATGGAGCCGATGACCGTGGTCAGGTTCACGTTGCCGCAGCGCTCGCCGGTTCCGATCAGCGTGCCCTGGATTTGAACCGCTCCGGCAAGGATGGCGGCGCGGGAGTTGGCAACGCCGAGTCCGCGATCGGTGTGGCCGTGAAATCCGAAGCAGGCGTCGCGGATACTTCTGCGTCAATGTCGTCGAAGACCTGCGTGACTTCCTCGGGGCTTGCTCCGCCGTTGGTGTCGCAGATCACGATGCGGCTGACCTTCTGGCGGACGCACTGCTCGATCATCTGATGAAAGTAGTCCAGGCTCTGCTGGCGGAAGTCGGAGTCGCAGGGATTGCCGTTTTCGCGCCGTCCGCAGCAGGCGTCCATGGCGTGCTCCAGGTCCACTATCACTTCCAGGCCGCTGTCGTGCAGGCAGGCGATGGTTTCACTGGCCATGAGCAGGTTTTCCTGCGGCGTGGTTTCCAGAGACATCTGCACATCGAGCAGCCGGGATTTGACCACAATAACCGCCGCGGGAATGCGCGCTTTGTGGGCGATCATGAACTGCACGTCGGGCCACTCGCTCACCCTGGCGCCGCTGCCGCGGGTTCTGCCAAATAAGGCCAGCTTCATAGCGCGGGTATCGAGCGGCTCAAGTGCGGCAGTCAGATCGGCGACAAACTGGTTGGCGCCGGCAAAACCGATCTCTGCATAGTGCACGCCAAAGGCCGCCATGTGCTCAAGCAGCTTGACGGCATTGGGCACGGAGATGTCGATGTTCGGCTGCTGCAAGCCGTCGCGCAGGCTGGTGTCGAAGATTTCAACTTTTCTGGATTCTGATTCCTTCATGTGCTGGGCACCCGTTGGCAAACAGGGCGCTTGCGAAGTATTTGCTATCTATCAAACGTACACTTCGGCAAAACAGCCCTTCTTTTAATATACGCAATGGCGGTGGTCAAAGAGGACTGATCATGCGCATACCGGTTTTTTTCTGCTATTGGCGTGCGGCTTGCTGCTGCTGGATGATCACCAGCGGCGTGGAGATAGTGTTGTTGATGTGGGCAGCGGTCCGAGAGATTTAGAGACGCGCGCGTTCAGTGAATAGCTTCCGAGTTGCCGGTCAACCGTCCAGAACGTCGATTGGGCCTTGCGGTGCTAGTTTTCATCTTTGTACACCTTCAGAGTCATGCGTCCAACTTCGGTCAGCCTGCCGAACTTGCCGGACGTAGTGTACCTAA
Organism: uncultured Acidobacteriaceae bacterium; assembly: GCA_963845345.1. Taxonomy (GTDB): domain Bacteria; phylum Acidobacteriota; class Terriglobia; order Terriglobales; family Acidobacteriaceae; genus Telmatobacter. The sequence goes on from CAWJRQ010000012.1 coordinate 27,677, forward strand.
ATTCCCAAACCATGTATTCTGCACTCCAGGTGTCACCAAGCGGCTCTCGATGAGTGAAGTCAATGAAACCCTCGCCTTCCTGCCACGTCGCCGTATTTGTAAGTGCGCATACGCCGGTTCGAGTGAATCGAGCTGACAAATTATCTCCAAAGATATTGCCAATAGTTCTCTTTTCCTGATATAGATTATTCTGCTGCCAACCCCATCAGTCTTGATCGGTTATACGCCTCCGGATGTTGCGGAGATTACCCTTGGCAGCCGATTGGGCGGCTCCGTCCGTCAGCCTGCGTCCCTCAATCGCGCAGTTGTACTCATCCCCAGGCTACTCAAATTCAGGACAGGAGATTCCCATGAGAATTCGTAGCGTATTGCTAACGTCAGCCGCCATGCTCTTCTGTATGGCATCCGCATCGGCAACCAGCACTTTGTCCCACACCTGGGTTTCCGGCAGCGGCAGCGATTCCAACACCTGCACCTTCGCCTCGCCCTGCGCCACCTTCACAGGCGCGCTGGCCAAAACCGCCGCGGGCGGCATGATCTCCGTGAAGGACACGGGCGACTTTGGCGTAGTGACCATCGCTCAATCAGTCACCATTGACGGCGCGAATCTCGGCAGTATCACCTTCACCAGCGGCACTGGAATCAGCATTACGACCGGGGCCAATATCACTGTGCAGAATCTCACCATCAACGGTTTGGGCTCAGCGGAATACGGCATAAACGTCGAAGATGGTGGCATCCTGATCGTTGACAACTGCCGGATCATGAACATCGCGTATAGCGGCATTGAATTCGTCGGCGCAGGGAATCTGACCGTTGAGAACTCACGGATCGAGTCCCTCAGCGGATCAGAGGTTACTGGCATTGATATTGATTCCAATGCTGCGGAAAATGTTGTGGTAAGAAACACCGTCATCGACGCCTCGCCCTATTCAGCAGACAACTGGGGCTTCTATGTCTACTCAGGCACCGGACCTGTCAAGGCTTCGCTGCAAAATGTCACCATCATGGGTGCTGGAGGTGATGCCGTCTATAGCGCGAGCGGAGTCACCCAGATCACCGGCTCCGTGCTCACGCAGAGTTTGTATGGTGTTTACGCTAATAATGGTTCCACGATCAGCGTGGCAAGTTCCATGATCACCGCCAATTCTACCGGGGTCTGCTCAGGACCATCGTCGAAGATACGCCTCGATAACAACGACATATACGACAACACAACGGCCATCGGCAATTGCGGCGGAATCGTGAAGACCAGCGGCACCAACAAGACCAGCGGAACCATCGCCATACCCGCGTCCGACATATCGAATTCCGTAACGTTCTGATCGCGGAAGGAATGCGAATTGTACATAGGCAACCGGCATGGGGGGAGAGTCGCATCTTCTCCCCACGCACACCCTCGCATCTACGACTCCTCATGCGGTGGAGTGACCCGGCGAAATAATACAAATCGATATTGCCAATAGTTCTCTTCCCCTGATATAAATCATTCTGCTGCCAACCCCATCAGTCTTAATCGGTTATACGTCTCCGGATGTAGCGGAGATTACCCTTGGCAGCCGATTGGGCGGCTCCGTCCGTCAGCCTGCGACCCTCAGTCGCGCGGATGTCCTCATCCCCAGGCTACTCAAATTCAAGACAGGAGACTTTTATGAGAATTCGCAGCGTAATGCTAATGTCAGCCGCCGTGCTGTTTTGCTCGGCTTCGAACTCCTTTGCAACCTCTACTACCATTGCGCACACCTGGGTTTCCGGGAGCGGCAGCGATTCCAACCCCTGCACCTTCGCCTCGCCCTATGCCACCTTCACCGGCGCGTTGGCCAAGACCTCCGCGTACGGCATCATCACTGCGAAGGACGCGGGCGACTTCGGTTCGGTGAGCATCGCGCAGCCGGTCACCATCGACGGCAACAACATCGGCAGTATCACCTTCACCAGCAGCACTGGAATCAACATTACGGCCTCGGCCAATGTCACTGTGCAGAATCTCACCATTAACGGCCTGGGTTCAGGGAATTACGGCATAAACGTCCAGAGCGGTGGCATAGTGATCGTCGACAATTGCAAAATTATGAACTTCACGGACGGCGGCATTTATTTTGAAGGCGCAGGAAATCTGACCGTTGAGAACTCCCAGATCGCGTCCTTCATCGGATCAGGTGTTGATGGCATATATATTGATGCAGATGCTGCAGAGAATGTTGTGGTTCGAAACACAGTCATCGATGCCTCGCCTGTTTCAAATTCAAACATTGGCTTCATTATCAACTCAAGCACCGGACCTGTTACGGCCTCGCTGCAGAATGTCACCATTATGGGCGCTGGTGGTGCATCTGTCGTGAGTGCCACCGGGGTCACCGAGATCACCGGCTCCGTGCTCACGCAGAGTGCGTGTGGAGTTTACGCCTCGTATGGCGCCACGATCAGCGTGGCCAGCTCCATGATCACCGCCAATACAATCGGGGTCTGCTCGAACGCATCGTCGAAGATCCGCCTCGATAACAACGACATTTACGACAACACGACGGCTATCGCCTATTGCGGCGGGATTGTGAAGACCAGCACCACCAACAAGACCAGCGGAACCATCGCCATTCCTGCATCCGACGTATCGAATTCCGTAACGTTCTGATTGCGGAAGTCAATTGCGGAAAGGGAGCGAAGCGTACAAATCCCTAACTCTACACAACTCAAAAAAGGAAATTCCCATGAAAATTCGCAACATTCTGCTCGCGTCAGCCGCCGTGCTCTTCTGCACGGCTTCCATCTCCTATGCGTCCACCATATCGCACACCTGGGTTTCCGGAAACGGCAGCGATTCCAACGCCTGCACCTTCGCCGCACCCTGCCTCACCTTCACAGGCGCGCTGGCAAAAACCACAGCCGGAGGCATCATCACCGCCAAGGACGCAGGCGACTTCGGCGCAGTGAGCATCACTCAGTCGGTCACCATCGACGGCTCGAATCTCGGCAGCATTGGCTTCGGCGGCCAAAGCGAAGGGATATACGTTATTTCGCCGTCTACCACGACCGCCATCAATGTCGTCATCCACAATCTCACCATTGACGGCCAGGGCACCGGGAGCTACGCCATCTTCGTCGCAAACGCGGCGAATGTGACCATCGACAATTGCAAGATCGAGGGCTTCACGCAGATCGGTATTGGACTTAGCAGCCAGGCGGCGGAGAATGTCGCAGTAACAAACACCGTCATCGACGGCGCCAATCTCGCAACCCTCGGCGTCAGGACCTACCAGAACGGCATTACACCGCCCGTAACTACCTACGACACGGTTGCGCTGGACCACGTAACCATCAAAGGAATGACAAATGCCGGCGTTTTTAGCCGGAATGGGGTTATGCAAATCACCTACTCCGTGATCACGCAGAGTAATATAGGCGTGGAAGCCGATACCAGCGCGGTCATCAGCGTGGCAAACACGGCGATCACATCCAATTCGGTGGGGGTATGCTCTTACTCGGGATCGAAGATTCGTCTCGACACCAACGACATTTACGACAATCCCACAGCCATTAGCGATTGCGGCGGGATCTATAAGACGAGCGGCACCAACAGGACGAGCGGGACGATTTCTGCAACCGCGGCGGAAATATCGAATTCCGTGCTGTTCTGATTGCGAAAGAACGGCGAAGAGAACGAAGATATCCGGCAGGGGGAGGAGAGGCGGTTCTCCTCCCCTGCCACGTCGCCATATTTGTAAGTGCGCATACGCCGGTTCGAGTGAATCGAGCTGACAAATTATCTCCAAAGATATTGCCAATAGTTCTCTTCCCCTGATATAAATCATTCTGCTGCCAACCCCATCAGTCTTAATCGGTTATACGTCTCCGGATGTAGCGGAGATTACCCTTGGCAGCCGATTGGGCGGCTCCGTCCGTCAGCCTGCGACCCTCAGTCGCGCGGATGTCCTCATCCCCAGGCTACTCAAATTCAAGACAGGAGATTTCCATGAAAATTCGCAGCGTATTGCTAATGTCAGCCGCCGTGCTGTTTTGCTCGGCTTCGAACTCCTTTGCAACCTCTACTACCATTGCGCACACCTGGGTTTCCGGGAGCGGCAGCGATTCCAACCCCTGCACCTTCGCCTCGCCCTGCGCCACCTTCACCGGCGCGTTGGCCAAGACCTCCGCGTACGGCATCATCACCGCCAAGGACGCGGGCGACTTCGGCCAGGTGAGTATCGCGCAGTCGGTCACCATCGACGGCTCGAATCTCGGCAGTATCACCTTTACCAGCAACGCTGGGATCAGCATTACGGCCTCGGCCAATGTCACTGTGCAGAATCTCACCATCAACGGCCTGGGTTCAGGTAACGCTGGCATCCTCGGCGGATTCGGCGGCATTTTGATCGTTGACAACTGCCGGATCATGAACATCGCGGAATACGGCATTGGTTTCCAAGGCGCAGGAAATCTGACAGTTGAGAACTCCCAGATTGAGTCCTTCATCGGATCAGATGTTTATGGCATTGATATTGATTCCAATGCTGCGGAGAATGTTGTGGTGAGAAACACCGTCATCGATGCCTCTCCTTCCTCAGCAGGCAATTTCGGCTTTTTTGTCGACTCAGGCGCCGGGCCTGTCAAAGCTTCACTGCAAAATGTCACCATCATGGGTGCTGATATAGCCGTCTGGACAGAGACCGGGACAACCCAGATCACCGGCTCCGTGCTCACGCAGAGTTTGTATGGTGTTAATGCTAATAGTGGCGCCACGATCAGCGTGGCCAGCTCCATGATCACCGCCAATACCTCCGGGGTCTGCTCTTACACGGGATCGAAGATCCGCCTCGATAACAACGACATTTACGACAATGCGACGGCCATCGGCAATTGCGGCGGCATTGTAAAGACCAGTACCACCAACAAGACCAGCGGCACCATCGCCATACCCGCCTCAGACGTATCGAATTCCGTAACGTTTTAATTGCGGAAGTTCATTGCGGACGGGGGGCGAATCGAACAAAGGCGATCGGCATGGGTGGAGAGTTGCATCTTCTCCCCACGCACACCCTCGCATCTCCGGCTCCCCAGGCCGTTGATCGACCCGGCGAGATCATTCAAACCGATATTGCCAACAGTTATCTTTCCCTGATATATATCATTCCGCCTTAAAGCGGTTTCACAATACACGTGCCCTTTCTGGCATCGTGCAGGGTGGCATTTACTTCCACCCCAGCGCACAAAGATCATGCGCTGGGGACCCCGGTTGAGGAAAATGCCACTTGAGTGAAGTGGTTTCGGAGTACAGCAATTGTGGAACCGCTGTAGGGCAGATGATAACCCCAATTCCACATCAAGAGTATCTCTTCTCGATTCTTCGCGAAAAGAACGGAGTTGCGGTCAGTTTGTCGGCTATTCGGAAGTAATCTGTAAATCGCATAGCGGTAGTTCACTATATCCCCAGCACCGCCCGCTGCGCGGCGAAGATCTCCTTCAGGCCCGCCTCGGCCAGATCGATCAGATCATTCAGCTGCGCGCGGGAAAAAGAACCCTTCTCCGCCGTGGCCTGGGTCTCGATGAGGCCGCCGTCGGCGGTCATCACCACGTTCATGTCCACCTCGGCCTGCGAATCCTCCTCATAGCAGAGGTCGAGCAGCGCCGCGCCGCCGACGATGCCCACCGAGGTGGCGGCGACCAGTTGCTTGCAGCGGCGAAGCTTTGAGCGTTCCCGCCTCGACCAGCGCGTTGAGCGCCAGCGCCAGCGCCACCGCCGCGCCGGTGATGGCCGCCGTGCGCGTGCCGCCGTCGGCCTGAATCACGTCGCAGTCCAGAATCACCGTCCGCTCGCCCAGCGCCTTCATGTCCACCACCGAGCGCAGGCTGCGGCCGATCAGCCGCTGAATCTCGTGCGTCCGGCCGCCGATCTTGCCCCGCTCGCTCTCCCGCGGCGTCCGGGTCACGGTGGAGCGGGGCAGCATGGAGTACTCCGCCGTCACCCAGCCGCGGCCGGAGTTGCGCAGCCAGCCGGGGACGCCCTGCTCGACGGTGGCGTTGGTCAGCACCCGCGTGTTGCCCAGCGAGACCAGAACGGAACCCTCGGCGGTCTGGACATAGCCGGGCGTGAGGGTGAGGGGGCGAAGCTCGAGCGGGCTGCGGCCGCCGGGACGAAAGATGGAGGAGGGGCTTTGCATGGAGAGATTGTACGGGAAACGGCTTGCGGGAGAGGGCTGGAACTCGTGCTGGAGTCTGCTGTTCCAGGATGGGAAACGGCCGATTTCCCGGCCCGGAAGAGGAATCTCCTCGTAACCTCTTGAAACAACAATACTTGCTCCAATCACACTGCGCCTCCTTGTTCCATTTTGGGAGATTGCGCCCCGAGCGGCTCTGCCGTGACTTTCCGGGAATTGGAGGCTAACTCCTTCCCTTATCAGGAACTTAATCTGAGTGTTCTAGTTTGGCACGCCACGTGTATTAGAAGAGGACAGTTTCCAATCCTGGAAAGCAGGAATGGGAAGACAGCAGGGAGACGGGTAGGGACTAGGGAATAGGGAACAGGGATTCAGGGAATCAGGGAACAGATTCGAAGTTGTGGGGAATTTGAAACTGACCCCTGATCACTGTCACTGACCCCTGAAGAAGAAGGAGCGGTTATGCAGCAGACGAGGACAGACAGCAGAATTCAAAAAAAACGGGCTGGCGGATGACCGGCCTGGCGGAAGCAGGGCTGGCGGGAGCGGGCCTGGCGGGCAGGTCTCCGTGACGGAGCGCAAGCGGGTGGAGGCGGTGGTGGAGACCCTGGCCAACCTGCGCAGCGAGGGCGAGAGCCTGGCCGAGGTGGCGCACGACGCCCGCAAATGGTCACGGCGCTGGGGCTCTACTGCGATCTGCTGGAGGAGCCGGGGGTGCTCAACCCCGCCTTCCATCACTACGCCGGCGAACTGCGGCTGGTGGCCACGGCCAGCCGCCGGCTGGTGGAGAAGCTGCTGGCGCTCGATGCCCGCCTGGGGCCCGGATGGCCGGCCTCCTCAGCGGCCATCGGCGCAGACCCGGACGGAGGCCGAAGCGCCCGGACGCCGGCCGGCTGGAGCGGGCCCGCCGCTGGGATCTGCTGCCCGCCGAGCCGATCGACAACCTGGCCGCGGAGCTGCTGGCCAACCGCAATCTGCTCTCCGCCCTGGCCGGGCCCTCCATCGCCCTCACCGTGGAGTCGAGGGCGGCGCGCTGCCGGTGCGGCTGACCGGCGAGGATCTGACCCGGATTCTGGTCAACCTGGTCAAGAACGCCGCCGAGGCCATGCCCGCCGCGGGGCGAATCGCGATCAGCCTGCATGAGTTTCATGCCGGAGCGAAACTCACTCCCTGGCTGGTGCTGACCGTGGAAGACAACGGGCCCGGCATCCCCGCCGAGGCGCTGGAGCAAGATCTTCGACTCCGGCTACACCACCCGCGACAGCAACGCTTCGGATTCCGGCGGCTCCGGCTCGGCACGGCTGGCCGGCCTCTCATCGCGGGCTGGGCCTGTCCATCACCCGCTCCATCGTCGAGGCCGCCGGAGGCAGCATTCATGCCGCCAACCGCGCACCCCGGCCGGAGCCTGCTTCGAGATCGAGCTGCCCGTCCGCTCCTACTGAAACCTCCGGCGGGCAGTCAGGAACCGGGCGATGGCCGGAGCAAACCGATGGGACGCCTGGACGATTCACCGTTGACATCTAGGGTAGACAATACCCCCGGCGCAACGGCACAAAAAATCAGTTAACCATTTGCGCGTGAGGCGAATACAATGCTCGAAACAGTTGTGAACACCAGAACCATGGAGTTTATCCCTCAACTCGCGGAACCGCCGGTGCGTCTGCACCTGCTGGTGGTCGATGCGGACACGGCGATGCGCTCGGCCTGCGCCGAGATTGCCGCCAGCCTGGGCTACGCGGTGGAGAGCACCGGCGACCTGACGCAGGCGCGCAGCCTGCTGCGCGGCAGCGCCGCCGACATCCTGCTGGTCAACCTGCCGGCGGGCTCCAATCAGGGCCTGGAGCTGGTCTCCGAGGTCAAGCTCCTCTATCCCCAGACGGCGGTGATCGCCATGACCGCCTCGGGATCGGTGAACGCCGCCGTCGAAGCCATGCGCTGCGGAGCCTCCGATTACCTGGCCAAGCCCTTCGCCATGGACGAGCTTTCGACGGTCCTGGACCGCGCCGCGGCCAGCTTGATCACCGACACCGCCACCCGCCAGTTGCGCGAGCGGCTGCGGCTCTCGCAGGGGCTGGGCGCCATGATCGGCCGCTCCGGGGAGATGGAGAAGCTCTACCGCATCCTCTCCAAGGTCGCGCAGAGCACCCACCCGGTTCTGATCCTGGGCGAGAGCGGCACGGGCAAGGAGCTGGTGGCGCGCACCATCCACGCCTACGGCCCCAACTCGCAAAAGCCCTTCCTGCCGGTCGACTGCGGCTCGCTGGTTCCCACGCTGATCGAGAGCGAGCTCTTCGGCTACGTCAAGGGAGCCTTTACCGGGGCCAACCGCTCCAAGGACGGCTTGCTGGTTTCGGCCGAGGGGGGAACGGTCTTTCTGGACGAGATCGGCGAGCTCACGCTCGATTTGCAGGCCAAGCTGCTGCGCGCCTTGCAGGAAAAAGAGGTTCGCCCGGTCGGCGCCACCCACCGCGTGCCCATCAAGGCGCGCATCGTGGCCGCCACCAACCGCGACCTGGCGGTGATGGTGGAAAAAGGCGCCTTCCGCAAGGATCTCTTCTACCGCCTCAACGTGGTCAACCTGCGCCTTCCCCCGCTGCGCGACCGGCGCGAGGACATTCCGCTGCTGGCGGCGCATTTTCTGGACCGCATCAGCCGCGAGCATGGCTCGAAGTTCACGCTGAGCGACGAGGCCCTGCGCACCATGATGCGCCACGACTGGCCGGGCAACGTGCGGGAATTGGAAAATTCTATAGAACGGGCCTGCGCGCTCTCCTCGGGGCCGGTCCTGCACCTGGGCGACCTGCCTACGCAACTGCAACAGCAGGGGTTGGAGGCCCGGCGCTCGGCCGCCATGGCCGGCGAGCCGCCGCCGGAGGGAAACCAGCCGCAGCTGACCACGCTGGCGGATATGGAACGCCAGGCCATCCTGGGAGCCATCCGCGCCCTCAACGGCGACAAGCTGCAGGCCGCCAAGCTGCTGGGCATCGGCAAAACCACCCTCTACCGCAAGCTGAAGGAGTACGGCATCGCCGACCCGCTTCGGGAAGAATAACCGGCCAGGACTAAAGCCGGAACCGTTTCCGCCGATAGGACATTTACGGAACTTGAAAGCCCCAGGCGGGAATTTCAAAAACCTAAGTGGGAAACCACGTAGGCCCCAGGCGGAAACTTCACAGGCCCCAGGCGAAAACTTCACAGGCCCAAGACGGGAACCACACAGGCCTCAGGAGAGAGTTGAGCCGCGAGGAGCACAAAAGGCTTCGGCCACACATGGCCGGCTAAGACTGCAGAGTCTACAAGGAGTTGGATATGAGCATTCTGATCGTGACCGGAATTGAAGGCGCCCGCAATTGCGCCGCCGTGGTGGCTGCGCAACTGGGCATGGAAGTGGAGGTGGCCGACGGGCGCAAGGCCGCGCTGGCCGCACTGCGCCGCCGCGAGTTTGCCGCCGTGGCCGTGGACGAGACCATGGCGGAGTGCGACCCGGCCGCCGCCGAGGCCGTCTGGGAGCATGCCGGGTTGGCCATCCCCCTGCAGATCAATTTCGCCCTGTGCGGAGCCGCGCGGCTGATTCGCGAGATTCGCTCCGCGCTGCACCGCCGCGAGCGCGAGCAGACGCTGGCCCGCCGCGCCGCCACCGCCGCCATCGAATCCGAGCTCAAGTCCACGGTCGCCGGCCTGCTGCTCCACTCCCAGCTGGCTCTCTCCGGCTCCGATATGCCCCCGCCGGTGGCCGAGCGGCTGCGCGTGGTGGCCGATCTGGCCGGCAGCCTCCGCCAGCAGTTGAACTCCCCGCAGCAGGCCCGCGCCGACACCGCCGCCTGAGGGACTGGCCGTCCAGGCGTACGCCTTCGGCCACCGGCGATGCGGCCTATTGCGCCTTCAGCGCAGTCCGCGCCAAAAACAAGCGTGGATGTGAAAGTACTCTACGGGTGCCCCAAGTCTTCGCTTCTGAAACCTGGGAATACCACTTCTTCAGCTCTTGGTTTTGGGAGCTGGGAATGTGATCTGGGCAAGATAAGTTTTCTGCGTTGTACGCGCAAGCGCCGGGGCACGCGTTGCTCCGGCGTTTTTTTGCGCTTTATTCAGCCACTGGGCGCCTGTAGACGATCAAGACATTGTCCCATCCTGCCGCGTTCTTGTTTTTGCGCTAGGGTGGGAAACCGGAAATCCGCTCACTCTCCAGCCAATCCCCGCCCCAATCTGCTATTTTCATTAGTTGCGCATTTCACTTTAAAATCAGCGCCGCCACCGCGCCCCGAGGATCATCGCCCGCATGCCTGAACCGTCCCGCCGTCCGCCATCGCCTTTCTTCCGCTGGGCCATGCTGGTGCTCGTCAGCCTGGCCATGTTCGGCAACTACTACGTTTACGACTGCATCGCACCCATCGCCGACCTGCTCTCCAAACAGCTTGGCTTCTCCGACTCCAATATCGGACTGCTTCAGGCCATCTACAGCTTCCCCAATCTGATCATGGTGCTGGTCGGCGGCTATCTGGTGGACCGCATTGGCGCGCGCAAAGCGATCTTCCTCTTCGGCTCGACCTGCCTGCTGGGAGCAATCGTCACCGTTCTTTCCGGCCATCTTGCCCTGATGGCCACCGGGCGGTTGATCTTCGGCGTTGGCGCCGAATCCCTCATCGTCGCCGTCACCACCGCCATCGCCAAATGGTTTCGCGGCAAGGAACTGAGCTTTGCCTTCGGCATCAACCTCATGATTGCCCGCGCCGGCACCTTGCTTGCGCAGAGGTCGCCAAGTTGGGCCAGCTTCGCCTACACCAATTGGCGCACGCCGCTGTTGATCTCCGTAGGCATCGCCACCTTATGCGTCATCGGCGCGCTCATTTATTGGGTGATGGAGGTCTATGCGGAAAGAAACTATGAGCTCGCCCATGCCGGGCCCACCGACAAGGTCGTCTTCAGCGATCTCTTCCATTTCGGAGTCTCTTTCTGGTACATCGTTGCGCTCTGTGTCGTCTTTTATTCTGCGATCTTTCCCTTTGAAACCTTCGCCTACAAATTTTTCATGGATGCGCACGGCACTTCGCGCGAGATGGCGGGAACGATTATCGGCAATCTCACCATCGCCACCATGGTTGGCACGCCTCTGCTGGGGTTGTTTGTCGACAAGATCGGCAAACGCGCCCTGCTCATGATGATCGGTTCGGTGCTGCTGGTACCCGTCTACCTCATGATGGCCTATACCCATACCCAGGCTTCGCTCTATCTGCCAATGGCCATGATGGGCGTCGCCTTCTCGCTGGTCCCGGCGGTGATATGGCCCTCGGTCGCCTACATCGTGGACCAGAACAAGCTGGGCACGGCCTACGGGCTGATGACCGTAGTTCAGAACATGGGATTTTTCGGCTTCAACCTGGCCATCGGCTGGGCCAACGACCATGGCCACGCCAGCGACGCCAATCCCGCAGGCTACCATCTGGGCATGTGGATCTTCTCCATCCTCGGACTGCTGGGAATGTTGTTTGCCTTCCTCCTGCGGCAAAGAGAATTAGGTCCGCACGGCCACGGCCTGGAGACCATCACTGCCGGGTAAGCGAATTATTGCTTTTGCTGTGCTCCGACAAGCGGCATGGCAACACTCTGGAGCAAGGGAAAATACGGGAAAACGAAATTCGTCCTATTCCGGTATGATTTCTTCATACTCATGCTAGACTCTTCTTCAGGAGCAATTCGTCATGCCCGCCACTCTATGCGAAAAACGGACGGTCAGTCTGCCCAGTAAGCAGGGGCGCTACATCGATAAATTAGTGGGTTCTGGAGCCTACGCCTCGGCCAGCGAGGTCGTCCGCGCCGGCCTGCGCGCGTTGGAAGAACGGGATGCCGCCGTGGAGCGCTGGCTGCGGACGGAGGTAGTGCAGGCCTATGACGAACTGGATGCGGACCCCGGCAGCGCAGTTCCGGCTGAAGAGGTCTTCACGGAGCTTCGGAAGCACATTGCCAACAGAATCTCCGGCCGGCAATGACGTACCGCGTCGCATTTACGCGCCGCGCTCAAGCCGATCTGCACGGACTCTTTGACTATCTCGCGGACCGCTTCGGCTTTACCAATGCCCAGCGTTATGTGGAACAGATCGAGAAGACCTGTCTAAGTCTGGGCACGATGCCTAACCGGGGAACGGAGCGTTCGGATTTAAGACCGGGGTTGCGGATAATGGGATTCCGGCGCAGAGTAACGATTGCCTTCCGCGTGAAGGGGGATTCGGTGAGTATTCTCCGTATTCTCTACGGGGGCCGAAGCGTTGATCTCGCTTTTCCGAAGGTCGAAGACTAAAACGCCTCCCCCTACCGCGGCGGCGTCCATGTTGTAGAGGAAGTAGGCCCGCAGCTCCAGGTACGGCCCGTGGAAGTCCCTGGGCAGCGGCGGGTAGTTCGAGCCGGTCAGCGCGCCCCACGCCGCGCGGTCCAGCGCCACGTCGCCGGAGCGGCCCTCCAGAATCAGGCTGCCGTCCATCAGCCGCCCGTTGGGCAGCACTTTGAAGCGAATCACCACCATCCCCGACTTGTAGATCGGCGGGTTCACCTCGTCGGGAATCAGCGGATCCCAGGTGCGTTCCGTCTCCCAATGCCAGCGCGCCAGCCAGCTGTTGAAGTCCACGCCCTGGGTGTCGGAGAGCACTTCGATGCCGCCCGTGCCCGCGCCCGGATGCCGCGACAGCCCGCCGCGGCCGGGCAGATTGCCCTCGCCCGTGCCGCGGTTCCGCGATGCGCCCTTCATGGCCTCGCGCAATTGGTCGGCCGGATTTTGCGAGCCCATGGCAAAGTTGGGCCGCGCGGGCACCGCCGCCGGGCGAGGCGCCTCCAGCTGCGACTGCTCATTCGGCGGGATGGGCGGCGGCGCCGGCGCAGCAGGCTTCGGCGCGGCCTCCGGAGCCGGCGGATTCGCCCGCTTCATCGCCTCCAGCGTCTCCTTGTCAATCAGCGGATGCTGCGGCACCGGCTTGACCATCACCTTGGGCGGCAACGTGAACGGCGTATCCAGATACGTAAAATCCTTGTGCTCCTTGAGCTTCGTTCCGGTCAACCACCTGCGGCACCTTGAAGACGTACTTGGGAATCCAGGTCACCGCCGAAAGCAACGCCAGGTGGAAGAGGATGGCCAGCCAGAAGCCCTCGCGCAGACGCGCCCAGCGCCGCTCATCCTCCAGCTCGCTGATCATCTGCAGCAGTTCGTGGGTGTCGTAGTCTACCCAGCGCGAACCGCGAACCACCGGGGACGCGGACTCGGCCGGGCGCAGCTCCTCGCTCGCCTGGCTCCGGTGCGCGGCTGGATCCTGGAGCTTGGTCTTCCGCAGGCCCCTTGGGCTCGTTCACATCGCTTGGCGCTTGATCGGTGGGCATTCGTTCGTGAGGAGCATCCTGGGCGCACACGCGCCCGCCGCTCCGTTTCGATGTCCTTTCTTTCTATTCTCTCATCCAGGCCAAAGCCCTGCCCATCGCCCTCGGCCCGTACAATAGTTCCTGATACGTAAGACGGATTATCCGGCGGAAGGGGACCCTGTTTGAAGCAGTTTTTTGTTCGATTGATGGCCAAATGGAAGTTCGTAGCCCTTTTTCTGGCTAAGTTCGGCATTTGGGGCGTGGGCGCGGCCGCGCTGCTGGACTCCTCCACCATTCCCATTCCCATGGACGCCATTCTGGCCGGCTACGTCTGGAACGACAAAAGCCATTTCTGGCTCTATTGCCTGCTGGCCGCGGTAGGCTCGGCCATCGGCGGCCTGCTGCCCTATGGCCTGGGCCGCGCCGGCGGCGAACTCTTCCTGCTCAAGCGCGTCAACCGCGAGCGCTACGAGCGGATGCGCGCCCGCTTCGAGCGCCAGGAGTTCCTGGCCATGATGATTCCCTCCATGCTCCCGCCGCCCACGCCCTGGAAGGCCTGCGTCTTTGCCGCCGGCGTCTTTGAGATGCGCGTCGCCCCATTCATGCTCTCCGTCTTCTGCGGCAGCATGCTCCGCTGGCTGATCCTCTCCGCTGCTGGTGCTCAAGCTGGGCCCCGGCGCCGTCGATCTGGTGCAGCACCACGGGCTGGCCCTGCTGGCCATCGTCGGCGGCCTGGCCGTCGTTGGCTTTGCCTGGTGGTGCATGCGCAAAAAACGCTCCGGCAAGCTCGACATCGACTGATTTGCTACGAATATGTGGACTGATCTGCAACCAGGAAAATGAATTGAGGTTGAAATGACCGATAAACCCTATTGCCCGCAGCAAGACATCGTCACCCTGATGAAGCAGTACAACCAGCAGGTCAAGCAATCTCCTCAGCTTCCCGATGCGGAGACACGCTTGCTTCGCGCGCGTCTCGTCTTCGAAGAGGCTCTCGAATTCGTCAAAGGATGCGGTTGCACGGTCACTCGGACCATTGCCGGATCGAACGGCGAAGATCAGGCCACCGTCATGGACGAGATCGGCGTCGTGCTCGATCCCTCCGGCACGCCCGATTTTGTCGAATACGTGGACGCATGCGTCGACCAGCTGGTTGTCACTTACGGCGCGCTCAACGCCGCCGGCGTGAAGGTTCAACCCGCCTGGGATGAAGTGCAGCGCAGCAATATGAGCAAGGCATGGCCGCATTGCAGCCTTTGCGACGCTGTTTTGGTGCAGGGAACTGGCCCGGATCTGCTCCATCCGGAAGACGCCATCGCCCATCCCGGAGATTGGAAGCCGGTTCTCAAGATTCATAAACGGCCCGATGGCAAGGTCATCAAGTCGCCAACCTATTCACCCGCCGATTTAAAGCGCGTGATCGCTCAACAGATCGAGCAGGCCGGTTAATGTAGCGCCAGTCAGCAGGCCGGTTAATGTAGCGCCGGCCTCCCGGCCGGCTGTCGTGCGGGCGTCCTCGCCCGCGCCGGGCACCCTATCCTCGCCGCATTTCTAGCGAAAGGGTGGGTGAATAAATTTCCCCATTGGCCGGTGGCGCAGATCCCTTGAGTCACAAATGTGGGCGCCCTACTCTCAACTCATCGAAAAAGATCGGGTGCCCCCGGTCCCTCGCATTTGATGGGATAAGGAAGAAGGCTTCTGAGAAGATCGAGTAGCGAGTGGACTAGAGGACCACGAGCTCGAAGATCGGAGAAGCCTTCGATGATTATTGTAGGTTGTGACTTTCATCCTAAGTGGCAACAGGTAGCGGTTCTTGACGCCGAGACCGGGGAGATCGGCGAACACAAGCTGATGAACGGCGATGGGCAAGCAGAGCAGTTCTATCGCAGTCTGCCGGCGCCAGCGCTGGTGGGCATCGAAGCCTGCGGCAACAGCCAGTGGTTTATTGACATGCTGGAACGGCTTGGCCATGAAGTTTGGATCGGCGATGCGGCCCAGATCCGCGCCAGCTACGTACGCAAGCAGAAGACCGACCGGCGCGATGCGGGCCACATTCTACGCCTGTTGATGGAAAAGCGTTTTCCGCGGCTGTGGCGCCCCTCGACCGAGGAGCGCAACCTGCGGCAATTGCTTATTCACCGCCACAAGCTGGTGGAGATTCGCACGCGCGTGAAGAACGGCTTGCAGCACCTGGCGCTGAACCGGGGGATGCAAAAACAACACTCATTATGGAGCGCGCGGGGAATGGACGCCTTTAAAAACCTTCCCTTCGAAGGTTGGAGTGGGAAGCGCCGCGGCGACCTTCTGCGCTTGCTGGCGGAGCTAGATGAGCGGGTCGAGGAACTCGATACGGCGGTGACACAAGCGGCCCAGTCCGACACCCGGGCGCGGCTGCTGATGACCCAGCCGGGCGTGGGGCCGATCACGGCGCTGGCCTTTGCCGTGACCATCGGCGACGTGAGCCGGTTCCCCACCAGCGGCCAAGTCGCCAGTTACCTGGGACTGATTCCTGGCGAGCATAGCTCGGGCGGCAAACAGAGACTGGGCGCGATCACCAAGCAAGGCAACCGCTTTATGCGGCAGTTGCTGGTCGAGGCCGTGCAGACGACCAATCGCCTGGATGAAGGATTTCGACGGCAGTATCAAGCGCGTTGCCACAAGAAGCCCAAGGGTGTGGCCAAGGTGGCGGCGGCAAGAAAATTAACCGTGCGACTCTACTGGATGCTCAAGACACAGACTGGCTATCCAGAGATCGCCCACGTCGAGAGCAGCTCGCCGGTCCCCATGGTGGCACAAGCACACCGGGCATTTGATTGAGCGCTCTCGCATCCCGTACAGACGGGATGTCCGCATGGAAGCATCATGGCCTGTATCCAATGGCCGAATCGATGGTTGGCAGGGCGACCAATAACCCGCCGAACGATGATGTAGCGAGAGAACAGAACCCGTGGTCCTCTACCTGCTCTCGGCAAACAACGCGGCGCTCACGCGCCGCCAGGGATAAGTTTGTCGAATATCGCGCTTGACAAAGCCTTCTTCCTTATCGACGGCCGGTGGCGCAGATCCCTTGAGTCACAAATGTGGGCGCCCTACTCTCAACTCATCGAAAAAGATCGGGTGCCCCCGGTCCCTCGCATTTGATGGGATAAGGAAGAAGGCTTCTGAGAAGATCGAGTAGCGAGTGGACTAGAGGACCACGAGCTCGAAGATCGGAGAAGCCTTCGATGATTATTGTAGGTTGTGACTTTCATCCTAAGTGGCAACAGGTAGCGGTTCTTGACGCCGAGACCGGGGAGATCGGCGAACACAAGCTGATGAACGGCGATGGGCAAGCAGAGCAGTTCTATCGCAGTCTGCCGGCGCCAGCGCTGGTGGGCATCGAAGCCTGCGGCAACAGCCAGTGGTTTATTGACATGCTGGAACGGCTTGGCCATGAAGTTTGGATCGGCGATGCGGCCCAGATCCGCGCCAGCTACGTACGCAAGCAGAAGACCGACCGGCGCGATGCGGGCCACATTCTACGCCTGTTGATGGAAAAGCGTTTTCCGCGGCTGTGGCGCCCCTCGACCGAGGAGCGCAACCTGCGGCAATTGCTTATTCACCGCCACAAGCTGGTGGAGATTCGCACGCGCGTGAAGAACGGCTTGCAGCACCTGGCGCTGAACCGGGGGATGCAAAAACAACACTCATTATGGAGCGCGCGGGGAATGGACGCCTTTAAAAACCTTCCCTTCGAAGGTTGGAGTGGGAAGCGCCGCGGCGACCTTCTGCGCTTGCTGGCGGAGCTAGATGAGCGGGTCGAGGAACTCGATACGGCGGTGACACAAGCGGCCCAGACCGACGCCCGGGCGCGGCTGCTGATGACCCAGCCGGGCGTGGGGCCGATCACGGCGCTGGCCTTTGCCGTGACCATCGGCGACGTGAGCCGGTTCCCCACCAGCGGCCAAGTCGCCAGTTACCTGGGACTGATTCCTGGCGAGCATAGCTCGGGCGGCAAACAGAGACTGGGCGCGATCACCAAGCAAGGCAACCGCTTTATGCGGCAGTTGCTGGTCGAGGCCGTGCAGACGACCAATCGCCTGGATGAAGGATTTCGACGGCAGTATCAAGCGCGTTGCCACAAGAAGCCCAAGGGTGTGGCCAAGGTGGCGGCGGCAAGAAAATTAACCGTGCGACTCTACTGGATGCTCAAGACACAGACTGGCTATCCAGAGATCGCCCACGTCGAGAGCAGCTCGCCGGTCCCCATGGTGGCACAAGCACACCGGGCATTTGATTGAGCGCTCTCGCATCCCGTACAGACGGGATGTCCGCATGGAAGCATCATGGCCTGTATCCAATGGCCGAATCGATGGTTGGCAGGGCGACCAATAACCCGCCGAACGATGATGTAGCGAGAGAACAGAACCCGTGGTCCTCTACCTGCTCTCGGCAAACAACGCGGCGCTCACGCGCCGCCAGGGATAAGTTTGTCGAATATCGCGCTTGACAAAGCCTTCTTCCTTATCGATGGGGACCAGGGAAACATGAAACTTGGCGGGTGCCCCATCCATCGCGTACTTTGCGATGGGTGGGAGACCACAAATCTCATGCGAGCGAATAGCGAGCGTCTGCCTGGGCGGCAAGTCCTTGCAGATTATTTCCCAACTTCGTGCACAATCATCCTTAGGAGCTTTCCCTTCAATCGTCCCGGCACGTCTTTTCGCGCCGCCTTTCAGCCCAAAAGCGGTTAACAGAGGCCAAAATGTCCCGTAACTCCTTTGCCTGGACGATTTTGCAGGGAACTTCTTTGTTATGACGATTTTACAGCGCAACCCCGTCTGTAAGCTCATGAAAACAACGAATTTGCATCCAAAATAGGGCAATTATTTACTTGACTCCACCACTGTTTTTTGCTATAGTTTTGACAGTGGGGGACGTTATGAACACCGAACCAAAGAGTCTTCAAGAGGCCATTGTATACTTCTCGAATCCTGATAATTGCGCTGCTCACCTTGTAGCGCAACGCTGGCCAGATGGAATCGTAAAATGCCCGACTTGCGGAAACAAAAAGGTCAACTATCGTGCGCATCGCCGCACCTGGACCTGCTCCAGCCATCATGCTAAGCGGGAATTCTCTATCAAGGTTGGGACCATGATGGAAGATTCGCCTATCGGCCTCGATAAATGGCTGGTTGCAACTTGGCTTATCACTAATTGCAAGAATGGCATTAGCAGTTGTGAGATTGCCCGTGATGTGAAGGTTACTCAGAAATCGGCATGGTTTATGCTGCATCGGATTCGGCTTGCCATGCAGGATCGGTACTTTGGGAGCAAGTTGAGCGGAGAAGTTGAAGCAGACGAAACCTTCATTGGTGGCAAATCCCGCAATATGCACACATCTAAACGTGAGCGGCGGATTACTGGGACCAGCGGCAAGGATAAGACTGCGGTCATGGGACTGTTGGAGCGCGGCGGGAAGGTTCGGACTGCCATCGTTCCTAGCCGTCGAAAGGCAACATTGCAAGCTGAGGTTCGTAAGCACGTTGAAGCGGGCGCGGCGCTCTATACCGATGCTCTTCCTTCCTATAACGGTCTCAGTGAGTATGCTCATGCGGTTGTAGACCACGCTGTCGAATACGTCAACGGGCGCATCCACACAAACGGACTCGAAAACTTCTGGAGCCTCTTGAAGCGCGGCATTAACGGAACCTACGTGAGCATCGAACCTTTTCATCTCTTCCGTTACCTCGATGAGCAATCCTTCCGCTATAACAACCGGAAGAAGTTGGATGATGCCGGCCGCTTCAATCGCGTTCTCTCTCAGATCGTCGGCAAGCGGTTGACCTTCGCCGAGCTGACAGGTAAGGGATTGCAAACGGCAACATGCTAATCATTTGCGGTTGAAGCGCGGGAAGCGGGCGAAACTCTAGCCCGCTTTTTTCGTGCCTGTTCTTTCTTCCAAGCCTTCTCTCGCTTCAATAGCTCGTCACGCGGGACGGAAAGAACTTTGCGAAGCACAGCATTGAACTTGCTCAGTTCGGTATCTTCTGTGGTCATTGAGGTTTGCTCCTATTTGCATTTCTCTTGCGGGTTGCGGCAGCTTTCTCTCCGGCACTCTTCCATTTTAGTTTCTCAGCCGTCTTGCGTCGGCTGTTAGCAGCTTTTGCCCCTGCGTCTTTCATACGCTTTGCCCATACTGCGATCTTTGGCCGGTCCCGCATTTCGCTGATTGTCGCCGTCGTTATCAAATCCAGGTCAAGCATCTTGTGACATGTCGGGCAAAGAATCGCAAGGTTGGAAACATCATTGTTTGAGCGGTCACAATCCAAGTGTGCAACTTCCAATACATTGCGGATACCAAAACCACAATGGGCGCAGACGATCTGGCCGAGTTGCTCATAGTGGGCAAAGGCCAGCTTGCGATAGTTGACACGCGGTATGCTCATTCTGGCCTCTTCCCGATCAACCAAAGTAGTTGTCGAACGTCCTTGGATGCCTGTGGTTCAATTTGACATGAATAATGACATGAGCGTCGTTAGCCTTCAATTCCCGCTGATTAGGCAAGAGCAATAGTTGATCCGTGGTTACGCGGACCTCGGAAATTAGCCGGTCATCCTCCAAGAGACAAAAGAAGGGGTCTTCATCCTCTTGCGGTCCAATACCCCCGGCCTCTCCTAGATTCGCGGGAATCTTCAGTGCGTCAAAAAGCGTCTTCAACTGACCGTCAACATCCCCTTGAGTCAAGATAAACCGCTGTTCCTCTGGCCTTAGAAGCAGAATGTCCAAACTGCATCGCAATGCCATATCGGGAGTCACCAACGGAATGAGTCTATAGTCTGCCCTTTTCCATTTCTCGCCGATGGCTCTCAATCCAAACTCAAATTGAGACTGTTCATTAGGAATTTCCTTTGGAATCTCTGTACGCATCTGATTCCCGTGGATTATAGCTAGACCGCGAAGATTCTTGTTCATGCTCCAGAGTCTACGAAGTTGTGGATGAAGGCTTCTCCGCACGTTGTGTTTTACGCTGGCCCTAGTATTGCTTCCCCCAGAGCCTAAGAGTTCGCCAGTATAGATCAATCGAAACTCCACTAAATCACGCTCCTCAATCAGATCGCCACTCCCGATCAGATACAGGTAGGGACATGATGCAATCATGCCACACCCCCATTTTCCGCCTGCCTTTTGGTGGAGTCAAGTAAATAATTGCCCAAAATAGGGGTGGGGGTACCCGAGATGCGTCTTTGTTTTGCGGCTTCGGGATCCCCAACGATAGGTCTTCGTCGTTGAGGTGAATTAAGGGTGGGATAAGTCGAACCCGCGTAGAATGAGAGCAACCGAATCCGCATACATTTTGCGCCTCCGAGTACGATGATTCTTCTCGATCCGGACCTGAAACCCGACCCCGTGCCGCGCAAGAACCTGGTGGCGCCTCTTGGCCTTCGGCCGCGGCAGTCCGCAGTTCCCTGGACGCAGCGGATTCCATCCCGACAGACGCTAAACCGATTTTTGGTCCAGGCACAGGATGCCGTCCGCCTCAAAGGAGAGGTCACCGTCCTGCTCACCACCGATGCGGCGATTCGCAAACTCAACCGCCAATTCCGCCACAAGGACAAAGCCACCGACGTGATCTCGTTTCCGGCTGAAGGCTCTTTCCCCGCCGAAGGAATCGGCGCCGAAAAAATCGCTGGCGACATGGCCATCAGCGTGGAAACTGCGCGCCGCCAGGCAGCCGATCAAGGTCACGCGCTAACCTGCGAATTGAAAATCCTCATTCTTCACGGCCTCCTTCATCTCGCCGGCCACGACCACGAATCCGACGCCGGTCAAATGGCTCGCCGCGAACGCCAACTCCGCGCAAAATTGGGCCTCCCGCAAGGCCTCATCGAGCGCGCCGTAAAGTTGAAGCGGTCATGACCCAGGGCGCCCCATCATTCTGAGCGAAGCACAGCGGAGTCGAAGAACCTGCATTTCGGATTTAAATCAAAGGGATAAAACAATCCTCGGTCACCCCTTGATCTGCCCGGCAGCAGCTCTTGGGCGCTATAATCCTGCCAGCTTAATTCCCGAGGAGAAATCGCCATGAAAACAATTCCAGCCCTGCTTGTGGCCGCTGCGCTCATCTCTACGGCCTTTGCTCAGAACGTCGCCTTGCACCCGAATCCAGCCTTGCAGGATGCACAGAAACGGCACCCAGGACCGATTGCAATCCAGGCCATCAAACCAATTCTCTTACATACCGGCAAGCCGATCAGCGCCAACGACAAAACGCAGCTTGTGGCCTCCGCGATAAAGGCGTACGCCGCAACAATGCCCGCGCAGACGCACTGGCAGAAGCCCAACATACAGGCCACGGACTCGACGCCGACGGTAACCCAAGCTACCCTTACGCCCGCCCAGATGTTCCAGGGCAACCTGGTCTTTGGGGAAGTGAGATCGCCGATTTTTATGAGCCCCGGCAAAAACGAGCTTGAATTCCAATCGGGCTATGACAGTGAACTGCTTGTCACCTTCGCGGCGAAAACCGGCATGATCTACACTCTCATATTCAAAGTGACTGCTGAAACGAACAATCAGCAGTTCACCATTGAAGATATCAATCTCAACGAAGCATCCTTCACCGGGTCGGGCCAGTACAACGAGTTCGCCTACACACTTATTGCCCAGAATGCGGGTTCACTCTCTCTCTCGCTCCACAGTTCCAACGCTCAGTGGTTTTTCAATTCCTGCGAAATTACCGGGACTCCCATCAACTAACCGGCTGCGGGGCGGCGTTCGCAATGGGTGAGATCGCAGCCTCGACCGACAGACGCGCCGAGCGCCTGCGCATCTTCCCGCCGGCGGACACCGCGCATTGATTTGCCCAGCAGCAAGTCGATGGCGCTATAATCCCGCCAGCTTCATTCCCGAGGAGAAATCGCCATGAAAACAATTCCAGCCCTGCTTGTGGCCGCTGCGCTCATCTCTACGGCCTTTGCTCAGAACGTTGCCTTACACCCGAATCCAGCCTTGCAGGATGCACAGAAACGGCACCCAGGGCCGATTGCAATCCAGGCCATCAAACCAATTCTCTTACATACCGGCAAGCCGATTAGCGCCAACGACAAAACGCAGCTTGTGCTCTCCGCGAAAAAGATGTACGCCGCAAATATGCCCGTGCAGAAGTCCTGGCAGAAGCCCAACATAAAGGCCACAGACACAACGCCGACGATAACGGATGTTATCATTACGCCCACCCAGATGTTCCAGAAAGACCTTATCGTTGGGCAGGCGTATTCACCTGTGTTTGTGAGCCCCGGCGACAACGAGCTTCTATTCGGCCACAGCATTTCAAGTAATCTGGTGGTCACGTTCACGGCGAAAGCCAACATGATCTACACGATTGCTTTCAAGGTGAATGCTCTATCGGCGAATCAGCAGTTCACGATTGCAGATTCCGCTGGCAACGGTACATCCTTTACCGGGTCGGTCAACAGCAACGAGTTTGCCTACGCTGTTGTCGCCAGCAGTGCGGGGTCATTCTCTATACAGCTTTACAGTCTTAGCGACGAGTGGCTATTCAATTCCTGCGAGATTACAGCGACTCCCATCAACTAGGGCTGATTACACTCCGCAGATGGTTGGCGGCGCGCCTTCCACGCCCGCCACTCCTCAGCCGTGATCTCCCAAATCTCCGACGGCAGCCGCCCGGAAACATAATCCTTCTCCGTCGAGCCCACCAATCGCATCCCCTGTTTCTCAGAGATGCGCCGAGAAGCAGTATTACCAACCGCTTTGGCCACGCGCAGCACGGGGAAGCCGAGCGTTTCAAACCAATAATCATTGGCCCACACACAGGCCTCGCTCATCAGTCCTTTTCCCTGCCACGGCGCGCCCAGCCAAAAGCCGCGATTGTCTTCGTCGCCCTTGACCAGGCTGACGAGCCCGATCATCTGCGACGGTGTGCTGCGCAAACGCAGCGTCCAATGCCACGCCTCTCCGCGCTCCATCTGCGGGCAGCGCAATATCCCGGCAATAATGGAGAGCGCCGTCAGGCGGATAAGGCCATGGCACGCGATTCAGCAGATAGCGCACGATCTCCCAGTGCGGAAACAGCTCCTGAATCTGCTCCGCATCGGCCATCTCCAGCGGGCGCAGAATCAGGCGTTCGGTCGTACCTTCGCAAATCATGAGCAGATTGTACAACGTTCAATCAGTTCATCCGCGATAATAGAACTCAGGAGCGCTCCCCTTTGAAATCCGGATTCGTCGCCATACTCGGCCGGCCCAACGTCGGCAAAAGCACGCTGCTCAACGCCCTCACCGGCGAAAAAGTCGCCATCGTCTCCCCCAAGCCGCAAACCACCCGTAACCGCGTCGCCGGAGTCGTCGAGGTTCCTGCGCGCAAGGGCGTGCATCCGGCTGCGCAGATCGTCTTTGTCGATACTCCCGGCGTCCACAAGCCCGGCTCGCATCTCGACCGCCGCATGTTGCAGGAGGTCTACGAAGCCCTCGAAACCCGCGACCTCGTCCTGGTCCTCATGGACGCAACGCGCCGCGTCCAACTCGGAGTAGCATCGAATCCAGAAACTGCGGGTGCCCCAGGTCCCTCGCATTTGGGGACCTGGGATTCCAAAGTCCCAGCCCCCACTCCCAAACGCGCCCGCGCCAATTGGTCCAGCGAGGACGAATTCCTCTTCGGCCTCATCCGCAAACTCGACTGCCCGGTCTTCCTTGTGCTCACCAAGATCGATCTCGTCCCGAAGGACCGTCTGCTCCCGCTCATCGACTCGCTCACCCGCCACTACGATTCGCCCAGGTCATTCCCGTAAGCGCCCGCAAGCGCGACGGTCTCGATCTTCTCCTCCGCAAGATTGTCGAGGTCCTGCCCACCGGCGAGCGTTATTACCCCAAGGACCAGTACACCGACCAGCCGCAGCGCTTCATGGTCGCCGAGTTGATTCGCGAGCGCATCCTGGCCGAGACCGGCGAAGAGGTTCCCTACGCCTCCGCCGTGGTCATCGAGCGCTACGAGGAGGCTGAGCCGCCCGCTCCGCCGCGAAAAAAGGGTCAGGCTCCCGCCCGTCTCCCGCTTACCCGCATCGCTGCGGCAATCTGCTGCGAGCGCGAAGGCCAAAAAGC
>CAWJRQ010000013.1:0-638526 GCA_963845345.1 uncultured Acidobacteriaceae bacterium
CGCGCCCGGAGATCGAGCAGATCATGATCGTCTCCACCGAGGGCGGGCGCTACGGCTTTGTGGTGGACCGGGTGCTGGGCAACTGCCAGACGGTGATCAAGAACCTGGGCCGCTTCTACCGGCACGTGAAGGTGGTCAGCGGGGCAACAATTCTGGGCGACGGAACGGTAGCGCTGATTCTGGATCCGGAGCGGGTGGCGCAGGACGCGGTGCGCGCCATCGCGCACGGAACGCGCGCGGGGCCTTCCGTGGCCGCGATTGCGGCGGCTGTCAAGCAGAGCCTCCGGGGAAGGAGTGCCGCGCCGCAAAGAGCTATTTAAGGCATCGTCGGTGCTGGATCTAGCGCCAGCGCCCGTCAAATAACGATTCAAACTGCTGTGTTTTGTGTTTTTCCGGTTCCCGGCCCAGGGGCGAACGCATCAACGGGCAAGAAGGCCACGGATTCCGGAGAGAACGAATTCCAGCGAAAGGGAGGGGCGAAATTCATGCCAACATTGGTCAATGAAGAGGTAAGCGAAGCCCGGAAGCCGCGTGGCGCCGGGAACGGAAACGGCGGAAACGGACATGGAGTCCGCGAACGCGTGAGTCCCAAAGCGCATCAGGTCGAAGACGACGACTCGATGCTTGTGTTGCAGGAGATCATGCGCCTGGTGGACGCCTCCAAAGAGGGCCGTCTCTCCGAGCGCGGCAAGGCAACCCTGTTCAACGGTACACATCGCGAGATCATTCAGGGCGTCAACGAGATGCTGGACGCGATTCTTCTGCCCATCGGCGAAGGCAACCGCGTTCTGGCGCAGATTTCGAGCGGCAAGATCGATGAGCTGATCACACAGACCTACAAGGGCGACCACGAGAAGATGAAGGTCGCGGTCAACAACGTGGCCATGGTGACGCAAGGGCTGCAAAAGGAAATGGCGCGGCTGATCGATGCCTCCAAAGAAGGGCAGCTCTCCGATCGCGGCAAGCCGGAACAGTTCCAGGGCGCGTACGCCGAGATCGTGCGCGGCGTCAACACCATGCTGGACGCGATTCTGCTGCCCATCGGCGAAGGCAACCGCATTCTGGCGCAGATCTCCAATGGCAAGATCGACGAGCTGATCGCCGCAGACCTACAAGGGCGACCACGAAAAGATGAAGGTCGCCGTCAACAATGTGGCCACCGTGGTGCAGAGCTTGCAGAAGGAACTGGCGCGGCTGACCGAAGCCGCCAAGGGAGGGCAACTCTCCGAGCGCGGCAAGCACGATCAGTTCAAGGGCGCCTATGCCGAGATCGTGCGCGGCGTCAACGCCATTCTGGATGCCGTGATTGCTCCGCTCAACGTAGCCGCCAACTATGTGGACCGGATCAGCCAAGGGCGACATTCCCGCCAAGATCACCGACACCTACAACGGCGACTTCAATGTCCTCAAGAACAACCTGAACACCTGCATCGACGCCGTCAACGCGCTGGTTGCCGACGCCGGCCTGCTGTCGAAGGCGGCGGTTGAAGGCAAGCTGGCCACCCGCGCCGACGCCACCAAGCACCAGGGCGACTATCGCAAGATCGTGCAAGGCGTGAACGATATGCCTGGACGCGGTGATCGGGCCGTTGAACGTGGCCGCCAATTACGTGGACCGCATCAGCCAAGGGCGACATTCCGGCCAAGATCACCGACACCTACAACGGCGACTTCAACGTACCATCAAAAACAACCTCAACACCTGCATCGATGCCGTCAACGCGCTGGTGGCCGACGCCGGACTGCTGGCGAAGGCCGCGGTGGAAGGCAAGCTGGCCACGCGCGCCGACGCCAGCAAGCACCAGGGCGACTACCGCAAGATCGTGCAAGGCGTGGACGATTGCCTGGACGCGGTGATCGGCCCGTTGAACGTGGCGGCCAACTACGTGGACCGCATCGCCAGGGGCGATATTCCCGCCAAGATCACCGACACCTACAACGGCGACTTCAACATCCTCAAGAACAACCTCAACACCTGCATCGACGCGGTCAACGCGCTGGTGGCGGATGCCGGCCTGCTGGCCAAGGCCGCGGTGGAAGGCAAGCTGGCCACACGCGCCGACGCCTGCAAGCACCAGGGCGACTACCGCAAGATCGTGCAAGGCGTGGACGATTGCCTGGACGCGGTCATCGGCCCGTTGAACGTTGCGGCCAACTACGTGGACCGGATCAGCCGGGGCGATATTCCCGCCAAGATCACCGACACCTACAACGGCGACTTCAACGTTCTCAAGAACAACCTCAACACCTGCATCGACGCGGTCAACGCGCTGGTGGCGGACGCCGGCATGCTGGCGAAGGCCGCGGTTGAAGGCAAGCTGGCCACCCGCGCCGACGCCAGCAAGCACCAGGGCGACTACCGCAAGATCGTGCAAGGCGTGAACGATATGCCTGGACGCGGTGATCGGCCCGCTCAACGTGGCCGCACGCTATGTGGACATGATCTCCAAGGGCGATGTGCCCTCGCAGATCACCGACACCTACAACGGCGACTTCAACACCATCAAGAACAACCTGAACATGCTGGTCGTGGCCATGAACGACATCACCGCGGCGGCCGAGGAGGTGGCCAACGGCAACCTGACGGTGGAGCTGCGTGAGCGCTCTCGCGCAGGACAAGCTGATGCAGGCGCTGGCGGCGATGGTGGCCGGGCTGACGCGGACGGTCTCCGATATCCGGGGGATTGCCGGAGAGGTGGCGGCTGCCAGCCAGTCCATCTCGACGGCGTCGATCCAGGTGTCGAAGGGCGCCAGCGCGCAGGCGGCGGCGGCCGAGGAGGCTTCTTCCTCGATGGAGGAGATGGTCTCCAACATCAAGCAGAACGCCGACAACGCATCGCAGACCGACAAGATCGCCAACAAGAGCGCCAAGGACGCGCAGGAGAGCGGCAGATCGGTTCTGGAGGCCGTATCCGCGATGAAGGAGATCGCCAACAAGATCTCGATCATCGAGGAGATTGCCCGCCAGACCAACCTGTTGGCGCTCAACGCGGCCATTGAAGCGGCGCGCGCCGGCGAGCATGGCAAGGGCTTCGCGGTGGTGGCGGCCGAGGTGAGGAAGCTCGCCGAGCGCAGCCAGAAGGCGGCGGCGGAGATCAACCAGCTCTCGGCAAACACGCTGAGGGTTTCAGAGAAATCCGGCGAGATGCTGGACAAACTGGTGCCCGATATTCAGCGCACCGCGGAGCTGGTGCAGGAGATCAGCGCGGCTAGCAAGGAGCAGGACACCGGCGCCGAGCAGATCAACAAGGCGCTGCAACAGCTGGAGCAGGTCATTCAACAGAATGCCTCCGCCTCCGAGGAGATGGCATCAACGACTGAGGAGCTGACCGGCCAGTCCGATCAGCTGATGAGCGCGCTGGGCTTCTTCCACACCGGAGACGAAGGCGGAGGGGGACGGAAGGCCGCCAGTTCCAAGGCCGCCCGGCCGTCGCAGGCCGCGCCGGCCAAAGCGGCAAAATCAGGCGCCCACCCTGCCGGCCACGCGGCCGGCTCAAGCGCCAAATCCGGGGGCGGTGTCAATCTCCGCCTCAAAGATAAACACGACGAGCTGGACGGCGAGTTCGAGCGTTACTGAGTACTGAATGAGAGAGGAGATGCAGTATGAGTGTCAGCGAAATCACGGAGACTCGTCAGTACCTCACCTTCAAGCTCGGCAACGAGATCTTCGCCACCGATGTGGCGAAGGTAAGAGAGGTGCTCGACCTGACCACCATCACGGAAATCCCCCGCACGCCGGAGTTCATGGCCGGGGTAATCAACCTGCGGGGCAGCGTGGTCCCGGTCGTCGATCTCAGGCTGTGCTTTGAGATGTCGAAGACCGAGAACACGCGCAACACCTGCATTGTTGTCGTCGAGGTGTTGCTTGAAAACGAATCGACCATCATCGGCGCGCTTACCGATTCGGTCGAGGAGGTAATCGACCTGGAGCCGAATCAGATTCAACCGGCGCCGCGCATCGGAACCCAGATTAAGACCGACTTCATCAAGGGGATGGGGAAGCGCGACACGCAGTTCATCATCATCCTGGACATCGATCGCGTCTTCTCCTCGGAGGAGCTTATAGCGGTTCGTGGACAGGCACAGGAAGTTATCAAGCATGAAGCGGTCAAGCAGGAGGCGGTCAAGCAGGAAGCCGTTAAGCACGAAGCCGTCAAGAAGCCTGTCGAAAAACAGCCAGTTCTGGACAAGCAGCTTGCGGAAGTGGCCGCATAAGGAGGGAATGGGGCGGGGTAACCCGCCCCATTCACACCATGAGTGTTCATGACGAAACGATTTCCGGAAGAGATTATGCGCGGCTCTGCGGCCTGATTTATGACGAGGCGGGCATTCACCTGGGCACGGAAAGAAAGACCATGCTCGAGGTGCGCATCAAGCGGCGCCTGAAGATTCTCAACCTGCACTCTTACAGCGAGTACTGCGATTATCTCTTCGGTCATGAGGGGCTCAAGGATGAGATCACCCACCTGATCGACGTAGTTACGACTAACAAGACCGACTTTTTTCGCGAGCCCAAGCATTTCAATTATCTGGCCGATCATGCGCTGCCGGAGTGGACGGAGCGCAACGGCGGGCGGCCGTTCCTGATCTGGAGCGCGGGCTGTTCCACCGGCGAGGAGCCGTATACGATGGCCATCGTGCTGAGCGAGTACGCGCTCGCCCATCCCGGTTTTCGCTTTCGCATCCTGGCCAGCGACATCTCCAACATCGTATTGGACAAAGCAGAGATGGGCGTGTATACCAACGCCGTTGTAGCCCCTGTGGCGCCCCTGCTCAGACAAAAGTACTTCATGCGCAGCCGCGATCGCGGTTCCGAGCACGTGCGGGTGGTGCCTGAGTTGCGGAAAAGCATTGAATTTCGCCGTCTGAATTTCATGGATGCCGATTTAGGCGTTACGGAAAAGATGGACGCCGTATTCTGCCGCAACGTGATCATCTACTTCGACCGGCCCACGCAGGAGCGCATTCTGCTGAAGCTGTCCAACTGCCTGCATCCGGGCGGGTATATGTTCGTGGGCCACGCCGAGACCCTGCACGATATGAATCTGCCGCTGACGCCGGTGGCCCCGGCGCTTTACCGGAGGAACAATGGCAGAGCTTGAGGAGGAATTGCCCGTAGTGTATTTGCAGCCGGGGGAATCGCGCCTGGTCAGAGAGCCGGCAATTCTGCAGACCCTGCTGGGTTCCTGTGTGGGCATTGCATTCCGGGTTCCACGGCTGGGTTTGGGCGCGCTCTGCCATCCCATGCTGCCGCGTTTCCCGGTTAAACAGGCCGCCACGTTGGGCCGCTCCGCCGGGCGCCGTTACGTGGATTTCGCGATTCGCGATCTGGCCCGGCAGTTCGATTCACTCGGCGCGCTGCGCGACGAGGTGGAGGTGAAGATCTTCGGAGGCGGTGATGTGTTGTTGATGATCAATGATGCGGCGCGGCCCACGGTAGGCAGGCTGAATTGCGAGGTCGCCATGAAGGTGCTGGAGGAGGAAGGCTTTGCCGTTTCGGCTTCTTCCCTGGGTGGTAAACGCGGCGTCAACATTTACTTCAATACAAAGACCGGGGAAGTGCTGCTCAAGCGGCACGCATGAACAAGGATTCGCATGGCAAAACAGTTAGGTCGCTGAGGACAGGCGTACTGGGAATGAGAGCAACGAGGTTCGGCTTATGAGTACACCGAAAATCCGCGTATTGATCGTGGACGACTCTGCCGTGGTTCGTCAGACGCTGCGCGATGTGCTTGAGTCCGATCCCGAGATTGAAGTGATTGCGACGGCCGGCGATCCCTTTGTGGCGGCTGAGCGGATTGCCGAGCAGGTCCCGGACGTAATCACGCTGGACATCGAGATGCCGCGCATGGACGGGCTCACATTCCTGAAAAAGCTCATGAGCCAGCATCCGATCCCGGTAGTGATCTGTTCGAGCCTGGCCGAAGAAGGAGCGCAGAGCACATTCCGGGCGCTGGAATACGGCGCGGTGGAAATCATCACCAAGCCGCGCATGGGCACCAAGCAGTTTCTTGAAGAATCGCAAATCGAAATCTGCACCGCGGTCAAGGCCGCGGCTCAGGCCAGGCTGCACGTCCTGAGGCCCAGCCAGACAGTCGAGCCCAAGCGCAATGCCGACTGCATTCTCTCGCAGGCCACCCACGCCATGGACGAGACCACGGAAAAGGTGGTGGCCATCGGCGCTTCGACCGGCGGCACGGAGGCGTTGAAGACCGTGCTCGAGGCGCTGCCCGCCGATACGCCCGGCATTGTGATCGTGCAACACATGCCGGAGTTGTTCACGCGCGCCTTCGCGCAACGGCTTGACGGCCTGTGCGCTATTACCGTGAAGGAGGCCGAGACCAACGACACGATCATTCGTGGGCGCGCCCTGATCGCTCCGGGAAATCATCACATGCTGCTCAAGCGCAGCGGGGCGCGCTACTACGTGGAGATTAAAGACGGGCCGCTGGTTTGCCGCCACCGGCCATCGGTCGATGTGCTATTCCGCTCCGCGGCTCGTTATGCCGGGCGGAACACAGTGGGTATCCTGATGACCGGTATGGGAGACGATGGCGCTCGTGGAATGCTTGAGATGAAGCAGGCCGGCGCGGTAACTATCGCCCAGGACGAAGCTACCTGCGTGGTCTTCGGTATGCCTAAAGAAGCCATCAAACTAGGCGGTGTCGACAAAATACTGCCCTTACACGCGATCGCTAGAACCATTATCTAGATATTGCTGATTCCCGCCTTGCAATTGCTTTTACTCCATCGCGCGCAAATCTACGGGATAAGTTTATGCAACTTCACCGGTTCAGCAGTAATCAAAAGCCAACCGGTTTTATTTGGGCTGAGATCGGGAGAAATGTATGTCATTTTTTACAGGCATAAAAACCTTCACCTGAGGCCCAACCGTTAAAATGAAGTCGGCTTTCGCCCCTGGGGGAATTTCATGCTGAAAAAGAATCTTTGCCTGCTTGCGCTTGCTGTAACCCTGCTGCCGTGCATTCCGGTCAAGGGACAAACCGCGCCGGCATCGTTGTTGAGCGCAATGTGGCGATGCAGACGCGCGATGGCGTGACGCTGCGCGCCGACATCTACCGGCCGGCTGGGGACGGGCCGTTATCCGTCCTGCTGCACGCGCACTCCCTACAACAAGGACAACACCGCTGTCTTTGCGCGCAAGGCCGCCGCGCGCGGCTACATGGTGGTGGCGCAGGATGTGCGCGGACGGTTTACCTCCGAGGGCGAGTGGTATCCCTTCAAGCACGAGATCGAGGACGGCTATGACGCCGTCGAGTGGGCGGCTGCGCTGCCCCACTCCAACGGCAAGGTGGGCATGTTCAGCGGCTCGTACGTGGGCGCGACGCAGATGCTGGCGGCCATCAGCCATCCGCCGCATCTGGCGGGAATCTGCCCCGTTGTCACGGCCTCGAACTATCACGAGAACTGGACCTACCAGGGCGGCGCATTCGAGCAGTGGTTCAACGAATCCTGGACCTCGGGGCTCGCCGCAGGACACCTACAGCCGTCAGATTCGGAAGGCGGCGAATGCCGTGATCGGCGGCACGGTTCTGCCGCTGAGCAAGTTTCCGGTCTTCAACCTCAAGGCCGCTCCGGACGGCGCGGGCCTGACGCGCACGCTGGCGCCCTACTTTCACGATTGGCTCGATCATCCCACCTATGACAGTTACTGGAAGCAATGGTCCATCGAAGAGAACTACGCCAAAATTCAGGTTCCCGCGCTGACCATCGCCGCCTGGTACGACATCTTTCAGGGCGGCTCGCTGCGCAATTACATGGGCATGAAGGCCCACGCCGGCACGGAGGCGGCCCGCAACGGCCAGCAGCTTGATGGTCGCCATCGGCGGCCACTCCGGCTGGGGCCGCAAGATCGGCGAGGTCGATTTCGGCCCCGACGCTACCTTTGACGAGAACGAGATTACGCTCGATTGGTACGACTATCTCTTCCTGGGCAAGCAGAATCAATTCGCCAACGGCAAGCCGGTGAAAATCTTCGTGATGGGCGAGAACAAGTGGCGCGACGAGGAGGCCTGGCCGCTGGAGCGGGCGAAAGAGACGCGCTACTTCCTGCAATCGGCAGGCAAGGCCAACAGCGCCTCCGGCAGACGGCGTGCTTTCCGCCACCGTTGCGGCAAACGAAACAGCCGATCAATTTGTCTACGATCCCGCCAACCCCGTTCCCACCGTCGGCGGACCGCTCTGCTGCGATCCGATGCACCTTGCTCCCGGACCGCGCGACCAGAAGGAAGTTGAAAGCCGCCCGGATGTGCTGGTCTACTCCACGCCGCCGCTCGAGCAGGACCTTGAAGTTACCGGCCCTGTCACTCTCGACTTATTTGCCAGCTCTTCGGCTGTGGACACGGACTTTACCGCCAAGTTAGTCGATGTGTGGCCCAATGGATTTGCGCAGAATCTTACCGAAGGAATTTTGCGCGCGAGTTATCGCGAATCGACGACTGCGGCCAAGCCCATCGTTCCCGGCAAGGTCTACGAGTACAAGATCGACCTGTGGTCCACGAGCAATGTCTTCCTGAAGGGCCACCGAATCCGCCTGGAAGTGAGCAGCAGCAACTTCCCGCGCTTTGACCGCAATCTGAACACCGGCAAGCCCGCGAGCACGAGCGCTGATCTTTGTGAAGGCGACCAACACCATCCTGCACGACGCCGCGCATCCCAGCGCGCTGATTTTGCCGGTGGTGCTTAGATAACAGTTGGTAGCTTGTTAATTTCCCGTGCCCCATCCATTCCGCGTATTTTTGCGGAATGGGTGGGAAACAAATGAAGCTTGCTAACTCGCTAGGAGCTCTCTCGCCGCCTTCCGTCCCAGGCGGATGCAGTCGGGGATGCCGATGCCGTCATAAGCGTTGCCGGCCAGCTGCAATCCTGGCAGTGCGGCGACGCGGGCGGTAATGCGCTCCATGCGCTCCTGGTGGCCAACGGCGTACTGGGCCATGGCCCGCGGCCAGCGCGTGACCTGCGCGTGCAGCGGCTCGGCGGCTGGCGGCAGAATCTTTTCGCCGAGAATCTCGCTCAGTTCGCGGCGCACGGTGGCCAGCAACTCGGCATCCGGCACGGCGATCAGGGCCTCGTTCTTCATCCCGCCCAGAAATGCGCGCAGTACCACCTTGCCCGGCGGCGTGCGCCCCAGAAATTTGCGGTGGACAAAGGTGCAGGCCAGCATGGAGCGGCCTTCGACAACGGGAACCAGGAAGCCGAATCCGTCGGGCAGGCGGCCTAGTTGGGCCTCGTCGTAGATGAGATTGACGGTGATCGACGAGGAGTAAGGAATGGCGCGCAACTCCCCGGCCAATTGCGGATCGATCCTGCCCAGCAGCTCACCGGCTGCCCAAGCGGGCGAGGCCAGGATGACCGCGTCGTAGAATTCGGTCTTGCCGGCAGCTAGGATCTTCCATCCATCGGCTGATTTTTCGAGGCCGGTGACCGGCGTGGAGAGGCGGACGGAGGCCGGGTCAAGCCGCGCGGCCAGGGCGTCGACCAACTGGTTCATGCCGCCGCGCATTGCGGTGAAGATCGAGCGTGAACCGCCAGACGTACTAACGGTAACATACGCAGGGCGCGAAGCCCTCGCGGCCTCTTTGATCTTGGCGCGCATCTTGCGGTGTGCGGCCAGCATGCCGCGGGTGAGCGAGCCGTATTCCTCTTCCATCTCCACCAGGCGCGGCAGCACGGTGCGGGCGCTCAGTTGCGCGGAGTCGCCGCCAAAGATTCCGCTCAACAGCGGATCGGCCAGCCGGTCGACGGCCTCGCGGCCAAAGTGTCGCTCGACGAGCGCGGCCACCGATTCGTCTGGTAGCCCGGTAGGCCGCGGCGGGAGCAGCAGCTCGAGTCCCATGCGAATCTTGGTCGGCAGGCTGAAGAGGCGGGTCAGCGCGGTGGGAATCAGCTTGGTGGGGATCAGGAACATCAGGCCGTCGGGCAAAGGAACGAGACGGTTGCGAACGACGATATAGGTCTTGCGGTCAGCGTCGTTCGAAGGGGTCAGCTCGGCGCCCAGGCCCAGCTCGCGGCAGAGCTCGGCAGCCGCCGGCTTCTCGGTCAAAAAAGAATCCGGACCGCGCTCCAGCACCGCGCCGTCCACCACTTCCGAACTCAAGGAACCGCCCAGCCGGTCGCGCGACTCAAAGAGCGTGTACTCGATCTCTTTGCCCGCCCGGCGCGCCTGCTCCAGCTCATAGGCCGCCGCCAGCCCCGCGATTCCGCCGCCAATGATTGCCGTCCGCATTAATTTCCTTATTCACCATTAAAGCAGTTCACCGCGGCGCAAGACCATGACTGGAGTTAGAGAGTTTGCCCATCATTTATCTGCGATAGAAGCCCCGCTCAAGCTGAACTTGAACGGGGCTTTTGTTGCGCGGTGAGGATGTTACCGCTTGCCCTGGGTGGTCTTGGGGTTGACGCCGGTTTTTTTGGCGGCGCGTGCGGGCGGCGATCTCGTGCATCTCCTTGCCGATGCTGGATTGATTGACGCCCAGCTGGATGGCCAGGTTGATGACGTTGCCGGTGCCCCAGTAGAGGGCCAGGCCGGAGGCGAAGTGCAGCATGGAGAAGCCGAAGATGGCCGGCATCATGATGGCCATCATCTTGCGCTGCGCGGGGTCCATGCCCGGCGAGGGGGTGATGTAGCTGGACCACGAAACATGGTGACGATGATGAGGATGGGCAGGATGTACATGGGGTCCGGCGCGGAGAGGTCGGTGAGCCAGAACCAGTGGGCCTGGCGCAGCTCGACGGCGTTGAGCAGGACGCGATAGTAGGCGAAGAACAACGGCATCTGGAAGAGCATGGGCAGGCAACTGCCGTACATGTTGACGCCCTCGGCCTTGTAGAGCGCCATCATCTCGGTGTTCATCTCGGCCCGCTTGGGGTCGGTGGCCTTGAGATGCTTGTAGCGCTTCTTGATGGCCTCGACCTTGGGCTGGATGCGCATCATCTTCAGCGAGGACTTCATCATCATGAAGCGGGTGGGCAGCATGAGGAGGTTGAAGATGGCGGTGACGATGATGATGGCCCAGCCCCAGTTGTACACGCCGGGACCCATCAGGCCGTGCAGGTAGCGCAGGGCCAGGTAGAGGGGCTTGGCGATGATGGTGAGCCAGCCGAACTGGATGAGCGGCTCAAGCGTGGGCCCGGTGGGCTTGCCGTCGGCGCCGGTCGAGTGGATGGACTTGAGCAGGTCGGTTTCTTTCGGGCCGGCGAAGAGGCGCACGCGGGTCGAGCCGCTGGTGTCGCCCACGGCCAGGCCGATCACGTCGGCGGGCTTCTTCTGGCTGTTGGGGTCGCTCGGGTCGCTGGGCAGTTCGATGGCGTTGTGCAGCGTGACCACGGTGGTGCGCGCGGGCGCGTCGGGCAGGAAGGCGGCGGCAAAGTAAAGGTCGGTGACGGCCGCATAGTCGAAGGGCTGATCGAGCGTGGCGCTGCCGCTGACTTTCTTGGCGTCGGTCGAGTCGTCCTTGCCGTTCAGTGACCAGGCAAACTTTCCGTTGGCGAAGTGCATGGCTTCGGTCTGGTCGCCGAGTCCGGCGGGCCAGGCCAGCAGGGCGCGCACCGGCGCGCCGTTGCGCTTCACCTCGACCTCGGCCGTCACCACGTAGCTCGCATCGAAGCGGAAGGTCTTCACCACGTCCAGGCCGTTGGCGGCGTAGTGGAAGGTGACCGAGCCCGGAGCCTTGAGCATGCCCGTCGGACGAGGCCGTCGCCGGAGACGGAGACCTGGTAGAGGGCCTGCGTTCAACTGCTTGGTCAGCTCCGGCTCATAGGTGTAGAGCGAGAGCGGCAGACCGAAGGCGGCGGTTTTGGGATTGACCAGATCAAGCTGCTGGCCGCCCGCGCCGGGGTGGTCCTTGTACTGGCTGCCCTTCAGAATCCAGTGCTCGACCTGCGCGCCCTGGTTGGTGAAGACGATCTTCAGATTCTCGTTCTCCACCGTTGTCTTCGTCCACCGTGGAGGCGGCGATGACTGGAGTGGCAACTGACGGCGCGTGCGCCTGCCCACTGCCGGCTGCGCCTGTGCGGACATGGGCACGGAGCGGCGGCCGGTTGCGCCGGCTGCGGCTGGTTCTGCGTCTGAGCCTGGTTTGGTGCGGCGGGCGCGGGAGTGGCCGGCTGCCTGGGCTTGGAAAAGTAGTGGAAACCAAGGAGGACAACCAGAGCCAGGAGGGTGATCGCCATCAGGCCGCGCATATCGCCGCCGCTGCCGCCGCCTCCGCCCGGCGCTTGAAGATTAGGATTGCTGAATTCTGCCAAGGTATACTTCCTATTCGTGTTAAAGGCGTGGGCGCTCGCTGTCAGGCTGCCGCTCTTTCTATGGTAATGGTTTGTGGGGAAAATGGCGTGAAATCGGCGCCGGGGGCACGGGATCAAGACCGCCGCGGGTGAAGGGATGGCAGCGCAGCAGCCTCCAGAGAGCCAGGGCCGCGCCGCGCAGGGGTCCATGGGTGGCGATGGCGACGGAGGCGTACTCCGAGCAGGTGGGCAGAAACTTGCAGCCGTGGCCGGGCGAGAGCGAATGGATCGCCGGGGAGAGCCAGCGGCGATAGAAGGCGAGCAAGGCGAGCAAGATGCGGGTCATGACATCTGCGGCTGGTAACTGGCGGCTCCTGCAGGATTGCCGGCTGTGCATTACGGGCGGCCTCGATCTTTGCCTGCTGAAGGATACGCACGATCTCCGCCTCAAGTTTCTTGAAATCCATGGTGAGCACCGTGCGCCGCGGATGGAGGATCAGGTCGCAGCCGGGGGGCAGCAGATCCAGGTGGCGGCGCAGGGCCTCTTTCATGCGGCGCTTGATGCGATTGCGCTCATGGGCCTTGCCCAGCACCTTGCCGGCGGTGAGGCCGACGCGCGGGCCGGCGGAGCCTCGGGGGACGGCTGGCGGTCTGCGGTGCCAGAAACCAGCTCATGGAGGCGGACTGGCGCTTGCGGCTGGCCGCATAGGCGCGCTGATAGTCGGCGTGCTTGCGCAGACGCGCGCCAACCAGAGATTGCCGAGGGACTGGCGCTGAGCAGGCTGGAGAGGGGTGGTCATGGCAAGCCGGAAGACGTTTCGGCCGGAACAGTGCTGGAATGTAAACCACATTCCGGCTGCAACAAAGGCGAGGCAAACGTGACGAGGCGAGGGTTAGTCGCGGAAGCCAGCGCTGACGGACACGCGTTTGCGGCCGGTGGCGCGGCGGCGGCTGAGCACGGCTGCGCCGGCCTTGGTCTTCATGCGCGCGCGGAAGCCGTGTGTCTTCACGCGTTTGCGGCGATTGGGTTGAAATGTGCGCTTGGGCATGAAAATGCGCTCCTGTTTTCTGAAGAAAATCTTCGCCTTAACGGCAAGTACTTAGTGTATCGCAGGTTAGGCCAGGAATCCAGCGGGAAGCTGGCGAGGAGACAAGTTTGCGCGCGTCAACCTTGGCCACAAAAACCGAGACGCGGCGAATGGATGCCCGCACGGCAGATCCGATCGCTGAAAAAATGCTCTCAATCGTCACGGAAACGCAACTCCTGGGTCATTCAGCAAAAACTCTGGTAACCATATGCGGCGAGTTTCACCATCAATGGTGCAACTGATGTAGACAGCAATAAAAACTTCTGTGAAAGATTGATTAAGCAAGACACCCAAATGTGCTACTCTTGGGACCGTTCAAGAAAGTTTCCCAACATCCCCGGAACACAGTTTCATACCGGCCCGAAGATCATACCGGCCTCAATTCAAGCAGGGGCCGACCAGCGGCAATCGGACGCAAGGCCCATAGGCCTTGCGTCCAAGAGGAAGCCGTTGTCGCCAAGATCGAAGGATGAACAGGCCTGGCAACACCAGGCGGCACAAGCAAGGATCAGCACGATGGCATACGCAGTTTCGCCGGCAACGGCTCTCAACCCCTGGCTCCAGATTCTCGCCGCTCTCGAGATGAAGGTGAATCGCCAGTCCTTCGAGACCTGGCTGAAACCCACCCAGTACAGCCATGTAGCCAACCGCACGCTGTACGTGCGCGTGCCCTCGTCGCAGTTTCAAAACCTGGGAGAGCGGTATGGCGACCTGATTCAGGAAGCCATCGAGCAGCAGGGGCTGGAGCTGGACGACGTCAGTTTTGTGACCGCCGAGGAGGACCCCTCGGTTCCGCCGGTGCGCAAGGACGGCGGCTTTGCGCCGCTTCCCGCGCATGCGCCCACGGCGCCGGCGCCGCGCACCCCGGAGCAGGCGCGCTTCGACTGGTCCACCGCGGCGCAGCTCAACCCGCGCTACACCTTCGATGCCTTCGTCATCGGCAACGGCAACCAGTTTGCCCGCGCCGCCTCGCTGGCGGTGGCCGAGCGGCCCTCCAAGGCCTACAATCCGCTCTTCCTGTATGGCGGCGTGGGCATGGGCAAGACCCACCTGATGCACGCCATCGGCCACGAGGTGAAGCGCCGCCAGCCCTCGTCCAACATCTGCTACGTCTCGGCGGAAAAGTTCACCAACGAGATGATCACCTCGCTGCGCAACGACCGCATGACCAGCTTCCGCGACCGTTTCCGCTCGGTGGACGTGCTGCTGATCGACGACATCCAGTTCATCGCCCAGAAGGAGCGCACCCAGGAGGAGTTCTTCCACACCTTCAACGCGCTGCACGAGAGCATGAAGCAGATCGTGATCGCCTCGGACCGTCCGCCCAAGGAGCTGGCGGAGATTGAGGACCGGCTGCGCTCGCGCTTTGAGATGGGCCTGATCGCCGACATTCAGCCGCCCGATCTGGAGACCAAGGTCGCCATCCTGCAAAAAAAGGCAGAGTCCGAGCAGGTGCAGTTGCCCACCGACGTGGCGCTCTTCGTGGCCTCCAATGTGCGCACCAACGTGCGCGAGCTGGAGGGCGCCATGACGCGGCTGATCGCCTGGTGCCAGCTCAACCACATGGAGATCACGCTGGCCTCCACCCAGCAGTGCCTCAAGCAGTTCATCGACATGCAGGTGCGCAAGATCACCATCGAGTCCATTCAGCGCGCCGTCAGCGAGAACTTCGGCATGAGGCTCGCCGACCTGAAGCAGAAGAACAACTCGCGCAACGTGGTGGTGCCGCGCCAGATCGCCATGTACCTGGCCAAGCAGATGACCGAGGCCAGCTTGCCGGAGATCGGCCGCCAGTTCGGCAACAAGCACCACACCACGGTGATGCACTCCATCGCCAAGATCGACGAGCAGCGCCGCGACGACAAGGACCTGCACCGCACCCTGAACAAGCTCCAGGAGCAGTTGAACGCGTAACCACCTGCGCCACCTGCGGTGGGATCAGCGGTCGCTATTTGTTCGCATGAGTTTTGTAGTTTCAATACTTGCGCCAGAAAAAGTGCAATGATAGTGTATTTGCTGCATAATTTTCAGCTATAGCATGGAAATTCTCCTCTATTATGTTGTGTGGAGGAAATATATAGTGGCGTTGTAATATTAGGATTATCCATGCCCGAAGAACTAGAAGCCATCTCATAAATGTCTGAGCAGCATGAGAAGGCATCCAAGCTGCACGAAACCAAGGAAGTTTTCGACGTGGTATTCCCATCGTGTGACCAATCGGCGGTAGTTCTGCATCCAGGCAAAGACCCTCTCGATCTTCCATCTACGGCGATAGCGGCGCAGCGGGCGTCGGTCCTGCGTTATCCGTTTGCGCTTGGCCCGGTTGGGCGAGATCATCTCGATGCCATACTCCGCGGCCAATTGCTGATCGAGGGGGTCTGAGTCGTAGGCCTTGTCTCCAATCAACCTTTCGGGCAGCTCGTCAAGGAAGCATCCGGCCAAAACAGCTTCCACAAGCCGGCACTCGGCAGGCGAAGCGCTTTCGACAGATACGGCGAGAGGAAGACCGTCACCAGAGGCGATAGCGACAATCTTGGTGCCCTTGCCGCGCCGGGTCGGGCCAACGGCGAAGCCCCCTTTTTGGTGCTCGCGAAGGTAGCGTCTACAAAAGCCTCGTCGAGATGAAGCTTACCTCGCTCATGCAGTTGCCGGGCCAACAGACGCAGCATCAGAACCAGCTTGCCTTGGCGAACCCATTGCTGAAAACGCCGGTGGCAGGTCTGATACGGAGGATACCTGGCAGGCAGTTCGCACCACTGCGCACCACTGCCCAAAATCCAAAGCACACCGTTGAGCACAGCGCGCGTGTCGTGCCACGGACGACCCCGATTATCCTCACGCCGCGACGGGCGCAGCACGTGCTCCACCAACTCCCACTGTTCGTCTGTCAGTTCCCAGCGACCTGCCATAGCCGACTGCGGAGACGCCTTGAGCTACTACAGTTTCGCAGAAATTCGATCCGGAAATGTTTATGAGATGGGTTCTAGCAATCGCGTTAGTGGTGCTGTTCGTAATAGGATGGGTATTTTTCGCTCTGATCCGCTTTATTTTAAAAGCATTAAGTGAGATTCATAATGGCATTTCTGGAACATTTACAGAAATGCAATCACGACATTTCGATAAGAATAAAGCTGCGCTTGCTTCTCATGTCCGAGTTCTCCTGCCAGATAATCTGGATAATGCGGATAGGGTGATTAAGCGCTTAAGAGATGATTTTCAAAGTCGGCGAGCAAAGATAGGATGGACGCCTGTACGTCCTATTTGGGAGAAAAAGACTTTTCACAAACAACGATTCTTCCCTCAACGTGAATATTGCACAGAGATGAATATTGCAGAAATAGATGAAATCCTTTGTCCTGATGCTGTGCCATGGTCAGAAATAGAGTTGGCCATACTTGCACAGAACTGCTCTTATCCGGCTATTGCTCCAACAAACAAATGTGACGAATTTCATGACTTTATTGCATCGCCGCTACCAATCGGAGAAGCAATATTCGTATTTGATTCTGAAGTAGTTCGGAACAAGGATGTTGATCGGTACTTTCGTGATGAACGAATGAGTGTCGTTAAGTATAATGAACACCGCCTTGAGATTATTTCTAGATATGACAATCTGACCAATCAAATCAGTTCATGGAACACTGAGGAGCATAAAAAATGGAAGCGTTACTGTAATGACAGCGAAATGCTATTGCGAGAAGAGACAGAGAAGTTTAGAAGGCACTCTGAGCAATATTCAAAAGACTGCCTTGAGGAGACGGATAAATATAGAACACTGTTAGATGGTTTCAAGATAGGCGATAGAGAAGCTGTTATTGAACGAATTAGGTGTATCTTGGGGAGTTTGACTCTTCCCAGCTCAGTTCCTTGCTTATGGGATATCGATTTCGATGAAGAGGAGCATATTCTGATTGTTGAGGTCGGTCTGCCAGATGTTGTGCATAGACCTCCAGCGAAAATCGTTCAATTAAAGAGTGGGCCAACTGCGAAGCCTCTCAATCAATCTGAGCGAAGAGAATATATCCCGAAGGTTCACCCTGCGATTCTTTTGAGAATTGGATTCGAAATCGCAAGGAATGATGTATCGAATACTATCAAACTTCTCGTTTTGAATGGTTGGGTTAATTATCTTGAACCAGCCACGGGTTTCGATACAAAGGCTTACACTGCATCCTTGATGGCAGAACTTTATCAGTTAGCAACACTGAACATAAGAAATGTCGATCCAATTGCTGCGTTTCAACATCTTCATGGAAAGTCGGCAGGGAAGCTAATCGAGATAGTCCCGATTGAGCCTATGCTCAATTTGAAGAGAAATGATTCACGATTTGTTGACGCTAAGGATGTGTTAAACCACATTGACAGCAGCACTAATCTTGCCTCAATGGATTGGCAGGACTTCGAACACCTCATCCGAGAACTGTTCGAGAAAGAGTTTTCTGGTCGTGGCACAGAGGTAAAAATCACACAAGCAAGCAGAGATCGTGGAGTTGACGCAATTGTGTTTGATCCCGATCCCATTCATGGGGGTAAATATGTAATACAGGCGAAGCGTTATACGAATACTGTCGATGTTAGCTCTGTGAGAGATTTGTGTGCGGTTGTTCGCAAAGAAGGTGCATCAAGAGGAATTCTCGTCACAACAAGTACGTATGGGGGCGATGCTTACGCTTTTGCAAATAATGAACCCATCACACTATTAAATGGTGCAGAACTGCTTGGTTTGCTAAAGAAGCATGGTTACAAGTTCAGAGTGAATCTGGCAGAGGCGCGTCAGTTGAAGCTGAGCCAATTAGGAAATGAGGCTGGAGATAATACATATTGAAGTGTCTACTGTGCCGCAATAGTTTGCAGATTATTTCCCCGTTCTATGCATAATCAAAGCATGAACAAGGTCCAGAGGTCGTGTTCTTTCTATTTTCCCTGTTCCCTAGTCTCTTTTCCGGTCTTTTTCTCCTTTTCTTCTCCCAAAAGTCAGGGTACCCCCTACCCCCCCTATACCCCCCGGGGGTATAAATCTCCCTAAAAACTTTGTAGATTATTTCTAACCCCTTTGGAATCAGTGTCTGTGGAAAATTTTTAGCCCCAAAATATCCCACATCGTGAGATTTGGCCTCTGAAAATCGTTGGAAAATGCCGGAAAAATCCCCTTTTTTGCCGGAAAATACTTTTTTTCACTTGGTTTGGATTTCACGCCTCTGCGCGATCTCCTCACGGCTTTCCGGTCATCAGCTCCACGAACATTTTCTGAAAGCGCGCGAGGTCAAGGTCTGTCTGCGCGTGAACCAAACGAACGCCGGTCGCGGGCTTCATCGTTTCGCTCCAGGTGAGGGTGTCGCCGTAGCTGGGTCCGTGGCTCAGGTCCACATCCATGTAGAGCAGCTTTTCGCGGGTGATGATGGAGGGGTCGAGCCAGGCGCAGGCGGTCAGCTCGTCCCACAGATAGTAGCGGCGCTGGCTCCAGGCGGCGATGTAGCGCGCGGCGGGCGAGCTGGATTTGGAGATCTCGTCGAGCATCTGCTGGGTGAAGGGCGCCTTGATGGAGACATCGACGGTGGTGGCGTCGATGCGGGGCCAGTCGGCGTGCAGGACGATATGCGCGGCCTCGGGATCGAACCAGAGGTTGAACTCATGGCGCGGGTCGCTTGCGAACTCCGGGTCGTCGCTGTGCGGGGTAAGGCTTCCGCCCATAAGCACAATGCCCTGCGTGAGCGAGGCAAACTCCGGGTCGATGGCGATGGCCAGAGCGATGTTGGTCAGCGGGCCAGCGGCGTAGATGGTCACCTGATGAGGATGGGCGCGCACCTGGCGGATGAGGAAGTGGGCGGCGTCTTCATCGATGGCCTTGATGGTGGGCTGCCCTTCGGGCATGGGCGGAATCTCATAGGGCCCATGCGCGTTGGGCTTTACCGGTGGGCCGGGAACGCCGGG
The DNA here is from genome assembly GCA_963845345.1 of uncultured Acidobacteriaceae bacterium. Classification (GTDB taxonomy): domain Bacteria; phylum Acidobacteriota; class Terriglobia; order Terriglobales; family Acidobacteriaceae; genus Telmatobacter. Next base: position 19,266 of record CAWJRQ010000013.1, read on the forward strand.
ATCTGCTCGGTGGAGAGGCTCTGGCCCCATGCGCCGAGCCACTCGACCTTGCCGTTGAGCGCGGCGGAGAGGCGGGTCTCTTCCTGCGTGCGGACCAGCGGAAAGACCGCGCCGCGGGCCACGGGAATGTTGGCGTGGCCGGTCAACTCCAGCATGCGCAGGGTGTGCAGCGTCTCCTCGTCGCGCCATGCGTCGCCGGTGACCATGGTGATGCCCAGCACCTCGACCTGGGGCGCTTGAAGCAGCGCCAGCATGGCCATCTGGTCGGAGCCGCCGGGGCCGGCGCCGTCCTGATCGATGAGCACCAGGCGTTTTTGCGCCGGGCAGAGAGTGGCGGAAAGGAAGAGCAGAAGCAGAAGGGTTTTGGTTCTCATGGTTTCAATATAGTTGCATGGCCGCGGAGTGGCGCCAAATAGGACGGGCGCACACGGTCTCGACTCTAAGACCTGGGATTTCACAAACTCAATCCGCGCTAACGCCGGGGGCGGCCACGATCTCCGGAGCTTCGTCCGCGATCGCCAAAGCCGCGCGGCTTGAGGGGCGGGGCGACGGGCAGGTGGGTTTTGCCCGCCGGATAGACGGCGAGGAAGCGCTCCATGCCTTCGCCGGAGCTGGCCGTCTCCACGCCTTCGATGCCGCGGAAGGCCATGTGCAGCAGACGGCGCTCGCGGCTGTTCATGTGCGGAAAGGCGTAAGGGGATGCCGGAGCGGAGCACCTTTTCCGCTGTGGTTTCAGCGGTCAGGCGCAGCTCCGCCGCGCGCAGCGCCTTGAAGTTGGCGGCGTCAAAGCTGACCAGGTCGCCCTCGCGCTGGTCCAGACGGAGAATCTGCGCGGCGATGGTCTCCAGGGCCAGCAGCAGCTCGCCGTTGTGCTGGGTGACCAGCGGCACGTCCGGCCCGGCCAGCTCTACGCAGAGGGCGGGAGACTGGCTCCCGGCATCCTGCGCGCCGCCGTCGGCCCCGTTGCCGGCGCTGATGCGGTACTTGAGGCGCAGACCGCCGAGCTTGTTCAGGGTGGCGAGGAATCCGGCAATCTTCTGGGCGGCTTGTTGCAGGTCATCGATGGGCATAACAAACCAGTATCGCAGAGCCGGGCCGGGGATGGGAGGGGAATATGAAACGCGCATCTGTGTTCTGGTTCTGGCCCGTAATTCAGGAACCGGATGCGCATTCCGCCCGTATCAATGATTACGACAATGAGTTACATTTAACTACGAATAGGACCCATCTTCATGAACGCTGAATCTCCGCGTCAATCAAGTTTTCTGTGTGCCCCATGGAGCGGAATCCCCGTTGCCCCCTGGTTCTTCTCGCTGCTGGTGCTGGCGCTGCTGGCCGCCATGCGGTTCTACGCTGTCTTTGGCCCGCCATGGGCGCGCATCCTCTTCCTGATTCATTTCCTGGCAATGTGGGCGCTTGCCGTTCATTGTTCTCACCGCGCAGGGACGGCGGGAGATCGGCCTCCGCATGCAGGGCAACAGCCCGTCCGCCCTGGCCCTCAGCGCCTTGGCCGGGGCCTGCGCCGGATTTGCGGTTTATGCCGCCGGAATGGCGCTTTACGGCGCCTCGCCCGACAACTGGTGCGTCAGCATCCGCGACGAATTCCAGATTGCCCAGTTGCGCGCTCCATGCCTCTCGCCGCGGCTTTTGCCGCCATCGTTCTCCCCGCCATGATTGTCTCCCCCATCGGCGAGGAGATTCTCTTTCGCGGCCTCCTCCAGCAGAGCTTCGCACTGCCGCTGGAATATTCCTGTCGCGACCGTCGTCAACGGGCTTGCCTTCGGCCTCGTCCACCTGCACGTACATGGCCTGTGGCACGATGCGGCGGGTTTCCATCTGCGCTTTGTCTCCGGCGCGCTCATGGTACTTCTCATGGCTGGCGTCAGCGCTGTCTTTACCCTCTGCCGCCTGCGCACCGGCTCCCTGTATGCCGCTATGATTGCCCACTCGGCTTGCAACATGGCCATGATTGGTGCGATCTTCTTCTATCCGCCCGCTTGATCCATACACTGCCTCATCGACGAAGAAAGGATTGACCCAATGACCGACCAGAAAATCTACCGCATCGCCGGCATCAGCGCCCTGGCCTGCGTCGCCACCTTCTTCTTCGAGTTCCCCTTCTATCTCGTCCGCACGCCCTTCCCCGGCCTGGCGGCGTCGGACAAGCTGGCCGATTTTTCTGCCCGCAACGCCACCAACATCATGTGCTGCGTCTTCCTCGATCTCATCATCCTCACGCTCATCATGATCTTCTTTGCTGGAGTACGACATTTGATCCGGCAGACCAATCCCCAACATGAGTGGCTTGCCAGTCTCTTCTACGGCGTTGGGCTGGTCTTCGTGGCTCTGACCTTTGTAGCCGACTCCCTTCAGGCCTCGACCGCTATCGACGCTCTCAACACTCCCGGCGACGGCGTTGTCATCCGCGCCATGTGGGAAAGCACGTTGCTCATGTATGGCTCCGTCGCCCTCTGGCTCATCGCGCTGTTCATGGCCATCCTCAGCTACGTCACCCTGGCCAGCGGTGCTCTGCCACGATGGTCTGCCTGGGTCGGCTACGCCTGCGCACTCGCCTGCCTGGCCTTCGTCCCCACGATGTTTGTGCATCATGTGGATATCTTCGGCTTCTATAACCCAGCCGGCTGGGGCGCCGAGGCCATCGCCAACGGCTTTCCTCTGGCGGTGTGGATGATTGCCATTGGTGTAGCGATGCTGCGCAAGCGGGCGCCATCTCCTGCCTAATCCTGAATAGGCGTATGAACTGCTGTGGCTGCGCGATCGGGTTATGAAAAGTACACACGGAGGGTGAGCAGTTCCCTTTGGGTTCTTAGCCCTCCCGCACCTTCGGCGCCAGGTATTCCGGCCCAACCGGGTCGGTGACGGATTCACTCACGATCCGGTCGATCTCGGCCATGGCGCTTGCATCCAGCTTCCAGCCCATCACGCCGGTAACAGCATCAAGCTGCTCGGGCCGCTTGGCTCCCCAAAGGGCGACGCTGACGCCGGGGCGGTCGAGAACCCAGCGGACGGCCAACTCCAGAACCGATTTTCCGTAGTGCTCCTTGGCGAAGGCGGCCAGCCGCTCGACGGCGGTGATGTATTGCGGAGAAGCGCGGCTCCTGGAACTTGGGATCATCGCGGCGAATGTCCTTTTCATCGAAGCTCATGCCGCGATGCACACGGCCGGCGAGCAGGCTACGGCAGAGCGTGCTCCAGGTGAGGATGGCGATATTGTGCTCCTTGCACCACGACAAAAGACTCTCACCGTGCGCGGAACCCTCGCCGTGCGCGCAGCACTCGATGCCGCGCTCGAAAAGGTTGTAGGGCAGCTGGTTGGAGCAGAGCGGCGCGACTGCGCGGAACTCCTCCATCTGCGCGACGCTGAAGTTGCTCACGCCCAGGGCGCGCACCTTGCCCTGGCGCTGAAACTCGGCCAGCACAGCGGCGGTTTCGGCGATGGGCGTGCGCGTATCCGGCCAATGCACCTGGTAGAGGTCGATGTAGTCTGTGCCGAGGCGACGCAGGCTGGCTTCCAGCTCCTGGCGCAGGCGAGCGCGGTCGAGTTGGCGAAGACGCCGTGCTCGTTCCAGTCGAGGCCGAACTTGGTGGCGATGAAGAAATCCTCGCGGCGGCCGTGGGCGCGGATGGCTCTGGCCGACGATCTCCTCCGCGCGGCCGTGGCCGTAGATGGGGGCGGTGTCGATGAGGTTGATGCCGCGCTCGAGTGCGCTGAGGCAGGTGGCGATGGCGACGTCGTCGGGAATCGCGCCCCAGTCCAGGCCGCCGATGGCCCAGGTGCCCAGGCCGATGCGGGAAACCGTAACGCCGGCAATGGTGGTTGTCTCCATGGCAACATCATAAGTTCCCATGTTGCGGATCTATATCGATTTCGCGTCAACCAGATTGTACATTTCTCATGTATTTGAACATATTCTGTTTGCCCCATCGATAAAATGAGCATACCAATCGTATGCTTTAAAGTGTGACTATGCGGCGTGACATTGAACCGAGCCAGAGACGGCGGCGTTTGGGCTTCTGGCCGGCTTGCACTTCCTGTTGATTCTTGCGGCTGCGTCCTGTGCTTCGGCCATTGGTCAAACCGCGGGCGAGGTCTCAGCCGGATATACCGGGACAGGATTCGACGGCCCAGAGCAAGCCGGTCGTTATCACGCTGGAGGAGGCGATCAAGCGCGCCGAGGTGAATGCGCCGGCTTATGCGGCATCACTGGCCGAGAGCCAGGCGGCGGGGCAGGAGCGCTGGATTGCGCGGGGAAATCTTCTGCCCAGCGCCACTTACCACAACCAGGCACTCTATACGCAAACCGATCGCGGACAGACGATTCCGCGGTTTATCGCCAACAATGCGATGCGGGAGTACTCCAGCCAGGCGGAGGTGAACGAGACGCTGGGGCTGGGGCGGCTGGCGGCCGCGCGGCATGCGGATGCGGCGGCGGCGCGGGCCGCGGCAGAGCTGGAGATAGCGCGGCGCGGGCTGGTGGCGGCCGTCACCAGCCTTTACTATGGCGCGCATTGCGGCGGAGAACAAGCAGGCAATTGCCGAACGCGCTCACGCGGAAGCCAAGGAGTTTTTCGGGCTGACCAGCAAGCGGGAGCAGGCTCGCGAGGCGGCACATGCCGACGTCGTCAAGGCGCAGTTGCAGGAGCAGCAGCGGGAACGCGATCTGTCGGATGCGAAGCTTGAAGCGGAGAAGGCGCGGCTGGAGCTGGGCGTGCTGCTGTTTGCCGATCCGCGCACGCCATATACGCTTGTGGCCGGGGATGGAACGGCGCAGATTCCGTCGCGGTACGGAGGTGGAAGAGGCCGCGGGCAGAAACAATCCGGAGTTGAAGAGCGCGCTGGCGGCGGTGCGCATGAGCAATGCGGATGTGCTGGCGGCGCGGGCGGCTTATTTGCCGGACCTGGGGCTGAATTACACCTATGGCATCGATGCTCCGCAGTTTGCGGTGAACGGGCCCGACCACCTGCGCAACCTGGGCTATTCGACGAGCGTGACACTGGATATTCCCGTATGGGACTGGCTGGCGACAGAGCACAAGGTCAAGCAGAGCGAGATTCGGCGGAAGGCGGCGCAGGTGGCGCTGACAGCAACCCAGAGACATCTGATTGCGCGGCTGAACGAGGCCTGGACCGAGGCCGTGGCGGCGCGGGATCAACTGGCGTCGCTGGATGCGAGCGTGGCCACGGCCGCGGAGAGCCTGCGTTTGACCAAGCTCCGCTATACGAGCGGAGAAGCCGCGGTGCTGGAGGTGGTGGATGCGCAAACCGCCTTTGTAAGCGTGGAAAATGCGCGCGAGGACGGACGCGTGCGCTACCAGGCGGCGTGGGCCGAACTCGAGACGCTCACCGGAAAGATGTGAGTCGAGTACAAGCATGAGGATGGATGTGCATCGGTGCGAAGGAGACGCTGTGCGGCAGGTGGGTCTAAAGACGAGTTTGGTTGTATTGGGAGCGATGGCGCTGCCCATGATTCTGTTGCCGGGCTGCAAGAAGGAGGCGGAGCCAGAGACGCAGGTGGCGGTGCAGGCCGAGTATCCCGAGCAAGGCGCGATTTCCGAGCACATACTCGCCGACGCGGTTCTGGCGCCGCTGGCGCAAGCGGCGATTGTGCCCAAGATCAGCGCGCCAGTGCGCAAGTTCTACGTTCAGCGCGGATCGAGGGTGAAAGAGGGCCAACTGCTGGCCACGCTGGAAAACAGCGATCTTGCCGCGGTGGCGCAGGACAACAAGGGCTCCTACATGGCGGCGGAGGCGGCTTTTGCCACGGCAACGCAAGCCCAGGTGCCGGAAGATACTCAGAAGGCCGAAGCAGATGTAGCGCAGACCAAGGCCAATCTCGATCTGAATCTGAGCATCGTGAAAAACCGCAAGCAGTTGTTTGCGGAGGGAGCCATTCCGGGGCGCGACCTGGACACGGCGCAAGCGGCGCTGGTACAGGCACAGGCGGCCTACAACGCGGCGGCCAAGCATCTGGAGTCGGTGCGCAGCGTGAGCCGCGAGGCAGCGCTGAAGGCGGCGCAGGGGCAATTGACCTCGGCGGAGGGAAAATTCAAAGGTGCGGCGGCACAGGTAAGCTATTCGGAGATTCGCAGCCCCATCAATGGCGTGGTGACCGACCGGACATTGTTTGCCGGTGAGACGGCAGCCGCGGGCGCTCCTCTGCTGACGGTTATGGACACCTCCAGCCTGCTGGCCAAGACGCATATCGCGCAAAGCCTTGCTCAGCGGATGAAGGAGGGCGACAAGGCAATGGTGACGGTGAAGGGATTGAGCGGCCCGGTGGCCGCCAGAGTTGCGCTCATCAGTCCGGCGCTCGATCCCGGCAGCACAACCGTCGAAGTGTGGGTGAAGATTGACAACAAGGCCGGAAAACTCAAGGTTGGGACACAGGTGAAGCTTTCCATCACAGGAAGAACGGATGCGCATGCGTTGCAGGTCCCAGCCAGTTCGATTTTGACCGCGCAGGATGGAAGCAAGTCGGTCATGGTGGTTGGAGCAGACGGCGCCGCTCATCGCAAGCCGGTGACTCTGGGCATTAGAGGACACAGAAAACGTGCAAATCACGAGCGGCCTTGCCCCTAGCGACCTGGTGATCACCGGGGGAGCTTATGGGCTGGAGGAGGGCGTCAAGGTGAAAGTTGGCGCGGCAGCCGACAGTGACAAGAGCTCCGGCAAAGGCGGGGGGGCGGAGTGATGCCCAACGAACACTCCGGCCCGGCGGCGGACAACAAGCCATTCTGGCTGGTCCGCTCCACGCGCACCATCTTCTTCTTTGTGGCGATTCTTACGCTGGCCGGCGCCTACCTTTCCTTCCAGGTGCCAACCTCGGTTTTTCCGGAGACAAATTTTCCACGCGTGGTCATCGGTGTCGATAACGGCGTAATGCCGGTCGAACAGATGCAGGTCACCATCACTAAGCCGATTGAGGACGCGGTAAACATCGTGCCGGGGTTGAGGACCGTGCGTTCAACCACCAGCCGCGGTTCGGCGGAGATCAGCCTCTTCTTCGATTGGGGCCAGGATATGCTCAAGACGCTGCAGTTGGTGGACGCAGCGTTGAGCAAAGTGGAAAAGACGCTCCCCGCCAGCGCCAAGATCACGACCAACCGGCTGTCCTTCGCTACATTCCCGATTCTCGGCTACAGTCTTACATCCGACTCCGTACCGCTGACGCAGTTGTGGGAGATAGCCACCTACGATCTGAAGCCGCCTCTGAATCGAGTGGATGGTGTGAGCACCGTGACCGTACAGGGCGACAGGGTGCCGGAGTTTCATGTCATTCCCAACACGGCGTTGTTGCAGGCCTCCGGCGTGACGATTCCCGACCTGCTGAATGCCATCCAGGCCTCGAATATCGTAGACTCGCCGGGATTGTACGAGGCCAATCATCAGTTGATTCTTGGGCTGGTGGGCGCGCAGGTTCACGACGCCGAGCAGTTGAAGCATCTGGTGGTGAAAACCACGCCGGGCGGCGCTCCGGTACGCGTGGGAGACGTGGCCACGGTGGAGCAGGCAACCATGCCGGTGTACACGGCCGTCACTGCCAATGGCAAGCCGGCGGTGCTGGTGAATATTACCCGCCAACCCTCGAGCAACACGGTGGCAGTGGCCGATGCGGTGAATGCGCAGATGGGCGAGCTGAAGCGCAAGCTGCCGGCCGGAGTGAAGATCGAGCCGTTTTACGATCAGTCGCAGATGGTGCGCGACAGCATCTCCAGCGTACGGGACGCAATTTTTATCGGGCTGATACTGGCCTGCATCATCCTGTTTCTGTTTCTGCACGACTGGACCTCTTCTCTGATTGCGGGCATGGTCATCCCCGTTACTCTTGCCGTGACGGTGCTGGCGCTCAAGCTGATCGGCCAGAGCTTCAACCTGATGACGCTGGGGGGCCTGGCGGCGGCCATAGGGCTGGTGATCGACGACGCCATCGTGGTGGTGGAGAACATCGTGATGCATCGCGATGCGGGCGAGCATCGCACCGAGGCGGTGCGCAAGGCGCTGGGCGAAATCACCACGCCGCTGATCGGCTCGACCATTACGCCGGTAGTGGTCTTTTTGCCGCTGGTGGTGGTCAGCGGCGTGACGGGCAGCTTCTTCCGGGCGCTGGCCATCACCATGACCGCCGCGCTGCTGACCTCGCTGGTGCTGGCGCTGACCTGGACGCCGGGCCTGAGCCTTGTGCTTTTGGGCAGACGGCGCGAAGGCGCGGAGTATCACGACCATAAGGCGGGGAAGCTGATGGCCGCCATCATCAAGGTTCATAGCCGGGCCCTGGCATGGTCGCTGGCCAAGCCGTTATGGGTGGGCGGCGCCTGCCTGTTGCTTGTGATCGGCACTTGGGCGGGCTATCAGGCTCTGGGTTCGGACCTGCTGCCGGAGATGGATGAAGGCGGCTTCATTCTGGACTACACCATGCCTGCGGGAAGTTCGCTTACCGAGACCAGCCGGGTTCTGGCGCATGTGGAGCGCATTCTGCACGCAACGCCGGAGGTCGAAGTCACCTCGCGCCGCACCGGCCTGCAGTTGGGACTGGCGGCGGTGACTGAGGTCAACTACGGCGACTTCACTGTCAAGCTGAAGGCCAAACGCAGCCGTGGAATCGACGAGGTGATGGCCGATGTGCGCGCGCAGATCAAGGCCACGGAACCGGTGCTGGACGTTGAATTTACCCAGGTGCTGCAGGACATGATCGGCGATCTGTCCAATGCGCCCGAGCCGATCCAGATCAAGCTCTTCGCCAATGATCCGGCGCTGCTGGAGCAACTGGCTCCCAGAGTTGGTAATGCCATCAGCAAGATCGAGGGCGTAGTCGATGTCAAGAACGGCATCGACAACACGCTGAGCGGTCCGGCGACCAGCTTCCAGGTCAATCCGGTTGCCGCCGCGCGCATGGGATTCACGCCCAGCGAAGTTTCTGAAGACGCCATCGCGATTCTGGATGGAATTCCAGCCAGCGCGCCGCTGATCTCTAACGGCCACCCCTATACGATCCGCATACGCCTGGGAGAGGAGCACCGCGCGTCCCTGGAAGCGATTCAGAACACGGTATTCAACAGCAGCTCAGGCCGATATTCGACTCTGGGAGCGCTGGCGGAGATCGAGCAGTTGCCTCCGCAGAATGAGATTCGGCGGGAGAATCTGCAACGGCAGGTGGTAGTGACCGGGCGGCTCGAGGGTTCGGACCTGGGCAGCGCAATCGCCAGGGTTCGCCAGACGGTTGCCGGATTGCACCTGCCGTCCTCGGTGCGCGTGGTTTACGGCGGAACCTACGAAGAACAGCAGAAATCCTTTCATGACCTGCTGCGGGTTCTGCTGCTGGCCCTGGCGCTGGTCTTTGGTGTGCTGCTGACGGAGTTCCGCAACTTTCCTGCGCCCATCGCCATTCTGACCTCTTCAGTGCTGTCCATCTCCGGCGTTATTCTGGCCCTGCTGATTACCGGGACCACCTTCAATGTGGCTTCGTTCATGGGACTCATCATGGTCATCGGCATCGTGGCCAAGAACGGAATTCTGCTGCTGGACGCCGACGAAAAGTATCGCGCCGAGGGCGCGCCGGCCAGTGAAGCCATGCTGCACGCGGCGCAACGCAGGTTGCGCCCCATCGTGATGACCGCCATTGCCGCCGTCTGCGGGATGCTGCCATTGGCCTTTGCCCTGGGCGCGGGCTCGCAGATGCTGCAACCGCTGGCCATCGCGGTAATTGGCGGGCTGGGCGTCTCCATGGTGCTGAGCCTGGTAGTGACGCCGGTGGTCTACTTTCTGCTGACCCGCAATCGCCAGGCTTCGCTGGAGGAGGACTCATAATGGGCGTGCCAGTATCAATTTGAAATTCGCAGTTATTCCGTCACGCCCCTTGAATACCCCACTCGCCGCACACCGCCCGAATGTTGTATTGTTCCATTCGTATGGAACATATTCAGCACAACGCCCCGCATCCCGCGCCCGAAGCCGAAGAGGTTTACCGGCGCTGGATTCAGTTTCTTGACGAGGAGTTCACCCGCCACCATGCGCCGGAGCTGCGCGCGGAGATTGTGCGCGACCAGTTGACCCAGCTCTACCTGGGCCGCCCGCACGGCGGCAAGCTGAACCTGACGCTCACCAGCGAGCTGCCCGGCAACGTGCTCTCGCTCTCGCTGGACCCGGACAACGTGACCCTGGAGGCGGAGCACTTTGCCGACGCCGACCCGGTGCTCTTTGCCCAGCGCAAGCCGCTGCTGTGGTTCTGGCAGATGTTCGACCGCTCGCCCATCGGGACCAATCACTGGCTGGGGGTGCGCTTCCGGGCAATGCTGGGGCGGCACATCTTTGCCCGCATCGGCTCGGGGGTCAAAATCTTCCACGGCGTGGAGTTGACCTTCGGCTACAACCTGGCTATCGAGGAGGGCGCGGTCATTCGCCAGCATGCCTTGCTGAACGACCGCGGCGGCATCACCATCGGCAAAGGCGCGGTGATCGGCTCCTTCGCTCGTATCTATTCGCACAGCCACTCCGCCCATGACTATCGGCGAGGTCACGCTCCAGCCCACGGTGATCGGCCCCGCAGCCCGGATTGCCAGCCACGCCATCGTGCTGGCCGGGCAGCACGTTGGAGCCGGAGAACTGGTGGGCAGCTTTCCGGCGGAGCGGGAGTGAACGAAAGACTAGTGAACAGTGAACAGAACGCGGTTTCTGCGCTCTGCCCTACTGCGCCGGGTTTACGCCGCCATGGACCACAAAGCGGCTGAGGTAATCGTGCAGTAGCTGGCGATGCTGCTTGCGATAGGCGTCGTAGTCCTGGGCAATGCCCTCATCGGCGTGCGCTGATCAGAATCCAGCAATCCAACATTCCGGCGTCGTTCAGCTCGACCAGGTTGCGCAGGCTTTCGTCGAGCGTTTCGGGCTTCGCTTTCAATTCCTCGGTTCATCGGTAACACCAAACTCAAAGCCGTATCTTCCTCTTTCAGCGAGTGCCGGTATTCCTTTTCGTTGGGAAAATCCTTCTTGAATTGATCGTCCGCGATAGCTGGCTCGCGCCAGCGAGTACCCGATCCAGGCAGAGCCGCCGGGATGCTTCTTCTCGTCAGTAAAATTCCGGATCTATGTTGATGGTGATGTCCGTTAGGATTCTTCGGGTCCACCACCGGCCCCTCCGGACACTCGATCTTGGGCGCCAGAATCACGGCTTTCTCAATCTGCGCCCATTGCTTGATCCCCTGCCAGGCCAGCCTGTTGTACGGCTCGGCAACAATCGCGTCGATGAACTTCTCCCGGGCCGCCATCGGGTCGTTGCCGTACTTCATAATCGCGTCGCCCCAGTAGCGGTAAGCCGTCTCGCGGTCCGGATCGATGGCAATGGCCCGCGCAAACCACACGGCAGCAGTTTTCAGATTCCTTCTGTACAGTAGGCCGTGTCGCCCGCATAGAGCGGGGCCTCGTAGAGCTGGGGATCGGCCTCCGCCGCGGCCGATATATTTGGCCATCGCGGTGGGAAAATCTCCCGCTGTGAAGGCCTTCTCCGCCTCTGCCAGCAAGGCCTTGGCGGGACTAGCAATGCCGGCATAAAGCGGCTGATTGGGATCGGCATTGGCCATCATGTGGATATATTCGGTCGTATCGCCCAGCTCAACGGCCCGTTTGGCTGCATCGCGCATGCGCGTTCGCACTGCCTTGATCTCGGCTGGATCGCTCAGTTGGGCGGACTTGGCGCCCAGGCAATCGGCCAGCCGCTCAAAATAGAGCCTCTCGTTGGGATGCGCTTTGGCCAGATCTTCATAGAGGGGCAGAGCCTCCAGCCTCTTGAGCGCCTGGAAAAGCGCATTCGCCCGGGCCGCCTCATCGTCCTGGGCAAAGCCCGCAGTGGCCAGGCACAGAACTGCCAGGCCAAGACAAACTCCCGCTATCCATCTCCGCATTGCCGTTCCCCTTTCGTGCAGAATTCAGGCTCCCTGAGACCTTAGACAGCAGCCGGCCCTGGTTTTGTTCCCGGCCTGAGGCGTGAATCTTCACGCCCCTCCATGCTAACCTGAGATTTTCAGGTCCTATGGAGTGTATGATTTGCAATCCAGCGCCATCGTCATCGCCGTCTTCGAGTTCATTCTGCTTCTGTTTTCGCTCAGCGTGCATGAGTCCGCGCACGCCTGGACGGCCTCGCGCCTGGGCGACCAGACGGCCCGGATGCTGGGGCGCGTCTCGCTCAACCCCATGGACCACGTGGACCCCATCGGCACCCTGCTGATTCCCGCGCTGATGATCTTCGGGCCCTTTATCGGATTTGGCTTTCTCGGCGGCTATATCTATCGGATGGGCCAAGCCCGTGCCCATCATCAGCCGCAACTTCCGCAACTTCAAGCGCGACGATATGCTGGTCAGCCTGGCCGGCCCGGCCTCGAACCTGCTGCTGGCGCTTCATCGCCTTCTTGCGGCTTGGCGATCTAGTTCTCGCTCTCCGACGGGCGCATTTGTCCGGCAAGGGGCTGAGCCCATTCGGACCACTCCAGCAATCTCTTGAGTTGCTCTGCAACCTGGCCATGCGGCTCAATCTCTACCCTGTGCATCTTCAACCTGCTGCCGATTCCGCCGCTGGACGGCAGCCACGTTCTGCGGAAGTTCTGCCCTATGGCGCGGTGCGGGTCTTCGACCAGCATCACCGGGCCGCTCAGCTACGTGCTCCTCATCTTCGTGGGTCGGTGCGTGCTGGGAATGCGTGATGACTCCGGCGCTGAGCCATGGCGATTCTGGCGCTGATCCATCTATAGGCATCAGAGCTCCGGAGCGCCGCCGCTGCAATGGCCGCTACAATAGAAGGAGCCGTTTTTCCGGATTTTCCGGAATGATGGCGACATTCTCCTGGCATTATTCCGGAATCGATCAACACAATGGCTGAATCCGTACCCACATCTCTTCCGCTCGCTTCGGATCATCCGCGGGCTTCGAGCGCCGCTGGCGCAGTTGGCCCCACCGCAGGTGGCCGTCCTCGCGTTTTGAGCGGCATGCGCCCCACCGGCAAGCTGCACCTGGGCAACTACATGGGCGCGCTGGCCAACTGGGTCAAGCTGCAAGACCAGTACGAGTGCTACTTCTTCATCGCCGACTGGCACGCGCTGACGACGGATTACGCCGACACGTCGAACATCGCGCCCAACACGCTGGAAGTGGCGCTGGACTTTCTGGCTGCCGGACTCGACCCGGCCCGGAGCGTGATCTTTCTGCAGAGCAAGGTCTTGCAGCACGCCGAACTGAACCTGCTGCTGGGCATGATTACGCCGCTGGGCTGGCTGGAGCGCGTGCCCAGCTATAAGGAGATGCAGGAGAACCTGGCCAACAAGGACCTGACCACCTACGGGTTTCTGGGCTACCCGGTGCTGATGGCCTCGGACATTTTGATCTACCAGCCGGATTTTGTGCCCGTGGGGCAGGACCAGCAGGCGCACGTGGAGCTGACGCGCGAGGTGGCGCGGCGCTTCAACCAGTTCTACAAGCTGGACGAAAGGGAAGTTCTGCCCGAGCCGAAGGTGCTGCTCACGCCTTCGCCCAAGCTGCCCGGCACCGATGGCCGCAAGATGTCGAAGAGCTACGGCAACACGATTCAGATGACCGACCCGGAGGATGTGGTGCGCCAGAAGCTGAAGACCATGGTGACCGATCCGGCGCGCGTCCGCCGCACCGACAAAGGCGACCCGGACAAGTGCCCGGTGGGCGACCTGCACAAGGTCTTCTCGCCGCCCGAGACCATGGCCAAAGTGCAGGAGGGCTGCCGCTCGGCGGGAATCGGCTGCATCGAGTGCAAAGGCTGGGTGGCCGACAATCTGGTTCAGGTTTTGAAGCCCATTCAGGAGCGCCGCGCCAGCTTTTCAGAGGCGCAGGTCAAAGAGATTCTCAACGACGGTTCCAGCCGCGCCACGCGCTCGCGCCGAAGAGACCATGCGGCAGGTGACGCTCGGCCATGCAGATGACCCTGAGCGGCGAGACCGGCGAATAATAGGTGGTTGAAAAGACAATTCCGTGGTGGCGAAAGGCGCTGCAGTTTGCGTTGGGCGGGCTTCGCTCCGGATTCGGCTTTTTCCGCGGACTGCAAGGCCCGAGACCCGTCACAGGAACGATGATTTCAGGCAGTTTCAGAGAGAATCCGGAAGAAGAAAGAACCTTGACCGAGCCGTCCCCGCAAATTGCATTGCCGCGCCGGTGAATCCGGCCGAGCCAGCCCCTGCCGCCGAACCGGATACAGGCCGCGGGAAAAGGCCGGGACGCAGGCAAAAGGGCCGAAAAGCCTGCCGCAGCGGCTAAAGCCCGCGTTGATCCAGGTGCTTCTGTCGAGGCTAAAGCCCGTTCCCTTCAGAGAAGCTGCGCACTGCGGAAGCGAGCTGTGACCGCGCAAAGTTGAACCGGAGAAAGTCCGGACTGTCCGGAACTGGTCCGAGCTGGAAGCCGCTGACGAACTGCGCCTGAACCAGTTGAAGCCGCCGAAGCCGAATCGGAGGCTGAGCCCGTGGTCGAGGAGCCAGCGGAAGAGCCTGGTGAAACTGTCCGACTCTGAAAGACCGAGTCTGAAGCCGCTAGCCGAGGAGCCGACCGAAGAACCAGAACCGTTGACTGAAATTGAGGCGGAGACTGCTCCTGTTACGGCCTACGTTCCGGAAGTTGAGCAAGCTGCTCCGAGACGCCGCGCCGGCGCTGGAAGCCGAGCCAGAACCTGCTCCCGAGCCAGTCGCCGTCCCGGTCCCAGCCGCCGACTGCCGGCCCACAGCGGGCGCTCAAACCGCAGCCCAGCGAGGAGGAAAAGGCCGCCGCGCGGCTGGCGGCGCGGCAGAAAAAGCTGGACGAGGGTTCGGAGGAGTCTCCTTTTTCGGTGATTGTGGGCCAGGTTTATGACGGCCCCATGGACCTGCTGCTGGACCTGATTCGCAAGCAGGACATCGACATCTACGACATCCCCATCGCCATCATCACAGCCAGTTTCTGGCCTATGTCAACCAGCTCCGGGCCAGCGACGTGGATGTGGCGGGCGATTTCATCTACACCGCCTCGCTGCTGATCCACATCAAGAGCAAGATGCTGCTGCCGCACACGGAGACGGGTCCGGAGCAGGCGGCCGAGGATCCGCGGCGCGAGCTGGTGGAGCGGCTGCTGGAGCACGAGCGCTTCAAGAACGCCGCCCAGATGCTGCAACAGAAGCAGATGCTGGAGGCGGCCACCTGGTCCAATCCCGGCGCGCGCGAGTTCAAGGACGATGAGGCGCCGAGCCGGAGATCGCCGCCGACACCGTGGACCTGGTGCGCATCTTCCGCGACATTCTGGAGCGCGCCCGCAATCGCCCGGTGATCGACGTGGAGGAGGATTCGGTCACGGTGGGCCAGATGATCCAGTTCCTCGCCCGCCGCCTGACCATGGAAGACAAGCCGGTGGCCCTGCGCCGCCTGTTGAGCCACACGCGCAGCGAGCGGGCGCTGATCGCCATGTTCCTGGCGCTGCTGGAGATGGTCCGCCTGCAGGCCATTTTGCTTCGCCAGGACCGCCAGTTCAGCGAGATCTTCATCAAGAAGCACAGCGGCTTCGACGCGGTGATGAACGAAGGGCTGGGCAGCCGCGCGGGACGACTGGCGGTAGGGTGATGTTATAACTTATGTTATAATAGAATCGAAATGGAGGCCTTAAAAATGGCCACAACTGCAAAGATCATCGCCATCGGCAACTCCGCCGGCATCATTCTGCCCAAGGAGACTTTGGCGCGGCTGAAAGTTGAAAAGGGCGATACGGTCTGTCTCTTGGAGACTCCCACAGGCATGCAGATCAGTCCCTATGACGAAGAATTCGTTGCCAAAATGGAAGTTGCCGATCGCGTAATTCGCCGTTATAGGGATGCATTCAAGCGATTGGCGGAGTAAGTGAAAGAGCCAGTTTGGATTCGCGAAATCGAAGCCCTTTCCTTTCATGCACAGCAGATTACTCAATTCGGCGGCTCGGATGGCCTGCGGGATCGAGGACTCCTGGACTCCGCCTTAGCTCGTCCGAAGAACCTCTTCGCTTATACGGAACGTACTTTGACAATTACAGAACTTGCCGCCGCATATGCAGTGGGCATCTGCAGCAATCACCCCTTCGTGGACGGGAACAAGAGGACGGCGATGCAAGTCGCATTTGTGTTCCTGGAGTTCAACGGATTTCCTGTGACTGCCAGCCAAGAAGAGGCCTGCCTGACCTTTCTAAGCCTCGCGGCGGGCGAAATTACCGAAGTGGAATTAGCCCTATGGTTTACGGAGCATACGGCCGCCGAGTAGCAGATTAGGGTCGGATCAATATATGTGTCTGATTATGCGAGTCATTAACCTTCTATTCACACATTATCTGTAGCCTGATCTTGGTGGCTACGTGCAAGAGATACGTCTCAAGAAGCTTCAATTTCAGACCGATCCGGCATACGAAAACGGCGTAAGCCCGGCCAAGGCCGTTTCGCCCGAGGCTGCGCAGGTTCGCAACTACCTGCTCTCGCGCGGCAACTCGGCGATTGCCGACCGCGGCTTCCGTTGGCTGATGGTGCTGTGCGCGCTGAGCATCTTCGGCATTGTGGTGCTGATCGCCACCGAGCTGGTGGTGCGCTCGAAGCTGGCCTGGGGCGCAGTTCGGCCTGGACTTCTTTTACAAGGCCTTCATCGACACCTACACCAGCAAGCCGATGTACTGGGACCCGGTCAACGGGCACTTCAGCGCCCTGCCGTTCCTCTATGGCACGCTGGTTTCGTCGTTTCTGGCGCTGCTGTTGGCGGTTCCGCTGGCCATTGGCGTGGCGGTTTTTCTGACCGAGATGTGCCCCAGCTGTGCTGCGCGCGCCGCTGGCCTTCCTCACCGAGCTTCTGGCGGCCATTCCCAGCGTGATTTACGGCTTGTGGGCGGTCTTTGTGCTGGTGCCGCTGCTGCGCGAGCACGTGAATCCATGGCTGATCAAGGGCTTCGGCTGGACCGGCTTCTTTGCCGACGACAACCCCACCGGGCTGGGCTTTCTGGCCGCCGGCGTGATTCTGGCCATCATGATTCTGCCCGATCATCTCCTCGCTGACGCGCGAGGTGATGACGGCGGTGCCGCACTCGCAGCGCGAGGCGGTGCTGGCGCTGGGCGCGACGCGCTGGGAGATGATCCGCATGGGCGTGCTGCGGAATGCGCGCATCGGCATCGTGGGCGCGATCATTCTGGTCTGGGCCGCGCGCTGGGCGAGACCATGGCCGTGGCCATGGTGATCGGCAACAGCCCGGAGATTCAGCGCTCGCTGCTGGCCAATGGCAGCACGATGGCGGCGGTGATCGCCAACGAGTTTGCCGAGGCCTCGAGCGATCTGCACCTGAGCGCGCTGATGGAGCTGGGCCTGGCGCTGTTTATCGTCACCATCATCGTGAATGCCTTTGCCCGCATGCTGGTGTGGACGGTGACGCGCGGAGACGCCGTCGTCAGGTGCATTAAAAAGCAGAGACTAGGGAATAGGGACAAGCGCGGGAGACAAGCAAGCTGAAGAACGAACACAATTGCGGGCAAAGATACGGGCGCTGACCGATGGCGCGGCCACCGGGCTGGCGGTGCTGGCCACCGTGCTGGTGGTGGCGCCGCTGGTGGCGATCTTTGTCTATCTGGTTTACAAGGGCGCCAGCTCGCTGAACTGGGCCTTCTTCACGCAGATTCCCAAGCCGGTGGGCGAAAAGGGCGGCGGCATGGCCAACGCCATCGTGGGCTCGGCGATTCTGCTGGCGGTGGGCAGCCTGATCGGCGTTCCCATGGGCATTCGCCGGCGGCATCTTTCTGGCCGAGTTCGGGCGCGGCACCAAGCTGGCCAACGCCAGTCCGCTTTACCGCCGATGTGCTGAACGGCGTTCCCTCCATCGTGATGGGCATCGCCGATTTACTCGCTGGTCGTGGTTCCGCAGGGGCATTTTTCGGCCTTCTCCGGCGGCGTGGCGCTGGGCATCATGATGATTCCCACCGTCTGCCGCACCACGGAAGAGATGCTGCTGATGGTGCCCAACGCGGTGCGCGAGGCGGCGCTGGCGCTGGGCGTGCCCAACTGGCGCTCGGTGCTGGCGATCACCGTGAAGACGGCTTCGCCGGGCATCATCACCGGCTGCATGCTGGCCTTTGCGCGCGTGGCCGGCGAAACGGCGCCGCTGATCTTCACCGCCTTCGGCAACGTGGGCTGGAGCACGAACCTCAACGAGCCGATCGCCGCGCTGCCGTTGCAGATTTACGTCTACGCGCTCTCGCCTTACGACGAATGGCACCGGCTGGCCTGGGCGGGAGCGCTGGTGTTGATTGTGCTGATTGTGCTGGCCGTTTCGCTGGTGCGCTATGTGACCAGCCGCGGCGTTTTGAAAGGGGCAAGCTAAGTGGGCGTCGGCATCGAAGTAACCAACCTGAATGCGTGGTACGGAACCAATCACACGCTGCAGGAGATCAATCTGAATATCCCGGCCAACCATGCCACGGCGCTGATTGGCCCCTCGGGCTGCGGCAAGAGCACCTTTGTGCGCTGCCTGAACCGCATGCACGAGACCAACCCCATCGCCCGCGTCACGGGCACGGTGCTCATCGGCGACCTGGACATTTACGCGGACGCCAAGCCGGTGGAGATTCGCCGCCGCGTGGGCATGGTCTTTCAGCGGCCCAATCCCTTTCCCACCATGTCGATCTACGACAACGTGGCCGCGGGGCTGAAGCTGAACGGCTACAGCAACCGCCGCGTGCTGGACGAGATCGTCGAGCGGTCGCTGAAGAACTCGGCGCTGTGGGACGAGGTGAAGGACGATCTGAAGAAGAAGTCCGGCGCCAGCCTGTCGCGGCGGCCAGCAGCAGCGCTTGTGCATTGCGCGCGCGCTGGCCGTGGATCCCGAGGTGCTGCTGATGGACGAGCCGGCCTCGGCGCTGGACCCGGTCTCCACCTCGAAGATCGAAGACCTGATCTTCCAGCTCAAATCGCAGTACACTATCGTGATTGTGACGCACAACATGCAGCAGGCGGCGCGCGTGGCGGAGAAGACGGGCTTCTTCCTGAATGGCCGCATGGTGGAGTTCGATTCGACGCACAAGATCTTCACCAACCCCAGCGACAAACGCACCGAAGATTACATCACAGGCAGGTTCGGATGACGCGCATACGCTTTCAACAGAGCCTTGGAAGAATTGAAGGAGCAAGCTGCTGGTGATGGCCGGGCTGGCCGAGCAGGCGATTCAGCGCGCCATCGAGGCCTATCGCGTGCGCGACCTGTCGATCTGCGATCTGGTCAACCGCAGCGAGATCGCCATCAACCGCCTGGAGCGCGAGATCGACCAGGCGGCGCTGGACCTGCTGGCCATGGAACAGCCGATGGCCGTCGATCTGCGCTTCATCCTCAGCGTGATCAAGATCAACGCCGATCTGGAGCGCGTGGGCGACGCCGCCAAGACCATCAGCGACCGCGTGCGCAACATGGAGCAGATGGCCGCGGCCGATCTGCCGGTGGACATTCCGCGGATGGCGACGCTGGCCGCCGAGATGGTGCGCAAGAGCCTGCAAGTCGTTCATCGAGGGCGACGCCGAGCTGGCGCGCACGATACTGACCATGGACGACGCCGTGGACGCGATGAACCGCGCGGCCTACAAGGCGCTGACCAAGGTGATGGAAGAGCAGAGCCACCTGGCTCCGCAGGCGCTGAATGCGCTGATGATCAGCCGCGCCCTGGAGCGCGTGGCCGACCACGCGACCAACATCGCCGAAGACGTGATCTTCTGGGTGCAGGGCGACGACGTGCGCCACCACAAGAGCCTGATGAGAGAAGCGGAGCAGCAGGGCAAGAGCGGGGAAAGCGCCTCGTAATCTCCATATACACGCTGGGTATGGTGCGATGACCGGCTACGGGCAAATCCGTGAGCGGAATCCGCGCCATATGTACAGGCTATAAGACTCTAAACTGGTTTGGATCATAACCATCTTCTTAATCTACTCAGTAATTGAGATGCGCTGGCTCTGCGCATTAAATGCGCGGCTGCTGCCCAGGTGCAGCCGTCGTTACCTATGAACTGTGTGCCGTACGATCAAAGGGGCAGCCCAATGCGGGCTGCCCCTTTGTCAAAGCCTAAGCCGCTGGTTTGCGGATTAGGGCAGATAGTAGCGTAAGGAGGTCCAGATCATGTTGTCGATGCCCTTGACGCCGTTCAAAGGAGTGGACAGGGCGCCCGCGGTGCCGGTGCCTGACCAGCCCTCGCGGACTGCGTAGCCGTACTGGAGGCCCTGGCGGAAGCGGCCCTTGTCGCCCTTGTAGATATCAAACCAGTAGCCGCCGGTGATCTCCTGCACGTCGCGGGTGTTGTTGCCGCAACCAGAGCCGCCGGGCAGGTAGCCGGTCGAACCGGATTGATATCCGGGCGTGCCGGGCGTGGCGGAGCAGGTGGCCGAGACACTGGCATAGCGCGAGCCGTAGCCGATAGCCGTCATGGTTGGCGTGGCAGTCCAGTGCGAGCCCCATGTTGCGCCGTACCCCGCAAGTGCTGCAGTTGCGCTCGAAGCGCAGTAGGTGGAAGCGTTCGCCGCACTCAGGGCAACGCCGCCTTCTGTAGGCGCGCAGAAATAAGGCTTGGGATCGCCCAGCGTGATGGCCGTGGTTGCGTAGTCGGCGCGCGCCGCGTAGTCGCCGCCGTAGTTGAGGTAGATGACCAGCTTAGGCGTCGGCGTGGCTTCCAGCGTGAATAGTCCCGAAAGGTTGTGGATCGGCTTTAGATTGCCGCTGGCGTCGTCGGTTACGTCTGACAGTGTGGTGTCGCCGTAGCGGCCCACGCCGGGTCCGTAGAGGCCCTTGACGCCGAATGTCAGCTTGTTCTTGATGACCGGCATGCGCGCGCTGGCGCCGAAGCCGCCAACAACAATGCTGTTGACATAGTATCCAGCGGTAGTCGATGACGCCCAAACGGCCGTTCCAGGGTTGGCGCCATTGAAGCCATAGATGTCGGTGCCGCCGCCGTACTTGACCGAGTTCTGGGTCACGCCGGGATAGACCGTCTCATGAGCAAATCCAGCGATGCCGAGAATTTCGTAGTGTCCCCAGCCCGGATCGAAGGCCGCTTTGACGATGATATCGGGCGCCTGGTTGAATGACAGGTTGGCGATGTTGGAGTTGGCCGTGATCGTGGCGTAGGTCGGCATGTAGGTGTTGACAATATTGCCGGTGGTGGCGTCGTAGTCCTTCACGTTGGCGTAGCTCTTGACGTAGGTCGTGCCGAAACGGCGCTGACTGCGGCGTTATAGTTGCCGCCGTTGGCGCCGGCCGAGCCGAGGATGGCATAGGGTGTGGTGCCGGCCAGGGCAGCCGAGTAGAGCAACTGCGGATTCTCAACCGCGATGCCAAAGGCTGCATGATCCGAACTCTTCACCACGCGGAATCCGTACTGGCGGGTCCAGACGAAGCCCGGAACGTAGTTCGGGTCTATGGTCAAAGGAGTGAGGATGTCGCTCGGGTTGCTGCCGATGCCTTTCTTGCCTTCGGTAGCCAGCGACCACATCTGCCCGCCGGCAACTGTCCACTTACTATTGGTCTTGGCCTCGGCGTAGAGAACGCGCTGGCGTAATACGTAGCTGTTGGACTGGTTGTTGTTGGAGGTGATGCCGGTGCCCAACCAGTCAGCCTCATAGTAGCCGCGCAGGGTGCCCCAGCTAGTCTTGCCATCGGACGACAGCGTGATGCGTGACTGGCGAGCCGAGCCGAAGAACTCGCTCAGCGAATAGGCATCCGCGCCCTCGTAAGGAATCGAGCTGAAGGCGGTGGGAATGTCGCCGCCGGTAGCCTTGGTGCGGTAGATGGTTTCACCCGCCAGGAAGCCGCCAGGTGTAAGGTTGACACCCTTGTAGTGCAGCACAGTGGGGTTGGCGATATCCTTCTTGATCTTGGCCGTCTCGTCGGAGATGGTGGTGGCCAGCGAAGCCTGGCTTCCCTTGAGATCGGTGACGGAGGATTGCAGCTTGTTGACAGCGTTCGTGTTCTCGGTTACTGCCTGTTGCTGGGCTGTGGCCGCGGCTTCTGCCTTGGCTGCCGCAGCTTGGGCATCAGCTACCGCTTGCTGGGCTTTCTGCAACTCCTCGTTCTTGTAAGCCAAGTCGTTTCTCAGACGAGTGATCTGGCCTTCAAGATCCTGGCGCAACGTCTGAATTTGCTCTTCGACCGTCGGCTTGGCAGGCGCCTTGGCCTTCGCGGTTACAACCGGCTTCTTCACCGGTGGCTTGGTGGTGCTTGATTGTCCGTAGGATGCAACAACGCTGACTGCCATGATTGCCGTGGCAGCGATTCTGAGTTTGATGTTCACAGGGCCTCTCCTTTTTCTCTTGCGGTGGTTCGGTTCAGGGCGAACCCGCTTTCTCGGCAATTACATGTTCCCTCATCATCAAAATCAAGAATGCAAAGCCGATATTGCTTGATCGCCATATGGATACACATTGAAAAATTCATAGATTGCGCACAACCGTTATGCTGTCAGGCATAGAAATGGTCCGGCTACGCAGCCGGACCATCGCCTTGAAATTACTGCAAGGAATAAATCGTCTTGAGCACCTTTTCCGCCACATTCTTGGGCAGCGGGGCATAGGAGAGAGCCGTCACTTCACTCTCGCCGGAGGTAATGATCCAGTTCAGCAGGTCCTTGATGACCTTGCCCTTGGCCGCATCGGGAGACTTTGACCGGGATCAGCAGCCAGGTAAAGCTGGAGATGGGATAGGCATGCTTGCCGGGCGCGTTGGTGATGGAGACGCGATAGTCGGCGGGCATCACCTTGATACTGGCTGCGGCTTCCGTAACGCCCTCGATCGTGGCCTTCTCCCAGTTGCCGGCGGCGTTCTTCACTTCGCCATAGGTAATGTTGTTTTGCAAAGCGTAGATAAGCTCAACGTAGCCAATAGCTCCAGGCAACTGGCGGACCAGGCCGGCCACGCCTTCATTGCCCTTGCCGCCCACGCCTGTCGGCCAGCTGGGCGAGGCGCCCTTGCCGGGGCCGCTGGTCCAGTCGCTGCTGACCTTGCTAAGAAAGTCGGTAAAGATATAGGTGGTGCCGCTGCCGTCGGAGCGGTGAACCACGGTGATCTTCTGGTCGGGCAGCTTCACGCCGGGGTTGTCCTTGGCGATGCGCGCGTTGTTCCAGTTGTCGATCTTGCCCAGGTAAATGTCGGCCAGCACATCGGGGCTGAACTTGATGTCGTCGACTCCCGGCACGTTGAAGATCGGGCACCACCGCGCCGAGGACGGTGGGAATGTGAATCAGCTTGTTCTTTGCCGCGGCAAGCTGCTCATCGGTCATGACGGCGTCAGAGGCGCCAAAGTCCACCAGGCCCGCGCTCACCTGGCGGATGCCGCCGCCGGAGCCGATCGACTGGTAGTTGATTTCCACCCCGGGATGGGCCGCGCTGTACTCGCTAAACCACTTGGAATAAATCGGATACGGGAAGGTCGCGCCTGCGCCGGTAATCTTTTGCGCCTGCGCGGAACACATGGCCAAAATCAGCAAACCAACAGCAATTAACGTCTTTTTCACGGAAAATCCTCCTGCAAAGTTCTTGCTGCGTTTGATTCTCTGCGGGCAATGTTACAGGCGTTTGAATTTATGGTGATTATTCAATAAAAGTGGATGAGAATGAAAGAAAAATGAGAAGACTAACCATGAGGCGATGCGCACAGGCAATATCTATCTCGCTGACAACAGAAATTATTATTCATCCGGCCGTCAAAGATTGCTAAACCGCACATTTACGACCTTTCGCTGGAAATAGTCATGGGCACGGTCTATGCGATAATTTGGTTATTGGGGTTATATGGACGCCAATCTATCCGGCTCTGCACTCTCCCGCCTCCGGCCATCCCCTTTGTATTTTCATTTTTATGCTATTGAAAACACTCGACTTCGGAGGCCCAGGCGTGTCCGGAATCTCTCCGGCCGCATGGGTGAACTCTGATGGCCGAGCAGGCAGCCGCTGCGGACGTACTGCCGAAAAAAGGCTCGCGGCTTGACAGCCACATGACCACGAGGCCCGGCCACGCCAGCATCGCTCTGTTTCTGCTGGCTCTGGCCGGCGGCCTGTGCTACATCGCGCTGCACGTAGACAGGGACATGAAAACGGTCACGGTTACCAGCATCTGGCCGTATCTTCTTCTGTCCATGGCGCTGCTGATCGCCCTGGGCTTCGAGTTTGTTAACGGCTTTCACGATACGGCCAATGCCGTAGCCCCGGTCATCTATACCCATTCGATGGAACCCATTCCCGCGGTGGTCTTGTCGGGATTCTGCAATTTGGCCGGCGTACTCTTCTCCTCGGGCGCGGTGGCCTTTGCCATCATTACGCTGCTGCCGGTCGATTTGATCCTTCAGGTCAGCTCAGGCTCCGGGTACGCCATGGTTTTTGCGCTGCTGGTGGCGGCCATCCTATGGAATCTGGGTACTTGGTGGCTGGGGCTGCCGGCCTCCAGCTCGCACACCATGGTGGGTTCGATCATCGGCGTGGGCATCGCCAGCCAACTCTTCAATCCTCACATCGGCACCTCCGGCGTGGATTGGGAGCAGGCCATCAAGGTTCTCAAGGCGCTCTTGTTTTCGCCGCTGATTGGTTTTTTCCTGGCTGTGCTGCTCATGCTGCTCTCCAAGGCTCTCTTCCGCTACCCCGCCCTTTACAAAGCGCCCGAGAACAAGCAGCCTCCGCCATGGCCCATTCGCGCCCTGATGGTGCTTACCTGCACGGGCGTCAGCTTCTTCCACGGCTCCAACGACGGCCAGAAGGGCATGGGCCTGATCATGCTGATTCTCATCGGCACCGTGCCCACCGCCTACGCCCTCAATCACGCCGTCACCGCCAACGATATACAGCAGTTCATCGCCGCCAGCCGAGCAGGCCGCACACATCCTCGACCGGCATGTGGCGCAGAACGCCGTTGTCGGCTCCGACGCCCGCGCCGAGGTCACCAACTACATCCGCACCAGGCAGTTGCAGCCGGAGACGGTGCTGGCGCTGCGCAAGCTGGTGGAGGATCTGGACCGCGAAATCGCCCCCTACAAGGAGTTCAAAGCCGTTCCCGCCAACCGGCAGGCCGGCGTCCGCAACGACATGTACGTGGCCGGAGAAGCCATTCGCCTGATGCAGAAGAAGGACATCAGCCTGGTGAAAGAGAACAAGAAGCCGGTCTTCAACACGGAGGAAAGCAAAACTCTTGCCAACTACAAGAGCGATCTGGACAAATCCACCCGGTTCATTCCCAACTGGGTCAAGGTCGCCGTGGCCCTGGCCCTTGGACTGGGGACGATGGTGGGCTGGAAGCGCGTGGTGATCACGGTGGGCGAAAAGATCGGCAAGGAGCACCTGACTTATGCGCAAGGCGCCTGTGCGGGATTGGTGACCATGGGCACCATCTTCGCCGCAGACACCTATGGCCTGCCAGTTTCCACCACTCACATTCTCAGTTCCGGCGTGGCTGGCACCATGGCGGCCAACGGCAGCGGCCTGCGCATGTCAACGATCCGCAACATCGCCGCGGTATGGGTCTTCACGCTGCCGGCAGCGGCGCTGCTCTCCGGCCTGCTCTACGCGCTCTTCCGCTTGATTCACTGAGCTTTCGGTCCGCTTACTTCTTCTTCAACTTCATCAACTCCACGGCCTTCTGCGCGATGTGCTCGGCGCTGACTTCCAGCTCCTTGACCATCTCCCAGGGCGAGCCGGAGTCGCCGAAGCGATCCTTAACGCCGATGGCTCCGGTGATCAGCGGCTTGCCGTAGAGTTGCTTGCTTTCAGTCAGGAGGCCGCTGACGCGCCACGCCAGAGCGCCGATCTGGTGTTCTTCGGCGGTGATCACCACGCCGGTATCCGCGGCGGCGCGAATCACAGCTTCGGCGTCGATGGGCTTGAGCGTGTGCAGGTTGAGAACGCGCGTCTCGTAGCCGAAGTCCTGCTTCAGAATGCAGGCCGCGCGCATCGCCTCGGGAACCATGGGTCCGCAGGCGATGATGCTCAGGTCTTCCGATTCATTTTTGTAATCGGAGGCCAGCCGGGTCTCGAAGGCGTCGGCGAAGTTGGCCGCCTCCTTGCGCAGGCGAATCACGTTGGCCTTGCCAAAGACAAAGGGCGTCTTTTCATCGGTGACGATGGGCGTGGCCTCGCGGGCAAAGCGAATGTACTTGGGCCCCACGTGCTGGAGCAGCAGGTAATCGGTGGCCTTGCGCGTCTCCTCGATATCGCAGGGCACAACGACCGACATATTCGGCAGGCCCTGCATGGCAAATAAATCTTCAAGGGCCTGATGCGTGGCGCCGTCGGGTCCGACCGAGACCCCGCCGTGCGCTCCGGCGATCAGCACGTTGAAGTTTCCGTAGCAGATGGAGACGCGAATCTGATCCAGGTTGCGCGCCGACATGAAGGTGGCGTAACTGCCCAGCACCGGCAGCTTGCCTTCCCGGGCAAATCCCGCAGCCGCCGAGGTGGCCGACTGCTCGGCGATTCCCATGCTGATCCAGCGTTTCTTACGCTCGGGATTGCCGGAGTAGAAATCGCTGATGGTGATGGAGCCGGAGATGTCCAGCCCCAGGCAAACAATGCGCTCGTCGTCGCCGTTGGCCGCCAGAGACTTGCCGAAGCCCTTGCGCGTAGGCTCCATCTTCACCTTCATCGCATCGCCCGCGTTCCACCAGAAATCGCGGGAGAATTTGGGCATTTTGGCTTCCAGCTCGCGGTCCATTTCCGCCTGGTAGTTCTTCGCATGATCGAGCAGCTTCTGGACGGGAATACGCTCCGCCAGGCCCATCTCCTTCAGGGCCGCGTCCAGCTCCTCGCGATTCGGCGTCTTGCCGTGCCATCCGGCCACATTCTCCATGAAGCTGACGCCCTTGCCCTTGATGGTGTCGGCCAGGATGACCACCGGCTTGCCAACAACGGTCTTGGCCTTCTCAAAGGCATCCACCAGTTGCTGCATATTGTGGCCGTCGACGCGCATGACCTCCCAGCCAAAGCTCGCGTACTTGGCCTCCAGCGGCTGAACTTCCATCACGTCCTTGACCCAGCCGTCGATCTGCAAGCGATTCACGTCGATGACGGCGATAATGTTGTCCAGCTTGTAGTGAGCGGCCTCCATGGCGGCCTCCCAGACCTGGCCCTCCTGCTGCTCGCCATCGCCCATCAGGCAGAAGATCTTGTGCTTTTTTCCGTCCAGCCGGGCGGCCAGCGCCATGCCCACGGCAATGCTCAGGCCCTGGCCGAGCGAGCCCGAGGAAACCTCGACGCCGGGCAGCTTCAGCCAATGCGGGTGGCCCTGAAAGCGCGAGTGGAGCTTGCGCAGGGTCACCACGTCGTTGATCTCGCAGAAGCCCGCGAAGCCCAGGCCGACATACAAAGCCGGCGCTTTGTGGCCCGCGGACCAGAGAATGCGGTCGCGATCAGCCCAATTGGGATTTTTGGGATCGTGGTTGGCGACATGGAGGTACAGCGCGGCGACGATGTCCATGATGGAAAGCGTTCCGCCGGAGTGGCCCGAGCCTGCCGCGCAGAGCTGGACAAGATTGTAGCCGCGCATCAGGTTGGCGGCATCCTTGAGTTGCTCAATCGAATAATCCCGGATTACTATCCCGGTTGTGGAATCCTTGAGGGCCATGGCCATCTCCTTTGCGCGGGCATTACCTCTGCGCACAGTGTGATTGTGAAACCATCAAAACAAAGAACCTGACGAGAATCTTATAGGTTCCGTTTTGTCCACTTGTCGAGACGTTCGAGCGCCTGTTGCAGGTTCTCCATCGAGTTGGCCACGCTGAAGCGCAGATAGCCCTCGCCGAACTCGCCGAATGCCGTGCCGGAGAGCGCCGCCACACCAGCCTGATCGAGCAGCGCGCCGGCCAGCGGCTTGGACTTCCATCCCGTCTTCATGATATTGGGGAAGGCGTAGAATGCGCCCTTGGGCTGGCGGCAACTGAAGCCCTTGATCTTGTTCAACCCGGAGACGAAGAATTCACTGCGCGTTTTGAACTCCGCGCACATGCGATCCACGGCGCTCTGGTCTCCGCGCAGCGCCTCAATGCCCGCAATCTGCGTAAAGCTGGCGGTGCAGGAGTTGGAGTTGGTCATCAGGCGGGTGATCTGCGTGGCCAGGTCGGGGCGCATGACGCCGTATCCCATGCGCCAGCCGGTCATCGCGTAGGTCTTGGAGAAGCCGTCGAGGATGATTGTGCGCTCCTGCATGTCCGGGATCTGCGAAATCGAGAAATGCTCGCCTTCAAAGAGCAGCCGGCTGTAGATTTCATCCGAGAGCACGAGAATGTTGCGGTCGCCGATGATTTTGGCCACCTGCTCCACATCCTCGCGCGGCATGACGCCGCCGGTGGGGTTCTGCGGAGAGTTGATGATGATGAGCTTGGTGCGGTCGGTGATCAGCGCGGGCAGATCGCTGAACGTCCAGCGAGAAATCGCGCTCTTCGCGGAGCTGGATGGGAACGGCCTTGCCTCCCATATAGTTGATCATCGATTCGTAGATCGGGAATCCGGGATTGGGATAGATCACCTCATCGCCATCCTCGATCAGCGCCAGGATGGCGAAGAACATGATGGGCTTTCCGCCGGGCACCACCACCACTTCCTCGGGCGCGACGGTGATGCCGCGCGTGCTGCCGATGTATTCGGCGATGGCCTGGCGCAGCTCGGGCAGGCCGGCGGAGGGACCGTAGTGGGTCCAGCCCTTGTGCAGCGCGTCCACGGCTGCTTCCACAATATTGGAGGGCGTATCGAAATCGGGCTCGCCGATCTCCAGGTGAATGATGCTCTTGCCCTGGCGCTCCAGCGCCTTCGCTTTGTTCAGAACTTCAAAGGCTGTTTCTGTGCCCAGCCGCGCCATGCGGCGAGCTAAACGCAATTCGTATTGAATAGCTGTTGCCATGAGAATGGATGCTCCTGTGCATTGGTTTATCGGCAAATTGTGGCGAGTGCGCAGTTCCTCTTGCGTTGATTTTGACCGAGCGTATACCAGATGGCCGAGTTGTGAAACGAAACCCATGCTATAGTGAAATCTACTTGAGGCTTACATCGGAAAGGAATACGATTTATACGATACTTTTGAGTATTTTCGGAACTCTTTTAGGTCACAGATGGCAGACACCTTAGAAATTACCAAGCTCCTCGATCCCATCGGATGGCGCATTCTGGCCGAACTCCAGGAGGATGCGCGCATTCACTTTTCTGAACTGGGACGGCGGGTCGGCCTCTCGACGCCGGCCGTCATCGAGCGGGTTCACCGCATGGAAGAGGCTGGAATCATCACCGGATACCGTGTCGAAATTGACCGCCAAAAGGTCGGGCGGCCCGTCTGCGCCTATATTCGCGTCCGCGTCATCGGCGACTTGATTTCTCACGTCATCGCGATCGCCCGCGAGATGCCCGAGGTCTATGAATGTCACCACATCGCCGGCGAAGACACATTCTTGCTCAAGGTCTTCGTGCCCACGTCCGAGGCCCTGGAAAATATCATCAAGAAGTTCATGCCCTATGTAGCAACCACTACGATGCTCGTATTATCCTCGCCCATTACGCGGCGAAACCTTGAGCCACTCGAATAGGCCGAACCTCCTCCGGCGCGATGTCCAATCAAGATGATTGCCCTCCTGTCCGTTCGCAATGATTAAGCCGGCCAATTCATGCGCGTGCTGAAATGGGCAGGTTTTTGGTACTGTTGACCCATGGCCAAAACTGACGCTCCGCGCAATCCCGAAAAACTCGATTTGGAATCCCTTGCCGCTGAGGTGGTGGAATTGGCCATGAAGGCCGGTGCCAGCGATGCCGAGGCCTTGGCCCGCGAGGGTGACGAGTTCAGCGTCAACGTGCGCATGGGACAGGTGGAGACGCTGAAGGAGTCCGGCTCGCGCGGACTTGGCCTGAGGGTTTTTCTGGGCAAGCGGTCGGCCTCAACCTCGACCAGCGACCTGACCCCGGAGGGAATTCGCCAGTTGGTGGATGGCGCTATGGCGCTGGCCAAAGTGACTGAAGAAGACCCCTTCAGCGGGTTGCCGGAGAGGGGTGAATTCGGCTCGCTCCCCGGCGACCTGCACCTCTACGACGAGGACGTGTACTCGCTTCCTGGGGCGGAGCGGATTGAGTGGGCGCGGCGCGCGGAAGCCGCGGCGCTCGAGGCCGACCCGCGCATCACCAACTCCGACGGCGGCAGCTTTGACGCGGCCACAGGGAGCAAGGCGCTGGCCAACTCGCGCGGCTTTGTGGGCGGCTACCGCTCCAGCTATGCCGGGGTTTCGGCGGCGCCGCTGGCGGTGGACGTGAACGGCTCGATGCAGCGCGACGGCTGGTGGTCGAGCGCGCGCAGGCTTGCGGACCTTGAATCGCCCGAGTCTATCGGCAAAGAGGCGGCGCGGCGGACGCTTCGCCGGCTGGGCGCGCGGCGCGTTCCCACGCAGCAGGTTCCCATTGTCTTTGCGCGGGAGGTGGCGCAATCGCTGGTGGGCGTGATCTTCAATGCGGCCTCGGGCGATGCCATCTGGCGCGGTGCGTCGTTTCTGGCTGGAAAACTGGGCGAGCAGATCGCCGCGCCAAACCTGACGATTGTCGACGACAACACCATGCTGCTGCCTACAGGCATGGGCGGCTTCGGAACTTCTCCCTTCGACGGCGAAGGGCTGCCCTCGCTGCGCACGGTGGTGGTGGAGAAGGGCGTGCTGCGCAACTATCTGCTGAACACCTACACGGCGCGCAAGCTGGGAATGAAGTCCACGCATAACGCCTCGCGCGGATTGGCCGGCACGCCGGGCATCGGCTGCGGAAACCTCTATCTGGAGCCGGGCTCGCTGACGCCGGAGCAGATTATCGTGGATGTGCCTGCCGGACTCTACGTCACCAGCCTGATGGGCTTCGGCGTGAACGTGGTCACGGGCGACTACTCGCAAGGCGCGACCGGCCTGTGGATTGAGAACGGACAGCTTACCCACGCCGTTGAAGAGGTGACCATCGCCGGCAACCTGGCTGAGATGCTGTGCAAAGTGGTTGCCATCGGCAACGATCTGGAGTTCAGGGGCGCGGTGGCATCGCCCACGCTGCGTATTGACGGCATGATGATTGCGGGGAGTTAGCAAGTTAGCGCGAGTTAGCCGCGCTTCGCGCGTGTTAGCGGAGTTAGAACAGGATGGCAGATTCGAAGCAGAGTTCCGAGATTGACACTGCAGCAGATTGGCTTCGATCCAGCTGACGCCAAGGCCGCTCTGGCGCAACTGCCAACCACCTCTGCGGTCTTTGCGCTCTATGGCGCGGAGGCGCACGCCGAGCCGTACATTGGCCGCACTCCCAACCTGCGCGCGCGGCTTGCCCGGCTGCTTCAGCCCTCGGAAAAATATCCGCGCCGATTGCAATTGGCCGGGCGTGTGCGGCAGATTCGCTGGCGGCTGACCGGCTCGGAGTTTGAGTCGCTTCTCGTGCAGTTTTCACTTCTGGAAAAGGTATACGGACCGAAGGTTCTGGAGCGGATGCACCTCGGTGCGCCGGCCTTTATCCGCTATTTTGGGGCCAACGCCTACCCGCGCATTGCCGTGACAAATCATCCCAGCCAGCGCGAGGCGGGCTGGGCCTACGGGCCGTTTCCCTCGCGCGCGGCGGCCGAGCGCTTTGCCGACGAGGCGCTCAAGCTCTTTCTGCTGCGCCGCTGCACGGAGGAACTGGAGCCCCACCCCGATCATCCAGGCTGCGTCTACTCGGAGATGAAGATGTGCCTTGCGCCCTGCTACCAGGGCTGCACGGATGAGCGCTACGCCGAGGAGGCCGCTGCGGTCGAGCAGTTTCTGGCCACGCGCGGCGAGAGCTCTCTGGTCACGCTGCGCGCTCAGCGCGAGGAGGCTTCGGCGAACCTCGAATTCGAGGCCGCCGCCGCGCTCCACTCTCAAGTTCAGCGCGTCGAAAGCGTGCGCGTGCTAGCCTCCGAGCTGGTTCGCCCGCTCTCGCAGCTTCGAGCCGTCGTTCTGCAAGCCTCGGCCAATCCCTGCGAGGTTGCCGTTTTCCTCTATGAAAACGGAAGGCTCAGCGGTCCGGCCGGATTTTCGACACTAGGCATGAGAATCCAGAACGAGCAATCCGGCTCCACTTCGCTCTTTGCGCATCCGATGGCGATTGAGCCGATTCCGGAAGCGCCGATGGCCGAGGCTCAAGCTTCAGATGCCGTTCCAGAATCCGTCGATTCCGAAGACGGGCATGATGCCGTACCAGCCGAGGCTGCCCCACCGGAGACCGAATCGTCAGTGCCCACGAAGCTCGCGCGCGGCGTGCTTGAAGCCCGCATGGAGGCGGCGTTGGCCGAGCTGTCTGCGCCTTCCGGGCCAACTTCGGCTACAATTCGCCAAGGCCATCTGGCGCTGCTCAAGCGCTGGTACTACCGCGCCGAAATCCGCCGTAGCGGCGAAATCTTCTTTCCCGACGCCGAAGGCCGCTGGCCGGTGAAGGCGATGCTGCGCGGCGTGGGGCGGGTCGCCGGGAAAATGCTGGCGGCCGGGAATCACTCCGAGTAATCTGATTGGAACGATCCGTCATGCCCGCCTCAGAGACCATCCGCTCCATGCTCGCCGTTGGCCGCACACCGAATCTCCAGCGGCCGCACCGCCGAGGTCGTCAACCTCGTCCGGGCATACCCGAAAAAGTTGACGCGGCTGCTCGAATGCCTTTGGGATGAAGACCCCTGCGTGGCCATGCGCGCTGCCGACGCGCTGGAAAAACTCACGCGCCGCCGAGCCCCGGTTGCAGACGAAATTCAGAAATCGCTCCTGAAATCGCTTCAAGGCGCCTGGAAAGCGCCGTTGCTCGGTTTGCTCGCCGAAACCACCGAAAACAAGCTGCGCTGGTGTCTGGCGCAGGTTGTAACCCGCCTTACGTTCACGGTTCCAGAGTGCCGGCGCGTGGCAGAAATACTGTTGTCCTACCTGGATGACAAAAGCTCGATTGTCAAAACCTGCGCCCTGCAAGGGCTTGCCGATCTGACCCACCAGGACCCATCGTTGCTGTCTGAGGTTGTGGACCTGTTGCGCATCCACAGCCGTTCCGGAACCCCTGCCATGCGGGCGCGCGGACGCATGCTGCTCAAGCAGCTGGAATCGGTACGCTCGAAGAGGTTCATCGAGTTCATCGCCGGAAGCGCCTGAACCGGCTTTCAAAAAGCGCGAAAATGCGGCCTTTTCAGGTAAAAAAAGATTTTTCCCGGCAAAAAACAGGCTTTTTCCGGCATTTTCCAGCAATTTTCAGAGGCCAAAGCTCACCATGTGGGATAATTTTGGGCAGAAAATTTTCCACAGGCGTTGATTTCAAAGGGCTTACAAATAATCTGCAAAGTTTTCAGGGAAAACCCCCCTGGGGTATAGGGGGGGAGGGGGGTACCCCCTCGGTGGTACGGACCGGGGACATGTGTGACGGATTGGACCGGTTCCTTCTCGACCTCTTTTGGCACTCGACCACAGTTTGACCTCTATCCCGCTCAGGCCACTGATTGGATTGTGCGCCGAAAGAAGATAATTATCTGCAAAAGACTGGCCGTAATCTTTCAGTTCTTGAAAGCGAGACCTGGGCACCCAGATTTGGTCGTCGGATGTGTGCCACCCGCCGTGCGGAGCGCCCTTGCCGGGAATTTCAACTGCCCATAAGCGTTTTGTCCATCACCGCGCAAAGCTGTCACGCAAATCGCTCAGACTAGCTCATCGATGCGGAGCGTGAGAGCGTTTTCCGCCGCCTGCATGCTGCTCGCGCTTGCGGTGACGCCGGCCATGTTGGAGACCGAGGCGGTGTATTGCCCTCCAGACTCCTCCACGCTGCCGGAGTACTGCTTTCCCCCGACGGTGATTGAGAAGCTGATAGCCTGCATCTCCGCTGCACTGCTACTGCTTGCGCTGGCTGCCGGGGCCGTGTGGGCGTGCGCACTTCTGGCGTGCGACGCCGAGGCAGGCGGAGCGGTACTCGCCGGGGATGAACTGGACGATACCGTGACAGGCGCAGAGGCCGGGGCGGACGGCGAAGCGGTTGCGGGCCTCGAAACCACTACCGGATTCAAAACCGGCGCGGTTGGGGCCACGGATGGAATGCTGATGAGCTGCATAGCGCTTCTTCCTCCCGGGATGAAGATCAGACTTCCTCAAATCGCCCATCGGCAGATTCTGCTTGGACTTTAGGGAAAATTTTCAACCTGCAGGTAATGGCGCGAGCGCGGCGGCGACAATGACGCAGTGAAAGTTCTCGCAGACTGCCGCGTCTCCGCGCTGATACACTAACCCTGCAAGGAGATGCATTTCAGGAGCATGGTTGAGCTGTTGCCGGTCTCAAGATGATTGAACTTTTGCTGGTATCGATATGATTGAACTTCTACCCTCTATTTTATCGGCGGATTTTGCCCACCTGGCGGAGCAGGTTGCCGCGGCCGAGCGGGGCGGCGGCACGGCCATCCACGTGGACGTGATGGACGGGCATTTTGTGCCCAACATCACGATTGGGCCGCCGGTGGTGAAGTGCCTGCGCAAGGTGACCCGGCTGCCGCTCGATTGCCACCTGATGATCGAGAACCCGGACGAGTTCATTCCCGCCTTTGCCGAGGCCGGGGCCGACTGGGTGAGCGTCCACTACGAGGCCTGCCGCCATCTGCACCGCTCGCTGGAGCTGATTGCCGAGCACGGCATGAAGCCGGGGGTGGTGGTGAATCCGGCCACCCGCGTGGAGCTGCTGCGGGAGATTCTGCCCATGGTTCACCATGTGCTGGTGATGAGCGTGAATCCGGGCTTTGGCGGGCAGGAATTCATTGAATTTTCGCTGGATAAGATCCGGCGGCTGGTGGAGATGCGCCAGGAGCTGGGGCTGGCATTTAGAATCGAAGTGGACGGCGGCGTGGCTCACGATACGGTGGAGCGCATCGTCCAAGCAGGAGCGGAGCTGCTGGTGGCCGGAAACGCGGTTTTTGGCGCGGGGCAGCCGGAGCGGGATGCGCGCGCGCTGCTGGCTGCGGCTCGCAAGGCTGCGGGAGAGTGAGCGTAGTTTCCCACCCATTGCGCAAAGAACGCACAATGGATGGGGCACCCACAGAAGGCCGCAGGGGAGTGAAAGAGTAGCTATTAGCTTTTAGCTCTGCATTCCCCGGCGCGAGACTAGAGCATTTTCACAGTTTCTGTGAGGCTGATTTTGTGGTTTCCCACCCATTTCACACAGAACGTGAAATGGATGGGGCACGGAGCTTCCTTACACTATCGGTGAAAATGCTCTAAAAGCTATTAGCTAAGAGCTAGTAGCTGATTTTTGGCAGGAAAATGGCGTGCGGCCTGTCACGGGCCGCGCCGCATTGAGGGGTTATGAACCGGTTGACGACGAAGATTGCCGCGGTAGCTCTGGCGGTTCTGGTGCTGGGCGCAGTTTCGGTCCAGGCCAAGATCATAAAGAAGCACGAGCACAAGAAGAAACAGGACCTGAGCGCCAACCCGCTGCCGGGCGTGAAATCCAAGCAGCCCGACAAGGAGCTCTTCGACAAGGCCATGATCGCCATCAAGAAGGGCCGCTTCGACGTGGCGCGGCTCGACTTGCAGACCATGCTCAACACCTATCCCGACTCCGAGTACCGGATGCGCGCCAAGCTGGCGGTGGGCGATAGCTGGTTCAAGGAGGGCGGCACCGCGGCTCTGACCCAGGCCGAGGCCGAGTACAAGGACTTCATCACCTTCTTCCCCCAGGCTCCCGAAGCCGCCGAGGCGCAGATGAAGGTGGCCGACATCTACTACCAGCAGATGGAGAAGCCCGACCGCGACTACACCAACGCCCAGCGCGCCGAGCAGGAATACCGGGCGATGATCAATATGTTCCCGGATTCGGCGCTGGTGCCCCGCGCCAAGCAGAAGCTGCGCGACGTGCAGGAGGTTCTGGCCGAGCGCGAGACCGCAGATCGGGCTTTACTACGGGAGCCGGGAGAACTTCCCGGCCTCCATCGCCCGCCTGAAGACGGTGGTCGATACGTATCCGCTTTACTCCAAGAGCGACCAGGCGCTGCTGGGCATCGGCGATGCCTATGCCGGCGAGGCCCACGCGGTCCAGATTATGCCCAATATTCCCGGAGCGATCAAGGAGCGGTTGCGCGCGGTCTATCAGGACCGGGCCGCCGAGGCCTACGCCAAGGTGATCACGCGCTATCCGATGGCTCCCCACGTGGAAGATGCCCGCGACCGGCTGGTGGCCATGAACCGCCCCGTTCCCGAGCCCACCGAGGCAGCGGTGGCCGAGAACGACGCGGAAGAGCACAGCCGCCAGCCCCTGCGCTTTACCGATAAGACACTTGGACATCATCAAGCATGGGCCTTCGGTGGTGGAAGCCGTCCATGTGGGCGAACCCAGCCTGGAGGATCCCAAGCGCACCCTTGCTCCCGATGTGACCAAGCAGAACATCGCCCTGTTCAACGACGCCATCAGCGCCGGCCAGCCTGCCGCCCCGGCCGGCGCCATCACGCCCACCGGCGTCAATGAGCCGCCGCGCAGCGATCAGCCCTCCCAGGCGCCCTTGCAGTTGGAGAAGCCGGCGGGCGGGACCGGCGTGGGCGTCCAGGTGGTGAACGCGCCAAACGCACGAGCGCCGTCCTCAAGCCGGTCGGCCCGGTCAACACCGTAGCGCCCCCCGCGGAAAAGCCGGCTGAAGCTCCCAGTCAGGTCAACGACATCAAGCCCGGCTCGACACCGGCTACAGCCTGTCGCCACAACAAGACAGAAGAAGCCCAAGGCCGATCTGAACGACGAATCGTCCAGCAAGAAGAAAAAGAAGAAGGGCATGTCCAAGCTGAACCCGTTCTAGGCTGACAACTGATTCAAAACAAAAAGGCCGCCTCTCAATGGGGGCGGCCTTTTTGCTGCTTGTCGTGCTGGCTCTAACTTTCCGCCCTCAGCCGCTTGGCCAGCGCCCATTTCAACTCGTCGATGCCCTGGCCGGTGACGGCGGAGATGGCGTGGAACTCCAGCTTTCTGCGCTTGACGTGGGCGGCCAGCTTCTTCAGCTTGTCGGGATTGGCGCTGTCGATCTTGGTGGCGGCGACGATCATGGGCTTGTTCGCCAGAGGGTGTTCGCCGTCGGCGTTGGAGAAGCTGGCCAACTCTTCATTGATGACCTTGAAGTCCTCGACCGGGTCGGGACGGCCGCTGGCATCGGAGACATCGACCAGGTGGACGAGCAGGCGGGTGCGCTCGATGTGGCGCAGGAACTGCGTGCCCAGGCCGGAGCCGAGATGCGCGCCTTCGATCAGGCCGGGCATATCGGCGACGACAAAGGATTCCAGCTCCGGCTCCTCGCCCACGGTGACCACGCCGAGGTTGGGTTCGAGGGTGGTGAAGGGGTAATCGGCGATCTTGGG
Organism: uncultured Acidobacteriaceae bacterium; assembly: GCA_963845345.1. GTDB lineage: Bacteria > Acidobacteriota > Terriglobia > Terriglobales > Acidobacteriaceae > Telmatobacter. Next base: position 56,614 of record CAWJRQ010000013.1, read on the forward strand.
CCGCGCGGCGGAGATGCGGGAGATAAGCGTGGACTTGCCGGCGTTGGGGTAGCCGACCAGGCCGACATCGGCCAGCAGCTTGAGTTCGAGGCGATAATGGCGCTCCTCGCCGGCGCGGCCCAGCTCGTGCTCGCGCGGAGCCTGGTGGGTGCTGGTGGCAAAGTGCTGGTTGCCGCGGCCGCCGCGTCCGCCTTTGGCGATGATGACCCGCTCGTCGGGCTCGCTGAAGTCGTGGACCAGCTCGCCGGTCTTCTGGTCATACAACGAGGTGCCGACAGGGACTTGCAGGATGATGGAGTTGCCGTCGAGTCCGGAGCAGTTGGAGCCCATGCCGTGTTCGCCGCGCTGGCCCTTGTGCTCCGGGTTATAGCGGAAATGGATCAGCGTGTTGTGGCGCTGCGAGCTGACCATGACGACATCGCCGCCGCGCCCGCCGTCGCCGCCCGAGGGCCCGCCGCGGGGCACGAACTTTTCGCGCCGGAAGGCCATGCAGCCGTTGCCGCCGTCGCCGGCCTTGACGCGAATTTTTGCTTCATCGATGAACATGGGATAGACCAGGGAATAGGGAATAGAGAGCTCAGCGATTTGCGCTTCATCCCAGACTATCGGGGCTAAATCCGAGATGCCGTCTTTTCAGTTTACCGGAGAAGGGCTTAGAATCGCTGAAACGTAGTTATTGGGGTAATTTGAACGGCCAAAGGCAGGGAGATGCTCTGTCTGGAGATGGCCGCAGGAGCTTCCCCCATCCGGACCCGCCGCAAGAGCGGGCCGGAGTTGAAGCTTGGAGAGGTTTTCCCAGGGTCTGCCGCGAGCGGAGTCTCGATGGCAGGGTTGGTACGCAATTGGACGAAGACGCTGGCGGTTGCCGTGCTGCTGATGGGCGCGGGAACGGCGGGTTTTCCCCAATCGGCCCAGACTCTATCGTCTGAAGATGGATCAACCGGCTCGCTGAGCGGCAAATTGACCGACCTGCACTCCAGGCCCCTGGAGGGCGTTGCGGTTGTCGTGCGCAACCAGGCCACGGGCGCAGAGGCGCGCACAATCACCACAAAAAACGGGGTTTACCGGTTCAGCGGACTGGAGCCGGGGGAGTACTCGGTCACCGCCGAGAGCCCGCAACTGGGGCGTGGCCAGGTGGAAGACATTGTGGTCGCTGCCGGCTACGAGGCGCGGGTGCAGACGGCGATGGAGTTGGAGCCGCTTCCGCCCAGTCCTGTTCTGGCGGCATTGCCAGGCGAAGAACAGCCCAAAGTCGAAGAGCGCCCCGGCTGAACCGGCCCGTTCTGGAGCCGGAGGCTCTGCCGGTGAGCGACGCTGCGTTGGCTGCCGAGCCATTGCGTTTGCTGCCCTTGAACGGGCGGGGGGTGAGTGCGGAGATTGCACTGCCCTCGGCGATTGAGATCAACGCCGCGCTGGAGATTGAGCCATTGCAGACGCTGGCACTCTCGGACAAGTCCTGCCAGACTTCCGCGCCACCGGCAGCCACGGCCGCAGTTCCAGAGGCGATGCCATCGGTACCGGAGCGCACAGTTGCGATAGGTCCCCCGGTCACAGAAACGAAACCCGCTGCGTCAGCCCCGGAGCAGGCTATCGACAAGCTCACGGCAGGCCGCCGGGACGCCCGCCGAAGTTAACTCCCGCAGCCTTCTGGTGCAATCGTGGCCGGACAGGTTGCAAGTGGTGCAGCCGCCATCACCGCATACTCCTGAACCAGCGACGGCAGCAGCCCGCTACACCAGCGGCAGCGCAGCCATGCAGGCTCCGCGCAAGCCGGCTCCGGCAGCCTTGCAGGAGAGTGAACCGGCGGCTCCGGCGTTGAGCACCACGATGAGCGCCGCCGAGTTGCAGGCTTTGCCGGTGAGCGGGCGGCACTGGCAGGATTTTGTGCTGGACAATACGCCCACATCCACAACCCCGGCGGGCGGCCAGGGAGAGATTTCGCTGCGGGGCGCGGGTCAGCCGGCCGAGATTGCGGTGGATGGAGTGAGCCGGGGACTGGCCTTTGGCCCAACAAATGAGTCGGGGCAGGGCTCGCAAGGGCGGGGGCCGCTGGGTCAGGGAGAGAATCCGGCCGGAATGGCGCAGGTGGGCATAGGCGGGCATGGACTTGCCGTGAGCGAGGCGGCGATTCGCACGGTGGAGACGGTAGGCCGGCAACGTGGAGGCCGCGGCAGACCGGGCGGCGGGCGGGCGCATGAATGTGGAGACCGAGCGCGGCGCCAATGAGCTGCATGGGCAGGGATTTCTCTTTGATCGCCAGAACACCTGGGGCGCGCGGAATCCCTTTACGCAGTGGGTGAAGGAGACCACGCCGGCCACCGAGACCACGCGTCCCGGTTTTCACGCCGGAGTCCTACACTCCTCCGGACCACGAAACGACCTGGGGCATCGGCGTGGGCAGCCGCATCCGCCGCAACAAGCTCTTCTGGTTTGCGGCGCTGGACGGCTATCAGCGCAACGATCCGGGACTGGCGACGGTGAAGCATCCCTACCTGTGCGCGAATTTCCCATGTACTGAACAAACCGGATTCTTTGCCCAGCCTACGAACGACCAGATGCAGGTGTTGAGCGCGCGGCTGGGGCTGAGCAGCGCTAATCCGGTCGGCGAGGGGCTGGCGGCCTATTCCAACATGTTGGAGACGCTGGCCGGGCTGCTTGGTCCGGCGCCGCGCACCGCTACGCAGTGGACCGGCTTTGGGCGGCTCGACTGGCAGGCGACCGAGCGCCATCGCTTTACGCTGGAGGGCATCGGCGCACGATGGAACTCGCCGGGCGGAGGGCTGACCCGCGTCTCTGAAAACTACGGAAATCACAGCTTTGGGTCGAGCAAGGCCAGCGAGGAGTGGCTGCTGGGCCGCTGGGAGGCTTTCCTGACTCCCAACCTGCTGGCCGTGACCCAGGCCTCGGCGGGACGCATCATTCTGGAGGCGCGGCCTGAGACTCCCTCAACCTACGAGCAGACGCTTCTCGCCCCGAATGTCTGGGGCCAGTTGCCGCAGATCGTCGTGGACTCTCGCTACGGCTTCACCATCGGCAACCCCTCGCGCTTCGGGCAGGGCAGCTATCCGGACGAGCACCTTTACCACGGGCAGGAGTCGGTGGACTGGATTCGCGGCAAGCTGCTGGTGAAGGCCGGCTTCGAGGTGAGCCACAACACCGACGCGACCAGCCTGCTGCGCAACCAGACGGGGACGTACTACTACTCCAGCGTGGAGAACTTCGCCTCCGACGCGCTGGTCTTCAGAAGTATGGGCTGACGAACGCGCTGGACCCCTATAACCAGCACAACTGCGACGAGACGGGCAAGGTGTGGCGCGATTCGGCGGGCGGGCTGCGCGGGCTGGGCAACCTGCCCTGCTACTCCTACTACTCGCAGACCATGGGCCCCGCCGGCTGGCATTTGAGCACCAACGATTGGGCGGGATACGCAACGGCCCAGTGGGAAGCCGAACAAGCGCGTGGTTCTCTCCGCCGGGATGCGCTGGGAGCGGGAGCAGAGGCCTCCGCCGATTGCCGCGCTCCGGAACCCGGAGCTTCCGCTGACCGAAAAGCTGCCCGCCCTGGGTAATCAATGGGGTCCGCGGCTGGGCCTGGCCGTGGGAACAGGCGAAAAACATTGGCCGGTGCTGCGGCTGGGCTACGGAATGTACTTTGGGCGCACGGAGAACCTGGCGCTGGAGACGGCTCTAACCCAGACCGGCTCGCTCAATGGAGACCTGAGCTTCTTCATGCGTCCCACCGACAACCTGAACGCCGGCGGCGCACCGCCATTTCCTTACGTATTGCAAGGGGAGCCGGGGAGCGTGGTGAAGCCGGGAGCGGTGGAGTTTGCCGGGGTCTTCCGCAACCCCGAGATGCACCAGGCCCTTGTCGGCCGTGGAGGATGAGCTGCCCGGCCATGTGGAGGTGACCGCCAGCGCGATGGTGAGCCTGGGACGGCGATTGCCGATCTCCATCGATACGAACTTCGATCCCGCGGCCAATCCGGGCACCATCACCTATGCCGTAAATGACACGACAGGCGCCGGTCCCATCAAGGCAACGCGGATCACGGTTCCCTTCTACGCATCCTGGCCTTCGGCAACATCGACCTCCGGGTTTGCCGGGCGGCTCAATCCGGACTACCAGCAGATTACCCAGATCATGAGCCGGGCCAACTCGACTTACGAGGCGTGGATGGTGAAGGCCGTCCGCTATGGCCGCCGGGGACTGAGTCTGCGCGCCCATTACACCTACTCGCACGCCATGGACTGGAATCCCAACGAGAGCGCGCAGGTGGCCGGCAACGACGTGCTGGACCCGGCCAACTTCAGCCAGGAATACGGCACCAGCAATTTGGACGTACGCCATTCGGCCAGCGTGATGGTGATCTATGAGGCGCCATGGAAGCTGAGCGGCACGGCCGGGAAGCTTGGCAATGGCTGGATGGTCTCGGGGGTCGGGCAATTCCGCAGCGGCCGCCCTTACACCATGCACGTATCGGGTTCGCTGCCCGAGTGCTACGTCAGTTCTGGCGTCACTCCCTGCACTACTCACTATCCAGAGTTGAATGCCACGGCAGGGGCGGTCATCGTAGGCCTGGGACCGGGCATGAACGGCTCCGGCGGCGACAACCGGGTCTACGGCGTGGTAACGATCGCATCACAACATAGGCCGCAAATACCTTCCGGCCACCTGGAAGGCCGACCTGCGGCTGGGCCGGCGCTTCGACCTGGGGCATATGCGACAGATGGAGCTGCTGACCGAGAGCTTCAACCTCTTCAATCACCAGAATGTGACCGAAGTGGAGACCACCGGCTACTACATCGAGTCCGGGAGCGCGTCGAGTCCGTTCCCGACGCTGAACTTCCTCGCCGGTCCGCTCGTTGGGACAAATGGTACGATCCTGCACCCCAACTCCACGGCCTTCGGCCAGCCGTTGAACATCAACGCCACCAATTTCTTCCGCGAACGGCAGATTCAATTAGGGTTGAGGCTGAGGTTCTAGGAGCTTGCCGCGGCAAACCAGGCTCATGATGCCCCTGCGCTGGCCGATGTATTCACTCAGTACACTCACGCGGCCATTCTCTGTAACCAGTTGCCGAGCAGGGATTGGAGGGCAGGGTCAGGCTGGAATTGGCGGGCCGCGCCGAAAGGGACGGACGGCGTAAACCCTTATCCTGAGAGCACTTGGGAGGCAGTCCGGAGATGATGGGTGAAGAAGATTCTGTCCGGCAGGGCGGATGGCAGCGAGGATAACGGCATCCGGCATGAGCGAGCGCGAACAAAAGAGAACCAGGAATGTGCACACTCGGGACCGCCGTGTGCATGAGCGCTTCGAGTTGAACGCTCCGGGCGGTAACCTCAGCTGTGGGACGTCCAAATACCCCTGCATGATCGTCGATGTCAGCCTGAGCGGCTGCTGTATTCGCACCGAGAGCCGTTCCTTCCCGGCAGTCTGGCGCAAATCGAGATCGTGATGCCCATTCATGGGATGCTCTTGCGCATGGTGGGCATTACCCAATGGGTGACGCGCGAGAACCTGATAGGCATTCGTTTCCTATACGATAGCTCCCGATCCAAGAATCAACTAGCCAGCCTGCTCACCTGCCTGGCGGATCAGAGCGCCGCCGAGGTAATCAAAGCGGCGGTTGTGGCTGCGGCTCAGACGGGGAATACATATCTGGATTTGGAGGTTCCCGAAGCCTGGTTTCAAAAGCCTGAGCCCGCTCCCGTTCACCAGAAAACACAAGAGAAACGCCCGGCGCCTCTGTCTGCTCCGCCGCGCGCAAAAAAGCCGGTCCAGGCCGGCGAGGCAGGATCGCTGATTGTGGAGGAAGGCGAATGGCCCGCCATCCTTAAGATTCTCAAGGATAACTCAAGCATGAAGGGAGCTATCGTTGGCCTGAATAAGGATAGATGCAGCTTCCAAGCCGCTCGGCCTTTCACTGGAGGGACACAACTCCGCGCGGAAGTGGAATTTCATATGCGCGGCCTGCCCTTCCTGCTGGTCGGCATCACCGAGGACGTGCGCAACCAGAAAACCGTCGATATACGCTTCATCGAAATGAGCTTCCGCAAGCGGGAAGAACTCGCAGAACTCATTGAAGAACTGCGCGAGGAAGCCATGAAGCAGTCCAGTGTGCCGATCTAGGGCCTGTTAACAGGCCCTAGTTGCTCGGCGGGGGCGCGGGCGCATCAGTTGGCGCAACAGCCGGCGCTGGCGCGGGGGCCGGCGGCAACTTGTACAGGCTGCGAATGTAGATGATGAGGTTCCCCACCTCGTCGTCCTTGGCGCGGCCCGCCTCCTCGGCAGGCATCTTGCCCTTGCCGTTGCGGATGATGTTGAACAGATCCTGGTCCGGCCTGTCGGCCAGCGTCTTGGGATTGCTCCAATCCTTGAGCGTCAATCCCATGTCCTTGGCCAGATCGGTTTTGCCATTTCCATTGTCCCCATGGCAAAGCGCGCAATCGGCTCCATAAATTTCCTTGGCGCGCGCCTGCGACTTTTCGGCAGTAGGCTTGACCGGATTCTTTTGGCCGGCTGCGGGGGCCGGGGTGGTGTCCTGCGAGATGGACCCAGGGGTGGACAAGGCGGTAAATCCCAAACAAAACAACAGCAGAAACAAACAGCAACGGCTTCAACATGGCAGCCTCCTCGGTTGCGGATGCCGGTTCGAGGCATCCTGGCAGCCGAATCATTTCTCGCAGGGATTATATGCCATTTGGACGGCATCAGGCTCGAGTGGATTTAACCGATATGGTTCAAACGGAGCGGTTTGGCGGGTTTGGGGCAGATTACCTGCGGCCAAAGCCTCGCCGGCTTCAGGGGCCAGGCCGCCAGCCGCAGGCCAGATCCGGGGTGGTGGTCTTGCCGTCGAGCCTGAAGCAGGAAGCGCCGTTGATGTCGGTCGAGAAGGTGCGGACCCTGGCCGCTTCGAGCGCTTTGAGCACCTCGATGCGGGGATGGCCATAGCGGTTGCGCAGGCCGCAGGAGATGACGGCGCACTGCGGGCGCCACGCGGGCCAGGAATTCAGGGCGCGTGGAGGTGATGCTGCCGTGATGGCCCACCTTGAGCAGGGTGCTGGCCAGGCCGGGTTCGGCCAGCATGGCCTCCTCGACGGGCGCCTCGGCGTCGCCTTCCAGCATCACGGAAGTTGCGCCGTAGGCCACGCGCAGCACCAGCGAGTCGTTGTTGGTGGGCTCCGGGCCGGGCTGATAGTCGCTGAAGGGCGCGAGAACGCTGACCTGGGTTGGGCCGAAGGGGAAGGCGTCGCCGGCGCGCAGCGAGCGAACGCGCACGTGGAGATCGGCGGCTTCGTCGAGCAGGGCGTTGTAAGCCCCGAAGCGGGGATTGTTGCCCACCCAAAGCTCGGCGGGATGGAAGTTGCGCAGAACGGCGGGCAGGCCGCCCATGTGGTCGGAGTGGGCGTGGGTGAGAGCCACCACGTCGAGGCGGCGAATGCCGCGCGACCACAGCACCTGGGAGACGACCTCCTCGCCGATGTCGAAATCCTGGGGAGCCTGACGCGGGCCGCCGCCGTGGCCGCCGCCATCCACCAGCAGAGTTTTGCCGTCGGGCGCAATCAGCAACAGGGAATCGCCCTGGCCCACGTCGATGGCCTCGACGAGCAAGGCGTCGCGGGGGTGATCGACGGGGCGAGGCAGGACGGCAACGACAGCGGCCAGCAACAGCGCGGCCCAGGCGAGAGCGGCGTGGCCAGCGGGCTCCAGACGAAACGGCAATGCGGGCCAGCACGATAGCCGCCGCAAGCAGCGCGCAGAAAGTGAGCGACTGCCAGAGCAGCGGCGCGGGAATGCGGAAGTCGCCGAGAGTAGTCGAGCCGAAGAAGTGCACCAGACCGGTGCCAATGTGAAGAAAGAAAGCCACGAACATGGCCGGCACGGCGGCGGCGGCAGGCCAATACGAGAGCCACCAGCAAGGTAATCAGCGCGGCCGGCATCAGGATGAGCAGCAGCGGCAGGATGAAGACATTCACCGGCAGCGCGAAGACAGTGATGCGGTGGAAGTAGACGGCCATGGGCAGGGCCATGGCCAGCTCCACCACGCAGGAGACGACCATCAACTCGAAGCAGCGGATCAGAATGCGCACCGTCGAGGGGAAGAAGCGCCAGGCGATGCGGCCATCGGCTCGACCGCGCACGGCTCCCTGCAGCGCAGCGGCCATCATGCGCAGTGTGACGCGAAATTGCGCCAGGCGCGGAGCGAGTTTTGCGTCCATGGCTATCTGGCGCAGGTCGCGAGTGGCCGTCAGGTACGGATGCACCGTGGCCAGCAGCAGCGGAGCGGCAACGCCGCCGATAGCCACCACGGCCAGCAGGGTCATCTGGAAGCTGGCGTCAAAGAGGCTGCGTGGGCTGTAGGCCAGCAGGCAGAGGGCGGCAAAACCGATGGTGTTCAGCGCGTTGCGCTCGCGGTAGAGCAGGCGGCCGAGCAGGTAGAGGGTGACCATCCACAGCGAACGCGCTACCGGCGTGGCGAAGCCGGTGAAGATGGCGTAGGCGAAAGAGGCCAGAATGGTGGCGAATGTGGCCGGGACGCGGGGAAGGCGCAGGCGGCGCGCAACCCAGAAGAGGCAGCCGGCCACGATGGCCAGGTGGAAGCCGGAAATCACCAGCATGTGGAAGGAGCCGGTGCGCTCAAAGCCCACGCGCAGCGAGTGGGTCAGGAAGGTGCGGTCGCCGGTGACCATGGCGGCCAGCATGATGGCGTCGTCCTCGGAAAGGCGCAAGGGAGCGGGCAGGCGGCGCATGGCCGCGGGCAGAGCCAGCAGGCGGGCGCTCGAGGCGCGCTGCAATCCGCTGACGCGGCAGGCGAGGAAGAGGCCGGGGGACGGGCCGATGCGAGCCGGATTGCTGAAGCGTTCGAGGCGATCGATGCTGACCGTCGCCGTGGAGGTGATGCCCTGCTCGACGAGGAAATCCTCGCGGCTCCAGACGCCGGGATCGTGATAGACCTCGGGCGGCAACAGGCGAACCACGGCGCGAAGGCGCTCGCCGCATTGGAAGGGCTGCTGGATTGCCGGGGCTTCAGGCCAGCGAACGGTCAGGCGTACGCGGCCTTCGACCGGCGCTCTGCGCATCGTCGGCGTCGGTGACCACTTCCAGGCTGGAGACGCGCAGATCGATTCGCTGCGAGGGGCGCTGCGTTGATGCAGGCTCGTCCAGATTCTGCTCTGTCTCGCCGCGCACCGGGCCGGCATCAACGACCGTGCCTTCGACGGTGCGCAGCAGGCCGTCGGAGAGCGCGGCCAGCGCGGGCGCGGGCGCCGGATGCGGCTCCATCCAGGCGCACCATGCGCCCAGCAGCAGCCACAGCGCGGCCAGCGGCAGCCAGGCGATGCGCTGCGCGCGCAATGCCGCCACGCCGCACAGCACGGCCACCAGCGCCAGCGCGATGAGCACCAGGCTGGGCCGCAGACAGAGAGCATGGGTGACGGCAATCCCCACGGCAAAGAGCCAGGCCGCGTGAAAGAGCGGGACAGTGCCCGGTCCGGGGCCCAGCGCGGCAGGAGCGCCGATGGCTTGCGCGGGAGTGGGGGATTCGGATTGCATCGCGCTTGAAAGCTTCGAAAAAGCTCTTCTGGCCCTCAAGCCTATCAGGCTTGCCGCAAATGGACCACTGTTTCCAGATGAAAGGTCTGGGGAAAGAGGTCGGCGAGGGTGATGGATTGGATTTGGTAGCCGGAAGCGATGAGCGCGCGCAGGTCGCGGGCCAGCGTGGCCGGATCGCAGGAGACGTAGACCAGGGCGGGGGCGGCGATCTCGGCCAGCAGCGCGCAACTCTCCGCGCCCAGGCCGGTGCGCGGCGGGTCCACGACAATCAGATCGGGGGTTGCCTCGCCCGCAATGCGATGCGGTGCTTGGCTGCGCAGAAAATCCAGCGTCTCGCTCTTCACCGGAATTCCGGTTGTGCCTTTGAGGTTGGCCGCAAGCGCCTGCGTTGCCGGAGGCGCCGACTCGACGGCCACCACGCGGTGAAGTTGGCCGCGAGCTGCCGCGCGAAGAGCCCGACGCCGGCAAAGAGGTCCCAGGCAAGCGCGCCTTGCTGGCCGGCGACGACCCGTTCCACCAGAGCGTCCACCAGCCAGCGGTTGACCTGAAAAAATGCGCCGTGGTCCACGCGATAATCGAAGCCGGCGGCATGGTAGTCGAGCGATGCCGCGCCCCATTGCGCCAGCGTGCGTGGCTGCTGACCGGGACGGCCCTCGGTCACAAGCTCCGCTCCGGTGAGCGCGGGAATCCGCTCGTGCAACGCTTGCGCCAACTCATCAAAGCGCAGCTTTGGCCTGGCTTGCGGTGAAGACAGTGGCCAGCAGCGCGGTTTCTGCCGCATCGCAGAAGAGCGCAATCTCCGTGGGGCGCAGCGCCGGAGCAAACCCGCGCGCAACCTCCGCAAAAGCCTGCGCGGCCTCAATCAGCAGCGGCGCGGCGATGGGGCACTCGCTGAATAGGAACCACTCGCATGAGAGCGCCGGCCGCGATAGCCCGGATTTCCCGCTGCGTCGAAGGCCAGGCGGATGCGGTTGCGATAGGCCCAGGGATTTCCGGAGAGTACGGCGATCTCGGCGGGCACAGCCACGCCGCCACGCTCCAGAGGTCTCGCGCAGGATGGCCTGCTTGAGGACCAGTTGGGTTGCGTAGTCCGTGTGCTGGTAGTGGCAGCCGCCGCACGCGCCGAAGTGCGGGCAGGCGGGCGCAATGCGCTCCGGCGCTGCGCGGACGATCTCCTCAACCTCGGCGGTTGCGTAGCCGGGCTTGCTCTGCGTGATGCGCACCCGCGCCTGCTCGCCCGGCAAGGTGAGCGGCACAAAAACCGCCTTGCCCTCCATGCGGGCCAGAAATGCTCCGCCGTAGACCGGCTTCTCGATTTCGACGAGTTGCGGCTCGGCGGATTGTTTTGCGGGCGGCGTCGCGGGAAGCGTCATTGTTGGCTCATGTAAAACAGACTGAGGCGCGGCAGGTTGTAGTGCACCAGCAACTGCTTCTGCACAAATTGCCGCTCCACCTGGCGCAACTGCACGGCGCCCATGCGGCTGCGATAGGGCGCCAGCTCGCGCGCCGCGTGCGCTTTGAGGCTCACCAGCAGCTCCTCGGGAGCCGCGGCAGTCAATGCGGCAAAGAGCTTCTCTTCGAGAACGGTAAGCGTGCGTTCCAGCGCTTCCAAATCCAGCTTCTGACCTTCGCTGTCTCGCGCGGCGGTAGCCAATTCGCGCAGGCGGGCGGCGGTTGCGGCGCAGGCCTCCGGAGCCACCTTCGCCGCATTCAAGGCAACGGCTGCTGCTTCCAGATGCGCGGCCACGCGTTCCCGCTCGAATCCCGATTCGCGTTCCGCGCCGCCTGCGGCAGGGGCCGTTCCGGCGGAGGCCTCGCGCAGCTCCTCGGCGGCTACCATTACCGCCTGCGCGCACCAGGCCAACCCGTTGATGCGCCGCATCCGGCCACGCTTCTGCCGCGCTTCGTACTTGTCGAAGGCCGCGTCGATGCCGCGCAGCACAGCCTCCAACGGAACGCCCGCCTCTCGCCAGGTTTCAATCAGCGCCCAATCCAGCGTGGAGAGCAACAGCAGAGCCCCGCGCCGCCGCTGAAAGCGCTCCTCGATCTCGGTGAAGTAGTTGAAGTAATTCAGCACGGCGTGCGCCTCAGTGCTGCTTGGCCGGGGCGGTTGCGCTCATAGAGAATCAGCAGGCCATCAAGGGTGAGCATATCGTCGATCTCGGTGATGAAACGCGAATCCTCGGCGATCTGCCGCGCCAGTCCGCCGGTGGCGATGACGCGCGGCTTTTCTCCCAGTTCAGCCTCAATGCGCTCCAGAATGCCGTCCACCAAACCGATGTAGCCAAAATAAAGCCCGCTCTGCAGGTGGGTGACGGTGTTGGTGCCGATGACCTTGGCCGGGCGCTTGATGTCCACGCGGCTCAATCGCGCGGCGTGCGAGAAGAGCGCGTCGGCGCTCAGGCCGAGGCCGGGCGCAATGGCCCCGCCCAGGTACTCGCCCTTGGCCGAGATCACGTCGAAGGTGGTCGCCGTGCCGAAGTCCACCACGATGCAGGGGCCGCCGTAGCGCTCGAAGGCGGCGACGGAGTTCACCAGCCGGTCCGCGCCCAGGTCCGCGGGGTTATCTACCAGCACCGGCATTCCGGTCTTGATGCCCGGCTCAACAAAGAGCGGCTTGGTGTGGAAGTAGTCTTCGCAGACCCGGCGCAGCGTGCCTTCCACCGGCGGCACCACCGAGGAGATGATGATGTGCGAGACCTGGCTTGGCGACAACTTGTTCATTTCAAATAAGTTGACAAAGAACACGCCGTACTCGTCGGCGGTCTGTGAGCGGTGCGTGGTGATGCGCCAGTGCGCGGCCAGCTCCGGCTTTTCCCTTCGAGCTTGTAAAGCCCCAGCACCGTATTCGTATTGCCGACATCGATGGCTAGCAGCATGGTGTTCTCAGCTTATCTCGGCGGCGCGAATGCCGCCGGTCTGCACGGTAACGACTCCCGCATCCGTGCGCACCAGCAGAAATCCATTTTCGTCCAACCCGGCCGTCACGCCGGTGCAGGCCTGCGGACCGTGCACCTCGACGCGTCGCCCGCGAATCCACGTCGAGGCCTGCTCGACCCGCGCGGGAATCGTGACCGTTGCCGCCGGATCGAGCTAGCAGAAGCGTCTCACTCTCCAGCGATTTTAGCAGGGAGACGAGCAGAGGCTGACGCGAAACTTTGCGATCAGTCTCCAGATCAAGCGAGGTGGCTGGCGTAGTCAGATCCGGAGCAAAGGCGCGCTGATGAACATTGATGCCAACGCCCACTACGGCATAAACCCGCGCCGCCGGCAAAATCTTCGACTCCACCAGGATGCCGCCCACTTTGCGCGGGCCAATCAACAAATCATTGGGCCAACGCAGATCGACGGTGAGTCCGGCGACGGCGCGAATGGCCTCGGCGGCGGCCAGTCCGGCAGCCAGTGGAAGCAGCGGCAAGCGAACAGCGGGAATCGGCGTGCGCAGCAGCACGCTTGCGTAAAGTCCATCGCCCGCCGCCGAATCCCACGCGTGATCGCCGCGACCGCGCCCGGCCCGCTGCTCATCGGCAAACCAGACCGAGCCGTGCGGCGCTGCCCTGCGGGCCGCAGCCTGCGCATCGGAATTCGTTGAGTCAGTGAGAGGAGAAAAATGCAGTTTGCCCGCAAAGACGGTTCCAGCCAGCGCGGACTCCAGAGCCGCCAGGTCGTACACGTCCGGCGAGGCTTCGCGCACGGCTACTCCGTCTCCGCATGGATGCGCATGGAGATGTCGGCGGCCTTGGCGGAGTGGGTCAGAGCGCCCACGCTGATAAAGTCCACGCCGGTTTCGGCGTAGGCGCGAATGTTCTCGAGACAATGCCGCCCGAGGCCTCGATGGGAATGCCGCGCTTCTTTCGTTGTTGCTTTTTTGATGCGCTCCACCGCCCGCTTCACTTCTTTGGGCGTCATGTTGTCCAGCAAAATCGCCTCCGCGCCGTATTGGAGAGCTTCTTCCAGCTCCTGCGCGCTGCGCACCTCCACCTGCACACGCTGGCCCTTCTTGCGCTTTTCCAGGGCGCGCGTCAGCACCGCGGGCAGCCCTCCGCCCAACGCGATGTGGTTGTTCTTGATGAGAATTCCACTGGCCAGATCGAGCCGGTGATTGGTTCCCCCGCCACACAGCACGGCGTACTTTTCCAGCGCGCGCAAACCCGGCACGGTCTTGCGCGTGTCGAGTACGCGAGTGCCGGTGCCGTCGATGGCGTCGACGAACTGCCGCGTCAGCGTGGCGATGCCGCTCAGGTGCTGCATCAGATTCAGAATCACGCGCTCGCAACTGAGCAGCGCTCGGGCGTTGTGGCGGATGACGGCCAGCACCTGGTCCTCATGAACGCGCACGCCGTCAAAGATCTCCGGATGGCTGACCACCTCATAGCGGGTCTGCGCGGGGGCGCGCTTGTCGAGCCGGGCAAAGATCTCCAAGAAGCGCGGTACCGCGCCCAGTCCGCAAACCACCATCTCCTGCCGCGCTATGATCGAGCCTGTGGCGCGCAGGTTGGGATCGATGATGAGGTTGGTGGTGGTGTCGCTGGCCGCCTTGTCTTCCATCAAGGCCTGCTCCAGCAATGCGTCGATGCGGCTGTTCTTCCAGTCCATGATTCTGCTGATTTCCAGTCCTAGTCTTTCGGAGCAGGTTTGAGCATATAGGCCCTCGCCGCTCGATGAGATTCCACCCACTCACGGCAACGATTCTCAACGTCTGTGCGTTGCTCTATACTCAGAAAGTCGCCGACCGCATCCACCCCGGAGTCCATTGCCTTCAGCCTTAACCAAAAATATGCCGTCGCATAATCCATTGGGACGCCGTCCCCGTCGAAATATGCCGATGCAAGCCTATGCTGCGCGTCCCGGCCCCCATTTTCAGCAGCCTTGCGATACCACCGCAATGCCTCATTCTTATCTTTTTCCACACCCCATCCCAATTCATAATAACGCCCAAGGTTGTATTGGGAATCAATCCATCCGCCTCCCTCCGCCAATCGCTTTGTTCTCTCGAATTCCTCCTTTTTCGATTCCTCGGATTCCTGATGGGGATGTGTGCGCTTGTACTCGATCTCGCTCAATCGGCTAATGCCTGGGACGTTCCAATCACTGTGGCACCATGGACCGCATCTCCTGCGTTGCCACCAACGCTTTCCAGCATTCGACCGTATCTCCGCCTGCCACCAGCCTTCTTCTTCTTCTTCACGATCAATCAGGCTCGAAGGAACCTGAGTCACCACTGATAGGATGTCATTGAGCTTCCCAAATACTCTTCGTAGCAGCGCGTCCCGCAGCCAAGGCGAGGTCTGAGCGGCAACGCGAGTCCGCCAGATAATCCAAATGAGAAGGACGACCAAAACGCCGAATTGCCAGTTTGTCATCGATCAGATCCTCCATTCACACAGAACCAGTTCAAAGAAAACTGAAAACAGTCATTTCGTTAATAGAGCGTCCAGTGCGGCATGCGCTCTCTCCAGTAGCAGTCGTGTTTCGGCCTCTTGCTTCTTCAATCCCTCAACGACCTTCGCCGGAGCCTTGGCTAGAAAACTCTCGTTTCCTAGTTGCCGTTCGGCGGAGATTAGACCTTTCTCATACTTCGCAATGTCTTTTGTCAAACGCTCGCGTTCGGCGGCTACGTCTATAGTGTGCTCGTAGACGACGGCGACGTCGAAGTTGAATGTCGAGCGTTTTGAAAGTCCGGCTGTAATCTGCACAACGAAGCGCATTTCACTTACGCGTGCTAATCGCTCGACTATCGCGCGTTTTTCTTTGAGGACAGTCTGCATTTCGGTATCGGTACGGACTTCAACCTGAGTAACTGCTCTCTCCTCGACGCCAATCTCCTTCCGCAACGTCCGAATTTCGTTGACCAAGCTCTGGACGGTGAACATGTTGAAGTGCGCGTACCAATCTTGCGCGATCGCATCAACGGTCCGAACGCCAGTTGATAGAAACCTAGTCTCAGCAATAGACCTCTTCGGCGGATCGCCGTCATAAACCTCATGCCACAATTCCTCCGTAAGGAACGGCATGAAAGGCGATAGCAATCGCAAGGACGCTTCAAAGACGCTGACAAGAGTTGTCAGCGCGCCTTTGGCACTCGGCTTATCTGCATTTTCTGAGAAGTCGAGATGTGTTTTGACAATCTCGATATACCAGTCACAGAAGCTGCCCCAGAAAAACTGGTATATTGCATTGGCCGCGTCATCAAAGCGATAATTCTCTAAGGACTTATTGACATTTTCCGCGGTGGCATATAGTTCAGCGGTTATCCAACGATCTTCAAGTGGAGCTTCTTTGGTAACGGTAGGCATTCCGCCCAGGACTTTACGATCAACAACGATGCCGATCTCAGCGGCGCGGTCCACATTCATGAAGAGGAAGCGGGCGGCGTTCCAGATCTTGTTGGCGAAGGCGCGGTAGCCTTCGGTGCGGGCAATGTTGAAGGCGATGTCGGTGCCGGGCGAGGCCATGGAAGCCAGCGTGAAACGGACCGCGTCGGTCCCATAAGTTTTGACGATCTCGATGGGGTCGAGGACGTTGCCCTTGGTCTTGGACATCTTTTCACGGTTGGCGTCGCGCACCAGGGCGTGGATGTAGACCTCCCGGAAGGGAACCGAATCGGCGAGTGAGCGCTTGCTGCCATCGGCGTGCGGAACGTCTTCGGCGAACCAGCAGCCGAACATGATCATGCGCGCGACCCAGAAGAAGAGAATGTCGAAGCCGGTCACCAGAAGGCTGGTGGGATAGAAAGCGTCGAAATCCGCGCGGCCGGTTGTCGCATCCCAGGTCCCCGATTGCGAGGGACCTGGGGCACCCGGTGTGTTGGATTTGCCAAAATTAGGCCAGCCGAAGACGGAGACCGGCAATAGGCCCGAGGAGAACCAGGTGTCGAGAACGTCGGTCTCCTGCGTAATATTCTTTGACCCGCAGTGGGCGCAGGCGGTGGGATCGATGCGGGCGACGGTGATTTTGCGGCACTCAGCGCAGTGCCATGCGGGAATGCGATGGCCCCACCAAAGCTGGCGCGAGATGCACCAGTCGTGTATGTTCTCCATCCACTCGAAGTAGGTCTTCTCGTACATCTCCGGCGTAAACTTGATGTGGCCTTGCCGGACAGCTTCTTTGGCCTTGTCGGCCAGCGGCTGAATTTTGATGAACCATTGCGTGGAGAGGCGCGGCTCAACGACCGTCTTGCAGCGGTCGCAGTGGCCAACATTATTGGTGTAGTCCTTGATGGCGGCCAGGAGTCCCTGCGCTTCGAGATCGGCGACAACCTTTTTGCGGGCGGCGTAACGTTCGAGGCCGGCGTAAACGCCGCCTTCGGCGTTGATGTGGCCGGTGTCGTCCATGATGTTAATCGACGGAAGATGATGGCGCTCGGCCAGGGCGAAGTCGTTGGGGTCGTGAGCCGGAGTGACCTTGACCGCGCCGGTGCCGAAGTCGCGGCTGACCCACTCGTCAAGAATGATGGGGATCTCGCGGCTCATCAGTGGCAGGCGCAGCTTTTTGCCGTGCAGGTGCTGATAACGCTCGTCTTCAGGGTGGATGGCAACGGCAACGTCGCCGAGCATGGTCTCGGGGCGGGTGGTCGCGACTGCGAGGAACTCCTCCGAGGGCTGCCGCCCGTCAGGGCCGAGAACCGGGTAGCGAATCTCCCATAGGTGACCAGATTGTTCCTCGTGGAACACTTCCAGGTCGCTGATGGCGGTTTGGCAGCGCGGGCACCAGTTCACGATGTACGCGCCGCGATAGATTAGATTTTGCTCATGCAGGCGGACGAAGGCCTCGCGCACCGCAACCGATAACTTCTCGTCCATGGTGAAGTATTCGCGCTGCCAATCGACCGAGGCGCCGAGGCGCTTCATCTGGTCGAGGATGGCGCCGCCGTAGTGGCGCTGCCACTCCCATACGCGCTCGACAAAGGCCTCGCGGCCAAGCTGTCTGGCGGCTCGTGCCTTCGCTGGTGAGTTGGCGCTCGACCAGCATCTGTGTCGCGATGCCGGCGTGGTCCGTGCCCGGCACCCACAGGGCGCGGTCGCCGGACATGCGCCGCCAACGGATGAGGATGTCACTCTCCGTATGCTCGAACATGTGTCCCATGTGCAAGTTACCGGTGACGTTGGGCGGCGGCAAAAGAATCGTGAAGGGCTGGCCACCTTTTTCGGCGGCGTCGGCGGCGGGCGTGGGCTGGGCGAAGAGCTTCTCGCGCACCCAGTATTCGGCCCAGTGATCTTCAATGGCGGCGGGGTCGTAGGCTTTGGGCAGGTCGTGAGGCATGTTTTTCTTGGGCGAGTCCCCGATGGACTGCGTAAAACCCTCTTGCAGCAAGGGTTTTGCGCCAGGGGACCCTACCTCACTTTAGCAGATGCGAGGTGAATCGCCGGACATCCGCGGCGGGGGACTTGCCGTCCAGGCGTGCGGCCCCTTCGACCGATTTGCCGGAAAAGCGCGCCGGCTGCCGCGGGGTTCTATCAAATCTACGGATAGATGCGGTGGAGCGTGCGGGCGAAGGGGATGGTTTCGCGGACGTGGTCGAGGCCGCAGATCCAGGTGACGACGCGCTCGATGCCCATGCCGAAGCCGGAGTGGGGGACGCTAGCCGTAGCGGCGCAGGTCGAGGTACCACTGGAAGGCTTCCTTGGGCAGCTTGTGGTGATCGATGCGGGCGTTGAGCAGCTCGAAGCTGGAGACGCGCTGCGAGCCGCCGATGATTTCGCCGTAGCCTTCGGGGGCGAGGACATCGACGCAGAGGGCGTAGCGCGAGTCGGCGGGATCGGGCTCCATGTAGAAGGCTTTGACGTCGGCGGGATAGCGGTGAACCATGACGGGCTTGTCGTATTGACTGGAGAGCCAGGTTTCGTCGGGGGAGCCGAAGTCGTTGCCGTACTCGAAGGGCGCTTCGAGGTGGCCGTCCTTGTGGGCCTGGTTGAGCATCTCGCAGGCTTCGTCGTAGCGCAGGCGCGGGAAGGGCGGAGTGACGGATGCGAGCTTGGCGGGGTCGCGGCCGATGACGGTCAGCTCGGGGGCGCGGTTCTTGAGGACGGACTGGACGATGTGGGAGATGAAGTTTTCGGCGAGATCGAGGAGGCCGTCGAGGTCCATGAAGGCGACCTCCGGCTCGATCATCCAGAACTCGGTGAGGTGGCGGCGGGTTTTGGATTTCTCCGCGCGGAAGGTGGGGCCGAAGCTGTAGACCTTGCCCAGAGCGAGGGCAGTGGCCTCGATGTAGAGCTGGCCGGATTGGGTGAGGTAGGCGGGGTCGCCGAAGTAATCGACGGGGAAGAGCGTGGAGGTGCCTTCGCAGGCCGCGGGGGTGAGGATGGGCGGGTCGGTGCGGATGAAGCCGTTGGAGTCAAAATATTCAGCGGCGGCGCGCATGATCTCGGCGCGGATGCGAAGGATGGAGGCCTGGCGCGGGGAGCGGACCCAGAGATGGCGATGCTCCATGAGGAAGTCGACGCCATGCTCCTTGGGGGTGATGGGGTAGGGGTCGGACTCGGGGACGCGCTGGACGACCTGGAGGCCTTCGACGTCGAGCTCGTAGCCGCCGGGCGCGCGCTGGTCGGCGCGGACTTTGCCGGTGACGATGACGCTGGATTCCTGGGTGAGGCCTTTGAGGGCCTCGAAGACCTCAGGGGAGACGCTTTTGACGTGGGCCACGCCCTGGATGGTGCCGGTGCCGTCGCGAAAGATGGGGAAGAGGAGCTTGCCGCTCTCGCGGAGGTTGTAGAGCCATCCGCGCAGGGTGACGGACTGGCCTTCGTGCTGGCCGATGGTGGCGATGGTGGCGACGGGCGGTTGTACTGGAGTGTTTGGGTCTTCGGGCATAGGGATTCCTCAAATGGGCTTTGACAGCCGGACAGATAAGGATAGCGCGTGCGGGGGCACCAATGTTATGGGATGTGTCCAAACAGTACGATACGACCTTGGCGAGAACATGCATGGAATAACATTTTCTGGCACTTACATATCACGACGTTGTCTTGCCCTATTCGCAAGCTGCTTCTTTTTTGGCTTTGATTGTTTATACAGTTTAGCCTTATACCAGTCGCAGATCATGGGACCAAATACGGACTGTACCAAAATCTTAAATACATCGAAAAGTAGCGAATGTTCCATGGGAATTACCTCTGGACCTTGATAATTTCCGGTCTGAAGTCAGCGTTTCACCATACACTACAAATTCGTGCGGAAGAAGCGGAAGATGCGGAAGATGCGAATGATGGAATAGATGGACCAGGTGGCGCATCAATTGTTTGGGCGCGCCGTCATTCCGGTCTAATGAGCAGGATAGGGCAAAGCGGCAGGGCATGATGCTGAAGTTGCAGCATCTGCCGTAACTGCGAAAGATGGAATGATGCGGGTTGGAAAGCGGCGGCGGGTTGAATTTATTTATAAGCTGGCTGGAGTTCATCGAGCGCAATTTTATATTTGACCGACCATATACTGAAATCTCCTTCATCTAATCCATTGTGAAGGTGGTAATTCTGATGGCTGAGACGCAAATCTTCAAATGCATTGCGCATACGTTTTATACCTTTTAGCTGTGTAGACGTGGTTGCAAAATGCTCCATCGCGGAAAGTGATTCCTTGGCTTTCGATTCTGCAATGTCGTAATTTGCATCGCTCTCGCCAACCTGATTCATTGCATCCTGAGCATTTTCAACAAAGAACTTCAATTGCTTGTCGTAGCTGATATGCTGGTAAACTTTGTAGGTCAGAAAGCCTAAACAGAAAATCGAGAAGCACAATAAAAACCAGGGCAATGTCTTCTTCATCAATTTTTTCCTTTCCGGTTCGTCAAAATCCACGAGCACCTTATCAGCTTTTTTTACAAAAGCGCAATCATGCTCCGAGGTCCACTTCCACCGATTGTAGACCTGAACAAGAATATCGGCATATATTTTCGGCGGAAGAATGTAGCCCAGCTTGAATAGGGATTGCGGGGGCCTTGGGAGTTTAGTAGGATGAGAATGGTTTTTGATGCGTGTAACAATTGCCAGCCGTGTGCGCCGTCCCGTCTATGGAAGGAGAACTATTTCCAGGGATTGATGACGCGGACTCCGGTGGGTTCAAAATGTCTCACATTGCGCGTGGCAACTGCAAAGCCTCGCGCGGCTGCGCAGGCTGCGATATAGGCATCGGGGGCGACGGCCGGTTTGCCGGTCTGTTCGCAGCGCGCCGCGATTTCAGCTAATTTGTCCGAGGCCGCAATATCGAAATCGAGCGTACGCTCCTTGAACAGATCGAGCACCCGTTCGATTTGCGCGGCAAGGGCGCTCTTGCGTTTTCCGTCCGGCAGTTTCAGCACTCCAAATCGGAGTTCGGCGCGGCTGATGGCGGTGATGAAGAGAGTTTCATCGGCCTGATCGTCCAGCCATGCCATGACTTTAGGTTCTGGCATGGATTTGAGCGGCTCGGAGATGACATTGGTATCGAGGACAATCACGTCAAATCCGCTCCCTGAATTTCACTCCGCTGTCGAGAGACTTCCAATTCATCCATGCCCCCGATTTCGCAGGCAATGCGGTGAATCTCGGACCCGATCTTGAGGCGGCTGGCAGGCCTGACAGCTTCATCGAGAATGAAGCGGACTTCGGCTTCGGTGGAGTGGCCATGCCGGGCGGCGCGCATACGCAAGGCCCGGTGGGTTTCTTCGGAGAGTTTGCGGACGGTTAAACCTGGCATGATCTCACCTCTGCAATATCGTATGCAATGATTGCATAAATGCGATGTTGATGTCAATTCTTCCCTTGAATCACCTTATCAGGAGTCCGCTATAGTCTCTGAAAGGAACCTTCTTGAGACAGGTTTTGGCTACCCTGTTGACGGGAAGCCCAGGGATTGCGGGGGCGTTGGAGTTTAGTAGGATGAGAATAGTTTTTGATGCGCGCAACAATTTCAGGGGCCGATTGCGTGCGGGCTGGAGGGCTGATGGCGGAGAAGGCGGTGGTTCGCAGCGACGAGACGCACAAGTCGCAGGTGGATACGGAGACCACGTCGCGGGTGATTGCGGAGAAGCGGATCGGCGAGCGGATCAAGCGGCTGCGGCTGAAAAAATCCATGGGCCTGGTGGAGCTGGGCAAGCGCACGGGGCTTTCGGCGAGCTTTTTGTCGCAGTTGGAGACGGGGCGGGTGGTGCCGACGCTGCGCAACCTGGCGCGGATCGCGATGGTGTTTTCCAAGGATCTGTCGTATTTCTTCGAGAGCGATCCGGCGGCGGTCTTCCGGATTCACCGGCGCAAGGAGCGGGTGCGGATGCCGCAGACGGGCGTGGAGGTTCCGACCTACTTCTTTTGAGAGCCTGGGCTACATGGTTCCGGACCGGCAGATGGACCCTTACTTTGCCGAGTTTGTTCCGCTGACCAAGGAGATGGAGCCCAAGGCGCACATGCACCCGGGGAGCGAGTTTCTGTATGTGCTGGAGGGGGAGCTGGAAGTTCGCCACGGGGAGCAGGGGTACATGCTGGGAGCGGGGGATGCGGCGTACTTTGACGCGAGCACGCCGCACGCCTACCTGTGCGTGGGCCGGAAGCCGGCCGGGGCGATCATCGTGACGCTGCACCAGGGGATGGCGGCACCGCGCGAAAAGCTGTCGCCTCAGCCTCGGCCGGCGTAACCCATGCCCGCCAGAACGCCGCGCATATAAGCAAAGCTGCTGATGACGCCGGGCATGGGATCGTCGGCGTGGATCTCATACTCCAGATCGACGAAGCCCTGTATTTGATAGCGATCAGCGCGGCGAACATCTCGCGGATGGGCATGATGCCTTCGCCAACCGCGACCTGGCTCTCCTTGCTCTTGAAATCCGCCAAGTCCTTTACGTGCACGTTGAAGAGGCGCGGCCCAACCTTGTGGATGGACTCCACGAGATCGGTTCCGGCGCGCACGGTGTGGCCGACATCGATGCAGCAGCCGATGCGCGGGTCGGTATTCTTGATCGACTCGAGCACATCGAGCGGCGAGGGCCAGAGCTTGTCCTCCGGGCCGTGATTGTGGATGGCGATGCGGATGTCGTACTCTTTGACGAATTTCTCGATGCGGGGCAGCATTTCAGGGGTAGGATCGCCGGCGACGATGACGGAGATGCCGGCGCGCTTGCAGTACTCGAACTTGGCGCGGATGTCGGCATCATCGTTGTTGCGGAAGTAAATGGCCCCGGCGGCGTGCAGCTTGATGCCCGCGGCGGCGTAGTCGGCGAACGCGCGGGCCTCTTCGACGGGGTCCATGGGGAGATGATCCTTGACGTCCTTGACGTTGATGTCGGAGATGTTGAGCTGCTTGAGGAAGCCAATCACCTGGGCGCGAGTGAAGTTGCGGAAGGTGTAAGTGGCGAGGCCCAGATGAATGGGCGAGGGCTTGCCGGAGGCTGGCCTTGGCTCGGCAATGGCGGGAACGGCACCCGGCGCGGCGCAGGCCATGGCGAGCAGCGCGCTGGACTGGACGAAATTGCGGCGTGACAAAGTTTGTTTCATGTTCAGATAACTCCTCGTGTAGTTCATATTTTTGCGAGCCTCAGAGGTGCGGCTCCCAGCCCTTCTCGTATTCGCGGCTCCAAAACTTCATGGCCTCTGAATCGTTGAGAATCTTGCCATCCCTAGTGTCGAGGCGCAGCTCGCGCTTCACTTCCCAGGCAATGTTGGAGAGTTGCAGCATGGTGATGGCAATGTTGCCAACGGCGACAGGAGAGTTGAGCTTGTCTCCCTTGCGGATGGCGGCGATGAAGTTGGCAAAGTGGGCGTTGGTCATCGAATCTTCGCCCGTGAGGTCGGAGGATGCGTTTGCCTGACCAACTTTGACCTCGCCGGTCTTCTTTCCCTTGAGGTCGTAAACCTCATAGCCGCCTCCGTCGATGAGCATGGAGCCGGTGGTTCCCATGATGGTGGATCCGCGATCGCGGCCGTAGTACTGCGTACCGTTGCAGCACTTTCCTTCCCACGAGATCAATTTGTCGCCGTAATCGAAGCTGGTGACCAGGGTGTCATAGAACTGCCAATCGTCTTTGAAGTGGTATCTTCCGCCGGAGGAGGTGATGCGCTGGGGATAATCGACGCCCATGGCCCAGCGGCAGACATCAATCTCGTGGGTGCCGTTGTTGAGCGTCTCGCCGGTGCCGTATAGCTTGAACCAGTGCCAGTTATAGGGGTGAATGTTGTCGGTATACGGCCTGCGCGGCGCGGGGCCTTGCCAGAGATCCCAATCGAGCTGCGCCGGCACGGAGATGACCTTCCCCACGCCAATCGATTTTCTGGTGTTGCTGTACCAGCCTTTGCCGAAGTAAGGCGTGCCGATCAGCCCATCGTGAATTTTTTGAATGGCCTCGATGACCAGGGCGTTTGAGCGCCGCTGATTGCCCATCTGGACGAGCTTGCCGTACTTTTGCTGAGCGGCGACCAGCAGCGCGCCCTCGGCGGGGTTGTGGCTGCATGGCTTTTCAACATACACGTGCTTGCCCGCCTGCAGGCCGTCGATGGCCATGGGGGTGTGCCATTGTTCGGGAGTGGCGATAGTGATGGCGTCCAATTCTTTCAACTGCAGGAGATGGCGGAAGTCCTTTTCCGTGGCGGGGGCATAGCCCAGCTCGTGCTCGGCGCGTTCGGCGAAGCGTTTCAGGATGTCGCCATCCACGTCGCAGATGTGCGAGACGCGTGCGGTGTCCTTATTTGCCTTGAGGGCGGCAAGATGAGCATAGCCTCGCCCATGGAGGCCGATAATTGCGAAGTTGACGCGGTCATTGGAGCCGAGAATCTGGCCATAGCTTTTGGCGGTTGATCGAATCGCCAACCCCGCGGCACCTACCGCGAGAGTGTCAAGAAATTTACGTCGGGTCACCATTTTGTTTCTCCATGGAACAAACAAGATCTGAGACGCGCGGTCTCTGATACACGGCGTTGAACTGCGCAGTTATAACGTTCCAGAATCCTTCAGGGCCTGCTTCATGCCCTCCCAACCGATGCGGGTTGACTGTTCCGGGCTGCCGCTTATTGCTTTCTGGACGCGGAGCCTCGATCAGAAAGTAACCCTCGTTGCGGATTTCATGATGATAGGTATACAGGCCGTCAAAGTACGGATCGATAATAGCGCTCCAATCGTTATTCAAATTGACGATTGGGCGTTGATCCGCATCGGCAAGAATCGCCGGGCTTGTCTTTGCATTAGCGTTGATGCTTCCTAAAATTGAAAAACTAATGATGACGATAGAACAACGGTTCCGCAGCGCGGATCTCACAAAAAGAATCCTCCAATCATTATGAAAAGCAGGGCCGGTGGGTAATCGCTTGCCCGCCGGCCCGGTGAAAGAACAACAGTTGGTTAGAAGGTCAACCGGCCGCCCAACTGAATAACGCGTTGGGTGGCGGTGGCTGAGGTGATGGTGCCCTGAGAGCCCGACGTGATGTTGCCGGCGGACGGGTTGCTGAGATTCACCCAGTTCATCACGTTGGTCACTTCGGCGCGGAACTGGAACACGGTATTGCGATAAAGCTTAACGTCGCGCAACAGGCCCGCGTCCATATCTTTGAGGCCCGGTCCGATCAGCGAGTCGCGTCCCACGTTGCCGTCTGCGCCGCCAGGGCCGATGCCTCCTGGCAGGCCAGGCCCGTTGGCCGTGAACGCTGCGTTGTTGAACCATGACTGCGTAACACCCCCGGTGGCGCATGCGCGGCAGCGGTGCGGATCGAGTTTGGGACTAACGCCAGGAACCGCGTTGGGGCGGCTCTGTCCCGCAGTGTCAAAGTTCTTGTTGGATCCCGTGCTCACCGTAAACGGCCCGCCGCTGATCAAATAGACCACCGGTGAGATCGTCCAGCCGTTGACAAATCCCTTCACGATCTTGTTCGATCCGCGGTAGTAGTCGATGTGCCATATGCCGGAGATAGCCGCATTGTTGTCATGATTTTGGTCCATAAGGCCACGCTCTTCCTGAAGGCCTCCGCCGAGGGCGCCCATGGAGTTGTTCGTCGCGGTGAAGGGCTTGCCAATCACGCCGGGATCCTGCATATTCATCCCGCCATTCTCCACCGGGTTTGAGCTTTCCAGCGCGCGGCTCCAGACATAGAAACCGCTGACTGTGAAGCCGCGGGACATCGTCTTGGTCGCCGAGACTTGAAGCCCGTTATAGTTGGAGGTCTGGTCTGAGATCAGGTAGGTAATCCCGCCCAGGGTTCCAGGCGTAAGGTTGAGGCCGGCATCGTATTGACGGCGTTGCTCTTGGCTTGCCGCTGTAGTGGCGAGCGCGCCGACTAACGGGCCGCCGGAAGAGTTTACAAGTGAGTAAGGCGCGTAGTTGGCGTCGAGGAAGGATGACAGGTGTCGGCCAAGGGTGCCTACATAAGCTGCCGTCATGCTGATCCTGGCAGGCAATTGCCGCTGTACGCTGAGGTTGAACTGGTAGACCGACGAATCTTTGAAACTCGGCGGGATGGCTTCAATGCCTTGGCTCGGGTAAAACTTCGGAGCCGAAGGCGAATAGATGTACGGGAAGATGCCGCCACCGGGAGCGGTGCTTGGGAAACCGACATTGTAAATGTTGGTGAGGGATGTTTCGGAGCCAAAGCCGTTGCGAAGGGAGAACGGCATAGCGTTGCCGGGCTGGTTCCACTCATTGCCGCTGGGAAGTCCGTAGAAGATGCCCGCTGCGGCGCGAACTGCGGTCTTGCCATCCCCAAACGGGTCCCATGCAACACCGAGACGAGGCGAAATGTGGCTGTACTGCGTGCTGATAATGCCGCGGCCGATACCTTTGTCCCCCGGAAACAGCATGCCCTTCGGCACAATCGAAGTCGTGCTCGTAACAGCTGTGGATTGCTGGCCGGGAACAAACGACGCCGTCCTGTCATGAGAATCGACGGGAGGCGTATCGATGTCCCAGCGGAGTCCAAGGTTGACCGTTAAACGGGGCGTGACGCGGTAGTTGTCCTGCGCAAACAACGCGTAGTGCCACGTGCTCAGATGCGTGGTATAAACCGAGTCCTGCTCAAAAGCGCTGATTTGGCCGGTGTCAAAGTCCGCAATCGCAACACCCGTGGAGGTGGGCGCGGAGGTCGAAAATGTAACATCGCCATAATTATTCAGATTGGCTTCGAACATGGTCTTGTCGAGAGCGTACTCACCGCCAAGGGAAAGGTTGTGTTTGCCCTTGGTAATGCTCACCATGTCACGTATCTCATAGTTGTCAGAACCCGTGATCGGGCCGGCGTTGGGGTTTCCCGTTTGGAAGCCTGCGCCGGTTAGATAGGGCAAACCCGCTGGTCCCTGGAGGAGGAAGTTCGAGCCGAAACTGGCGAGGGTTTGGGTGGCTGGGCCTTTCACAGGGATGAGAACGCGTCCGCCCATGGCCCGCGTGAACGTGAGCCAGGCCTGATTGGCCGTGCTGGAGCTGAAGGTGTGAACGTCGCTGATGTTGGCATTCGTCTGTTTCGAGCGGGACTGATTTCCGGTCCAATTGATGTTGCCGCCTCCGCTGGGAGTTGACGCGGTATTGGTATAAAAGTAGGTCACTCCCACATGGTCCTTGCTGCCGATGTTCTCGTCAAACTTGCCCAGGTATTCGTCTTCGTCTGTCGGAGTGACGTATACGGTGGTGTATTGCCCGCCGCCAGTTTTTGTAACCTGGGGGCCGCTGGGCAACGGAACGGAAACACCGATTGTGTTGCTTACGTTCAAGAAATTTGCAGCGGTTGGGTCCAGTAGGGCTTTCGGGATGCAATGCCCCTTAGTAGCATTGGATATAAGCGCGGCCGAGCAACCAGGGCCATCGTTGACTCCATTCGCCAAATTCGCGGCAACGTGCGCCGTGCCCGGCATGTAAACAAGGGTGGTGAGGGTCGTGTCTGCGGTAAAGTCGCCCAGACGCTCAGCTGCCGTGGGCACCACACCGCCTGAGACCACACCGCCTTGCACCTGGCGCAGACCGGCATAGCTGCCGAAGAAGAAGGCCTTGTCGTGCTTGATGGGGCCGCCGAAGGTACCGCCAAAGTTGTTGCGGTGGTAAGGCGCCTTCACCGAACTCGCGGTCTTCCCTGGGGGCGCAATCCACTGCCAGGCGTTGAAATCGGTGTTGCGGTTGAACTCGAATAATCCGCCGTGGAACTTATTTGTTCCCGACTTTGTGATAACCGAGACGACAGCGGCGGAGAATTGGCCGTATTGCGCCGAGAATGCGCTGGTCTCTACGCGGAACTCTTCGATTGCGTCGGGGTTGGGCGCCGGGTTTCCGTAGTTGCGCATGCCGGTGATGTTGTTGCCGCCATCCAGGTAAAAGGCTACGGTTCCGTTGCCGGAGTCGAGCGAGCCGTTGATCTGGACAGCAGTGGACGCAATTCCAACGGTCATCTGGGGCGCGCCGGTGGGGTTCGAAGTGGGGCTTTGGTTATTGGCCATCACGCCCGGCGTGAGGGAAAGTTCGGAGTATGCATTGCGATTGACCAGCGGAAGGCCAATGATCTCCTCCGGCTCAATGGTCCGTCCCAATACCGCGTCAGACGTATTGACCACAGGGGGAGCCTCCGTGACCGTGATGGTCTGAGACGACGCGCCCACGGCCAGCTTGATGTCAACCGTCAGCGTCTGGTCCACGTTGAGGGCGAGATTCTGCTGCACATAGCGTTCAAAGCCGGTCGCCACCGCCTCGACGGTGTACTTGCCCACGGGAAGGAAATCGATGCGGTACTCCCCATAGCTGTTTGCCGGCGCCGAACGCGAGTATCCGGTATCCACGTTGATTGCCTTCACGGTGGCCGAGGTGACCAGCGCGCCTTGTTGATCCTTTACCGTACCCACGATGGATCCGGTAGTCTGCTGTCCATACGCGATGATGCTGCCTGTGAGAATGAGGACAAGCGTCGCGAAGATTCGCGCGCTCGCACATAAACGCAGGATTCTTGCCGAATTGCGTGTGTTCATATTTAAAGCCTCCAAGTGACACTGAGCTTCCGGCATTCAATAATTTCTCGCTGAATACCGGCAAAAACTACACATGGTTGCACAACGTGTCGAGGACAATCGCACCCTCGAACTGTCGCGTCTTCCCTCAGGAAGATTGCAAAATCCTTTAGCCTGTCTGGTGTTTCATCCCGTCTGTTCCTGAATTGACATAAACAGCGGGAGCAGCATGCAGCTAGGTGGCTAGGAACGCTTCCATGAATCCAGCGGTGATGCCGCGTACACTCGTTATACACAATGCCTGCATTCCTACTCTCTGTCACAGGCACAGTCTTACAGACCGCAGGAAACGGAAGTAATCTCAACCACACGCATTCTTCTCCTGGGCATGGGTTCGCGCAAGGCTGCTACCGTATGTTACATTTCATTCAAAGACTGATCGTATTTACATCCTATTGATTATAAACAGTTTGTGGAATTCTACTGTTAGGCAATTGCAGCCGCCTCTGTCCTTCGGAGGCTTGAAATCGACCGTGACAAGCCCAGCTATCAAGGTGTATGCTACCCCCCTGATGGAGTGATTGAGGGCGAAAGATGAATCGAAGTGCGCACCCCCTGGGACAAAGGGTTCCTGCCTCCGAGGCAGAGCGCAATTTGGTCCTGGAAGAACTGGAATCAATGCTCGCCAGCTATCACTTTCAGAGCAGCAAGCGCTACCCGGCGATGCTGAAGTACATTGTCGACGCCACCCTTGACGGCCGTTCCGGCAACTTGAAAGAACGCACCCTGGGAGTTGAGGTTTTTGGGCGCGAACCTGATTACGACACCAGCGCCGATCCGGTGGTGCGCCTGAGCGCCGGCGAAGTACGCAAGCGAATCGCGCAGTACTATCACGAGAATGGCAGCAGGTCGCGGGTGCAGATCGAACTGCCGCTCGGCTCCTACGTGCCGGAGATCCTGCTGCGGGTACCGGAAACGCCAGAAGCGCAGTCAGCATCTGTGATTGAGCGGCTCACCTCCACTGGAAAGCATGCACTTGCAGGCCGGCGTCGTTTGGTGATTGGCCTCCTGAGCGCGACGGCGCTTGTTGCAGCGCTGGCTACAGGCGGAATCTATGCCTACCATAGGGCTTCTGCTGTAAGGGTTTCTACCCCCGATAGACTTTGGGAGCCGTTCATCAAGTCACCCGAACATATTCTTATCGTCGTGGGAACCAGCCCCCACGCGAACAACTTGATTCCGGAATCTGCAGAGACCACGTTCTCTGACCATATGTCGGGCCCTAATCATCACGTCTCCGTAGCCACCGCGACCGCGCTGGCAAACATTGCAGGTATTTTGCACCAGCACAGCATCATATACGAAATCAAAGAGGACAACGAAACCAGCTTGACGGACATGCATACGCGCCCTCTGATTCTGGTTGGGGCCAACAACAATGCGTGGACGATGCGCCTAGTAAGTTCTCTCAGGTTTCGATTCCTGCCGGGCCCGATGGCCCAGATCCAGGACACGAAGAATCTGCGGAATACCGATTGGATCATCGACTTCTCCAAGCCATACCCCTCCGTTTCGACGGATTATGCCATCGTGGCGCGCTACTATGACCCAACCACCGAGGGACCGGTCATGGTCATAGCCGGTATTGGCACCTATGGGACTGAAGCCGCGAGCGCGTTTGCCGTTACACCCCAATACCTTGAGCAAATAGCCCGTCAACTGCCAGCCGGGTGGGAGAACAAGAATATCGAGATGGTGGTCAAAACTGAGGTGATTGACGGCAAGGCAGGGCCGCCTCTACTGGTTTCTTCAGCGGTTTGGTAAGCGGCGCGGAGGATGGATTTGTCGCCGCTAAAGACGTAGTGCGCGGAGGGGTGGTCAAAGAGGAGCCGGGACGACGGAGAGAGAGCAGTGTGACTTCCAAAAGGGCCAAAGTGTCGTTTCTATGAAAATTGTTCAAGCCCTCCACATTTTCATATATTGCAAGATGCTGTGGGGCGATTCTATGTGATTAACCTGTTTATTTTCAATAGCAAGCAAATAATCTCCCGTGATGGCTGGAATGGCAATCGTCGTGCTGTAATCCAGTACGCGTCCTGTCTTACTTTCCGTATCGAGCGTTTTTTTTGTGATTTGGGGGTTAAGGCAGACAGACTTTTACCAACAATGTCCATATCTCTTTCTGCCTATGAGCCGTATACTGTTTACCGTCCATGGATTGGGCTCACCCCCAACCGTAACACTGTTGCATCACAGCCTATCGAGAAGACCCCAGGGCGGGGCTTCCGGTTCTTACGAGGTTTTTGGAGGGAATCAATGAGATTTATCCGGTTGCAAAGTGCGGTATTAGCGCTGGGCCTTCTGATGATGGCCGGCTTTGTCGCGAATCTCTCGGCGCCTGTAGCTTGCGCCCAATCAAATATCTCCGGCGATATAGTCGGCACGGTGACGGATTCAACTGGTGCCATTCTTCCCGGCGCCCAGGTGAAAGTTACGAGCAGCGCGACTGGCCAGGTGAAGTCGGTAACGACCGACAAGTCAGGCAGCTATCGCGTGCCGTTGCTTTCGCCGGGCCAATACAAGGTATCGGCCACCGCCACGGGATTCGAGACGTCAACAGAAAATGTGAGCGTTTCCGCTGGCGCGATTACGCAAGTGTCCATCAGCCTGACCGTCGGCAAGGCCAGCACCACGATTGAGGTCAGCACCGGCGAATTCCAGACATTGCACACCGAAGACGCGCAGATCTCGACGAGCTTCAGTTTAGAGCAGCTTCAGGAGTCTGCCCAACCCCGGCGGCGACCTGACGTTCGTGGCACAAACCACACCCGGCGCAGTGATGAATACGCAGGGCGGATACGGAAACTTCTCTACCAACGGTCTTCCGGGTACCTCGAATACCTTTACCGTGAACGGCGGATATGAGGGCGATCCTTATCTAAACATGAACAACTCGGGCGCCACCAACCTGCTGCTGGGGCCAGAACGACATCGAAACGGTGACGGTTACCACCAATAGCTTCGATGCGGCTTTTGGCGGCCTGGGCGGCGCTCAGGTAAACCAAATCTCCCGCTCCGGCGGCAACCAGTGGCACGGAAATCTCCTTTACCTGTGGAACGGCCGCGCCATGAACGCCAATAGCTGGTTCAACAAGTTTTATGGGACACCTTCGCCGCGCAACTTCGACAACGCGAACCAGTGGGCCGCTTCGGTAGGCGGACCACTCAGGAAGAACAAGATCTTCGGATTCATCGATACGGAAGGGATCCGGGTCATTATTCCGAAGCGGGGAACTGTTTATGCTCCCGGCCCCGACTTTCAAGCCGCAATTCTTGGCGCATCGGCCACAGACGCCACATATGCCCCATACGGTAACCTTGCGGCCAATGGCCTGTCCGCCGAAGCTCCGGTCTACCAAACGATCTTCAGGCTACTACAACAATGCGCCGAATTTCTCGAAGGGAGCATTGGATGCCAACGATCCTGATAGCTGGATATTCAATGGGCAGACAACCAGCTTCGCTCAGGAATGGCTGGTGACGATCGGCTGGATATGAATATCTCCGACAAGGATCACATTTTCATTCACTCGAAGGTGGATCATGGTGTTCAGCCGACGCAGACCAGCTTCCTGGATCCGATATTCAGTGCGTCCAGCCCACAGCCTTCCTATGAAGGCCAGCTCGGCGAGACGCATACCTTCAACTCACAACTCACCAACCAGTTCCTTTTTGCGGCCAGCTATTATCGCGCGATCTTCACCAACATGAATGGTGCCACCCTGGGAAAATCCGATATTCCGTTTGTGTTGATTCCCGAAGCTTATTGTCTGCGGCGCAGGCGGCGATTGGGACCTTTCGGGGTAAGCAATCCGATTGGGGACTTGGTGGCGCGAGACTATGCCTTCCCGCAGGGCCGCAACGTCACCGGTTATCAGTTCAACGACGATTTGAGCTGGACCCAGGGCAAGCATACCGTGAAGGTCGGCTATGCCTTCCGCCGGGACGATATCACCGACTACACATCGAGTGAGCACAACATCACCTACGGCGGCGGCGAGAACATTGTCCTATGATCAAGGCTACTTTGCTGCTGGCTATGCCGATGCGTGGGTCGAGCGCTTCCCGAAGCACCTTTCAAGCCAGTAGCCCTCTACGTGGAGGGCTTCTATGGGCAGGACACATGGAAACCGATAGCTGGTTTGACGGTCACTGCCGGATTGCGCGTGGAGCATAACTCGAATCCGCTCTGCAAAACGAACTGCGTTGCGAACTTCTCTCAGGACTTCAGTTCGCTTCCGACCGCCAGGCGACGCCATATAACAGCCTGATCACCTCCGGCCGGTCGCAGGCCTACTTCCAGCAGCAGAACATTGCCTATGAACCCCGCATGGGCTTTTCGTATCTTCCCGGTGGGGCCAATTCCAAGACCACAATCCGCGGCGGCTTCGGCATGTTTGCCGACTACTTTCCCGCGCAAATCATGGGCGACCTGATCGCCAATGTGCCGAGCGTAGACCGGTTTACCGTCAATGGTGCGGCCTATACGCCATTAACCGGCAATGAGTTTGGTAAAGGGGGCAATTTGATTCCCATCGACGCCTCCATGACGGGCAGCGGTCATGACGGTCGCAACCCAATCTAACACCGCCCTCAAGACGCTGTTCCCCAAGGGCGGCTACTATATGAATGCTGCCGGCACCTGCCCTGATTCGCTCAGCATCTATTGCGCAACAGGCGGCGTCACCGGCGATGGGTCACATCTGGCGGCGTCTCGGCCAACCGTCATATCGGTGGAGCATAACATCAAGCTGCCAACCTATGAAGAGTGGAGTCTTGCCGTCGAGCGCCAGGTTCTTAGGAACACGACGATCGCGGTGACTTACGTAGGCAACCACACTTATCATCAGCCCGTCCAACGGATGCCAAACGCGTATGAGCAGTTAGATCGCGTCGCTTCCTACTTCCCGGCCTAACGCCTCGCTGGGTTCGGTCACCGAGTTCTACAGCGGATCGGTCT
The DNA here is from genome assembly GCA_963845345.1 of uncultured Acidobacteriaceae bacterium. Taxonomy (GTDB): domain Bacteria; phylum Acidobacteriota; class Terriglobia; order Terriglobales; family Acidobacteriaceae; genus Telmatobacter. Next base: position 90,057 of record CAWJRQ010000013.1, read on the forward strand.
CCAACTTCCACGGGTTGCAAGCCACCGCAACCAGCCGCCTCCGCTGGGTCACCCTGCAGTTGAACTACGCCTATGGCCACGCGCTGGACACCAGTTCCAACGGCGGCTTCGACGCCTTCGGGATTAATCCTATCGGCCAGATCAATCCCAACATCCTGAAACAGAACTACGGCAACGCGGACTACGATACGCGGCACTACATCAGCTCCAACTACACCATCAAAATCCCGCATTTTGCCGGGCCGAAGGTTCTGGTCGACAATTGGGTGATCGCCGGCACCATCTTCCACAACTCCGGCTATCCCTTCTCGGTGGCGGATGGAACTACGAAAGTCCCACTTATGGAGTTGCGTCCGCTGGCCAAACAGCTCGACAACAACTTCAACCACCACTGCGGCGGCGGGGTCATGCCACCACACCTTGCGATTTTGCCTCCCACTTTACACCCGCGACTGACTACGGCCAGCAGCGGCGCAACCAGTTGTATGGACCGAACTACACGGACTTCGATACGGACATATCCAAGGGCTTCAAGCTGCCCCGGTGGGATAAGGCCCAGTTGAAGATCGCAGTGCAATTCTTCAATACATTCAACCACACGAACTTCCAGCTTCCGAATGCCGACGTGGCGGATGGAGCCATCAATGGCACTCCTTTACGGCGCGGCCAGCACGCCAACCTCGGTTCTGGGCTCGTTCCTCGGCGGCGACGCTTCACCACGGTTGATCCAGTTGAAGGGCACTTTTACCTTCTAACTGAATCGAAGACCGCAACACCAAGGGCGCCCTTCGGGGCGCCCTTGATTTTGGTGAGCAGTCCAGATTGCGAGTTAGCCGGGGATTGCGGCGAAGTACTCGGCGACTTCCTGCCAGTTATTGACGCGCACAAAGCCGGTGGCGGCCAGGTTGTGCGGGGCGGAGTAGAGCAGGCCCTGGCCCTGGAAGCGGAGAAGGTTTTTGGGCAGGTCGTCGATGAGATAGTCGGCGCGGAGGATGGACTTGTCTCCGCAGAAGACGTAGTGCGTGGGCGGGATGAAGGGGAAGTGGCGCTGCAGCCAGCGGTACTTGGAGCCGAGGGAGTTGGGGACGGCCATGGCCTGGGTGGCGATGAAGATTTCAAAGCGGGCGGAGAGCTGCTGGAGCACGTCTTGAGCGCCGGGCATGAGGGCCAGGTCCTCGAAGAAGTCCTCGGCGTCGAGGAAGGCGCGAAGCTGCTGCTGGCGGTCGAGGGGCGCGATCTCCCAAAGGCCCTTGCCGGCCAGGTCCTGGGGGGTGACGTCTTCGTCGAAGGTCTGGTTGTAGCGGCGGATGTGCTCGGCGAGGGTGTCCGCCATGACCTCATCCATGTCCACGCAGATGCGCTGCACGGCTACTCCTCCACGGGGGGCTTGGAGATCTTGCGCTTGGGTTTGGCGTTTTGTTGCGGGGGGTCGGCGACGGGGGCAAAGGCCGGGTCCCAGTAGAGGAGGCGGGCGCAACTGTCGCAGGTGAGCAGTTCGCCTTCGCGGAGCTGGTTCCAGGTCTGGGGGCGGACGCCCATGCGGCAGCCGGTGCACTGCTGATTTTCAACGCGGGCAATGCCGGTGCCGCGGGAGGCGCAGAGGCGGTCGAAGCGGGTGAGCACACTCCGGCTCGATGAGGGGACGGAGGGCTTCGCGCTGGGCGGCGAGGGCGGCCTGCTGGCGGTCGAGCTCGGCCTGGCGAAGGCGGACGCGCTCGCGGGTCTGGTCGAGGGCGGCGGCGAGCGACTCGACCTGGGCGCGGGCGGCGGCGAGCGCGGCTTCCTGAGCTTCGGTGCGCTCCAGGCTGGCGAAGGCCTCGTTTTCCAGGCGCTCGGCCTCGGCCTCGGCAAAGTGAAGCTCGTGCTCGATGGCCTTGGCCTGATCGGTGGTGGTGAGGGTGTTCTGCTGGTCGCGGTAGCGGGCGGCCTTCTGGCGGTGGGTGGCGATCTCGCGTTCCAGGCGGGTGCGGAGGGACTCCTCGCGGCTGAGGGCGGCGGAGGCCTCGGCGGCCTGACGCTGGGCGGCGGCGAGGGCGGCCTCGGCCTGGGCGATTTCCGCTGGCAGGGCGCGCGCGGCTTGCGCCAGGCTGCGTGCGCTCCAGTTCCACCGCTTGCAGCTTTACGAGATTTTCAATCTGCGCTTGCATCCGTGATTGAAGTCTACGGCATGGGGCGTGGATTCAGAAAATGGATTCAAGCGCCCAGCGGGAAGCTAAGCCCAGGTGCGGATGCCGATTACTCCCCAATATGCCAGGTAAACAGCGGCAATCAGCAGCGCCGAGGTCACGGCAATTGAATACCAGCGGACGCTCCTGCGTATCTCCTGTTTCCGCGCCAGCCACAAAGCGACGGCGCTGGCCAGCGACGGCCGCGGCAAAGAGCAGCGTAGTGAGAAAAATGCCGAAGGACCAGAACGTCAGGTTGCCCAGGCGCGCAATTGCATCATTGCCTGACAGAATGACGAGGCCCGACAAACGCCAGCAGGCTCAGTACGGCAATCAGCGGCCAGAGGCGCATGGCGCGCTCGGCCGGGCGGCGGCGCTTTTTGAAGAGGCCGCCGAATGATCCAGAAGGGCGCATAGAGGAGGATGGAAACAATGGCTAGCAGGAACCAGGCAACCAAGGCGATTTCGGCGATGGCAAACCAGGTGGGGATGCGCTTGAGTGTTCCGCCGATGTAGACAAACCGTCCCTCGGCATTGGGCGCAAGCAGCATAGCCGTCGCAACCGGCTCGGCATGATCCTTCTTGGGCAGATAGCGGAACTGCTCGCCGCTGACGGGCACAAATGGCTGATCGATCTCGCTTAGGTTGGAAAGCAGCAGGTTGCCGCCGGCGAACCGGACCCGGCTTATCCCGATCAGGCGCTGAAGGAAGTAGTTTAGTTCGTTGCGCGGCGAGGCGGGCTCGTACCAGCCGGCATACTCCTGGGCATTGGCGGGCAGTTGGCCCGCGGCGGGCACCGGCTGCCTCTGGAGCGAGCGCGTAATATAGGCGCGAATGGCGTCGCCGATCTTGCCGAAGGCCTCGCCGTTGGCGGAGTTGACGCTGTAGAAATAGCCCACGCCGTACTCCGGCATATACGACATCTCCGTCATTCCGCCATCCACGCCGCCATTGTGGCCGTGATATACAAAGCCATCGTGAAAGCTGGTGTAGTTGCTCAGGCCGTATCCGGCCTTCAGGCCCTGCTGCGCCTCCCAGGTGCGGGTGGGCGTCTCCATGCGGTCGATGGAGGCAGACGGCATGACCTGCGTCGCCGCCCACCGCGCCGCGATTCAGATAGAACTGAAGATACGCGGCCATATCTTTGGCGCGAGGCATTGATGGAGCCGGCGGGACGAAGCAGGATGTTCCAGTAGGGATAGGGCGTTTTGCCGTCGGCGTGATAGAGGGTCGTCAACTGCGGCGAAGGCTGCTCGAAATAGGTGGCCGTCTTCATGCCGATGGGCAGAAAGAAGTTCTGCGTGACGTAATCCTCAAAGCGCTGCCCGGTGATCTTCTCGACAATATAGGCGGCAACCGGAGGCCCGGAGTTGCAATAGGCCATGCGCGTTCCCGGCCGCCAGCGGGAGATGCGCGAGTGTTGGTAGTAGTCCAGCCCTTCGCGCAGAGTCATGCCCTTGGCGTCCTTGGCATACTCGGGCAGGTGCATGTCGTCCCAGCCGGTGGTGTGTTCCAGCAGGTCAACGACGCGCACCGGGTCGGTGGCTTCCCAGCGATTCTCAAACCAGATCTCGGGGACGAGTTTATGCACCGGGTCCTGGAGCGACAGCTTGCCTTCATTCACCAGCTTGAGGATGGAGAGCGAGGCAAAGGCCTTGGAGGTGGAACCGATGCGGAAGAGCGTCTCGTCAGTAGTGGCCTGATTCGCGGCTACATTGGATTTGCCCAGCCCCGCAACCCATTCGGGACCATCGCGATGCACAATGGCGACGGATACTCCGGGCGTATGCGTGTCCGCGAGAATTTTCTCCAACTGCTGGCGCAGCTCCGCGATGGACTGCGCGGGCTTGGGCGTGTCGTCCTTCTTGGCCTGCGCAAAACAGGCTGACACAAGCAAGGAACCAATAAGCAATGAAACGCTGAATCTCATCTTCTTCCCCTTTCAATCCTCGCGCCGGTTCCGGTGGTAATGAGGCCAATCAAGTTTGTTAGCAATGAAATACCAACCCTTCCACCGGAAACGGATCAAGCAGCGACCGTAGATGTATTTGTAGATATGTGCGCGGAATTCAAGCAGTTTCCGCACGACTTAGACAATATCACGGCCCCATCCCGCTGGAAAAACAAAAAGAAATTCAATGCCGAGTTAGAGACGCAGTCATTCTGCGACAATGGGAAGCGAACGTGAGGCGAGTTTGAGGGAAGATCGGCAATCTTTTTGGCGCAGGCATGGGTGGGTGAAGTGGGTTGCCGGCGGGTTGCTGGCTGCGCTGGCGGTGGCGGCTGCGGCACTGAGCGTAATGCTGCACCGGGCGGAGCCGTACTTGCGCGCGCGCATTGTGGAGGGGCTGGAGGATCGCTTTCACGCGCGGGTGGAGTTGGACAGCTTTCACGTGTCGCTGGTGAAAGGGCTGTGGGCCGAGGGCAAGGGGCTGCGGATATGGCCGCCGGCGCGAGTGGCGGGCGTGACGGTTCCGCAGGGGCAGGGTGAACCGCTGATTCGCCTGGATGAGTTTCGCTTTCATGCGCCGCTGCAATTGAAGCCAGGCAAGCCGATTCACATTTCACTGGTGGAGCTGAAGGGGCTGAGCGTCCATCTGCCGCCTAAGTCGCACTTTGAGCATGGGGAGGCGGGCAATGCCGCAGCCGCCGGCAAGCCCAGAGGCGCGATGGCGGGGCTGGTGCGATTTGAAGTGGACAAGATGGAATGCACCGGCGCCGAGCTGGTGATGGAAACCGACAAGCCGGGCAAGCTGCCGCTGGAGTTTCAGATTGCGCACTTCAAAGTGACGGATATTGCTGCGGGTGGAAAAGATGGGCTTTGACGCGGAAGTGACCAACCCGAAGCCCAAAGGGACGGTTGATAACGACGGGAAGCTTCGGGCCGTGGCATGGAGCGGACCTGGGCGACAGCCCGCTTGCCGGAGACTATCGCTTTGAGCACGCGGACCTGGGCGTGTTCAAGGGAATTGCGGGGATTCTCTCGTCGACCGGACACTATGAGGGCACGCTGCGCGAGCTGGTGGTGGACGGGGAAACGGAGACGCCGGATTTCCGGCTGACGCACTTTGGGGCCGCGCTGCCGCTGACGACGCGCTTCCACGCGCGGGTGGATGGGACCAACGGAGACACCTGGCTTGGAGCCGGTGGATGCAACGCTGGGCCATTCGCACTTTACCGCGCAAGGGGCGATTGTGCGCGTGCCGGGGGCGGTGGTGGAGGGCGCGCAACAATATACCGGGCACGACATTGCGCTCACGGTCATCGTGGACAGGGAGCGGATCGAGGATTTTCTGCGTCTTGCCAGCCGTACGGGCAATGTGCTGCTTACCGGGGATGTGACGATGAAGGCTACGGTGCATATTCCTCCGGGAACGGCGCCGGTGGATGAGCGAATGAAGTTAGACGGAAGCTTTGCGCTGGATCGCGCGAGATTCACGAGCGACAAGATACAGCGCCGGATTGCGGAGTTGAGCCTGCGTGGCCAGGGGCGGCCGGATGAACTGAAGACCACCGATCCGGCGAGCATTCTGTCCGAGATGCAAGGCCGCATCCAATTAGCAGGAGGGGTGGTCACGCTGCCGTCGCTCAAGTACACCGTGCCGGGGGCGAAGATTCAGCTTGCGGGCACATACGGGCTGGCGGACGGCGCGCTGAAATTTGAGGGAACGGCAAAGATGGAGGCCTCGGTGTCGAAGATGGTGGGCGGCGTGGAAGGGAATACTGCTGACGCCAGCCGACCGCCTTTTTAAGCGCGATGGAGCGGGGACCGAGGTTCCGATTCACATCGAGGGAACACGCGAGGAGCCGAAGGTCGGCATCGATTTCGATCGGATCCTGACGAACGAGAAGCGGTAGGATAAGGTGTCCGGCAATATCTTCAAGAACGGAAACGTTGCTGAAGCTATGAGCAGCGCAGACAAGACGAGGAGCCCTGAATGCATTGGACAAGAAGCATCACAAGCGAAGCCATAGCCCTGTTTCTGGGGGTCTCCCTGCTGTGCGCGGGAGGGCCGGCCTCGCCGCAAGCCTCCGCGACGCAAGCCGCGACGCCTGCCTCATCCAGTGAACAGGAGTGGTGGAAGAACGCCGTTATCTATGAGATCTACCCGCGTAGCTTTCAGGACTCGAACGGCGATGGAATCGGCGATCTGAACGGCATCACCCAGCGGCTGGACTACCTGAAGGAGCTGGGCGTGGACGCCATCTGGCTGACGCCCATGCTATCCCTCGCCGCAGGTGGACTTCGGTTACGACATCTCGGATTACAAGAACATCGATCCGCAGTATGGAACGCTGGCCGACTTTGACCGGCTGGTGTCCGAGGCCGGCAAGCGGCACATCCGCGTGATCATGGACATGGTGATGAACCACACCTCGGACAAGCATCCGTGGTTCCTCGAGTCGCGCTCGTCCGCCGCAGCGGACAACCCCTACCGCGACTGGTACATGTGGCACGATGGCAAAGGCGAAACGGCCACAGACAAGGGCGCGCCGCCCAACAACTGGCAGTCTTACTTCGGCCATTCGGCGTGGCAGTGGGATGAAAAGACGCGGCAATACTACTACCACAAGTTCTATATCCAGCAACCGGACCTGAACTGGAATAACCCGAAGGTCCACGAGGCCTTCAAGGAGATCATCGGCTTCTGGTTGAAGCGCGGTGTAGGTGGATTCCGGTTCGACGCGATCAATACGCTGTTCGAGGACCCGGCGCTGGCGGATGAGGGCATCGTCAAGGATAAGGACGGCAGACCAATCATCAATGCCTTTGGCGACCCGCAACTGGACGACACAAAGACCTCCAACCTCCCCGGTCTGCACCAGGTAGTGCAGGAAATGCGCGTGTACGTGGACACCTTCAGCTCCGATGAGTTTCCAGGGACGCGGGTGCTGATCGGCGAGACTTATATGCCAAACATCGCCGAATTGGCCAAGATGTATGGGCCGGCGGACAAGCCGGAGTTTCAACTGCCCATGGACACGCAGGTGGGCATGATCAACAAGCTGGACGTGGAGACCTTTCGCGCCAAGTTGAGCGACGTGGAGACGCGAATAGGCGAGGACACGCCGCTGCTGCTCTTCGACAACCACGATAACCCGCGGCTGGACGCGCGTTACGGCGACGGGTTGCACGACACGGAGATTCAGCGGGCACTCTCGACGGTGCTATTTGCCAGCCGGGGCGCGGCGCTGTTCTATTATGGCGACGAGATCGGAATGAAGACCACGACTCCCACGCGCAAGGAGGACGTGAAGGACCCCATCGGCATAACCGGCTGGCCTAAGGAAAAAGGCCGCGACGGGGAGCGCACGCCGATGCAGTGGGATAGGAGCGCGAACGCGGGATTCTCAAAGGCCGGGGCTACGCCGTGGCTACCCGTGCCGCCCAGCGCCGCCGACCTCAACGTCCAGGACGAGCAGAACGATCCCAACTCGCTCCTGGCGTGGTACCGGAGATTGATTCGCCTCAAGAAGACCAACCCGGCCTTGGCTCAGGGCAAGAACATCATGCTCGACATCGGCAACACCAAGGTGCTGAGCTGGCTGCGCCAGGCGCCGGGGAAGCCGGCCGTGGTGGTGAGTGTGAACTTCACTGCCGAACTTCAAACGGTCAGCCTGAGTGTGCCCGGTTCGGGCGGCAAGGTGAAGACCCTGCTGAAGACTCCCGGAGCAGCCGATCCGGTGTCGCTGGGCCAGATCCAACTGGGACCGTTCGGGGTTTACATCGGAGAAGTACAGTAGCAGCCGCGTATCAATAGGTTTCGAGAACGCCTGCAGTGGTTTCTGTTGGGATGGGAACCGCCGGCGTTGTACGGATTGCACCCTCTTCCCCGCTTTCGGCGCGGCAATCGCGCTCCTGTATAATTCTCCGTTGCCTCAAAATGAAGCAACGGAGGAAGCGAAAATGGATCCACTTACCATGGTTTTGCTGGGAGCCGCGGCTCTCATCGTTCTCATTCTGATACTGGGGAGCTTTTTTACCGTAAACACGGCCGAAGTTGCCGTAGTCACGCGCTTCGGCAAGTTTCTGCGCGTCGCCGATCCGGGCTTGAATTGGAAGGTTCCGTTTTTCGACACCCTCTCGGGAACCGTGAGCCTGCGCGTCAACCAGATTTCGCTGACCATGGAGACCAAGACCAAGGACAACGTCTTCGTCACCATTCCGATCTCGGTGCAGAATCGCGTGCGCCCGGAGAAGGTCTTTGACGCCTACTACAAGCTGTCCGACCCAACGGCGCAGATTCAGTCTTACGTGGAGCAGGTGATTCTGGGCCATGTTCCGGGAATGACGCTGGACGAGGTTTTTGCCTCGCAATCGTCGATTGCCGCCGCGGTCAAGCAGGAGCTGGACGCGGACATGGCCACCTTCGGCTTCGAGATCGTAAACGTGCTGGTGACCGACATTATTCCCGACGCCAAGGTGAAGTCGGCGATGAACGACATCAACGCAGCGCAGCGCGAACAGGTGGCGGCCAACGCGCGCGGCGAGGCGGAGAAGATTCTGGTGGTGAAGAAGGCCGAGGCCGAGGCGGAAAGCAAGGCGCTGCAAGGCCAGGGCATTGCCAATCAGCGTAAAGCGATTATTGAAGGGTTGCAGTCCTCCATCGAACAGTTCCAGCAGGCCGTGGAAGGCACATCGTCGCGAGAGGTGATGCAGCTGGTGCTGGTGACGCAGTACTTCGACACGCTGAAGTCCATCGGCGAGAGCGACAAGACGAACACGCTATTTCTTTCGCACACACCCGGCGCGGTAAAGGATGTTGCGGAACAGATCATGGATTCCATGCTGGTGGCGGAGCGGGCAAAGGGGTAGTGGGGCAACCGCTGACGCCGTCTGACTGTGAGGTGCTCTCATGAATCGGCGATCTTTCTTGCATTCGGCAGCGTTGACTACTTCGCTGGCGGTTTTTCCCGGAGCGGCGGCACAGACAGTCAGCGGGCCGGCAAAGGGAAAAACGGAGGGCGCGCAGCGGATTGAGAAGGCCACGGCGGCGGCGATGGCGATGCAGCGCCGCGACTGGGAGCAGGGAATATTGGCGCAGGCGATGATGGAGGCCGGCGACCGTGAGAGAGTGATTCTGCTGACCAGGGCGGCGATGGTGCAGCAAACGCCGGACGGGCGGCTGGGCGTAGTAGTCTCCGGCAGCCCGACCGATCCCTCGATGGGCGGCTGCGCCTACGCCAAGGCAGCCGAGTGGAGCGGCGACGCCGAGATGCGGCAGGCGGTCAGCGGGCTGCTGGACTGGATAAGGAAAGGCGCTCCGCGCAACGCGGAAGGCATTTTGTATCACGTCTTCGGCGCGCCGGAGATGTGGTCCGATGGCTTCAACTGCGCGCCTCCTTTCTTAGCGGCGATGGGATTCACAGACGAGGCGCTGGCGCAGATTGATGGCTACCGGCAGAGGCTTTGGAACCCGGAGAAGAAACTTCTGGCGCACATCTGGGACGACGGCAAGCGGCAGTTCAGGGACGGCAACTTCTGGGGCGGCGGCAACGGCTGGGCCGCCGCGGGGCTGGCACGCGTTATGCGCAGTTTACCGCGCGAACGCTCTCAGGAGCGTGCACGGCTGGCCGACTTTGCGCGAGAGATTATCGATGGCTGCCTCGCGCATCAGCGACCGGACGGGCTTTTTCACGACGTGGTGGACCAGCCGGCGACCTTCGTCGAAACCAATCTGGCACAGATGCTTGCCTATGCGATCTATGAAGGAATCGCGGCGGGCTGGCTTGCCACCAGCTACAGGCGGCACGCCGACCGGATGCGCGCCGCGGCCCGCTTGAAGATGGACGACGACGGATACATTCAAGGCGTATGCGGCGCTCCCAACTTTAACCGTCCCGGAGTCTCGACCGAGGCTCAGGCCTTTTGCATCCTGATGGAAGCGGCAGGAAGCAAGTTGAGTACGGCAGGATTAAGCACATAAGTCCGAGAGTTGAGGGCGTGGTATTTCTTACAACATCGCTGCCTTGCCCACGCGTGGCCCCGCGTGTTTGACTGGATTGCGAAGAGGGACGGGCACAATGGCGTACATTCTTGCACTGGATCAGGGAACGACCAGTTCCCGCGCGATTCTCTTTGACCAGGCGGGCACGATAGCCGCCGTGGCGCAGCACGAGTTCGAGCAGTTCTTTCCGCAGGCCGGCTGGGTGGAGCACGATCCGATGGAGATTCTGACCAGCCAGATGGCTTGCGCGGTGGAAGCGCTGGGCAAGGTGGGCGCGCGTCCCCGCGACGTGGCGGCCATCTGCATCACCAACCAGCGCGAGACGGTGATTGTGTGGGAGCGGGCAACGGGCAAGCCGATTCACAAGGCCATCGTGTGGCAGGATCGGCGGACTGCTGCGCAGTGCAGCCTTTTGGTTGAGAGTGGTGCTGAGGAAGAAGTCTCCGCGAAGACCGGGCTGGTGCTGGACCCGTATTTTTCCGCGACCAAGGTGGGCTGGATTCTGGACAACGTGCCAGGAGCGCGGGCGCGGGCCGAAAAGGGCGAGCTGGCCTTCGGCACGGTGGATAGTTGGCTGATCTGGCATCTGACCAGCGGCGGGCGGCATGTGACCGATGTGACGAACGCTTCGCGGACGCTGCTCTTCAACATCGTAAAGGGCGTGTGGGACGAGGAGCTGCTTCGCATTTTTGGCGTTCCTCGGAGCATGCTGCCGGAAGTGGTTTGGTCGAGCGAGAAGGTGGGCGAGGTGACCACCACGCTGGGCCTGGGCGGCGTGGAGATTGCGGGCATTGCCGGCGACCAGCAGGCGGCGCTTTTTGGGCAGTTATGCTGGAAGGCGGGCGAGGCCAAGAACACTTACGGGACGGGCTGCTTCCTGTTGCAGAACATTGGGACGGGACGCAACGGCAACGGGACGGGCTTCGTGCGCTCCAAGCATCGGCTGATTACCACGCTGGCGGCCAGCGCCGAGAAGCGGCTGGAGTATGCGCTGGAGGGCAGCATCTTCATCGGCGGCGCGGTTGTGCAGTGGCTGCGGGACAATTTGAAGCTGATCAAATCGTCGAGCGAGGTGGAGGCGCTGGCGGCGAGCGTGCCGGACACGGGCGGGGTGGTGTTGGTGCCGGCGTTTGTGGGGCTGGGTGCGCCGCACTGGGACCCGCACGCCTCGGGATTGCTGATCGGGCTGACTCGCGGCACCACGCCAGGACACATTGCGCGGGCGGCGCTGGAGAGCATCGCCTTTCAGGTGGCCGACGTGCTGCAGGCCGTCGAGAGCGAGACAGGCACGCCGCTGGCGGCGCTGCGCGTGGATGGCGGCGCGGCGGTGAACAATCTGCTGATGCAGTTCCAGGCCGACGTGCTGAATGTCCCGGTGGTGCGTCCGCAGGTGACGGAGACGACGGCGCTGGGCGCGGCTTACCTGGCCGGACTGGCCACGGGATTCTGGGCTGGGCCGGAGGATTTGCGCGCCATGCGGCAGAATGATGTGCGCTTTGAGCCGAAGATGGCCGCGAATGAGCGGGCCGAGCGGCGCGGGCGCTGGTCGCGTGCCGTAGAACGAGCGAAATACTGGAACGAATAATGCTGATGACAGCACTGTGGTGCGCGTGGAGTTAGTTTCTACACCAACTCCACTTCGATCTTCCTGGCTTCCGCGTCCAGCTTGGTGATTTTGAAGGAGCGGATCTGGCCTTCGCTGAAGGCATCGGGTTTGGCGGAGGCGGCGGGGGTGTGGCCCTTCCAGCGGCTCTTCAGTTGCGAAGAGAGCGAGGAGAGATCAAGCTTGGCGGACCCCTGCGGTTGGGCAGGCGCGCCTGCGGCGCTGGAAGTCGATAAGGCCGATGATCTTGGGCGCCGAAAGTGTTCCGCCCGTACGGCAAGTACCTCTGATGCCGTCGCCGAGCTCGACATGAGCGAGGGAATCAGAGACCTCGACAACGCGGCCGGAGACGGTGTCGCCGACCTTGTGCTCGGCGATGTACTCGTCGATGTCGCCGGGGACGAGCTGCTTCATGCTGAGCTTGATCTGGCGCTTTTCGGGGTCGATGGCGAGGATTTGCGCTTTGACGATTTGCCCGGCGCGGAGCAAGTCCGAGGGGTGGTTAAGGCGGCGCTCGGCGGTGATCTCGCTGATGTGAACCAGGCCCTCGACGCCGTCGGTCAACTGCACGAAGGCTCCGAAGTTCATCAGCTTGGTGACGGGTCCGGTGATCGCGGAGCCGACGGGGAAGGTGCGAGCAACATCGATCCAGGGGTCGGCGAGGGTCTGCTTGAGGCCGAGCGAGATGCGACGCTCCTCAGGCTTGATGGCGAGGATGACGACATCGACGCGGTCGCCCTGCTTGAGCAGGTCGGAGGGGTGGCGGAGCTTTTTGCCGTAGGACATTTCCGAGATGTGGATGAGGCCTTCGATGCCGGGCTCGATTTCGACGAAAGCGCCGAAGTCGGCCAGGCGGGTGACCGTGCCGGTGATGCGCTGGTTGACGGCGAGGCTGACGGTTTGCCAGGGTTCGGGCAGAAGCTGCTTGAGGCCGAGAGAGATTTTCTGGGTTCCGGGATCGATTTTGAGGATTTTGAGCTGAAGCTCCTGGCCGACGGCGAGGACGTCTTCGGGCTTGGCGACGCGGGCGTGGGAGATGTCGGAGACGTGCAGCAGGCCGTCGAAGCCGCCGATGTTGATGAAGGCGCCGTAGGGCATGAGGGTGCTGACGGTGCCGGTGACGATGGCGCCTTCCTTCAGCTCCTCGCGGCGGGCCTCGGTGAGGCCGCGGGCCTGCTCTTCGAGGACCACGCGGCGGTCGACGACCACGTCCTCATCCATCACATCGAGCTTGGTGATGCGGCAGGTGATTTCCGTGCCGACCAGCTTTTCGAGCTCGGCGGCGTCCTTGGTTCCGCTGCGGCTGGCGGGCATGAAGGCGCGCACGCCGACATCGACCGTGACGCCGCCCTTGCGGACTTCGGTGACGGTGCCGACGATGGCCAGCTTTTCGGCGAAGGCGGCTTCGAGGGCCGACCAGTCGCGGGGCTGGGCCACTTTGAAGCGCGAGAGCTCGTAGTAGTGCTCGGTGTTGCGGCCGGTGACGGAGACGGGGAAGGTGTCGCCGGGATGGACGTCTTCGGCGTTGTTCGGAGAAGGCCGAACGGGGCAGAACGCCCTCGGTTTTATAGCCGATGTCGAGGAAGACCTGGTCGGCGGAGAGGGAGACGACAACGCCCTGAAGCTGGCGCTGGCCGGGCTCGGATTTGTGCGAGTGGCTGCGCTCGAAGGCGTTGAGCAGGTCGGCAAAGGACTCCTGAGGCTCGGAGGGCTCGGAGGCGGGCTCAGAGGACGGAGAGACGGACTCGGGACCTGTATCGGCGGAAATCTCCGCAAGGGGCTCGGCGGTGGTCTCGGGCGTGATTTCGGGGGTGGGCAGGGACTCTTCGGGATTTTCTTGGGCCATGATGGTGTACTGCTCTATTTTCCCACGATTGGGCGAGGTGATGCGCGCGGTCTGTATTGGATACACTGAAGATGCCATGGATAAGAGCCCAAAAAACGAAATGACGGGGAACGAGATTCGCGAGGCGTTCCTGCGCTTTTTTGAGTCGAAGGGACACCGGCGGGTGCACTCCTCCTCGCTGGTGCCGGCCAACGACCCCACGCTGCTGTTTACCAACGCGGGGATGAACCAGTTCAAGGACCTGTTTCTGGGAGCAGAGCGGCGGGAGTACTCGCGGGCGACGACCTCGCAAAAGTGCGTGCGCGCCGGGGGCAAGCACAACGACCTGGAAAACGTGGGCTTTACGCGGCGGCATCATACGTTCTTTGAGATGCTGGGCAACTTCTCGTTCGGAGATTATTTCAAGCGCGAGGCGATCCACTATGCCTGGGAGCTGATTACCGGCAAGCGCGCAAACGGCTGCTTCGAGATTCCGGTTGGCCGGCTGTACGTGACGATTTTCGAGGGTGCTGAGGGCGTTCCGCGCGACGACGAGGCGGAAAAGTTCTGGATCGAGGCGGGCGTGCCGAAGAATCGCATTCACGCATGCGGGATGAAGGACAACTTCTGGCAGATGGGGGAAACCGGCCCGTGCGGCCCCTGCTCGGAGATTTTTTACGACATGGGGATCGAGGCGGCGGAGACGCCTGGTGAGGATAAGCCCTTCGGTCAGGACGAGGCGCGGTATGTCGAGATCTGGAACCTGGTCTTCATGCAGTTTGATCGGGCGGCTGTGGTGGACGCGAAAGGCAAGACGACGGGATACAAGCTGACGCCGTTGCCAAAGCCGTGCGTGGATACAGGCGCGGGGCTGGAGCGGTTGGCGGCTGTATTGCAAGGGAAGGTTTCGAACTTCGAGACGGATTTGTTTACGCCGTTGATTGTGATGGCTGCGGGGTTGACCGGAGTCACCAACCTAGCGGAATTATCGGGGTTAGCGGAGCTGGCAGCAGCGGAGTCAGTGATGGCGAAACCGGCTATCGAAGCGAAGCTGGCGAAGTTCGTGGGCAATGCGAGCCTGCGCATCATCGCCGACCACGCCCGCGCGGCGACCTTCCTCATCAATGACGGCGTGCTGCCGTCGAATGAGGGACGGGGCTATGTGCTGCGAAAGATTCTGCGGCGCGGGATTCGTCATGGGCGATTGCTGGGGCAGGAGAAGCCGTTTTTGTATCGAGATGGTTTATGCGGTGCGGGATTTGATGAAGGGCGCTTATCCGGAGTTGGTTGACTCCGCTGCTCGAGTGGCCAAAATGGTTGAGGCGGAGGAGAAGCAGTTTGCGAGGGTACTTGAGATTGGTCTACGAAGGTTGGAGGAGTTCCTGGTTGGAGAGCGTCGTAAAGTAATAGAGAATCTGATTGAAAAAGAAACATTCGGAATCGCTCATGCGCAAATCCAAATTGAAAAATTAACCTATGCCATATCTCCACAGGTCATGAAGTTGCACGGAACTGAAGGACAAGATGAACTTTCAGCCGAATTGGAGAGGTTCCGTTCGGAGTTACGGCAACATGAGGATAAATTAGCCGATGCACGCCGCATTCTTGATAAGAATCTTGCTGAAGCAGCAACAAAATTGATCTCAGAATATAAACATATGGATTTTGAGCCGATACTTCCTGGTGAGAAGGCATTTCACCTCTACGAAACCTTTGGCTTACCGTTGGATTTCATGGTAGATGTGGCACGCGATGCTGGCGTGAAGTTTGATGATGCTGGCTTTGAGGCTGCTCGTGCTGAGGAGCAGGCCCGCGCCCGCGCATCATGGAAGGGCGGGAGCCAGAAGACGGCCAGCCCGGCTTATCGCGATTTGCAAAAGACGGAGTTTCTGGGTTACAAGACGCTCACCGCGAACGAAGCCGAGGTTTTAGCAATCGTCAAGGAAGGCGCGGGGGTTCCGGCGGCAAAAGCGGGCGAGCTGGTTGAGGTAGTGCTCGATCAGACGAGCTTTTACGGCGATGCGGGTGGGCAGGCGGGCGACACGGGCTTTTTCACCTCGACGGACGGGAACACAACTGTCGCGGAGATTCAGGGATGCGTGCTGCCTGTGCAGGGAGTGAGGGCGCACAAGGCTCTGCTCAAGGAGAATCTCGCCGTCGGCGATCACGTGCGGACTGTAGTCGATCAGGAACGGCGGGATGCGATCCGGCGGAATCATACGGGGACGCATCTGCTGCATGCGGCGTTGCGGCAGGTGCTGGGAACGCATGTGAAGCAGGCCGGGTCGGCGGTGCATCCGGAGCGGCTGCGCTTTGATTTTTCGCACTTTGCGCCGGTGGCCGATGAGGAGTTGGCCGAGATCGAGACGATTGTGAACTCTCAAGTCCTGGCCGACACCAAGGTCGAGGCGATAGAGGACGTGCCCATCGACGTGGCCGTGAATGAGTACCACGCCATGGCGCTCTTCGGCGAAAAGTACGGCGACAAGGTGAGGGTGATCCGGGTCGGCGACTTTTCAACGGAGCTGTGCGGCGGGACGCACACGCGGGCCACGGGCGAGATTGGTCTGGTGAAGATTATCAGAGAGGAGTCGGTGTCTTCCGGAGTGCGGAGGCTGGAGGCGATCACGGGCTTTGGCTCTCTGGCCGAGTTCCGGCGCGGATTCGAGGTGGCGCAGATCGCGGCGCAAATGGTTCCCTCGGTGGAGAACCTTCCGGAGGCCTTCCGCGGAAAGCTGGCCGCGCAGGAAGACGAACTGAAGCGGCTGCGGCGGGAGCTGGACGAGGCGCGGATGAAGGGGGCTGCCGGGGCTCTGGATGAGGCGATGGGGCGCGCCGTTGAAGTCAAGGGCGTGAAGCTGGTGACGCTCAGCGCCGATGCGCTGGAGCGCGGGCAGTTGCGGACGCTGGTGGACAACTTGAAGCAGAAGCTGGGCGAGGGCGTGGTGGTGGTGGCCTCGGCGCAACCGGAGGAAAAGGTGGCGCTGATTGCCGGGGTGACGGCGGGGCTGACCAAGCGGATTCAGGCGGGCAAGCTGGTGGGCGCGGTGGCCAAGCTGGTGGGCGGCTCGGGCGGCGGCAAGCCGGAGATTGCCGAGGCCGGCGGAAAAGACCAGTCGCAGATTGATGCGGCGCTCAAGGCTGCGGCGGGGATTGTTGGGGAGTTGCTTGCACTAAACCGAGAAGAGTCTATTTATTGTCGTTGCCGATGAGGCGGAAGGTGATGGTGCCCCAGAAGAGGCGGGCGCGCATCTGGACGGGGAGGTGGCGCTCGTCGTCGGTGTACCAGATCCAGATGTTGCCGCGATTCTTGACCACGCCGGCGTCGGCGGTGGGCTGCACGCGCAGGGTCTTGAATGTGCCGAGCGGGGTTTTGATCTCCTCGCGGCCTTCGATCTTCATGGTCACGGGCACGACGCGCATGGCGTCAAAGACCGGGATGACGAAGTTGTGTCCCATGGCGATGGGCTGCGAGGAGGCGTAGAAGACGCCGGTGAGCAGGTCGGTGAGGCAGGCGGGCGCGGTGGATTCGACGTGCTTGGTTTGCTTGGTGACGCAGGTTTTTCTCGTCCAGGATGGCGCGGTTCTGGGCGTAGTCGAGATGGAGGGTCGAGTTGACCTGGCGGCGGCCCTCGACGGTCTGCTTGTTGAAGTCGTAGGTGCAGCCTTTGGCGCGGTCAAAGCTGGACTGGAAGCGGTCGCTGACGTGGAAGAGTCAGATTGATGGCGCCGATGGTGTCGGCGCTGGCGGTGAGGTTCTCGCGGTCGCCGGCAGCCTCGAAGCGCAGAACGGCGGTTCCGGCGGGAAAGACGCGCCAGTCCACCGAGTAGGTGAGGGTCTGCTTGAGCGGGAAGCTGAAGCCGGGGCGCGGGGGCGAGAGCGGGGGCGCCTGCTGGGCATGAATGAGAGTGCGCCACGGCGGCCAGGGCAAGTGCGCAAAGAACGGCGGTCAGGGTTAAGCGCGTTTTCACCGGCGGCATGGCTCCTTGCTGAATGGACTGCTCGAGTCTACGGTAACCGCTCATCGCGGCAGATTCACAACTGCGGCCACGAGCGGCCGCAGAAGGAGCAGGCTGAGGTAAAGCAGCAGAACCCCTATGCCTGCATTGTACTCGCGGTGCTGGAGGTAGAGCGACAGGGAAAAACGGCCTGTTCCAGATTGGTTGCCGGGGGTCGCGGGCCGGGGTGAGGCGGGGAATCAGGCGCGGAACGTGCTGGCAATAGCCGTCGAAGCCGGGGAAAGTGGCGCGCAGAAAGCGCTCCTCGGAGGCGATGACCGGCACGTAGATGGCCGCAAAGCCGAGGGCAAGCGCCAGCGCCACCGGCCAACTGAGCAGCGCCAGGGCAAAGCCGGCGGCGATCAGCATGGAGCCCAGGTAGAGCGGGTTGCGGGTGTGGGCGTAAGGGCCGGTGACGGTAAGTTCGTGATTCTTTTTGACGGTGCCGGAGGCGTAGGCGCGCAGCCAGAGGCCGGGCAGGACCAGCGCCAGGCTCCAGGCCACGGCGGCCGGATGGGGCGCGCGGCGGAGCAGCTCAAAGAGATAGAGAGCCGCGGTGAGAAAGCCCAGCGGGACGCGGATGCGGCGGGCGATGCGCTGCCAGCGGGCGATCCAGTCGGGTTGCGGAGTGGCGGGCTCGATCATGAGGCTGGTTCAGGATAAAGCAAGGCGTCGGCGGCGCGCAGGACGTCGGCGGGCTGGATGGTGAGCAGGCCGGACTCCGGCGCTGCGTGGCGGGTGTGGTCGCGGCGGCTTTCCGGGCTGCGCAGGACGATGAAGCGTGAGCCGAAGGGGCCGTTGCGGCTGGGGTCGGTGGGTCCGTAGATGCCCACCACCGGGCGGCCGAGCGCGCAGGCCAGGTGGAGCGGGCCGGTGTCTCCGGCAATGACCAGGGCAATGCGGCGGGTGAGGGCGATGAGCTGGGCGAGCGTGCAGGCCAGCGGGGTGGCCGCGCCGTTGGTTGCGCGGACGATGGCCTCGGCCAGCGGCTCCTCGCCGGGGCCGATGTTGACCAGGACGCGGCAGCCGAGAACGATGAGACTTTGCGCCACGGCGGCATAGCGCTCGACGGGCCAGCGCTTGGCGCCCCATCCGGCGCCGGGATTGATGAGCACGGCGGTCTTGTTGGTGATGGGAGGCAGGATTTTATCGGCCCAAGGCTCGGCGGCGGGGTCAACGGGCAGCCAGGGCTCGACGGGGGTGAGTGCGTCGCCGGCGATGGCCGAGGCCAGCTCCACGTCCTGCTCGATGACGTGAACGCCGTAGGTGGCGACGCGCTCGTGAAAGAGCCAGCGCGCGGCCCGCTCGCGCGGCTCGGCCTCGCCGATCAGGCGGCGGCAACCGGCCAGCCGCGCTATCAGCGCCGAGCGAATGGAGCCTTGCAGGTCGATCACGGCGTCGTACTTGCCGGCCCGGAGAGCAGAGCGCAAAGCCATGAATTCATGGAGGGTTTGGCGGCTGAAGGGGGCTTTGCGCCACTCTTTCGTGGGGGCAAGATGCAGGTGGTCAACCAGAGGCCGGGCGGGGCTGCGAGCTTTGCCGCGGCCAGTGCTGCCTTCCGCGGCCAGCAGCGCCCGCCAGCGCGGCTCGACGACCCAGTCGATGACCCAATCGGGATGGGCCTGGCGCAGCGCCGTCACTGCCGGCAGGGCGTGCAGAATGTCGCCCATGGCGCTGAGCCGGACCACCAGCAAGCGAAAGTTGGAGTGTGTCTGCAAACTCTGATTTTCTCACAGAGGCGGGTGAGGCGGAGGAGTCGAAAGCCGGTTGATCAGCCAATCGATGGCGGCCTGCTGCTCCTCGATCTTGATGCGCAGGCGGGCGGTGATCAGCGGCATGGATTGGGGAAGATGGAGGCAAGATTTCCCATGCGGACCAGATCTTTTTCGGTGGTGATGATCGCGGTGGCTCTGTTTTCGCGGGCTTCGGCGATCAGTTCTTCCAAAACGCTCACGGTGTAGGGGTAGTGGTCGGGGAAGGCGAGCCGGAGAGCGACTTCGAGGCCGATGTCTTCCAGGCCTTCGAAAAACTGTTCGGCGTGGGCGATGCCGCAGAAGGCGGCGACGGGGCCGTTGACGGCGGGGATTTCCATTGATGCGGTGCAGCCGCCAAACCGGCCCATTCCAGCCCCAGAAGTGCAGCGCAACCTCCAGTTCCGGCTCGTTGGCAGGAATGGCGAGAACGTCGGCGCGGGAGATGGCCTCGCAGCGGCTCGCGCAGATTGCCCGCCGGCAGCAGCCAGTCCGCCAGTCCCGCTGATTGAGCAGCAAAATGTTGACGTCGCGGGCGAGCTGGCGGTGCTGGAAGCCGTCGTCGAGCAGATGAACGTGGAGGGGCTTCCAGGCTGCTTCCTTCTCAGCCGCTGAAGAAGGGACCGGGAAGGGAGATTCTTCAGCGGGAGCCGGCTCCGGGGGTAAATCTTTTGATGATTCCGCCGGCTTATCGCTGGTTATGAGGCCTTCTGTATCCGGCGTTGCCGAGGCGGGATTTATCTCTGTTTGAGCTTCCGGCTTCTCCTCGTTTTCTTCTGCTTCCATCGATTGCGAATCTTTTGGCTCCGAATCATTCGGCTCAGGTTGCGCGGCCGACAACCTGGCTTCTGCCTCGGCCTTCGCGTCTGCCTCCGCCAGCAGTCCGGCGTCATAGCGCTGGGGGGCCACGTAGACCGGAACGCCGGTCTCGCGCGCAATCAGCAGCGGCTCGTCGCCGAAGTCTTCGGCGGTTCCATTCTGGTCGACGCGGGCGCCATTGGCTCTGGCGGCCATAGCCTCGGCTGAGCACGTCGACGCGCATGCCGCGGCGCATGAGCGCCCTGGCCAGCGCGATGGTCAGCGGCGTCTTGCCGGAGCCGCCGGTGGAGAGGTTGCCGATGCTGACGACCGGAAAACGGAGACGCCGCGACCGGTTCAGCCCGAGAAGAAGCTGAGTTCGCGCAAGGCGAGCGCCAAGCCGGTAGAGCGGAACCAGCGGCAGCAGCAGGCGGCGCGCGGAGAAGGACTGTTTCATGCGGGCCGCTCCGTTTCTTGCGGCGCGGAGAGCAACTCCTTGAGCGCCTCGACGCAGCGGGCGGTTGCTCCGGCCTGGCTGCACGAAGACCTGCCTGGCGCGCTCGCCCATCGCCTGGGCGCGGGCTGGTCCTGAAGCAAGTCGATCAGGGCTGCGGCCAGATTCTTCTTTATCGGCAGCAATCCGGACGGCCTGATGGGCCAGCAAATCCTCGGTAATGGCGCGGAAGTTGGCAAAGTGCGGGCCCATCACGATGGGAACGCCGAACTGGGCCGGCTCCAGCGGGTTGTGTCCTCCGGCGGGAATCAGGCTGCCGCCGACGAAGGCCACCGAGGCCAGCGAGTAGACCGAGGCCAGCTCGCCGATGGTGTCGAGCAGAACGATCTGGCCGGGATTCAGCGGCTTGAGCGAATCTTCGGGGGCGGAGCGCCAGTCGGAGCGCTTGCACCCAGGAGAAGCCGGATTTCTCCAGCAGCGCGGCCACCGCGGCGAAACGCTCCGGATGGCGGGGCGCAAGGACCATCGCCAGTTGCGGATCGGCCTGAAGCAGGCGCGGCCAGGCTTCGAGCAGCGCGGCCTCTTCGCCTTCGAGCGTGCTGCCGGCGACGATGAGGCGCAGGCTGGGCGACAACGTCTTTAACAGGCGGGTGGCATCGGCTTCTTCGGCGGCGCGCACGTCGAATTTGAGGTTGCCGGCGACCGTGACGCGCTCCGGCAGGCAGCCGATGGCCTTGAGGCGCTCGGCGTCGGTCTGGCTCTGGGCGAGGACGCGGCTGAGCGGCTCGAGGAAAGGCCGCCACAGCCGGCGCAGCCGCCGGTAGCGCGGCCAGGAGCGGTCGGAGATGCGGGCATTGACGACGGCCACAGGGATTTTGCGGCGAAAGCAGCCGCTGAGCAGGTTGGGCCAGAACTCGGTTTCGGCCAGGATGAAAAGGCGCGGCTGGAGGGCGTTCAGATAGGCGCGCACCGCCCAGGGCAGGTCGAGCGGGCAATAGAAGACGCGGTCTGGCTCCGAAGCGCTCGCGGGCCAGCGCCTGGCCGGTGCGGGTGGTGGTGGAGACGGCGATAAAGTATTCGGGCAGCGCGGCGTCCAGCGTTTTGACCAGGCGGCTGACGGCCAGCACCTCGCCGACGGAGACGGCATGGACCCAGATGAGGGGGCGCTCACGAACCCAATCCGGCAAGCTGCTTGCGGAGCCGGGATGGAACCAGTCCCAGCCGCTCCAGCAGCCCTTCGCGGTACTTTTGCGTGGTGGCCATGCGGAAGAGCCACCAGGGCGCGCCCGCGACCAGGACCACGAGCAAGGCCAGATTGTAGAAAAGCAGAATCATGCGGTTGGGATTATCCTATTCCCGGTCCAATTCTCACATGATACAGGCGGCCTCCAATGATACAGTCGAGGACGATGAGAGCTCTGCGGGCAATTCCGCTGTTGCTGCTTTGGCTGGCGCTGCCGGCCGGGGCCAGCAGCCACACTCCGCCTCCGGTGCAGCCGGCCACGACCTTTGCCGCGGTCGAAGTGCACGAGGACGAGAAGGTGGCTATCGCCGCCGAACCCTACGACACGCGCGAGAAAGAAGCGATCTTCCGCGTCGATTATCTCAGCCACGGCGTGATGCCCATCCGGCTCATCGTCACCAACAACGGCGACCGGCCGATCAGCCTGACGCGAGGCGCGGATTCTCTTCATTACCGCCGCCGGCGACAAGATTCAGGCCGCCGAGCCGGAGGACGTGGAGCGGCTGATGACGCGCAAGGAGCGCGAGGGCGGCAAGATTCCGCTGCCCAGCCCGCTGCCCAACATCAAGCTCAAGCCCAAGGCCAGCAACAGGGAGATCGAAGCAGGACTTCGACACCTTCGAGTACAGCGCGCTGATGGTCGAGCCGCACACCACGCGCGCCGGCTTCCTGTTCTACGATGTCTCCGGGCTGGACCATCCGCTGGAGGGCGCCAAACTGCACCTGCGCAAGCTGCGCGACGCCGACGGCAACGAGCTCTTTTATTTTGAGATTCCCTTCGACAAGTACCTCAAGTCGAAGTCCAGCCAGATGAACTAACGAGCTGCGGACAAGCTGCGTGCCGGGATGCCTACTCGTAGTAAGTAGCCGTGCAGGTGTCCGTCTCCCAGATGGTCACGTGCTTCACGCGGACGCGGCCCTGGGTCAGGGCGGCGAGCTGCTCGCTGGTCTGGTCGTAGAAGTATTTGGCCAGGTTCTCGGCCGAGGGGTTCAGCTCGGTGAAGGGCTCCAGGTCGTTGAGCATCTGGTGGTCGATGCGCTCGATGACCGGGCGCAGCACCTGCTTGAGCAGCTTGAAGTCCAGCAGCAGGCCGGCGGGGTCCAGCTCCGCCCCGGCCAGGGTGACGCGGACCTTGTAGTTGTGGCCGTGCGGGTTCTCGCACTTGCCCTTGTAGTTGCGGAGGTAGTGTCCGGAGGAGAAACCGGCCTCCACGGTGACTTCAAACATTGGCGTCTGCTCGATTCTGCTGCGGGGAAGCGCCCCTGCTTCTATTTTAGTGGCTGGCCGCCGCTTCTATGTTGCCCGGCCTAGTCGCGTAGCTTTCACCCCGCGGACGAAATTCTATCCGCGGGGATCCGGTTTGCGCCGGCTGCCTGGTGCGCCTCTTCACTGCGCCGGTCCACCTGCTCAAAGAGATGGCTCATCACGCCGATGAGCGCCGCGGCAAGGCCGGCCAGCAGCAGAAAGAGCGCTCCCGTGCGCCACAGCGAGCCGTTGGCCGGCAGGCCGGGCTGAAGGCTCGAAGGCACCAGCGCCATCCCCGCCGAGAGCAGCGCGAAGAAGAGCAGCGTGGCGGCCAGGATGTAGAAGTTGCGGGACATGATTTGGAAGCGGCGTAGCGCCAGGCCTGCTGCGATTCTAGAGCATCCTGCGCCGCCTTGGCAGGTGATTATGCGAAGTAAGCCACACTTTATACTGTTTGCTTGACTATGCGCCGCGCCGTCGCCATCTCGCTGATGATGCTCTTCAGTTGGACGCTGATTGCGCCGCTCGTCGCTGCCGGATGCGGAGGCGAATCATCCTACCTGCTGCTGCGGAAAGGGAAAGTACCACTGCATGTGCTCCAGGCATAAGGGCCAGCCACGGCGGCAATCAGACGGGCTTCACAACCGTCGCCGAAAAGTGCCCTTGCTCTCCGGCGAGCGCCTGCACCGTTTATTCGCCGACATACAAGCCGGAAGCAGCGGAACAGTTCTATGCCGAGGTTGTCCTTCATCCGGCGCGCGCGCCGCAGAGCGAAGCTCGTTTCCGGACAGCGTTTCTCCGCAGCCATCCAAAGCGCGGCCCTCCTGCTCCTCTCGCCTAAAACTCTGTAGTGCTCTCGGATAGGAGTGGCGTTGTCCGTCCCGTCCTGCACCTTCGCGTTCATTCAAAGCAGAGGAGAATCATGAAAGCCAAGCTGTTGCTGGCGCTGTTGCCAGCCGTCTGCCTGTGCGGGCCGGCGCATTTGATTCGCGCCCAACAAAGTCCAGAGACCGTTGCATACCGGACGCATCGCTGGAGTGTTGACGGATCCCACCGGCGCGGTCGTGCCCGGGGCAAAGGTTGAAGTTAAGAGTCAGCTATTGGAGTTACGAAGATCTCTCAGTAACCAGCCTCGCGGGCCGCTTTGCCTTCGATGGTCTTCCCGCGGGCCGTTACGACGCAACCATCATTGTCTCCGGATTTCAAATCGTAATCATTCGAGATATTGCCGTCGTTGCGGGCAAGGAGACGACCGTCAATGTAACTCTGCGCATTGCGCCGGTAAAATCCGATGTTGAGGTGAACGCGCCGGAGATGGAAACGGGAATGCGGCGCGCGGTGAGCGACGCAAGAGCAGGCGCGCAGCCGCAACACCGCGGAGATCGTGGCGGAGACGCCCGGCGTCAGCCTGCGTGAAAACGGCCAGCTTGCCAGCATTCCATTTCTTCATGGGTTGGGCGACGAGCGCACCAAGATCGTGGTGGATGGCATGACGGTCTCCAGCGCCTGCCCCAACCACATGAATCCCCCGCTCTCTATGTTGCCCCGGCCCAGGCGGCACAGGTGACCGTGATGGCTGGGCATCACTCCAGTCAGCCTGGGCGGAGACAGCCTGGGCGGAACGGTCGCGGTCGAATCGCGCTCGCCGGCCTTTGCGCACGCGGGAGAACGGCTGCACGAAGAAGGCGCGGTGACCGGCTTTTATCGCAGCAATGGCCAGAACTATGGCGGCTCGCTGACGGAGTGGGTTGCGGGGCGCAATCTGGGCATAGGTTACAGCGGATCGTGGGCCACCAACGACGACTACACCGACGGCAGCGGCCACAAAGTTACTTCGACTTATGCGCAGACGACGGACCATGCGGTAACTCTGGCGGCGCAGGGCGCGGGCAACTTAGTCGTGCTCGAAGCCAGCCTGCACCACACGCCCTATGAGGGATTTGTCAACGCGCAGATGGATCTGGTGCGCAACTACGCCGAATCGCTCAACCTGCATTATCGCGGAAACTTCTCGCGCGGCTCGCTCGACGCGCGCGTCTTCTGGCAAAATACCTGGCATTCGATGAATATCGGCAAGGATAAGTCAACTTTTCCCATGCCGATGTTTATGCCGATGAATACGCACGGAAGGGATTTGGGCTACATCGTGAAGTTTGAAGCGCCGCTCTCACGTGCGGCAGACACTGCGCGTGGGCAACGAGCTGCATCGCTTTGTTCTCGACGACCGCTGGCCGGCCGTCGCCGGCACAGCGCCGATGATGGGGCCGAATACCTTTGTCAGCATCAACGATGGCCGCCGCATCCGGCTGGGAACGTTATGCGGAGTTAGCGAGCAAGTGGAACGCGCAATGGACCACGCTCTTGGGCCTGCGCAACGATACGGTCTGGACGAATGCCGGGCCGGTGCAGGGTTACTCGGCGATGATGTATGGCGCCGATGCCGCGGCCTTCAACGCATTGAACCGCGCCAAGACCGATGTGAATCTCGATGCGACGGCGTTGGCGCGCTACGAGCCGAACGCGGCGAGCACTTATGAGCTCGGCTACGCGCGCAAGACACGCTCGCCGAATCTCTACGAGCGCTACGCATGGTCCACAAACATGATGGCCAGCGGCATGATCGGCTGGTTTGGCGACGGCAACTATTACGTGGGCAACGTGGGCCTCAAGCCGGAGATTGCGAACACGGTGAGCGGCACGGCAAGCTGGCGCGACCCGGCGCGCACGGCGTGGGAGATCAAGCTCACGCCTTACGAGACATCGATCCAGAATTATGTCGATGTGGATACGATGATGACGGTGACGTATGGCATGAGCACCTTTGCCCAACTGCAATTTGCCAATCACAGCGCGCGGATTTACGGAGCTGATTTTTCAGCGGCAGCGGCACGCTTTGGAAGAGCGATAAGTTCGGGCAGGGCAAGATCAGCGGCGTCGGCGGCTGGCTGCATGGCGAGCGGCTCGACACTTCGACCCCGCTTTATCAGATGATGCCGGTGAATGCGCGCGTGAACTTCGACGAGGAGCTCAAGGGATTTACCGCCGGCGTTGGCGTGCAGGCCGTGGATCGCAAGTCGCACGTCGATCCGCATCGCTATGAGCAAGTAACGCCGGGGTACGCGCTCTTCAATCTGCACGCGGGTTACCAGCGCGGACATCTGCAAGCAAACGCCGCCGCTGACAATCTGTTGAACAAATGTTATGAGCTGCCGCTGGGAGGCGTGAACTTCGACGACTTCATGGCCAGCGGCTGGACGAGCGCGATCAAGCCGCTGACGGGGCGGGGACGGTCAGTTTCGTTCAGCTTGAATGCGCGGTTCTGATAGGGATGAAATGGCGTTTCAGCCGGATGGATTCCGGTCAAGCCGAAAAAACTCCTCCACATCCGTAATCGACGCGGTCATGCGGTAGGGCGGGAGGCTGGCGAGGAAGGTCTGGCCGTAGCGTTGCCGGGTGACGCGGGGGTCGAGGAGGACCAGCACGCCGCGGTCTTCGAGCGAGCGGATGAGGCGGCCGAAGCCTTGCTTGAGGGTGAGGACGGCGGAGGGGACCTGGTAGTCGGAGAAGGGTTTGCCGCCGGCCTCTTCAATCGCCTTCATGCGGGCCTGGACGACCGGATCGCTGGGCACGGCGAAGGGCAGGCGGTCGATGATGACGCAACTCAAGGCTTCGCCCTGCACGTCCACTCCCTGCCAGAAACTTGACGTGCCGAAGAGGACGGCGTTGGGCGTCGAGCGGAACTGCTCCAGCAAAGCTTTGCGCGGAGCCGTGCCGTGCAGCAGGATGGGAAAGTCGAGCACCGGCAGGAGGCGCTCGTAGAGGTCGCGCATCTGGGCGTAACTGGTGAAGAGGCAAAAGGCGCGGCCCTGGGTGATTTCCAGCACGCGCTGGATGCAGCGGGCGGCGGCCTCGGGAAATTCCGGGTCGCGGGGGTCGGGCATCTCCGGCGGCAGATAGAGGAGGGCCTGCTCGCCGTAGCTGAAAATGAGAGGGCACGACTAACTCGCGCGCCTCGCTGAGGCCGAGGCGCTTGCGGATGTGCTCGAAGCCGCCCTGCACGGTGAGCGTGGCCGAGGTGAGAATGACGGTGGGAATCTGATCGAAGACCAGCTCGTGGAGAAGCTCGGAGACATCGATGGGCGTGGCCTGCAGATAAGGTGGTGCGCGACTGTGCGCGGAAGGCGACTGCTTTGCCGCCGGCTGAAGACTTATCCAGTGCCGCCGAAGATGCGGCGCTCCATCCAATAGACCATGTTGCTGGCGTTCGATTCGAGCAGGAATTCAAACTCGGAGCGGAGGCGGGCGACGCGCTTCTTGAGTCCCGGCGCCTCGTCGATGCCGGTCAGAGCGTCCATCTCCGCTTCCATGCGCTGGAGCGTGGCGCGCACGGCCAGGTAGAGGTCGCCGGAGGTTTCCAGAAACTGCTCGCGCTCGGTGAAGGGCTGGCGTCCGTCGCCGGTCATGGGCAGGCCGGCAAAGAACATGCGCGCGCGGTCGCGGAGTTGCTGAGTGAGGGCGGGCAGGCTCTCCGCGCCTTGCTTGCCGCGCAGCAGGGCATCGGTGTCGCGGGCCAGCTCTTCAAAGCGAATGTTGCTGACGGAGAGGCCGAAGTAACTCGAAGCAACCTCCTCCAGCTCGTGCGCCTCGTCGAAGATCACGGCCGCGGCCTCGGGGAGAATGCCGGCGTCGGGCGCGTTGGCGGCCTCGCGCTTGACGGAGAGGTCGGCGAAGAACAGATGGTGGTTGACGATGATGATGTCGGATTCGAGAGCCTTGCGGCGCATCTCGGTGATGAAGCAGCGGCGGTAATCGGGACAGGATGAGCCGAGGCAGGCCTCGGTGCGCGCGTCGAGCTTCTGCCAGAGGGCGCTGGACTCGGGCATCCCGGAGAGCTCGGCGCGGTCGCCGGTTTCGGTGGTCTGCTCCCACTCGGAGATCTGGCGGTACTGGTCGATCTCTTCCAGGCCGGACAGAATCGGCTGGTTGCGCAGCGTGACCAGCTTGTGGCGGCAGAGGTAGTTGGCGCGGCCCTTCATGTAGCAGACGCGCAGTTCGCCGACCAGGGTTTCGAGGAAGGGAACGTCGCGGAAGTAGAGCTGATCTTGCAGGGCCTTGGTGCCGGTGGAGACGATGATGCGCTGGCCGGTGCGCAGGGCGGGCAGCAGGTAGGCGAGGGTTTTGCCGGTTCCGGTGCCGGCCTCGACGATCAGATGGCGGCGCTCTTCGAGAGCCTGCTCGACGGCCTTGGCCATCTGCAGTTGGCCGGTGCGGTACTCATAAGGCAGCGAAGAACGCGCCAAAATGCCGCCGGGGGAGAAGAACTCGTGCAGCGAGGGAAGGGCGCGGGTTGGGTTTTCGCTGGCGGGCATGGGGAGCGGGCGCTACTTCCCATCATAGTTCTATCCGGCATGATCTACCGGACGGCTGGAATGCCCGGCATCCGGAGATATTCCTGCGTAAGAAGCGAGCGCAAGCGAGTGGTGACAGCAGGGGCGCAAGCAAATTTTCAGCAAAAGCAAAGCCCGCTGAAATAGCGGGCTTTAGCGAAAGATGATTGGTAGCGCTACCGGGAATCGAACCCGGGTTTTAAGATTGAGAATCTCACGTCCTAACCCCTAGACGATAGCGCCACACTTTTGAGGGGAACGGCCATTACCGGCCACTTGATTAGTCTAACAAGAATTCAGACTGCGGCAAAGGGTGCCGACGGCTGGACCGTCCCAGCTACACCCACTTAATCTTCTCAATCGTGTCGCTTGTGGAAGGGATTATCGGAATGGATGCTCCATGCAGCCCGCACAAAAAAGCGTACCAAGCACCCTGAAGTTCGTTCGCAAAACGCTTTCATTCGCATGTCATCGGCTGATCGTGGACCAGCATGTGAGAACAGCACAGGTGGCTGAGTTCCCGGCATATTCGCTAAATTGTTCAGGGAAAAGTGGAAAAAGCGTCAATATTGGAGTACTGGTCCCTACCATCCCCTGTCTTCTTTCTAAAGACTCGCGTTAGGAAAAACGCGACATCGTAGGGTTGCATCACCAGATTTCCATCACTTGCAATGAGGAGGAGGCCCTTTGCATCAGGCATATCGAGCCACTTCTTTGTCTCTCTAATCTGTTCGTCCGCCTTCTTAACGATGTTTCTTTGTATAGGCTCGGCAATTAGGTTCAACCACTCCCTCTGACATTCGGGGTGTAATTTTCTGATCTCAATTCTTGTCGTACCGTACACCATCAGTAATCGTCGACGCATCCAGTCGTCAGCAAGCGCTTTCATCTTCTCCGGGTAATTGGAGCCGAAACTGTTATTTTCCAAACACTTAAGTTCTGCGATAACGCGTTGCCGCCGGAAGAGGAAGTCCGCATTGCTCGGAGGATTACCTGGTGGCAAGAGATTGCTAATCAGCTCACCACCGAATTCTTGGACAAACCTACGGAAAATATCCTCAACTGTGAGATTCATCGCTTTTTCCTTTAGCAGGATGCGGTGCAATGTACCGATTCAACCCTCAGATGCCCAGCTTGCGGACCTCGTCGTTGTAGTACTTGCGGTAGAGGATCTCCCACTCCTGCGAGCCTTCGACGATGATCTTGCGCTGCGAGGCGATCTTCGTCCGGGCGGCGGTGTCGATTCCGGCCTCCTGGGTAAGCAGTACGGTGAGCGCCTTCTTGGCCTCCTGGCGGATGGTGTTGCGATCCTCCATGAAGCCGACCGCGTCGATCTCGGCCAGGGTATCGGCCACGGTGTGGGCCAGCTTGTTGAGCTTGTCGGGGCTGATCCTCATAGCACCGCCTTGTACTTCTTGGTCAGCTCGGTCTTCACCTTCTTGAACATCTCGGCGTATTGCGCGCCGGTCTTGCGCATCTCCTCGGAGTAGGCGTCCAGAATCACGCGCACCTCCTCGTTGATGCGGTCTTCCAGCGACAATTCCTCCACCATGGCCTCGTTGACGCGCGCTTCGGTTGCCTTCAAGTCACTGGTGGCAATCATCTTGGCGTCGATGAGGTGTTTGACGGTCCGGCGGGCCAGATACCCGATGTAATCGCGGGAAAAGATCATGGGCTAAGGCTCAGGATACCGCATCGGGCGGCCCGGTGTACACCACAGGCAAGTTTCCACAATCTCAAGCCGCCAACCCGCCCGCGTCTGCGAAAATAAGAGTTGGACTATGAATATCGACAATCTTCTCCCCCTGAAAGACGACATGGTGGCCTTTATCGAGGGCCACGGCCTCAAGCGCCTTCCCGGCTACGTCACCGAGGACATCCCCTCCATTATCTGGGAGGGTGATGGCAACCCCGACTCATGGAAAGACTTCGTGGAGATGGCCAAGCACGCCGGCGCTCCCTTTGTTACCTTCAGCGAGATGACGCTGGAGCGCGAGGAGATCGAAGCGCTGATCGAGGAAGCCGGCGAGATGAACTTCCCTGACGAAGAGTCCAGCGAGCTTGTGGAGGCGCAGTGGCTGCGCAAGTATGCCGGCAACCTCGGCTACATCCAGCTGGGCTTCGTCTACCAGGGCGTGGCATTTCTGCACGAAACCACAACCGAGTGGTATGAGCGCTTTCAAGGGCTTCTGGAAGACATTGAGACCTTCCAGGAGCTTGTCATCGGCGACGCACGATCACGACGACGAGGACGAGTAAGCGCGGTGGGCGCTGAAGGCAACGGGCCAGTTCCGCGGCCAGCCGTGCCGCAAGCCGGCGGAGCGGGAAAATGGCCGCAAGCTCCTCCGCCAGCGCTGGAGCTTTGTCGAGCCGCATCCAGCCGAGGCAACCGAACTGGCCAAAGCCGCCCGCCTGCCGCAGGTGTTGGCCGAATTGCTGCTAGCCCGCGGCGTCACGCAACCCTCCGAAGCCTTCGCCTTCCTCAACCCTGAAATCGCCCACCTCCACGATCCATTGCTCATGATGGGCATGAACGCCGCCGTCGATAGGCTGGAGCTGGCCATCGCTTCGCGCGAGCCGGTGCTGCTCTACGGCGACTACGACGTGGACGGCACTACCGCTGTTGTGCTGCTCAAGACAGCCATCGAGATGCTCGGCGGCGTGGCGCGCTTCCACGTGCCCCACCGGCTGCGCGAGGGCTACGGCCTGCAGTCGAGCGTGCTGGAAGAGGCCTACGCCGAGGGCGCCCGGCTGGTCATCACCGTGGACACCGGAATGAGGGCCTTTGCCGAGGCCGAAACCGCGCGCAAACTTGGCCTTGATTTGATCATCACCGACCATCATCTGCTGGAGGCCGGCGACGCCGTTCCTCACGCGCTGGCCATTCTCAACCCCAACCAGCCCGGCTGCGCTTACCCTGAAAAATTTCTCTGCGGCGCGGCCATCGCAATGAAGCTGGCGCAGGCGCTGCTCGAGCGCCGCGATGCTGCCCGCACACGCGAAAAGACCTTGCCAAGTTTTTTGAAGATGGCGGCCATTGCTACCATCGCCGATGCCGTGCCGCTGAAGGGCGAGAATCGCACCATCGCGGCCTTGGGATTACGGGAACTGCGTCACCCGTCCGGAGCCGGCCTGCGCGCACTCTTTGCCGCCGCTGCGCTTGACCCAGCCTCCAAGGCGCTCACCGGCTACGATGTGGCCTTTCGCCTGGCTCCGCGCATAAACGCCGCCGGGCGCATGGATGTGGCCTCCGATATCGTCGAGCTTTTTACAACTCGCGATGAAGCCCGCGCCGCCGAGCTGGCCGCCAAGCTGGAACGGCTCAATCGCGAGCGCCGCGAGACAGAGGTCTCCGCTCTCACGGAAATCGAGAAGCGCCTCGCCTGCGATTCAGAACTGTCCGCCGAACGCCTGCTGGTGATCGACGGCGAGGGCTGGCACCGCGGCGTCATCGGCATTCTGGCCTCGCGCGTCGTCGAGCGCACCGCGAAGCCTGCCATCGTGGTCAGCCTCGAGGACGGCGTGGCCTACGGCTCCGGCCGCTCGGTGAACGGCTTCCAATTGCTCAATGCAATCGAGGGCTCAGCCGATCTCTTCACGCGCTTCGGCGGCCACGCCTTCGCCGTGGGCTTTGCTCTGCCCGTCGACAAGTTCCCCGAGTTGAAGCGCCGCCTGCGCCTTTACGCCGAGGAGCATCTGGCCGCTCGCGAGCCGGAGCAATTGCTGCGCATTCACGCCGAACTGCCGCTGGACCGCATCACCAGCGTGCTGGTTGGCTGGCTCAGGAAGCTCGAGCCCTTCGGTCACGGAAATCCCGAGCCGGTCTTCGTGGCCCGCCGCGTGCGTCTGCTCAGCCCGCCACGCATTATGAAGGAGCGCCACCTGAGATTGGAGTTGGCGCAGGATTCCGTCCAGCCTCCACCCCTGCCCGGATCGAGCGGCGCGCTGCGCGCCGTCGGTTGGCACCTGGCCGTTCGCGCCTTCCAGCTCGGCCTCGCGCAGGGAAGCCTTATCGACCTCGCCTACCGCATTCGCGAAAATGAGCACCCAGAGTACGGCGGCCTGGAAGTCGAAATTGCGGGAATTGAACTGGCTTAATTTATCTCCTCAGCTTGGCGTACAAGGCGCCCGCACCAGCGTGCATAAGTGTGCAATCTGAACTCTGGTTGCACCGGAAATGAATAATGACAGGGTAGTCTTGCCATACCGGGTCCGCGCTTTGGGCGATTGTCTTGTTGATGACGAAGGTATTTCTTCCTCTGGTTTCGATCACTCCGCTGTTGACGTTAAATTCGACGATCACATCATCGCCTTCGATGGAGAACAGCAATGGCTTTCTCGCAGCCTTCGCTGCTGCCTTTTTACGCGCGGCGGCTCTTTGCGCCTCGTTCGCCCGCGTCTCAGGCTGGCGTTCCAGCCAGTCATCCTGTTCGTCGAGGGAGGGAAAGTCGGACGAAAAACTCCATTGCTCTGTTTTCTCATAGTTGTTTTTCGAGCAGGGAATCTCGCCCTGCGCGTTGATGGCGGCAATCTTTCCATTCGGCGCGATCTGATTCTGGAAAATATCATTGTCTTTCTCTCTCTTCTGCTCCTGGACCTCCAATTGCGCTGGATCGATCACCGGCTGTGGCTCGTTGGGGAGATGGGCGGCGAGTGCGGCGCTCCGAGCATCATACCTCAAGACAATCTTCCGGGAGCACAGGACAAATCCCTGGGCGTCCTGCAGGTAGATTTCGATGGAGAGGGGATGCGGCGGATTGACGACTGCCATCGCAAAGCCCGCTTGATAGTGCGAATCACTGGTCTCAAATTTCAGGCGATAGTGCAGCGTCTTCTCCCATTCGAGATACAGATGGCCCGTCAAGCCCGTCGCGTTGGAGGTAACCGGCCCGAGGTCGTACCGTCCCTCCGGGCTGCTCGTATACATAAAAACGGCCGCGATGAAAACAACAATCAGAATTCCAAGGCCCACGCCTATCGCGGCATAGAAACTGGTTGGGTTCTCCGCGAACCTCTGCACCCTTTCAATCAACGTCTCGTGCCATGGCGGCCGGGAAGTAGGAGGTTTTCTGGCGGGCTTTTGTGCCTTTACCTCCGCCTTCACCTCGGAGTCGATAATTGGTCTGGCTTCCGCAGACTGATATTCGTGAATCTCCGGGGGCGGTTCGATGATTTTATAAGTGCTTACAGGCAATTGCTTTTCTTCAGCGTTCTTCCCATTGGGATCTTCTGGGTTTGCGTCCCTCATATAGTTATCCCCCTCTTCCTGGTTATCCGTAATCCAGGTCTCTGGAGTCAATAACATTGAACCACAGAGCGCTACCCCTTGGAAACTCGAAACTGTTGCGGCGGACAATCTATATGCGCAGGGAGTAGTCTTTGCAGCTTCACTCAATCGGGAGAGATGCCCTAGCTTCGCGGGTCACTGCTGCGCTTGCGGAAGACCACCTTCAGCTCCCGCCGCCAATGCTCGGTGAGGGCGATCAGCTCCCACTCCACCTGCGGAGAAAAATAGCGCAGCACCGGCTCGTTGGCGGGATGAATGCGCAAGGCTGGGCCGGCCAGCAGCAGGCGCGGCGCAAGCGACGAGACTTCGGCGCCGGGGAAGTAGCCCTGGCGCTCGAAGGCCGTCAGCGGCCTGCCGCCCTCGTTGCCCGCCGCGGGCTGCCGATCGTTGTTGAGCGCGCGGACGCGAATCCAGTAGTCCAGCGCCTGCAAGGGAAGATGCAGATCCTCATCGGCCTTCAGTTCGATCACCGTCAGACGGCCGTTGCGGTCGAGCGTCAACAGGTCGAGCAAGCCGCGATCGCCGGTCGAGAGCGCGGGCACTTGCGAGTAGAGCAGGTCGCCGCGCAGGCCGGGCAGCAGCTCGGCGATTTCCGCGCGCAGGCGGGACTCCAGCCAGTGTTCCGGCTGCATGCGGAAGAGCGGATCGGTGTGCGCGCCGTCTCCGTGGCGGCTCAGGAAAAGCCGGAAAAGAGATCACGGGCAAGCGGCTCGTTTTCTTCCGTGAGCGGCGTCTCGTTGGCTCCCGCGCCAAAGGTGATCTCGTTTTCGCGGGCAAATGTGTTGGCGGCAACGCCGTGGCGTACGCGTGCAAACTCCAGGCCATGCAGCAGCAGGCCAACTTCCGTGGCCGAGCTGGGCCGAATCTCGATCCGGTCCTTCGCGGTAGGCGGGATCAATGAAAGCAATCGGTCGACGCCTTCCCGGCAACGCTCGATGGCGGCTTCGGCGGAAAATGCATGCACCAGCCGCGAGTCCAGGTTGCCGGTGTCGCGAAAGTCCACCGCCGCAAGCTCTTCGCTGCGCTCGTCGAGGGTAAAAAGCTGGAAGTCGGCGGCGGCGTGGTTGAGCCAGGCCATGCTTTCAGCAGTGGTTCGCCAGGATCCGGCCGGAACAATGACCTTCAGGCCGCCAAAGTGCCGCCGCCCGTCGCCGTGCTGGCGGCAATGATCCAGCCAAAGAACTCCCAGGGTCAGAACGCCGTCGATGATGGCTCCCGACTCCGCCGCGCTGACGCCGATCACCGCCTCGGCCGCCGTGCCCTTCAGCAGACGCCCGCGCACATAGGCTGGGCCAAAGCTGTGCTCCAGATCCATCGCCGAGCGCAGGCCGTCGACTTTGGAGCCGATGAACTGGCGGGTCAGCACGCGCTCCAGCAACCGCTGATAGTTGCGGCGGGCGGCCTCGCGCGCGGTGGGCGTGCGGCGGTCGCTGGTGGGAACCAGTTCCAGGGTCTGCGGCTTGGCCGCGCCCATGCGGCGAGTGGCCAGGCGCAGGCATTGCGCGCGCTCCTGCACTTCGACCACGGTGCGCATCAGGTTGCGCTCCTCGCTCCACAGTTGCAGCAGGCAGCGGCCATGCTGCTCGCTCACCGCGTAGCGGGCGCTGCGCATGTCGAAGAGCACGCGGCCATCCTCCAGCACTGCGGCCGCGGGAGTGGTCGGCGAGGTACGCTTCGATGGTTTGGGCCAGCCGCGCGGGAGACGCAGCCTCAGCGCCGGGGTCCCCAGCGACCGGGGTCCCCTGGATGCGATCTTTGCTTCCAGGGGTGGTAGCGACAGGTCTTCGTCGCTGGGGTGGAGCGCCGGCGGCCATGCGGCCTCTACCAGCCCATGCGCGCGCGCAGCCTGGTAATGTGCGCGGTGTGGTGGCGCGAGTGCCAGTCGTACATGGCCAGCATCATTGGCCAGCATCACCCGGCCTCGCTCGGGGTGGTTGTAGCCCTTGCGGAAGTCCTCGTCGGTCATCGTTTCCAGCAGCGCCACCCAGCGGCCATGCAACTCCTCGATCATCGCCAGCGAAACATCGACGGGCAGCCGGCTGTCGGGCAGATTTGCCCAGGCGGCCTCGTTATAGGCATTGATGGTGGGCCAATCTTCGGTAAGCGCCAGCTTGCAGCGGATGTAAGCCATCGCGTGGCTGTCGGCGATATGATGCACCACCTGGCGCACGGTCCAGCCGCCTTCGCGATAGGGTGTGTTGAGCTGAGCATCGTTCAATCCCGCAACGGCGGCCCGCAGGCGCTCGGGCAGCAGGCGCAGCGTCTGCATGTGCGCCGTGCGGATGCCGGGCAGGCTGCTGGCCGGTGGGGCGAAATGGCCAATTGGATAACGAAGATCGTCCAGTTCTGTCATGGCACTCACTTTAGTCCATCTGCTCACGGAATGAAACCGCGTTGATTACACCGGCCCTGGCAATGGCGCCGCTTGGGGGCCGGGAGCCGTTCTATGCGTGATGCTGAGGGTGATGTTGTGGGTGATGTTGATGGTGATCCAAGTGGTGGTTGTAGTGGTGGCGACGATGATGCGATGCGAACGCCGGGCTGGCAAACACCATCAGGAGCAGGAGCGCGGCAAGAATCTTCTTCATGCCCAAAATGTACCACGATCCCAGCCCCGACGGCAGAGCATGAATGGCCCCGCATCAAAAGAGGAACGGGGGACTCTGGCCAGTCGCGGGCAGGATAAACTCAAAGGTACGATGAACATACCGGCTGCTTCCCCGCTTCCTGGCCACAAAACGGTATTTTTTTGAGAAATTCGGCGTCACCGAGCGGCTGCTGGAGCGCTGCCTGGGCGAGGCTCTGTCTGCCGGCGGCGACTACGCCGATCTGTACTTCGAGTCGGTCTCGGCCACCTCCCTGGGCGTGGATGAGCAGATTGTGAAATCCGCCTCTCAAGGCGTCAGCGCCGGCTGCGGCATCCGCGTACTCAGCGGCGAGCGCACCGGCTACGCCTATACCGACAACCTCAACCCCGAGCGGCTGCTCCACGCAGCCCGTACCGCCGCGCTGATCGCCTCCGGGCCGGCCACCAGCCTGTACAGGGCTTCACCGAGCCGGCTGCCGCCGACCTATATCCTGTTCCGCTGGGCGGCTACGATCTGGACCTGGCCGCGCGTCTGGAGCTGATCTTGCGCGCCGACCGCGCCGCCCGTGCTTATGATTCGCGCATCGTGCAGGTCAGGGCAAGCTACAGCGAAGAGCTGCGGCGCATTCTCATTGCCGCCTCCGACGGCGCCTTTGCCAGCGACACCCAGCCGCTCTGCCGGCTCAACGTATTCGTCATCGCCAAAGAGGACGCAATCACCACCAAAGGCACGGCGGGCGGCGGCGGACGCGCGGGGGTGGAGCAATTTATCGGCTCCAAAAGCCCGGAGACCCTGGCGCGCGAGGCCGCGCGCGGAGCGATTCTGCAACTGGGCGCCGTGGCTGCGCCGGCGGGCGAGATGGAAGTGGTGCTCGGTCCCGGCTGGCCGGGAATTCTGCTGCACGAGGCGGTGGGCCACGGTCTGGAAGCCGACTTCAACCGCAAAAAGACCTCGGCCTTTGCCGGGCTGATCGGCCAGCAGGTCGCCAGTTCCAAAGTCACAGTCGTGGATAACGGCACGATTGCCGGACGCCGCGGCTCGCTCAACGTGGACGACGAGGGCACGGCGACGCAGGAAACCGTGCTGATCGAAGGCGGCATCCTGCGCGGTTACCTTACCGACAAGCTCTCCGCGCGGCTGATGGGCGCGGCGAATACCGGCTCTGGCCGCCGCGAAAGCTATCAGTCACATCCCCATGCCGCGCATGACCAACACTTACATGCTGGCCGGCGACGATGCGCCCGAGGACATTTTGCGCTCGGTCAAGCGCGGCCTCTATGCGGTCAACTTCGGCGGCGGCCAGGTGGACATCACCAACGGCAAATTTGTCTTTTCGGCCTCGGAGGCTTACCTGATCGAAGACGGCAAAATCACCGCCCCGGTGCGCGATGCGACGCTGATCGGCAACGGCCCCGAGGCGCTGAAGCACGTCTCGATGGTGGGCCACGACCTGAAGCTCGACGAAGGCGTCGGAACCTGCGGCAAAGACGGCCAGAGCGTGCCTGTGGGCGTGGGCATGCCGACCATCAAGCTGGACAAGATGACGGTGGGGGGAACAGGAAGATAATTTTGGAGTAAACGATGGCTCGAATGGTTCAGGTAGAAGTCAGGAAATGGTCTGGTATTGTTAAAGATCGAATCTATGGATGGCAGCTCGTCTCGGTTGAGGAGGCATTTCGCCTGGGAGATGAGACTTTTCGTTGTCCTGAGTGCTTCGGAAAAGTGAAACTAATGTCAGCCTCATATGATCCGCCTATGGCAGCACACGGAGAGCACTTCCAACGGAATAAGGGATGCAGCCTCGGCGATTGCTTCGACGGAGAAAAACGCGTTCATACTTCGCCTCTCAAGTGAATGCAGATTTTTATTGTTCACGTCGCATTATCAAGCCTGACCCTAACCTTGCGCCCCAGCGCTGAGGCAATATTGACCAGCGCGTCAATCGAAAAGCGCGAGATACGCCCCCGCAGCAGATCATTGATGCGCGGCTGAGTCACCCCGCAGCGCTTCGCTGCCACTGCCTGCGTCCAGCCATTCTGCTTGATGATCGTTTCGATCTCGTCCATCAACTCAGAACGCAAGCTCAGGTTCGCCGCCTCTTCCGGCGAGTCTGCAATCGCATCCCAAACATTGTCGGATCTATGTCCTGGGAATTTGCTCATCAATTATTCATTATATCCGAATGAATATAAACTGCAGCCGCAAATTGTGGCCGGGCATTGTTCCTTGTTCCTTGTTCCTTGTTCCCTGTTCCCTGTTCCCTGATCCCCGTCTCGGCCAGTCCCCCACCGCAGGTGGTTTTCGCCTCTTCTTCCCCGCAAACCCGCAAATCATCTTGTACCCGATTTTGCCAAATAGAGGTGTATCTATAAGTACACCTTTTCCTGCGTTTTTTAAGCCCTGAAAATGCCAAAAAAGTATGCTTCCAACGCCACTAAATGTAACCGCACGCCCCCAGCTCTCGAATCACGGCCGGTATGAACCCCAAAGCAAATCTCGACGCGATTCAGGCCGCTATCCAAGAGGCCGGCTTTGACGGCTGGCTGTTTTACGACCATCATCACCGCGACCTCATCGGCGAGCGCATCCTGGGCGCAGCGTCTTTATGTATATTTCCAACCCATGCCGATCTATCTTCCCTCCAGCCCATCATCCCGTCCCTTCATCCCCCCAACCGGTACACTAGACCCAGGATCCTTCCCTCCCGGACTTGCCCCTTGCAGCCGCTCGCCGACAACCTGAATCCCGAACAGCGCGCCGCCGTCGAGGCCTCCGAAGGCCCGCTGCTGATCCTCGCCGGGGCCGGCTCGGGCAAGACGCGCGTCATCACCAGCCGCATCGCCTGGCTCATCCGCGAGAAGGGCGTTGCTCCGGACTCCATCCTGGCCGTCACCTTCACCAACAAGGCCGCCAGCGAGATGGGCGAGCGCGTCGACCGGCTGCTGGGCCATTCCTCCCTGGCCAAGCCGCTGCTCTGCACCTTCCACTCCTTCTGCGTCCGCATCCTGCGCCGCGACATCGAGGCCCTCAAAGTTGGCGGCGAGGGCCTCACCCGCTCCTTTGCCATCTACGACGAGAACGACCAGCAGGCCGTCGTCAAGCAGATCATGAAGCGCATGGGCCTGGACACCAAGCAGCTCACTCCGCGCGCGGTGCTGGGCCGCATCTCCTGGGCCAAGAACCACATGCTCGATCCCCAGGAGGTTTACCTCTCCTCCAAAG
This sequence comes from uncultured Acidobacteriaceae bacterium, assembly GCA_963845345.1. Lineage (GTDB taxonomy): Bacteria > Acidobacteriota > Terriglobia > Terriglobales > Acidobacteriaceae > Telmatobacter. The sequence continues at coordinate 129,574 of CAWJRQ010000013.1, forward strand.
ACCCCAACGGCGAGCGCATCGCCCACATCTACCAGGGCTACCAGGCCGAGCTGCGCAAGTGCAACGCCCTCGACTTCGACGACCTGCTGCTGGAGGCCGTTCGCCTGCTCAAAGTCTCCAGCGAAGCCCGCGAGCGCTACCAGCGCCGATACCGCTATCTGTTGGTCGACGAGTACCAGGACACCAACCGCCCCCAGTACGAGTTGATGAAGCTGCTGGCCGGTGAGCACAAGAACGTCTGCGCCGTCGGCGACGAGGACCAGAGCATCTACTCCTGGCGCGGCGCCGACATCCGCAACATTCTGGAGTTTGAAAAGGATTTTCCCAACGCCCGCATCGTCCGCCTAGAGCAGAACTACCGCTCCACGCAGATTATTCTGGAAGCCGCCGGCGCCGTGGTCGCCAACAACCTCAAGCGCAAGGGCAAGAAGCTCTGGACCGACCGCCAGGGCGGCTCGCTGATCGGCTACTACGAGGCCCCTGACGGCGAAAACGAAGCCCTCTTCGTCGCCGACCGCATTCAGGCAATTTCTCCGGCAGACAAACTCGTCCGAAACACAAGAGCCCGGAAGGGCCGCCGTCCTCTACCGCACCAACGCCCAATCCCGCCTCTTTGAGGAGGCGCTGCGCCGCTACAACATCTCCTACACCATGGTCGGCGGCTTCAGCTTCTACGAGCGCGCCGAGATCAAGGACCTGCTCGGCTACCTGCGCCTTATCCGCAATCCCCACGATTCGATGGCTCTGCAGCGGGTCATCAACACCCCGGCCCGCGGCATCGGCAAAACGACTCTCGAAACCCTGGAACGGCTGGCTCTGGAGACCGGCCAGTCCACCTGGGACGCTCTCTGCCGCCGCCATCGCCAATCGCCTCATCCCCACCCGCGCGCTGATGGCCATCGACTCCTTCCGCCAGCTCATCCTCGACGCCCAGGCCATGATGGACCCCGACTTCGCCGGCAAGCTCTCCGCCGATGTTGCCGCCGGGACCGAATCCGGCGAGGACGCCGACACCGGCTTCGAGTTCGGCGCGTCCTCGGCAGACTCAGCCAGCACGGAGGACAAAGAACTTCCCCAGCCCGATGCCAGCAAAATTTCGCCCTTCGCCGCCCAGCCGAAGCGTCCGTCGAGTTTGGGACCTGGGAAATCCAACTCAGCCCGATCCCGATGTTGAATCGGACGCCGAAGAAGCACGCGGAAGACAAGAAAGGACAGCGCCTTTCGCAAGCCCGGCGACGCCGCCACCCTCCCCGAGCTGATCCGCTTCCTCCTCGACCGCACCGGCTACATCAAGGCTCTGGAAACCGAAGGCTCGCCGGAGGCCTTCAGCCGCATTGAAAACCTGAAGGAACTGGCCAACGCCGCCCACGACGCCGAAGCCCGCGGCGAGACCCTGGCCGACTTCCTCGACCACGCCGCTCTGGCCTCCGACACCGACCAGTTCGATCCCGACGCCCGCGTCACGCTGATGACCCTGCACGCCGCCAAGGGCCTGGAGTTTCCGCTGGTCTTCCTCGCCGGCCTGGAAGAGGGCCTCTTTCCCCACTCCCGCACCCTCAACAATCCCGACGAGCTCGAAGAAGAGCGCCGCCTCTGCTACGTCGGCATGACCCGCGCCATGAACTCCCTGGTCCTCACCCGCGCGCACTACCGCCGCCGCTACGGCAACGACGCCCCGGAGATGAGCATCCCCTCCCGCTTCCTCGAAGAAGTTCCCAGCCGGCTGATCGAGAATCTCGGCAGCCGGTCTCCTGCCCAATCCTCAGCCTGGTCCACCCCCGGCTACCCCAAGGCTCCAGCCGCCGCCCCGGCCACGCCGGCGACTTCGCCGACCGGCACTACAACTACGAAGACGAAAACCAGGAAGCCCCGCGTTCTCCGCCAGGGCTTACGCCCGGGAGCAAGCGACGGAGTTCTCTCATCCAAGCCCTTTGTCGCTTCCTGGATGACTCCCAAGGCGCCTTGACCAGTCAGGAATCTAGTCCAAAAGGTGAAAGCCCGGAGGGCCACTCCATCGACAACATCGCCCGTTTCTTCGGCGGCAAAGCGGGCCACGCCAAGCCCGGCTCGCTTCCCCGCCCGGCTGCGTCAGCTCCGGCCATGGACATCCCCGCATCCAGCGGCGCGGTCAATCTGAAGAAGGGTCAGCACGTCCGCCACGCGAAGTACGGCGAAGGCACCATCCTCCTGCGCGAAGGCGACGGCGAGACCGCCAAGCTCACCATCCTCTTCAACAGCCACGGCGTGAAAAAATTGATGGAAAAGTTCGCCAATTTAAGAAAACTCTAAGCCTCGCTCACCGCCGAATCCTCCCTCCTTCGCCAACCCGCTCCCCCTGCGCTACCATAAAGTCAAGATCGGATACGCGTATGTTCGTCGTTGTCTGGCAGTTCGAGATTGCCGAGGAGAAGATTGCCGCCTTCGAGGCCGCCTATTCGCCCCAGGGCGCATGGGCGCAACTCTTTGGCGCCTCGCCCGAGTACCGCGGCACGGAGCTGCTGCGCGACGCCTACATCCCCGGCAACTACCTCACCATCGACCGCTGGGCCAGCGAAGAGGCCTTCCGCGCCTTCCGCAAGGACCACGACCGGGAGTACGAAACCCTGGATCGCGCCTGCGACGAGCTCACCAGCCGCGAGATCCGCATCGGCGCTTACACCGTCTGAGCACGCCCGTTCTCCCTTACTCTGCAGGAGTAGAACGTTCTGGCTGAATTCCGCGCCCGCCATATACTTGATGCCCTTGTCGAAGGTGACCAGCACGCCTTTCTCTTTGATCGCAAGCCCTAAAAGATAGGCATCGGTCACTTGTTGATGGCCGCTGATGCGTACGGCAAAGGGCGCGGTAAGTTCAACCCAGCTTTTATTGATCTCCCAATACCCAAAGTCGTCGGATGTTCCTTGAGAAGCCTGCAAGATAGCGATTGCTTGCTTCTATCGTGCGCGGCGCAGGCCGGAAGGCAGGATTTGTTGTGACACGGAGAAATCCCGCTTCAGTGAGTGGGCAAAGGCCAATGTGATCTTTACCGGAAGAGATGAACCAATCCTGTGCCTTTTGGTAATGCTGGTGGCCGGAGTCCACAAGCGCTATCAAGACGTTCAGATCAAGTAAACAATTGCGGGTCAAACTCCTCCTCCTCGATCTTCTTCACCATCTCTGCGGTGATCGTTCCATCTCTGGGAGGAAACATGGGAAAGCCGCTAATAGGAGAGAAGCAAATCTCCGGCTTGGACGCCGGTGCCGCCTTCGCCTTGCGGATCAGCTCGTCGATGGCCGCGCTGAGCGTGAGTCCACGCGCATGGGCGTAATAGCTGGCAAAAACATGGGTCTCGTCGTTCAGTGTGATTGTGGTTCTCATGTCCTCATTCTACATCATATTTAAAATTGATGCACTTTCATAACTGTTGATGCAGTTTGCGAATTTACGCAGCTTGAATCGACTTCTCCGTTTCTTCGCTATTTTTTTCTGGCTATGTCTCTCTCGCCCTGCTACAATCCCTTCGAAATGCATTCCATGCCGCCGCGCCGCTTCCCCGCCCAGGTAAGCAAGAACCGGCTCCGGTGAGCACCTTAAGAGGAGCCCCCCATGGCAATTGCCGATGACCGCACCAAAGCCGTAGAACTTGCCCTTGCGCAGATCGAAAAACAGTTTGGAAAAGGGTCGATTGTCCGGCTCGGCTCCAAAGAAGCTCTGGTCCCCATTGCCGTGATCTCCACCGGCTCCATCAGCTTCGACGCGGCTCTGGGCGTCGGCGGCATTCCCCGCGGCCGCGTCAGCGAGGTCTTCGGCCCCGAATCCTCCGGCAAGACGACCATCTGCTTGCAGATCATCGCCGAGGCGCAAAAGGCGGGCGGCCTGGCGGCCTTTGTCGATGCCGAGCACGCCCTCGACCCCGCCTACGCGAGAAAGCTGGGCGTGGACATCGACAACCTGCTGGTCTCGCAGCCCGACTCGGGCGAGCAGGCCCTGGAAATCACCGAAGCCCTGGTCCGCTCCGGCGCCATCGACGTGCTGGTCGTCGATTCCGTCGCCGCCCTGGTCCCCAAGGCCGAGCTGGACGGCGAGATGGGCGATTCCCACATGGGCCTCCAGGCCCGCCTCATGTCCCAGGCCCTGCGCAAGCTCACCGGAACCGTCTCCAAATCCCGCACCGCGCTCATCTTCATCAATCAAATTCGCGAGAAGATCGGCGTCATGTTCGGCAACCCGGAGACCACCACCGGCGGCCGCGCTCTCAAGTTCTATTCCTCGGTCCGCGTGGACATCCGCCGCATCGCCGCCATCAAGGACGGCGACGCCGTCACCGGCAACCGCACCAAGGTCAAGATCGTCAAGAACAAGGTCGCCGCGCCCTTCCGCGAGGCGGAGTTCGACATCCTCTACGGCGAGGGCATCAGCCGCGAGGGCGACGTCCTCGACCTGGCCGTGGCCAACAACATCGTCGAGAAATCCGGCGCATGGTACGCCTACTCCGGCGAGCGCATCGGCCAGGGCCGCGAAAACACCCGCACCTACCTCAAGGACAATAAGGACATCTTCGCCAAGCTCGACGCCGAACTGCGCAAGAAGCTGAACATCGGCGCCGTCAAAGCCGAAATCCCCGAAGTCCCCGCCGCCGGCCCCGCCGAAGCCAAGGAAGCCGTCCGCGGGCGCAAGGGATAGGGACTGCGCGTCCGGCGAAACCTCAGGTCCGGATTCTCGGACATGGGATTTATGGATTTATTTAAATCTACCTCAAATCCTGGGTGCCCCATCCTTTCCGCTTCTTTTCGCGGAAAGGGTGGGATACTGATAGTCGAACATGAAGGAATCATGGCTTCCTTTTTCCGGGCGAGTGTCGGAGAGTTTCTGGTTCAGTCAAATGAACAAATCCTTGCTTGCCTTACTGTTTCTTATGCAAATCGCGGCTATACAAGCCAATACTCTGATCAGACACTGACATGGAAAAGGGAGATTGGTCTACTACGTCGGACGCTCGAAGAGTGTGTCATGCGGATCGCTTCGGCACGGAATTGGGGAGTCCTGCTTGAATTCTCAATTCCGCGTAAAGAGATGCGTATCGATGTCGTCTTGCTTATCGGAAATGAAGTTGTCCTCCTTGAAGCTAAGTCTGGGGACGCGTTTCAGCAAGCGAAGCGTCAGATTGAGGAATACGCTCTTCTCTTGCACTATTTCCACCAGACCACCGCAGATAGAAGGATTATTCCTGTTATCGTCAGTCCCGAGGCAGACAGCCCGAACCTTGATGAACTGAATCAGTATGAACTCTTCCCGCAATTAGCCATCTATTGGATCAATAAGGTAATTCTTACTCCGTGGAGTGAATTATCAGATGTTCTGTGCGCGGTTGAAAAGCATCAAGATATTCAGATATCAGTTGCAGCATGGGATGAGAGTCCATACTTCCCAGTGCCCAGCATTATCGAAGCTGCTTTAGCATTAAAGAGCGGTCTTTCGATTCGGGAAATCGCCCATTCTGAAGCGTCAGAATACGAAATTGAGAGCGTTCGGCAGACAATCCAGGGTTATGTTGAAAGCGCTCAAGCTGAGAGTCAACACGCGATTTGTTTTCTTACCGGAGTTCCAGGTTCAGGAAAGACCCTTGTAGGGTTAAGCCTTGCGCATTCAGACGAGAACAAGTCCAGTGCAATTCATTTTATGAGCGGAAACGGTCCACTCGTCAAGGTTTTGCAACACCTTTTTACGAAAGAGAGTATGAGAGGGGGTGCGAATGCAATTCAGGCGCGCACTAAAGCCAGAACACTGATCGAAAATGTCCACGTCTTTGCCAGATACCACACAGATGATAACAAGGGAAAACCATCGAATCATGCAATTATTTTCGACGAGGCGCAACGTGCCTGGAATCGCTCTCAGCACCTGAAGAAGTTTAAGCGCGATTATTCAGAGCCTGAGATGCTGTTGAAGATTATGGAGCGACATGAGGACTGGGCTATCGTGGTTGCTCTGGTCGGAGGCGGACAGGAGATTAATGACGGTGAAGCAGGCCTCGAGGAGTGGGGAACGGCGCTCTCGAATGCCACCAAAAAATGGGTGATATATGCGTCTCCTGAGGTCTTGGAGGGTGGGCCTTCAACTGCGGGGCGTCGGCTATTTGATGACTCTACGAGAAGGATGGATGTTCAAACGAACTCAGCGTTGCACTTACGCACATCGAATCGTAGCTTGCGTGCGGAATCCCTCGCAACGTGGGTGAACCATGTGATAGATGGAAACGTAGAGGAGGCAGAATCTCTGCGTATTGCAACAAGATTCCCTATTTTTCTTTCGCGGAATTTCACGGAGATGCGCAAGAAACTGCGTGAGCAAGGAATCGGAGCGAATCGATACGGACTAGTCGGTTCGTCTGCGGCTGTGCGTTTACGTGCAGAGGGATTAGAACCAAACTCGACTTTTCATGCTGATTATCCGTGGGAGCACTGGTACTTGGCTGAAGAGTCTGATTTACGTTCGAGCTATCGATGTGAGGTATTCGCTACAGAATTCGAGATACACGGACTTGAACTTGATTGGATTGGGGTCTGCTGGGGAGGCGATTTTATTTGGAATGAATCGTATGGGTGGCAGCTGCGCGCTTTGCGCCCGGGGCCAAATAACAAGTGGAAAGCAATCAAAAAGAGCGATAAGCGACTCTATCGCAAGAATGCATATCGTGTCTTGTTGACTCGGGCACGACAGGGCATGATGATCTTCGTCCCAAAGGGAAACAAAGAAGACCCTACAAACTCACCGGAGGAATTCGATGCAACGGCTCGATTTCTGCTTCGATGTGGCGTAACTGTGCTAGATGCGTAACCAAGTATCCCAAAGCCTGCCTTGAGCGCCGTCGAAGAGTCCTGATTCTCAGACTTTGGATCGGGTAGATATTTCCTGGAAAAGCGGCCTCTTTCTGGAAGCTGATCTTCTTCGTTTGCTGATAGAAAGAATATTCTCTCTTTCTTCTCTTGCTATCCACAATTGTTTGTTCTATTCTTATTCCAGATGTCGAATCCATGCCAAATCCAAAGCGGCGGGGCACCGGCGATGAACCTGAGTGAAACCGTGCTCGAATACGTTCAGGCGCATTATCTCCATCCGGCGCGTGAGCACGGGCGCGCGATTGTCGAGGTGAAGGCTGGCGACATTCATAACGGTCTGCACTGGTCGAGGAGAGTGCCGTTGGTTTGTTCGGCGCTTTCTTCGCGGAAGTTTCAACTTGCCGCGGGCGTAAAGCTGATCGGCACCAAGGACGCGCCGCCCTCTGGTTTAAGTACCAGGACGATCTTCCGCTATGAAATTCTCGATCGTGAGGTATCCTCTGCGATTGGGAGCGAACCGCCACCGCCGAAGCGCGGCTTGCTGGCTTCATACGGTGTCGCCGCGCGCCTCTATCAGCAGGTTAAAGGAGGGGATGTATTCCTCAAGGCCGAGCGCGAAAACTTCGGTTCTGTTGTGCCGGATATTCATGATGCCGGCGTTCAACCTCCAGCCAGCGGGAGCACCCGTCCGTGAGCCGAATCTACTGGGATACCAATCTCTTTATCTACCTGCATGAGGGCCATCCTGCGTTTGGCCCTCGTGTGCGTCGCATCTACAAAGAGATTGCCGCCCGCAACGACACGCTCTGCACCAGCGTCTTCACGGTTGGCGAAGTTCTGACGCTGCCGCTCCGAATGAAAGATCAAGCGGCTATCATCGCTATCCGCGACTCGATGTTGAGCGGTGAAGTTGAATTGCTTCCATTCACGCTGGCGATGGCGCAAAGATATGGCCAGATTCGCGCGATCTGCTCATTGAAGCCTGCCGATGCTATACACCTGGCCACTGCCATCGAAACCAAGGTTAACCTTTTCGTTACCAACGACCAACAGTTACAGCGGTTGCTGGTGCCAGATAAGCCATTTACTGTCGGCCTCGACGGAAAACTGTTTTAGGCGACGGGCGGGGTGAACGGACGAGTGGAATTCACCGCCGCCCGTGCCCGTGCACAAACACCAGCATCCGCAACAGCAGCAGCAAAACGGCAAACACCACCACGCACGCCAGCACCAGGCGGCCGTAGCGTGCTCGGGCTGGGCGTGGCTTTGCTCGTGCGGCTCATGGGCAAGGCTCTCGCAAAGTTAGGCCCATCTTACCGCGAATCGCGCGCTTTCTGTGAGGTTCTGACCGGCAACTGACAGCTATCTTGAAGTTTCTTAATGACATGGGAATATCGTAATCCGGATGAATCCGCTAAAGCTCCAGCCCTCTTCCGGCGATAAAGTGTGCAGAATGGCGCATCGCCCAGCATCCGGGCTTCGCGCCTGGCTATTCCCCATAGAGCAAGGAGAAAGCTCACGTGAGAGGCAAACTGCTGATTGTCGAAGATGAACCCATTGTGGCTCTGGACCTGAAACAAGAGGTCGAACAGTTGGGATGCGAGGTGATCGGCGTTGCGGAGAGCGCCGACGAAGCGCTGGTGGCGGCCGGAGTGCATCGGCCGGATCTGGTGCTGATGGACGTGCGCATCATGGGCAGCGTGGACGGAATTCACACGGCCGGCCTGTTGCGCGCCGCCTACCGGGTTCCGGTCGTCTTTTTGACCTCCTACAGCGACGAAACCACCATTGCGCGGGCGGCGCGGGAGATGCCCTACGGGTATCTGACCAAGCCTTTCCAGAGCGGCGAGCTGAGGGCCACGTTGCAGGTGGCGCTGCACAAGGCCCGCGTGGACGCGCGCCAGAGCGCGGCGCATCGGCAGATGGAAGCCACCGTGGACGGCATGCGCGACGGCGTGCTGATGGTCTCCTCCGAGGGCCGGGTCCAGTTCATGAACGCCGCCGCCGAGGCTTTGTCCGGCTGGTCGCTGGCCAAGGCCAAAGGACGGCCTCTGCAGGAGGTCTTGAAGCTGACCGACGGCCAGCAGAGCCCTGTAAATCTGCTCAACAGCCGGGAGGATGCAGTTGCGGCCGAAGAGTTTGGCTGGACCCTGAACCAGTCCGGCGGCGGTGAGGTGCTGGTCGATCTCAGCGTGACTCCGCTGGCCGGCGTGGCGGATCAGCACAAGGGATTTGTGGTCACCGTCCGCGATGCCCGCGAACGGCTGCGCTCCCAGGCCATGGATGAGACGCTGGATGAGGCGCGATCCTTCGATCAGACGCCTACGGCCATGGTGCAGTTGGATGGAGACGGCCGTATCGTGCGCGTCAACCAGGCGCTGTTGCGCGCCTCTGGAGTGCCGGCCGAGAGCCTGGTGGGCCGCTCGCTGACCGGCCTCAGCATGGACCCCGACCCGCGCATCGCCAGAGACCTGATGCATATGCTGCTGCAAGGGGGAACTTTCATGGCCACCCCGCGGCCGCGCGTGGTGAATTGAGCTTGCTGCTTACAGGCTTTCTTCTACCCATGGCCGATCGGCAACCGGGCGCTCTCCGCCCCATCATTCCGTTTCAGGACGCCCAGCCACGGCGTTCCTGCTTGGGATTATCTTCAATTCTTCTTAATCTACTGTTCTGTGTAGCTCTCTTTTTCCCTTTTTCCGGTGGTACTCTGACCACCGTATTGCCCGAGCCGCCCTGGCAAAGAGGCAGCCGGAGGGTCGTACTTATTCCCCGATCCGACGATAACTGGCCTCGTGGAGGCTGCGATGTCTCACATCGCGAGTCCGCTCCCTGTCCACACCAAAGCCGCCACGCGGCTTGCGGAGGGCGTGTGCCCCGCGCCGGAAGACCTTCCTTCCCTTCTGGAGAAGACAAGTCAGGACTTGCGAGAGACTGACCAGGACACGCGAGAGGCAAGTCAGGACTTGCGAGAGACGGGCCAGGATACGCGACAGAACAACCAGGATTTGCGGGAGACTGACCAGGACTTGCGTGAATCCGAGCAGGCATTGCGAGAGATCGGCCAGGACCTGCGGGAGTCCAACCTCGCGCTGGCAGAAAGCAAGGAGCGCTTCCGTCTGCTGGTGGACAGCGTCACCGACTACGCCATCTACATGCTCGATCCGCAGGGCCGGGTGGTCACCTGGAACGCCGGGGCGGAACGCAGCAAGGGCTACACGGCGGAAGAAATACTGGGGCGGAACTTCTCCATCTTCTTCCAGCCCGAGGATGTAGAGGCGGGGGTTCCGGCGCAGGAGTTGGCTGCGGCGGCGCGCGAGGGCCGCTACGAGACCCAGGCCTGGCGGCAGCGCAAGGACGGCACAAAATTCTGGGCGCTGGTGACCTTGACCGCCATCCGCGGCCCCCAGGGTGAACTGTGCGGCTTTGCCATAGGTCACGCGGGATATGACCGAGCGAAGGGCCGCCGAGGTGGAGTTGCAAGGCCGCAACGCCCAACTGGAACGCTACCGCATCATCGTGGAAAACATCGCCGACTATGCCATCTACACACTCGACACGGAGGGACGGATCGACAGTTGGAGTATCGGTACGCAGAATCTGGTCGGATACACTCCCGAAGAGGCGCTGGGCCGGGATTTTTCCCTGGTCTTCCCTCCGGCCGAAATCCAGGCAGGCGAACCGCGACGAATGCTGGAGGAGGCGGCGCGCGCCGGGCGCTGCGCAACCGAAGGCTGGCGCGTGCGCCGGGATGGTTCGCAGTTCTGGTCCAGCGGCGTGCTCACCGCGATCCGGGATGAGACGGGAAAGCTGACCGGCTACATCCGCGTGGCCCGCGACATGACCCAGCAGAAGCGGCTGGAGGAGTCGCTGGCCAGGATGGCGGCCAATCTGGAACTCCGGGTTGCAGCAAGAACCAGCGAGCTGGAATCCACCGTGGCGGAGTTGCAGCGCAAAAACAAGGAGGTCGAGGCCTTTGTCTATATCGTCTCCCACGACCTGCGCGCGCCGCTGGTCAATGTGCAGGGGTTTGTGCACGAACTGGAGGCGAGTTGCAAGCACCTCAAAGAGGCCATCCGGGCCTGCCCGAATTGGGAGCGGTGCTGGCCTATTGTGCAGCCGGTTCTGGACAAGGAGATGGGCGGGGCATTGCATTACATCGCCGCCTCCGCCACTAAGTTCGAGCGGTTGATTGAAGCGCTGCTGGGCCTCTCGCGCCACGGGCGCCAGGTCTACCAACTGGCGCGGGTCAACGTATGGGAGTTGGTGACCAACACCATTGCCACCTTCCAGCAGGAGATTACCGAGGCCGGAGCCGAGGTCGAGGTGGGAGCCTTGCCTTCCGTGATCGCCGATGCCACGGCATTGGGCCAGGTCTTCTCCAATCTGATCGGCAATGCGCTCAAGTACCGCAATCCCGAGCGTCCGCTCAAGGTCGAGCTGGGCGGCCGGGTGGAAGACGGGATGGTCCACTACTTTGTGCGCGACAACGGGCTGGGCATTCCGGAGTTCGGCAAGGCAAAGCTCTTTCAGGTTTTTCAGCGGTTTCATCCCCAGCAAGCGGAAGGGGAAGGCATGGGGCTGGCCATTGCGCATCGCATCGTGGAACGCCATGGAGGCAAGATCTGGGCCGAGAGCCGGGAAGGCGAGGGAACCACCTTCCATTTTTCCCTGCCCGCCCGTCCCTCTACCACACCAAACGCCGATTAGGAGGACGCAAAAAATGGATTCATTGCAATCCGTGTTTACCATTCTCATCGTGGATGACGATGAGGGCCACGTCGAGCTGTTGCGCCGCAACCTGAGCCGCATCGCTCTGGGCAATCCGCTGCTCGTTCTGCACGATGGGGCGCGAGCCCTGGACTATATCTTCCGCCGCGGCGATTTCGCCGGGCGCATGGGCGTGGACCCCCTGATCCTGCTGGACATCAATATGCCCGGCGCCGTCGGCGGCATCGAGGTGCTGCGCCAGATCAAGGCCGACCCGGCAACCCGCAAGACGCCGGTCATCATGCTCAGCACCACCGACGATCCGCGCGAGGTGTCCATCTGCTACGATCTGGGCTGCTCGGTCTACATTACCAAGCCGGTGGACCCGCTGCAGTTCATTGAAGCCATTCGCCGGCTGGGGTTCTTTCTGCAGATCATCCGTCTCTCCGAAGATGAACCGGTAGCGGCGGCTCCCGGGCCATGAAACGCGTGCCAATTCCCGAAGTTCTTGCCGGCAAGCGGGTGCTGGTGGTGGAGGACGACCCCTCGACCGCCGAACTGATGCGGCGTTCGCTGGAGCGCGCCGGTTACTCGGTCGTTCTCGCCGATAGCGTCGCGGCCGGGCTCAAGGTCCTGGAAGATAAGGATTCCGGCGAATTCATGACCCTGCTGCTCGACTACCGGTTGCCCGATGGCGAGCCCTGGGCAGTGGCCGATGCGGCACAGGCGCGCGTCCCCGAGGTGCCGGTGGTCTTTGTCACCGGAATGAGCGATGAAACCGTGGCCATCGAGGCCTTGCGGCGCGGTTTTTCCGACTACGTGAAGAAAACTGATGGCTTCTGGAAAGAGTTGCCCGCGATTCTCGAACGGGTGGCGCGGCTCAGCCGCCTGAAAGGCCGGCTAGATGAAACCAGCGCCCTGATGACTGCCATCGTCGAGCACTCTTCGGACCTGGTGGCGGTCTACAGCGGCGAGGGCAAGCTGGTGTATGTCTCGCCCGTCTGCCTCACCCTGCTGGGCAGGGATTCCAAAGAGCTTGTCGGGCGCTCTTGGATGGAAATTGTCGTCCCGGAAGACCGGGAGTCTTTGTTGAAAATGCTGTCCGGGTTGGACGTGAACGCTCACCAGCAAGCCACCCTCCGTTGTTGTCACAAGGATGGCACGGTCGCCTGGGTCGAGGCTCGTGCGGCGCGGCTCCAGGCGGCCTCGGCTGCCCCGCCGATGATCGTCCTGACGCTGCATGATGTAACTGCGCAACGCGAGCACGAAGAGCAGATGGTTGCCTCGCTGGGCGAAAAAGAGATCCTGCTGCGCGAAATCCATCACCGGGTAAAAAATAATCTTCAGGTCATTCAAAGTCTGCTCCGCATGAGGGCCCGGTTGCTTCCCGAGGGCGAAGCCCGCGCCGCCATGGAATCCACCGTCCAGCGCATTCACGCCATATCTCTGGCGCACGAACACCTTTATCAGAGAGAGGATCTGGCGCACCTCTCGCTTTCCGACTACCTGCGCGATCTGTTCACTCGGGTCGTGGCCTCCAGCTCGGTTCAACTCAATCAGATTCAGCTTCACCTGGACGTTGAAGAGTTTTCCCTCTCTCTGGAACTCGCCATTCCCTTCGGCCTGCTGGTCAACGAGTTGATCGCCAACAGCCTCAAGCACGCTTTTCCCGGCGGCCGCCGGGGAACGATCATGATTTCGATTCATCGCGTAGACGGCGTCGTTTGCATGGTGATCACCGACAACGGCGTCGGTCTTCCGGAACATTTCGACTTGAATTCCTGCCCGTCCATGGGGCTGAAGCTGGCCGCCAGCCTGGCCCATCAACTGGGCGGAAGCCTGCGCTTCTCTTCGGAAAACGGATGCCGCGTCGAGATGAATCTCACGAGAATGTAACGGAAATCTCCTGATGATCTCTTCTGCTGATAGAATGAAAGATGCCGTACTGTGCGGCGATTTTCTCTTTGCTGAGAGTGCTATTTGGGTTTTCTGATCACTGACCACTGATCACTGTTTTTCTCCCCCAACCCATAGCCTGTCGGCCAAACCTGAAGAAGGAATTTCTCCCCTGTGACCCAGACGATACGCAATATCGCCATCATTGCCCATGTGGACCACGGAAAGACCACTCTCGTGGACGCCATGCTGCGCCAGTCCGGCACCTTCCGCGCCAACGAGCAGGTAGCCGATCGCGTGATGGACTCCAACGAGCTGGAGCGCGAGCGGGGCATCACCATCCTGGCCAAAAACACCGCCATCGTCTTTGAAGGCGGCAAGATCAACATCGTGGACACTCCAGGACACGCCGATTTTGGCGGCGAGGTGGAGCGCGCTCTCAAAATGGTCGATGGCGTCATGCTTCTCGTCGACGCCGCCGAGGGTCCGCTCCCGCAAACCCGCTACGTCCTGGCCAAGGCACTCGAAGCCAAACTCAAGCCCATCGTGGTGATCAACAAAATCGACCGTCCCGACGCCCGCCCCCAGGAGGTCCTGAACGAGATCTACGACCTCTTCATCGACCTCGACGCCGACGAATCGCAACTGGATTTTCCCGTGCTCTACGCGGTAGCCAAGGCGGGCACGGCGACTCTCGACCCCGCCAAGCCCGGCGAAAACCTCCAGCCGCTCTTTGAGTCCATCGTTTCCACCATTCCACCCGCCACCGGCGACGCTGAAGCCACCCTGCAGATTCTGGTCACCAACCTCGACTACTCCGATTACTTCGGCCGCATCGCTATCTGCCGCGTCTTCCAGGGAACCCTCCACTTCGGGGACGACGTGACCATCTCCAAGCGCGACGGATCGCTGATGAAGACGCGCATCACCAAGCTCTTCACCTTCAGCGGCCTCAAGCGCACCGAGATTACCGAAACCGTCATGGGCGACATCGTTGCCGTGGCCGGCGTCGAGGGCATCACCATCGGCGAGACCATCACCAGCGTCGAAAACCCCTCGCCGCTGCCGCTCATCGTCATCGACGAGCCGACCATCGCCATTCAGTTCAGCGTCAACAACTCGCCCTTCGCCGGGCGCGAGGGTCAGTACGTCACCAGCCGCAACCTGCGCGAGCGCCTGGAAAAAGAGCTGCTCACTAACGTCTCCATTCGCGTTGAAGATACCGGCACGCCCGACAGCTTCAAGGTGCTGGGCCGCGGTGAACTGCAACTGGCGATTTTGATTGAGATGATGCGCCGCGAGGGCTTCGAGCTCTCCGCTGGACGCCCGGAGATCGTCACCAGAATCGTCGATGGCACGCGCATGGAGCCGGTCGAGCATCTCACCATCGACGTGCCCGACGCTTACACCGGCACGGTGATCGAAAAGCTCGGCCCGCGCAAGGGTGAGATGACCAAAATGCACAATCACGGCTCCGGCCGCGTGCGCCTGGAGTTTCGCGTGCCCAGCCGCGGCCTTATCGGCTTGCGCAGCGAGATGCTCACCGAGACCCGCGGCACAATTGTTATGAATTCGCTCTTCGACGGCTACATCCCCTACCAGGGCGAGATTCCCCAGCGCCCCACCGGCGCGCTGGTCTCCGACCGCCAGGGACTCACCACCACCTACTCGCTCAACGGCCTGCAGGAGCGCGGCATCTTGTTTGTGGGCGCGGGCGTCGAGGTCTACGAGGGAATGATCATCGGCGAGCACTCGCGCGACAAGGACCTCGATGTCAACGTCGTCCGCGAAAAGCATATGACCAACATGCGCGCCTCCAGCGCCGACGAGGCCATCCGCCTCGTGCCGTACAGAAATCTCAACCTGGAACAGGCCATCGAATTCATCGCCGAGGATGAGATGGTCGAAGTAACTCCCAAATCTCTCCGCCTGCGCAAGAAGATCCTGCAACAGAATCGCCGCCCCAAGCGCTGGCAGAAGAACCTGGAGTAATCGTTGTGCTGCGTCAGATTGAGATGAAGTGAATTGGATTGCGGACAGGGAATCGGTTTAGAGCGTTTTAGTTTTTGCTATAGACTCCCGTGCCCCATCCATTCCGCGTTTTTCTGCGGAATGGGTGGGATGCCAATGGAATTTTGGACTACACTATTTCCGAAAATGCTCTAGACAGTTCATCTCTAGTGCGCAAGGTTGAACCTGACAAGGCTCCAATGCTTCACGGATTCCGCACGCAGTTATAGGTCAAGTGAATCGGAGTTCCCATCTCGACGACTTCAAAATCCGTTACCTTCAGGCCATATAAAGAGTGGGAATCGAAATCCAGATCTGTGTACTTTGCCTTGGTGTCCGCGTCGCTTTGCGCGGTGAGGGCGATATTACCCCCGTCAGCCAGGAACATGCCGTATTTCTGCATGGCGCGCGCGACGACCTGTGCCTCCGGCATCATTTGCGACACGTCATACGATGCTTTGAGGCGGAAGCGGGCGCCCATCGGGGGAGCTGGAGCCGGCCCGCGCGGAGCGCCGGCGTGCGTGGCGGGATGCACAAAAACGTGTGCGCGCATCCGCTGATTAGGGAGAGTAAACCGGATGGCGTGGTTGATGCTTCCCGTGGCGATCTCGTCGGCATTGAAAAGTAGCGGAGCAATCGGAAATCCGGCGGCATCCGCGCTGGTGCATTGATCGCCTCGTCCTGACGGCGGATACACCCGGTTGAGATCCCAAACTGCAACGAAGCCCGCGGTGAGAACATTCTCTGCATAGTTGGCCATGTAGGCTTCGTAGAGTTTGCTGTGGCTGCGATCGACCACGATTAGATGGCAGTCCCCTCCAGGTGGGCACTGATAGCCCGTCTGCCCCTCCAGGCCGCCACCGGCGGGAAGAGGAAAAGTCGAGAGATGGTCGGAATCAACAGCGCTCGGACCCGGGCCTTTGAAATTTACATGGGGGGTATTGGCGTCCGCCTGCAATACCCGCATGCTGAAATCGATATGCATCTTATTGTTGTTTCCCCAGCCGCCGGCATCCGCGAGCCAGGAGATGATGGCGGAGGATTGGGGATCGAGGGGCGCATGACTTATATCCTGTGTCCAAATAGAGCCGGGCGGAAAATATGCCGTAGGCGCGACAACGTGCTCCAGCCTCGCCGCCCTCACCTTGCCGCCGAACGCCCTGTCCAGCACAGAGGCCATGTGGTCTGAGAGGTGATGGGCCTTGAGAGTAACGTTGTTGATGTTGATATGCTTGTGGAGTTTGTAGCCGGTCACGGAAACCCCGACTCCCGCAATGACTCCCAACGTAAAGATGACCAGCGCCTTCATGTTTTTCATCATGGCCCTGTACTCCTCTCTCGCGAAGCAACTTTACAACTGAATTCTACACCTGATGATTTCCCGCGATAGGCGCCAGGGGGTCCGGCGGCACGGATTTCGCTGTTTCGGCAGTTGTAACCCGCTCAGGAGAAATCCATATCTTCCAAAGCGGGCCTCGCGTGAAGAGAAATCTGTAAAGTCCAGCGACGGCTGCCGCTTTGAGCATCAGCAGAGCACTGGCCGGAGCTGCGATGCGATGCAGCAGGGGAATCCTGTAGCGCAGGCCGGCAAGCGCCACGAGCCAGCCGGTAATCTGCAGAACGGCGAATGCCGCGTAGAGGCGCGAACTGCCCGATAGCGCCAGTGTGGATACCAGCAGCAGAACCAGCAGATAAGGCACGATGAGACGCATCACCTTGTGCGAGACAAGCTGAAAAAAAACTGGATTGCGTGGCGACAGCGTCCACGGCGCAAGACGGAAGAGCTGAAAATTTCCGGCCAGTGTGCGTACCTTGCGCTGAAACTCCTTTTCGATTGTGGTTGGCCAGGTGTCGTAGACGTATGCCTGTTCATCAATGACTGACCGATAACCCTGGCGAATAATGGAAAGCGGCTGAAACATATCATCCAGAATCATTCCGGCGGGCTGCGGCACAGCGAGTTCGCGGCGAATCGCATAGAAGCCGCCGTAGACGCCGACCGGGGAGCCGCAGATTGACTCGCACGTCCTGATCCACTTTTCATAGCGCCAATAGATCCCGCTGACAGCCGCGGAGGCGCTGTCGTGACTGTCCTGGCGCAGAATCAGTTCCCCGGCAACGCAGCCAACCTTCGAGTCGGCGAAATTGCTGATCAGCTGCTGAATGGCGCCCGGAGCGATCTCCGGCCGAATGTCAACAAAGAGGATCACTTCCGAGGTTGCCCTCGCCATGCCGGCATTGACGGCAACCGCCTTGCCGCAGTGTTCTTCTAAAATGACCGTTATGATGCGCGGATGGCACTCGCGCGCCAGCAATTCCGCAGTGCCGTCGGTTGAGCCGTCAGAAACCATGATGATCTCTTTGATGTTGCTGTAGTCGAGGCTGAGCAAGTGCTCGATCTTGCGCGGGAGCAAGGCTTCGCCGTTATGCACCGCAAGTACAATACTCACGCTGGGAGAGATTGGACTGATGAACCAGTGCCGCGGCCGCAGCCGCGAGAGCATCCATATCACCACGGGGTATCCCACATAGGTGTAGAGAATGCCGGCTATTGAAAGCCAGAATATGATTCTCACTGGGCGCCTCTGCGCAGGATGATGGTTTTGATGGTCTCAAACATGATGAGCAAGTCGAGGCCAATTGACTGGTGTTTGACGTAGTAAAGATCGTATTCGAGTTTGTACTTGGTTTCCTCCAGGCTAGCGCCGTAGCGATAGCGCACCTGCGCCCAACCCGTAATCCCCGGACGAATCATGTGCCGCAGGTCATAGTAGGGGATCTCCTGGCTAAGCCACTGCACGAACTCCGGACGCTCCGGACGGGGGCCTACAAACGCCATGTCTCCGCGCAGCACGTTCCATAGTTGCGGAATCTCATCGAGCCGAGTGCTGCGCATAAACCAGCCAATCGCAGTGACGCGCGGATCGTCCTTGGTCGCCCACACGGCTCCTTGCGCTTCTGCGTCCTGATACATCGTTCGAAATTTGTAAACGGTAAATAACTTCCCTCGCCGTCCGACGCGTGTCTGGCTGAAAAGAATGGGGCCCGGCGAAGAGAGGCGTACCGCAAGAACAATCAGCGGCAGAATCGGTAGGCAGATCAGCAGCGCCGTAAAGGAGACCGCGAACGAGAGCAGGCGCCGGAATACCTGCTGCGAGGCGTTCATCCGGAACCCCTCTGTAAAGATGAGGGTGCTTGGGTTGAGCCCGTCCAAAGGCAATTTGCCTGAGAGCCGCTCCACCAACGTGTTGGAATTTTCAATGATAACGCCGAGTAGGCGTAGATCCAGCAATTCTCGAACAGGCATTGAATCGCGACGGTCTTCCATGGCAACGATAATGCGATCGATGCCGGGTTTCGGACCACGAAAGGCGCGAAGATCCGCGGAGAAGCGCTCAAGCCGTCCATGACTATCGCCAATCCCCGTCCAGCCTGTGACTTGCATGCCGGCATCGCGGCTGGTTCGCAGTAGTTCGACCACGCTGTTTGCCCGCTCGCCGCATCCCAGAACATAAACCCGTTCCTGAAACATGGCAAGACCTGTAATCCACTCATAGATGCCGCGCCAGAGGACAAGAACAACCGCAAGAATGGAGACACCAACGAGAAATACATAAGGACCGATGTCTAGATCCGGGAATAGATAAACGAGCCCCGCAAGAACAAACGATAAAACACTGAGAACAAGTAACAGACGAAAGTAGATCTCCCATCTTGCTGAGAAACGCCGCGGTCCATACAGATCAAAGTAATAAGTAAGAAGCAGGGTAAAGGCAGTGATTCCGGCGATCTTCAGCAAGCCGTTTTCATAGATCAGTATAATGTTCCAAGCTGGCCCCGTGAGCAGCACCGTGGCCAGTAAAAATGATCCGCCTACAAGGATAACTTCGCAGAGGAGACGCGCCAGAGTTCGTGCTGAGTAGTAAACATTGAATAATCTGGTCATTTTTTCCGCCCCTTATCCTTACGTCCATGCATACCTCTGATAGCCTCTTGCTTTTCGTACTTTCCGTAGTAGTAGGAGTAAGCGGAACTGGCGGGAGCGTCTTTGACCGCATTCAGCACGAAGCCGAGAATTCGCGTATTACTGAAGGCGGTTTGCGCGCGTTGTGCGATGTCGAAAGGCGTAGTGGCGGCTCGGGCAACAAGCAGCACCGCATCAGCGGCGCGAGCCAGGTCGATTGCGTCCGCTACCGCGAGTACCGGCGGGGAGTCTATCAGAATCCAGTCAAAGTGCGGTGAGAGAATAGCTATCAGCTCTTCAATGCGGTGATTGGCAACCAATTCCGATGAGTTATCCCCCCCGCTCCGGCAGGAATCAGGGTAAGATTCGGAATACCGCGCACTAAGCCGTCTACTAGAGTGTTTTTGCTCTGATAATGCTGCATGATTTCGTCTGGCTCCGCGGTCCCGGCCAGATACTCTGTAAGTCCGGGAACATCAGGAGCCCCGAAAACAACATGGAGCGAGGGGCTGCGCAGGTCGCCATCAATGAGCAGTACTTTATTGTTCTTGTTGCGCGCCAAACTGATTGCTAAATTTGCCGCGACAAAGGTTTTGCCTTCCGCGGGCATGCCGCTGCAGATAAGGATAGTCCTTAACTTTACCTGATCGCGATGTTGGTAGAGTTGTGATCTCAGGCCTCGAAACTGCTCTATGTTCTCGCCGCGCTCTCCAAGCGTTGGAAGGAAGGTCATGGAGGGCTTCCATGAATACTGCGGGATGTTCTCCATGACAACTTCTGTCTTGATTGGCGGCAAAGCCTCTGCGCTAGGAACAGTGAACGTCTCATCAGCCCTGGGGATGTCGGTTCCCTGAGCGGCTTTCCGTTCAAGATCGGCCCTTTGTAGTGCATCATATATGCGGCTCATATTTCGCTTTCCTTCAGTGAATCTTCGCTGTCGGCGCCGGAGGTGACGGTGTGCAGCATATTCAGTTGCATTGAACGTTTCATTAACGCCTGCATCGCCGAAAAAGAAATCGTGAAAGGATGCTGAACAAGATCGAGCTCCAGGCCCACCGACTCAACAATATGCGCCGGGATAGGATTGATCTGTTCCGCATATGCGAAGATCAACGTATGCTCACATAGCAGGTTGATAATGCGCGGGATTCCTTTCGAGTAGTGATATACCAGTTCCGCCGCTTCGGGCAAGAATACCGGCTCGGTGGCTCCGGCGATGCGCATTCTCTCTTCGATATAGGCCTGGGTCTCCTCAACCGTCAACGGTTGCGTCCTGCACCACAACGATATGCGCTGCCGTAGCTGGCGGAGGCTTGGATGGTACAGCTTTTCCTCCAGTTCAGGCTGCCCGGAAAGAACAATTTGCACCAATTTCTCAGATGCGGTTTCAAGGTTGGTCAGCAATCTAATCTCTTCCAGAAGTTCCCAGGATAGATTCTGCGCCTCATCCACGATGATAGCGCACAACTGATGGGCGCGATAGCGCTCTAAAAGCCAGCCATTGAGCTGTAAAAGCATGGCTGCCTTGGTCCGCGTCGCTAGAGTTATGCCGAAGTCGGTGAGTATAAATTCAAAAAAATCGAGTACCTCCAATCTCGGATTAAAGACGTAAGCCGTCGCGATGCGCCCCTCGGCGAAGGTGTCAAGAACTGTCTTGAGCAGGGTTGTCTTGCCCGTTCCCACCTCTCCCGTCAGGACCACAAAGCCCCTGCGCGCTGTTATGCCGTATTGCAGACAGGCAATCGCCTCCCTGATCTGCGGCCTCAGGAAGAGAAACCGCGGGTCGGGACTAGCTCCGAAAGGAAGGACGCGAAGGCCGAAGAAAGATTTGTACATGGCTAGCTAGACGCGCTTTCAATGGGTTTGATCGTTTGTTCAACAGATTTTCCGCGCTTTGTTGCCGCGCGGGATTTATCCAGCTCATTGACGTACGAAATGACCGCCAGTGTCGGCAGTTTGGTAAATGCAAAAACGTCGTTCTCGTTGCGCAGGGATTTATCGCGGTATTCAAGCAGCGCGGCCAGAATCAGGCCCAGGACAAGACCGGATGCAAGCCCCCCTCCGGTAAACAGGCGATGGTTGGGGAAGGTGGGCGAATCCGGTAGATTGGCTGCATCCATTACGCGAAACTGTTCACCCTGCTGACGGTGCTCAAGCGCGGTGGCCATGGACGACTGATTCATTTTGGACAGCAGCGTGTTGTAAAACTGCAAGGCGGTATCATGGTCGCGTGTGATCTGTTTGTACTCTTCCTCGACCATCGGGCTTGACTCAATCTTGGATTCATAAACACGAACCTTCTGCTGGAGCCGTGCCTGTTCCTGCTTGGCGGCGGCTAAGGCCTGCCGCTCCGCGTTTAGCTGAAACTTGAGCTGACGCATTTGCGATGAGTCTGTTGTTTTGGTGGTAGTATCTGCCTTGGAATTTGCGCCGGTATCTCCCTTTGCCGGTTCGGCCGCGCCGCGCGCAATCTCCGCGCGGAGGGTGGCAATTCTGCGCTTGATGGCAAGCACGTCTGGATGGTTGGGCGTGTAAAGAGTCTCCAGCTCTTTTTCCTGGTTGAGTGCGATCTTGAGTTGCGCATCCAGGCTGTCCCCAGATGTCCCTGTGGCTGGGTCGACATGCGTTGATTCCGGCGTTTGTTGGGCAATCAGGGCTTCCAGCAGTACCTCTCCCCGCTCCATGCTGCCTATCTCCCTCGTCGTGGCATCAAGCTGGGTCGTCAGCGCTTGAAGGGTGTTTGTATTTGCCCCTTCCTGCTGGGGAAGCATGCCAAAGTACTTGCGCTCGAAGGTGGCCAGCTTGGCATCCTGATCGTCCAGGTTTCTCTTTGAATCTCCGAGTTGCTGCTTGAGAAAGTCGGTTGTTCCTTCGGCGGATTCCTCGCGTGCGCTTAAATTCGCGCTGATAAAGAGCGAGGTGATCTCGCCGCACACCTGTTGGGCGGTATGTGCGTCCTGCGCCTTGAACGTTATATAGAAGCCCGGCATCCCGCGCGGCGACTGGCCAGAAGGTATCGGGTTGATCCCGATTGCCTTGCGCGTCATATCGACGCGGTCGTCCATGGTGTACTTGTTGCTGACATACAGGTTGAACCTCTCGATGATCGGCTCAATGCGCGAACGGCTCAATATTTGCTCCCGCATCGATGCCAGACGCGCGCCCAAGTCTTCATTGACAACCGGCTTGACATAGTCCTCTGGTACTTTCTGTTGCTCAATAAGCACCAGCGTCTGGGACACATATTGCGGGGGCAGAAGGTAGCTAAGGCCGGTACAGATTCCAAGGAGGAGAATCGTGCAGGCCAGAATCAGCTTGTAACGCCGCTTCAATATATCCATGTAGTCCTGCATGTTTAGTTCACGATGACCGAGCATAAGCCTCCTTGATGAGTTACTTTCTAAGACGCACTTCCCGCGGCGAGTAGCCGATGCTGAAACCGACCACCTGCGACAGCCCGCTGATGGCATTCGCGGGAAGCGCGGAGCTCGACGACTGCTGGGTTGCTGAATAGTTCGCGGATGAGACGATATATCGCCCCCATCGCCGTGACGCCGATACTGAGCAAACCTTTCCGTTCGTCACTCCCGCCTGTTGCAGTCCCTGGGTACGCATATATGCGCCCATAATGTTGATGGTCAGGTTTTTTCCCTGCTGCCGTGTGAATGTTGCATTGGCATCCTTGTTGCGCACCCCAATCTGCGTTAGCACTCCTGCGCCTCCACCGGCTGCCTGGATATAGCTCAGCGTGGCGGCTGTTTTCCTGGTGTTGCTATAGGCCAGATTTGCGTTCATCGTGAGGCCTGTCGATGCGGGGATAGTATTGCTCACTGAGGGGATAGAGTTACCCGCAGAGCTCTGGATCCACTCCGGCCCCGCAGAGACGCTTGTCGTGAGCCGCCGGCTCCACGTGCGCTGGTAGCCAAACATCGCGGATTGGGCTTCCATGGTGATTGTGGACTCGGTATAACTGAAAAGTGAAAAGGAGTACTGGCTGGTAAGCGAATTCAAGGCGTTCAGCCTCCTGGTGAGCTGCGGACCCACCTGGAAGGAATTAGTCTCCAGGCCGTTGCCGTCTGGGAAGCGCAGGAATCCGTAGCTGCTGCTTATGCCAAGGCTGGTCGCGTGGTCCAGGCCGTGCTTGAACATAGCGTTCGACATATTGTAGATGCTGCGCGTGTTCAGCGTCAGAATCGGCTGGACCGGCTCGCCGGGTACGCCGGGCAAACCGCCAACGCCCGGAATTCCAGAAAAGCCTGTTATCGGCGCCTGCGGCATATAGCTTACGTTATCGCTAAGATTGAAAGCCCAGGCGCGGCCCAGAAAGCCTTGCGAGGCCAATAGATGCTGATAATAGACCCCGGGTGTCCCGCTCGCTCCGGAGATTGTCCACATATTGCCCCCGGAATAAGTCAGCGCGAAAGGGCGGGTGGCGGAGGCGCTTGCATAGGTCACATCTCCGGTCACGCCGCTTCTCTGCGCGTCACCCTGGCTCCCGTTATAGAACTGCGCGATTTGCGTATAGCTCAGAGAGTAGCGCAGCGTCCCGCTTACCGGTAGCCCAGAAGGCCCGGTCGCCGTGGGCACAACTTGCGCCCTTGTTGCGGTGCTGACGGTAATGAAGATCGCCATAAGCGTGAGACTTGGTTTCATGTGGGTTGTCTTACGGCACGACAATCGTATCGCCCGGGTTCAGAGTGAGATTGAGAGGGCCGTTGCCCCTCAATGCTTGCTTGTATTGCACGGGAATCTTCTGCAGCTTTCCTCCCTGGTTGCGAAGAATGTATATCTTCCTCGAGTTGGCGAATTGCGAGAGTCCGCCGGCGGAGGCAATCGCCTGAAGCAAGGTCATTCCGGGAGTCAGCTCAATCGGGCCGGTCTTTCCAATTTCGCCGATCATATACACTTTCTTGCTGTTCATCTGAGTCAAAATGATGGTGACATTTGGATCCTGGATAAACTTCTTCAGATTGGTGGTTATTTCGTCCGCCAACTGCAGCGGCGTCTTTCCCGCGGCCTTGACATCGCCGAGAAGCGGCATCGAGATCATGCCGTCTGGCCGGACCAGCAAGCTGCTCGTCAGGGTCGGCTCTTTCAGCACGGATACCATAATCACATCGGACGCGCCGATGACATAACTGTCAGGCACAGCGATTGCGGCACTGTCAGGCACGGCGATTGCGGCCGCTGTCGGCGCGGCCGGCTTGGCCGTATCTTGCAATGCAGGTATTGTGTCTTGTGCTGGGCTGATTAGCGCCGGAGCAAGAAATGCCACAATCAGAAGGATTCCTAGTCTTCATAGTGCGACTCCATTCCTGCAAAACACGGATTGGTTCTCCGTTTCGATCTGCTTGAGTTTGTAGAGCAGGGCCTTGTAGCTGATTCCCAGATCGAGCGCGGCGCGTTTCCGGTTGCCGCCGGTGGAAACCAGAACCTCGGAGATCAACTGGCGTTCGATCTGGATCGATGAGGCCCGCGTGGCTTCCTTCAGCAACAGAGGCCTGCGATTCCCATTCGGCCTTCCCGATGGCGCCGCCGCCTTGATGGCCGCCAGGGATATTGCCTGATCTCCGATGGCGACAACGTCTTGATTGCGGTCTGAAGTTCAGCCAGATTGCCGGGCCAGGTGTGCTCCATCAGGTGTCCGATAATCTCCTTGCAGAGGACCGGCTTGGGGCGGTCAAACTGTTTGGAATACTGCGTCAAAAGCTCATCGGCGATGGAGAGAATCTCCGGCTTCCTGCAGCGCAGCGGGGGAATCCGAAGAGTAACGGCCGAGACAAGATAGTAGAAATCCTCTCTCATGCGCCACGACTTGACTTCTTCTGCAAGGTCGCGGCTCGAGCCACAGAGCAGGCGGCAGGTTTGCGCCTGCTCGGAGCGAAAATAGGTGTTGACGATCAATTCCTGCAGGGAAAGGCTAAGATCTGTTATTTCAACAAGATAAAGCGTTCCATTGGCGGACAGCGCAGTCCGCAGCGCCTCCGCAGCTGGCATCCATGCAGCGGATCTCCTGGAACGCGCTGCGGGACAGATGCGACTGTGCGTGGATTTGTGCGGCAATAGTAGCGCTTCCCGGCGCCGTGCTCGCCCAGTATCAGGACAGGGCAGTCGCTTTCGGCAATCCGCGCAATCGCGCGTTGAAACCGCGTTTCTGCAGGAGGAGACGGCTTCGCCTGCCGTCTTCCCATTGTGGATCATTGCAATTGTTGCCATATGGGGACCTAGCGTTCACTTCATCTGTAGCAATGCTGGTTCCAGGCCTGGGAGCGCAAAACAAGGAATGGGCTTCCCTTGCGGAATATCGACTATTGGACGCGCTTCCTCGGGCAATGCCGACGAAAAGGCAAATAATTCCCTCCCACCGGGAAACAGTGTACCATTAATTGTTCTGGAAAGTGGAAATCATTTTCCACGTGACGCCGGAAGCAGGATTCCCTAAAGATGGAGATTTCATGGGAGATATTCCCTGAAACAAACCGTTTCTCTTTCGGCTCCCCGATTGCTAATGTAGAGTAGTACGGGTCGATAGGCTCGAGGACAAGGGTAAATGACTCAAAGCGCACAGACGCCAACTGCTCCCCCGGGGAACTGGCGCTCCAGCTAACGCTCAATTTGCATTGGGTTCGGCGTTGATCTGCCTGCTGATAGTGGCGGTTTATTACCAGGTGCTGATGAAACTGGTCACCGACTGGTGGCAGATTCCCGATTTCTCTCACGGCTTCCTGGTGCCCTTGTTCGCGGCCTATCTGGTGTGGGAAAAGAGAGAGACCCTTCGCGCCACGAAAGTCGCTCCGTGCTGGAGTGGAATTGCCGTGATGGCCTTGGGACTGGTCGTTCTGCTCCTGGGGGTCTACGGTTCAGAGCTCTTCCTCTCGCGGGTTTCGCTGGTCATTTTGCTGGCCGGACTGGTGCTTTGTTTTGGCGGGCCGCCAGTTCTTGAAGGAGCTGCGCTTCGCGCTGCTGGTCCTGTTGCTGGCCATCCCGCTTCCGGCCATTATTTTCAATCAGATCACCTTCCCGCTGCAGATTCTGGCTTCAAAGCTGGCCAGCGCCCTGCTTCCTTTATTCGGCGTGCCGGTTCTGCGCGAGGGAAACGTCATCGAGCTTCCCTTGATGAAGCTGGAGGTGGCCGAGGCCTGCAGCGGCATCCGCTCTCTGATGAGCCTGTTTACGCTCGCCGTTTTTTATGGATACTTCCTGGAGAAGTCCAACTGGCGGCGAGTAGCGCTCGCTCTGGCCAGCATTCCCATCGCGATTGCGGCCAACGCGGTGCGCATCCTCGGCACCGGGTTGTGCGTCCAGTACTGGGATCCGGATAAGGCCCTGGGCTTTTTTCACGAGTTTTCCGGCTGGGTGATCTTTTTGGTTTCGCTTGCGTGCCTGTATCTCGTCCATCGCGCCATGAGTCTATTCCCGGCTAAAAGGCGGCAGATATGAAGAACTCTCGTTTCTGGACCGCGGTTCTGCTGCTTGCCGCAACAGCGCTGTTGCTGCATACCCGCGCCCGCTGCCGATCAGAATCCCCCCAGCGAGCCCTTGTCGCAGTTCCCCGCAACATTGCCGGATGGACGGGAAGCGACCAGCAAATCGACCAGGAGACGCTCGATGTCCTCGGGGCCGGGCGATTTTCTGTCGCGCGTTTATACCCTGAAAGCGGCAGGCGCAGCCAATCGGCCTGTTCATCGGCTATTTTCCCACCCAGAGAACGGGCCAGACCATTCATTCTCCCAAAAATTGCCTGCCTGGGGCCGGTTGGGTCTTCGAGTCGTCGGAGTCCGTCGATTTGACCGACGTGAACGGCAAACCGCATCGCGTGGGCGAATACATCATTGCCAACGGCACGGCAGGCAGTTCGTCATTTACTGGTATCAGGCGCACGGACGCAGCATGGCCAATGAATACCTGGCAAAGATTTACATGGTCTGCTGATGCAATACGGATGAATCGCACGGACGGGGCGCTGGTCCGGGTCATCACGCCGATCTCTTCCAGTGAAGACATGCGGGCCGCAAGAAAACGCGCCGAGGCATTTACCATGCAGCTTGCGCCCATGCTGCCGCGATTTATCCCTGACTAAGCGCATTGCAAGAGCAGGGAATGGCATTGCTGTATGGCTAACAGCTTCAGGTTGTAGCCGTTCGAGAAATAGCCTGAAAGGATGGAAGACAGTGGAAAGCAGAGTCAATGGCATTTCAATCCGACTGCGACGGCAGGCGGAATTCGTGGATTCGTTGCGCGGCTCTTGGGATCGTTGCGCTTCTTCTATCGCTCGCTTTGTTGTCCGGGTGCAACCGCGACCCGAACGTGCGCAAGCATAAATATCTGGAGAGCGGACAGAAGTATAGCGCGCAGGGCAAGGACCGGGAAGCCGCCATTCAGTATGCCAACGCCTTGAAGATCGACAAGAACTTCGCCGATGCGCATTATGCCCTGGCGCAGTCCTATCTTCACATGGGTGCGTTGAGCGCAGCTTTTGGCGAACTCCAGCGAACCGTTGACCTGCAGCCAGCAAATTACAAGGCGAGAATCGATCTGGGAAACATGTTCCTTGCCGGAGGCCGAGTCGATGACGCCCAGGTACAGGCTAACGCGGTCATGGCCGCGCAGCCGGACAATGCCGACGGCCATGCTCTGCTTTCCCGCATTGCGGCCAGGCGCGGACAGAAGGATCTGGCCCTTACCGAGATTCAACGAGCTCTGGAACTCGCCCCGAACGAGGCCGTACTTCACGAAACCCTGGCCTTACTCGAAGTGGGCGATTCCACTAAGGGCGCTTCCGTAGAAGATGAGTTGAAGAAGGCTGTCGCTCTCGATCCTAAATCGGTGAACGCCAAACTCCTGCTCGCCGCTTACTATGCAAAGAACAGCCGCTGGCCAGAGGCTGAACAGACATGCCGCGACGCCATCGCCACCGATCCAAAAAATCTGACGGCACGGGAGAGCCTCGCTCAGATATTCCTCAAACAGGGGAATCAGCCTAAGGCCGAGGATGTGCTCCGCCAGGCTTCGAATGATCTGCCGGACAGCCCGCAGGGAGTGCGTATACTGGCGGATTACTACGCCGGTACGGGACAGATCGATAAAGCCAGGGCGGAGTTTGCCAGCCTTGCGAAAAAGTATCCCAAGAACCTGTCTGTGCAGGAGGGATACGTCCGGATTCTTCTTCAGGTCAAGGACTATGCGACCGCCCAATCCGTAATCACCGAGTTGATGAAGAAGAATGGCAAGGATCCCCAGGTCGCTGTGCTGAATGGAATTGTGTTGCTCAACAATGGCAAGCAAGGGGACGCGGTCAATGCCCTTCAGGCCGCGGCCAATAATGCCCCCAAAGACGCTTTTATACAGCTCTGGCTGGGCAGGGCCGCTCTGGCCAACGGCGATAACGGCCTGGCGGAGAAGAGCTTTCATCAGGCGGCGCAACTGAATCCGCGTTCCCTGGAGGCGCAGGAGGAACTGGCGCGCATGGCAACTCAGCGTGGCGATATGAGCTCGCTGACCGATATCGCGGAAAAAACGATTGCTGTCGCGCCTCGTTTTCCCGGCGGCTATCTGTGGCGGGCTGTGGCGGAGATGTCCCATAACACGATGGATAAAGCCGAAGCCGACCTGAAGACCGCAATCAGCATTGCCCCGCAAAGCTCGCAGGCTTATCTTATGCTCGGCGAGCTTCGCTTCTCGCAAAAACGCTACCCGGATGGCGCCACGCTAATGGAGCAGGCTCTGCAGTACGACCCCAATGCGATTGCCGCCTTGCGCGGGCTTGTCGGTTACGACCTGTACAGAAAACAGCCCGCCCAGGCCCTGGCGCGAATCAACGCGCAAATTGCCAAGAGCCCGAAGAACAGCGGTTTCTACGACCTCCTGGCTCAGGTTCAGATGCAAAACAAGAACCTGGACCAGGCCGCCGCGTCGGCGCAGAAGGCCATGGAGGTGAATCCGGATGATGGCGAGGCGGTGGCCATCTACGCGCAGCTTCAGATGCAGCGCGGACAGGCGGCAAACGCCATCGGCGCCTGGGAGAAATGGTCGCAGGCTCATCCCAAAAATGCCGGTGCTTTGGCCATTCTTGGAACCATGGAGGAATCCCGGGGGAATAACAGCAAAGCAGAGGAGTACTACAAAAAAGCGCTTGACATCCAGCCTACGCAGCCTGTCGCCGCCAACAATCTTGCTTATCGGATGCTTCAAAGTGGAGGCAATGTCGATGTGGCCTTGACGCTGGCGCAGACAGCGCGACGCGGCATGCCTGATTCGCCCAGCTCCGCGGACACCCTGGCATGGGCTTACTACTACAAGGGGACATACAGTTTTGCCCGTGATCTTCTTGAGGAAGCAATCAAGACCTCTCCGAACAACGCCACGATTCAGTATCACCTGGGCATGGTGTACGCCAAACTCGGAGATAAGAGCAATGCCGCGACTCATCTGAAAAAGGTTATTTCACTGGCGCCGGATTCATCGCAAGCCAAGGACGCGAAGACGGCGCTGCAGGGACTCGGTTAGACTGCGAACGGGGCTCTATGGCCAGCCGGCAGCGCATGGAGCGCTGCCGGTTGCGTCTGCGTACCGTTATAGCGGTTCTCCAATAGCTATACACTGGAAGCACGACACGAGTGGTTTTTTCCTTAAGAAAAAGCCAACTTTCACCAGGCTTGCTGGAGCACGTGAATTGGAGAACCGTACTGGCTGATTCAGAATCAAGGCGCGCGAGTCCTCACGGTAAACACTGACGGGATTTCATGTCTAACACAAAGACTATCGCAAAGAATTCCGGCTGGTACGGCATCGATATCATCATCAATGCCATTGTTGCGATCATTACCTCGATCGCCATTAACCGCTATCTGGGACCCGCGAAGAACGGCTACATCGTTTGGATCTCGTATATCGCAGGGCTGGTCAGCAGCCTGGGCGGGTTCGGCATTCCAGCAACCACGCGCAAGTATATGGCCGAGTTTATCGGCATGGGCGACCGGGGTACCGCGCGTTATATCTTTCTGCAAACATTGCTCTTGCAGACCGGCCTGGCCACGCTTGCCACCGGCGGCTTGCTCTACTGGGTGTCGGGCCATGCCAATCCCGACTACAAATTGGCCGCGGGCCTGCTCGTGCTTAGTATGTGGCCTTCGATGGTCAACTCCATTCCGGCGCAGGCCAATACCTCCACGGAAGATCTATCGACCAATCTGCCAGGCTCCATTGCTGGAGCTTTGACCTACTTGATCGTCATAGCGGCAACTGTGGTGCTTCATTGGGGCGTAGTCGGAGTCGGGGCGTCACAGCTCGCCATGCGTTCCGTCGATTTTATTGTGCGTTTCTTTCCCACGCTGAAGCGCGTGCTCGCCTGGGAGACCACTCATGTTTTTCCGCCGGGATTGCGCAACCGCATGATGGCTTTCGCGTGGCCGAGCGTTGTTACCATGGCGGTGACGATGATCGTATGGGGCCGCTCTGAGGTTCTACTGCTCAAAAGCCTCTGCGCGGATATCCGTCAGGTGTCTTTCTATTCGCTGGCATTTACCTTGGCAGATATGTTGCTGATGGCCGCTACCATTTTCGGATCGGCGGCCAGCGTGACGATCTTCGTTCAATACGGGCGCGACAAGTCCAGGCTTCCTTTTATTACAGCATCCAGTTTCCGCTATATTGCTTTGCTCTCTATTCCGCTGCACTTCGTTGCGGCAGCACTTGCGGTCCCTGCGTTGCTGCTTCTCTACGGCCGCCAATTCCAGGATGCCGCCATGGTTGTAGCGCTGGCTCCGCTGCTGTGCATCTTCAAAGCCTTTATCGCGCCCGCGCAGAGCCTCTTGCAGTGCTCCGAGCGCCAAGGTTTCGTCATCGCGGCAACGGCTCTCGCCGGCGTTGCCGATTGGGGCCTGGCCTGGTGGCTTATTCCAGCGCACGGCGCGGTCGGTGCATGCATTGGCAACGGTGCAGCGCAAGCTGCGGCCGTCATTATGATGTGGGCCGTTGCAATCCATCTCTATAAAGTGAAACTTCCATGGCTGCAGGTGGCAAAGATAGTTTTTATCAGCGTTCTTGCAGCATTGACTGCCCATTACATTGCAAGGCTGACCGAGCATTACATTACTGGTCAACTAGCGCCGTTGTGGGCCATCCTATTCGGCGGAAGCGCCGCCCTGATCGTTTTAATCGTTCTTTTTTACTTGATGCGTGTACTTGAACCGGAAGACCGCTTCCGGCTAAGCACTGTGGCCAAGATGCTTCCCCGGCAAATCGCCATCCCGGCAGATATGTTCCTGGGCGCGCTGATTCGTCTGTGATGAATCGTTGCTGCCACGGCAGATCTTTTAGAATGATCTTTAGCGCACGGATAATGAGGTTGCGTCTGCTGCGGTGAAGTAACATCTTATTGGGTTCTTGTTATGTAACTTGCAGCATTGTGACTCGAATCATAATTGGGGCCTTTCATGACGACAACGAATTCTGGCATCAGGATTAGCGTGGTGATTCCCGCCTACAATGCTGCATGGTGTCTGCCACGCTGCCTCAAGTCGGTTTTCGCGCAAACGCTGAAGCCGGCGGAGGTCATCGTCGTCGATGATGGATCTACCGACAACACCGCGGCGCTGGCTGCGGAGATGGGCGCAATTGTAATCAGCCAGGCGAACAGAGGGATTGCGGATGCCAGAAATGCTGGTGTCCGGAAGGCATCGGGAATCTGGGTCGCGCTGCTGGATGCCGACGATCTGTGGGCGCCCGAGAAGCTGGAGCGCCAGGTTGCCCTTATTCGCCCCAAGACCGTGCTCGTTTACACCGGAACCAGGATCTTCGACGAAGACGGTGTTCGTGGAGTGAGGCCCGCTGTCAATCCGGTTGATGCAAGGAAGATTCTGCGCTATTGCAATCCGATTACGCCCTCCACTGTCCTTGTCCGGCGAGCGGACGTCTTGCAGATCGGAGGTTTCCGCAAAGGCCTCAACGCCTGTGAGGATTGGGGGTTATGGTTCCGCATGCGCCCGCTGGGAGAGTTCGAGGCGGTGACTGAGCCACTGACGGATTACTATGTTTACCGCAAAAGCCTCAGCGCAGATCCGGATATAATGCTGCATGCTGCTAAGATCATCATCGATACGACCCTCACCGCCGATTTGCACGGCTTCCAGCGTTGGGCCTGGAAGCGTAGGATTCTTGCGGTGCAGTTGAATAGCGCAGGCCTGATCGCGCGCGACAACGGACTAAAGGGTGACCTTCGCTTCATGTTTAAGTCGATTTGTATATGGCCGTCTCCCTTTTGGCAGCCGCGGCGTTATGTCTTGTTTGCAGTGAGCCTCAGAAATTTGTTGCATGCACGGAGATAATAATCATGCGCAGTACGCCCTGAATCCATCTCATTCCGAATATGGCCCGGTGGATTATCGGTGAAACGAGAAGGCGGATAATTGTTTGACGGCGATATAACTTATGAGATAGAGTTTATTTTTTCAAGGAGGAAGTCACTGTGGGGCGCTTTCAATCCTTCTGGTTTGGCAAATCCCTTCCTCCCTGTCAGATGTTGTGCATGAAATCATTCATTGACCACGGACACGAATATGATCTTTACAGCTATGATTCCGTTGCCGTTCCAGAGGGAGTTCGCGTGCTGGATGCCAATGAAATTATTCCACGCAGCGAAATCTTCTTTTACAGCCGCGGCGCTGGACGTGGAAGTGTTGCCGGTTTTACTGATATGTTTCGCTATAAGCTGCTTTTGTTGCGCGGCGGCTGGTGGGTCGATACGGATGTCGTCTGTCTTTCCTCAAAAATCCCCGAACGTGAAATTTTCATCGAACGGGAGAGCGAAGAATTGATTTGCAATGCGATCATCAAGTTTCCCAAGGGCCATGAGTTCGTCAAGAAGCTTTATCATAAATGCCGAGATGCAGGCAAAAATATTGTTTGGGGACAGACAGGGCCCTCGCTAATCTCTGCTCTGGCAAGGGAGACTGGACTATGGGGTCAAGCAGGGCTGCAAGAGCAAGCCTACCCCATTCACTGGACAGATGCTTTTCTCCCGGTGACGATTCGCGGCCGTTCCGCCGCCTATGAAAAAACCCGATCGGCTCCATTTCTCCATCTCTGGAATGAAATCTTTCGGCTTAATGGTTCTTTGGCGCTACATAACCCTCCTAACGGATCGTTTCTCGCAGATCTTTACATTAAGCATGGCGTGCAACGCCGTTTCTGGGCATTGATTGGAAATTATAACTGGGCATTAGTCGTCAGTTTCAAACTGGGAGAATGGAGAAAAGCAACTCGCACTTTCATAGTGCGGTTGTTAAAACGCCTGATGTATATCATGGGCGTCAGAAAATAGACAGCTTCCTTTGGGTGCGGTAGAGCTTTACTACGTTCGCTGTAAGTGCAATAAATGGCATTCGCTATCGCTTGGAAACACGATGAGCTGAAATATGGGCGTCATCGGGAAAAATCAAAACCTGATAGTATATTTCGTTGGAGGTACTCGATTTGAGGGGAGTTTACTATGTGGATGGCCAGGTAAGTAATTTCGGCGATGACCTGAACCGATGGCTTTGGAATAGGATTCTAGGTTTCCCCCTGGATGTTGATGACGGTACACTTTTACTCGGAATCGGCACGATCATTTCCCGCAGCATGATTCCACACGCTGAGAGATATATCGTTCTCGGCAGCGGGGTGGGCTACGATGCGCTGCCCTTAGACTTCGGTGGACCAAAGTGGGAGATACTGTCGGTTCGCGGTCCATTGACCGCCGCGGCACTCAATTTGCCATGCCTGCTTCTGGCAAGAGCTTGAATTCATGGGTAATCTATTGGTTCTGTAAGATAATAAAGCTTTCGCTCCTTTTCGGTGGGATCGTCCTCCGAGGCTTCCGAAAGCAAGTTTACGCCCCGATATCTCTTCCTAAGATGATCGATTTGTTCCTGTTGCTGTGATGCGAACCCATTTGTCTCAAAAAGCATTGCGTTGGACTTGGACTGGGCAAAGTCTATTACCTCTTGCCAGTTAGTTAGCCACGCGCAAACCGACAAAAGAAAGCAGATATCAACCCTTTGTTCCGGGAGAAAATCGTTGATGAGCGCTAGGGGGCCCCTCTGCAGGTCAAGAACATAGAAGCTAATGTTGCTTGCCCCAATGGCATTTCTAACACGATTAGCCGCGTTGATCATGCGCGGATCATAGTCTACTCCCACAGCCCATTTAATCATGTCATTGATTTGGAGAATCATTCCGCCTTGATTGCATCCAAGATCCAGAACTGTCTTGTCTCGAAAATCAACAGGTACTAATGCCAAGCGTTTTGACGGGTCACGCTGCCCTAGAACCTTTCGCCCACTGATATTTACAGTGTGATATGCTGCTGGAAATTGCTGCGCGGCGTAAATTGAATTGCTGGTCTTCGTATAATTCAGTAGGTTCTGGATCTGCAGAATTAGGCGCTCTTCGTTATTTGCGCAGCTCTCTGTATCCATCCTCGAAAAGACATAATGTCGCGAGTGTATATCGCCTCTAAGCCGTGATAACATTTTTTTGGTCAACAGCCTCACGGTTTTCTGCTTTGATATCATTTTCCTGGCCAAAGGCCCTAGGATGGGCGTCCTCTTTATGGTATCTTTCACTTTCTGAACGCACATCTGAACTGGTCCTTTCGCGGTATGCGGTTATTGACTGGTACGAATAGCCACACACAAACCCGTAATCTTGCCTCAGTTTAGCATATTTCACGGCTGGTGGGATTTGAGAGGTGTAACTCTAACCACAACTATATGAAATCTTGAAATCACCGCCCTTACTTTGTGAATAGCGACTGAGCCATTTCATGATTGTGGGTACTGTGAGTGGAATCATATCCTCCGGCCATGAGGCCGATGGCACTGAGCCTCGTATAACCTTCTGCCGCAGCAGGTTATACCAGACCAGCAGAGCGATGAATTT
Organism: uncultured Acidobacteriaceae bacterium; assembly: GCA_963845345.1. Classification (GTDB taxonomy): domain Bacteria; phylum Acidobacteriota; class Terriglobia; order Terriglobales; family Acidobacteriaceae; genus Telmatobacter. The sequence goes on from CAWJRQ010000013.1 coordinate 164,894, forward strand.
TAGATCATCCTTGTCCACGCCGAACCGGATGCAAAGCCTTGCGATTCGCTCTTGGAACGCCGAGTCGTCAATTTCGTCCGCCCATAGCTGGCGGAGATAGTGCGCAACGTGACGCTCCTTCGCTTCGGCAAATGTTCCGAGCAGCATTTGCAGGACATCAACTTGAATGAATCCGTCTAATTGAGCCAAGTCCCAATCAACGATGCCTGAGACGATATCACCCTTGAACAGGACATTCCAAAGGCAGAAGTCCCCATGCGTGACACCTCCAGGAATTCGCGTCGTTTCGCACCACTCCAACAGGGCATCCATAATCGGCAAGAACAAATCTCGAAAGCGCGGAAAGAACTCACACAACTGAGCCAGTTGCTGGCCCACCCAGATTCTCCCCGCGTATTCGCACGTAGGTTTCCGGGATAGCCATAGCTCTGTGGCAATATCAATACGGCGCCAACTGAACTCGTAAGGATCGGCCGGAATGTTTGTTTGCGCTAATATTACCGCGCCGTTGGCAAGAGTGGTATGAGCCAGCACGCGGGGTAGGAGATGCCCAATTTGCGGATCGGTTGCGGCAATAGCAAGACCTCTTACCTGGCGCCCTAATTCGGCTATTGCTTCACCGCAGGTAGCATATTTCAGCACTGCCGAAGCGCTCTTCCAATCTGCCATGACCATGACAATACATTTATTGACCGAGATGCAAAGCTGTGGGGCTGGTTTTGCATCGCATCCTGTGAGGGCCGCGATCGATCGTTCTGGATCTGCGCTAGAAACGACAAAGCAAGGCTGCCCTACACACGAATAACGCCACAAGCGCCTAAGAATATGTCCCCTGAAGTATTCAATATCCCCGCCAATATAGGCAAGATACTCTCCCGTTACCAGGGTTCTTTGTCTGCCGGCCGTCAGAAGCAATTCCCATACGCCATTTCCAACCTGCAGGAATCTGGAAAGTATTGACGGGTGTGCGCCCGGATATGCGCGCTTTGGAACGCGAACGCTCTTGCCTGCGATCAAAGTAAGTGCAGCCGTCAACGCACAGAGCGTGTGGTTACGTTGATCATCTTCGACAGATTCCACTGATTGCACGCTGGCATCAATCAATTGATTCTTTTCCCTCGCGCTAGCCACAAATTCCCTAACTTTGGCTGGGTCCTTGCGGCCCGGCGCGGCTTCCACGCCGGAGACCACATCCACGCCCCAGGGCCTCAGTGCTGCGATAGCTTCGGCTACGTTGGCCGGGTTCAGCCCGCCCGCCACGATCAGGCGCTTCCGCGCCTCCGCGTTTGCAAATATTAATTTGCGCGCCTCACCCCAGTCGAAGGTCACGCCGGTGCCGCCGACGGCCTCGGTCATCCTCGAATCCACCAGTACCGCATCCACGTGCGGATTCCGGGTATGCTCATCCATCTGAGTTGCGCATTGTCTGGCGTTTTCCGCATCAAAGTGAATCACGCGCAGGATGCGCAGTTCCCGCCCGAGTCGCTCGTGGAGCCGGGCAGGTAATGCGGGGTCTGCATCAAAGTGCAATTGCACGCCGGTCAGCCCGCAGGCTTCAACCGTGGAGACGATCTCCTCCAGCGTCGCATCGACAAAGACGCCGATCTTCTCGACAGCGGCCGGCAGGTGCGGCGTAATGGCCGCCACCTGCTCTGCCGTCACCTGCCGCGGGCTGGGCGCAAAGACGAATCCCACAGCGTCTGCCCCGGCTTCAGCGGCCAGCAGCGCATCCTCAAGCGAGGTGTTGCCGCAGATTTTGATCCAGATGCTCATCCCGCTGCTCCAGCCAGCAGCTTCGCCAGCGCCGCGCCGGGATCGGCCTGACGCATCAGGCTCTCGCCGATCAGACAAGCATCGAAGCCCGCTGCGCGCAGCCGTGCAAGATCTTCCGGCGTCGCAATCCCGCTCTCGGCCACGCGCACTACAGTAGGCGGAATCCGCTCCACCAGTTCGAGCGAGGTTTCGAAATTTACCTCGAAATTCTTGAGGTTGCGGTTGTTCACGCCAATAGCATCCGCGCCTCGCTCGCCCAGCGCACAGAGCACGCGATCCAGCTCCTCCGCCGTGTGCACCTCAACCAGCACATCGAGTGAAAGCGAGTGCGCCGCCTGGGGAAAACGCTGAAGCTCGCCGTCGGTGAGCGCGGCGGCAATCAGCAGGATCGCGTCCCCGTGGTGCGCGCGCGTCTCCACGATCTGGTATTCGTCCACCGTGAAATCTTTGCGCAGGCAAGGCAAAGGAACCGCCGCCGAGGCCAACTCCAGATTCCGCAGGCTGCCCTGAAAATACGGCTCGTCGGTCAAGCACCGAAAGCGCCGCCGCGCCGCCCGCGAAATAGCTCCGGGCCAGCCACGCCACATCAAACTCCGCGCGAATCAGCCCCTTCGATGGCGATGCTTTCTTGATCTCGGCAATCACTGCCGCCCCGCCGGCAGCCTTCTGGCGCAGAGCCTCGGCCCATCCACGCGGCTGGTGCTCGGCGGCCATCCGCTCCAGCTCCGCCACGGGAACTCGCGCCTTGGCCGCTGCCACCGTGGCTCGCGTCGTCGCCAGAATTTTGTCGAGAGTGGTCGACATACTCTGAGTCGAGTATACGAGGAGTCGTCGAAAAGGCGTAGACTTTTCAAGCTATGCGCGCTATCCTGCCAGCATGAATTCGGATATTAACACCAAACAAATGGGCGATGCCGGTGAAGCTCTCGTTGTATCCGAATTGACACTGGCTGGGGTTCCCGCTGTGAAGATGCCCGATAATTGGCCAAGCTACGATGTTATTGCAGAACCGAAAGGTGCTGAACATCCACAACGAATTTCAGTAAAATCCCGAACATTCAAGCGCGGCGGAGACGGCTCTGTCGAGTACCACATCAATGATAAATTCGATTGGTTGGCGGTCGTCATACTCCCGGGTGGAGGTAAAGATGAACGCCAGATTTTTATATTCCCTAAGACGATTTCGAATGATCGCTTCCATCAACCTAAACTTGAAGCCAAATACCATAACTATAAGAGTTGTCGGCTCGATAAGATGGAGGAGATTCTCCTGGAATTTAAGGACAACTTTGTCTTGTCGCCGACGGGGAACGCCAAGTCAAGCTGAGTTTCCAACCGCCATCCTCACCGCCTCTTCCGCGTTGGCCGCCACTTGCACCAGCCCCCGGTTCTTCGCCTTCACGAATCCCGCCTCAACCGCCGTATCGAGAAAAGCCAGCAGCCCATCCCAGTACCCGGCGGTGTTGATGAGGATGCAGGGTTTGGCGTGCATGCCGAGTTGCGCCCAGGTCACCACCTCCATCATCTCGTCCATGGTGCCGTAGCCGCCCGGCAACACCAGAAACGCATCGGCCAGCTCCACCTGGCGCGCCTTGCGCGCGTGCATGGAGGGCACCAGCTCCAGCCTGGTCAGCCTGGTGTGTTCGACTTCGCGGCCGGTCAGCACCGCTGGCAGCACGCCAATCACCTCTGCCCCGCCGGCCAGCGCCGCATCGGCCACTGTGCCCATCAGACCCACGCAGGCCCCGCCATAGACCAGCCCCAGTCCGGCTGCGGCAATCGCCACGCCCAGCGCGCGCGCCTCGGCTGCAAATGCGGGATTGGTTCCGTTTGACGATCCACAGAAAACTGCCACGCGGCGAACAGGTTGATGAGAAGGTGTCATAGTCCTTACAGGATAACGCGGCGGAAACCGGCGTCACCGCCTCATTCCAGGCTCTCGTCGATGCATGTCCCGGAATGGACTGCTCACGAATCAAACGACTCACGAAACATTTGTGTCAATGACAATCCGCCGTCTCATCCCTCATCTGCCAGAGGCTGTTCAAGCAGTTCATCAGTCATACTCTGAGACTCGGCATACTGCTGGTCTCCTCGGTAAAGCGAAGCAGCTCCTAGCCCACATTCGGCTTATCTTTTCATACTCGTCTGCCGACAACACTACAGCAACGTCCCGTTCATGGCGCTGAATGCACCCCGGCTCGGGTATCATGACCGGTATGAACCTTGAGGCGATTCAGGCGGCTATCCAAGAGGCCGGCTTTGACGGCTGGCTGTTTTACGACCACCATCACCGCGACCCCATCGGCGAGTGCATCCTGGGCATGGACCCCACGCTGCACGTTACGCGGCGCTGGTATTACTTTGTGCCCGCCACGGGCGATCCGCGCAAACTGGTGCACCGCATCGAGCAGGCCCGGTTGGACGCGCTGCCCGGCGCCAAGGCGCTGTATTCGAGCTGGCAGGAGCTGGCCGAGGGCCTGGAAGCGTTGCTGGCCGGCGCGCGTACCGTGGCCATGCAGTACTCGCCCAACAACGCCATCATGACCGTTTCCATGGCCGATGCGGGCACGGTGGAGTTTCTGCGCAGCCTTGGCAAGCAGATCGTCAGCTCCGCCGATTTAGTCAGCCAATTTGAGGCCGTGCTGAGCGAGGAGCAAATCGCCACTCACAGCGTGGCGCAGCGGGCCATCGACGCGATTCTGGCAGAGGGCTGGCGCGTGATTGGCCGCCGCCTGCGCCCGGGTAGTGGCAAAGCGGGTACTTACTCCGAATATGACCATGTGCAGTGGCTCAGCGAGGCCATGCGCCACGAGGGACTGGTCAGGGCAGACGGCCCCAACGTCAGCGTCAATGCCAACTGCTCCGACTCGCACTATGAGCCAACCGCCGAGCGCTGTTCACCCATCCGCGAAGGCGACTTTCTGCTCATCGACATCTGGGCGCGGCTGAACACGCCGGACAGCGTCTACTACGACATCACCTGGACCGGAGTGGTAGGCCGCGAACCGGCGGAACACGAGCAAAAGGTCTTCGAAATTGTCGTGAAGGCCCGCGACGCGGCCATTCGCGTCGTCGAGCAGGCCTTTGCGGCGGACCGGCCCATCTGCGGCTACGAAGCCGACGGCGCGGCCCGGGCGGTGATCCAGGCGGCAGGCTTCGGCGAGTTCTTTACGCATCGCACCGGCCATAATATCGGCCAGGAGGTGCATGGCGTCGGCGCGAATCTCGACAATCTGGAGACGCACGACGTACGGCTCCTGCTGCCTAACACCTGCTTCTCCGTCGAGCCGGGCATCTACCTGCCGGAGTTCGGCGTGCGCAGCGAGATCGATATGCTCACCGCTCCCGGCAAGGCCTGGGTCACGGGAATGATTCAGCGGGAGCTGGTGAGAATTTAGGGGTTAGGGTGAGGGATTAGGGATTAGAAAAACTGAGGCAGATTAAGCTCTTCGTCTTTCCACTCACGTGATTGTGTGAATAGCAAGGACCAGGAATAGCGCGAGATATTGAAGCCTAACTCCTAACCCCTGATCCCTAACCCCTAATCGAATGCGGTATAGTCAAAAGTACATGGCAACGGAAGAAAACAAGAAGACCTCGACAAATTCAGCCGCGCAGGAGGGGTTTGTTTACCTTCCCTTGATCGCCGGCTGGCTGGTGCCGGGCGGCGGGCATTTTCTGCTGCGCAAGTGGGGCCGCGGGGCTGTTTTAGCGGCGGCGATCCTGGGCATGTTTGCGCTGGGACTGGCCATGCAAGGCAAGGTCTACTCAAGCGCGCACGACATTCTGGACCTTCTGGGGCTGGCCGGCGACCTGGGCATCGGGCTGCCTTACGCCATCTGCCGGATGCTGGGCCTGGGCGATGTCCAGGTAATGGTGACCTCCGCCGACTACGGCACGCGCTTCATCGTGGTGGCCGGTCTGCTGAACATTATTGCCGCGGTGGACGCGCACAATCTGCGCACCGGGAGGAAATCCTGATGGGTACTTGGGTATTTCAGCCCTCTCATTTTACGGCGGTTTTGCTCTTTGCGCTCTTTGCGTCTACGGTCTTCGGCGTCACCCAGCGCGAGACGCCGCGAAGCATGATCCGCTACGGAATATATTGCTTTGTGCTCTTTGTGGCAGCGGCGATTGCGCTGAGTTGGCTGATGTATTTTATTGCGCGATAGGCTCACTGATGATGGAATAGCCCCATGAACAAGACTTGGCACACAGAGAACAAGATGCCGCCCAAGGCAACGCTGGAGCAGAGAATCCAGTGGCACAAGGAACACCAGTTGCACTGCGCCTGCCGGAAAATTCCCAAGAGCTTATTGTCCCGCATCAAGAGCAGAAAATAATTTAATCGATACGTCCTGTTTCGTGGAGTTCCCAACGGACTTCAAGCCGTTCTGCCCCGCTGCCACACGCAGGCGTCGAAGCGGTGCGCGCAGTCGTAGCCTTCATCGCGGTAGAGCGCGATGGCCTCGGTGTTGGCCTCGGTAACGGTGAGGGAGATCTCGGTGACTCCCAGGCGCAGAAAGCAGGAGGCGGCCAGGGTAAGCAGCATGCGTGCCATGCCGCTGCGGCGAAACTCGGGGTGAGCGCAGAGCTGGGTGATGTGGCCGCTCCCAGGGCTGACGCGCGAACCCAGCACCAGGGCCACCAGCTCCCGGCTGGCGCGGTCCACGACCACGTGCGAGACAGGCGCGGAGAATGCGCCGCAGCCGGAGAAGCGGACAATGTTGTTGAGAAATCGCATCGTGCCGTGAACCGAGCGGTACTGGTCGTTGACCACGCTGTCGGGATGGCCGTGGTAGGCTGCGGCGATGAGTCGGCTGGCGCGCTCCAGGTCCTCTTCGCGCCAGGGACGCAATTCCAGCGTTGCAGGCAGGTTCACGCGGGGCTCGGGATAGCTGCCTTCGAGCTGCCGCACCATGAAGAGACGCCGGTGAAGCTGGAAGCCCGCGTCGAGAAAGACTCCGTCGTGGGAGCCAGTGGGGTGCAGCAGTAGTTGTGATTCCACGCGATCCACCTGGGGCGAGTTCACCAGCAGCTCAATCAGGTGCAGAAGCAGCGTTTCCTCGATCTGGCGGGCACTCCTGCCCTCGGCGTGCAGGCCTGGCAAAGCGTAGACATCGCCGATGACCGCCTTGGTCTCCTCGTAGACGCAGAAGACATAACCGGTAATCCGGCCGTTCTCCAGGGCCGCGTAGCCGGGCAGCATGTGGCTGTCGAGATACTGCATCAGCAGCTTGGACGAGTTGCTGTAGTCCCAATGCAGGCGCTGCTTCCACAGCTCGCCCTCCGCCTCCAGCACGGGGCGCAACGCCGGCGCCGCAAAATGCCGCAGGTCGAGGATCTCGAAGGAAGCGCCCAATGCCATGATTCTCCTCTGACGACAGTGAACAGTAGTCAGCGATCAGTGAACCGGGAGCGGATTACGGTTCATCGATGTATGAGAGTGTATCAACAACCTGAATGTGTGCCCGGGCACGACTTCGGCCATACCGTTAAGGGCCAATCAAAAATGGGCTTCAGCCTTTTGGGGATCGCAACTGTCATACATTAATCCACTGTTGCAAACTAAACGAGCTTTTCAAGGAAATCTGAACTCTGCTCGCTGACAACTTTCAGCTTACTTGCTGTCTACCTTGTAAATCACCAGGCCTTGCTCTGGCCAACTGAAGAGTTGCTCATAGTGCCGGCCGCCCAGCAGCTCTTCGAGCGCGGCCGCGGTGTGCAGGTCCACACCGCCTTTGCCGGTTACCTGCGCCACCAGCAGGTGTTGTTGATCCGGCACGCCTTTTACGGCGTAGTTGACCACCTCATGATTGCGATAGAAGGCGAGGCCGTACTCGACATCGCGCCGGGCGCGGAAGACGGCTATCGTTTCGTCGGCGGGAGCAAGGGCGGCCAGCCGCTCGGCCAGTGGACGCGCGGAGTAGGAGCGATCCAGCAGATGAACCACCTGTTTGGTTGCGCCGATGGCTGGTATCCCAAAGACCGGTCCGACACCATAAAGATAGAAAACCAGCACGACCAGCACCGCGGTGGTCACCAGGCGCAACCGCACCGCGCCGAAGCCTTTGACCACGACGATAATCAGCAGCGCCGCGCCGGTCGAAGCCAGAACAGCAACGGTGAGTGCCGGCCAGGGCGGCATGATGCGGATGCATTCGCTGCCACACTCGCGAATAAAGGCAAGTATCTGACCGCCCTCTAGCGCGGGCAGGGGCGGCACTTTTGGGCTATGAATCACAAACCAGGGCAGCAGCAGCGCCACCATGGTCATCACGCCGCAGACCGCGGCGTGGCTCACCAGCACCCAGAGTTGGATTCCGTGCTGTCGGCGCCGGGCTATAAAGTCCCCGGTGAGGATGGTGATGGGTGGGATGGAGGGCAGAATGTAGCCCGGCAGCTTGGACTGCGAGAAGGAGAAAAACACGATGGGAATCAGCGCCCACAGGACGAGAAACTCCGGAAAAGCATCTCCGGGCTGGCTTGGGCATCGCTTGCACCGGCTGAAATGGCGTTCCCGCCACTCGCAGACCGAGGTGCGGATGCCGTCGATCAACGCCCGTAGCGCGATCACTGTCCAGGGCATCAGGGCCAGCAGCGCCACCACCGGGTAGTACCAGTAGGGATGCTGGTGCTCATAGCGATCAGTGGCAAAGCGCTCCAGGTTGTGTTCCAGGAAAAAGACGCGGAAAAAATCGGGATTCTGGTGCTGCACGGCGATGAACCAGGGCAGCACGATGGCAAAGTAAAGCAGCACGCCCGGCCACCAGAACGAGCGCCTGAGGATCGACCACTCGCGGCGCAGGAAGGCGAAGGCGGCCACAATCACGATAGCCAGAAACGGCGCCACAGGCCCCTTGGCCAGCGTGGCCACGCCGGTGAAAAAGTAAATATCGAAGAGCCAGAACTTGGAATCGGTCTCGTACCATGCGTACCAGCCCAGCAGGCCGATGGCCAATGGCGCCGCCATCTGCATATCGGTGGATGCGCCGCGGGCAAAGCCGATGATGCCGGCGCAGGCCACCGTAATCAGCGCCGCGTCCAGATGGCCGCCGGGGCGGAATCTCCTCATATGCAGGTAGATAAGGGCCACCATGAGTAAGGCGAAGGTGGCCGAGGGCAGGCGCGCCACCCAGTCATGCACGCCGAAGTCCTGGAAAACGAACATTGCTCGCCAGTAATAAAGGGCTGGCTTCTCCAGCCAGGGCTTTCCATATAGATAGGGGGTGACACAGGCGTTCAGCTTGCTTTTGAGCGTGTGTGCCGCGTCAAACCGGTCGAGCATCTCGTGGGCAATCTGCGCATAGCGAGGCTCATCGGCCCCCACCAAGCCCAGGTTGTCGCCGCCCACCAGGGGAGTCTGCCCATAGAGAAGAAAAAAGAGGACAAAAACGAGAAAGACGGAGGCCTCGCGTACGGTGGCCCAACGCGGCAGCCGTATGCGCCAACCTGGGGGCGTTTCCGGAGCGGATGGTTCTTGAAAAGTGTCCACTACCAGTGCTTCTCCCACGGAGCCATTGCTTGCTTCATAATGGCAAGCGTTACCGGTTCCGGTCAGAACAATTGGGAGTCTGACCGCTTCGGTTTGAGTTCTGCGCTTCCTAGAAACGCGGAAGTTGTACTGTGCCTCGACAGGCTCAAGGCTAACAGATTCGGGCGGAATTGGGATGGGCTCATGGGCCTTTTTTACCTGTCAAGGCGGCCACTCCGGGTGCGGCCAGGCCAGATTTCACTCCAGACTACTCCGTCAGGGCCTTCTCATCCGCCACAGAACCCTGCCCGGCAAGCGGTTGCTGCGCGGCCGCCTTTTGCCGTTTGCGATGCCGGTCCATCAGCTCGTCGATGCGCGCCTGGAAGCGTCCCGAGCGGTCGGCGAGGAAGGTGAGTTCGGGCACGTGGCGCACCCCCATCCGCTCCTTTAATTCATAGCGAATAAAGCCCTTGGCAGCCTCCAGGCCAGCCACCGTCTCCTCTTCGGCCTTGGCAATGTCCTGAACGGCGCTGTCCACGGCCACATACACCCGCGCCGACTTGCCGCCGGGATTCAACGCCACCTCAGTGACGTAGCAGAGGTTGATGCGCGGGTCCACCAGCTCGCCCTCGATCAGCACGCCAATCTCATCGCGCAACGTCTGCGCCACACGGTCCTGATGGTGCTTCCGCGCTCTGTGTTCCGGCATGACTCCCTCCTGCCTGGGCAAACAATCAGCATAGCAGAGGAGCGCGTGGAACCAGAAAATCGGACCGGGACGAGCCACCGCTTGCACTTCCTGCATCCAATCTGTAACGGATCTCTATGGCCTTCCCGCCGTTCCAGATTCCATTCCATTCTCAAGAAGGAAAATCGACGCAATGAAACTGACTACCCATTTGCACTATGGCGGCAACTGCGCTGAAGCTCTTCGCTTCTACGAAGAGCATCTGGGCGCAAAGGTCCTCTTCAGCATGACCTACGAGCAGATGCCGGAGCCGAAAAACATCCCACCGGGATGCGAGAAGGGCGTTCTCCATGCCAGCATCCGGATCGCAGACGCGACGATCATGGCAGGCGACGCTCCCGCGGACCGCTTTCAACCGATGCGCAGCGCCTATCTTGCTCTATCCGTCGACAGCAATGAGGAAGCGGAGCGCCTCTATGCCCTGCTCTCCGAAGGTGGCGAGATCATCCTGCCGATGGCGGAAACCTTCTTCGCCTTACGTTTTGCCATGCTCCGGGACAAATTCGGCACGCTGTGGATGCTGATTCACGAACGGCCCATGCCGGCCGGCGTGTGAGGTAAAGTCCAGCGATTTGGTTCGCGCGCAGGGAAGGGCTTTAGCTGTCCCTGTCCCTGTTCCCTGATCCCTGTTCTTTCAGCTCTCATTGCAGTCCCAGAAGGCGTCGGCCAGCTCCGTGCGCTACAGCGGAACCAGAGTTGATGTATCCCGAAACCACAGCGTTCAAGTCGACGCGACCATCAGGGTGCGGCGACCCTGCACGAGACTGAAAAGGACACTGTTACTCTGGTTCCGCTCTAGGGCCTTCGATTCGATCGCGGCCGGGGACCAAATTCCACTCAGCTCGATAAAAAATGTCAGTTCCGCAGCAATTGTTTGCAGATAATTACGCTCCGCCGTAGCACACTTTAAGAAGTGGCTTCAGCGGGTTTTACTGTTCACTGTCCACTGATCACTGTCAACTGATAAAGGGGATCCACAATGACGCCAGAATCCGCAACCGAACTCACCCCGGCCGAGGCCATTTCTATACCGGAAATCGACCTCAACGCCAAACAAGCCCGCGCCGCCATCAAGCGTTGCTGTGCCGCCTGGCAGCGCGCCTACGATGCGTATATGGGACGTTCAAAGGGGAGCAGCACAGACTCGATCTTCGCCGCTCACAACGCGCATCCCGCCTACTGCAAAGCCATGCCACCGCTTGCCGGGTATGAAAATATCCGCGACTTCCTCGCCTGCGCCGCCCACGGAATCCTCATTGAGGCGATTCCCGAAAAGAGGGCCAACCAGCTCCTCTACGCCGCTCAGGTCGCGCTCGCCTCCCTCCGTTACGAGTCAAAAACACTAAAAACGGACTGACCCCCACCCCCCCCTACCCTGTGGAAATCATTTTTTCAACCCTCCATTGCTTGTAACATTCACGAAATCAACAGTTTACATTTTCGCCCTGTTGACGAATTAGTAACTGCAAACCCCGATTTTTGCCCCTTTTTAGACTCGAAAAATGCCGTTTTAACCCCAAAATGCCCTCATTTTCGCGCTTTTTGAAAGCCCGATCAAGCGGCTTCCAACTTCCGTGTCAGCTCTCGATGTAATCCCAGAAGGCGTCGGCCAGCTCCGCGCCCAGTTCGTTGGTCATGCGGCGGGCGGCGCGCTCCACCTCTTCGATGAGCCCATGCAGGTAGTCGCGGGAGCGGGAGATGGCCACAATGCCCAGGGTGGCCGACTGCCAGGTCACCGCCTCGTCCATCTCCGCCACCGAGACGTTGAAGCCCTGTCGAATCTGGTCTTTGAGCGAGCGCACCACCTGCCGCCGGTCCTTGAGCGACTGGGCGTGCTCGATGCGGATTTCGAGCGTCAGATGGGCGACGGGCATGGCATGAAAGGATTTACACCGACAGTGTAAGGCCAATTCCCGCCGCCGGGAGAAATTTTTCTTCGTACCCGGCCCTAATCCGCAAACTGCGCCAGTTGCTCCGGCGTGGGTTTGGGGGTGAAGAGGCTGACCACGATCATGGCTGCAACGGCCGCGATGAGCGCTGGGAAGATGGCGGCGTCGCTGTTGTCGGCCAGGATTTTCGGAAAACAGTCCTTGACTGCTTGGATGTCCCAGGCCAGGGTAACCACGGTTCCCGCGCCAATAGCCGAGACCGCGCCCCAGGCCGTGACCCGCCTGGAGAAGAAGGCCGCCAGCACCACCGGGGTCAGCGACGCGGCGTAGATGGTGTAAGCCCATAGCATGGTGTGAATTACGCTCTTGGCGTGCAACGACTGGTAGAGCGCCCAGCAGCCCAGCAGCACCACCGCCAGCCGCGAGACGATCAGGACCTTTTTATTCGATGCTCCTGGCGCAATGTAGCGCGAGAAGACGTCGTTGACCAGGTTGGTGGCCGGCGAGAAGAGGTAGTTGGAGGCCGCCGACATCACCTGGGCAAAGACCGCTCCCAGCAGCAGCGCGCCCATCAACGCGGGCAGACCGTGGCGCGCCGTGTAGGGGATGATCTCATGGGGCAGGGCGGCCACCTCGCCGGAGGAGCGGTAGAGAGCCGTGCCAAAGACCGCGATGCAGACAATCAGCGTCTCCAGCAGAATGGCGCCCAAAAACCAGCCCACCACCGAGAGGCGCGCGTCCCGCTGCGTTTTGGCGGAGAAGAACTTCTGATACATCACCTGGTTGCCTAGCAATAGCAGCATGGTGGGCACCAGGAATTCCAGGCCGCGGATGACGCCGAAGCCCACCGGCTGGAGCACATGGTCCGAACTCATCCGGTAGTTGCCCAGCAACTGAAAGTACTCCGGGGGAAGCGCACGATGCAGTCCGGCCCAGCCGCCGGCTTGCAAAAGAGCATGGGCGCGGCAATCAGGCAGATGATGGTCACCATGCGAGCCAATCACCATGTCCATGTAGGCCACGGAGGACATCCCGGCCAGCGCCGTGGTGAAGATGACGAAGGCAGCGATGATGTAGGTGCCCATCACCGGCGTCACCGTCTCGGGAAAGATCAGGTGCAGCACGTTGCCGCCGCCGGTGAACTGGTAGCTGGCGATTCCCACGTAGGCGAAGAGGATGGCAATGGTGCCCAGCACCCGCGCCGTCTGGTTGTAGCGGACCTCAAGCAGATCGGGCAGGGTGAACTGCGCGAATTTGCGCGCGCGGGGAGCGATAAAGTAGATGAGCAGCAGCGCCAGCCAGCCCCCTGCCGGCTGCCATAGCGCGGCAAAGCCGTTTTTATAGGCGTTTGCCGCCCCGCCAAAGAGCGATCCGCCGCCGATCCACGAACTCAGCAGCGTGAGCACCAGCACCATGGCCGGCAGCGAGCGCCCGGCAACCAGGTAATCGGCCTTGGTCTTTACCTGAGAGGTGCGATAGAGCGCAACCGATAGCAGCGTAACGACAATGACGGCTAAAACAGCCACATAAAGATGAGACATCCGCGGGGTTCCTCGCCGGCGTTACAGGATTTCCGTCAGTGTAACGGATGCGGGCTACGCCCGGCGCGGCCGCCTGAGCAAGAATCTCATTTGACCCCCATCCGACAAGTTGGTAAACTGTATTTGCGGGGTGGAGCAGCCCGGTAGCTCGTTGGGCTCATAACCCAAAGGTCGCTGGTTCAAATCCAGCCCCCGCAACCAACCTTCCGCAGAATCCCTCCCAAGAGAATACCAGCCAAATATCGAGCCAGGTGATGGCTGTGTTCGTTGGTCAGGATTGCCTGCGTGTTTTGAGGCGCTTGAGCCCCTGCCGCGCCAGATCGGCGATGGCTTTGGCAAGCAGGGATGGAGGCGTTCAACGACTCCGGCCGCTCCAGCCGGAGATTCAGCTTTCTGGCAAACTCGCGGAAGAGAATATCCACGTCGTAGAGGATTTCGACGTGATCGCAGAGAAAGCCGATGGGCTGAAGCAAGACCGCCTTTGCGCCCGAGGCGGCGATGGATTGAAGCGTCTCTTCAACCGTGGGTCCAATCCACGGTCCTCCGCTGGCGCCCTGGCTCTGGAAGGCGAAAGAACCATTGCGGAATCTCCGGCACGCGCGCGGCCACTAGCTCCGCCGTGCGCCGGGCCTCCTCGGCGTAGGGGTCGGCGGGCTGGCCTTCGGAGGCTTGAATGGTGCGGGTGGGAACGCTGTGCGCCGTAAACAGCACGGGAACCGGCGCGCCCACCTCCGCGCTGAGCTTGCTCCAGGCCGGGCGGAGCCGCTCGGCAAATGCGTCGATCAACAGCGGATGCTGCGCCCAGCCCTCGGTAAAGTCGATGCGCAGACCGGCCTGGCGGCAATCGCCGTTTCCACAGCGCGGCGATAGAGGCCCACGCTGGTGCGCGAGTTCTGCGGCGCAAGGCAGAGGACCGCGGCTTCTTCCACGCCGTCAGCGCGCATCTGCCGGACGACATCGGCAATATAGGGATGCCAGTTGCGCATTCGCGACGTAGACGGGAACGGACTCGCCGCCGATGGCGGCCAGTTCCGACTTCGACCAGTCGGCCCTGTTCCAATCGTGATTTCCGTCAGCGGGCTGTGGCCGATGAGCGCGTAGCGGCGCTGAATCTCCTCGACGACCTCAGGCGGCAGCGGCCGGCCGCCGGTCACGTTGCTGAGGTACTCGGGAATCTGCTCGACGGTCTCGGGCGTGCCGTGGGCCAGCAGGAGGACGGCTTGTTTAGCCATTGCCTTCGCCGGATTCCTCCAGCCGGAACTCGCGCACCATGCGCACCACGGCCTGCACGTTCTCAACCGGCGTGGTGGGAACAATGCCGTGGCCCAGGTTGAAGATGTGGCCGGGGCGTCCGTTCGCGGCGCGCAGAATCTCGTGGACGCGCTGCTCCAGAACTTCCAGCGGCGCAAAAAGCGTGATGGGATCGAGGTTCCCCTGCACCGCATGAGCTGTGGCCCACGGCGCTCCAGCCCACGTCGAGCGGCTGCCGCCAGTCCAGGCCGATCACGTCCGCTCCGGTCGAGGCCATCTCGCTCAGCAGCCCCGCGGTCTCCACGCCAAAGTAGATCACCGGCACGCCCATCTGCTGGACGGAGCGCACCAGGCGCTTGGAGGCCTCAAAGGCGTACTCGCGATAGTCGGCCAGGCAGAGCGAGCCCACCCAACTGTCGAAAATCTGGATGACATCCGCGCCGGCGCTCGACCTGCAGGCGGCAATACTCCGTCAGCACCACCACGATCTTGTCCAAAAGGCTGCGCCACGCAGTGGGCTCCGAGTACATCATCCGCTTGGTGTGGATGTAGTTGCGCGAGCCGCCGCCCTCGATCATGTAGCTGGCCAGCGTGTAGGGCGCGCCGCAAAATCCGATGATTCCGAGCCTGTTGCGAAAGTGCGCGGCCACCTTCTCGATGGCCCGCGCCACATAAGCCAGCTCGGCGGCGCGGTCGGTGCGCAGGGCGCGCACATCGTCGGCGGTGCGGACCGGGTGATGCACCACCGGCCCCTCGCCAGCCTGAAACTCGAAGTCCAGGCCCATCGGCTCCAGCGGCAACAGCAGGTCGGCAAAGATGATGGCCGCGTCCACGCCCAGCTTTTCGGCGGCGGTGATGGTGACCTCGGCGGCCAGCTCCGGCTGCTTGCAGATCTCCACCAGCGTGTGGTGCTTGCGGACCTCGCGGTACTCCTGCATATAGCGGCCGGCCTGGCGCAGGAACCAGACCGGCGTGCGGTCCACGGGCTGGCGCAGACAGGCGCGCACAAAGCGGCTGCCATCGAGGCTGGCTTGGGGGATATTTCCGGCGGCGGGGTTGGCGGTATGCATACAAGGTTGATTTTACCGGGCTGGACGGTCTACGCACAGTTCCCCGCGTGTTATCGAGACAAGATAACGCTGCGCTCAAAGCGAAAGTTCGGCGGTTGACGATTTTATGGAAATCCCGGTAATATGTTCGCTGATTTTATTTCTTCTGCAAAGGAGCACTCAAATGCATCACGCTGTTCTCAGCGGTATTGCCCGGGATTGCCGCATCAGGCGCGCATTCCACTTAGCCATCATCATCCTGCTTGCATGCTGCGCTCTGGTTCTTAACGGCACACCTCCAGTAGCGGCAGCAAAGGACGCCCCTGCCGTGTTGCCCGCGCCGTCCCCCGGCAAAGCGATTGTCTGTATATACCGCGTATACAGATTTACGGGCTCCGCTTCTCATGATCATCTCTATGTCAACGGCGTCTTTCTGGCCAAGCTCCTCAATAGCGAATACGCTTTCATGGAGGTATTGCCGGGCACGGTGGTCGTCTCCGGAGTGCCGGACATGTACTACGGAGGCATAACTCAGTCCGTCGGCGCGGCGCTGGCCGAGTCCAGAAAGAAGGAGAACGAGCGGATCCGTTTCGAGGCCGAGGCAGGCAAGACCTATTTCCTGAAATGGACCGCGGAGCCGATGGGGACGGGCATCAAGGTAACGCCCGAGGATCCCTCGGTGGGCGCCAAGGAGATGAGCAAGCTGCATCTCTCCAAGCCCCCCGAGGGCCAGGATAAACAGCAGCAAGAACAAAAATAAGGCCGGTACGGCAGCCCCGGTGAAACCAGCAAGATAACCGGCGCTGAACATTGAAAGGGACGGGCTTCAGCCCGTCCCCTTCGTTTATTCCGGGAGTCCTACGAAATCCAGTTGGAGCATTGGCTCTTGCGCTGCCATGCGCCATCCGCCTTCTCCAAGATGACGGTTCCGCCGTTGCCGCACAACGAGCCGCAGAAAAAGCCGTAGGAGACGATGGCGTGCTTGTGCTCCCTTGTCGAAGCGAATCTCGCTCACGGTGACCAGGCCGTGGGCGAAGCCGTTGCGGACCGCGTCTTCAATCGACCGGCCTTCTCCGATGGTTTTCCCAGGGTCGTTCTCCGCAACCTCTTTCCGTTGCTGTTCCGGATCGACGAGGCCGATTTTGTCCGATCCCAACTGCGGGAGGTCGGCGGGCCGAAAGCGATGCACTACGCCGGGCACAACCGGCTCCAGGTCCAGTTCTTTGCCGCAATCGCCGGCATCAAAGGCTCCGCTGGTGGGAAATGGGATCGTCTGGATGGACAGGTTGATCGAGCTCACCTCGTTTTCCATCCAGCCGTGCAGAACAACTCGGTAGACGGCAAGCTGCTCTGCGGTGAGCGGCTGCTCGCTGATTTTTGGCTGTGTATCCGCAGCCTCCTGCGCCGCAGCCAAAGCCGCAAAGACAAGCATCAGCACCGCAAAACAGGCGCCGAAGGCCGCAATGATATGGACTACCGTAAAACCTGCCTTGTGATTGCCCATGGCACACGCCTCCTCTAGAAATAGGCTCCTATCTCATTGGACACTGCGGCGCAAAAAAGAGGGCAACCAGGCGCTCCGCGAAGTAAAATCGCCTACTTCGTCTCCACGCGGAGAATGCGAATCTCCGGGTAAGCGCCGTCCCAGTGGGGCGTAACCCCATCGAAGATCAGGCGAAACTCCTTCTCGCTTCCGGGGGTTAACGGGGCCGCGGAGACCGGTTCCACATCGATGTAGGGCTCGCGCACGCGGATGAGCTTGAGCGGCTGGGTCTCGTTCTGCGCCACTTCGTGGGCGAAATCGCGGAAGAGCACCTGCACGGTAATCGGCGGTGACGGTGCGGGCGCCCTGGTTGGCGATGTGGCCGTCCAGGTAGGTGAGCTTGCCTCCGGCCATGTTGCCGGATTCGCTCATGGCCAGGCGGGTCAGCGAGAGGCTGCCTGCGTAGGGGTCCTGGGGCGTGTTGATCGGCATGATTGTGGCCTTGCCGCGGGCGTTTCCGTGTTCCAGGCTCATGATGAGAGCTGCGCCAGCCAGCAGGATACCCGCCGCTGCCAATCGCCAACGGCAGCCAGTTGCGCGTTTCTTTCTCTGCGGGAGGGGCAAATCCGGGACACGTTACTCATGGGCGAAATTTTACACCGGTTAGCGAAGAAGTTTCCCATCTACACGCAATTTGAGAAATAATAGAGTGGGCTCCCTAATCAACGATAATCTAGATATATCATGGGTGATTCCGGCCAGGAGGAATGATGCCAGATAACAGCCCTCAGGATCAACCGCCAGCTTACACATTCCTGGGCAGATCGCCGGCTGGCGAGTTCCTCGAAATTGCACAGCTCTACCACAAGGAGGCCAAAAACCTGCTTGCGCGCGCACACGAGGCGGAGGCCGATGATCGGCAGGAAGAGGCCCGGTTGTTAACGGATCTGGCGATCGCAAAGCGAGAACAAGCAGAGGAGTATGAAAAAGCCGCCAGGGGCGAGGGCAACGATCCCATAGTGGCCGGCATACTTAAAAGCGAGCAGACGCAGCGCACAAACTATACCCCTTTTACCTCAACCTACTCCACTGGAGGCGAAGATGTCCCGCCGGAATGGGTAGTGGAGATGATGCCGCGCCGACTAGGCCCTATTGCTCGCGCCGTGGCCTGGATTGGAAGCTGGATCGCTCATTGAGCATGCCGTGACCGGGGGCGTCTACATATTCCTGGCTCAGGGCCAGCCCGGCGGCGACAGCCAGAACACATCCGTAGCCAGGTCCACCGGGCGTCTGACCTGTTTACCCCTCCTGAAAAGAAACTCGTTCTAAAGCAATCTCCGCTAGGGCAGTTATGCGCCCGTTACCGAAGGAATGTCCCATTCCTTTTGTAAGACAGATGCTTTTCCCTTCTCGACCGATAGGTAAATCAGCGTCAATCTTTATTCGGTTTTAATCTTTGACTCGCATCTTACGGAAATCTCGCTAGTCTAAGTAGGCAGGCGAGAGAACCGGATGGCTCCAGAATCGTAACCCTAGCCGTAAGGCAATGAAAGGCAGGCCAGCGATGCAGAACTATTCCCCAACCGCATCCATCCCCATGGCAACGCCCCCCGGCGAGCAAAGGCTCTCCCGGCAGACAGAGGATCTTGTGTACCAGGGTTTCACGGTCGCCGCCATTCTACTGGTGCTGGCAAGCCTGTGGATCTTTTGATGGCTGGAACCTGCTACTTGACGGGCGCGGCCGGAAGCTATGAGCCTGATCCGGAGCGCGCCGTCCGGCGCATGGCCACGATGAACCAGGCGACGGTCCCAAAGATCGTCACAAGAAAGACCGGCAGCAGCGCCAGAAATGAAAGGTCGCCCCGGCCTCGGCGCGCCATTTCAATGATCACCCACTGAATCCATGCAAAGAGGCAGACTATCTCCGTCTTGAGCCAGGCAATCATCTCGAGGGCCAGCGCCTCCAACCGGGGCCGGTTTTCTGCCGTGACCTCGACCGGATAGTTGAAGGACGCAGGAAACCGCGTCACCAATGTCAGGAACAGATAGATCGCCGCCGCCACAACCGGCAACAACGGCAGATTGGAGGGCGTGCCCCAGCCGTTGGGGTTTCCGGCTGCGTCGAAGTGAACTGCAATCCTCGCCGGCAGTTGCTTCGCTCCATAGAGCGCTTGCCAGGTGATCCAGACGATAAAAGCCAAGGCTCCCAGGCTGATTGCTTCCAGAGATTTGCGCATGGATTCCTTTCTGTGGCGACTGTATCAAAATCATACAATTGCCCCGGAACGCTACAATATTCCGCATTGCCTTATGAAATTTTCACCCTGATTGTATCGATACAATACAGCAAGCAGTGTCGCTCAATTAACCCGAGTGTGTCGTAACAGTACACTCGTCTCTCACCTGCTAATTTTTTGACGGAAACGGCTGAACGCGTCTGGCCCCGCCGCAGGTGGTCACCCAAATCTGCGCGCGCTTGACGGTCTGCCGAAAATCTTCGCCTTTCATCTCCACGCCCACACACATCTCGGCTAGCCGCGACCTCATGCGGTCGCCGATGCGGTCGCCCAGGGTGTCCTCGTTCTTGGCGGGCTTGTCGCCCTTCTCATCGGCCTTGAAACCTGCGCCGGCCGGCAGGTCGGGGTAGTTGGTGGTGATGATGGTGGTCTGCTTGTCGTTGTAGCGGGTATTCAGAATCAGCGCCACCGTGTCCCACACCCACTCGTTGGGCTTTTGCGCGCCCAGGTCGTCCAGCACCAGCACCTCGGCGGCAAAGACCGGCTGCAGCAGTTCCAGTTCCGTGGTCTGCACCTGCGGGTTGTAGCTGTTCTGGATGCTCTTGAGCAGCTCGCGGTAGTCGCAGAAGAGGCCGTGGACGCCGCGCTCCACCACCAGCCGGCGCAGCACGCCCACCGCCAGGTGGGTCTTGCCCACGCCGATGGAGCCGGTGAAGAGCAGCCCCTTGCCGGCGGTGTCCACCGGATAGGCCTCGACAAATTTGCGCGCGGTCAGGTGCGCGCGGCTCAGCGAGGAGTCGGCGCCGCGAAAGGCCGTCTCGAAGCCGTCCAGGGTGTAATGCCGGTAGCGCTCGGGGATGTGCGCCGCGGCCAGGCGGCGCTCCTCGCGCTCCATCTCCTGGCACTCGCAGGCGCGCGAGACCCATTGGCCCTGCGTCGTTGACCACCCGCACCAGCCCCACTCCATCGCAGATCGTGCATGTCACTCATCTGCGATTCAAGCCTAGCGCAAAGGCCGCCGGTGCGCGCGGTGCGCTTCGGGTGACCTTAATGTGGAAAAAGCCTTGGCCATCTTCGGGTGCAATTGCCTACAATCGAGTATCGGATGCGCGATAGAATCGCTTTTCAGACTTGCGCTGAAGAATGGAGACCCAGCCGTGAATCGAATCTACCTTGCGCACGTATGTTCGCCGCGATTTGCCCTTTGCTGCCTGCTCGTTCCAGCCGGGATGCGGGGCCAGGAGCCCGGAAGCAAGCCGGAGACCCAGGCTCCAGCGCCTGCGCAGGCACACGCCTGGCGTCCGCGCAGCCCGGCTGCGGCCACGCCCGCGCCTCATCCAGACAACGACTACTGGAGGAAGCACGATGAGCTGTTGAAGGTGGATTTTGGCTGGCTGGCGAAGTTCAAGGAGGCCGATGCTGGCCCTGCCGCCGCCCGCCGCGGGCGAAAACCGCGTGGTCTTCATGGGCGACTCGATCACCGAGGGCTGGCATTTTACCGGCCCGCAGGGCTCGTTCCCCGGCAAGCCGTACATCAACCGCGGCATCAGCGGCCAGACCACGCCGCAGATGCTGGTGCGCTTCCGCCAGGACGTGATCGCCCTGAAGCCGAAGGTGGTGGTGATTCTGGCCGGGACCAACGACATCGCCGGCAACACCGGGCCGGAGACGCTGGAGCAGATTGAAGACAACCTGGCCTCGATGGCGGATCTGGCCACGGCCAACCACATCCGCGTGGTGCTTTGCTCGATTCTGCCGGCCTTCGATTACCGGTGGAGGCCGGGACTGACGCCCGCGCCGAAGATTCTGGCCATCAACGCCTGGATGAAGGCCTACGCGGCCGAGAAGGGCTACGTCTACGTGGACTTCCACTCGGCGATGAAGGACGAGCGCGACGGGCTGCCCGCCACGCTGAGCAAGGACGGCGTGCATCCGCTGCCGGCCGGCTATGCGGTGATGGCGCCGCTGGTGGAGGCGGGGATCGAGAAGGCGCTGGCAGCAGATAGACGCGCCGCGCAATTGCTAAACCGCCCCAATCCCCCTACAATAGAAAGAACGATTGCAGGAAAGGTTTGTCTTCGAGAGATGCCCAAGGAAAAGATTCATCCCAACTACGCCGCGGTGCGGGTCAAGTGCGCCTGCGGAAACAATTTTGAGACCCGTTCGACCCACAAGGGCGACATTCACGTGGAAATCTGCTCGGTTTGCCACCCGTTCTTTACCGGCAAGCAGCGCCTGGTGGACACGGCAGGCCGCGTGGAGCGCTTCCGCCGCAAGTTTGCCAAGTCCGACGGAGCCAAGGAAGCAGCAGCAGCCAAGTAACCGCGCTCTGGCAACCGGCACAGGTACGATTGGGCCTCCGCCATGGCGGAGGCCCAACTTCGTTTAGCAACTCGAAGGTTTTTATGGCCGGCAAGGGCTTTACCGTGAAGAAGGACTGGGACAACCCCAGGGAGCACGCCATGCCCGCCGAGGCGCGCGTGCCGGCCGAGGTGCGCCTGGGCAATGTCGTGGTGGCTCCGGCCACGGTGCTGGCTCCCATGGCGGGCGTCACGGACACCGTCTTCCGCCGCTTCATCCGCCACGCCAGTTTGTTCACGGCTGCCGCGCCTCGATACAACTCCAGCCAACTCGTCCATCGACGCCGCCGTCACCAACGCCCAATCCGGCTGCGGGCTGCTGATGACCGAGTTCACCTCCGCCGACGGCCTGGCCCGCATGCGGGAGACCAAGCGCCGGCGCTATCTGACCTTCTACGACGACGAGCACCCCATCGGCGCGCAACTCTTCGGGGCCAATCCGGAGACGCTGGCCGAGGCGGCGCGCATTGTCGAGGAGACCGGCTTCGACCTGGTGGACCTGAACCTGGGCTGCCCGGCCAAGCGGGTCGTCGGCTCCAACGGCGGCTCGGGCCTGCTGCGCGACCTGCCGCGCATTGGCGAAATCTTCCGCGCCGTGCGCAAGGCGGTGACCATTCCCTTCACCGTGAAATTCCGCATGGGCTGGAACGACAACGAGATTGTCTGCCTGGAACTGGCGCGGATGGCCGAGGCCGAGGGGCTGAACGGCGTGGCGCTTGCACGCCCGTACCCGCGAGCAGGGCTACAGCGGCCAGGCGCGCTGGGAGTGGATCGCGCAGGTCAAGCAGGCGGTGAAGATTCCGGTCATCGGCAACGGCGACATTCGCACTCCGGAAGCCGCGGCGGCCATGGTGGCCCAAACCGGCTGCGACGCGGTGATGATTGGCCGCGCCGCGCCGTCGAACCCCTGGATTTTCCGGCAGATTGCGCAGTACACGGCCACCGGCAGCTATGAACGGCCCACGGTGGAAGACCGCTACCGCATGATCCGCGCCTATTTCCAGATGCTGCTGGACGAGGCTGAGGCGACCAAGGATCTGCCCAAGGCCGCGCGGCTGGGTGAAACCTCCGGCAAGATGAAGCAGTTTGCCACCTGGTTTACGCACGGCGTGGCGGGCGGAGCCAAGCTGCGGGCAGCCATCTACCACGCGCGCACCGGGGCCGAGGTGCTGGCCCAGGTGGACGCCTTCTTTACGGCCCAGCTTGCGGCCCAGGCGGAATCCGGTACCGAGCCTGTCGCAGCGCCGGAAGACAATGCCGGCGGCTGACTTTCCCGATCGACATGCCGGTCTGCGATTAGCCTCGCTCGACGGCCAGCGCCACGGCATTGCCGCCGCCCAGGCACAGCGCGGCGATGCCCCTGCTTTTGCCCAGCCTTTTCATGGCATACAGCAGCATGACCAGCACGCACGCGCCGCTGGCCCCGATGGGGTGGCCGATGGCCACAGCGCCGCCATGCACGTTGACCTTGGCCGGGTCCAGGCCCAGTTCGCGATTTACCGCCAGCGCCTGCACGCTGAAGGCCTCGTTCAGCTCGAAGAGATCCACGCTGTCCAGCGGCCAGCCGGCCTTGGCCGCCACCTTGCGCACGGCTTCAATGGGCGCCAGGCCGAACCACTCCGGCTCGCCGCCGCTGGTGGCCTGGGCGCGAATCACGGCCAGCGGCGCGAGACCCAGTTCGCGAGCCCGCTCGGCGCTGGTGACCACCAGGGCAGCGGCGCCGTCACTCACGCCGGGAGCGTTGCCCGCCGTCACTGTGCCTCCCTCCTGAAAGGCCGGCTTGAGCCGGGACAGGATTTCAACGGTTGTCTCGGGGCGGATCGACTCGTCGGCTGCAAAGATCGTCGGCGCCGCGCCTTTTTTGGCTGCCGGAATCTCCACCGGCAGAATCTCGTCCCGGAAAAACCCTGCGCCGTGGCTAAAGCGGCGCGGCGGTGCGATTCGGCCGCAAAGGCGTCTTGCTCCTCGCGGCTGATGCCGTATTTCGCCGCGATCTTCTCCGCGCCCACGCCCATGTGGAAGTTGTTGTAGACCTCCCACAGGCCGTCCTGGATCATGGCGTCCACCAGTACGCCGTTTCCCATGCGATAGCCGGATCTGGCCTGGGGCAGCAGGTAGGGGGCGTTGCTCATCGACTCCATACCGCCGGCCACGACCATCTCTGCGTTTTCCGTCTGGATTGCCTGCGCAGCCAGCGCCACGGCCTTCAGGCTTGAGCCGCAGACCTTGTTGATGGTCAGCGCGGCTACCTGATTCGACAAGCCGCCATAGAGCGCCGCCTGGCGCGCGGGGTTCTGGCCCAGGCCGGCCTGCAACACGCAGCCCATGATGCACTCGTCGATTTGGGTGGGCTCGACACCGGCACGGCGCACTGCCTCGCGCACCACCAGCGCTCCTAGCCGCGGAGCTGAAAAGCTTTGCAGCGATCCCTGAAACTTGCCCACTGGGATACGCGTTGCTGAAACGATCACAACTTCTTTCATCAGGAGGTCCCCCTGGCTGGAATATGGCGGCGCGATGGAACGCATAGAAACACAAGGTCATGCAGCAAGCCCGGAGATGCCAGCTCATTGCCTCATGAACTGCCTCCTGGGCGTGCGATCAGTGGTGAAATAAGGCAAAGTAGGCGATCACGCAGAAGCCCGCAAAGGCCATCATAAACACTGTCAGAACAACCCAGAGTACCACGTGGTGGTTGACGTGTTCTGGAGAGGACGGGGTGGAAGAGTGCGCTTTGGGAAGTCCCACCACGCGCGCCATTTCGATGCCGATATTGTCGCTACCGCCTGCCGTCAGGGCCATTTCCAGCAGACTATGCGCGACGGTATTCAACGTCATGCCTGGAGCGTCCACTGTCCTCTCAATATCCTGCTCAGGAACGAATCCCCACAGGCCGTCGGAACACAGCAGCAGCGTGTCGCCAACAGCTAGGGGGTGCTGCTCAATGTCGATCTCCACCTCGGGTTGTTGACCCAGGCTGCGGGTCAATACCGAGGCGTCGGGATGGTTTTGAGCCTCTTCCGGGGTAATCAGGTTGCGGCTGAGCAGGGCCTGCACAGCGGAGTGATCGGTGGTGAGGCGGTGCAGGCGGCCGGCACGTATCAGGTATGCGCGGCTATCGCCGATGTGGCCGATCCACGCGCTGGTTCCGTCGGCCTGCTGTTGCACCACAGCCACCACCACCGTGGAACCCATTTTGTGGTTTGGCGTGCCGGGTATGCTGGCCGCCGCCAGGATCTGCGTATTGGCGCGCGCCGCAGCCCCGCGCAGCGCGTTATCGACTGGATAATCCTGCGGCAAGCCCGCCAGATGTGAGTAAAAATTCTCTACGACCATCCGCGATGCGGTGGCTCCTCCGGTGTACCCGCCGATGCCGTCGGCCACCAGCAGCAGATCCCCCAGTGGCGATGCTCACATGGAGCACGGCGTCCTGATTCTCTTCGCGCAGGATTCCGCGATCACATTCCTCGGCAAATAGAATAATTGGTTGATCAGAGGCTGATTTCTCGCTCATTCCGGAACCTCACGTACAGGACCGAGCCCGCGCGTTTCCGTGAGCGCGGACACATGCAGAAACTATGCAAGCCTGCTGAAAAATTTTCCGCTCCTGCCGCGGAATATCAGTTGCAATTAGCTGGCCATGATTCATGCCGTGGAGGCATATGCCGGACTTTGTGAATCTACTTCCGGTCCGCGCAGGGCTTCTCTCAGCGTCTTGTTTCTGGTCAGCCAGCTTCGCTCTTATTGGGGGATAAGAAAACGGGGTCAAAGAGCTAACTCACTGTAACACGGCAACTTCCTTCCTGTGCAGGGGAATTAAGATACGATGGCGCATTTTTGCGCGGAAGGAATACAGCCTATCAATAGTTTGCCATAAGGCCGTAAATCCTTCCTTACGTACCGGTTAACCCTGAATTTCCACAAGAAGCTGGAATGTCTGCCTGCGAGTTGCGGCGCTGGGAAGAATCTGTGCAGTCATACATAACGACAGTAACGCGCAATGGTAACGTCAAGGCTTAGATTTCGCTAATGCAGTGGCCAGAATTCAGCGATAAGGGGCTTAGTTGATTCTCATAAATCTGCCTAGGCAAAGTTAAGGAGTTCCCGTGCGCCCTCTGCACCTATCTGATTCCGGTCCGTCACAGTGTGGCCTGCGTCCGTTTCGTTCTCTCGCATTGCTCGGCGAAGTCACGCTGGTTCTGCTGATGATGTTTGCCTTGCTCGCTCTGTGGCCGGCGGTACGGGCGCAAGGCCAGACCCCCGCCTCCTCTCCATCTCCGGAGAGTATCCCCGACCGGATTCTGGATCGCATCGACGACGCCAATCTGGCAACCATCCACGGCAGCACGCATCCGGCCGTCCGCAACGCCATCGACAATGGCCGCCTTTCATCCGCGTCCCCGATGGGCGATCTGATTCTGGTGCTGAATCGCTCTGCTGCCCAGCAGGCCGCGCTCGAGAGTTTCAATGAAGCGCAGAATGATCCCTCCTCGCCGGAGTATCACCACTGGCTTACCCCGCAGGAGTTTGGCGCCGCCTACGGCGTCTCCCAGGCCGATCTGGATGCGGTGACCAACTGGCTTCAGAGTTATGGATTCACGATCCAGGAAATTCCGCCCGCGCGCACCTCCATCCGCTTCAGCGGCAACTCCGGGCAGGTCGAGGCCGCCTTCCACACCGAGATGCACGCCATTCAGTCCAATGGCGTCGCGCATATCGCCAACATGAGCGATATCCAGATTCCTGCGGCGCTCACACCCGTGGTTACCGGCGTCAAGGCCCTGCATAACTTCTTTCCCAAGGCGCAACATCACACCGGTCCGACGCTCAACCGCAATTCTTCCGGAAAGTGGACGCATGCCAGCGACGCTTCGAGTCTGCCCAGGTTGTCTCAATCCGGCAGCCAGGAGGTTGGCTCCATAAACCTCAATGGTCTTGCCAGCCCAAAGCCGGAGTACGCGGACAGCGGTTACCAGTTGCTCGTGCCCTACGACATGGCGACGATCTACAACTACAAATCCCTGTGGACCGCCTCGTCGCCCATCAACGGCGCGGGACAAACCATCGCCATCGCCGGCACCAGCAACATCGTGCTCAGCGATGTAGCCACCTTCCGCGCGGCCACCGGATTGCCCGCCAATGTGCCCAAGGTCATCATCACCAACTCCGATCCCGGCACCACCGCCCTGCTCGACGACCGCTTTGAGAATACGCTGGACGTCGAGTGGTCGGGTGGCGCGGCTCCCGGCGCGTCCATTGTGCTGGTCACTTCCAGCCAGACCAGCCAGACCACCGACGCCTTGTATGCCAGCGAGAGCTACATCATCAGCAACAATGTCGCCAAGATCATGAGCGTCAGCTACGGCGAGTGCGAATTGTGGATGGGAACCGCCGGAAACCAGGAGTATCTGAATCTCTGGCAGCAGGCTTACAGCCAGGGAATCGCCGTCTTCGTCAGCTCGGGCGACTCCGGCGCAGCGGTCTGCGACGATGGCAACTACAACCCCTCCACCGACTATGCTGCCCAATACGGCACTACCGTCAGCGGCATGACCAGCACACCTTATAACGTCTCTGTTGGCGGCACCGACTTCAACTCCAGCAACTCCAGTTGGAGCGGCACCAACAGCGGCACCAATATGTCCAACGCCACCGGTTACATCCCCGAGGTTCCCTGGAACGATACGGTTACCAATCAGTTTGTGATCAGCAGCTTCAACAGCCAGTTAGGCGTGAATTACAGTGCCGAGAAGTGGGCCAATTACCTGCTGACAAATGATGGCATCAACAGCGGCCTGTATGACGAGCTGATCCCGCCGGTGGGCGGCTCGGGCGGCGTCAGCAACTGCACCACCTCCTCTAATTACACCCCTTCCTCGTGCGGCGGCGGCTATCCCAAGCCCAGTTGGCAAACAGGCGTTACCGGTATTGTCTCTACCGACAAGCGCACCGTCCCCGATGTTTCCTTCTTCGCTTCCGCCGGTTTCATGGGCGTCGCTTATCTGATTTGCGATACACAGCCGCCCGGATACACCAGCCCCATTCCATGCACCTATCCCGCCAACGCGTTCTCCATGGCCGTAGGCGGAACCTCGGTCTCCAGCCCGGTGATGGCCGGCGTTATGGCGCTCATCAACCAAAAGGCCGGCTCCCCGCAGGGCAACCCCAATGCCGTGCTCTACGGGTTGGCCGCCAAGCAAACCTACTCCAGTTGCAGCGCGGAAACAGCAACCAACTCGGGCGGCTGCCTCTTTAACGACATCGACACCGGCACTATCGCCGCTCCCTGCTTTGCGGGCTCGGTGAACTGCACGGCGCAAACCGCCGGCGACAAGCTGGGAATCCTGCCCGGCTACGCCGCTACGACCGGCTACGACAAAGCCACCGGCCTCGGCTCGCTCAACGTCGCCAATGTTGTGAAGGCCTGGCCCTCCTCGTATCCGCACCTCTGGCTCCGCAGGCCACTCTCACGCCCACCAGCCTCACCTTTTCAACCACCAATGCCGGCGCTTCTTCCGCCACGCAAACTATTACGCTTGCCAATTCTGGAACCGCCGCGCTGACCCTTTCCGGCATCACCATCAGCGGCGCCAACGCATCTGCGTTTTCGCAGACCAACAACTGCGGCGCTTCGCTGGCGGCCAGCGCCTCCTGCACCGTCACAGTCACCTTCAAGCCCGCTGCAACTGGCGCGCTCTCGGCGACGCTCAACTTTGCCGATAACGTCACCGGCTCTCCGCAGACCGCCGCCCTCGCTGGAACCGGATTTTCTGGCCCCGCGGCCAGACTCTCGGCTGCCAGCCTCGCCTTCGCATCGACCAATCTCAATGTCTCTTCCGCCGCGCAATCCGTCACGCTCTCCAACTCAGGAACCGCCGCGCTGACCATCTCCGGCATCACCATCAGCGGCACAAACGCGTCCTCGTTCTCTGAGACCAACAACTGCGGCGCGTCGCTGGCGGCCAGCGCATCCTGCACCATCCAGGTCACCTTCAAACCCACCGTGGCTGGCTCGCTGTCGGCAACGCTCAGCTTTGCCGATAACGCCGCCAACACCGCGCAGACGGTTGCGCTCAGCGGCGCCGGAACAGTTCCTCCAACCATTACAGCCTCCGTTTCGCCTTCCAGCCTCACCTTTCCGGCGACCACGGTCGGCGCCGCATCGGCCTCGCAAACCGTCACATTCACCAACACCGGAACGGCGACACTGACTTTCACCAGCAGCCCCACAATCACGGGAAGCAGCAATGTACTCTTCCATGGAGCCAGCTCGTGCAGCGGTTCGCTGGCGGCCGGCGCCTCATGCCTCACCACGTTTACCTTCAACCCCACCGCGGCAGGAACCTTCTCAGTTACTCTCAGCTTCAACGACAACGCCCCCAACACACCGCAGTCTATGACTTTGAGCGGCACTGGAGTGTCAGCACCGGCAGCCAGCCTTTCGCCCACCAGTCTGGCCTTCGCTTCGACTACAGTCAGCGCATCTTCCGCCGCGCAGACCGTGACCGTGAAAAATTCCGGCTCTGCCGCACTGACCATCTCCAGCATTACTATTGGCGGCACAAACGCTTCTTCATTCACCCAGACCAACACCTGCGGCGCGTCACTGGCGGCCAGCGCTTTTTGCACGGTTTCGGTCACTTTCAAACCTGCCGCTGCCGCTGCGCTCTCAGCCACGCTCAGCATTGCGGACAACGCCACAGGCTCTCCACAGACCGTCGCGCTCAGCGGAACGGGCGTCGTTCCACCACCGGCCGTCAAGCTCTCGCTTACCTCGTTGAGCTTCCCCGTCACCGCTGTCAGCACCACGAACAACATCAGCTATAGTCCGGCCCAGGCCATCACCCTCAGCAACTCCGGCACTGGCCCGCTGTCCTTCTCCTCCATCACGCTGAGCGGAACCAATCCAACCTCTTTCACCAAGATGAGCAACTGCCCCGCCTCGCTGGCTGCCGCAGCCAATTGCACCGTCTTGGTCCGCATCGCTCCCACCGCCTCGGGCAGTCTTTCCGCAAGCCTGGTCTTCACCGACAATGCATCGCCCACCACCCAAACCGTATCGCTGAGCGGAACTGGTGCTGCCGCTCCGGTGCTCACGCTCTCCTCCACCACGCTGAGCTTCGGTTCCGTGACGCACGCGACCACAAGCGTTGCGCAGGCCGTCACCCTGACAAACTCCAGCACTACCACGCCCCTGAACCTGACCTCCATTGCGCTCGGCGGCACGGGGGCTGCCTCCTTTGCCCAGGTCAACAATTGCGGCGCCACGCTGGCCCCCGGCTCCAGTTGCATCGTCCTCGTCCAGTTCGCTCCCACGGCCACCGGCGCGGAAACTGCCAGCCTCGCCATCACCGCCAACAACCCCGCCGCAACCTCTTCCGTGGCGCTCTCCGGAACCGGCCAATAGCCCGGCAGGATTCCGCGCGCTTCAACTGTTAGCCCGTTCCGCTCCTCAACCAAGGACCGGAACGGGCTAACTTGCTTATTCAGGCAGGATGCTCCGATGCGATAGTCTTGAATATGTACCGACTTCCCTTCCCGCGCCGGTGAAACACTTGATTGTTGAAATTGAAAACCTGACCAAGATTTACGCGTCGAAGCTGCGCGTGGTGGCTGTCGACGGCATCGATCTGGAGCTGAAGCAGGGCGAGATTTTCGGCCTGCTGGGCCCCAACGGCGCCGGCAAAACCACCACCATCTCCATTGCCACCACCCGCACGCTGCCCACCAGCGGCCGGGTTCGCATCGCGGGCATCGACGTGGTCCGGCATCCGGCCCACGCGCGTCGGCTCATCGGCGTGGTGCCGCAGTTCAACACCCTCGACCGCTCTCTAACCGTCTACGAGAACCTCTACTTCCACTGCCGCTACTTCGGCTTTTCGCACGCGCACGCCAAGAGCCCGCTCCCTGGAGTTGCTGGCCCAGTTCATGCTCTCCGAGCGCAAAGACGTTTACCCGCCGCAGCTCTCCGGCGGCCTGGCGCAGCGCGTGCAGATTGCCCGCGCCATCGCCCACCGTCCCACGGTCCTGTTTCTCGACGAGCCCAGCGCCGGCCTCGATCCGCAGAGCCGCATGGCCATGTGGTCGGCCGTCCAGGAGCTGCACAAGGAAGGCATTACCGTCCTGCTGACCACGCATTACATGGAGGAGGCCGACTCGCTCAGCGACCGGTTGGCCATCATCGACTATGGCCGCGTGCTGGCCCTCGGCTCGCCGGAAAAGCTCAAGCAAACCCTCGGCGCGCACACCATCTTCGACCTGAAACTCAAGTCGCATCGAAGGTCTTGGACCCGCTCGTTGCCAGCCTCAAGGCGCGCCCGGACGTGACCAGCGCCGAAATTACCGCCGACGGCCTGCGCGTCATCGCCGCCAGCTCTGACGGCCTGCTGCCCGACCTGGTGCAAGCCGCCGCCGGCCACGGCCTGCGCGACCTGAAGATTACCGAGCCCAGCCTGGAAACCGTCTTCATCGAACTCACCGGGAGGGACCTGCGTGAATAACTTCGAGTTGCAGCCGCAAATCTTCTCCAAGTCCTTCCTCGGCCTCTTTCTGCGCGATCTGCGCGTGCTGTCGCGCGAGTTTATTCCCTTTCTGCTGCGCGTGGGGATGCAGCCGCTGCTGTTCCTCTTTGTCTTCACCTTCATCCTGCCGCGTATGGGCGGGGGCAACCCCATGGCCGTCGGCGGCGGCGTAGACTTTGGCACCATTCTGCTGCCGGGTTTGATGGCCGTGGCCATCATGTTCTCCGGAATCGCCGCCGTGGCTCTGCCGCTTTCATCGAGTTCGGCATCACCCGCGAGATCGACGACCGCGTGATGTGCCCGCTGCCGCTGTGGGCCGTGGCTCTGGAAAAAGTCTGCTTCAGCGCCATGCAGAGCATGATCGCCGCCCTGCTGGTCATTCCCATGGCCTACTACGTTCCCGCTGCTCCGGTGCGCGCCGACGTGCACAACTGGTTTCTCTTCGCGCTGGTGCTGCTGCTGGCCAGCCTGCTGGCCGGCAACCTGGGCCTGGTCATCGGCTCCACTGTGAATCCAAAGCAGATCGGCCTGGTCTTCTCCATCATCGTCGTCCCCATCACCTTCCTTGGCTGCGTCTACTATCCCTGGGCTTGGCTTTATAAGATTCCCTGGCTGCAATACGGCGTCCTCTTCAATCCCATCGTCTACATGAGCGAAGGCCTGCGCGCCGCCGTCACCCCCGGCATGGCGCACATGCCCTGGTGGGCGATTCTGTTGGCGCTCGTCTTCTTCACCTCCGTGCTGGGGCGCTGGGGTTTCAAGGGATTTCTAGGAAGAGTGCTGTCGTAGGTTATAGGTTTCTAATACGCGGTGTGATGTCTTCGTTGAGTGTGGTCGGTGGCTTGCTTCACTTTTCTTTGCATAAAAAGTCGATAGAATAGAAGATCGACTCAGGGATTTTGACCATGCGGCTGTCTTCCAGGAATTTTCCGCTGCTTCTGGCTCCGGCGCTGCTGGCGCTGGCCGGTTGCGGCAACGGCCTGGTCACGGCAACTCCTGCAAATTCAGCCTTTTCCGTCACTCCTCGCACTGGCTTCATTGACACCAACTGCACCGGCTGCAATGCAGCCAATGCGCAAGGCGGCTCAGTTCAGCAGTTCACGGCCACGCTGGCCGGCGGCGGCGCGGCGGAGGTCGTCTGGTCGGTCTCCGGCGGGGACGCGGTCAGCGGGCCGGGAAGCATCAACCAGCTCGGCCAGTACACGCCGCCCGGCTACCTGACCGCCGATCGCGCCGAGGTGGTGGTGACAGCGACCCTGGCCGCAAATCCCAGCCTCCGCGCCTACTCCGTGCTGACCGTAACGCCGGGATTCCTGCAACCACTGACGCCGGAGAATGCGGCCTTGGGCGCCAATGGCACGGTCACCATCACCGGCGTTCTGGCCGAGGCGGGCGGCTCGGCCGGCATTCACTTCGAGCTGGCCGGCTCGCCAACGGCCAAGGTGGCGGACAGGGTTCGCTGAGCGCGGTCAGTTGCCAGCGCGACAGCCAGGCCTTCACCTCCTGCACGGTCACTTATTCGGCGCCATCTTCGGTGCAAGCGACCGGCGCAACTTATATCGTGGCTACGGTAGGCGGAACAACGTTGGGGCCGGGCTCACAGAACCGCAGCCGTGGTGCTGGTGAACTCTGCCGGAGTAACCAGCAATCCCAGCCACGCATCAGGTCCAGCCGCAGGCGGCGGTTTTGCTGGGCAGCTCGGGCGGCAACAACGCGGATTACGACACGCGCGGCAACCAGATTGTGGACTGCTGCAGCGGCACGCTGGGCGCGCTCATCGAGGACGCCGGCAAGCGCCCGTACATCCTGAGCAACAATCACGTGCTGGCCAGAAGCGACCACGCCGGCGTGGGCGACGCCATCATCCAGCCGGGGCTGATCGACAACAACTGCACGCCGCTGGGCGACAGCGCGGGCGTTCAGCCGGTGGCTTCTCTCATCGGCTGGCTGCCGCTCAGCTCAAAACAGACCAACGCCGACGCGGCGATTGCGCAAGTTACCTCGCGCGCCGTGGACCCGAGCGGCAGCATTCTGGAACTGGGCGGCCGTCAGGCAGACGGCACTCTCGCCGCCGCCCCTCCCGGCATCAGCTCGACCGGCGGGCGGGGCGAGGCCGCAACTCTCGATCTGCAGGTTGCCAAGAGCGGTCGGACCACCGGGTTAACCTGTGGCGGCATCTCGGCAGTCGATCTCGACGTCACCGTGGATTACTACCTGGATTGCGCGGAGACGCGGCCCTATCTGACCAAGACCTTCACTCATCAACTGGGGCTGAGCGGCAACCAGTTCAGCGACGCGGGCGACTCAGGCGCGCTGGTGGTGGATGCGGCGAACGCCGAGCCGGTGGGCCTTTACTTTGCGGGCGGAACAGATCTCTCCGGCGTCAGCCAAGGCGTGGCCAACCCGGCGGCCGACGTGCTCTCCGAGTTCAGCGCGCAGTCAGGCGGGAGTTATACCTTCGTAGGCGCGGCTGACCATGCAGTCAGTTGCCTGAACTACGGCGACAACACCATCTCCTCAGCGCAGGGCCGCGCGCTCAGCGATGCGGAGACGGCGCGTGCCCAGCAGGCTCTCGGGCAGGCTCGGATGCTGGTGAACTCGGCGGCGGGAATTTTGGGCGTGGCCATCGGCAAAAGCAGCGACCACCCCGGCGAGGCCGCGGTCATTCTCTACACCGACGAGAGCCGGACGGTGAGCGTGCCTTCCATGGTGGATGGCGTGCGCACCGTCGCGATTCCCACCACGGCTCGCGCGGTTGCGTACGGCTCGGCGCCCAGAACTCCCTTCGAGGCCGGCGCCGTCAGCCTGCCGTCCCCGGCGCTGGCACAGGCCGCGAGCGTCAAGAATCAGGTGGCTGCCAATTTGATGCGGCAGAACCCGGCGTTTTTCGGCGTGGGCGTGGGCCAGAGCCTGGACAACCCGCGCGAGGCGGCGCTGGTCATCTATGTGGACCGCAATCGCCTTCCCGCGCAACTGCCCGCCTCCGTGGACGGCCTGCGCATTCGTTACGTCATCATGGACCGGCTGCACGTAACCCGCTCCTATGCGGCCCCCTCGCGGCTGCATTGCATGGCCATGTCGCCAACAAATAAACTCCCAGGTGCCAAATGAACTCTCCTCGCGCATTCCTGATCGAGTGACCGGAGGTGTTCGAGATGGATGATGCTTCTTTTCTGTTTTATTTCTTAACTTTTATGGTTTCAACTTCTTAGACGAATATATTATGACGGCAAATTATAGCGGAATAGAGTGATGGCTTCCCTCGCTAACCCATCAATCAAACTATTGATCAGTCGACAAGAAATTTGCGCGAGGAGAAATCTGATTCGATGGCTCATCTCTGGTTGCAGGACGCAGATGGCTGGGGTGCACGCAGGCTGGTCGGCGCGCTGTACGAGCTGGCCGCACGTCCGATTCCGTTGGCCGCGGAGGCGCCTGTGGCCGCATCCAGCGAGGCGTCGGCGCGGCTCATTCGCTCGGACGCGGGCGCAGTGCCTGCATGGGCGCTGATCACCGCGCGGAACTCCGGAGTTCGCGTGAACAGCCGCGGAGTGGCTGCCGGCCTGTGCGTTCTTTCCGATCGCGACGAGATTCGCGCCGGCGACGGAACTCAGTATTACTTTTCTTCGGAAACGCTGGCTTCGGTGGTCGCGTTTCCGGGCGCGGAGCGGCCGGTGTACTGCGGCCGCTGCCGGGAGCCAATTGCGGCGGGCGCGCCGGCCGTGTGTTGCCCGCGTTGCGGCATCTGGTTCAACGAGTCGGCTGAACTCCCATGCTGGTCATACACAGAAAAGTGCCCTTTCTGCGGCTTCCCCACCGCGCTGGACGCGGGCTTCTTATGGACACCGGAGGAGATATGAAGAAGAAGACTCTTGTCGTGGCTGGCGCCGGCGGAAACACCGGCTCTCATCTGATGCCGCTAGTGGCGCGCATGCACCAGGTAGCGCGGATAATCTTGGTGGATCCGGATGTCTATGACGAAGGCAATGTCGCGGTGCAGAACATCGACAGGATGGACATCGGCAAGCCGAAGGTTGCCGCGCAGGCGGATAAGTTGCGGAAAATCGATCCAAATCTTGATGTAACTGCCTTGCAGGAGCGGATCGAAGATGTGCCGCGCGGGTTGTTGCGTTGCGATCTGCTGGTAAGTTGCCTGGATTCGCGCGTGGCGCGCCAGCACGTCAACGAGATTGCCTGGAGGCTGAACACGCCGTGGATCGATTGCGGAATTCTGGGCAGCCAGAACCTTGCACGAGTGAACTTCTACACAACGGGGCCCGATGCGCCCTGCCTGGAGTGCGCCTGGGGGCCGGATGATTATTCGCTGCTCGAGCAGGAGTATCTTTGCGGCGCAGGCCGTGGTGCGGCGTTTCCTACCATGGCGTCCTCGGCGCTGGGCGCGCTGGCGGCTTCCATGATGGCGCTGGAAATCGCAAAGCTGTTTTCCGGCGAATCGACCGCGCCGGTCGCGGCCAAGCAGGTGCTTTTCGATGCGCAGAATCACATCGCTCGGACTTCATCGAGCAGGCGCAACAGATGGTGCCGCTTCGATCATCGCTCCTGGGATCTTCAGCCGTGGCGGTGCAGACCTGAATCCACGACAGTCGGAGACGCGCTGAAGGCGCTCGGCAGCTTGCGCATTGAAGGGCATCGCTTTGTGCAGGAGTTGATCTGCCCTGCATGCAAGATCACGGAACGCGCGCTGCGCCTCAACCGGCCCCTGGCGCGCTGTTCAGCCTGTGGCCGGCGTATGGCCTCCTCGGGCTTCGGCTTGCTAGAGAGCCTGAATGAAGAAACGGCGGGCGAGTTCGCCGAACTTACTTTGGCGCAAATCGGATTGCGCGCCGGAGACATTGTCAGCAGCGGCAAGTGTGAACATCGGCTTCTGGAGGCAGCATGAGCGCGAATCAGTTCAGCAACGACGATCCCGTTTATCAACATTTCATGGAGCGCCAGCGCGCTGAAGGCATGGCGCTGGCGGAGGCGAGCGACATTTTACGTTTGCACATTCCGCCGTTTGCTCCGCCGCATTTTGTCGCCGAGTATCTGTGCAAGGGGCTGGTTCGCGACGCCGATGGGGAAATCAAAGAGGCTAATCGTTTTCAGGTGGGCATCTGGTTCCCGAATGATTACCTGCGGCGGGCAGATCCATTTGAGATGTTGCGCGTGTTTACGCCGGGCGTATGGCACCCGAATGTCAGCGCCGATCTTCCAATGATCTGCATCGGTCGCCTGACTCCCAACACTTCGCTGGTCGACATCCTCTACCAGATCTATGAAATTCTCACGTATTTCAAAGTTCAACCCGAGCGAGGAGGATTCACTGAATCGCGAGGCCTGTTCCTGGGCGCGCGCGAATCAGGATCGCTTCCCAATCGATCGCCGGCCACTGAAGCGCCGCTCGCTGAATCTGGAGGTGCAATCCCTATGATGCTCGCCAACGAGATCCGCCGCAACGGCTTACCGCGTACTGAACAAATGCGCCTGCGAGATGGAATCATCCGGCCCGTGGAGCTGGCAATGCGTTGTCGAGAACGGCGCGCGGCTGCCTCTTGCCGCATCCTTCGACGAAGGCTTTCTGCAGCTCGTATGCCGCCCGGAGGCGATTCATAAGACCGCATTGGCGCTTGAAGACGCCATGGTGCGCAACAAATCTCTGGCCGGCGGAGTGAAACTGGCGTTGAACCCCGCCGGCCGCGGCCTTCATCTGCGTACCGACATTGTCGTTCTGAATGAATCGCAATTGCGGGATCGGTTGGAATGGGCGCTGGGGGGCTTTCACGACGGTACTCGCCTGTTGGAGTCGCCCGATGCGCATAGCAACTGTTCTCGTATGCTGCCCGCACAGGATTCTGATGCCGCTCTCGCCGATCTGCTGCGCGAGTGCTCCTGGCCTTGTTCGGAGCGGGGAACCAACGAATTCTCCGCGGAACTGGATGCAAGCGCGGCGCCTCCTGCGGGCATTCGGATGAATGGAAGCGGTCTCGAGTTCAGCGTGGAGCTGCTGCGCTGCGATGCAGCGGCGGAAATCACCCGCCAGGCGCTGGCGGTCTATCTTCTGACGGTCAGCGGTTCCCTGCGCATGGCGCGCGCTTATGCGGCGCGTGCCGGCGAGCAGATGAGCTTTGGCCTTCACGTCAGCCTGCCATCCACTCCGGCCGCGGAAGAGATTCAACATGCCCTGGCCGCCCTCTCCGTTGCCTATCGCATGTGTGCGCGGGAAGCCAATGTACTGCTTCACGACGCGGCGGCCCGGCATTACCTGGCTGCTCGCAATCCTTCAACCAAAGACGACCAACAACCTGAAAAGGAGAACTGAAAATGGGAAAGTCCGACAGCGTACTCGAAATTCCGCTGGAGATCAGCGATGTCTCCGGCCAAAAAGTCTTTTCCGTGACCAACGCGCCCGCCAGCAACACGGTAGGCGAGCTGGTCCACGAGATGCTCGGCAAGATGAATCTTCCGCGCAACGATGCCAGCGGCGCGCCCCTCGACCTACCAGGCGCGGCTCGGAGCGGGAGGGCCGTCACCTCAATGCATCCGAGCGCATCGGCGACGCGCTGGAGCGCGGCGACAAGCTCACGCTCCAGCCCAACATCGATGCGGGAGCGCAACTTTAACCGCACGCACGAGGACACAGTATGGCTCTGACGTTTCCATATCCGCTTTGCGGTCGTCATGTTCGGCGAGGACGGCGCAAGCCTTGGCACCGTGCCTGCGAAGCGCGACTGGGAACCGGCGCACGAATGGACGCGCTTCTATTTCCAGCGCAAGGGCAGATCTGGCCCTTGACGGCAATGGAAGCGCGTCCGTGTCATTCCTCTTTGGGAGCACACGCTGGGAGAACCATACTGCCGCGGCTTTCGCGTCCAGATTGCGCAGCCGGGCCGCCGACCGGTGGCGTCGGATTTTCCCAAAACCCATTTTCGCGATTTCGCCAGTGTCGCGGTGCTTCCCGCTGGTCGAACAAGAAGAAGCTTCGCGAGGGGGAGTTGTACTCGTATATGGTGGTGGCGCACCCAGCTCCGCCGGAGGAGCCGAAGTCTGGCGGGCTCTCGGTCACAAACGCCTCGCCCGGCGTGCCGGCGCAGGACGCTTCGCTGGACGACTTTCTTGCCCGGGCAATGCCCAGCGGCGTATTCGACATCGACGATATGCCGGTCTTTGTTTCCCGGCGGGTTCTTGAAGAAGCCGCAGAGCGAACCCACGCCGAAGAAGGAACGGAGACCGGCGGCATTCTTATCGGCAGGCTGTGGCGCGAACCTCCGCCGGCAGAGATCTTCGCCGAAATGACCGCGCAGATTCCCGCCGAGCACACCAGCGGCACCAACGTGAAGCTGACGTTTACTCCGCAGGTCTGGACCGCGGCGGACGCCGCTTTGCGGCTGCGCGCAAGGGGGAGATTTATCTCGGCTACTGGCACTCGCATCCGGTGCGCGAGTGGTGCAAGGGCAAGGCATGCACGCCCGAAGCGCAGAAGACTTGCCGCCTGGCCAAGGATTTCTTTTCCGCCGACGACGAGGCCGTAATGCGCGCGGCGTTTCCGCGCGCATACAGCATCGCCATCGTAGCCAACGATACCGCTTTCACTGATCTGACGTTCAGCATGTTCGGCAATCGGGAAGGCATCACGCAACCCCGAGGATTCTATGTTCTGGAGGAGAAACCAGTGGCGCGAAATAACGCAGAGCAGATGAGCATGGCTGCCAGCATGCTGGAAGAGATCGGCAGCACGGAAGAGGGCTCCTTGCCTCTCGACGAGCGGTTGGCGGTGCTGGCGCGCCTGCGCGAGAGCGGCATGGAAAACGCCGCGGGAATCGACCGCTTCCTGGTGGAGCGGATTCTCACCCTGCGCGAGGCGCTTTCCACGGTGCAGGAGCAACACGGAGAGCTGCGCGAAATGATCAAGGACCTTACCGCGCCGCCGTATTTTCCCGCTGTGTATCTTGCTCCAGCAGCCACGCCGGAGGTGCAGGGCGCAATGGTGCAGACCGACAATGAGCGGCGGGTCGTGCAAATGGCAGAAGGAGTGTCGCTGGAGCAACTGGGGCCGGGCGACGAGGTGTTTCTCAGCCACGAGCGCAACTTCCTGATCGCCAAATCCGCCGAGCCCAAGCTATCCTTACGGGCGAAGTGGCCACTTACAGCCGCAGCACCGCCGACGGCCGGCTGGTGTTGAGCATCTCACGACGAGGAAGTGGTGGTGCTGGCCACGGAGGAACTGCGCAACGCGGGCTTGAAAGCCGGAGATGGCGTGCGCTTCAGCCGCGCCATGGGCCTGGCCTTCGAAAAGATCGAAACTTCCAAGGGCGAAGAGTTCTTTCTTGAAGAAACTCCCAGCGATACGTTCCATGAGATCGGCGGGCTGGACGACGAGATCGAAACACTGAAGCGGCTGATTGACCCTGCAGCTCCTTCATCCGGAAACAATCGAGCTGTCCAGTTGGAACCCACGAAATCGGTGCTGATGGAGGGCCTCCGGGCAACGGCAAGACCAAAGTGGCGCGCGCTATCTGCAACTGGCTGGCAGGCATGTCGCCGAGCGGACGCTCCCATTTCATCAACGTGAAACCAGGCGGCCTCAACAGCATGTGGTATGGCGCCACCGAACAGCGCTATCGCGAGATCTTCCGCGATTGCGCGGGAAGCGGCAGCGGCAGAGACCCGAGGTGCCGGTGGTCATGTTCTGGGATGAGATGGATGCCATCGTGCGGAAACAGGGGCGAGTCGATCAATCGGATCGAAGACCGCATGTTGAATGCCTTCATGGCCGAGTTGAAGGGCTTTGAAGATCGCGGCAACATTGTCATCCTGTGCCGCCACCAACCGTCTTGACTCCATCGACCCGGCGCTGTTGCAGGCCCGGAAGGCTGGGCGATCTCGTGTTGCACTTTCCTCAGCCGAACAGCAAGGCCGCGCGCGCCATTCTCGGGCGCCACATGCCTGCCGACATTCCCTATATCGCGAATGGCGAGGGCATGGAGGCCGCCCGCGAAGCGTTGCTGGACCTGGCGGTTGCGCAACTATTCGCGCAGAGCAGCGACACGGAGTTGGCCGAACCTAACACTGCGTGACGGAAAGCAGCGCGTGGTGCGGGCCGCCGACCTGGTGAGCGGCGCGCAACTGGAATCCATCGCCAAGGCCGCGATTAGAACGCGCCTGCGTTCGCGAGGCGGAAGGCGGACCTGTCGGCCTCTCCGCCGCGGACATGCAAGCGGCCATCTCCGACTTCTTCCTCGCCGCTCCGCGCGCGCTCACTCCGCGCAATGCCCGCAATTACCTGCACGATCTGCCCCAGGACGTTGACGTGGTTCGCGTCGATCTTGTCGAGCGCAAAGTCAGTCATCCGCACCGTTACCGCGTGGAGGCGGCATAAATGGGCAAGCATCCATCGCAGAACGCAACTGCCGCTGCGCGCTCCCCAAGCTGTGCGGCGCGGACATTGAATTGGGCAACTTCATCGCCGGCGACGAGACACGCCGGCGGCACCGGCTACGAAGCCTCGCGGGCGTTGCTGGCGGAGATCGACGGCCTGCCCATCCGCCAGACAGCTACGTGGACAACTGGTGGTCGCTGCCTCCGCTGCCTCCGCGCATCGATACGGCAAGCAATCTTGCGGAACCGGCGCTACCACTGGCGCCTAGGCCTACAAACCAGCAGGACGTAGAGCCGCCGCTTTCTTGTGAGCAACGGCGGATGCGCTTACATCGACCTCGACCACGTGGAGCTTTGCCTTCCGGAAGTCATCAGCGCCTTCGATCATGTGGCCGCCTGGCACGGCATGCTGCGGATCATGAGAGGCGCGCTCGATCGCGCCAATCAGTCGCGCTCGCCCAACAGCCGGATCCAGGTGCTGGTCAATAACAGCGATGGCCAGGGAAACTCCTACGGCAGCCATCTCAACTTCATGATCAGCCGGCGGACCTTCGATAACATCTTCTTGCGCAAGTCGCACTACCTTCCGTTTCTGGCCTCGTTTCAGGTCTCGAGTATTCTGCTGACCGGCCAAGGCAAGGTTGGCGCGGAGAATGGCCGGCCCTCCACGCCTTACCAGATCAGCCAGCGCGCCGACTTCTTTGAAACTCTTCAGGGGCTGCAGACCACCTACAACAGGCCGATCGTCAATGCGCGCGACGAAACGCTTTGCGGGCGCGGCGTGGCGGACGATCCATCGGCGCCCGCGCGCCTTCACGTCATCTTCTTCGATAGCGCTCTGGCGCACGGGTCTGCGTTGTTCCGGGTCGGCCCGATGCAGCTGATTCTTACCCTGCTTGAACTTGGGCTGGTCAACTCGCGCCTGATCCTCGACGATCCGCTGGATGCGCTCCAGAGTTACAGCCACGATCCAACGCTGCAAGACACGCGCCGAGCTGATCTCCGGAGAACAGCTCACGCTTGTTGAGCTGCAAAGCGCCTACCTCGAAGAGGTGAAGCGTTACGCCGCGCAGGGCGTCTTCACGGGCATTGTGCCTCGATTACGAAGAGATCATCGCCCTGTGGGAAGACACGGTAAACAACTTTGCGAAACAAGACCTGATGGCGGCGGCGCGCCGCGGCATCGATTGGGTGTTGAAGTTGATGGCCATCGAGAGGTCCATGGATCAGCACGCCGGTCTCGACTGGGACTCTCCCGAGGTCAAAGTCATCGATCATCTGTATTCAAGCCTCGACGACGACGGATTGTATTGGGCATACGAGTCGGGCGGATTAAGCCGAGCAACTTGTGACTCCGGAGCACATTGCGCATTTTACGGAGAACCCGCCGGCGGATACGCGGGCCTGGACGAGGGCGATGCTGTTGCGCCTTGCCGCGCCCGGCAGCGTATTCAGCGTCGATTGGGACACGATCACCTTCAAGATGCGCGGGCGCTATAACTGGCCAACCTATCGCACCATCAACATGTCAAACCCGCTTGGATACACCCAGGCCGATACTCAGGAGATCTTCGATAGTTCGCTTGATTTCACGGAACTGCTGGATGCGTTGGAAGCCGATTCATGCGGCGCGACGCTCACGGCGGATGCTTTAACCGCACGGCAACAACAAGGAGAAGAACACCATGCGCTTTCTGCAACGGCTACATGACGAACAAGTAAACCTCAATAGCGGCGATGGCGATCCGGCATCGGACGGCCTGTTGCTGCAACTGCGCTCCGAGGGAGACAGCCTGCTGGCGGCAGGCGACGAGGCGATTCGCCGCGCTCTGGCAGGCAGCAACTCCGAGGATTTCTTACGCACCAGCCGGCAGCAAGGCGGCCAATAGTCGCCGGGAATGTTGAACAACGATGACGCTGGAACTCAATCTCGATCCCGCTCTGGCCGCAAAGCTGAAACGCATGCGCCTGCGGCTGGAGCTTCCCGACCAGGACACGCTGACCGTCAAGCGCGTTCCCGCGAACCAGCGCTGCTTTAACAAGGCCCGGACCAATTTGCTGATCAAGCGCACCACGGAAGGAATGCCTTGCGTGGTTTGTGTGGACGAAGACCTGGAGTACCTGGGATCGGACCGCACGCTGGCCCAGGCCTTTGCCTCCAGTCCCACGCAGCAGGGCTGGCGCGTACTTACCTTTGGCGGATGCCTTCACGACGATCTGACGGAGGCGCTGGAATACGCGCTCGACATTCTGGACCCTGAGGAAGAACCGGGCAAGGAGGTTGCCGCGCCCGCGTCTCCGGGCAGGAAACGATTGCTGGAGGCATGGTCGGACAATCTTACGCGTATGGTTGCCGCCAGCCGGATTGCTTCCACGTTCTTTCGCGACGAGGAGATGGAACAGATCGCGGCCTGCACGCTCGGCTGGGAGGGGCGGTTGCCGCTCATTGTTGGCGGCGCCGGCACGGGCAAAAGCAATCTGCTGCAAGGGGTTGCGAAATTGCTCGCGCAGCGCGGGCGAGAAATTCTCGCGGTGAATATGGGCGCCGTGATGGCCGGCACGCTCTTCGAAAGCGAGCGCGAAGCCCTGCTGCGGGCGCTGCTGCGCGAGGCGCATGAGCTCGGCGTCGTGCTGGCCATGGAGCAGGCGGAGTGGGCGGTGATGGGAGCGCCGCGCGGCCTGGTGCTGCTGCGCGATGCGCTGGATCATGGCGTACGATTGATCGCCACCACGGCGCCGGAGCATGCCTGCCGATTCGCTGCGCCTCCCATCGAATCGAGGCTTGAAGCCGTGCAGCTCAAGGAGCTGTGCGCCAGCGACACACGCCGCATCCTGGAGCAGTTGCGGCCTTCCATCGCCTCCCATCATCGCGTTGAGATCACCGCGGAGATTGAGCATGCCGCTGTGGAGCGCTCACTCGCGATGGAAGGCTCCCTGCCCGGGAAGGCCGTCAAGCTGCTCGATGCCGCGGCGGCTCGCGCCAATCTCGTGCAAAGCGGCAGCGTAACTCTGACAGACGTTTACATCGCCGCATCCAGAATGCTGGACGGAAGCGCGTAGTCTCCCTTCACCCCTTGCGCCTTGCGGCGTTTGAGCGCAAGGCGAACTCCTTTTTCCCTGCTTGTCTGAATCAAATCTCTGTCGTAGCCGGCCTTGGAG
This sequence comes from uncultured Acidobacteriaceae bacterium, assembly GCA_963845345.1. Classification (GTDB taxonomy): domain Bacteria; phylum Acidobacteriota; class Terriglobia; order Terriglobales; family Acidobacteriaceae; genus Telmatobacter. The sequence goes on from CAWJRQ010000013.1 coordinate 208,757, forward strand.
AGCTTATCCTTCAAAAGGTTAATCAGGCTGTTGACGTAGCCGATGCGAAGCTCGCTTCCCGCAAAGTTGTTAAGAGATTTCAGAATCTCCTCCCGGGAGCGCCAGCCGATCAAATCATCGCTGCTGCAGCCCCCCGTGGAGATGAACTGGAAAACCCCTGCCAGGCGAGGGCCAAGGACAAACGAATCGCCCCCGTTGATTGAAACCATAATGGAATCGTCGTAGCGCTTTTGAACATCCAGGTTGTAGACAATCGGGCCCATGCCGGGGCCGACAATACAACCGGGGGAAATCGGGACGAACCCCTCCAGGATTTTCAGGTCCCGCTCGATTATGGCTAATTTGTCTAGCGCCTCGTCAATGGCGCGCATCACCAGCCTCAGCCTGCGCCGCAATTCTTTGATAGACTCGTTGTTGCTGGATGGAAACGGCAACGGATTCGCGATTGTCATAGCACACGCTCCTTTGGGCAACACAATCGAATGCATTTCGCTGTGTGCCTACCATCAGTTGAGCGTGTCTCAATTAGTTCGTTAATGGACGTATAATTCTATGTAAATCAATGACATACAAAAATAATCACCTCGGAAGTTGAGTTATATGGTTGAGTTATAAAAAGAAGTTAGGCTGAGTAGTTGAGATATCGTGCAGAAACTACGCGCCGCGGGACCAGCAGCGCGACAACTTACCAGATTACAGAGGAACAAATGTATGCTTTTAAGCTCTCGTTCCCAATAAGTCGCGCAGCTTCTGGTGTTCCGCAAACAAGAGGGACACTGCCTGTTGAATCTCCGGCGCCAGGTCTTTTTGCCATAAGCTGGACTGTTCGCTCGTTTTATTCTTTTGCAGCGCCAGCAACTGTCCAAGGCTCTCCTCCACTTGCGCAACGGATTGATAGGTTTCCTTGCTGCCGAAGTTTAACCGCTTGCGCAACAGGGCCTGCAATTCCAGGCGCAGTCTCGTCAGCGATTCACGCGCCGCGGCGCTCAGCGGACGCCCATCGGCCAGCGGCTGTAACTCGATTTCGCAGGCATGAATCGTATCATCGGCGCGGCTGATCATCCGCACACATTCCATCTGCAACAGGGCCGGCTCTCCAGCTTCCGGCTCGCGCAAGGTGTACCCCGCGGCAAGGCCAAAGTGCTGATAGACTGCAATCAGTTTCTCGCGTGTAATACCGATCGTATCAAAGAAGTTATAGAGCGAGCTCAGCACCGAGCGAAGTTCGCGCACGTTTCCCGGCCAGCGATGCAGGCAAAGATCATCCACAATTTCCTGGGGCAGAACGGCATCGGAATCGGTAATTTCCCGCCATAGTTTCTGGGCAATCACTGCCAGGTTCTGGAGATTGCCGCGCAGGTCGGGTGTGCGGATTAAAAATTGCCGCAACCGGTAATATAAGTCCTTGTTAAATTTATCACTTTGCACCATGCCGTAAAGGTCGCGGCTGGTGGAGGCAATCACCCGGGCTGAAACCTGTGTTTGCGTCAACGCGCCCACGCGCCAGATGAACCCATCTTTTAGAATGTGCAGAATCTTTACCTGGTGATCCGGTCGCAGGTAGCCTATCTCATCCAGAAAGATCGTGCCGTCTTTCGCTTCCTCCCATAGGCCCGTCTTTCCCTTAGGGAGCCCGCCGGGAAGTGCTCCCGCCTCGTAGCCGAAGACCACCGCCTCAAACAGCTCGCTGGGGATCATTGCGCAATTGACTGCGACAAAAGGTTTGTCTTTCTGATTCTCCGGTCCCAGTTCGTGAATGGCCCGCGCCACTAATTCTTTTCCCGTGCCCGTCTCTCCCATAATCAGCACTGGTTCGCTGATTTTCGCCGCGTACAGGATTAGCTGCCGCACCTCGTGATAATCCTCGGTGTCGCCCCAGAAATCCCGGCTGAGCTTCGCCTCTCCTTCCAGCGACGGTAGCATTGCCGCAAGGCCGTTCCCGTGGGAAACAGTTTGAAAGAAAGCATCCTCGGGGAGCGCCTCTCTCAAAATAATCAGAAAGTGCTCTCCGCTTACCCCAAGAACATAGAGGCCCTTCTCGCCGGCCTCTACGGCATTTTGGAGCAACGTTTTGATGCCCGAAATAAGCCGTCCGAAGTCTGTATAATCCGCGTCAATAAACGGAATAGCTGCGCCCTGCCTAAGTAGATACTTTGACAGTCCCGTGCTCTCGTTTTTCTTATGGCAATCCTTGAACAGATCGGTGCGCTCGCCAAATAACTCCAGCGCCTCATCCCGCACCACCACGGCAGCAGGCCGCAGCCACACACCGACCGCCTCGCGCAACGCCGCCGGAGAGTCTATCACGCACAGAACCGGCGACTTGCCGTGGCAATACACTACGCCTTCAATCGACATAGAGGGTAACCTCGCTGAAGCGGAATTGCCAATAGCTTATCAGCCAGCGGGACAAATGAACAGACCAATGCTCACCGGTCCTTAGCACGCAATCGAATAACACAAAAAGGCATCAGGCTACGGGGTAGCGAGGACCGCCGTCCCTGCCCACTGCGCATACGGCTCGAGTTGCGGCAAGTTGCGGATGTTGCTGAGCGTGGCCGCCAACGCATCCAGGAATCGGAAGTCCACATCGCTGAATCGCGGGCGCAGGTGCTCGAGCATGGGGCGAATCGTCCAATCCAGATCGGCGCCGGGCTGCTGCAGTATGGATTTGAGCTGCTCAACCAGGTCGAAAATGTCTGCCCCGTCGAAGAGCGCAAAGATAATCCGGAAGAACAGCATGCGCCCCACAACATACGTTGGCGCATTGCGATGAATGAGCCAGCCCTGTCTGATTTGTTCGCGCGCTTCAGCCTCGCGATTTGTCATAAGAAAAACGCGGGCCATGTGGCAATTCGTGCTCGGCAGGCAGAACCGCTCAGCCAGCAGTTCGCGCAGCAATGCCTCGGCGCCCGCGAAGTCGCCGCTCAGAATGCGATCTGCCGCGTCTTGCCGGCGCGCATATGGATCGTTCTCTGCGAAGAGGCTGAAATCAAATGGGTCGTTGTGGCTTTCCGGGCTGTTCATCGGCCTCCAGGATTCCGCGCTCGCGAGCGGATCGGACAGGTCCAGAAACTGATTCTCGCTGTAGTTGATAATGCTTTGCCAATCGCAGCGCGCATTGCCCGCGCCGGCCAGTCGCTGAATCACCTGCCCGCGAATGTGCGCCCGGCCCACGGCGGGCGGCTCCGCCATCGCATGCTCGATATTGTCCACTCCGCTTACCCGGTGCTTCAGCACGCCCGCAAGGTCGAGCGAATCGAAGATTCCCCTGGGCCCGATTTGCCCGAAGCGCGTATCGATTTCAAAGAACTTCTGCCGGCTGCCCAGCACGGTTTTCAGGTCATTCCACTGGTAGCCGCGGGATTTCAGGGCCGGTTCAATGAATGCAAGTTCCCTGGGAATCCGCCGCATCGTCTTGACGGCTGTCTCCAGGGAAACGGTTTTTGCGCGACTGGAGCTTGGCGCGAGCGCGCCCTCGCATTGCTCGATCACGTTGTTCCAGAAGGACAAGTCCTCCCAGCGAATGCCCATGCTCCGCGCCTGATCGGCATAAAGCGCATGCTTGATTCCCCAATCCAGCGTTTTATTCACGGCGGTTGGCGCGTCTTCAAGCTGGTCCAGCATCGCGCGCCAGCGGCGGCAAACCTCCGCGGCCCAGGCCGGCATGAAGCTATCGCTCACGTGGGCCTCGGCCATCCCCAGGTAATGGCGCTGAATTGCAAGGGCCGACATCGAGCTTCCGTCGGCCATCCGTAGCGGTTTCTTGCAGGTCACGTCCCCGGCAATCATTCGCATGGCCTCCAGCGGATCGGCCAGCTTGACCGCGTTGCCGGGAGCGAGACCCGCGTCGGCCATGGCCACAATCAACGCTGTTGCGCCTATCTTCAAAAAGGTCGCGGTCTCCGAGCAAAGGCTCTCTCCGCAGAGCACATGAAGCCGGTTGTAGCCGGAGCACAGCGACTCGGACTTGGTGTGCCAGATGCCGCGCTCGTTGGTCGAGCTTCTTGAGACCACCAGCTCAATATGCGCCACGCGCGGCGACAGCGTGAACTCCAGCCCCTTGGAGAGAGGATTGAATCCCCCCGCCCCGGTATAAATCAGTCGCGTTACCAGGTGAGGAACGACCTGCGGTTGCAGCGTGTCCAGCGGCGTGCGGTGCATGTAGCTCTCGTGGCAACCCCAGGTGGCCTGCGTGCCGCTGTAGTCCACGTTGTTGCGGAAGCACAGAATCTCGGTGCCCGGCGCGCATGTGTATTCAACCGCCGCGGCCAGGCCGGCCAGAATCCGGTGCCCGGCCTGAATGTAGCGCGCGGCGTCCCAGGGGTTCGCGCACTCCGGCGTGCAAATCTCAGGGTGCAATCCGCAATCGACATACATCCGTCCACCGTTGCCGAGGAATACGCCGCCGGTAGAGTGCTGGTCGGGCAATTGGACAAGCCGCGCGTGTGCCAGATCCGTAAGCGAGTGCAAAAGCCCCTCGCGGCTCACGCTTCCGCTGGGCGAGATGCCGGCAATGGCATACTCGGTTTCCACTCCAAACAACAGCTCCGCCATAGGAAAGTCCTCTCCATGGTTTAGTATGGCGAAGCATCGGCGGCGGCAATCCATCACTTCGTGATTTGCCCATCCGGCCCGGACATGAACCTGATAAGACAGGAGATAAGCCGGTGGCGCGTCCACAGCGAACACTGCCGGTCACTAGCGTGGAGATACGCGATTGAACTGCATCATTGCGCTCACGTGCTGAAAAACTCCAGCGGCGGGACGTGGCGCGAGCTGATTACGATTTTTATTCCTCCTCGTTGCCGTTCAGCCGATCTCGCATCGAAGATTTTGCTTTGGCGCGCTCGATTTTGCATAGTAGACTGGTTTGACGATTTATTCGCCCCGGGGTTTGGCGCCTATTCAAGAGGGGGAGCGGAGGGAAAGATGATTTTAGTCACCGGCGACGTGGTTCTCGACCACAATGTATACCAGGGAAGCAGATTGGAGCCCGACGATCCCTCCAACCATGGTTCCTATTACCGGCCAATTCCTGGCGGAGCCACGCTGACCCACGGACTCCTGAAGGCCCTTGATACCTCCTGCGTGCGCTTCGGAATTGCGCAAAGAACACATGCGCGGCTGCGTGGCTGGCCTCACCAGTTCCATGCCCAGGCGCTATGGCACGCGGTGGACAACACGGATAAGAAAACCGAACAGCATTGGGCGCTTGAAAAGTATCTCGGCTACGGCACGCCCAAAGTGCAGGAATATCCCGGCAAGCTCGCAAAGGGCGAAACGGAAGCCACGCCCGACATCCTCGTTCTCGACGATGGCGGCCTGGGATTTCGGAACGCCAAAAGCGGCTGCTGGCCAAACTTCCTGAACAACAATACAAGGCCTGACGGCCTGGAGTGGGTCATTCTTAAGATGTCGCACCCGCTGGCCGAGGGCGATCTATGGGAAAAACTGGTGAGCGATTCGTGGCGCGAGCGGTTGATCGTGATCGTAAGCGCCGATCAGCTTCGCAGCGAAGGCCGCGCGTCGCCGGGGGGCTCTCCTGGGAGACCACCGTGGACGACATTGTGGAAGAGTTGGAATCCAACCGGGCGCTGCGCGAGCTGGAGCGATGCCGCCATCTTATCGTTACCATGAAATGCGATGCCGCTCTGTGGCTCGATCAATCGGCCGGTGAAGAAGGCGCCCACTGCAAGCTCATCTTCGACAGAAAGCTCTGTGAAGGCGAGTGGCAGGATACGTACAAGGATTGCAAGGCATACGGATTTCAATCAGCCTTGACAGCCTCCGTGGCATGGACGCTCTCGGAAGCCATCAAAGAAGCTCAGGACCGCAAGGATAAACTCGCCGTGGATCAAGCCGACTTGACCGTCGGGCTTGCTGCTGGAATTTCAACCAAGCGATTTCTCCGGCAATATGGACACGGGCCGGCGCAGCAGCCGCCCGTCTTTCCGTACAAGAAAGCAGCCGAACATCTTATCTCCGAGGTGAAAAAGCACGGCAAGAATAAGGAGTTTTCCTTTACCGGCGCCGAGGTGCGCTGCAAGGGCGGAATCTGCCACGTGGGCGGTCCGAAGCTGAATTCAGGCGATTGGACGATTCTTGGTTTGGTTTCTCCGTGGCACATCGATCACGAAGACAAGGTGTCGCTGGAGCCCGCGCGCCGTGTGGCGTTGAAAGGCCCTGACAGTCTTCCCGGAGTGCCTTGCGCCACCTTTGATAAATTGCAAACCTTTGACCGGCGCGAGATTGATGCGTTGCGTTCGATACGCCGCCTGATGCTCATGTATAGAGACGGCGGTGTTCGCAAGCAGCCTCTATGCCTCGGCGTTTTCGGCGCGCCAGGAGCTGGAAAATCATTCGGCCTGAAACAGATCGCCGCCGGCGTATTTGGAGATAAGGTCCCGATTCTTGATTTCAACCTCTCGCAATTCACGGAGTCTGATTCAAAAGACCTGATTGGCGCATTTCATCAGGTGCGGGATAAAGTGCTCTCCGGCGCAACGCCGGTCGTTTTCTGGGACGAGTTTGATTCTAACAAGTACACATGGCTGACTCACTTTCTATCGCCCATGGAGGACGGCAACTTCCAGGAGGGACAGGTAACGCACTCCCTCGGCAAATGCGTGTTCATATTTGCCGGAGGCACATGCCATAGTTTTGACGAATTCGACAGCAATAGAAGAGAGAAAAAATTCATACTCAAAAAAGGTCCTGACTTTATCAGCCGTCTCTCCGGGTATTTGGATATCGCGGGCCCCAATCAGCGCAAGGTAAAAGAAGGATCTCTTCCCGATCGCGAATACCCGGTGCGGCGCGCCCTGCTGATCCGCTCCGCGCTGGACCTGAAGGATAAACCGCTGCAGATCGAGCGCGGCCTCCTTACGGCGCTCTTGTCCGTAGGCAGCTATCGCAATGGCGCGCGATCGCTAACCAAACTCGTTTCCTTTATCCATGATCGCGGCGGCTTTCCCTTGCGCCGCGCCTTCCTGCCGCCCGACGAAATTCTTGCCTTGCACGTCGAAAGCGTGAAAGATTTCCACCAGATCACGCGTAAGTACGCCGAGTTTTATGCGCAGGCCGATGCTCTCGGGCCCATTCTCCACAAGGATTATTTGGAATCCCTGAAGACGCTTACGCCGGAGAAGAGGGCGAAAAAGCCTAACGATATGCCGTGGGATAAACTCCCTGCGGATGTCAAGGAATCGAACTATGCGGCGGCGTTACGGATTCCGGAGATTCTCGAACTGGCCGGCCTCACCTTGGCGGAAGGTGAGGGTTCTTCCGCGGAAGTGGACAAAATTCTCGCCGAGAATCTTGAGATGATGGCCGAAGCCGAGCACGGCGGCTGGGAAGAGCAAAAGCGAATCGCCGGCTGGATGTACTCTTCGCGGCGCGATGATGACTTATTGCGCCACAATTGCCTGGTTTCCTTCAATAGTCTCTCTCCGGATGACAAAGTCTACGACCACAATACAATCAAAAAATACCCGGACTATGCGCGGGAAGCCGGCTACAAGATCGTTCCCGCGCCGAAGCCGTCAACTGCATAATGGGCTCCATTACATGCGCGAGCCGGCCCGCTGCCACAGCGGCAGGGCTTTATCCGCCCGTGCAATTGCCTTTGTTCAGCACCTCAAACGTCCCTCCCCACACGCGGATAATCGGTCGATTTTGTTCCTGTGCGTATTGCACGATCTCCGCCGTGCCGCCGCCGCCGCGCGCGGGCTTGCCATCCCAAACCGCGATCAGCACGTCGCAATGGTCCACCACGTACCGGCCCGCCTGGGCGTATGCCTCGCTGCGTAGTTCTGTCTGGCCGTCCGCATCGTGGCACGCCTCCCGGATGCTTCGCGTCCACAGCACGACCGGTTCGCTGCATCTTCTAAGCAGCTCGGCAAACTCCTTCCGCGACGCCTCGGTCGTAAAGTCTTCCATGGAATCTTCCAGAGTTAGTGGAAGAACCGCGTCCAGCCGCGCATCGGGATAGGAGAGAACCGCCCGCGCCACTACGCGATCCGCCCCTTCCGCCAGCGAGCTCACCACGCTGAACCGAATCGCTACCTCCGCGCGCCGGTCGTGCACAATCTTTCGCCGCGCATCTGCCGCTAGCAACCCTTCAACTTCCGTATCGATGGCCTTTTTCACCAGCGCCTCCATCGCTGCCGGATCGTCCAGCTTGCGATGGCCGGTGACGCCAATGCGAACGCGGTAAGGAATCGATTCGATGCCAGGCTTCTTTATCTCCATCCGTTCCATTTTCTCTCACGGCGGCGCTGCGCTGCGTGCTGGCCAGCACAATCAATGCTCATGGAGAGCAGAAAGCACGCCATCGCCAGCGTGGGCGGGGTCATGCTAGAGTGGAATTCCACAAGGGGTATGCGCGATGACGGCGGGAAATCCTCTTCACCTCAATGGCGAGACCATCGACTTGCAGCAGCAGGTCGCGCGGTTGCAGGCGCTGTTGGAGGCTTCGCGGCAAGTCCACTCCAATCTGCGTGAGGAAGAGGTGCTCCAGCAGGTGCTGCGCATTGTGGTGCGCGAGCTGGAGATGGCCGGGGCGTCTTTTCCGGCCACCGGCCTGGCGTACGGCGACGCGTTTTCGGCGGGCGACGCAGGCACAGGCGCAACTTCTCTGCGAAGTTATCCGCTGGAGGATCGCGACGGCCAGCGCATGACGGAGCTGATGGTTTCAACTCCTGGCGGGCGGGAGCTGACGATCTACGAGGCCGACTTCATCGAAGGGCTGGTGTTGCAGGCCGCGGTGGCCTTGGAAAACGCCCGCAACCACAAGCGCAACCTGGAGTTTGCCCGCGTGCAGCAGGATCTGGACGCGGCCCGCGCCATCCAGCGCTCGCTGTTGCCGCAGAATCCGCCTTCGATCCCCGGCTACTCGCTGGCCTTTCGCTCCGCCACCTGCTACGAGGTGGGCGGCGACTATCTCGACATCGTTGCTCAGCCGGACGGGAGCCTGCTGATGGTGGTGGCCGACGTGGCCGGCAAGGGGCTGGCCTCGGCGATTGTGTCGGTGAGTTTCCGCTCTGCTTTCCGGGCGATGGCGGCCGGCGGTCCGCCGCTGCATGAACTGGCGGCGCGCATGAATCAGCACCATTGGGCGGAGGGCGAAGAAGCTCGCCGCCGCTACGTGACCGCAATCTTCCTTCGGCTGCACCCCGAGGCGGGCGAGATCGAGGTGGTGAACGCGGGACACAATCCCGGCTTTTTGGCGCTGCCGGGCGCCGCGCCGCGCCAGTTTGAGGCTACGGGTACGCCGCTGGGGCTTCTTCCGGGGATGAGCTATTCAAGCGAGCGATGCGGCTTTACTCCGGGCTCCCGGCTGTTGTTCTACACCGACGGCCTGACGGAGGTCTTCAAAGGGGATGAGGAGTTTGGTCCGGAAAGGCTTCTCGAGGAATTATCAAGGTGCCCATCCAGCAAGGCTGATGGTATTCTCGATGCATTATGGGCGGCCATCGAGGACTTTGCCGCAGGCGGCCCACAGGGAGACGATATGACCGCGCTGGCGCTGTGCCGCAAGACGGAGATGCCGGAGTGAGCGAGCCCAAATCTACCACAGCGCCCAGGCCTGCCACCGTTGAGGTCCGCGTGCCCTCGCGATTGGGTTTTGAAAAGGTGGCCATGAGCACCGCTGCCTCGGTAGCCAAGTTGATGGGCTTCCGCGACGACCGCATCGAAGATCTGAAGACCGCCGTGGCCGAGGCCTGCATCAACGCCATCGAGCACGGCAACCGGCTCAATGAAAAGCTGAGCGTAGGCGTGATTCTGTCAGCCGGCCCCGATGCGCTCGAAGTCAAGGTCATCGACGACGGCAAGAGCATGAATCGGCAACCGGGCAAACAGACTGCGCCGGACATTGACCGCAAGATGCGCGGCGAGGAAGACACGCGCGGCATGGGCATGTTTCTGATTCAGGCGCTGGTGGACGAGGCGGAGTGGGTGGCCGGCGACAATGGCAACAGCAGTTATGTCCGGCTGGTGATCCGGCTGGATAAGGACGCGGAATAACCGCAGAAGATACGGAGATGATTGATCGTGCAGAACGAAACCAAGGCGCGCGTTGAGCAGCTTACTTCTCCGGCCGGGCATCCGGTCGCCGTCCTGCGCTTCGAGGGCGATATCGCCAGCACCTCGAAGAACGCGGTGATCGGCACTTACCAGGCGCTGCCCAAGGAAACTAAGCTGGTGCTGCTGGATTTTACCAAGGTGGATTACATCAACTCGAGCGGCATCGCGCTGGTGATTCAGTTGCTGATCGAGGCCACTAACGCCAGCCAGAAGGTGTGCGCCTTCGGGCTTTCGCCGCACTTCGCCAAGGTATTCACCATGGTGGGCATCCCCAAATACGCCGGGATCTTTCCCACCCAGGCCGAGGCGCTAGCCGGGTCGTAGAAGTTTCGTTCATCCACGAGTTGGGTCGTGTGCCGCGGCCCGGGTTACTGAGATTACGCTGATATCGTCCTGTTGCCCAAAGCTCTGCGCCGCGCCGGCCAGCCCGGCGGCGCTGATCTCCGTCCGCAGTAATTGGTGTACGCGCTCGAAGCCAAACAGATGTCCCTCCGTGTCCGTTGCCTCCACAATCCCGTCGGAAATCAACACCAGCCGGTCGCCTTCCGCCATCTGGAAGCACACCACGGAAAACTCCGCGCCTTCTATCATCCCCAGCGGCAGGGCGCCCTCCATCGCCACCGGTTCCCCATTCAGGTAAGGCGGCAGATGTCCGGCGTTGGCCAGCGTGACCTTGCCGTCCCGGGCAATGCTGAGCGCGAGGCAGGTGGCCTGCGCATCGCCGCGCCCCAGCAGCCGCCGGTTGAGCACTCCCAGCACATATTCCGGATCGGAATTGGTTTCCGCCGTGCTGCGAATGGCCCCCACCAGAAGCGCCACCAGCATGCCCGCCTTCAGGCCCTTGCCGGTCACGTCGCCGGCCACAATCAGCAGGCTGCCGTCGGCGGGCCGGGGAATGATCTGGAAGAAGTCTCCGCTCACCTCCCGCGCCGGCCGGAACTCGCTCTCTATCTCCAACCCCGGCATTGTGGTCCGCGCCTGAGGCAGAATCATCTGCTGCAACTCCCGCGCCTGCTTCACGTCCTGCTCCATCAGCCGTTGCATACGAACCGAAATCAGCAACCGGCGCAGCAGCAGCAGAGCCACCGTGGCCGCCAGCAGTAGGCTTGCGCTGTGGGGAAGGTTGATGCCCACGCCAAAGGGAAACCAGACCACCGGAATATGCAGAACAGCAAGTTCGCCCCCGAACATCCCGATCCCCAGCAGAAGGATGGCGGGAACTACCAGCCAGCCCTCCAGCCCCCGGTTGCGGATGGCTTGGGCGATGATCCACACAAACAGCGCCAGGAAGAGCAGCCGGGCTACCAGGGATACCATGTGGAACGCGGCGGCCACAGGATGCGGCACGAATGTATACAACAGATCTTCGCCAATCATGTTGGAGATCATGAATAGCAGGGCCAGCCCGGCGGCAGCGCGCGGAATCCAAGCCGGCCCTTGACGCCCGAACCACACCCACCACACAATCACCCATCCGGCGTAGATCATCGGAGATAACAAGCAAGAGGTAATCAGGCTGTCGGCCCATATGCTCTGGTGCTGTGTCCAGACATCGAAGGCCGTCAGCGCGTACAAAGTACCCTGGAGCAGGAAGACAGAGCCTATCCAGAGATAGACCCGGTCGGAGCGGTCAAAGAGAATCAGACTGAAGGCTACAAACGCCAGCAGGGCATACAGATGGGCCTGAATGGCGGAAGGCAGGTACGCGCGCACCAGTTCCAGCCAGCGCAATTGATAACCTGCCGTCACCGCTCCGGCTTCGCCCAGCACCGGCGCGGTGTGGAAGCCTCCCGCATCGGGTTGGGTTGCGAGGGCCTCCGGTGCCATCCACACCCTGAAGGCCAGAACCCGCGTGGAGGAGCCCGCGTTCCCGCCGGCTGGTTGCGCAAGCGAAAACATCATCGGCTGCGCATAGTAGGTCACCGGCTCGCTGCCGGTGAAATCTCCGAAGCTGCCTATCAGATTACCGTTGTCGAAGACCTGGTAAACGTCGTCTACATCGGGCGGACCGGCCAGGGCCAGCTTTGTTCCAGGTTGCGCCTCCAGAATCACCCGGATGCGATACCACGCGTACCCCCAGTACCCGGTGTGGCCCTTCACCGTCCAGCCGGGGACGTATCCGGTGTATCCGCCTACCGGGTCGAAGGTCCCATTCTTCGGCGTAAGGTCCACCGTCTCCCACCGTGAATCGTCAAACTCCGGCTGTGCCCAGAGCGGCTCATGGCTCTGTGCATCGACGGGCGAATCGCCGGCGTAAAACTTCCATGGCCCGTAGAGCGGTACGGCGGACTGGCCAAGGATGATGTGCGCCGCGCCTCCGTTGCGCGCGGGCCCGGGTTGGTCTGCCGCGGTCGGGGCCTCTGCCCAGGCTCCATTGCCCAGCCAGAGAAGTATCAGCAGCGGAATGTGAACTCGTTGTGTCACGGCGGGAATCTCGATTGCGGGCAGGAAGCCCCTGCACGAACTATACCGATTGAACCGGATAAGCGGAAATCTTCTTTTCCGGGGCGCTGCGCCGGTTGTCGCGTTCTGCCTGTGTTGAAGGATGAAAAACTCCGCTTGGCGCAGATTACTGTATACCTCCGCAATCATTCACGCTATTATGCAGAGTAATTAAGTCCAACTCTCGGTAAACGAGACCAGGACGAGAAAGAAGAGGTTATCATGGCGAATTCCCCACGCAGCAAATCCTTGTCCGTTAAGCCTCCCCAGGCAATGTCGGTCAAGCCTCCGCAAGCGATGTCCGTCAAGCCGCCCCAGTTTGTGGAGCAGGCGCGCGTCGCCCTTCCCGGGAGCGAGAAAGCCGCGGCTCCCGATGCAGTCCGGCTGAAGGCTACGCCGCCCAAAACCAAAATGACTGTGTCGGTCATCGTCAAACGCAAAGAGCCGCTGAAGATCAAACTTCGGGGTGGCCTGTCGAATGGGCCGGTTCGCGTGAGCCGCGCTCATTTCAAAAAACACCACGCCGCCGATCCCGCGGCAATCAAGCTGGTTCGCGCCTTTGCCCGGGAGTTCCACCTCAAGGTCGAGCCCGATCCGAGTGCTGCCGCGCGGCGCATGCTGCAGCTTACCGGCGCCGCCGCGGACATGCAAAAGGCCTTTGGCGTGGTGCTCGAGCAGAAATCGATCAACGGAACGGAATACCGGGTCCGCGAGGGCGCGATTCATTTGCCCGCATCGCTGACCGGCGTGGTGGAGGCTGTGCTGGGGTTCGATAACCGTCCCCAGGCGCAGCCGCACTTTCGCATCCATCACCCCCGTGTCGGCTCAGCAGCCGCGCCCAGCAGCTACACCCCGCCTCAAGTCGCCCAAGCGTACAAGTTCCCCGCCAAAGCCAGCGGCGCAGGGCAAACCATCGGGATCCTCGAGTTCGGAGGGGGATACCGGCAGGCCGATCTGACCGCCTACTTCAAGACGCTCGGGCTTCCCGCGCCGGCCATGACCGCCGTCAGCGTCATCGGCGGCAAGAACGCTCCGTCGAAAGCCAGCAGCGCCGACACGGAGGTCATGCTGGACGTTGAAGTGGCCGCATCCGTGGCGCCGGGGGCCAAAATCGCGGTCTACTTTGCGCCCAACACCAGCCGCGGGTTTATTAACGCCATCACCACCGCAGTGCATGACACCGTCAACAAGCCGAGCGTGATCTCCCTCAGCTGGGGCGGGCCGGAATCGACCTGGACGCAGCAGACGATGACGGCGCTGGACGCGGCTTGCCAGTCGGCCGCGGCGCTGGGCGTCACCATTACCGTGTCCGCGGGCGACAACGGCTCTTCGGACGGAGCCAAGGGCAACAATGTCGATTTTCCGGCCTCCAGCCCACACGTGCTGGCCTGCGGAGGAACTAAGCTCGACGCCAACGGGGCGACCATCGTCTCCGAGGTGGTGTGGAATGAGCTGGCCAGCAACGAAGGCGCGACCGGCGGCGGCGTGAGCAAAGTATTTGCTCTGCCCAGCCTGGCAGGCCGAGCGCGCACGTCCCGCCGCCGAGCGGCAAAACGGGCGGGCGCGGCGTGCCGGACGTGGCCGGCGATGCCGATCCCACAACCGGCTACTCAATTCGCGTGGACGGCCAGACATCCGTTATCGGCGGGACCAGCGCGGTGGCTCCGTTATGGGCCGGCCTGATTGCAGTGGCCAACCAGCAACTCGGCGCGCAGGTGGGCTTCATCCAGCCGGCTATCTACGCGGCAAAGGCCGCCTCGGCCTTCAACGACATCACCCATGGGCAACAACGGGGCCTTTTCCGCTGGGCCCGGGTGGGATGCCTGCACCGGGCTTGGGTCGCCGATCGCCAGCAAACTGATTCCGCTGCTGGCGCCGGCAAAGGCCAGCGCCAAACAAAGTAAACCGGCGAAAAAAGCCGGGAAGACGGCCAGAAAGAAGGCGGTAGGAACACGAACTCTGCCCGTCTGCCTATGCAGGCGGGCAGAGTTGTTTGTTGATTCATCTTCTGTAGCGTGGTTGGAAGTGCCTGGAACAAGAACGTTCTCAGCAGCTGCCAGCTCGCCTACTTGAAGGAAGCGAGAGCGCTGGCGGCGTCGTCGTAGATGTCGAAGACCGTATACAGCTTGGTTAACTGCAGCAGATCGTGCACCTTCCGGGTCAGCTTCAGCAGCTTCACATTGGCCTGTTGGTTCTTAGCCGTGGTAAAGGCGCTCACCAGCTCGCCCAGCCCCGAGCTGTCGATGTAGTTTACTTCTCCCATGTTCAGCAGGATGCTCTTCTTGCCCTGGCCGATCAGGCCGCGAATGGCGTCGCGCAACTGCACGCTGCCCTCGCCTAGGACGATTTGTCCGCTAAGGTCCAAAACTGTAACGCCGCTCACTTCTTTGGAAGCAATTTTCAGTGACAAGATCCTTCCTCCTTGTTGGTCGTTCGGTGATAAAACTCTGGCGCTCCCGGACGTGAAAACTTCCCGGTGTGCCCTGTGCTTTGGGACGAAAAGACCGGCCTCCAGCCGCCGCCGATGCCCCTGTGTAGCTACTCTATCCCTTTCCGCTCCCCGGCGCCAGATGCTTGACCAGCGTCAGCTCGGTTCCGGGATGCAGTTGCCTAAAGCGCACCTCATCCATGAACGCCCGGATCAGGAAGATGCCGCGCCCCGAGCCGCGCAGCAGGTTCTCCGGCGCCCGCGGGTCAGGCAGCGACTCCGGGTCCAGCCCCTTGCCCTGGTCGGCAATGGTAATCACCAGCGCCGCGCCGGTATTCTCAAAGCTGGCGGTAATCTCTTTGCCCGGGTCGTAGGCGTTGCCGTGCAGCACGGCGTTCACCGCCGCCTCGCGCGCCGCCATGGTCACGTGGAAGCGCTGGTCCTCGTCCAGGCCGGCCTCGGCGGCCAGCTTCTCCGCCGCCGCCTCCACCCGGGCCACGCTCTCCATCGTCGATTTCAGCCGAAGACTCAGCCGTCCTGCCTTGGATTCGCTCACCGGCCAAGTCTCCGCATTCTCCTCAACGCTCCCGGAAGCATTCTCTCCGCCGCCCAAGCGGCCTTAAGGCAGTTTCAAGGCTGGTAACGAGCGGTGTCAAGCGGCGGCAATTCCATTAGAAATCGATGTTTTGAAAGGGCGCGGCCTTACAGCTTGCGGAAAAATGCAAATGGTGGAGCAAGAAGCGTCAGGGCACGACTTTAGTCGTGCCGCAAATGCTGCAAAATCAACTCGGGCTTTAGCCCCTGAGGGAATGCGACCCCACCGAAAGAATTAATTCAAAGGTTCTTTAGAGCAGCGTTCGTTCATAATTTGCGGACGCTTGGCTGTATCTCCGCAAGCTGAGTCTTGACCTGCCCACGAACTTTTCGCATCCCCATATCTTCTCGCTTAAAATCAATACATGTGCGGAATTGTCGGTTATGTAGGACCCAAGAAGGTTGTTCCGGTCATCATCGAAGGGCTGCGGCGGCTGGAATATCGCGGCTACGACTCGGCGGGCATCGCCGTGGGCTCGCCCTCCAGTTCGACGCTTGAGGTGCGGCGCGCGCCGGGCAAGCTGGCCAACCTGGAAGAGGTTTTGCGCAAGCATCCGGTCGAGGGCACCTTCGGCATCGGCCACACCCGCTGGGCCACGCATGGGCGGCCTACCGAAGAGAACGCCCACCCGCATCGCGATTGCACCGGGCGCATCGTCGTCGTCCACAACGGCATCGTCGAAAACTATCTCGATCTGAAGCGTGAGCTCACCGCCCAGGGCCACAAGTTCGTCACCGAGACGGACACCGAGATCATCGCCCACCTCATCGAACAAGTCCAGAAGGAGGCCGAAAAAGCCGGCAAGCCCATTCCACTGGAAGTCGCCGTTCGCCGCGCCGTCAAGCGTCTCACCGGGGCCTTTGCGCTGGGCGTGCTCTCGGCCGCCGAGCCCGACAAGATCGTCGCCGCTCGTTTCGGCCCGCCGGTGGTCATCGGCGTGGGCGAGGGCGAGTCCTTTGTCGCCTCCGACGTGCCCGGCATCCTCCATCACACGCGCAACATTTACTTTCTGGCCGACGGCGACATGGCCATCCTCACCTTGGCCGGCGTCGCGCTAACCGACTTTGACGGCAACCCCATCCAGCGCAAGCTCACCCACATTCAGTGGGACCCCATCCAGGCGGAAAAGGGCGGCTACAAGCACTTCATGCTCAAGGAGATCTGGGAGCAGCCGCGGGCCGTTCGCGACACTACACTGGGCCGCGTTTCGCTGGACTCGGGCAAGGTCTTCCTGGGAGAGATGAAGATCCCCGACGAGGAGCTCGCTGCCGCCACCAGCATCAACATCGCCGCCTGCGGCACCAGTTGGCACGCCGCCCTGACGGGCAAATACATGATCGAGCGGCTGGCGCGGCTGCCGGTGGACGTGGACTACGCCAGCGAGTACCGCTATCGCAATCCGATTCCCGACACCAAGGCGCTGGGCCTGCTCATCACCCAATCCGGCGAGACCGCCGACACGCTGGCCGCGCAGCGCGAGATGATCTCGCTCGGCTCAAAGACCGTGGCCATCTGCAACGTGGTGGACGCCATGGTGGCCCGCGAAGCTCACGGTTCTGTTTACACCCACGCCGGCCCGGAGATCGGCGTCGCCTCCACCAAGGCCTTCACCGCGCAGTTGACCGCGCTGTTTTTGCTGGCGCTCAAGCTGGGCCAGCTTCGCGGCCACCTCGACGCGGCTCAGTCTGTCGTGCTCATCGGCGAGTTGAGCCGCGTTCCCGGCAAGGTCGACGAAGTGCTGAGTTCCTGCTCCGCGCAGTGCGAGCAGTTGGCCAGGGAATTTTCCACTTCGCGCGACTTTCTCTACCTCGGCCGGGGCATCCACTTCCCCATCGCGCTCGAGGGCGCGCTCAAGCTCAAGGAAATCTCTTACATCCATGCCGAGGGCTACCCGGCAGGCGAGATGAAGCACGGGCCCAACGCTTTGATCGATGAAACCTTGCCGGTGGTCGTGCTGGCCACGCGCGACGAATCCGACCCCGCGTCAAAACTCCGCTACGAGAAAACCCTCTCCAACATTCAGGAGGTCACCGCGCGCTCGGGCCGGGTAATTGCCATTGCCTCCGAAGGCGACACGACCATCGGCGGTCTGGTGGAGCATGTCATTCCCATTCCTCCGGCCATCGAGCTGCTCTCGCCGCTCATCGAGATTATCCCCTTGCAGTTGCTGGCGTATTACATCGCCGTGCGCCGTGGCTGCGACGTGGATCAGCCGAGAAACCTGGCCAAGTCGGTCACCGTCGAGTAGGTTTTCCGGACTTTTTTCAGCTGCGATTGCTGCTGGAGGAAGGCGAAAGTTGTCAGAAATTGCGCGACAAGACGTCGTTATTCCCTCGGGTGAATCTGGGCTCAATGGCTCACCGGAGAAGCCCTTGGCGCCCAGGTGGTTTGCCGTCTACACCTCGCCCCGCCATGAAAAGCGTGTCAGCCAGTACCTGAGCATGAGAAAAATTGAACATTATCTGCCCCTGTATCGCACGCGGCGCAAGTGGCGTGACGGCTCGCGGGTCATCCTTGATCTGCCGTTGTTTCCCGGCTACCTTTTTGTCCGTATCGATGCGAGCGAGCGCGTGCAGGTGTTGCAGGTGCCGGGAGTAGTGAGCTTTGTGGGCGGCACCGGACGCCAGCCCGCCTCGTTGCCGGAGGCGGAGATCAACGCGCTGCGCTCCGGCCTTCCCCTGCGCCGTGCCGAGCCGCACCCGCTGCTGACCGTGGGGCATCGCGCGCGGATTCGCTCCGGGGCGCTGGTTGGAATGGTAGGCGTCGTGGTGCGCCGCAAAAACAGCCTGCGCGTCGTCCTTACCATGGACCTCATCCGGCAAAGCATCGCCGTGGAAGTAGACGAATCGGAGCTGGAGACCCTCGACTCGGCGATCCCCAGCTCCTGATTTCAAAAGTCCTTTCACGTAACGCGCTACTTTTTCTCCGCACTCGCCGGTGTGATCGCACCGGGGAAGATACCCTCCAGCGGCGCGCGCTTCTTCTCTTCCAGGTCGGGCTGTGGCAAGGGCTTGCGCGGCAGCATCTGGTCGCGCTGCGCCGCGTTGTAAACGAAAATGGCCTCTACCGTGGCAATCTGCTTCAGGTCCGCCGGCTGCAAGCGCTCATACACATCCTCGTTGGAATGGTGCGTGCGCGATTCGTAGTCCAGCATCTCCTGCACAAACTGGAATCCCGGAATGCCCACCGCGTCAAAGCTCAGGTGATCCGTGCCGCCGGTGTTGCGATTGGTCACGACGGTGACGCCCAAATCCTTCAGCGGCGCAATCCACTGGGCGAAGATGGGCGCGATGGCCGCGTTGCCCTGCGTGTAGATGCCGCGGATTTTGCCGGTGCCGTTGTCCACGTTGAAGTAGGCGGAGATGAGCTTCTGTTCCGGCTTCACTTCCAGCGGCCCGGCAGCGCGGCGCATGAACTCCGGCAGTTGCATCTGGTCGGGCGCGGTGGAGAGCTTGGCCGAGCCGAAATGAATCGTGCAGTAGCCCTTGGAGCCGAAGATGCCCTCCTCTTCGCCGGTCCACAGCGCAATGCGGATGGTGCGCCGCGGCTTCACGTCCAGCGCCTTCAGAATGCGCACGGCCTCCATGGCCACAATGGTCCCCGCTCCGTTGTCGGTGGCGCCGGTGCCGGCCGTCCAGCTATCCAGGTGGCCGCCCACCATCACCACCTGCTCCTTCAATTTGGGGTCGGCGCCGGGAATCTCGGCCACCGTGTCGTAGCCGTGCTCGTGCTCGCCAAAGAATTTAGTCTCCACGTCGATCTCCACGCTCACCGGAGCGTGCGCCTGGGTCAGCCGGTAGAGCCGCCCGTAGCTCTCGATGGCCGCCACCACCACCGGAACCTTCATCCGTTTTTCGGCCAGGTAAGGCGTGCGCCCCAGCGTGGCGCCGGTGTCGTCAAAGATCGTTCCTCCCGAGCCGCCGCCGTTCCTGCCGTCGCGGCTGGGCTCAATCACCGCGGCCACCTTCTCGGCGGCAAGAAACTCACCGACCTTTTCGAGCAGTCGTGTTCGCTCCTGGCGTTCGCGCATGCGCGCCTGCATCTCCGGGGAAAGCCCGCCTGCGCCCGCGTTCACCGGGAACGCGGCAATCTCGTCCAGGTCCTTGTCGGTATAGCGCTCAAAGAGCGCCTTGTCCACCGGCGGAACCTCGCGCATGGCGCCCAGCAAAACCACCTTGCCGGCCAGCTTGCCTTTGTACTGGTCGATGTCCTTCTCCGTCTGGATGTTGACGAAGACCACGTCGCCGGTGACCGGGCCGGGGGTGGAGGGCGACCAGGGCGTAGCCTGCACAATCAGCACCGCGGTGTCCGGCGTAACCATGCGCGCCCACGTGTTCAACTGCTGCCAGCCCATGCCGAACTCGCCCCAATCCTCCAGGTGCGCGTTCTCCATGCCGATTTTGGTCAGCGTGTCGCGGGTCCACGCGTTGGCCTTGGCCAGGTTCGGCGAGCCGGTCAGACGCGGCCCAATGCCGTCCATCAGCGCGGTAGCAAACTCCATCACGTGCGAGCGGTTCAGCCCCTCGTCGCGAATCCTCTGGTACATGGCCAGATCGAGCGTCTCAGTGGCGGGCTGCACCTCGGTGTAGGGGTCAACAGCTGCCGGAGCGGGCGGGGCAGGCTTGGGCTTGTTGGCAGCGTGCAGGCTGAGCGAGGCGGCCAGCAGCACCGCGGGGAGAATGCGAAGGGTTTTTAGGAACATTAGGTTCTCCGGTTAGTCGTTCTCTGCGTTCGTTGGTGAAATTGTATGCCACGACCCCCTGGCGCACACCATCCCGGACTCTGAGGCGGGGAATATCGCATCATTCTTGGATTTCAGAATTGCATGAAAGCTCTACTCCAGCCCGAAGAGCACCTTCTTGCGGGGCGTCAACGTCGCCACAATGGGCGTATTCAGCGCCTCCACCACCGGCGCGGCCAGCCGGAAATGGCGCGCGATCACCGCCGCAAAGCCGGGTTTCAGCGCCTCCGAGGCGGGTAGCGAGGTGCTCAGTCCCCATTGCCGGCAGCGAATCAAATCCATCGCCGGATGCTCGCAGGGAAACCCTTTGGGCGGCCGTGTCAGCGCATTCCCTTCGAATTCCCCAAAAACCTTCCGAATCGCTGCCGTCCGCAGGACCTTGCGAAACTCCGCGTGGTGCTCCAGCAGCCAGTGGCGAATGGCCGCCAGTTGTTCTTTTTCCGGCATCCACGCTCCGGCGGCGATGATCACTTCCTTGGCGTCGATGTGAAAGTAGTACCCCGCCCCGGAGGTCTTCTCCAGCCCCTCATGCGACCACCACGCCGCCACGTGCGTCTTGTAAGGCTTCTTGTCGGCGCTGAAGCGCGTGTCGCGATAGATCCTGAACAGGCATTTTTCCGCGGGCCGCTGAAAGCTGGGCGCAAAGCTGCTCATCGCCTCCGTCACCTTGCGGATGATGGCCAGCATCGGCTCCTTCAGTTCCGCTTCAAAGACCGCCTTGCGCGGCGTAAACCATGCACGGTCGTTGTTGCGCTTCAGATTGCGCAGAAAGGCGAGCCCCTCGGGGCGTAAGTGCACGGGAGTGGGTTTTGCTGTGTGAGACATAATCTATACAGTTTAAGCAATCCACCTAAGTGTTGTCGAATCAATCGTTGACGCTCTCATTTTGACTTGAATTTGCTCATGCTGGAGGCATAAATACTACTCACCAATCATATAAAGTGTACGGTAGCTTTTCGGGAACAACAGATGCAAGATGTGAAATCCTCAGATCGGAACTCGTTTTGCAACGGTCTTGGGGTTGCGCCGCTCATCCTGAATATGTAACAAAAGAGTATGGGTTTGTCTAAGTCTCTGGTTTTGTCTCCTCGCATCAAATCAAATAGTGCCAGCACGCCAACGTATGTGCCAATCAGCAGCGTTTGGGAGGGTAGTGATAGCGACCTTCTTGAAGCCATGTTCAATTTTTACGCAACGATTCCAGTTGAGCCGATTTTGGATGCTACCTATAACGCCGGGCGATTCTGGAAAGGTTCCAAGCGGAAGGTCGTTTCAATGGATATTGATCCCCGATACAAGCCGATGATCGTTGACGATAACCGCAAGATGAAAACTGTGCTGCCTTCAAGATTCGGCGTCGTTGTGTACGATCCCCCTCACGTTGGGCCACAAGGCCGAGATAAGAGTAAAAAGCGTTTCGATGTGGACTTCGGGGCGACAGTGGAGTGCGGTAAAGAGCAAAATTGGAACTTGAGCTATCTATATCCGCCTTTTTTGGAACAGGCTAAGCGAGTCCTAAAGCCGGGCGGACTTTTGCTTGCAAAGATCACGGATATGGTAAATAACCACAAATCAAAATGGCCGCACTGCGATTTCATGCAAATGGCCGAAGACGCTGGATTTACCGTGTGCGATCTGATAGTCAAAGTCAGAAAAGGACCGATGGTTTCTACTAAGTGGAAGGAAGCTCATCACGCGCGCAAGCGGCATTGCTTCTGGATTGTATGTCGTAACAGTGATGAGTGCGAGCGACGGGTGTCTGTCACTTCGGCGGAAATAAAGTATCCCATCGGCTCACACGATCTGTTCCGGGACGGCCAACGCCCGGCACCTTGCTACCAAACCCACTCTCGTTCCATTCGGGCCGATAGTGCACCATAAGCGCGAATTCGGCAGCGAATACCCACCATTCACTTTCAAACGTGAGGAAACGGCACGTCATATCGGCAACGGTGATTTTTTCCCGCCCGCTGATCTTGCCAATATGCTCGTTCAAGCGGTCGCGTAACGTGCGCTTGCTTTTGGTCATTTCCTTTGATGCCTTGCCGATATAGACGAGTGTGCCATTGAAGTAGAGGGCATAGATTCCGCTGGCCTGTGGTCCCACGTTCTTGTCTAAAGGAAGAATAGGGCTCGACTCTAGCTTTTCAATGACTTGAATGCGAATACCTTTGTCCAAATCAAAGTAGAACTGATGCGGATCGTTACTGGTAGAGTTTGACATGGCCTATGTGACAAGCGTAGTGGATGCTGACATCACTGGGTAGAGGGGGAACCACACTAATTAACCCCCGAAGGTCCTCGTTCCGCCTGCTGTTGTTTTCTTTTTTCGTCCTCCAAGGCTATTCTGCCCAACAAGAGAATTGTTGATTTCCCTTTGAAGGAGTGCCGCCTTATCTTCGGCAGTCGGCTCGTGCACCGGGAGCGTCTTTTCGAGATCTGCTCGAAGAGCATTGAATCTAGCCAGCGCGGATCGTTGAGATTTTGTAGACAGGATTTCTTGACCGCGCATCGTTAGAACAAAAATTCCATTTGCGTTCTTTGTGAGGTGCAGATTACCGGGCAGGAATGATAGATTCATGATGCTTTACAAACCTGCTCAAAGGCTACCAGACTGTGGTTTCATATAGGAATCTTTCAGAAATGAGTTTCATTTAAATGCCCGGTGCTAGCGCCTGCCCGCCAAAGTCGTTAAGCCGCACATCTGGGCCTTTTTGTATCCCAGTGCGATCATCTCGGCTGCCCGGTCGAACTCCAGCGTCTTGCACGCGCTCCTGGGGATGTCGATGACCACGTCCGGTGGATAGGCGGCCAGCTTCTGGCGGGCTATGGTGCTCTGCATGGCTTCGAAGCCCTGAATGGCGATTTCGTACGGTCCCCAATCCCGGCCGCCGCCGCTGGGCATGGAGGGTTGCAGATGGCTGATGAAGCGATTGATCTTCTCACGGATGGGGGACAAGGGGGCCTGCGGCGCGGCGCTCGTCTCAACCGGTTCTATCGGACTCTCAGCCGGCCCGTTCAGATTCACGGCGATGGTCATATCGGTTTCATCGCCAAACGCCGGCGCAATGGGCACCGGATTCAGAACCCCTCCATCGACAAGATCGACTCCCTTCAACTTGAACGGTGTGAAGAAGAGAGGTATGGCAAAAGAGGCGCGCATGGCGTCGAAGAGACTGCCCGTCCGTATCCACACCTCCTTCTGGCCTCTCAGGTCAGTGGCCACGGCAGTAAATGAAATGGGGAGGTCCTCGATCAATTTTTCCCCCACCAGGCCAATCAGGGTGTTGACGAGTTTATCGCCTCTCACCAGCCCGCTTTTATCCCACGAAAGATCGAGCATCGTGACGATGTCGACTTTCGTCAAGGCGCGCACCCATTGCTCATACACATCCAGTTTCCCGGCAGCGTAGATGCCCCCGATGACTGCGCCGATCGAGCAGCCGACGATCGACTTGATCTTGAAATCATTTTCTTCCAGCCAATGTATGACGCCTATGTGCGCCAAACCTCGAGCGCCGCCGCTTCCGAGAACCAGGGATACGGTCTTGCTGTTCGCCGTCGACATCTTCTCACCGCATGCCTTTCAACGAGTACCAGTGTAATCGAAATAACTCTGCGTTTAATCTGGTGAAAGCCGGATTGAGCGGCCTACTGCCGGCTTCGGATGCGCCTCTGAACGCGGCATCCAGGAATCCTTTCCCCGCGCCTCGAATCAAAGAAGGTGCAGTTCACCCTTACTTATGGAGTATTCCCCATGACCCTATCCGCTGTTGAAGTCAATCAATTGAAGCAAGCTCCCGCAGTCGATGGCGTGTTGCCCGTCGTGCTCAGCCGCTGGAGTCCGCGCTCCTTTGCCGACGCGCGACGTCAGCCCCGCCGACCTCAGGAGAGTCTTCGAAGCCGCCCGCTGGGCAGCCTCTTCCAATAACGAGCAGCCCTGGCGCTTCCTCGTTGGCACGCGCAACTCATCGACGCATCAGAAGATATTCTCCACCCTGGTCGGCTTCAACCAGAGCTGGGCAGGCGCCGCGCCGGTCCTGATTCTGGGCGTAGACGAGCAGCAAATTCAGCCACAACGGCTCCCCAAACGCATACGCGCTCTATGATTTGGGCGCCGCTTCCGCCATTCTCTGCCTGCAAGCCGCCTCGCTCGGCCTCTCCACCCACTCCATGGCCGGCTTTGACCACGACGCCGCCCGCCAGGCCTTTGGAATCCCGGAGGATTACCTCCTCGGCGCCGTCATTGCCCTCGGCTACCAGGGCGAACCCTCCGCCCTCGCCCACGAGAAACTGATTGCCCAGGAAATCGCTCCCCGCACGCGCAAGCCGTTGAGCGAGTTTGTCTTATCGGCCTGGGGCGAGCCGGCAAACTTGGGATAATCCCGCCCACCCTGCCTTTCGCGTTAAAGTGTATGCTGGGAGATAGCATGCATGCCCGGAACGCGCCCAACCCGCAAGACGCCCGCCCGCCGGGCCAGCCACCAGCGCGACCCCTCGGCGACGGCCGCGCCTGGGCTGGCGCAGCCGCCTGATTCTGGCCGTTATCTTGTTGATTCTGGGCCTCTTTGGATGGGGAGTACTCGCCCGCCTGCTGGCTCCTGCCTCCAACACCTCGCTCACCCGTTTTGACGCCATCATCGTGCTGGGCACCCCCGCCGACAGCGACGGCAACCCCACGCCGGAGATGCTGGCCCGCGTCACCGAGGGGGTCCATGAGTATGAGCGGGGCATAGCGCCCCGGCTGATTCTGTCCGGAGCAGCCGCGCACAACCAGTTTGTGGAGGCGCGGGTGATGGCGGCCACCGCCCACGCGCAGGGGATTCCGGAGTCGGCCATCTTTGATCGAGCCGCAGGCCAGGGACACGATTCAGAACGCCTGCTACGCCGCGCGCATCATGAAGGCGCATGGCTGGCAGTCGGCGGAGGTGGTTTCCAGCGCCAGCCACCTGCCCCGCGCCGGCATCATCTTCAGCGAAATGCCCCTGGAGTGGCGCACCCACGCCGCGCCGCCGCTGGAGCCGGAGCCCGTGGCCTACCCCTGGGCCGCGGCATCCGTCGAAACCCTGAAGACCGTGCGCTACCTGGTCTGGTCGCGCTGGAGAGAGCGCTGCCAGCCGTAACGCGAAAATTGCTCGCCCGGTTGGCGTTGTCCCCTGCCGGTATCGTCCTGTAAGCTGGAATACGATGCGTATTTCAGTTAGATTTCCCGCCGCTCTTGCCGCTGTAGCCCTCCTGGCTTTGTCCTCCGGAACCCGCGCCCAGGCGCAAAGCACCGCCATCTCCGACCGCCGGCAATGGCACCTACATTGCCAGCGACCCGCTGGCCGGTGTGCGCTACGACAACCGCTTCGATCTCTCCCTGGGCATGGCCTATGACCACATGAAGGCCGGAGCCAACGTGCTGCAAGGGGCCAATCTGGGCGGGCTCGATCTCTCCGGCTCCTATTGGTTCAGCCAAGCACTTGGGCCGTTGAAGGCTCGGGCCGCGCCTACCTGGGCAGCAGCGGCGCCGGCACCACGAACCCTGCGGCTCTCCACGGGCCGTTCGTCAGCCAGTACTTGTTTGTCGCCGGACCCGAATGGCTGGGACCGCACAACAAGCACGGCGCGCTCATCGCTCACGCGCATGTTTGGCGGCGCGTACTTTGATGCGCATCTGGGCAACGTCTCGCCGCAGACAGAAAATTTCTATTACAACCAGATGGCTCCGGCGGCCATCATCGGCGGCCACATGGACCTGAACCGCTCGGCGCACTGGGTCTTCCGCATCACGCCCGACGCGGTCCTCACCCGCTACAGCACCAACTACGCGCCCCTGCTCACCCAGAACGACGTCAACTTCGCCATCTCCGTGGGCGTCGAGTACAAGTTCAATAAGAAGCGGTAATAAAACCGCCGCACCCAAACGGCAATTTTCCCGAATGCGGAGTTTCTGCGACGAGAATGCATACGTCGGCAGCTCCCGTTTTGCCTTTGGGGCTGCCATCTTCGATAAAGTGAGAGGTGCTGCCGGGTTCAGCCGGGTGTGGTATTCTCCTCTCCCCGGCAATGCCTGTAGAATGAGTCTCCCGGAGAATATGCCGGATTGGATGGCTGGTTTCTCTCCACGGCGAGGGCTCTCCGGATAAGCCGAGAAGACAGGGTTGAACAGCTATGAGAGACACACTTGGAGTTTTGCTTGCCGGCGGAGCGGGAGAACGGCTCTTCCCCCTCACCCGCGATCGCGCCAAGCCGGCCGTGCCCTTTGGCGGGCACTACCGCATCATCGACATCACCCTCTCCAACTGCATCAACTCCGGCCTGCGCAAGGTCTTCATCCTCACGCAGTACAAGGCGCTCTCGCTCAACCGGCACATCCGCGAAGGGTGGACGGCATTGTGGCCCAGGAGCTGGGCGAGTTCTTTGAGCTGCTGCCGCCCATGCAGCGCACCGGCGCCAACTGGTACATGGGCACCGCCGATGCGGTTTACCAGAATATTTACTCCATCGGCAGCGAACAGCCCAAGTACATGATCATCCTCCAGGGCGACGCCATCTACAAGATGAACTACAGCCGCATGCTGGAGCAGCACAAGGAGACTGGCGCGGAGGTAACGCTGGCTACGCTGCCCATCTCGCCCGACGAATCGAAGCGCTTCGGCGTGGTGGAGGTGGGCAAGACGGGCGAGGTGCTGGGCTTCCAGGAGAAGCCGGCCTCCACCAGCTTCCGCTCGCCCTTCAACCCCAACGCCGTGGATGCCTCCATGGGCATTTACATCTTCTAAACCGAGGTGCTGCTGAAGGCGCTGATCGCCGACGCCGAGGATCCGGACTCCAAGCACGACTTCGGCCACGACATCCTGCCCAAAATGCTGGGCAAGAAGAAGATGATGGCCTACAACTTTGTGGACGAAAACAAGCAGCAGGCGCTCTACTGGCGCGACGTGGGCACGCTCGACGCCTATTACGACGCCAACATGGACCTGTGCGCGGTTTCGCCGGTCTTCAACCTCTACGACAAGAACTGGCCCATCCGCACCCGCGTGCGCCAGTATCCGCCCGCCAAATTCGTCTTTGCCGAGCCCGGCCGCTCCGGCATGGCGGTTGACTCGGTCATCACCGCCGGCGTCATCATCTCCGGCGCCACGGTGTCCAATTGCGTGGTCTCGCAGGATGTGCGCGTCAACTCCTACTCCACCGTGGACGCCAGCATCATCTTTTCGCACGTCAACATCGGCCGCCACTGCCGCATTCGCCGAGCCATCATCGACCGCCATGTCCACATCCCCGAGGGCACGGTCATCGGCTACGACCCGGTGGAGGACAAGCGGCGCTACTTTGTCACCCCTTCAGGGCTGACCATCGTCACCCGCGACGCCTCGCTCTTCGAAAACCCCGTCGATCCCGACTTCCAGCAGCGGTATTGATGTCCATGCCCACCTTCACCCCGCAAATGCTCTCCCTGCTCTCCCGCCTCCGCGAGTTGGCCGCCACCGCGCCCTCTCTCGATGCCCTCGAGAAAGCCATCGTCGAGGCCATCGCCGCCGAGCTCCCTCATTACAACTGGACCGGCTTTTACATGCTCGACCCCGCCGACCCGCAGACGCTGCTCCTGGGCGCCTTCGACGGCGAGCCAACCCCGCACGTCGCGCATCCCCGTCACTGCAAGGCATCTGCGGCGCCGCGGTAGCCTCCGGAGAGACCGTCGTCGTGGACGACGTGAACGCCGACCCGCGCTATCTTTCCTGCTCCATCCGCACAAAATCCGAGATCGTCGTCCCCATCCGCGCGCATGGCCGCGTCGTCGGCGAAATCGACATCGACAGCCACACCCCCGCCGCCTTCACCGCCATCGACCGCAGATTCCTTGAAGAAGCGGCCCGCATTGTCGGAGCCTGGGTGGAAAAGTACGGAACTAATCGATAAATACCTGCGTACTAGCGCAATATGGCATGTGCGGGTACATTAAGCTGGAGCGGGATGGGGATGGGGACCCTGGCCACTCACCCCTCCGGCCAGAACCTGTCCCTCGGATCCCCGGTTCACCACCCCACGGACGAAGACCTGTCCGTGGGGACCCCGGCTCTTGCGCCAGCCGTTCGTCCGGCGCGCAGGGAGGCAGCTCTCTGGAGATCGATTGGTCCCAAATCGTCCGCCGCTGCATGGATGGCGATTCCAGCGCCTGGACTGAGCTGGTCCGCGCGCAGCATCGGCGTGTCTACGGGCTCTGCTACCGCTTCACCGGCAACCCCACCGACGCCGAGGACCTGACCCAGGACGTTTTCCTGAAGATTTACTCCAACCTGTCCAGCTACGACACCGCTCGCGGCTCCCTCCAGGTATGGATCACCACCATGACTCGCAACCTGCTGGTGGATAACTTCCGCCGCACCCGCAACCAACGCGCAACTTCTTCATTAGACGATGGTTGGGAGTCAGCCGAAGAACTAAAGCCGATTGACCGGCTCACCTCCCGCAGCCTTTCACCCCATGAGTCGGCGGCTAAAAACGAACTGGCGAAGATGGTGCAGGAGGCTCTGGCCCGCGTCTCGGTCGATCTGCGCGAGGCCGTCATTCTGCGCGACTTACAGGATATGGACTACAAAGAGATCGCTTGTGTGCTGGGAATTCCCGAAGGAACGGTCAAATCCCGCATCAGCCGGGGCCGCGCGGAACTTGCGAGGCTCCTGGAACGTAATAGACGGGAGGTAATGTAAATGGCAGAGCGCAATCACAATCCGAACTCCCCCGCCTGCGGGCAGTGGGAGATGCTTTTGGCGGACGCGCTGGACGGGCTGCTGAAGCCCGAGGACGAGGCTGCTCTTTAACGCCCACAGGGCCGTCTGCCCGGCCTGCTCCGCTCTCTATGAAGAGGCGCGCCGGGGCCGCGAGTGGCTGGAGTTTCTCTCCCCGGAGCCGGAGGTTCCGGCCGGGCTGCTGGCCAGGATTCTGCCGAATACCGGTCCGGGACAGACGGCTGGGCCTAGGCTGGCGACCGCCGGCGGCAATGTGATCCCCATTCCGTCCGGTCTCCATTCCCCCGTGGCAGCGTCCCGGCCTGGTGGCCCGCGTCCAGCGCTTTGCCGAGCCCCGCCTGCTGATGACGGCGGCCATGGCCTTCTTTTCCATCACCATGACGCTCAACATCACCGGCGTCCGTCTGAGCAGTCTGCGCCTCAGCGACCTGCGGCCCAGCACTATGCGCTCCTACATGGAGCGGCAGTTGACCATGGCCTCGACCCCCATCATCCGCTACTACGACAACTCGCGGCTGGCCTACGAAGTGCGGACCACGGTGCGTGAGCTGCGCCAGACTACCGGAGTTGGCGAGCAGGGTGAAGGCGAAGACGACCTGCAGAAGCTGCAAGACCTGGCGCCCGGCGAATCAAAACAGCTTCCGGCGCCCGGAAACGGGGGCCAGCGAACTGTCCCTCCGCAACAGCCTGACACTCTGGCTGCTCGGTCCTGCTGTTCAACCAGCTCTCAACAATTCTGACGTTTTTAGAAACTTCCCTGGCGTTTCAGCACCGGTCCGCGCACTCCGGCGGCTCCCCAAGGGAAACATGGGAAAGGAGCACAGTATGGATTGCGTAAATCACAGTGGTATCAACGCGACGGCCTATTGCCAAAGCTGCGGCAAGCCGCTCTGCGCCGGTTGCGTGCGCAACGCGGCCGGAGGTCAGCTTCTCTGCGAGCCTTGCCTGACGGCCTGGCAGAGCTATCAACAGCCCTTCATTCCGCCTCCGGCATAGCGGACCCAACCCCTCGTCGGCCGCGGTGCTGGGACTGATTCCCGGCGTGGGCGCCATGTATAACGGCCAGTTCGTCAAGGGCTTCGTCCATGTGGTCGTCTTCGCCGTGCTGGTCTCGATCACAAGCGAATTCCATAGCCCGTTGACACCATCTTTGGCATTTTCATCGCCGCCTGGATCTTCTACCAGTCCTTTGAGGCCTACCACACCGCCAAGGCGCTGCGCGATGGCCAGCCGCCGCCCGATCCCTTTGGGCTGAACGAGGTGGGCAACTGGCTGAACCTGGGCACGCGGCTGCGCAATCCGGGCCAGCCCGTCGCCGGTCAAGCTGCTGCAGTGCCGCCAGCGGAGGGTTATCAGCCTCCGCCGCCTTATCAGGCCCCATTCCCGCCGCCGCCAGCCGGCTTGTCGATCCTGCTGCGCCGCCTCCGCCACCTGCCCCATTTACTGTCGGCGCAGGGAGCCGGTGGGCGCCATCGTGCTGATTGCCCTGGGCGTCTTGTTCCTGCTGGGGCAGTTGGATGTCTTCCGTGAGCCGTTTCTTTGGGTTAACCTGGCCGCTGCTGCTGATTGCACTGGGCGTCTGGCTGATCATTCGCCGTATTCGAAGATTCACGAGGAGGATCCAAATGAGCCATTACATCATGATTCGCCGCCTGCGCGGCCCCGCCATTCTGCTGCTGATCGGAGGCGTTGCGCTGCTCGATCAGACTGGCGTCATTCACCACTTCTGGGGTTGGTTCTGGCCGCTGCTGCTGATTATGCTGGGCGTGTTCATGCTGGCTGAGCGCACGGCGCTGGCCGCCGAGGGCGGCTATCCGCTATGGCCCTATCCGGGCCAGCCCTACCCCGGCGCATATCCAGGCACAAATCCTGCCCCGGCGCTCCGCCGTCTCCAACCGGCCGAGAGCTCGGCCAATGTTTCAGCTAGCTCACAGGAGTTCGGAAAGAACTCCCAGGGAGGACAATCATGAGCAGCACACCTCCGAATATGCCCCCAACCACGCCTCCAGGCGGCAGCATCCGCCCCCGTTCCCGCCCTACGATCCCAAGACCCAGTGGCGGGTCTACCGGGAGCAGCAGAAAGCCGCATGGCGCGCGCAGCGCGATGCCTGGAAGGCCCAGCGTCGACGCCATGAAGGCCAGCTACGTGGGCGCATACGGCCCGCGTGTTCCCTCCGTCGTCGGCCCCATCATCCTGATTGCCGTCGGCGTCATCGCTCTGCTGTTGGTCACCGGCCACATCAATTCCGGCCAGTTCTGGAGCTGGTATGGCCACTGGTGGCCGCTGCTTCTGATCGGCGCCGGCCTGGCCCTGCTGGCCGAGTGGGCCATGGATCTCACGCGCGAAACCCCTGTCCGCCGCGGCGGCAGCTTTGTGGGCATTCTCATCTTGCTGGCCCTGTTGGGATTCGGCGCTGCCGGATGGAATCATGCGCGGCCCTGGTTTACCATTGGAATGGCGACGGCGACGATTTCTTCAACGCCTTCGGCTCTGCCGGAGCACGACATGGAGCAGCAGCTGCTCAGCCAGCAGATTCCCGCCAACGCCGCTATCCAGATCGAGAATCCGCGCGGCGACGTCAGCATCACGGCGGGCGACGGCTCCGCCATCCAGGTGCAGGCGCACGAAGTGGCCTATGCCAACTCCGACTCGGAGGCGAAGAAAATCTTCGATGCCGTAGCAGCGCATCTGACCGCCAGCGGCAACTCCGTGCTGGTGCAAGTCGGAGAGCAACTCCAGCGGACAAGTGAACCTGACCATCACCGTGCCCAAGACCGCCAAGGTGACGGTAAACGCCGGCAGGGGCGACGTGACCGCCTCCGGCCTGGGCGCGGGGATCACTGTCACCGCCCGCGGTGACGTGCAACTCAACTCCATTGCCGGCCCGGTCGAGGCGCACTTCACCACATGGCAATCACGACATTCTCCGCCCATGATATTCAGGGCGACCTGACCACTCGACGGGGACTTGAGCGACATTACCTTCTCCGAGATCAAGGGCAAGGTCACGCAGAGCGGCGAAATCTTCGGCGGCGCGCACTTGGAGAACATTCACGGGCCGGTGCATATGCACACCTCGCGAACCGACGTCGAACTGGCGGAGTTGCCCGGCGACCTGACCCTCGACTCCGGCGACCTGCGCGTCAACCAGGCCAAGGGGCAGGTGCGCGTGGTCACCCGCTCCAAGGACATCGATCTCAACCAGATCTACGGCGACAGCTATGTGGAAACCCGCAACGGCCGCATCGCGGTTGAGCCGGCCGGCGCCTACTCGGTGGAAGCCAAAAACAACAAGAGGCGACGTCGAGGTGACGCTGCCTCCCAACGCCTCGGCCACCGTGAACGCTGCGCACCCACAACGGCGACATCGTTTCGGATTATGCCATTCCCGCAACTCGAGGCGAGAACAAGCTGGCCACATTCACCATCGGCTCCGGCGCATCGAGGATCGTGCTCAACGCCAGCAACGGCGACGTGCACATCAAGAAAGGTCCGGGCTTTTCGCGTCCGCGCCTTCACCGGCCGCTCCAAACCCGCCCAAGGGTCCCATGCTGAATGTTCCGCCCTACCACAGGATTCCACCGGGCTTCGAAGGAAAACAGCTGAAGGAGCCCAAGGTGCCGCCCCCGCCGCCCGTCAAGCAATAACCGTCACTCAACCGGAATGAACAACTCAGGCGCA
This sequence comes from uncultured Acidobacteriaceae bacterium, assembly GCA_963845345.1. Classification (GTDB taxonomy): domain Bacteria; phylum Acidobacteriota; class Terriglobia; order Terriglobales; family Acidobacteriaceae; genus Telmatobacter. The sequence continues at coordinate 241,472 of CAWJRQ010000013.1, forward strand.
GGAGAATTCACCCTCCCGCGCCTGTTCTTTTTCCGCTATTTCATCTTGGAATCCGCTCTCACCACACCATCGGAATCATCCGGTAGCACGTCCGCTGGCAATACTCCGTGTAGCCGGGCAGTTGCTCGCGCAGCACCTTCTCTTCGTTGAGGATGCGGACGGCGTAAAAGGGCGCCCACAGGACAAAGGTAGGCATCGCGATCCACGAACCCAGCGCCAGCGGTGTGAAGAGCATGAGAATGGCGCTCCCCGCGTACATGGGATGGCGAACAAATCGGTATGGCCCGGTCGTGATGACTTTCTGCTCAGTCTCAATCTGAATGGTGCGCCCGGCAAAGCGGTTGAAGCTAAAGCACCACACTACGAATAGAATCGCGGCTAGAGCCATGGCATCGGAAACCACCGTGAGCCACAGCGGTACGCCGCCCAGCAGCGTCTTCGACCAGCCAAATCGGTAGTCCAAGCCGGGAACTGCGAAAACTGCGAGAAAGAGCGGCTTTGCCCATCGCATCAGCAACTTTTGTTCCCGGACCTGCTCTTTTTGCCGCAATCTGCGTTCAAGCAATTGCGGATCGACCCGGTAGATGTAGCAGTAGCCGCTGAATGTGGGAATGATGAGAACAGACAGATAGGCCCAGGCCTGCCAAAATCGCAGCGTCCCCGCCGGAATGAAGAGAATCCCGCCGTATACGATCAGAATCAGCATAAACGCGGCCAGCATTCTGACAAGTAAGCGCCTCTTTGAGGACGCCGGAGCTGGATCAGCCGGGTTGGCGGTGGCATTCTCCTCGCTTTTTGCTGCGTGCGGTTGCGGCATTGGCATCATTTCTGTCTCTCAAATTTCCTCAAAAGTACTACAATTGCCGCAAGGTTCGCAAAGTGACCGGGGCGCCGACGGGATGAAAATACCCCCGGTAACTGCAAAGCGGCCGTGACGCCATGAAAAGCAGGGGTCAACGCGCCTTCATCGGCTTACCCGGATTCGCAGCGAGATTGTACGACAGCCTTATGCGGGCACGGGCGATGCAGTTGCAATACCGCGAAATCGCGTGCGATCTGGCATCCAGGATCGATCGCGGCAGGATTCTGGATGTGGGCACCGGGCCTGGGTGGTTGCTGTTCGAACTGTGCCAGTTAAGCCCTGCCTTCGAATTGTACGGCATGGAAATTTCTGCATCCATGGTTGAGCTGGCAAAAAGACAACTCTCGGGGTATGCGATCGTGATTCAGCAGGGCGACATTCGGAATTCTACCTATGACGACGACTTCTTCGACATGGTGACTTGCACCGGCAGTTTTTATCTTTGGGACTTTCCGCGGGAATGCCTGGAAGAAATCTTCCGTATCCTCAAGCCGCGCCACTCAGCCTATCTCTTTGAGACTTATAGCGACTGCGAGAGAAGCACGGTGCGTAACGCCCTGAAATCCAATCTTGCGGAGGAGAATCTGGTCCGGCGAGTTTTGGCGCCGCGTTTCTTCATGAAGCAGTTGAGGATGACTTACGAAACGGCGGAGATTGTCGCAATCATTCGGCAGACCAGGTTCGCCCCGAGCTTTTCGATCGACAGAATCCGGTTGGCAGGATTGCCAGCTTGGGTCCGGATCCGTCTGACCAAGGAAGCTTGAGCCTCGTTCCCGCGTAGCTCAGGAGACCGCAACCCGCTGCACGCGCGACCCGATCCGCGTAAAAACCTCCCAGGGAATCGTCCCCGTTGCCTCGGCGTGGTCGTAGGCGGTAATGCTTTCGCCGCCCTGCTCGCCCAGAATCACCACCTCGTCGCCCGGCTCGACCCCGGGAATCTCCGTCACGTCCACCACCGCCGAATCCATGCTGACGCGGCCCACCAGCGGCGCGCGCATCCCGTGAACCAGCAGGCTGAAGCGGTTGCCCAGCCGCCGGTCGAGCCCGTCGGCGTAGCCCGCGGCCACCAGCGCCAGCCGCATCGGCTCCGTGGCCACAAAGGTGCCGTTGTAGCCCACCACCGCGCCGGCGGGAACTGCGCGCACCCCCACCACGCGCGTCTTCCACGCCAGCACCGGCTGCAATCGCGCCCGCGCCGCCGCCAGCGACGCCGGCTCCGGAGACTTGGACGGCTCAAACTCCGGGTCGAAGCGCGGCGTCACGCCATAGAGCGCGAGCCCGGGCCGCAGCATCGCCTTCATCCCGTAGCGGGCGGCAAGTGCGGCAATCCGCTCGGCCTGCCCGGCCACCAGCGCGGCGGAGTTGCCCACGTGGAGCCACTCCGGATGCAACTCCGGCGGCCTCGATCCTGCCCAGCAGCCTCTTCCAGCAAGGCCATTTGCGTCGCGGTCACCCTGCCGTCCGCCTCGTCGGCGGCAAACAGGTGGGTCATCACGCCCTCCAGCCGCAGCGGCGACCCCGGACGGAAGCGCGCCAGAAGCTCGCCCGCCTGCCCGCCCTCCGGATTGAACTCCTCCGGCGCAACTCCCTGGCGGCTCATGCCGGTGTCGATCTCCAGATGCACCGGGAACCGAACTGCCCGCCGCGCGCGCAGCACCTTCCAGCTCGTCCAACTGCCACGGCTGCCAGGCCACGACGCTCAACCGGTGCTCCACCACCGCCGCTCCCTGGCCGGGAAATGCGCCGCACATCACCAGCACTCTGGGCCTCGGGCATAACGCGCGCGCGCGCTACCCCTTCCTCGACGCGTGGCCACGCCCAGCCACCGGGCCCCGGCGCGCACCACGGCCGGCGCGCAGAGCTCCAGCGAATGGCCATAGGCGTCGGCCTTGACCACCGCCAACAGCTCTGCATGGGGCGCGGCCAAGCTCAATAAAAACCGGAAGTTGTCTTCAAGGGCGCGGGTGCGAATCTCCACCCAGCAGGGGCGTGTTGTCATCAGGCTGTCCAAGCCTTAGTGTAACGCGAACTGGTCGCCGCCGCTCTTACTCCAGCAGCGCAAACGCCATCACGGTCTTTTCCTTCATCGGAATCTCGTCCAGCAGTTCCGCCTCGAGATCATGCGGGATGGTCATCTCGCAGGCCGCCACCTTCTCCTTGGCGGCGCCGGTAAAGCACAGCTCGCAGTGGCCAAGCTCCTCGCCCTCTCCCATGCGAACCGGAGGGCCGAAGACGCGGCAGGTCATGGGCCGCCAGGCGTACAGATCGCACTTGCCGGTATCGGGGTCCAGCACCGGGCAGGCCGCCTCGTTGGCGAAATCCTCAAAGCGCTCTTCCTCTATTTTGGAATCGCCCAGCACGCCCGTCTCCAGATCGCCGGGGAAATCCGCCCCATGCTCGTCAATCCACGCCCGCGCGCGCTTCTCAAGCCGTGCCGCAAGAGCCGGCTCGGTGGCCCGCACCATGTCCATGCCGGCGCGCATCCGCAGCGTATCCAAAGGATTAAGGACAAATGCTCCATGGCAACATTGGCTGCAACCCGGCTTGCAAACCAGCAACTTGCCCGCGCTCTTCGCTGCCTCGGCGAACGCGGTGTCCATGATTTGCACCAGTAGTGAATCGCCCGTGGGCAAACGCATATCGGACAGAATAACCTATTATTGCCATAGAATGTAAGCATTACTATAGGTAAATGAAAGAGTTACTATTGGCTCGGAGGGTTCCCCATGCCTGATTTCCACAGCACCATCATCCCCGGCCATCGCTACCGCAACGCACCCGCCGCCATCGACTGGCTCTGCCGAGTCTTCGGCTTTGAGCGCCACGCCGTCCATGAAGGCGAAAACGGCATCATCCTGCACGCCGAGCTGACCCTGGGCAACGGCATGATCATGCTCGGCTCCGGCAAGGACGACGAATCTGGCCGCGGCTTCAAGTCGCCCGATGAGCTGGGCGGCGTCGAGACCCGCAGTCTCTACATCGTCGTCCCCGACGCCGATGCGGCTCATGCCCGCGCCGTGGCCGCCGGAGCCAATGTCACCACCCCGCTCCACGACACCCCCTACGGCAGCCGCGACTTCACCGTGAAAGACCCCGAAGGCCACTCCTGGTACGTCGGCACCTACGACCCCTGGCAGCCACCGAAGTAGGGCTGCGGCCGGGCGAATGTTTCTTTTCAGTGACACTTTTTGACCTCTGTGTTATTGTTCGGCCATGAAAAGAATCTTCGTATTATTTGCTGCATTGTGCGTGGCCTTGCCCGTTGCCGCGCCGCAGACGGCCGCGCCAAAGCCGGAAGTGCGCGAGCGGCCGATGAGCGCCGATGAGGCGGCCATCCGGCAGGTCTCGGAAGACTGGATCAGGTTCTATAATGCCGGGGACGCGGCGAAGGTCGCGGCCTTGTACACCGAAGACGGCTATTATCTCTCGGCGCACATCCTGGCGCACGGGAGACAGGCCATCCAGGCTTATTGGGAACGCGGCATCAAGGCCGGCGGGCATCTCGATTTCATCAAGCCGCTGACCATCTACTTCACCGGCGATCTCGCCTACTGTGCGGGCGTCTACCAGGCGACCAACGCTGGCGTGACGGTTGATGGACGTATTCTTATCGTGCTGAGGAAAGTCAATGGCCAGTGGCTGATGGCCGCGCATGAAACGGTCGTGCGCGACCAGCCGCTGTGATTCTGGATTCCCTTCTTGAGCATTGCATCTTTGCATGGATTCTGTTACTACGGTATCGGAGGAATTCATGCGCCCCATCTTCTTTGCATTCTCTACCGTGTTCCTGCTCAGCCTCGGCGCCGGTGCACAGTCCCCGGCAAGCCATACCATGATTCCGCCCCCCGTGGTAAAGTCGGAAACCCGGCTGATCCCTCCACAATCGTTACATCGTGTCGTCGTCCTTCATGAGTCGCTGCAACCATCCGTAAAGACCTGGATTGAGCAACAAGCCAGAATCGAAGCGCAGCGCCCCGCTCCCGACCTGAATGTGCTGCGGACTGCGATTCACCAGCGCTTTGCAGGCTCGCGCCTGGACAATGCCGCCGTTGAGTCTGTCGTTGCTCTGGTTCTTTTGCAAATGGCGAAGGATCGCGACCCGGCTATGGTCGCACAGATGTCGCAAGAGTCTGCGCTGGAGAAGGAGATTCACGATCTGCAGGAGCTTGCCGATCAACTGGGCCAGGAAGATGCTCAGGCGATAGCGAGCCATCGTACCGGTGTCTGCCAAAGCTATATTTGCATGTTTCTTCCCGCCAGGTTCAGCCAACTGAACGCCGCCAGCGCTCAACTGCCGCACCCCATCCATTTACAGGCGCCCATGAACCTTACCTATCAGCAACTTGCGATGGTGAAGGCGAATATCATTCTGACGCTCGTTACCTTCAGTGAAGACAACCAGCAGGCGTCCGCTATAGCTCAAAATCAACAAAACGCACAAACCGCATTTCAGGCAGCCGACCAGAGAACCACTCAGCTGATGCAAATCTTGGCCACAATCCTCAAGACAACAAACGAGGAGCAAGGGACAGTTGTACAGAATCTGAAGTGACAGCGAGTCTATCGGGGCGGCTGAGGAGTAGTGCGAGATACTGAAAGTCGCGGTCGCGTGAGCCGCAATACAACAGCTCTAGGAAATGTGTATTATTCTGTCGTGCAAATAATGGTATCGGAGGTATCAATGCGATCTGTCTTCTTTGCTTTCGTTGCGGCGTTCCTGTTCAGCCATGCCGTCGGCGCACAGTCCCCGGCAATTCACCCAATCGCTCCCGCCCCAGCGGCAAAAATCGAGATCCGGCCTCTGCCGCCGGAGTTGACGCAGCGCTTTGAGCCGCTCCACGCGGCTCTCAATCCCTCTGCAAGTGCCTGGGTCGAACAACAGGCACGGATCGAGGCGCAGCGCCCTAAACCCGATCTAAACGTGTTGCGGGCGGCGATTCGCCAGCGCTTTCCCCGCTCATTTGCTTCACAGGCTTCGGGAGTAGCGGCTGCGGAAAAAAACCACGATGTCGATGTGGTTGCGTTTCTGGTTTTGACACAGTCAGCACAGCAAACGCAGGCACAGCAGAGGTACCAGCTACAGCGGATGCAGGATTTCAACACCGTCTCGCAGGCTCTGAGCCAAACCCTCGACCAACTAACCCAGCAAACCGGGCAACTTCACCCTGCAAAGGGCAGCGCTGACGATGACAAGCCCTGCCAGACCCCGTTTTGCACTTCGCTGCCTTCCCGGCTGGTGTCGCTGAACCGCGCGAGCGCAACCCTGCCGCATCCTCTTCATCTGCAAGCGCCGGCGATCCCAACTATCGCGCAATTAAGGGCGCTCGTCAGCCAGATGGAGAGCGCGCTGAACACCGTAGGCGATGACTCCCAGCTGGCCAACGCCGACCTGCAAAACACTCTGCAGAAACAGCAGCAAATGATTCAAATGCTCTCCGACATCGAAAAGTTGATGAACGACACGGCCATGTCCATCCTCGCCAATCTGAAGTGAGACGGCGCGTGCCGCTTACCCGATCACCTTGTCCCACCCCTCCAGCGCCCGCTTGAACTCGCCCATGAACTTGCCCGCGTCCGCCCCGTCGATGGTGCGATGGTCGAAGCCCAGGCAGAAGTACTGCACCGAGCGAATCGCAATCGTGTCGTTGCCCTCGGCGTCGGTCATCACCACCGGCTCCTTGCGCAAGCCGCCGATAGCCAGAATCGCCGACTCCGGCTGGTTGATGATCGGCGTGCCGAACTCCTCGCCGAAAATCCCCGAGTTGGTCAGCGTAAACGTGGACCCCGAGGCCTCGTCGGGCAGTAGCTTCTTCGTGCGCGCCCGCGCAGCCAGGTCCGCAATGGCCCGCGCCAGGCCCACAAAGCCGCGCCCCTCGGCCTGCTTCACCACCGGCACAATCAGTCCCCACTCCAGCGCCACCGCAATCCCCAGATGAATGTTCGGGTGATACTGAATCGCCCCATCCACCATCGACGCATTCACAATCGGAAATTTCCCCAGCGCCTCAATCGCCGCCGTTGCGATGAACGGCATATACGTCAGCTTCACGCCGTGCTGCTGCTCGAAGCTGTCCTTCTCCCGCTCGCGCAGCCGCACGATGCGCGTCATGTCCACCTTGTAAACGATGTGCACATGCGGGCTGATCTGCATGCTCTCCACCATGCGCTGCGCAATGATGGCCCGCATCTTGGTCAGCGGTTGCGGCTCCTGCGGCACCTGCGGTGCGGCTAGAGGCGCCTTCGGCGCGTTGCTTCTGGCGCCATGCTGGCTCAGATGCCGCATCACATCTTCCTTGGTGATGCGCCCTTCCGAGCCGGTTCCGGCGATCCGGCTGAGGTCGAGATTGTTCTCTTTGGCAATGCGCCGCACCAGCGGCGATGAGCGTGCTGACACCTGCGGTGACTGCGGACGCTGCTGATCCCTTAGGCGCACACGGCTGTTGGGCGGATTGTGCGAAACGGATGGCGTTGGAATTGACGCTTGCGGAGTCGCTGCACTTGCGCTGAAGGCGCCGTCACCTGCACCCGCTGTCGCCGATCACCGCCACCACCGTATTGACCTCGACGGTTGCGCCCTCTGGAATCTTGATCTCGGCCAGCACGCCCGCCACTGGCGAGGGAATCTCCGCGTCCACCTTGTCGGTCGAAATCTCAAACAGCGGCTCGTCCTTCTCCACCCGTCGCCGGCCTTCTTGAGCCACTTGGTAATGGTGCCCTCAAAGATCGACTCGCCCATCTGGGGCATGATCACGTCGGTTGGCATGGAGTTTCTCCGCGATGCGGGACGCCCTGCAACTGCATTCAGGGAAGGTTTTCTACGTGCTTAGGGAACTTTCCTGAGCGCGCCCGCTTCAAGCCGATTATAAATTGCTATTCATCCACTAGCCGAATCGGATCGAATATGCCGGGTGCCCCATCCTTTTTGTGCATTTTACAAAAAGGGTGGGAAAGCACAGTACTGAATCGCTTCGTTCTTTTAAGCTCTGACCGTCCCTTCGCCCTCGCCCGTCAGCCGCTCCACCTCCTCCGGAATCCGCAGCGGCGTGTCTTCTGCCGGAAATTGCGCCGGAGCCTTCGCCGCCTGCTCCCGCAACGCCGCCAGGCTCTCCACCTCCACCACCGTCTCGCCAAAGACCTCGCCAAACTCCCGCGCCGCCACGTGAGCAATCTCCTCCAGCCCGGGCAACTCCTCCGGTCTCTCAACCTCCCGCGCCAGGCTGGTGACCGCATGATCGGCAATCCCGCAGGGAACAATCAAATCAAAATCCCGCAAGTCGGTCGTCACATTGAAGGCAAATCCATGCGAGGTAATCCCCCGCGCCACATGAATCCCAATCGCCCCAATCTTCCGGGCCATTCCATCGTTCTCTCACTCCAAAGCGGCCCTGCCGTCCGCAGCGACACCACACCCCGGTCAGCCCGCAAATCCGTCCCGCCCTCACCCCAAACTCGCCGCACAGCCGGATCAGCGCCTCTTCCATCCCGCGCACAAAATCCACCGGCCCCATCCGCCCGCCGCTCGCCGTCCTCAGCGTGCGCAGGTCAAAGATGGGATAGCCCACCAGTTGCCCCGGCCCGTGATAGGTCACGTCGCCCCCGCGGTTGATCTCGTGCACGGTCACGCCGCGCCGCTTCAAAAACTCATCCGACGCCAGAATATTCGCCCGCTTCGCGTTGCGCCCCAGCGTCAGCACCGGCGGATGCTCCAGCAGCAGCAGCACATTCCCCGCGCGCCCCTCGGCCACCAGCCCGGCCACCTCCGCCTGCAAGCGCAGCCCCTCGTCGTAGCCCACCCGCCCGAGATAGAGGTACTGAATCATCGCTCTTTGATTGTAGCCAGCATCCCTGCATCTTTATCCAGGCAGGCTTCATTCGGCGATAACTTATTCTTCAAGCCGCGCCGCAAACAGCTTTGCAAACACGATCCGATGCTCCCATGCAACTAACAGCCACAGAAGCGTCGCAAACGCACCCATCCATATGCCGCCCGGGTCCATCAGCAGGTGATACGTGAGGATGTTGAACAGCACGGGTCCCAGCAGCGTCAGCCCCAGCCCCACAAACCGGTTCACCAGAAACAGAACTCCGGAAACGGCCATGACTGCGCCCACCACGTAAAAGTAGTGCGCGGCAAACAGGGCGGCCGTGAACTGCCCCGCCAGCCCTGCAGGCATCGGCCCCATGGGAATGAAATTCAAGAACATATTAGAACCGAAGACCAGAAACATCAGTCCCAGCAGACAGGCGCGCGATCAGCGAGACAATCTTCATTGAGTTCTCCTTGATTCGAGGTATGCGAAATGGGATGAAGCCTAGGATGAGTCAAGCCGGAAAGCGGGCTCACAATTTCAGAGAGGAACAAACTCTCCGCAGGAAATGGATGGTTCTGTATCCTCTATGGATTCAAAGGTTTTATAGGCCGGTTCTTGCGATTGGCGGTAAACTGGAATTGGGTTAAGAAGGAGAATTCGCCATGCGCCCGTCCGAAGCATTGCCCAAGCACCGGGAGACGATCCGCCAGCTTGTGCTCCAGGCCGGCATGGCGAACCCGCGCGTCTTCGGGAGCGTGGTGCGGGGCGAGGATCGGGAGGATAGCGACCTCGACATTCTGGTCGACCCCGCGCCGCGTGCCAGCCTGCTCGCCATGGAAAAACTCCAAGCTCAATTGGAGAAAGCCACCGGCGTCAAGATTGATCTCCGCACGCCAGAAGAGATTCATTTGCGCTTCCGCGGAAAGGTTCTCGCCGAGGCCGCCGCGCTGTGAGTAAAGAAGATCTCATCGCCAAAGACTTCCTCCAGCATATCCTGGAGGCTGCTGATCGTGTCCTTCGTTACACCAAGGGCATGGGCCGCAAGGAGTTCTCTGCCGATACGTTGGTCCAGGACGCCGTGATTCGCAATGTGGAGATCATCGGAGAAGCCGCCAGCAACCTGTTGGTAGTCGCTCCCGGCATTGGCGACAGGTATCCGTCGATTCCCTTTGTCCAGATTCGTGGAATGAGGAACCGCGTCGCGCACGGCTATTTTGCCGTGAGTCTCTCCATGATCTGGGATACCGTGCAGGTGGACATTCCGGAACTGCGGCAGCAGATTGCGAAGGTGCTCGGGGAGCTGCAAGAGGAGGAGTAATGATGGAAGAGCACGAGCACAACAAACGACAAGCCAAGCTCTGCCGGAGTTGCTTTATCACTACACGACAGAGAAGGGCCTCTACGGCGTTCTTACCTCAGATTGCATATGGGCTACACATTATCGTTTTCTGAATGATCTTATGGAACTACAGGACGTAATCAGATTATGGAACGAAAAACAAGCTTCAATTTCTCTACAAAGTGCATCGTTCAAAACAATCAACCGCGAGATTCTCGGAGAATTATCTAGGATTCATACATTCATTGTATCTTTCTCGGATGAAAAAGAAAATGATGAAGAGGGAGATCGCCTTAGTCAATGGCGCGGATACGGGTCTGATGTGCAAGGGTATAGTTTGGGTTTTAACAAAATACGTCTTAAAGAGATTGTATGTGGAATCAAGAAAAAATGGGGGATGAACCCTCTGTTTTGTAAATGCATCTATGATGAAGTAGACAAAAGTAGAATTATAGGAACAATCTTTGACGATTTTTATAAAACCTTCTGTGAAAAAGAAACTGAAATAAACAAATCGAAAACAGACTATGCTGCTCTGAAACGCATCATGGCTAGTTTTTTACCTCAAACAGGACTAGATTTGATGAATAACAGCGCGCTTTTCAAACATTGTGGCTTTAGAGAAGAGAATGAATGGCGATTTGTGTTCAGCACTACAAATGAAGCGTCACATTGGGATTTGATTCATTATGATGAGATAAAAGAAAGGAAGACTCCCCATCTAAAAATACCATTGAATCTAACGCAAAAAGAAAGGCCATTGGATAGAATCGTTGCTGGGCCGTCACTTTGGAAGGATCAATCGGTAGCTAACCTGACGATAGATTTGAAGAAAATGGGTATCCACGGCGTCGAGGTCGTCCCCTCCCAAATCCCCTACCGCAACTGGTAACCCCAATCTGCGCTACACTAGCAACTGGCAGGAGGACCGGGCGGTCGCTGCCGGAGGGCGTGCGCAAGCGCGGTTCGCCGGGGGAGGAAAGTCCGAACTCCGCAGGGCAGTGTGCCGGATAACCTCCGGGACGCGGGCTTCAAGGCCCGTGGACGGCCAGTGCCACAGAAAAGATACCGCCGGATGCTCGTGCTTCGGCACGCGCAACTGGCCCGAAGGGCGATAGCCTGGACGGCCAGTCCGGTAAGGGTGAAATGGTGCGGTAAGAGCGCACCGCTCCGGCGGTAACGTCGGAGGCAGGGTAAACCCCACACGGAGCAAGACCAAATAGGGAGGGAAGCGCGAGCCAGGAGCCAGGCTCCGCTGCGCATCGGCCCGACGCGCTCAGGCGGCTCTGAACGATCTGCGGATACCCCAGCCCTGCAAGGGGCTGCCGTCCGCAGGACGCCGAAACCTCCGGGTAGGTCGCTGATGAGCGTCCGCGGCAACGCGGCGCCTAGAGGAATGACCGCACACGACAGAATTCGGCTTACAGGTCCTTTTGCCGAATTCGACTCGACAGCCCCGGCCAGGAGCATTTCCTGCCGGGGCTGACCATTTTTAGCTGCGCGCCAACGTTCCGCTCATGTTACCATCAATCCATGCTGCTCGTAAAACTCCTCGAACCCGCCGCCCGCGCCCCCGTCGTCGCCCATCCCGGCGAAGACCTCGGCTATGACCTCTTTGCGCTCGAAGGCGCCGCGCTCGCCCCGCACACAACCGTCAAGGTCCGCACCGGCATCAGCGTCGAGGCCCGCCACCCCGCCACCGGCGCTCCTCTCGGCCTGCTGGTGCGCGACCGCTCCTCCATGGCCGCGCGTGGCATCGCCACCACCGCCGGAGTCATCGACGCCGGCTACCGCGGCGAAATTCTCATGCTGATGACCAACCTGACCGATGCCGCCGTCGAACTCAAGGCCGGCGAAAAGATCGCCCAGATGATTCCCGTTCCCGTCCTGACAGGTCTGGTCCAAGAGGTTGAAACACTGGAAGAGTCCGCCCGCGCGGAAAAAGGCTTCGGCAGCTCCGGACGGTGAAAACCCGCGGACCAAAAATGTTTCACAATGTCGCGAACAGGCGAGATGGTTGTAAAATCAGCACATATCTGAGGACAAAAAGGAGATTCGGAATGAATTGTTTCCGTCGATTTTCTGCGCTTTCTCTCGTTGCAATTGTCACCACGGCTGCGCTCGCTGCGCAACCCGCCCCGCAGGCAAATGCGCTTGATGTAAAGCAGGCATTTGAAATCGGTCGCGTTGAACTTACTTTCACCGGCAAGGAACAGGGCGCGCTGCTTGATCTAAAAATCACGAATGTTTCAAGAGAAACGCTTATCGTATCGATCAGTAAGGGAACAACGCTCTTTAATTTTCCGCGTCAAACGATTTCGCTTATTAGTGAGGACAACAAAACTATATCGTTGGATCCAGCAAAAAGTACAACAATTACGCTAAAGCAGGGTGGTAACCCTCGAATCACGAGTGGCTCGATGACCGTCCGGAAGAATCCTAAGTAGCTGGGTGCCCCAGGTCCCGTTTTTGGGACCTGGGATACCAATTACCTCAACGCAGCTACGGATTCCCCAGCCCGTCCCCCTTGTGATAATTCGGATACGGCGGAACGGGAATCTCCGGCACCGGATGCGCCTTCAGCTCATCCAGCACCATCTGCACGCCGGTTTCCAGCTGGCGGTCGTGTCCGGCGGCCGCGTCCTTGGGCAGGTCCTCGACAATCACATCGGGCGCGATGCCGTGGTTTTCCACCTCCCACTCGCCGTTCAGGCCGTAGATGGCGTAGCGCGGCGCGGTCACCGAGCCGCCGTCGATCAGCGGCGGAAATCCGCCGATGCCCACCAGCCCGCCCCAGGTGCGCGTGCCCACCAGCTTGCCGATGCCCGCCTTCTTGAAGTACCACGGCATGGCGTCGCCGCCCGAGCCGGAGTTCTGGTTGATCAGCATCACCTTGGGTCCGAAGATGGCGCCCACCGGGTCGTGCATCGGCTTGCCGTCGCGCTCGATGGCTCCGGAGAGCGGCGACGCGCTTCAGCACATCCACCACGTAGTCGGCGATGAAGCCGCCCTCGTTGTAGCGCTCGTCCAGCACCAGCCCCTGCTTGTCGAGCTGCGAGTAGAAGTAGCGGTTGAAGTTGGTGTAGCCCGAGCCGCCGGTGTTGGGCATATAGACGTAAGCCACCTTGCCGCCGGAGAGCTCGTTCACCTTGCGCCGGTTGCCTTCAATCCAGTCCAGATTGCGCAGGCCGTCCTCGTCGCCGATGGGAACCACCGTCACGTCGCGGGCGTCCTTGCCGTCGGCATTCGCGCCCACATGCAGCACGGTCTGCTTGCCGGCCGTGCCGTCAAAGAACTGGTAGAGATTGTCGCCGGCCTTCAGTTCGCGGCCGTTCACCGCCAGCAGGTATTCGCCTTCCTTCACGGAAACGCCCGGCAGCGTCAGCGGCGAGGCCAGGCCGGGCGTCCAGTTCTGCCCGCCCAGGATCTTCGCGATGCGGTAGCGCCCGTTTTCCACCTTGTAGTCGGCGCCCAGCAGGCCGGTCTTTGCCTCGTGGTCCGGCTGGTGCGGCCCGCCGATGAACATGTGGCCGATGGTGATCTCGCCCAGCATCTCCGTGGAGAGATAGCTGAACTCGGAGCGCGAGGCCAGCGCGTCGAGGTAGGGCTTGTACTTGGCCTCGATCTTGGGAATGTTCAGGCCGTGGGTGTGCGGATCGTAGAGAAAGTCGCGCTCGATGCGCCAGGTCTCGTGATACATCTGCCGCCATTCGGCGCGCGGATCGATGACGGTTTCCATGCCTCCCAGGTTCAGCGGCTTGCCGGGAGCGTCGCTGCCCGGCTTCAGGTCGTCCGCCGAGGCGATGGTCCAGCGCGTCCTTGCGCGCGTAGAGAACCTTGGAGCCATCGAACGAAACGATGAAGGCGTCCACGTCGCTGAGCACGATCTCCGGCTTGCGCTTTTCCAGCGTGAACCGCCAGACGGCGCGAATGCCGGAACCGCCGTCATCGTTGCTGGAGCGGCCAAACGGGCGCGCCTTCGCCAAGATAAAGCACGCCGGTCTTGCCCACGGCGATCCAGTCGATAGTTGCGCGCCGGAATCGGCAGCGACAAGAATGCGGTCGCCGATCTTCTCCAGATCCACCTTGACCACGACCGGCTTGTCGGCATCTTTCTTGTCGTCGTCCTTCTTGTCGCCTTCTTTTATCGTCCTTGTTCGCATCCTTGGCGGCCTCGTCCTTCTTATCGGCTTCCTTCTTGTCAGCGTCCTTTTTGTCTGCGTCTTTCTTGTTGTCGTCCTTCTTTGCCTCGTCCTTGATCTTCTCGTCGTCGCTCTCCGGAGGCACGGGCGAAGCGCCGTCCGCGGCCAGCACCACCACGTAGGCGGCGGTGGTTTGCGCGCGGTCCAGCGAGGAGAGATCGATGCCCGCCTTCGAGGGGCCGTCGTCGGTGGAGGCCAGGAAGTAGAGATACTTGCCGTTGGGGTCGAAGACCGGGCTGGATGGCGTCGCTCATGCCGTCCGTCACCTGGGTCGATTTGTGCGTCTCCATCGAGTAGAGGAAGATGGCGTCCAGTTGGTTGTCGAGGTCGCGGTGATAGGCGATCCACTTCGAGTCCGGCGACCAGGCCGCGCCGAAGCTCGGGCCCCAGTTGCCAAAGATCTCCTTGTCCACCAGCACCGGCTTGCCCGCCGGCACATCCACCACCCACAGCCGCAGGTGCTTGTCGGTATAGGCAATGTGCTTGGAGTCGGGCGACCACGTGGGGCTGTAGAAGTAGCTCGGCTCCGGGCCGAGGTCGATGACCGTGGGCGGCTTGAAGCCGGTCTGGTCGTGCAGATAGAGCTGGTACTCGCCGCTGGCGTCGGAGAAGTAGGCGATGGTCTTGCCGTCCGGGCTCCAGGCCGGGTCGCGCTCGGCCACGCCGGGGGTCTGGGTCAGGTTGCGCGTGTCGCCCTTCTCGGCCGGCACGGTGAAGATCTCTCCATGCGCCTCAAAGACGGCGCGCGCGCCGGTGGGCGAGAGGTTGGCGTTCTGAATCTCCTCCGGGTTCAGGTTCACCCGGTGCGGCGCCAGGCGTGGCCAGCTCGCCGTGAATCGGAATCGGAATCGGCATGTTCATGCCGTTCGTCGGGTCCACCAGAAGAATGCGGCCAAACTGCTCCACGATCAACGCGCTCCGGTCCGATCCGTCCAGCCCTTTGCCGGTCCCGCCTGGAAGGACTTCATATCCAGCCCGTTGTTGGCCATCACCTGCGAGACCTGCTTGCTCTTGGTGTCATAGCGATAGAGCGTGACCGGGCCGTTGTTGCGTTCCCGTGCTGTCGCGGTCGCTGAGGAAGTAGACCTGGTCGCCCACCCACACCGGGTTGGAGTCGTTGGAGTTCTCGCGCGGCACCTTCACCAGGTCCAGCGTCTTCAGGTTGACGATCCAGATGGGCGAGGTCTGCCCGCCCACGTAGCGCTTCCATGCCGGCTGCCACTTGGTGAAGGGCTGATAGGCAATCGACTGGCCGTCCGGCGAGAAGCGAGCCCTCAGAGCCGGAGGGCAGCGGCAGCGGCTCGGGAACGCCGGTGCCGTCGGCATGAACGCGGAAGAGCCGTGCAAAGTGCCGGTAGCTGGCCATGCCGCTCGATGATCAGCACATCCTTGCCGTCCGGCGACCAGCCCAGCCACGCCGCTGCCGTCCGGGTGCCAGGTGATGCGGCGCGGAACGCCGCCCGTGGCGGGGATGATGTAGGCGTCGGTATTGCCGTTCAGGTGGGCCGAGTAGGCAATCCACGCGCCGTCGGGCGAGAAGAACGGGCCCGCAGTCACCTGTCCGTTCGACGGTCAGCCGCTCGGCCTCGCCGCCCTTGCGGCTCACCGTCCAGATGTCGTCGGCGTAGCGGAAGGCGATCTTGTCCTGCGAGAGGGAGGGGTAGCGCAGCAGCAGCGGCGCCGGGCGGTGTGGCCGCCGAAGTGGCCTGGGCAGAGGCAAATACGGGCAGGAGCGCGAGCAGCGCCAGCAGAACGGGCGCAAAGCGAGAGTAGACGCGAATCATCGGGCCTCCGTGAGTATGGGTGATTGTGGATTCAGTTCAAAAACAGGCGCAAAACTGCGCGCCCATCTCATGCTACGTCAGACGGAGGCCAAATGGTTCCGTTAAATCGCCTTGTTTCGTCTTTTCTTCGTCTTTTTTCGAGCTCAGGAACCCGCCAGCGCCCCTTTGCGTATCAGAAATGAGCGCCCTCCCCTGGGCTGCGGCAGCTTTTTGCCTGCCGGAAAGCACCGGACGGACGGCTCTGTGTTCAGGTCAGTACCGGAGATTGCGTACACTGGAAGTGAGGCGGGGGTTATTCCCTGCATAATGCCAATCGGATCAATGCGGGTTTTTATCCCGGAGGGTTCTACTGAGTCAGCAATGCTAGCGCCGCTAACACGCGCGAAGCGCGGCTAACTCCGCGAACTCCGCTCTCGCAGATTGTTTGTAGGCTTCGGCAACAGAAAGCAGGACCATGCTCTTCAGTGAGGCAGTCAAACTCGCGCTGCAATCCTTGTGGGCCAACAAGATGCGCTCCATCCTCACGCTGCTGGGCGTGGTGATGGCCGTGGCCTCGCTCATCATGGTCGTCACCCTGGTCAACGGCGCCAACACCTACGTGGCCACCAAGCTCGTCAGCCACGGCGCCGACGTATTCACCGTGGGGCGCTTCCCTCCGCGTGCTGTTTCTCCGCCGAGGAGTACTTCAAGTATCAGAAGCGCAAAGAATCTGAACTACGAGGACTATCAGGCGGTGCGCGACGAGTGCGCCGAATGTACCGAGGTGGGCTCGTCGGTTAGCCGCACCACCAAAGTCTCCTTCAACGGCCACTCCAGCACCGATACCGAGGTGCGCGGCATTACCTGGACCATGGTTGATCTCAGCAACCTGGACGTTGTGATAGGGCGTGGATTTACCCCCACCGACGACGACGTCGGCGCCCACAACGTCATCGTGGGCTACGACATTGTGGACAATATCCTCGGCGAAGGCGACCCCCTCGGCAAGGAGATTCGCGTCGACGGCGTCCCTTACACCATCATCGGCGTGGGCGACCGCCAGGGCAAGACGCTGGGCCAGTCGCAGGACAACTGGGTGGCCGTGCCCATCACCACCTACCTGCAGACCTACGGCCACAACGACGCATTGGGCATCTATGCTCGCGCCAGCGGCGGCGCCGAGTCCATGGAGCGGGCCGAGGACGAGGTGCGCGTGCTGATGCGCGCCCGCCGCCACAATCGCCCCCGGCCAGCCCGACGACTTCGAGATCAATACCAACGACACCTTCATGGACATCTGGAAGCAGTTCTCCGCGCTTTTCTTCGACGTGATCATCGGCATCTCCTCCATCTCGCTGGTGGTGGGCGGCATCGTCATCATGAACATCATGCTGGTCTCCGTCACCGAGCGCACCCGCGAGATCGGCGTGCGCAAGGCCCTGGGCGCGCGACAGCGCGACGTGCTGCTGCAATTCCTCATTGAAAGCGCGACCATGGCCCTGGTGGGCGGAGCTATCGGCGTGCTGATCGGCGTCGTTGGCGGCCAAGCTGGTTACCATCGTCGTCGGCTTTCCCGCCACGCGTGCAGTTGTGGAGCGTGCTGATGGGCCTCTTCATGGCCGGAGCCGTGGGCGTCTTCTTCGGCGTCTATCCGGCCAGCAAAGCCGCCCGCCTCGACCCCGTAGTGGCGCTCAGAGCGGAGCTGTAATGGCACAGGGGCAAACACGCGAATCCGTCAAGATGGCCCTCGATACCCTGAGGGCGAACAAGCTGCGCTCGGGCTTGACCATCCTGGGCATCGTCATCGGCGTGACCACCGTCATCGTCATCTCCTCGTTCATCAACGGGCTCAACAACCGTGTCGCTGAAATTGCCGACTCGCTGGGTACAAATGTTTTGTTGGTCACCCGCCTGCCCTTCGCCATCGGACGCCCCACCACCGAGCAGCTTACCCGCAAATACCTCACTCTAGAGGATGCGCTGGCCCTGCGCGCGCTGCCTCACGTCGTGGCCACTGACGCCAATGTCCGCTATACCAAGCAGTTCGGCGTCGGCGACGTGAGCGCAAAGTACCAGGGCCACAAGGTGGCCGGCGCCATCCTGCAGGGCAACACCGCGCAGGTCGCGGATGTATCGAATCTGGTCTTGCTGGCGGGCCGCGTCTTTACCGACGAGGAAGACAAGCGTCATGCGCAGGTGTGCGTGCTGGGACACGACACCGCGGATAAACTCTTTGTGAACGGCGAAGACCCCATCGGCAAGGAGGTCAACGTCGAGACCGGCCTCTACACCGTCATCGGCGTGCTCGACAAGCGCAAACAGCTCTTCGGCAGCGGCCAGAATCCGCAAGACAACGCTATCTACTTCCCCATGGGCACCTTCCATAACCTGCATCCCGAAGCCATGGATATGTTCCTCACCGTGAAGTACGACGATCCCGCCAACAAGTCCTTGGTCGAAGAAGAGATTCGCGAGATGATGCGCATCCGCCGCAAGGTCAAAATCTCCGCCGACGATAACTTCGATATCTTCGGGACGGACTCTATCAATAAGCTCTGGGAGCAGATTACCGGCGGGCTGTTTGGACTGATGGTCGCCGTCTCCAGCGTCGGCCTGATGGTGGGCGGCGTCGGCGTCATGAACATCATGCTCGTCTCCGTCACCGAGCGCACCCGCGAGATCGGCATCCGCAAGGCCATCGGCGCCACCAAACATACCATCCTGACTCAGTTCACCACCGAGGCCGTTACCCTGTGCGCCGTGGGCGGCATCGTCGGCGTGATCCTGGGCGCCGCGCTTACCGGGCTCATCTACGTATTGCCCATCGGCCTCTCGCCCACCTTGTCCACCGTGTGGGTGCTCATCGGCTTCGGCGTCTCCTGCGCCATCGGCCTGCTCTTCGGCATCTATCCCGCATGGAAGGCCGCCAACCTCGACCCCATCGAGGCGCTCAGGTACGAGTAAGGCAGCTGAAAGCTGTAAGCTGTTACCCCTGTGATGCCCCACGCCCTGGCCCAATCCGTCGCCATTCTCACCACCATTCTGGCCGTGGCCGGAATGGGCTACTTCCTCGCCGCCCTGATTCGCCGCGCGAATCTTTCTGTCTGCCCGGCGCAAGCCGCTTGGCCGCCTTTGCGCCCGGCGTCAGCATCCTCAAGTCCCTCAAGGGCCTCGACCCCGGCATGATCGACGCCTTCCGCAGCCACTGCCGCCAGTCCTACGCCGGAGAGTACGAGCTGCTCTTCGGCGTCGCCTCGCTCGCCGACCCCGCCGCCGCAGCCGTCAGGCAGTTGCAAGCCGAGTTTCCCGAGCGCGCCATCAGTCTCGTCGAGTGCCCCCAGCGG
Organism: uncultured Acidobacteriaceae bacterium; assembly: GCA_963845345.1. Classification (GTDB taxonomy): domain Bacteria; phylum Acidobacteriota; class Terriglobia; order Terriglobales; family Acidobacteriaceae; genus Telmatobacter. Next base: position 260,793 of record CAWJRQ010000013.1, read on the forward strand.
CTGGGAACCAACGGCAAGGTCAGCACTCTGATCCAACTCCTCCCTCACGCCCGCCACAACTTCCTGCTCATCAACGACTCCGACATCACTGTCTCGCCGCGCTACCTGGAGCGCGTCATGGCCTGCTTCGCCCCTGAAGCGGAATCCATCGCTAGCTCCGCGCAGGAAGTCGGCCTCGTCACCGCCCTCTATCGCGGCCGCGCCCACCACACCCTGGCCTCCACGGCTTGAGGCTCTGGGCATCGCCACCGACTTCCAGGCCGGCGTGCTGCTCTCCAAATGGATCGAGGGCGGCCTGCACTACGGCCTCGGCTCCACGCTGGCTCTCCGCCGCGAAGCGCTCGACAAAATCGGCGGCCTCGCTCCCTTGGTCGATCACCTCGCCGACGACTACGAACTGGGCGCGCGCATCTCCGCCGCCGGCTACCGCGTGGCGCTCTCGCGCCGAAGTCGTCGAGACCAACATTGCAGCCTACGGCTGGCGCGGCTTCCTCGATCACCAGTTGCGCTGGGCGCGCACCGTCCGCGACGCGCGCCCCTGGGGCTACGCCGGCCTCATCTTCACCCACGGCCTCTGCTGGGCGCTGCTCAATGTTCTCGCCAGCGGAGCGAGCCTGCTCAGCCTCTGGCTGCTCGGCTTGAGCTTCTTCCTGCGCCTCGCGCTGGCCATGACGGTTGGCGCCGAGGTGCTCTCCGACCGCCAGGTGCTGCCCAATCTCTGGCTGCTGCCGCTGCGCGACCTCGTCGCCATGGCTGTCTGGGTTGCGGGCTTCGCCGGCAACACCATTGTCTGGCGCGGCGAGCGTTTCACGCTCAAGGACGGAAAAATGCAAAAGAGCGGCAATCGAATAGATTGAAGAACGATAGCGCCTGTTTGGAACCATTTAACACAGCAAGCGTATTATGCATTGTGGTTCTCTCTGCGACCTTGAAGGCGGCGCGGGATATCGCGGAAAGAGCAGTGGAATGTAAGCGCACGTTGAAAATAGCCGATTGCGGGAAACGCCGGGCTGCCGGGACGGAGATGCGATTGTGCCGGAACCGATGCCGGAGAGTCTCGCGGTCGCGGGGCCAAGCCTGATTTCAGACTTGATTTATGATCTGCGGATTCAGGACGGCGGCTCCGGCGGCTATTACGCGGATGTGGCCGCGTTCTCCGACCGGCTTCTGGCCGAGATCGACCTGCGTGCGGGAGCAGCGCTCGATGGCTACATTCTCCATGTGCAGGCGTTTCTGAGCGAGGCTCCACGCAGCCATGGCGAGTACGCCATCGAACTGCTCACGCTGGGCCAGGCGCTCAGGCGATACGGCGGGCGCGGCTGAAAGCACGCCGGCCTGGGTTGTGAAGGTGGCGCGCTTCCTCTTCTGGTTGCGGCGCCGGCCGGCATCTGATCAAGCCCCTCGCCGACCTGCTGCGGGCAGCGATTACCCGGCTTTTCCTGGTGCCCGGAATCGGCCGCAAGGCAAAGGGTAAGCTCTACTCGCTGGACAGATTGCCCAGCCTGATCCAGTGGCTCGAGGCCACCGGCGAATTCGAGCAGGAGACGATTCGCCTCAACAATTGGCGGAGTTTTCTCGATACCCTTCCTCGAGCGGAGGCCGAGCGCTGCATCGAATCAGCCGCTGGCCTGTTTGACTGGTTCCAGCACGAGGCGGACAAGGCGCTGGGAGTCTATACGCAAGGGGTTCCGAGGTTTCTGACCGCGGAATACGCCCGGCGCGGATGCCGCGAAGATCAGATCTTCTGCGGCAAAGAGCCGGTGGAGTACCACTTGTGCATGGTCGCCGCCGAAATCATGAACCGCGGACTGCGCGACGATTTCTCGCACACTCTGCGCGCAAGGTCATCCTGGTGCCCGCGTGCATGCGCGGCGATTACGCGCTCGCCTGCCAGGCCCGCACCTCCGGCGTCGACATCCAGTGCGCGGCTTGCAGCCCCGATTGCGCCGTCAATCGCATGACGCGCCGTATGCGCGCTCTGGGAGCAGGTCTACCTGGTTCCGCATTCCACGGGATTCAGCCGCTGGCTTGACCGCTGGCAGCGTGAGCCGGATACCGGCGTCGTCGCCGTGGCCTGCCTCTTGAACATCCTGCCGGGCGGCTATGAGATGCGCGCCCGCCGAATCCCCTCGCAATGCGTGCCGCTCGATTTTCCCGGCTGCCGCAAGCATTGGCGCCGCAAGGCAATCGCCACCAGCCTCAATGAAGAGCGGCTCGTCAGATTGTCGGCTGTCTCGCTCTTAATCCCCCGTAGTCGCCGCCGCTGAAGTCCTGCGCGCTGATCGCCGCGCAATCAATCGACAGGCAAGTGCCCAGTTCGCTGAAGTTCTTCTCCCAGCGCGGGCGGTCGTCGGCCGCCAGCGCGGTGAGCGCATAGCTCGGAGGTGCGCAGAATCTCGTACCAGATGTTCTGCGCCTGCCACAGGTTCAGCTCGAAGGGCAGCTCCACCAGCGTGCGGGCCAGCCCGAGCGCCCGGTCCAGCGACTCCAGCGACCCGGAGGACATCTGCAGCTCCACCATGGCGCGCTTCATGCGCTGTTCGGCGATGTAGGAGAGCGTCGCCGTCTCCAGCGGAATCTGGTCGGCCTTGGCCAGCGACAAAAAGGAGCGCAGCTGGGCCTGGTCGATGGGGTCGGCCTCCAGCGCGCGGCGCAGTCCCGCATTGATGGCAAAGCCCGCGGCCAGGGTGAGCGCCGGCGGCTTGGGCAGCCCCGCCTGGGAGAGATAGTGCAGCAGGCTGGCGTGCTCCTCGTAGATGGTGGTCAGCGATTTCTCGATGTCCGCGAGCGTGGAGTTGAGGATGATCTGCACAATGCGCCGCTGCTCGTCGGTAAACAGCGAGGTCAGCGAGTAGTCCACGTGGCCGTAGTAGCGGTCGATCAGGCGAATCACCTCGGGGAAGTCGGCGCGCTGCACGTGTTCCGCGGCCTGCTTGGCAGAAAGCCTCAAAGGCGGCCGCATCCTCCGGCTCATAGGCCTTCACGGCCGCGGTGATGTTCTGGTCGCCAAAGTGCAGCACCGCAAAGGAGAAGCTCTGCTGCTTGCCGGTAATGGCGCTGACAATCTTGACCCTGCCCAGCGCCGAGCCGTCCCCGCCCGGAGGAGTACGCTTCGTAGGAGTCGCGCCAGACGCGGAAGCAGAACAGGTCGGTCTCCTCGGCAAAGGAGGAAAAGATGGAGCTGATGGCGTAGTGCGCCGCCACCTGTTCCAGGCCCAGCTGCTTGGCGCTGACCTGCTCCTTGTAGATTTTGGCGCCGTCGCCGGCCGCGGCCACGTTGGAGCGCGCCTCGGCCAAGCGAGCCAGAAACGCCGGCTCCAGCGGCGCGGCCTGCTCTGCCAAAGACCTCCCGCGCCAGTTGCAGCACCCGCGCCGCATAGGCAATCACCTGCACCGTCTCGATGCCCGAAATGTCGTCGAAGAACCAGCCGCAACTGGTGTACATCAGCTGCGTGTGGCGCTGCATCTCCATCAATTCCAGCGCGCGCACGCGCTCCGGCACGGTGAGCGCGCGCAGCTGGTGCTTGCGGAAGAATTGCTCCACCGACTGCGGGCTGCGGTCGAGCATGGCCTCGATGTATCCGTCGCGCGCCGCCCACACGTCTTTGAAGAGCTTGCCGCCCTCCTGCTCGGTCAACGGAATGAGCGCGTCGCGCAGCTCGTCCAGAGCCTTGCGCAGCGGCGCGCGCCACGCCTGGTTCCAGCCCGCCTTGCCGCCGTTGCAGCCGCAATCCGAGCGCCAGCGCTCCACCCCGTGCACGCAGCTCCACGAGGTGTTTTCCACGATCTCCGCCTCGTACTCCGGCGGAAACTGCTCCAGAAAACAGCCGTAGTTGGTCAGCTTGACGGTCGGATCCTCTTCCAGCAGCCGCAGCGCGTAGGCCAGCGCCATCTCGCCGTATTTGTGATGATGCCCGTACGATTCCCCGTCCGTCGCCACATGCACCAGTTGCGGCTGCGCGTTGTATTCGAAGCCGCCCTTGAGCCGCGCCGCAAAGTTCTCGCCGGAGTTCAGCAGCCCCTCGAAGGCAATCGCCCGCGAGGCGGGGCCGTCGTAGAAAAATACGGCAATCGAAACGCCGGACTCGAAGCGCACCAGGTAAGGGTGGGTCGTGTCCACGCTGGCGTTGGGCGTCTCCGTCCAGTTCCCGCCGTCCTTCAAGCTCCGAATGCGCTTGCACTGGTGCGGCGCCAGCACCGTGAACTTGATGCCGTGCTGGGCCAGCAGCTCCAGCGATTCGTTGTCGGCCGCGGTCTCCGCCAGCCACATCCCCTCCGGCGCGCTGCCGTAGTGGCGCTGGTAGTCGGCGATGCCCCAGCGAATCTGCGTGATGCGGTCGCGCCGGTTGGCCAGCGGCATAATGATGTGGTTGTACACCTGCGCCATCGCCGAGCTGTGGCCCTTGTAGCTCTTGCGGCTGCGCCGCTCGCCGTCCAGAATCATGCGGTAGGTGCGCGGCGCGTTCTCCATCAGCCAGCTCAGCAGCGTGGGCCCGTAATTGAAGCTGATGCGCGCGTAGTTGTTCACGATGCGCGTGATCTGGTTCTTGCTGTTCACCACCCGCGCCGCGCCGTTGGTGGCGTAGCACTCCGCGCAGATGCGCTCGTTCCAGTCGTGGTAGGGCGCGGCCGTGTCCTGCGTCTCCACCGTCTCCAGCCACGGATTCTCCCGCGGCGGCTGGTAAAAATGACCGTGAATGCAGATAAATCGTTTACTTGCCGCCATGTGAACCCCTGCTCCAGCCGGTCGCCTGACCGTTGGACCCATTGTAGGCGTTATCGGCAGCCAGCGCTGTGCTTTTAGCTTGGTTGCAAGCCCGCCAAAGGCACCAGCTGGCCACGGAATGGAACGGCGCCCGGCGCGTTCCTCTTTTGAAAAATAGGTTTCGGCCCTGGGCGTGGCGTGATGTGGTGTGGTCAGAAGGTCACGATAGCGTTATTGTAAACATGGATCGACAACTTCGGGTCGATACCGCCTGAATGAGCGCGCAACGCATGGAACTCCATTTTCAAACCTTAACGTTGTTGCTCTTGATCGCCGCCGTCGTCGCGATGCTGACCCGGCGGCTTCGCCTTCCCTACAGCGTTGGCTTGGTTGCGGCGGGGATTATTCTCGCAATCTTGCCCTTTGCGCCGAAGGTCGCACCTTACCAAAGACCTCATCTTCACGGCGCTGCTCCCTCCGCTCCTTTTTGAAGCTGCTTACTGCATCCCCTGGAATCAGTTGCGCCGGGACTTCTCCGTCATCATCGTGCTGGCGACGCTCGGCGTTCTGCTCTCTGCGTGCATAACCGCAACCGGGATGCATTATCTGGCGAATTGGCAATGGATCAGCGCGCTTGTCTTCGGCGCTCTCATCGCCGCAACCGATCCTGTTTCCGTCATCGCAACCTTCAAGGAAGCAAAGGCTCACGGCCGTTTGCTGGTGCTCATCGAGGCGGAGAGCCTTTTTAACGACGGTACTGCCGCGGTTGCATTCGGCGTTGTTGTCGCTTTGGCCTCTGGGCAGCAGCTCACATCGATCGAAATCACCGCCATGCTTCTAAAAACAATTGCCGGCGGCGTCCTTTGCGGCGCGGTTGTTGCTCTGGCAGCGCTTCTGCTCGCGGGTCGAACGGACGATCATCTCGTGGAAATCACTTTCACCACCGTTGCCGCCTATGGATCGTTCCTTCTTGCCGACCATTTCGGCTTGTCGGGCGTCCTGGCTGCCATCACGGCAGGGCTTGTCATGGGCAATTTCAAGTTGTTCAATGCGATTTCCGAGCGAGGGAAAGAGCCGCCCGCGCATTCTGGGAATACGCCGCATTTGTGGCAAACTCGCTGGTTTTCCTCTTGATTGGAATGCATGAAGCTCGTCAGAATTTCGCGGCCATTTGGCTTCCGGCGATCATTGCGATTGCCCTGGTAACGCTAGGCCGCGCGGCTGCCATCTATCCCTGTTGCCTTCTCTTCTCGCGCTCCTCGCTGCGCGTCACCGGGAAACATCAACATATCCTCTTCTGGGGAGGTTTGCGCGGAGCCTTGGCGCTGGCTCTCGCGCTGGGACTTCCTCCCGCGCTCCCGCTGCGCGAAGAAATTATTGCGGTCAGTTTTGCCGTCGTCGCCTTTTCAGTCTTCGTGCAAGGCCTGACCATGGTTCCGTTTCTGCGCAGGATGGGAGAGATTCCGCGTTAATCGGGGTGCTTGACGAGAACGCAACCCGGCAATACCTATTCTCTACCCTGCGGAAATGACGGTAAAACCCGCAAGGGTTATTGTAGGCTCGCCCGCCCCGCGGGTGCTGTACTTTTTGCCAGATCGCAGGCCCTCCACAGGTACCAACTGGCCACGGAACGGAACGGCGCCCACCGTTTTCCCCTTTTGAGCAGTACCTCCGGCTGGGGCAGGTCCTTCGCCTCCAGCGGCCGGGTCTTGGGCACGCGCAGGAAGGTCAGCGCAAAGCCCTTGCGCACCCCGTAGTCGGTCACCGGCAAAACGTCGGGCCGCCCCAGCCGGAAGATCAGCAGCATCTCCACCGTCCACGGGCCAATCCCGCGCACCTCGGTCAGCCGCTCCACAATCTCCGCGTCCGTCATCTTGCTTGATCGCCGCGTGGCTGGGCACCGTCCCGTCCAGCGTCCGCGCCGCCAGGTCTTTCAGCGCCCGCACCTTGTTACCTGAAACCCCTGCCGCCCGCAGCACCTCATCCGGCGTGTCCAGCAGCGCCTGCGGCGCTGGGTCGCCCCCATAGTGCTCCCGCACCCGCCGGTGAATCGTCGCCGCCGCCTTGCCGTGCAACTGCTGGTAGAGAATCGACTCCAGCAGCGACTCAAAGGGCGAGGGCGAGGGATCGAGCCGCAGCGTGAACGGCCCTGCCCGCTCGATCAGCGCGCCCAGCTTCGCGTCGTTCGCCCGCAAATGCGCCAACGCCTCGTCAGCGTCAAAGGGAAGTTTCCGGCTGCGCCCGTCATGAATCATAAGGGAATAGTGTACCGTGTTGGGACTTTCTTCCGGCTCCATGGTGCGCACGGCGGCTGCGCCCGCTTGCCGGACCGCTGTAGAATCCAGGTCAGATAGACAAGGGAGGCGGCGCCATGAAGATGCGGCCGGGTACACAAACAGGTTTTCTGCTCTGCGGCAAGGAGTGGACGGAGGGCGAGGCGCTCGATGTCCGCTCGCCCTGGGATCAGGGCCTTGTGGGACGCGTCACCATCGCCACCCGCGCCGACGCCCGCCAGGCCGTGCATCATGCCGTGGCCAGCCTGCGCCGCCTCCGCGCCCTGCCGCGCTGGAAGCGCCGCGAGATTCTGGAGGGCGTGGCCTCCACGCTCATCGAGCAAAAGGAGCGTTTCGCGCAGTTGATGGTCGCCGAGGCGGGCAAGCCGCTGCGTCTGGCGCGTGCTGAGGTGGATCGCGCCGTGCTCACCTTCAAAACCGCCGCTGAGGTGATTTCGCAGTTGGGCGGCGAGACCATTCCGCTGGATGTGACCGAGGGCAACGAGGGTCGCTGGGGGCTGGTGCAGCGCTTCCCCATCGGGCCGGTGCTGGCCATTACGCCCTTCAACTTCCCCCTCAACCTGGTGGCGCACAAGGTCGCTCCCGCGCTCGCCGCCGCCTGCCCGGTCATTCTCAAGCCCTCTTCGCAAACTCCGTTTACCGCGTTGGCCCTCGGCGAGGTCATCCTCAAGGCCGGCTGGCCCTCTGAGGCGCTGGCCGTGCTCCCGCTCAGTAATGCCGACACCGCATGGCTGGCTGAAAAGGAAGACAGCATCAAGCTGCTCAGCTTTACCGGCTCGGCTAATGTTGGCTGGGAACTCAAGGCTCACTCCGGGCGCAAGCGCGTCCTGATGGAGCTGGGCGGCAACGCCGCGCTCATCGTCTGCGCCGATTGGCCCGACCTCGACGAGGCCGCCGTCCGCACCGCCCGTGCCGCTTTCAGTTACGCCGGCCAGTCCTGCATCAGCGTGCAAAGAGTCTTTGTCGAGCGCGCCGTTTATCAGACCTTTTTGTGGAAAGTGGTCGAGGCCGCCGCCAAGCTCGCCTCCGGCGATCCCTCCGCCGAGGCCACCGAAGTGGGGCCGCTCATCACGCCCTCCGACGCCGAGCGCGTCGATTCCTGGATCAAGGAAGCCGTCAAGGACGGCGCCAAGCTGGTGGCCGGCGGCGAACGCCACGACTCGGTGGTTACCCCGGCTATCCTCACCGGAACCAAGCCGGGGATGAAGGTGCGCGACGAGGAGGTTTTTGGCCCGGTCGTGGTCATCGAGCACTTCGACGACTTTGAAGAGGCGCTGGCCGAGCGTCAATCATTCCAGGTACGGCCTGCAGGCTGGCCTGCTCACCCGCGATGCCGGCAGCATCCTCACTGCCTATCGCGAACTCGAAGTCGGCGCATTGATCGTCGGAGACACGCCCAGCTGGCGCCTGGACCCCATGCCCTTCGGCGGCGTCAAGGACTCGGGTTTGGGACGCGAAGGGATACGCTCGGCCATCGAAGAGATGACCGAGCCGCGCATGCTGGTGATCGCTGGACTATAGCCTGGGCGCAGCTGGTGGGGAAATCAGCCGCGCCGCGCCGGAGAGAAGTATCTCGACCTCCGGCGCGCTTCTTACTTAGCCTTGGCTTTTGTGCGGCCCAGCGCTTGCGCTGCGCATCTGCAATCCGCTTGCGCGCTTCGGCGCTCAACTTGCGGCGCTTCTTCCGCTTCTTCGGGGCCTTCGCTGCTTTCCCGGTTTTGCGCTCGGTTACTTTGGCGGCGACTTTGCCGGTGCTGGCCAGCAGGGAGCGAACCTGCGTGAGGCTGGCAATTTCGGCGTCGATAAGTGCAAGAATTGAGTCAATAGCCATAACTCAAGCATAACTCACAATCCTGCTTTTGCATAGCTTCATAGGTCAATAAGTCATCCTATTCAGATACAATTTCCGGCATTTCACTCCGCCTTGCCTACGCCATTCTCCTTGTAGGCCTTCTGCAAAACAAAAAACGCCTGCTTTTTCTCGCCTTGGTCGGAGATAAGTCCCTTGCGGTTGAAACCATCCTGGATCCCCGCCAGCGGCCGGTTCGGCGAGCGAAAATCCATCAGTATCCACGGGCTCATCCCTCTTAGTTGTGGAATCCGGTTCAGCATGCCCAGTTGATGGCGGTAGATATTCGCCTGGTACTCCTCTGTCCAGCGCTCGTTTTCCCCGCCATGCAGCCCGGCCTTGGCGTCGCCGCCCATCTCGCTCATGATCATCGGCTTTTGGTACTCAATGCGCCATTGGGTAACATCGGCCGTCTCCGGCTTCTTCTCATACCAGCCTATATATTCATTGGTCCCGATCACGTCCAGCACCTTGCCCAGCGGGTCATCCACAATCTTTGTATCTCCTTCGGCACTCACTAAGAGCGCCGCGGTAATCAGCCGTGTCGGGTCAAGCTGTCGCGCATAAGCCGCCTCGGCAGTAATAAACTTCGTCCGCGTCTCGGTCTTCGGCGTCTCATTGGCCATCGACCACAAAATAATCGCCGCGTGATTGCGCGATGTGCCGATCTCTTCCTCTAACTGCTGTTTGGCCTTGTCCAGCACCTTGGGGTTGTCAAACTGCAACGCCCAGTAGACCGGATTCTCCGACCACACCAGCAACCCCATCCGGTCCGCCGCCCTCAGCATCGTCTCACCGTGCGGATAGTGCGCCAGCCGAACATAGTTGCAGCCCAGCTCCTTCGCCCATCCCAGCAGCGTCTCCGCATCCTTGTCGGTATTCGCCCTGCCGCCGCGATAAGGCGCCTCGGCATGAATCGAGACGCCGCGCAAAAAAATCGGCTCGCCATTCAACAAAATCTCGGTCCCGCGCACCTCCACCGTGCGAAAACCAATCAGCTCCTCAATCGAATCCTGCCCCGCGCTGATCTTGACCTTATAGAGCTTCGGCGTCTCCGGCGACCAGCGTTTTAAGCCTTTCACTTCCAGCAGAATCGCCGCCCTTCCTCCATCTCCCACCTTCGCGCTGGTCTTTGCGTCCAGCTCGGGAATCTCCACCTCGGCCATTGCGTCTGCCTGGCCGCCTTCCACGTGAACCCAGCCCTCAATGACTGACTCCTCCGTGCGGCTTAGATGCACATCGTACTGATCGATAAACGTCTCCGGCACCTCGATCAGCGACACCGTCCGCGTCAGCCCGCCATAATTCCACCAATCGGTCTCCAGCGTCGGCACGCCGTCCGCGTGGCGCGTGTTATCCACCGCCGCCACCACAAAGTTACTTCCCGCGTGAACCGCCGCCGTCACCTCGCAGTTGAAGCTGGTGAACCCTCCCTCGTGCTCGCAGACTTTTTTCCCGTTCACCCAGAACCACGACTTATAGTTGGCCGCGCCCACGTGCAGAAAGACGCGCGTATGCTCCTTCGGCTGGTAAGTGAAATCCCGCTCGTACCAGATGGGCCCTTCATAGTACAGGAGCGACTCGCGTTGTGTGTTCCAGTCGCCGGGAACCTTCAGCCTCGCCGCTTTTGAAAAGTCGTACTCCGTTGGAAACGTATCTCCCGGCTGCGCCTTCCGGTTCAGAAACCACCCATCCTTCCTCTCTTCATGATGAAAGTTCATGAGTCCGGAAAAGTACGGGTCCACAATAGCCGCCCACTCGCCATCCAGCGAGATCGCCGGACGCACATCCGCCCCGGTCAGCACGATAGGCGCCGTCGCGGACTCCGCCGCCCAAGCCGCCGTCATGCTCAGCAGCGCCCCGGCCATCGCGGCCAGAACAACCCGGCGGGCAATCCGCGCGTCCATGTGTGCAGCCAGGCAATCTGTCAGACGCTTCATTTCATCTCCTCGGCGTTTGTATTTGTTTGAATCTCTCGCTCGGTTTTCGTGAAGGGTACGGGCAAGCCCATACAGGTACCATGCGCTGCCATCGGAGCGTTAGACCCGAGGGGCCCGTCCAGCGAGAACCTCTTATTGTATCGCTACACCGGTCAGTGGTTGGTTTCTCGCCAACAAAATAGCCAGCCCGAAGGCTGGCCCTTTTGTTCAGAACAGATTTATCTCGCCCAAAGTAGCGCCTCTAGCTCTTGCGGAGCTTGCGCCGCAACATCCCGGCCATTCCCAATAGCCCCGAGCCGAACAGAAGCAAGCTGCCAGGTTCGGGAGAGTCGTTGACCTGAGCATCGAACGTGACATCTTCGTAGTACGTGTCAGGATAAGCAGTAGGATATCCAGGGCCGGGATATCCGCCGGGATATCCGTAAAATGTGAAATCAACTACGAAGGTGCCCTGCCACAAGCCAAAGTCTCCATCGTTAATCCCGCTGAGATCGATAGGGAGCCACAAGATCGTGACAGTATCGCTACTGGTGGCGGAAAGATGCGTCGTGCCAAGAATGGCAGTGCCGCTGACATAATGCAAGCTCGTTGCTGCATCGTCCAGATCGCCGTTGACAGACGTGAATCCCGCGGGCGTGATGGAGTTGATGATGATGTAGTCTTGCGTGTGTGTGAAGTATGATTGAAGTGCTGTTGGGATCGATATCGTAACCGTGTCGGTCTGTGTCCCGATATTCTCGTAAGCAGAGAAAGTGATGCCGGTATTGTCGGTGCCTACGTAGACGAGAGGGCCGGCGTAGGCAGACCGCGAAGACGCCAGAAAAGCAACGCCGGTTATGGCAATCAACAGACTGGCCATTCCAAAGCGAGACAATTTGGCAGATACAGAATGAAGAGGATGCGAAATTTTCATTTGCTGAACCCTCAGCTAGCGGATGGATGCATTGACTTCTGGCGCAGGTTGGTTCCGCTAGCGACCTGCTGTGTCAAGTGGCGAAGACAACTCGACAGTAAAATTATATAGGATGAATTTTCCTTATTAAATCTAATTAGAATAATATTTCTGCAATAGTTTTCCAATATATGCAAACTATTGCATCGGATAATGCGCTTCGTAACCCCTCCACGGAAAGTCTCCTCCTCCAGAAAATACGCGTTGCCCTTCAACCGGCCCGAGTCCGTTTTCCGGCCCATGCAGGATTTTCCCATCGTAAAAACAAAGGGGACAGGCGCTCTGCCTGCCCCCCGTTTGTGTTTTCGCTCTGCTCGGCAGTTAACCCAGGTACATCACGTGCACATAAGTCCCCAGCCGCACGTTGTACGCCAGGTACCAGCCATCGTGATCCGGATCCTCGTAGATCACGATCTGGTCGCTGTCCCACAGCCAGCCGTCGCAGAAAGCAATGTCAAAGGCGGCTACGCTCCAATGCCAGCCATGGAACCAGAAGCCGCCCGGGCCCCCGCCTTCAATCCGCCATACATGATCCCGGCCAAAGCCGCCGGTAAAGCGCCCATGCTCGAAGGGGTGGTCAACATGATAGTTCGCGTCGCCGCGCCCGGTGTCGTGGCCCACCCAGTTGTTGCGCCCGCCAATAATGGTCTTGCTGTGATCCACATGCGGCGCATTGGGGTGGCCAGCCTGGTCGCTGTAATTGCGCTTGGGCTCGGCTGCGTGGGGTGTGCCGGTAAACGCCTTTGGGCCTTGGGACGGGATCGCCTGATGCCCCCCTCCACCCGCCGGATGTCCGCCTTGATTATGCTGCGCAAACGCTGGAACGGAAACGACCAGTAATGTTGCCAAAGCTAGCTGAGTAATCTTCATCATTTCCTCCGGATGCCCTTGGGGTAAGCCGCGTTCCGCGCTACTTCCCCGCCGGGCTATCTTCCAACAACATTAAATACAACCCGTCACACTCTGGCAAGTTGCGTTTTGTGAAAAGCTGGGTGCCCCGCCCTCGCCGCGTATTTGTTTTTGCGGCTAGGGCGGGAATCCTCGATTCTGTGGCGCGCAAGCGCCCTGCGCCTGGACGGCAAGTCCCAAGCGCCGTACGCCTAGACGGCAAGTCTCCGCCACGCATACAGCGGGAACCGGTTGGCCAGCTCGGCCACCTCTTTGCGTATCGTTTCCAGCGCCGCATCATCGTTGCGCTTCTCCAGCGCCTTCGCGATCCACGCGGCAATCACCACCATCTCCGCTTCCTTCATTCCCCGCGTGGTCAGCGCCGGCGTCCCAATGCGAATCCCCGATGCCTTCAGCGGCGGATTGGTGTCGTAGGGAATCGCATTCTTGTTCACCGTGATCCCCGCCTTGCCCAGCGCCAGCTCCGCCTCCGAGCCCAGAATCCCCTTCTGGAAAACATCCACCAGCATCAGGTGGTTGTCCGTCCCGCCGGAGACAATGCGATATCCGGCCATCTCCAGCGTCGCCGCCAGAACCTTGGCATTGGCCACCACCTGCATCGTGTAGCTCTTGAACTCCGGCCGCTGCGCCTCGCCCAGCGCCACCGCCTTGGCCGCCACAATGTGCACCAGCGGTCCGCCCTGCTGCCCTGGAAAAACCGCCTTGTCCACCGCCGCCGCCAGCGCCTGTCCGCACAGAATCAATCCCGCCCTCGGCCCGCGCAGCGTCTTGTGCGTGGTCGTCGTTGTAATCTGCGCATGCGGCACCGGCGAGGGATGCACCCCGCCCGCCACCAACCCGGCAATGTGCGCCATGTCGAAGATGTACGTCGCCCCCACCTTGTCGGCAATCGCTCTCATCCGCGCAAAATCCCAAAGCCGCGGATACGCGCTCCCCCCGCCGATGATCACCTTGGGCTTCTCCCGCTCGGCAACCTCTTCCATCTGGTCATAGTCGATCCGCTCCGTGTCTTTCCTCACGCCGTAAAACGTCGGCCGGTAGAGCTTGCCGCTGAAGCTCAGCTTGTGCCCGTGCGTCAGGTGGCCGCCGTGCGCCAGGTCCAGCCCCAGAATCGTGTCTCCCGGCTGCAACACCGCCATGTACGCCGCGGCGTTGGCCTGTGAGCCGGAATGCGGCTGCACATTCGCGTGCTCCGCCCCAAAAATCTGCTTGGCCCGCTCCCGCGCCAGGTTCTCCACCACGTCGGTGTGCTCGCACCCGCCGTAGTACCGCCGCCCGGGGTACCCCTCGGCGTATTTGTTTGTAAACACAGAGCCTGCAGCTTCCAATACCGCTTCGGAGACAAAGTTTTCGCTGGCGATCATCTCCAGCCCTTCGTGCTGGCGATGCGTTTCATGGGCAAGGGCTGCGGCTACTTCAGGGTCGGCCTGGGCAAGGGTCAAAGACATGCGATCGGTCATGCTCAAATATTAACCTCTTTCCCTCGCGCGATACACCCGGTATCCGTCGCTCCTCATTCCTCGATCTGAGAAAAATTGACTCCCGTCGCCGCCACCTGGGTAGTGTGAACAGGCCCTCGCAGAGAAAATACTTAAAACATATTCATATTATGGTCAATAAACGCTGGACATTGCCTTCCGACAGGTCCATAGTGTTTTGACGAGCATACATATTCCCTAGATCTGCTCACTCCTCTGCCGCTGTCTACGGGCGGCGGCAGAGAAGTTCTTCCCCTTTATTTCGCCTCCCGCCCAACCCCTCTCTCCCCCCGCCTGTTTTACCCCAACAGATTTCGTTTCGTGCCGTAGAATGCCCAATCAACCTGTGGGCCTGATCCCCGGAGGGGTAAACGCCTTTACCTTGAAACCTTTTCCACAAAAAATTTGCATTATGGATAAATATAGTCTAATATGAACAGTGTTGGGCTTCCCCTTCGTTTACTGTCTCATTCAGCACACGGCTTCCCCTGTTCCGCTCCTTCTGCCGTTGCCTTCGGGCGGCGGCAGAGTTGTTTACGCCCCTCACCACCCTTCCCGCCCAACCCCCTCGCTAAAATCTGCTATCGTTTCCATCTGTCATGCTCAAAGATTAACCACTTTCCTTTGCGCGATATAGCAGGTCCTCGCCAGCGAAAAAGCATAGAAATCGGAAAGCATGGTCAATATTGACAGAAAATGAAAAACTAAAAAAATAGTTCGATATGGTCAATATTAGCCAGACTTAATCTTTCACTTAGCTCAAAGTTGTTTTTAAGCACGCGTTTCCCAGACCTGCGTGTCCTCTGCTGCTGTCTGCAGGCAGTGGCAGGGGTGGATTCACCCTTCTATATTGCTTCCCGCACAACCCCCTAAGTCAAAATCTGCTATCGTTTCCATAATTGATCGAGTCGGCTATGACCTCCTCCTTGAAACAAATAGCCCTGACGGCGTTCCTCGCGTCTGCCTTGCTTTCAGCCGCCGCGCAGACCCCCGCCATCGACCCTGCCCTGTTGGCCAAAGCTAACTCGGGCGACCCCGCCGCCCAGGTGCAGTTGGGCGACAACTGCCTAGCCGCTGGCGATGCCCTCCCTCGCAATCCCCTCCTGTCCGCCGAATACTACAACCAGGCCATCGACTGGTACCGCAAGGCCGCCGAGCAGGGTTCCATCCCCGCCGAAATGCATCTCGCCGCCCTCTACCGCGATGGCGGCAAGGGCTTCCCGCGCGACCCGGCGCAGTCCGCCGAGTGGTATCGCAAAGCCGCCGAGCAGGGAGACGTCACCGCGCAAGCCACTCTCGGCCTGCTCTACTCCATCGGCCAGGGCCTTCCCCGCGACGATGTCGAGGCCTACTTCTGGCTCGACCTCGCGGCCTCGGTTCCGGGGCCCAATCAGGAGAAGTACGCCGCCAACCGCCAGCTCGTCGGTGCCCGCATTACCGCCGATCAGCTCGATGAAGCTCAGGATCGCGTAGCCAAATGGCTCGCCGCCCATCCCCGTCCTGCCGTAATCCGGTAACCTGCGCTCCGGCATTCCGTCTCCCCCTGTATGCTGAATACGATGATCGTTTCTCCGCTTTTCAGGACTTTCCGGGCCGCGCTCGCTCTCTTTTGTCTCTCCGTATGTACGCTCTCTTCCGCGCGCGCCCAGTCCCCGGCCGTCACGCTCACCCCGGCCGTGGTCCTGGCCGGCTCCCCGGAACTGATTCACGTTCCTGCCGCCGATGCCGCCGCCATTGACGGAATCTGGCTGGACCGCAAGCTGGAGTTCTTTCGCGGGCGCGACGAGCAATCGTGGTTTGCTCTGGCCGGCGTCGATGTCGATGCGCCCGTCGGGCCGTCTGAATTGAAGATCACCATCCACGACGCAAATGGCGGCGCGCGCTCCCTCAGCCGCCCCATTCGCATCCATCCCTCCCACTACCCCACCAGCTCGCTCACCGTCGCGCCGCAATTCGTCCAGCCCGGCCCGGACGAGCTCAAGCAGATCGACGCCGACCAGTTGCTTATCCAAAAGGCTTATCTTTCCAGCGCCCCCAGCCCGCTCTGGAAGGGCAACTTCCACGCGCCGGTCGACTCGCCCCAGTCCGAGCGTTTCGGCACGCGCCGCATCTTCAACGGAACGCTGGCCAGCAACCACAAGGGCCTGGACTTTCGCGCTCCGCCCGGAACGCCGGTCCGCGCCAGCAATAGCGGCGTCGTGGTGCTCGCCCACTCGCTCTACTACGCCGGCAATTGCGTAATCATCGATCACGGCCTGGGCTTCTACACGCTCTCCATGCATCTCAGCCGCATCACCGTCCGCGAAGGCCAGCACGTCGTGCGGGCCAGCGCCTGGGCTTGAGCGGCGCCACCGGCCGCGTCACCGGCCCGCATCTGCACTGGGCCGTCCGCTGGCAGGGCGCCTTCCTCGACCCCGCCAAGCTCCTCCACCTCGACCTCTCAGCCGTGCGCTAGAATGTCTGTTTTTGCACTTGGTTTTATATTGAAGCGTGTGCTTCAGTCCCTATTCATTGTTCTCTGTCCACTGTCTTTTCTCATCGCCTTATACGCCCGATACACAAACCACCCCATGTACCATCCATCGATGTATTTATACGGCGTCTCTCCGGTGGTGTAGTGGCCGCAGGGCAGCATCCGCCGCTCAAAGTTCAGCCCCATCCGCCTGAAACGCCTTCACCACCTGCAGCGAATACTCCAGCGGAAAAGTCAGATCATAATTCGCATAAACCAGCAGAACTTTTTTCCCTGCTCCATTCACTTCCTCGCGCATCATCTTGTCGTAATAGCTGCACGGGCTGATCGCCGCCCACAGAGCCCGCACCCGTTCCTGGCTCAGTCCCGCCTCTTCCAGCGCCTGCTTCACGTGCCGCGTGCTCTGCCCCGCCCAGGTCACGTCGCCAAAGGCCGTCGACGCATGGTTGAAGGCATTCACCCTCAGCCGCGCGTCGTGTGCGCTGGCCAGAAACGCGTAGCACGATCCCAAACTCGTTCCCAGCACGCCAAAGTGCTCATAGCCCTGCTCCTCCAGCCAGTCCAGGCAGCAGCGTATATCCACCACCGCCTGCCGGCACGCCGACAGCGTCCGCCCGATGTTCGCGCTCACCGCGTAATCCGACCGCTCCAGCTCCGCCGGCCGCCGAATATCGTGATAAGGCTTGGAGAGCCGCAGCGCCGAGATCCCCATTTTATTGAAGATGGCGCACAGCGAGTTGTGGCTGAATGCGTCGGCATTCCACTGCGGCATCACGATGATCGCCTGCTTCGGCCGCTTTGGATCTTTGTGTTCCGGCGCCGGGTACCAGCGCGCATTCACCTGGTCGTTCTCCGGATACGGCGTCCGCTCCGGCGAGGTGAAGCGCAGAAACTGCGCCTTCGGAATTTTTCCTTCCGCCGCCTGTTGCTTGATCGCCGCGTCCTCGCCAGCGTCTCCGGGCGCACATTGGTGGGATACAGCTCCGGGTGCCGCTCTTCCAGCCGGAAGTCGGTGGGCCGCTTGTAACTGAAGAAGGTATCGCTGTGGCGAATCAGAAACTGGTTGATGCAGCACCATCGCCGCTTCGGCCAGCGAGGGGTCGCTCACAATCTCCGGTCCCGGCATCGCCTCCTCAAAGCCGTGCTCGCGTAAAAACGGCTCAATCCACTCGAAGCCCCACTCCAGCGGCCGCACCACGCGATTCTCATCCCGCGTGGTCAGCGCCGTCTCCCACCGGTACATCCAGTTTGCATATAACTTTTTCAACATGAGTTAGCTTCAATTTTATCAGCTGGTATCGAAGATTCCAGAGGGGGCACGGACTTCAACCCCCCTCGCAGAGTGTGAAGAAAAACTGCCTTTCTATCTTTCAAAAAGCCTGTTTGTCTTCCTAAAATGCTCTGCATATGCCCCCTCGCGGGCTACCATCGAACACATGGACCCGCAATCCAGCGGAAGCCGCGTAGCTTTCTTCGGCGGCACATTCGACCCGCCCCATCTCGGCCATCTGGGCGTGGCGCGTGCCGCCCGCGAGGCGCTCGGCCTGGACCTCGTCCTCTTTGCCCCCGTCGGCGCGCAGCCCCTCAAGCCGCAGGGAACAGCCGCCGCCTTTGAAGACCGTCTGGCCATGACCCGTCTGGCCATCGCCTCCGACCCCACCTTTGCTCTCTCGCTCGCCGATGCGCCCCAACCCTCCGGCGCCCCCAACTACACCTTCGAGACGCTCCTCGCCCTGCGCGCCCAGTTGCCGCCGCCGAGCGCCCTCTTCTGCCTCATGGGCGCCGACTCCTTTGCCTCATTCAGTCGCTGGCATCGCGCCGCCGAGATTCCCTTCGTCGCGCCTCTTGATCGTCGCCTCCCGCCCCTCCGAGTCTCAGTGGTCCCCGGACACCCTCGACTCCGCTCTCCCCGCGGGCCTCGCCTTGGAACCTGCGCCGGAGCAGGACACGGTTGAGTCCGGGGTCGCCCTCCGCCGCTTCACCCTCCGCAATCCCGCCGGCCAGCAAGCCTCCTTCTACCTGCTTCCCGGCCTGCACATCGAGATCAGCGCCTCCCAAATTCGCGACCAGATTCGCTCCAGGGCTCACTCGCCCGCCTCCGCCTCAAACCCCGATCGCGCCCTTCTCCCCCCTCCCGTTTTGGATTACATTCGTACCCACAACCTTTATCTCTGACTTGCCCCCGTCCCCTTGAAAGGCTACGATGAACACGGAGAGCAATCACACAGAATGACAACGGAAACCAGGCAGCAAACCCGCATCTACGTTCAGGCCGCCGCCGCGGTCTGTGAAGACAAGAAGGCTATCGACACCCGCATCCTCGAACTCGACCCCATCGACTCCGGCCTCTCGGACTTCTTCCTCGTTACCTCGGCCTCCAACGACCGCCAGGCCGTCGCCATCGCCGACGAGATCGAAGACCGTCTCAAAAAGTCCTTCGGCCTCTTCCCCAACTCCGTCGAGGGCCGCCGCCAGGGCCAGTGGATTCTCCTCGACTACGTGGACTTTGTCGTCCACGTCTTCCTCTCCGACCGCCGCGCCTTCTACGATATCGAGCGCCTGCGCAAATCCGCCCGACCCCTGACCCCTGCCGAATTCGACGCCGAGCTCAGGTCCGCCCTCGCTGCACGCACCGTCGCCGTCCGCCGCAAATCCGCCGCCAGGCCCGAACCTGTCGCCAGGCCTAAGTCCAAGCCCGCGTCTCAGCCCAAGAAGCCCGCTAAGAAGAAGGTGCTTAAGCCCGCTGCTCGGAAATCTCGGCACGCCGCCCAAAAAACCGCCGGAAAGAAGAATGCCTCCGGTAAATCCTCCGCAATCAAATCCACGGCTAAGAAGGCAAAGAAAATTGCCAGCAAAAAAACTCCCGCAAAGAAATCCACGACCAAAAAAGCTCCAACCCGCAAGCCCGCGTCGAAAAAGAAGAAGCGTTAAAGCTCATTTTCTGATTTTGTATTGGCAGGAATGTCGCGCCGGCCTCCTGGCCGGCTGTAGTGCGGGCGTCCTCGCCCGCACGTGTCCAGGCACAATTACTTAATCACATGGTCTTAGCACTCGTGTGGGAATGCATACGCTATCGCTCCGCTTTCCCCCACACGTAACAAGACCGCGTCTTGCGCCGCTCCCATACACGCCCAGGTTGGCGTTGCTTATCGGCGTCAATCCGGCTGTTGAGTATCCGCTCTGCATATTGCTGAACGCGACCACCGCATAGTTCGGTGGGTTCTGAATTACGTTGTAGGTCATGTTGTTGAAGTTGCGCTCGTAGTTGATGCTGAAGCCGCAACGGCCCCCAGCTCCCCGGCAGCCTTTGGCTGTCGGTGTGCACTGTTTTTGGGTCATTTGAACAAATATTCGCTCCCGCCCTGCAGTTTTTTTCGCCGCGCGTTATCCTCTCTTCCATGAACCTTACTCTGGCGCATGTCGGCGCGCGACCCGCCGCGAAGGACGGCTTCGAGGCTCTTACCGCGCTCTATCTCGAGCGTTGCTCTGCTTTCGCCCGCTGCAAATCCGAATCCTTCCGCACTGAAATCGCGTTGCTCGCTTGGCTCGACAAGCAGCAGGGGCGCACGCCCGCCGTCGCTGTATTGCTCGACAGCCGCGGCCGCCAAATGAGTTCCGAAGCCTTTGCCGCGTGGCTGGGCGCGCGCCGTGACGACGGTTCGCAGCACATTGTCTTCGCCGTGGGGCCGGCCAGCGGTTGGTCTGAGTCCGCCCGCAAGCGCGCTCAACTCCTGCTCTCGCTCGGGCCTATGACCATGGCCCATGCCCTGGCGCGCCTCGTCGTGGCCGAGCAGCTCTACCGCGCCTTCACCATCCTCACTGGGCACCCCTACCACGCCGGTCACTGAGGACTGGCCGTCCAGGCAATGTTCCTCGTTTTCCGCTCTCAATCAACCTATACTGTCAGTAGGAACATGAATCGCCGTAGGCTATTCCCTATTCCCTGTTCCCTGTTTTATGACCGATTCCCGTCGCGGATTGATTCTCATCAACACCGGCCCCGGCAAGGGCAAGACCACCGCTGCCCTGGGCACGGCCCTGCGCGCTGTCGGCAACGGCATGAAGGTGCTGATGATTCAGTTCCTCAAGGGCTCATGGCACTATGGCGAACTCGACGCGGTCCAGGCCTTTGGCTCAAACTTCGTCCTCAAGCCCATGGGCCGCGGCTTCGTGAAGGTCGGCGGAGCGGAAACCGATCCCGAGGATATTCGCCTGGTCCAGGCCGCCTGGGCTGAGGCGCGCGCCGCCATCGACTCCGGCGAGTGGGATATGGTCATTCTCGACGAGATCAACTACGCCATCAGCTACAACATGCTGGACCCCGCCGTCGTCGCTGATGCCCTGCGCTCGCGCCCGGAGATGGTCCATGTCATCCTCACCGGCCGCAACGCCCATCCCCTGCTGCTGTGAGATTGCCGATACCGTGACCGAAATGCGCGAGGTCACGTCACGCCTACCAGAAAGGCATCCTCGCCCAGCGCGGAATAGAATACTGACAGTGGTCAGAGGAAATTGTCCGCCGTTTTCTCCGCAAGTCAAACACTTTTTCTGCCTGTCTGATCCGTTTGTTCTCTCGAGATGAAACTGATCACTGCCCATTGTCCACTGTAGAGAGGGAGCATGTCCTGGTTCAAGCGCGAAGATGGTGAATCCGGCCCCGGCCCGCGGGGTGCTGCGGCCGCTGCGGAGTCGCGCGTGCGCACCGAGGGCCTGTGGATCAAGTGCGCCGGCTGCCAGAGGCCTGTCTGGAAGGCGGATCTGCTGGCCAACCTCAACGTCTGCCCTCGCTGTCAGCACCACTTTCGCATCGGTGCCCGTGAGCGCATCGACCTGCTCCTCGAGCCGGGCTATGAGCTGGTCGACGGCGGCCTGCGCTCCACCGATCCGCTCAATTTCACCGACATCAAGCCCTACAAGCAGCGCCTGAGCGCCGCGCAAAAGGCCACCGGCCTCGACGACGCCATCCTCAACGCCATCGGCCGTCTCGGCCCTCACCAGGTCGTCCTCAGCGCCATGGAGTACGCCTTCATCGGCGGTTCCATGGGCGCCGTGGTCGGCGAAACCATCGCCCGCGCCGTCGATCGCGCCCGCCTTTCCCGCCATCCGCTCATCATCGTCGCCGCATCCGGCGGAGCGCGCATGATGGAGGGCGTCGTCAGCCTCATGCAGATGGCCAAGATCTCCTCCGCCCTCGCCCAGCTCGACGACAGCCCGCGTTCCCTACATCTGCGTCCTCACCGATCCCACCACCGGCGGCGTCACCGCCAGCTTCGCCATGCTGGGCGACCTCAACATCGCCGAGCCCGGAGCTCTCATCGGCTTTGCCGGACCCCGCGTCATCGAGCAGACCATCCGACAAAAGCTCCCCGACGGCTTCCAGCGCGCCGAGTTCCTCCTCGAAAAAGGCTTCCTCGACGCCGTCGTTCACCGCCGCCAACTCAAGTCCTACCTCATCCGCGCCCTCGAGTTCCTCCGCGCCCCCGCAGAATGATCTCGATCAGCCTCCCTTGGCTCGCGCATTGACACCCGCCCCGTTTCTGCCTACGCTTGAGCTATGGAGTTGACCCTGGAACCCGTGCTGGCCGCGAAGGTGGAGCAGTGGTCTGCTGAAACTGGCCGCCCCGCAGGCGAGTTGGTGGAGGATGCCATTGCCGGCTACTTCAGCGAACTTGGCGAGCTGCGGTCCATGCTCGATAGCCGTTACGACGAAATTGCCAGCGGCAAAGTCCAGCCATTAGATGGCGTTGAGGCTTGCCGTCTGATTAGAGAGCGTGCGGATGCGCGACGCAAGCAGATCGCCTGATGGTGTACGTTCTTCACCCTGAAGTCTACGGCGATCTCGATGAAATTTATCAGTATATAGACAACTTCAATCATGCTGCGGCGGACCGTGTCCTTGACGAGTTCTTGGCTGCCTTCGATTCACTCGTTCTCTTTCCGCATCAGGGTTTCCGGCGACTCGATCTCACGTCCCGCCCGATTCGATTCAGGGTTGTTCGTAAATATCTGATAGCCTATGCGCCCGATCTACAGCCCCTCTGGATTGTCGCGGCTATCGATGGCCGCCGAAGCCCGCGCGTGATTGCCGCTCTTCTTCGCGGCAGAGAATAATTATCCTGCATCTACGCCCCGCAAACACTTCGGCCCGGCATTGCTGCCGGGCCGTCGCTGACTCGCTAGCTCGCGCGATGCGCGGCTAACTCCGCTGCTCCTCAGATCCGCATCGGCATCAGCACATACCGGTACTTGTACTCCGCGTCCGGATCCTCGGGCCGCATCTGACCCGCTGATTGCGAGTCCTTGAACTCCAGCCGCACCTCGCCTTCATTCCCCAGCGCCTTCAAAAAGTCCAGAATGTATCCCGAGTTAAAGCCCACAGAAATAGGCTCGCTCGAATACGGCGTGTCGATGGTGTCTTCGCTCTCCCCGGAGTCGGTCGAGCTGGCGCTCAGCTTCAGTTCGTTGCTCTCCAGACGTAGCCGGATCGCCCCCGACCGCTCTTCGGCAAATTGCGCCACGCGCTCAATCGCCGCCGAAAGCTCGCTTGACCGCACTACTGCGAACTTAGTGTTATCGCGCGGCATCACCGCCTCAAAGTTGGGGAACTGCCCGCTCAGTTTGCGCGTGCTCAGCGTCCTGTGTCCCACGCGGAAGTAGAGCGTGTGCTCATCGTCGGCAAACTCCACCTTGGCCGTCTCGGTTGCCGCCAGCAACTGCACCAGCTCGTGCAGCGCCTTGCGCGGAATCAAAACGCGCTTCTCGCCGCTGATCCCTTCCAGCGTCTCATTGGACTTCTCCACATACGACAGCCGGTGCCCGTCGGTGGCCACCATGGCCAGCGATTCTGCCTTGATCACCAGCAGCGCGCCGTTCAGCGTGTAGCGCGACTCTTCATTGGAGATGGCAAAGATGGTGCGATTGATCAGCGTCTTCAGCGCCACGGTCGAAATTCCCGTCGCCGCTACCGCGGGAAACTCCGGAACCTGCGGAAAGTTTGCCCGCGCCATGCCCACCATCTTCGTGTTCGAGCGCCCCATCCGGATCTGCACCCAATGGTTCTCCAGCAGCTTGATAGAGATGTCGCCATCGGGCAGCAGCCTCACGTAGTCGTACAGCTTGCGCGCGGGAATGGTGCAGGCGCCCGGCTTCTTCACCTTGGCCGCGGCGCTGGTGCGGATTGCCTGATCAAGGTCGGTCGCCGTAATGCTGAGCCTGTCGCCCTCAGCCTCGATCAGAAAATTCGACAAAATCGGAATGGTGGTCTTGCGTTCCACCACGCTTTGCGTCGCGGTCAGCTCCTTCACCAGTTCTTGACGGCTTACGGTAATCTCCATCGCTGCCCCCATTGCTGTCGGCTTCTCGACTTCAGTCTCCCCTTTAGCCATGATCCCACCCTCGCTTTGCCATGAACGAAGAAAATCCACCCTCAAGCAGAATCCGCTCTGGCCACAATGTACAACAACTCGCTGGCCACCGGAAACTGCTTTCTTTTCTTCTCTTTGATTGTATGCATCTTTGCGCTTCCTGGCGCGTGGAAAACTGGGCCGCTTTTCTGGATTCCGGGGATAGTGGTCGGCCGGGGATTGATCTCCGGCATTCAAATGGTCCTTCCCTCCGCGACGGGGGTGAATATAAGGTTGAGTATTTAAGAAAAAAGATAGTAGTACCCGTAGTTCCGTTCGGAAAAGTGGAAAGATAGCCGAAGCAGTTGACAAGGAAAAGGTTGTCCATAGGGAGAGTTTTCTATAACAACGCTGTGCAATTGAGGGGATTTGGAAAAACGCTCATTTATGGCGTCAACCAGCCCACGTTTCCCACCACTCCCACAGACAACGCGAAAAAGCCTGTGTAAAGAGGGTGAATTATGTGAAAAGTAAATCTTTGGCATCCCAGGCCAAGGGTTTACGGGAGACCGGCGATGCACAAAAGTCACCATGCTATCAATGTTCATTCTTCCAGGAGAGAAGGAAATGAAAATATTCAAGGGTAAGACACCAGGAGCGTTTTCCAATCACGGGAGCAGCCCGGTTTCGCTTCCCATTCCAGCACCAATACTGGAATAACGCCATATTTCTCTACATTCTAGGAACAGCAAAGCCTTAAACTCTGCGAGTGAGGTTATCTGGGATGGGTATCGATATCGGACGCTTGGAGGATCAACTCCTTCAGATGTCGGCCGAGGGCACGCCGGGCCGCGAGTTTTGCGAGGCCATCTCTGAGCTAGCGCGCGCGGGCCGTTTTACGCAGTTGCGCGAGGTCCTACCCGGCATTGTCTACGACGAGTTGTGGGCGCGCTACGAGCAGGACGCTGAGGCCTTCGTGGCAGGCTGGAAGCTGCTCGCCCAGGAGATGCGCCAGGGCTTTATCCAGCATGCCCGCCAGCGGCTCACCTCGCTGACTAAGCTGCAGTATGAGGGCCTTGATAGCCCAACGCCGGCCTGGCAAGTGATTCAACGCGCTCTCGACAGCCAGCAGAACGATCTGCTCCGCACCGCCTTCGCCTTCGAGCTGCTGGAGTTGATAGAACCCGCCGTGCTGCGCGCCACGCATCTGCGCGAGTGCGTGGTCGCCGCGCCCAGCTCGGAGGAGGCTGACCGTTACCTCGACGAAGCCACCCGCTGCTATTTCTTCGGCATGTTTACTGCCTGCGCCGTCATGTGCCGCTCGGTTCTTGAAGAGGCCATCAAGCAGAAGCTGCCATCCTCGCTCACCGGCCAGATTCGCTCCAGCTACCGCAACACTGCCACGCTCGGCAACCTTCTCCACAAGGTCAACAATAATCTCCAGATGACCGGCTTCGACCCCGACTTTCCCCGCGTGGCCAACCTGGTCAACGACATCGGCCGCAAAGCCGTACACCAGGGCCTGCTTTCCGAGGACGAGGCCCGCTCCTGCCTGCAAAATGCCCGCCTGGCCCTGCAACTCCTCCTCCGGCAGTAATGCGGCGTAGGATGCCGGACCCTGCTTGAATCCCAGCACTTAAATCGACCCCGCCGCGCCCGCAATTTCCGCAACTCTCTCTTTCCCATCCTTGTCGATGGCGTTAAGATGGTTCAGATCATTTGCCGGCTGTGTTACGTTGCCAAAAAGCCAGTTTTTACGAACCCAGGAGCATGCACATGAGAATAAACCCGCGCAATATCGCATTCGCCCTCGCCTTCACGCTCGTGGCCATCGGCGCGCTACACGCCCAGCAAGACGTCGCGCCCCCGCCCCGGCCAGCCGACAACGGCCCATCGATCGATAAAACCATGCAATTCATCCAAGAGAACGCCGCCGAGGGCAAGCTCGCCTACACCGCATTCGTCACCGACGCCTCGCAGCAGGGCATGGAGTGGAGTAACAAGTTCACGGTGGAGATGAGCAACCTGGTCGCCGATCCCGCCGCCTGCCGCATCGCCTATCACTGGCATGCCGAGGAGAACGGCAAACTCGTCGACGACGCCGATTACTCCCTGGTGCTCAAGGACGTAAAAGAGATCCTCGTCCTGCCCCAGGCGCAGAACCAGAATCAGGTGGACGGCCGCAACGGCCATCTCGACTGGAACTCGCGCATCGCGCCCAACCTCTTCACGCTCATCGCCCACCGTCCCCGCGGCGTGGTCAATGTCTTCCTCTTCTCCGACGAGGAGATGGCTAACCGCGTCGCCAAGGCCATCACCCATGCCGTCGAACTCTGCGGCGGCGGAACGGACGCCTTCTAAATGAGATGCCCAGCGATCTTTGCCAAAAGCGCGGCGCTATTTTTTGTCCTATGCGTGTCTGCCCCGCCGGCCCGCGCCCAAAATCAGACCCCCGCGAACATTCCATTCGTCGGTTGGACCGACCCGGACACCGGGCTGATGTGGACAAAGCAGGACAACGGTACGAATGTGAACTGGAATCAGGCCATCGCCTATTGCTCCAATCTGCGCCTGGGCGGCTATACCGACTGGCGTCTGCCCACCATCGACGAACTGCAGGCCATCTACGATGCGAACGCAGGCGACCAGCACGTGAAGGGCAATTTGAAACTATCCCCTAATTATTGGCACTGGAGTAGCTCTCAGGCTTCGGCGCCCGGGAAGGCGTGGTACTTCCAGTTTAGCTCTGGATCTCGGAATTCCTATCGCATTGGCGATAGTGGAGGCGATCGTGCCCTTTGTGTGCGTCACTAGAGGAGATTTCTCTGCGTTATCGGAAAGGAGCCATCCACATGAGACACCCAACGATCTTTGCCGAAAGCGCATCTGTTTTTCTTCTGCTCGTCCTCTTCATGTCTTGCCCGACGGTCCGCGCGCAAAATCAAACCCCCGCCAATGCGCCACCGCCTCCTCCTCTTGTTGACACAGACGATGTGTGGCATGATTCGGCCACCGGGCTGATGTGGACGAGAAATGACGATCGTGGCAAAGGGATAGATTGGAGCCAGGCCAAGAGTTATTGCAGCACTCTGAGCCTGGGTGGCTATGAGGACTGGCGGCTGCCGGAAATCCAGGAGTTAGCTTCGATCTACGATCCGGCATCCACCGGCTATTACCATGGCTTGGGAATGAAAATCGCTTACCACATCAAAGGGAATATCCAACTCTCCAGCTATTCGGCCATCTGGAGCAATACGGTGGGAAAATCCCCCGAGGAAGCCTGGTATTACGCCTTCGACCGGCGTATGCAGCTTTCGTACAAAATGAAACATACGATGGGCTTGCATGCCCTCTGCGTGCGCCGTTCCGGGCAATAAAAGGAATCTGATGAGACCACAAACGATGAAAAGAAAATTGCCCCCTCTCTTGCTCCTGGCAGTCCTGTGTATTGCCGCTCTACACGTCCGCGCCCAAAATCAAACCCCCGCGAACGTTGGACCTGTCGTCGGATGGTCCGATCCGGCCACAGGGCTGAACTGGACATCGGAAGACAACGGATCGGATGTGAATTGGAACCAGGCCAACGCCTACTGCTCCAATCTACGCCTGGGCGGGTACTCCGATTGGAGACTGCCGACCATCGACGAGTTGCAGGGCATCTACGATGAACGTTCGAGTATACACGTGAAGGGCAACCTGATACTCTCCACCAATTGGCAATGGAGCAGTTCTCAGGCTTCGGCTTCTGGGGGGGCGTGGTACTTCGCGTTCAACGTCGGGAAGCGGGGTTCCTCCCCATTCCGCAATGGCGGCTACCTCCGTGCCCTCTGTGTGCGCCGCTAGAGAATCATGCCACTGCGTCGCCGGAAAGGAGCCCTCAAGATGAGACACCCGATGATCTTCGCCAAAAGCGCATCTCTTTTTCTTCTGCTCGCCCTGTGCATCTCAGCCCCGCACGCCCGCGCCCAAAATCAGACTCCCGCAAAGATCGCATCGGTCGGTTGGACTGACCCGGCCACCGGCCTTACTTGGACAAAACAGGACAACGGATCAGATGTGAATTGGAACCAGGCCAACGCGTACTGTTTCAATATGCGCCTGGGCGGGTATACAGACTGGCGCCTGCCGACCATCGACGAGCTGCAGGATATCTACGACGTAAACGCTAACGTAAACAGCTATCATGTAAAAGGCAACCTGCAACTGTCGGAATATTGGCAGTGGAGCAGTTCGTCGGGAAATGCTTCCGGGGAGGCGTGGCGCTTCACTTTCAGCCACGGAGGGCGGATCTCCGGCCCACTCGGGTTCGGCGGCGGCAAACGCGCCCTCTGTGTGCGTCGCTAAAGAATAATTTCACTGCGGCGGAAAGGAACCTTCTAGATGAGAAACCCAATAATCTTCGCCAAAAGCTCCTCGATTTTTCTCCTGTTCCTCCTGTGTATGTCAGCCCCGCCCGCCCGCGCGCAAAATCAGACCCCCGCCAATGTTGGACCAGTCGTAGGAGCATGGACCGACCCGGCCACCAGCCTCACCTGGACAAAGTCAGACAACGGAGCGGACGTAAATTGGGATCAAGCTAAAGCTTATTGCTCCAACCTGCACCTCGGCGGGTTCTCCGACTGGCGTCTGCCCACTATCGATGAACTGGAAGGGATTTATGATTCCTCGCAAAGGGCTCCTCTTTCCAATCCTGGCTGTTCCAACTTCCAGTCCAAAATCAAGGGTGGAATTGCGCTGTCAAGCTGTAATGGAAACGTGGTCGCAGGTGCTGTTTGGAGCAGCAGTTTGAGTGAATCCCAGAATCGTCATCCCTGGTTCTTTCCTTTTGCCGATCCAGTCCCTGAACGTGGGCACATCAATCCGTACCGGCCTATATATATGAGAGCCCTCTGTGTGCGCCGCTAGCGAATAATAATATCGACGATTGGCTTCTTTGCGGGAACCGGCAAATCCATGGCGCGCAAGCGCCGTCTGCCCCACCGCAGGTGCCCGTCCGCCTTCTATACTGAACCTTCATGTCCTACGCCGCCGCCATCGATCAACTCAACGCCATGGCGCCGGAACTCTACACCCGCCCCGGTCAGCCGCGCCGCAAATTCGCCCTCGACGAGTTCCGCGCCCTCCTCGCCGCCCTAGGCGCTCCGCACCTCAGCTTCCGCTCCCTGCTCATCGCCGGAACCAACGGCAAAGGCTCCACGGCAGCTACCCTGGCCTCCATCCTCACCGCCTCCGGAGCGCGCGCCGGCCTCTACACCTCGCCGCATCTGGAGCGCGTCAACGAGCGCATCCGCATCGGCAACTCCGAAATCTCCGACGACGCCTTCGCCCGCATCTACTTCCGCGTTCACGGCGTCGCCCAACAGTTAGTCCGGGATCGCCGCCTGCCCCAGCTTCCCAGCTTCTTTGAGCTCCTCACCGCCCTCGCCTTTCTTTACTTCGCCGAATCCAACATTGACCTCGCTGTCCTCGAAGTCGGCATGGGCGGCCGTCTTGACGCCACCAACGTCGTCGATCCGCTCCTCTCCATCATCACCGACATCTCGCTCGACCACACCGAGTGGCTGGGCACGACCCTGGCCGCCATCGCCCGCGAGAAGGCCGGCATTCTCCGCCCCGGTGGAACGCTGATCACCCTTCCGCAGCTTTCCGAGGCCAATAAGGTTCTGGGTGAGATAGCCGCCGCGCTCGCAGTGCGTGTAATCAACGCGTCTTCCTTCCTGCCGCCCACAATCAATTTAGCACATCAAAACAAGAATCTGGGTGCCCCTGGTCCTTCGCATTTGGGGACCAGGGAAAGCACAACACCAGTTGAAGGTCAGATCGATTGCACAGCCGCTCCGTACTTCGTCAATGTCCTCAGTGCCCCCATCGAAGTAGCCTCACCGCTCATAGGCGCGCATCAGCAACGTAACATCGCCCTGGCCATTGCCGCCGCTGTCGAACTTTCCCGCGAGCATGGCTTTCCCATCACGCCGCAGTCGATTGCCGGCGGCATTCGCAACACCGTCTGGCCCGGCCGTATGGAGCGCATCGAGAGCAACGGCCGCGTTTGGATTCTCGACGTGGCCCACAACCCCGCTGGAGCATGGGCGGTGCGATACGCATTCTCCGACGTATCGCGCGGCGTGCAAGCGAAGACTCTCATATTCAGTTGCCTGCGCGACAAGCCCATCGCGGAAATGGCGCAGATCCTCTTTCCTCTCTTCAAGCAGCTCATCTTTGCGCCCATCCACTCCGCCCGCGCCGCCGCCATGGAAGATCTGGTGGCCGCCGCGCAACTGACTCAGACGCCCTTCCTCGTTGCCGAATCCGTTGCCGATGCGCTGCGCTTGGCGGCAGACGCACGCCGGCAGCGGCCCCATCCTCGTTACTGGCTCCGTCTACCTGGTCGGAGAGGCGCGCTCCCTGCTGCTCGCCCAAGGCGCTCAAATCGGAGGCCGCACAGCATGAAACAGCGCATCAAACAACTGCGCCAGCGTTTCAAAAAGCGCCCCCGTCAGCGCCCTATCGAACGCCCAAATCCGCTCCCCTGGTTCTATCGCTGGCGCACCAACCTCATCCATGCGCCGCTCTTCGTGCTCATCACCACCCTCTGCGGCAGCATTTCGTTTCTCGTTTCCTTCGTCGACAAGAAGGGAAACGCGCAGCACCGCATCGCCCGCATCTGGGCGCGCGCCTGCGTCTGGAACACCGCCTCAAAGCTCAAGATCGTCGGCGTCGATAATCTGCTCCCCAATCGCGCCGCCGTCTACGCCTCCAACCACACCTCCTACATGGACATTCCCGTCATCTTTGCCGCCGTCCCCTTCCAGTTCCGCATCATGGCTTGGAAGGCGCTCTGGCCC
Source organism: uncultured Acidobacteriaceae bacterium (assembly GCA_963845345.1). Lineage (GTDB taxonomy): Bacteria > Acidobacteriota > Terriglobia > Terriglobales > Acidobacteriaceae > Telmatobacter. The sequence goes on from CAWJRQ010000013.1 coordinate 291,581, forward strand.
ATTCCATTCATCGGCTGGTACCTGAATCGCTCCGGCCAGTTGCCCATCGACACCCGCAACCCGCGCGCCACCCTCTCCAGCATGGGCGCCGCCGCCAAGGTGCTCCGCTCCGGCATGCCGCTCTTCCTCTTTCCCGAGGGAGGCCGTACAACCGATGGCAGCCTGCGTCCCTTTCTTCCCGGCGCCGCCTACCTCGCCATTCGCGCCCAGGTTCCTCTAGTCCCCATGGCGCTCAGCGGCGTCTACGACCTCATGCCCATCCACTCCCATCACTTCTACCCCGGCACGTTGACGGTCTCCATCGGCCAGCCCATCGAGACCGCGGGCATGACCCTGCGCCAGGTCGATGAGCTCACCGCCCGCCTCCGCGCCGCCATCGACTCCCTCCGCCATCCGCAAAGTAAGTAGTCCCCAAAAATCGGTTTTTCTGGCGAAAGGGTGGGAATCCATCACATTCATGGCGCGCAAGCGCCGCCCGCCTGGACGGCAAGTCCCCCCACCGCGGGCAGTGCCACTTTGGGTACTTGGGTTTGATTCCGCCCGCCGCCCGGCTTTCCAATCCTCCACCCCTGTGGTTACACTGTCTCCTGCCATGTGCGTACATATCGCCATTCCCGAGCCCACCGGCGCAGATTCAGCCTTCAACCAGCGCTCCTTGCCCGCTTATCTGGCCGCCCTCCGTTCCGCCGGGGCCACGCCAATCCTCGTTCCTCTCCACGAGCATCAGGACCGTGTCGCCCGCCTGCTTGTCGGCGTCCAGGGAGTGCTTCTCCCCGGCAGCAACTTCGATGTTGACCCGCAGCGCTACGGCGAAGCCGCCATTCCTGAGTGCGCCGCGCCCGACCCCGCCCGCGCCGCCGTTGACGAGCTGCTCCTCCAGGAGGCCTTCAGCCTCCACAAGCCCATCCTGGCCGTCTGCGGCGGAATGCAGACTCTCAATGTCTGGCTCAACGGCTCGCTCATCCAGCACCTCGCCACCTCTGTCGATCACGATCCGGGAGACGGCCTCCTGGAAGTCCACCCCGTCCGCGTCGCTCCCGGCTCCCGCCTTGCAGCGATGATTCCCCGGGATTATGCCGCCCAGCCCCCGGTCAACTCCTCCCACCATCAGGCCATCAAGGTTGCCGGCGATGGCCTGCGGGTCACAGCCGTCTCACCGGCCGATGGTGTCATCGAAGCCGTTGAGCTCGACTCGCCCCAGCACTTCGTCCTCGGCGTCCAGTGGCATCCCGAGCGCACCTACACCTCGAGCGCCTTCTCCCGAGCACTCTTCGCCGCCTTCGTCCAGGCCGCCACAGTCTGGCAGCCCCGCCGCATCGAAGAGTCCGCCGCGTAGTCTTGTACGAAATCCCGGCTGCCCATCGATAAGAACGAAGGCTTTATCAAGCGCAAAAAACCCGGGCGATGCGTGAACATCGCTGATTCTGCCAGAGAGGTTAAGGACCAAAACCCTGGCAGATTTACGCTTCATCATCCTGCGGCGGGCGTTGCAGCGCCCCACCTTTGCGGGTGCCCTAACTCTCACTCTTGCGATCTGGGAGTCCTCTCTGTAACTGTTAGCTGTTCACTGTGTCTTTCCCTTCACCCACAGCACCGCAAACACCGGCAGCGCCACCACCAGCACCAGCACTCCCGCCGGAAAACCCGCATACCGGTAGCTCGCCGCGTAGCTCACCGCGTGGTGTCCCAACACATTCCACGCCAGCAGCGCGAAGATGGCCGCCGTCGTCACCGCAAAAAACGTGAAGAACGCCGCCGCAAAGGCCAGCAGCAAACTGGTGAACAGCCCGAATCCCTTCAGCGGAAATCCGAAGACCCTTCCGCCCTCCGCCTGCCTTTTTCTCCGCTTGCGCCATCTTCGCCACCTCCAGTTGGTCTAGAGCATCTCTCCAGTTGGTATCGAGTCAATCCTGTTGCCGATAGTAATTCCAACACTTCAAGATTGTAGCGCGACTATCCGGGAGCCGGCGACCGCTAGACCTAAACCTGACAGGTCACGATATACCATCGGAGCATGCTCTAGAATACAAGTTCATGGCGAGCAGCGCACAAGTCGATCTTTGGCCGGCCGAGAAAGTCGCCACGCAGGTGGCCGTCGCCGAGGCTCCCAACGGAATTCACTACGCCATGTGGGGCGAAACGCGCATCTCCGACGCCGACCTCGAGCGCCTGGTCAGCGCCGTCCCCGCCGCGCTCGCGCCCGCTCTCCAGCATCGCGCCTATTACTTCGTTCCCCTGGCCATCGCCGACACCGACGACACCATGGTCGCTCCCGGCTACACCGTCGATCTGGGCGACCGCGCCATCTGCCATCGCAACGCCGTCTTCGGCTCCACCGAGGCCGTCTTTCTCTCCACCCGCCTGGTCGAGGACCGCTTCGGACTGGCCTTCGAGTTCTTCATCAACGTGGCCCACAACTTTGTCGATGCCACCGGCGTTCCCGAAAGCTTTTCCACCCTCGCCTGGCAGCAGGCCGAGGCCCAGGTCCGCGGTGAAACCAGTCAGGACGCATGGGAGACCCGCCGCCGCGCCCAGGACGTTCGCACTCCGGACGTCGCCTCCCGACAGCCGCCCCCTCAACGGCAAAACCGCGCCAGCCCGCCCAATCCCCATCGACGAGCGCGCCCGCAGCGCCTTCTTCGAATCCGCCTTCTCCGACGCCCTGGCCATCTACATGCTCTCTCTCGCCGTCGACTTCGACTACCACGATCTCCGCGAGCGCGACTACCCCCTCCTCGCCGCCCCCGCTTTAGCCGAGCGCCTCCGCCACGTCGCCTCCCTCTTCCCCGCCAACCAGGGCTACGACTTCCAGGTCCTCTATCGCCGCAAAGGGTGAGACGTTAAATAACTACCAAGCAGGCTTCCATACGTTTCTTCTTTCTTGCATGTCTCACTTACGTTTGCTGGAGCAAGTGCTACTGGGCCGACATCTAATGTTTCAGACTTGGCGTTGTGTGTAGCGCAAAGTGGTACGATGTACCATTTTTTGTCTGTGGTACTGTCCTGCTGCACATGCGCTCCTACAAGCTTTTTTTCCATGCAGCCAAACGTCGGGCAGTAGGTTGGAATGCTTTGGCCACTGAAATTAGCCCAATGATTGAGCCAACTTCCGCAACCACAGGTCAAACCGCTGGTTCCATTAATGTTCTTCAGTCTCATTTAGTTCTCCTTACGCACGCCCTTATACGGCATGCCGTTTTGTTTTTGGTCCATAAAGCGCCCTGTGGTGTCATCGCGCTTCACCCAGGTCTGTGTCCTTGGATTAAAGGCCTGCGACCTGTCACGTACTGCTCCGTTTCTGTGGCCGTCTCCCGACGGCGGATTCGTTGCCATTTTAGGAACCCCCTAAATAAATTTGGCCATTTCTGGCTTGCTGTGTTACCGTTTCAGGCGTAAGACATGTTGCAGGTCTTACGCTATGGGGTGAGAGTAGCGCAATTCCACCCCCTTGTCAACTAGTGCAACATGTTTCTTTGGAGAATCGCCTTGAACATCATTAAATTCAGTCGATTGCTGCAGGAAAGTCGCGGCGATAAGGGTATTCGCGCGTTTGCGCGAGAACTCGGAATTAGTCCAGCCACCCTATCCCGGATAGAGAGCGGTAAACTCCCTGATTTGGAGACGTTTGCCAAGCTATGCTCAGCGTTACGAATCGATCCCTCTGAAATCTTGGAGGTCCGAGAAGTGCCCAAAGCCCAACAGGCAGCGCCGAGTGTAGTAGCTGCAACAGCAGTCCATTTCAGGTCTGATGCTCAGTATTCTGTCGAAGCAGCGAAAGACCTTGCTGCGCTGATTCTGGCTGCTCAGGAGTTCGCAAACCAAGTGGCCTAATGTTCAAGCGTGGATTCAAAACGTATTGCGAACAGACAGCGGAGGCTTTTCGTCGACAGCGACGAATTCCTATCTGGGAACCACTGGCAGCAATAGTTATTGCTAAGGAAATAAGAGCTAGAGTGGTTACTCCGGATGAACTTCCAGCTCTTCCGCCAGATGTACTCCATCGACTTTTGACCGAACATTCGGAGGTCTGGTCCGCGCTTACAATCTCTGCGACCCCACCAGTCATTGTCTATAATCCGACCCATTCACTACCACGCCAAAACAGCGATCTCATGCATGAGCTGGCCCACCTTCTTCTAGAGCACATTCCCTCGAGTGTCTATATTGATCCCAAGACTCGCGTTGTGCTACGACACCACGATAAGGATCAAGAGGAACAGGCGAATTGGCTCATGGGATGCCTTCTTCTGCCGAGAGCAGCTCTGCTTAGAATCAAGCAACTCAAACTTTCCGACCCTGAAGTATGCGCGACATATCTCGTAAGCCTTCAAATGCTCCGATTCAGAATGAGCGCATCAGGAGTGAGTATTCAGTTCCAAAGAAGACAACGATTTTCAAGGTGAACTGCCCCTCACTCCTCGTGCGTCTCCTCTTCCAGATTCTCCAGCGCCGCCAGCGCCTCATCCGGCACATCCCACTGCCGCAGAATCTTGTAGATCACGCCCGTCGAAAACCCTGCCGCCACCAGCCGCCGCATAATCCGCGCCGTCTCCTTTTCGTTCTCCGGCTTGCGCAGCCGCCTGCGTGCCAGGTGCTCGCGCGCCAGTGCCTCCTCGTTGGTCTGCCCGTAGCGCGCTTCCAGCGTCTCCGCAATCAGATCGCCGTGAACGCCCTTCTGCTTCAAATCCTTCCGCACCCGCCGCTCGCCCAGCTTCTCATTCTGCTGGCGCAGCCGCGCATAGGTCTCGGCAAAGGCGGCATCGTCCAGGTAGCCGTGCTCCCTCAGCCGCGCCATCGCCGCCGCAACCGCCGCCTCGCCCCGCTCGCCCGGCTCCGCGCGCCTCTCCATCAGCCGCCGCAGCTCGGCCTCCGAGCGCATCTGCCGCCCCAGCGCTCTCACGCCGTACTCATACAGCCCGCCTTCATTCAGAAACGCGCGCGGCTTCGACGATTTGCGGCCAAACGGCATGGCATTTACTCCAGCGGAATCAGCATTCGGAACGGACGCGTCCGCCTCCAGCGATAGTGTGCGAAATCGCTGTCCAGCGTAAGTATATCGCCGGTGTCCAGTTCGTCCGCCATATGAATCAGGCAAGCATCGGCAAAATCAGCCGGGGTATCGCGGTATTTCTCCATAAGAGATTGGACGTGCTCCAGCGGATTCGCTGAGCGAAAGCGAATCTCCAGCGCGCCGCATTCGATGCTGGCCAGGAGTGATTCTGCTGCTCCGCTCGCGTAGTCGCAGCATATAGACGCTTCCGTGACCACGGCCTCGCATGTCACCAAGGGCCGATCTAACGATTCGTATGCGCGCAGACAGCGCGTGTGATCGAAATCCGACTGATCATAGAGGGCGATAAGAAAGCTGGAATCGACCAAAATCGGAGTCACTCGGTGGCGCCTTCTTCCGGTCTACGCCAACTAGGGCCCATGCTTTGGCGCCGAAGCCCTCCATATATTTCTTATTTGTCGCCAGGTCGCCAAGGCCACTGGAGAACATACCGACCCCAATCATCCGGGGGCGAGGCTTCGCGTGCTGCTTGTCCACCAGGCGAATCCCCTCGCGCACCACTTTGGACGGACTCCACCCCAGCCGCCGCACCAGCCCATCCAGCGCCGCCTGCGTCTCCGCGTCCAACCGTGCCTGCACGCTCGTCTTCATAAAAACAATTGTACTACAAATCCGGAAATTGTACTACAAATCTAGCAAGTCCCTTCCAGTCATTCTGTTCCCTATTCCCTAGTCCCTATTCCCTGTCTTTCCCGTCCACTCATCCACCCAATCGTTCACCGTCTTCCACCACAGCCGCGCGTTCTGCGGCTTCAGAACCCAGTGGCCCTCATCCGGAAAGTACAGCATCTTGCTCGGCACCTTCAGCCGCTGCAGCGTGGTGAACATCTGGTACCCCTCGCTCACATCCAGCCGATAATCAAGCTGCCCATGCACCACCAGCATCGGCGTCTTGAAGTTTTTCGCCGCCAGCGCCGGAGACCACTTGCGATAGGGATTCTCCGCGTCCGGCTTGCCGTAGTAATCCCACGGCTTGCCCCCTTGGGTTTTAAATTTGAACTCCCACTCGTTGAACCACAACTCCTCCGTCGTCCCGTAGGCCGATTCGGGCGAGAACATTCCGTCGTGGCTCACAATGCACTTGAAGCGGTCCGTGTGCCCCTCCACCCAGTTGGCCATGTATCCGCCGTAGCTCGCCCCCAGCGCGCACTCCCGCGTCTTGTCGATAAACGGATAATGCTGCTCGGCGTAGTCCAGCCCCTCCATCAAATCGGTAAACGGCTTGCCGCCCCAGTCGCCGTTCACGCCATCCACAATCGCCTGCCCGTATCCCGTCGAGCCGCGCATGATTGATCATCACCACCACATAGCCATTCGCCGCAAACAGCTCCGCGTTCCAGCGATAACTCCAGTCATCGCCCCATGCCCCCTGCGGCCCGCCATGAATCAAAAACTTCACTGGATACTTTTTCTTGCGCATCAAATCCCGGCGGCCGAATCAGAAATCCTTGCAGCTTCGTCCCATCCTTCGCCGTGAACCAGAAAGATTCGTCCATCTTCGGCAAGTCAAGTTGGGCGAGAGAGCGAATCGTTGAGGTGGGTAATAGGAGATCTACGGAGGCACTACGACGTCCTTCAATCGATGGTACAAATGCGTTCTTGACATTGCGGTTCTTTGCGCGATAAGGATCGGAAATGGTTGCGTCGAGAACCACATCTGACTCAGTTCATCAGCATGGACAACTTCGCTCGGATGGTTGACTGTTTGTCTCAGCCGCAACAAACTTTTACTGTCGGTAAGTAGATGCAAATCTCCAAATGTCCCGTCTCCGTGAGTCGGTTAGGGATGTTTCCGGCTTTGAGACTACCCAAATCGATACCAACGCATATAAATTGGTGCTTCGCCTTCGATGCCGGAAATGAAGTAAATTATCCTGAGAATCCGGCCTCCATGCAAACTCATCCACCCACTGGTCAAACTTCGGCAGCAAATCCTTGATCGTCTTTGCCGCCCGGTCATAAACCACCAGCCGGAACTTGTCCGCCTCGTACCCCGCCCGCTCCTGCGACCGCCACGCCAGCCACTTCCCATCCGGCGAGTAAGCCGGATTGAAGTTGCCGCCTTTCGACGTGCTCACCTTCACCGGTTTCGCCGCCGGATTGGTCAGGTCGAGCGTAAAAATCTTCGTGCTCACGCTGATCGCCGGCTCCGGATCGATGTTCTCGGTAAACGCCAGCTCCTTCCCATCCGGCGCAAAGGCGCAGCCGCACCCTCCGCCCTCCAGCGAAAACGGCGGAACGTCATGCGGATCGTTGGGCGTCAAATCCCTCACCGCGCCCGTCCCCACCGCCGCCAGAAACAGATGCGTGCGCTTATCTCCCGTAAAGTGGTCCCAATGCCGATAGAGCAGATGCGTAAAAATCTGCGCCTTCACCTTGCTCGCCGCCAGCGCTGCATCCCGATCCGCATTGCACTTATCGCCAACTCCGCCGTCCGCAGGACTAATCGCCGGGCAATCCGGGTACACCGCCGAAGTAAACAAAATCGAATTCCCGTCCGGCGACCAGATCGCGTCTCCCGCCTCGGTCGAAATGCTGGTCAGCTTCTTCGCGTTTGCCGTCGCGCCCGTCGCCGCATCAAAATCCGCCAGCCAAACCTGCTCCGACCCACTCCGCCCGCTCAAAAACAAAATCCGCTTCCCATCCGGCGCAAACTGCACTCCGCTATCGTGCGGCTGCGCCACGGCGATCTTCATCGAGCCGGTTCGGAATTTGGGCCGCTTCCGGAAGCGGGGCAATCGCCTGCAACCATAGCTCCGGCGTCTTGGTGTTCTGCTCCAGGTCCACGGTGGTCACGGAGTACGCCAGCCACTTCCCATCCGGCGAAACGGCGGTCTCCCCCAGCCGCTTCATCTTCATCATGTCCTCAAAGGTCATGGGCCGCTTTGCCGCGGTGGCGCGGTCTGGCCGTGGCCGCTAGTCTGCGCGGTTTGAGCAAAAGCAACCGGCGCCAGAACAAATGCCAGCACCAGAGAGAGAACAAATGTAATTTTGCGCATAGTGTTTTCCTGTTCGCGCATCTGTAACCACAGCTTCCGCGCGAAGAAGAAGTTTACACCGCTCACCGATCCGCCGTGCAGGGGGTCTTCTGATCACAGATGAATCGCAGAAATGTATATGGATGAACCGCAGACATTCCCCCGGAGGGGGAATGGATAATAGCCCAGGACAAGCAAAGCGCAGTCCTGGGAGAGCAGCCCAAAAAAAGCATGAGCCCCGTAGGGGCGCTGCGAATCGCTCGCCTTACTCGCTCAGCGCCCGCAGCCGCGCCGGCATATGGTCCGCGGCCAGCTCATGGCCGCACCGCGTGCAAAACTGATCGCGACGCCCGCACCGTCCGGAAGCAATGTCCGCAACTGGCGGTAAGCTGGTAGTTGCACTGCGGGCAGAAGTGGAAATCATTTTGCACATGCGTCGAGCACGCCGGGCACCGCGAAACCTCCGGCTGGCGCAGCAAAAAGTACAGCACCGCGCCGATTCCACCCGGCATCACCAGGCAAATCACGATCCAGAAGCGCGCGCTCATCGCCCGCCGCGGAGCGTCCTTGCTCACGTAGCCCACCATCAGGAAGTAGAGCGCCGCCAGCAGCCCGCAGGAGAGGTTGAAGTAGATGCGCAGGCCAATGCGGCGGCGCATGATGCTGATGTTCCGGCAAAAGCATCCAGAAGTAGTACTCCACCAGCACAAAGGCCGCAATCGGCGCACAACAATCGACCACACCGGAATCAGGCGCGCATCTTCATTGACCGAAATGGATTCTGGATCTCGCATAGGCATTCCCACTCTCCGAGGGCCTTTCAGGAGATCGCGCCGGATAGGAGATCACGCCGGACCCGACCTCGCCTTTATATCGACGGAGAAGGGAATCGGGAAGTTGCACCCGCCTGCGCCTGACCCCTGCCGCGAATTTTCCAGCACGCCCTCAATTTTCCAGCAACTCTCAATCAGTTGGTGTATTGAAGTCTTCGCGTCCCTTGCGAAGGGCGCGGTTGCAATTCGCCGCGAAGGGAGTAGGCCTTGTATCAGGGCCCGGCTTTACAGCTTACGGAAAAATGCAAACGGTGGAGCAAGAAGCGTAAGGGCTCGACTTTAGTCGTGCCGCAAATGCAACAAAACAAATGTCGGGTTTTAGTGTGTGAGTGAGAACCTCATTTTCGACTCGATTGACCACAATATATTGCGCTTCATGAGTTCGTTGAGCGCAATATATGGCCATCAAAACTAGTTCTCACGCAGACACGGTAGGCCGGAGTTTCAACCCCGGCAAATATCGTTCTTTTGTTTTTAGAAATCAACCCACGCGACGAAGCCGCGATTAAATCCTGCATTTTCTCTCAAAAACGCTGTCATCCTGAGCGACCCTGAACGCAGTGAAGGGGAGTCGAAGAACCTGCTTTTGATTTTCGTACTTTGTATCAGGGCACAGCTTTCAGCCGTGCCAAATCCAACCCACAAGTTTTTCGCCAAGTTCCCTACCGCCTGAACTGCCTCCGTATCGCCAGCAAAAACAGCGCAAACAACGACGACGTCAGCAACGTCTCAACGATCGCCACAACCCGTCCCCGCGGATAAACGGGAGTGTAATCTGGAGTTCTTTGAAACGTGGCCGTATCGATTGCGGTGATTCCGCTCTTGCCAATCAGCTTCGCCTCAGCCCAAAAATTATTCGTCCAACTATTGCCAAGCAACACACTCATCAACACCGAAGAATCACTATAAGCTAAGAAAAGCTGTGCCCCGTTCATGGCGGCATTAACGCCATGAGCGGGCGGATAGTTCACATCCGCCCATAATCTTGCCGGGTACCTGTGCCCCATGTCCGGATTTTCGGACATGGGAGTCGTGCCCCTACTGCCTGAACTGCCTCCGAATCGCCAGCAAAAACAGCGCAAACAACGACGACGTCAGCAACGTCTCCATGATCGTCAGAAATCGTTACCGTGTGAGGGAACATGGGGTTTCACTGCGTGCGGAAAAATGCAAACGGTGGAGCATGAAGCGTCAGGGCATGGCTGGTAGGTCAGGGTTTTAACCCTGATTGACGCAAAATGTTCAATAAAACTGCGGGCTTTAGCCCCGGGCCTCTACTCCAGCTCACTCAACCGGCAGCAGTGGCAGGGTCAAATTCTCAGCCGCCGCCGGCCTGCTGCGCGGAGCCTTCTTGAAGGTGGCGTCGAGGCGGGCGGGATATTGCGGCTGCGCGCCATCTAGGATTTGCTGGATGGTAAGGATTTGCAGGCGCGGATAGGACGTGCCATCCAGCGGACCGGATTTGTAGAGGCCAGCTTCTGCGGCTTCGCGGAGCATCGGTTTGGTCGGTTCCTCGAAGCAGAGGAAGACGCCTATCTCGGCCTTCTCGCGGGTGAGGACGCCGACGAGGTCGCGGACCTGGGGAACGGAGACGCCGCCCGCCTTGACCGAAAAGATGATCTGCCTGGACTGGCCGGAAATCGTCATCGTGGAAGTAGAGGCGGCCATCGATGCCGCGATCAGCGCCTTTTTTCTGCTCAGCGGGACGCGCGCCCACCTGGCCCAGCGCCCACCACTGGAACTGGTACTTGTCCTCGGCGGCGAGTTGGCCTGCACCGGCTAAGTCAGTCGGCTCGCCAATTACGTCGTAGGTGGATTTGATCTCCGGGCCGAAGGCGTCGGAGAGGCGCTTCTTGATGAGGCCGATGGCCAGGTGGGTGATGTCGATGCCGATCCAGCGGCGGTTGAGGCGCTGGGCTACCTGAACGGTTGTGCCGCAGCCGCAGAAGGGGTCAAGAACGAGATCGCCTTCGTTGGAACTGGCTTTGATGATGCGTTCTAGGAGGGCTTCGGGTTTTTGGGTGGGGTAGCCGAGGCGCTCTTGGGCTTGAGAGTTGATGGGCGGGATGTCTGTCCAGATGTCATCGCATGGCACACCTGGCATTTTGTCGAGATACAGCTTCAGGCGTGGCATTCCCCGAGGTGAATAAGTGAGCAAGCCCTCTGCCTCAAACTTTTCCATATTTTCTTTGGTGTAAGCCCAACAACGACTCGCAGGAGGAGTAAAACCCTTCCAAGCATATAACTGACCACTCGATGCCCTCTGCATCGACGCTGTCAAATCTCTGGTTGTAAATCGACGATCACTGTCTGTATCTCTTTGCGAGTAGTGCGACTGAATGTATTCCTCGCTGTATGGGATGTAAATTTGATTCCATGTCCATTCTTCAAGCTTTGAATAGAACAGGAGCCGATCTTGGACTACGGCGAACTTCTGGCCTACGTTTGCGTGCGCCGATGTTCGTCTCCAGGTAATTTCATTGCGAAAGAACTGCGGCCCAAAGACGGCATCCATCAAAATCTTCAAGTAGTGGCTGGCGGTGGGGTCGCAGTGGAGGTAGATGGAGCCGGTCTCTTTGAGGACGCGGCGCAGCTCGACGAGGCGCGGGGCCATCATGGCGAGATAGGCCATCATGTCGGAGCCGTGGAGGTAGGACTCGAAGGCGCGGAGGGCGTCGGCGATGCGTCCGCCCTGCTCGATGACCTGCTCGAGGGCGCGGCGAGATTCGATGTTCCACTCCCAGGTGTCCTCGAAGGCGTGGATTTGCGAGCTGGATTGCGAGCCGTCCTTTTCCGCGAAGAGGACGTTGTAATCCTGGCGGGAGTTGAAGGGCGGGTCGAGATAAACCAGATCAACAGTCTCGTCCTTGACATAGCGCCGGAGGACGTCGAGATTGTCGCCGTAGTAGAGCGAGTTTTTGGCGGTGGTCACGGGGTTGGGATGAGATTACCACATTGCGTCGGCGAAATGCGGCGGTTTCAATTCCCGCATGAACCAATTGAATCATCTCGGGTCTCAGCTGCGGAGGAATGCTTCACACGAAAAAAAGACGAAAGCGAGTCGCAATTAATCTGCAAAGTTCTATTGTTTATTTGCAACACCTCCAATTGTTCCACGTGGAACAATTTTGGGAAGGCGGCCCAAAGCGGGAATTGTTCCACGTGGAACAATTTGAGGCAGTCCCAAAACGGGCGCAGTCTTAAAATGGATTATCCCCAAAAACCTGTAGATTCTCAGCCCTGAATCCACTCAAAATCACGAAAGTTTTCCACCGGTCAGGTTTTTTTGCGCTCCCTCCGCAGCCCCGTGCGCCCTGCCGTGAAAGCCTTCCCCAACATAGATTTGCTCCCCCGAGGTCCGCCACACGGCAAACGCTTTCCACAGGTTGGCCGGGTTCTCCACAGCGCCGGAGGCTATCTTCAAAGGCCGCTTCCCTTTACTCTGGATTGCCATGGGTAAGATTCTCGGCCTCGTTAACCAAAAGGGCGGAGTTGGCAAGACAACCACGGCCATCAACCTGGCCGCCTGCCTTGCTCTCCAAGGCCTCAAAGTCCTCCTGGTGGACTGCGATCCCCAGGCAAACTGCTCCTCCGGGCTGGGATTTCAGCGCGACGACAACCGCCGCTCCATCTACGATGTGCTGATGGGCGACGCCCCTGCCGATCAGGTGATCCTGCCCACGGAGATCGACTCGCTTTCGCTGTTGCCCGGCTCGAAGAACCTGACCGGTGCCAATATCGAGCTGGCCACGGCCGACGACCGCGCGCTTCGCCTGCGCCGCGCGCTGGAGAGGGTTCAGCTGGAGTACGATCTGGTGATTCTGGATTGCCCGCCGGCTCTTGACCTACTCACCCTCAACGTCCTGGCCGCAGCCGACACGCTGATCGTGCCCATGCAGGCCGAGTACTTTGCCCTGGAGGGAATCTCCGAGCTGATCTCCACGCTCGAACGGGTGCGCGCCGCCTACAATCCCTCGCTGAGTATCGAAGGCGTTTTGCTGACCATGTACGACGACCGCACCAACCTGGCGCAACAGGTGACGGACACGCTGCGCGAGTACTTCAAGGATCGCCTCTACCGCACCGTGATTCCGCGCAACGTGCGTCTGGCCGAAGCGCCCAGCCACGGCAAGCCTGTGGCGCTTTACGATGCGCGCTCGCGTGGCACTGAGGCCTATTTCGAAATGGCCGGAGAGTTCATGGCGCGCAACGGCATTGAAACGCCGAAAAAGAATGAGAGCGCCACAACCGAGCCTGTGGCCGAGGTGAGTGTTTTGCCCAGTAGCTGAGGGCCGCTTCCACGCGACTCTGCGCATACCGTTGCATCCCAACCAGATTCAGCCCCCGGCCACTCTTCCGGAAAAGAGGAAAATGAACCATGAACCTGACCGCTACCGACCTTAAACGCCGCGCCCTGGGCAAGGGCCTGGACTCGCTGTTGCCGCGCGCTCCCATTGCATCCGCTCCCGCCGCCGAGAGCGAAGGAGGCAAGCCGCTGGAGATCCCCCTCGAGCAGATTGACCGCAATCCATTCCAGACGCGCTCACATATGAACGAGGAACAGCTGGGCGAGCTGGCTGCGTCGATTACCGCCAATGGTGTGGTGCAGCCGGTGCTGGTGCGTCCGCTGGCGAACGGGCGCTTTCAACTGATCGCGGGCGAGCGGCGGTGGAAGGCTTCGGAGCTAGCCGGCAAGAAGACCATTCCGGCGATTCTGCGACGGGTCTCCGACGAGCAGGCGATGGAGATCACCATTGTCGAAAACCTTCAACGGACGGACCTGAATCCGATGGAGCAGGCGCGGGCTTTTGAGCGGCTTTCGCGCGAGTTTCACATGACCCAAGAGCAGATGGCGGTGCGCACCGGCAAGGATCGGGTGACTATAGCTAACTACTTACGTTTGTTGAGGTTACCGACATCCGTGCAGGCACGGGTGGAGACCGGCGAACTGAGCTTTGGCCATGCGCGGGCGCTGCTGGCTTTTGAGCATGCCGAGGATATGGAAATGGCGGCGCAGCGGATGATTAAACTTTCGCTTTCTGTTCGCCAATCAGAGGCTTTCATACAAGGTATTGCGCACCCCGATCGCGCCGCGAAAAAAGAAGAGAAAGCAGAGCGGGCAATGGATCCAAATATTCGCGCGGTACAGGAGCAGTTGCAGCGCGCTCTGGGACTGAAGGTTCACATCGAAGACCACAACGGCCACGGCAGAGTCATCATCGAGTACGCGCGGCTGGAAGATTTTGATGGGCTGCTGGAGACGCTGGCGGGGCAATGATTGCAGGGATTAAGGGACTAAGGGACTAGGAACAGGGAACAGGGAATATCAAGCTGCACTTTTATACATTGCAGGGACTCAACAATGGGAATAGACTAACTTGCTAGATTTAAGCCCATGTTCAAGACCGCGCGTTTCAAGGTCCACAATCCGTCACGTCACAAGAGCACGATGCTCTGGTACGCGATGACCCGCTATCACGAGACCTTGAAGGATGTGCTCGAAAAGACGCCGGCAATCCCCGATCTATTGGAGCAAATCTCCGAGCTAGATAAAAAAGAAAAACTGCGGCCTAACAAATATACTCTTGCTAAACTTGTCCGCACATTAGTCCCCAAAAACACGGGACTCGCATCGACCGTGCGCGACTATCTCATAGGCGACGCATCCGCAATGCTGATGAGTCACTTAAGCAAAGCCTACAAGGGCGCACCACGCAGCTCCAGGAGCTGCTGTAGAGGGGCGTCCATTCACGGCTCCCTTTGCTGCATTCGCTCAGGATGACGACGAGGATTTATCGCGACTTTCGTCGCGTGGGTTGATTTCTAAAAACAAAAGAACGATTTTTACGGGAATAGAATTCACCCCAGCGACGAAGACCTGTCGCCAGGGACCCCGGCAATCCCCGGCCTACCTCCGTATCGATACCTCCCTCAGGGGTTAAAACCCCACGCTTTTTAGGGCCTTGATCGGCACGACTGAAGTCGTGCCCTGACGCTTCTTGCTCCACCGTTTGCATTTTTTCGCAAGGTGGAAAGCTGGACCCTAATACAAAGCACGAAAAGCAAAAAAGTAGATCCTTCGACTCCCCTTCACTGCGTTCAGGGTCGCTCAGGATGACAGCGTTTTTGAGAGATAGTGTCGGGATTTTATCGCGACTTCGCCGCGTGGATTGATTTCTAAAAACAAAGCAACGATTTTATGCCGGGGATGAAATTCCGGCCTACCGCCGGTAACAGTCAATCGCAGAACAGGCGTGCGGACAATTTTACACACGGATTCATGGAAAGGCCCGCGGCTAAAGCCGCCTTGATTCGAAGGCAATGATTCAGTGGTCTGAAGACCACCGCTCCCTCCGGAAACTTTCCCTCAGGGGCTGAAGCCAGCTTTCTTTTTGTTGCATTTGCGACACGACCAGGAGCTTATCCGTAGATAGAGGAAGGAATGTAGCGCTGGACTCCAGACCGGGTGTACTGTCGGCGTCTACGCCACCAGACGTCACCTGTGGGTCTGGAGACCCACAGGACAGCCGGTCTGGAGGTCGGCGCTACCAATTTACGGATAAGCTTTCAAGCCACCCCAGCGACGAAGACCTATCCGTTCACCCCGGTGAGCAAAGAACGCTCGCTGGGGGCCCCGGGTCCTGGGCTATTCTCGGCTCCCCCTCTGGGGGAAACGAAGCCCGCCTATAGCGGTATATGGGCAACTGAATTCATATTTTCAAGCACTTTTGTGAGCTGTAGAATCATCGACGACCATTATCGTTACCTCCTACGGGAGAAATGTTCACGCAGACGATGAAAAAACCAACATACGCTTTTCGTTTCATTGGTTGCACTGATCCACCCTTGTCTGAGTTAAGGACGCAACGCAAGTTGTTGGTGTGGGTCGAGCCCGCTCTGGCGCTGGACCTGCTCGATTGTTCAGTAAGCGGCATCGTCTTGTTTTTACAATCTCGCATCCTGTCTTATACGTTTGGGGAGAACGAAGCAGCCTGGCACCTTCTGCGCCGTCTTGCCGGGCGCTATAGGCTGGAGACGCGCGCTGCGAATCTGCTTGACAGGGATTTTGCGGAGAGGGCAAGATCAGGAACGCGACGCTTGTTCGCGAAGGAGGATACCGGATGCATCATCTGCGCTTTAACTACCTAGCCATTCTGGTTGCGGCGCTGTATCAGTGGGTTCTGGGCGCGCTGTGGTACTCGCTGTTTTTTGCCAAGCCGAGGATGAAGTTGACCGGACACAAGGCGGGGTCGCGGCCCA
Source organism: uncultured Acidobacteriaceae bacterium (assembly GCA_963845345.1). Lineage (GTDB taxonomy): Bacteria > Acidobacteriota > Terriglobia > Terriglobales > Acidobacteriaceae > Telmatobacter. The sequence goes on from CAWJRQ010000013.1 coordinate 307,723, forward strand.
AGGCGGCGGTTGTGGGGATGATTACGTCGTTTATCGGCGGGCTGGTGCTGACGTTTGTGCTGGCGCACGCGGTGATGTGGTCGGGGGCGGGACATCTGCACGGAGGCGTGTTCGTCGGGTTCATTTGCTGGCTGGGATTCATTGCCATGCCGCTGCTGGCGGAGACGATCTACGAGCAGCGATCGTTCATGCTGCTGGCGATCAATGCGGGCTACTGGCTGGCGGCGGTGGTGGTGAGCGGAGGGCTGCTGGCGGTGTGGCATTGAGTTGAAATGCGGCAGCGGGGCGCTACAATGGGGGCATGAACAAACACGTGATTGCAACCGACAAGGCGCCCAAGGCGATTGGTCCGTATTCGCAGGCGGTGCGCGCGGGGAATCTTCTGTTTACCGCCGGGCAGGCAGGCGTGGATCCGGCGACACAGCAGGTGGTGGAGGGTGGGATAACCGCGCAGACCACGCGCACGATGGAAAACCTGAAGGCGATTCTGGAAGAGGCGGGGACAAGCCTGGCCAAGGCCGTGAAGGCGACGGTGTTCCTGAAGGACATGAATGATTTTGCGGCGATGAACGCGGTGTATGGCGCGTATATGAGCGCGCATGGCGTGGCGCCGCCGGCGCGAAGCACGGTGGAGGCGGCGCGGCTGCCCAAGGACACGCTGGTGGAGATTGAGCTAGTGGTGGAGATGTGAAAACAGGGACTAGAAGCCATCTCATAAATGTCTGAGCAGCATGAGAAGGCATCCAAGCTGCACGAAACCAAGGAAGTTTTCGACGTGGTATTCCCATCGTGTGACCAATCGGCGGTAGTTCTGCATCCAGGCAAAGACCCTCTCGATCTTCCATCTACGGCGATAGCGGCGCAGCGGGCGTCGGTCCTGCGTTATCCGTTTGCGCTTGGCCCGGTTGGGCGAGATCATCTCGATGCCATACTCCGCGGCCAATTGCTGATCGAGGGGGTCTGAGTCGTAGGCCTTGTCTCCAATCAACCTTTCGGGCAGCTCGTCAAGGAAGCATCCGGCCAAAACAGCTTCCACAAGCCGGCACTCGGCAGGCGAAGCGCTTTCGACAGATACGGCGAGAGGAAGACCGTCACCAGAGGCGATAGCGACAATCTTGGTGCCCTTGCCGCGCCGGGTCGGGCCAACGGCGAAGCCCCCTTTTTGGCGCTCGCGAAGGTAGCGTCTACAAAAGCCTCGTCGAGATGAAGCTTACCTCGCTCATGCAGTTGCCGGGCCAACAGACGCAGCATCAGAACCAGCTTGCCTTGGCGAACCCATTGCTGAAAACGCCGGTGGCAGGTCTGATACGGAGGATACCTGGCAGGCAGTTCGCACCACTGCGCACCACTGCCCAAAATCCAAAGCACACCGTTGAGCACAGCGCGCGTGTCGTGCCACGGACGACCCCGATTATCCTCACGCCGCGACGGGCGCAGCACGTGCTCCACCAACTCCCACTGTTCGTCTGTCAGTTCCCAGCGACCTGCCATAGCCGACTGCGGAGACGCCTTGAGCTACTACAGTTTCGCAGAAATTCGATCCGGAAATGTTTATGAGATGGGTTCTAGGGACTAGGAAATAGCCACCCCGGCAAACAAAGATCGTTTCTCTCACACCAACGAATACAAATCACTCGTTGAGAACCCCGAGCCGCTGGAGGCCCCGGATAAACATCTTTCTGAAAAAGGCTGATTTTCAAGCAACAAATCTTAAAAGCACACCTCCGTGGCTAAAGCCCGCGTTTATTCTGCTGCATCTACGGCACGACTAATGATCCCTGAAAAGAAATGTCTTTGCGCCGTTCCTATGGGACTCCGAATGAATCTGTGGAGCTTTCCCCACGCTAAAGCGCGGGGCTAACAAACATTGCGCCTCCGGCGCGCTTATCCGGACATTACTAATGCAGCCATCAATAAAGCCCGTGTACATTTCAAAACAGTGACAATTTCAGAGATCCCCATGCATCCAATTGGAGAGAGTGTAGGAGGCGGGGATGAGCGAGACGCCCGAGAAGGTGGAGCGGACGGAGGCGGAGTGGCGGGAGCGGCTAACGGCGGAACAGTACCGGGTGCTGCGCGAGAAGGGGACGGAGCGGCCGTTCTGCGGAGCGTTGACGGAGAATCACGAGACGGGCAACTACCACTGCGCGGGATGCGGGGCGCTGCTGTTTCTGAGCGGGGCGAAGTTTGATTCGGGGTGCGGATGGCCGAGCTTCATGTTGCCGTCGGAGGCGAGTGCCGTGACGGAGCATGAGGACCTGAGCCTGGGGATGCGGCGCGTGGAGGTCACGTGCGCGCGGTGCGGAGGACACTTGGGGCATGTGTTTCCGGATGGGCCGAGACCGACGGGGTTGCGGTACTGCATCAACTCGGCGTCGCTGAGGTTTGAACGAGCGAGTTAGCTTCCGCTGCGCGGAAGGAGCAAGTTAGCGAGAAAAGAACGCGTCCCTCAGGGGCTAAAGCCCTCTGTAATTTTGCTGCCTCTGCGGCACGACTAAAGTCGTGCCCTGACGCTTCTAGCTCCACTATTTGCATTTTCCGCAAGCAGTGAAGCCGTGCCCTGACACTTCTAGCTCCACCATTTGCATTTTTCCGCTAGCTGTGAAGTCGAGCCCTGATACAAAGCCGATTCATGCAGCTAGTACTATAGCGGGAAAAGAGTGTCTGACTGGGGGGGCATGGTGGCGAGGCGGGCGCGGCGCTTGGGCGGCAGAGGGTCGGGCGAGGCGAGCAGGCCGGCGATTTCGCGGAGTTCGGCGCGGGCCTGGGCGATGGCGTCGGCGACGGCCTCGGGCGATTGGGCGGAGGGCGGCTGAATGGTGTCGGCGGCAAGCAGGGGCAACCGGGAGTCTGATGGGGACGGGGAGGACTTGCGGCTGTGGGCCTGACCCAATGCCTGACGCGCGCCGGAGATGGTGTAGCCCTCGGCGTGGACGAGCTGCTTGATCTTCAGAACCAGTTCAACATCATGACGGCGGTAGAGGCGCTGGCCGGTGCCGCTTTTTTTGGGCTTGAGCTGGGGAAACTGCGTCTCCCAGAAGCGCAGGACGTAGGCTTCGACGCCACAGAGGCGCGCCACGTCGCCGATCTTGAAGTAGAGGCGGTCGGGAATGGCGGGCGATTCCGGAGCGCGATTTTGGGGAAGTTGCATGGCCATGGCAAGGCGAGCAGGAGACCGCAAAGGGGGTGGATAGCCTGCTCTAGTGGAAGTATAGGCCAGGGATTGCGGGATGGGCGAAGGAAAAATTGCGGAGGGTGTGCAGAATCAGGTACGTGGCTGATTGGCGGCGAGGACAGTTTGCAGGACGCGGTCGGTCCAGAGGGCCTGGTCGGCGGGGCAGGCGAGGGGCGCTGAGTCGAGGATGGCGGAGACAAAGTTTTCAACGCAGGGATAGTGGAGGTTGGAGTGCGCGGGGAGTGATTCTTCGCGATTGCCGATGCGGAGGATGGGGCCGCTCAAGGGGTCGAGATTGATTTCGCCATCGGTGCCGATGACGCGGAACTGGTCGCGCTCGATGCGCGAGTTCCAGCGGACATCGACGACGGCGTGGATACCGTGGGGATATTGGAGGAGGACGGTGGCGGAGTCCTCGACGGCTGTTTGGTGGACGGCGTTGGAGAGCAGGCCGGCGGAGTGGGAGGGCTCACCGAAGAGGAAGTTGAGGGCATCGATGCGATGGCAGGCGATGTCGAAGAGCGGGCCGGCGCCGGCGATGGCCGGATCGAAGAGCCAACTGCGGGGCTGGTTTGGAGAATTGGAGCGCCATTCATGGCAGTTGGCCTCGGCGAGGAGGGGCTGGCCGATGGCGCCTGAGGCGATGAGCTGGCGGGCGCGGATGAGCTTGGGATAGAGGCGGCGGTAGTAGGCGACGGCGAAGAGGCGTTGATGGCTTCGGGCGGCGGAGAGCATGGATTGGGCGGCGGAGAGCGAGATGGCGGTGGGTTTTTCGGAGAGGACGTGCTTGCCGGCGCGGAGGCAGGCGATTGCCTGGGGCGCATGGAGCGCGACGGGCGAGGCAACGTAGACGGCGTCGATGGGGGTGGCGTGGAGGGCGACCTCGAGGTTGGTGAAGACCTCGGCGCCGGGGTAGGCGGCGGCTTTTTCAGGGTCGCGGGTGACAAGGGCCTGGAGGCGGCTGCGGGGCTCGGCGAGGATGGCGGGGATGACGCGGCGGCGCGCGATGTCGCCGATTCCGATGACCAGCCAGCGAATCATAACGAGAATAGCGTACATGATTTGGGGGAGGACAAACAGACATTCCCGTCGAGCAATGATCGTTGATTCCTCAATGTATGAGGTTGTGCCCTGATACAACACGGGTTGATGAAATACGTTGTAGACTGATTGCGGCAAGAGAAGGAGCAAGATGGATACACCGAATGCATTTATTGGAAAAACGGCGAGGCCCACGGAGGCGGAGGTCGAGGCGGCGCTGGGCTCGACAGCGGCGTTGTGGAAGCAGCTGGTGGATTGGCTGGCGGAGCAGGGGGCCGGCGAGAGCGAGTGGAATTCGTCCGGAGCCAAGTACGGGTGGGCGCTGCGGCTCAAAGTGAAAAAGAGAAACATCGTCTATCTGGGGCCGTGCGAGGGGTGCTTTCGCGTGGCCTTGGTTCTAGGCGACAAGGCGGTGGCGGCGGCGCGCAAGAGCGATCTGGCGAAGAGCACGCTGAAGATCCTCGACGAAGCGCCGCGCTATGCCGAGGGAACCGGAGTGCGATTGATGGTGAGGGCAGCGAAGGATTTGGCGGCGATCAAGAAGCTGGCGCTGATCAAGATGGCGAATTAGAGGGCGCGCAATCCCAGGGCGAGCAGGCGGCTGGAGCCGGGAAGCAGGGGGGCGGCGGACCAGGAGAAGTCGGCTCCGTCGGATGATTTGAGGGCGGGAAGGCTGGCGGGGGTGGTCATGAGGGCGAGCCAGCCGCCGGGGCGGACGAGATGAGCCGCGGATTGGACGGCGCGGCCCATCTTGTCGACGGCGCGGAGAATCACACAATCAAAAACGGAACGAAGGTCTTCGGCGCGGGCGGAGTGAACCTTTACCGAGAGGTTCAAGACGCGGACAGCTTCTCGGAGGAAGGCGGCTTTTTTGCCCTGCAACTCGGCCAGGGTGACGGCGATCTCCGGGCGGCAGAGGGCGATGGGAAGGCCGGGAAAGCCTGCGCCGGAGCCGAAGTCGAGGAGCGAGGTGAGGCCTGCGGGCAGGGCGCGGGCGCAGGCGATGGACTCGAGAAAATGGCGGGAGAGAATTCCTTCCTGGTCGCGGATGGCGGAGAGGTTGATGCGGGCGTTCCAGCGAAGAAAGAGCGAAAGCAAGGTGGCGAATTGCTGGGAGAGATGTGGGTCGAGCGGGGGTTGAGCGGCCTCGGCGAGAAGGGCGTTGAGTCGGGCTGCGGCGGGATGGTGGGATTCGGTCATCGATTTCGATCTTAATGAATAGAGTAGTCGCGGGTGAAGCAAGTTAGCGGACGGAGTTCGTGGTTTCCCCTTTGGCCTCAAGAAGCTGTAGGTGATGGATATCCCACCCTAGATCACCCCAGCGAGCAAAAATCGCTCGTTGGGGACCCTGAATCCATGGGGACCCCGAATCCGCGGTGACCCCGACCCGGTGCTATTAACCGTCACTCCCTCCTGGAGTAACGGGCTACTGTTTTTTGAGGACGGCGGCGTTTTTTTCGTCGGCGAGGATGGCGCTCTCGAAGCGGCGGAAGTCGGCGGCGCGGGCGGGGGGAATCTCGACCTGGCGGACGACATATTCGCGCTCGTAGTGGAGCAGGTTGCCTTTGGCGGAGACCGAGGAGTGGTAGCTGGCGAAGTCGAGGTCGAGCGAGACGGGGTCGGGAGTTTCATCGACGACATAGCCGGGAGGGATGGCGATGTCGAAGGTGTCGTGCCAGCGGCCGGTGGCGTCGAGGTCGATGGGATAGATGCGCGGCTTGTCGTCAAAGGGCATAGCGAATCGGAGCCGATGACGCGGGGACGGACGAGCAGGAGCGGGCCGGCCTGATGGGAGTATTGGCGCGCGGTGACCTTGTAGTGGAACTCGAGGGGCTTGTCGAGGGCGGAGGGCTCGAGTGAATTGAAAGGCATCGAGGGTGACGCCGGGAAGGGAGGCAGCCACGTAACTTCTCCCAGTATTCGCGGCGCTCCTTGTCGTCGGTGTGCTTGAGGAAGCCAGCGCAGATCGGCGCCGGTCGGGGCCGATGTGGGAGGTATCGACCGAGCCGGTCAGCGTGCCATCAGCCGAAAGGGTGAAGGACGCCTTTGCGCTCGGTGCCATTGGCGTCCGGGATCGAGGACCGGGAGGGCGATGATCTGGCTGGATGCGCCGGCGGCCAGGATGCCGTAGCTGCCCTGCTCCTCGGAGGGCAGATTGCCGACGGGAGTGCGCTCGTCGGTGGGGTCGAAGATGAGATAGCGCTTGCCGTCGTTGGCTTTGACGATGGCCTTGAGGCGCGGATCCTGCGACGCTCGGCAGGAATCTCGATGGCGGTAATCATGTGGTTGCCATAGATGCGATGGGGCATCAGGATCGACGACGCCGCGGCGGTTGTCCACGGGCATGTAGAAGGCGTGGATGCCGGCCACCTGGAGCATGGAGATGAGCAGGGTGGTCTTGTCCTTGCAGTCGCCATAGCGGTTGCGGAAGATGTCGGCGGCGTGGTTGGCCTGCAAGCCGCCGATGCCGCGCTCGACGATGAAGTAGCGGATATTTTTCTGGATGTACTCGGTGATGCGGCTGAGCTTGGCGTAGAAGTCGGGCGCGCCGGCGATGAGGCTCTGGGTTTGGGCGGTGATCTCCGGCGAGGGGTCGGGGCGGTTTGCTTCCAGTTTGGTCGTCCATTGGCCGATGGCGCGCCACTGGTTGTCCTTGCCTTCGACGGCGGCATCGCCCCACTGGACGGACATGCGCGCGGCGAGAGCTCGCCATGCAGGATGGGATTTTACGTCGCGCAGGTCGAGGGCGGGCATATCCTTGATCTCCCAGCGCCAGTGGTTGGGAGCGACCTCGACGGGCTTGACGGGCGTGAATTTGTGCCATGCCTCGGAGTGGGCGCGGCCGGCGGGCAGGTCCACTTCAAGGGCCTGGAAGACGATGGGAATGCTGCTCTGGATATGCCAGACCGTCTCCTGGAGATAGGGCGCGAGCAGTTCTTCGGACTCGCAGACGATGGCGGCGCCGACATCGGCGGCGGGAGGATGCACGACGCGAGCTTTGTGGGTGGAGAGCATGACGGGGATCGCTGGTGTCGCCTACATCGACGAAGTCGGTGTCCTGGGCCTGGTACTGCTTCTGGTCGGCGGCGATGGTCCACTCGCGGAAGTAGTTGATCTTTTCGTCCACGTCATAGGCGACACCGCACAGGAGCATCGCTGCGGCCCTGGGGCTTGAGGATGCGCTTGGCTTCGCGCTCGCGCTCGACGGCGCGGCCCTGGGCGTCGACGGTTTCAAGGTACTCATCGTAGAGGACGATGGAGGCGGCATCCTTGGCGTAGGCGGGGGTGGGGGTCTTGGCGGCGTCGAGGCCCCACTGGGGGGGATCCTGCTTGTTCTTGCCGAGCCAGTTGGCGTGAGCGGGCGGGCAGAGGGCAAGAAGCAGGGGCAGGCAGCGCATAAGAGCAGAGATTCGCATGGACGTTCCTTTGGCGGCAGAAAAATAGAGCGCGCAGCGAGATGGTAAAAATGGTTGCGAGAATTCTACAACGGGGGCGTGGGGCCGTCGAGGGGAAGTTTTAGCGAGTCAGCAAGTCAGCGAGCGGAATCGAGGAAGATGGAGACCAGGGGGACTGGTGAGTCCAGGCGGACGGCGCTTACGCGCCAGGAGGTTTGTCGACCCTCACCCTACACCCCAACAAGTCAGCGGATTAGCGGACGGAATCGAGGAGGGTGGAGACCAGGGCAAGAGGGAGGCCGACGACGTTGAAGTAGTCGCCTTCGATGCGGGGAATCCAGCGGGCGGCGCGGCCCTGGATGGCGTAGGCTCCGGCCTTGTCCATGGGCTCGCCGGTGGCGATGTAGGCGGCGATTTCTTCATCGTTGAGCGCGCGGAAGGTGACGGCGGTGGATTCAGAGGCGACTTGCGTGGAGGTTGCGGTGAGGAGGGCGACGCCGGTGATGACCTGATGGGTGCGGCCGGAGAGGAGTCGGAGCATACGGGCGGCGTCGGCTGGGTCGGAGGGTTTGCCGAGGATTTGGTTGTCGAGGGTGACGATGGTGTCGGCGGCGAGCACTTGCAGTGCGTGGACTGGCCGTCCATGCGGGAGGCGCTTGCGCGCCGAGGAGTTCGTTGATTCCCAGGTCCCCAAATGCGAGGGACCTGGGGCACCCGAACTTTTGTAGGAGAGTTCGGCAAAGACGGCTTCGGCTTTTTCGCGGGCGAGACGGGTGACGAGGGCGATGGGGTCTTCGTTGGGGAGGGGATCTTCGGGGATGTGGGCGGGATGGACGATGAAGGAGTAGCCGGCCTGGGCGAGGATTTCACGGCGGCGGGGGGATGCGGAGGCGAGGACGAGCATAGTTTGATTATGGCAGGGACAGAGGACAGAGATCAGGGAACAACGACTTAACGAGTAACCAAGACATGAGTTTGTGAATACACCAGAAAAACCAATGCCACAATCATGAAAGTCCATGTGATCAAGAACCCAGTGACTATCTGGCGTCGAACAGGGCTCTCCGGGTATCCGATGCGATGCACTTTCCATGCAGGTGTCCAATTGAAAAAATTGAAGCGCACCCCGGATTCTATAAGTCTGCTCTCAGCTACAAGTTTCCAAATGACTCGTAGAGTTCTGACATAGAAGAACGCAGCGATTGCAAAAAAGAAATAGAACCCGATCTTCATTATTACAGTGCCTCCCTTCCTTTCATATGATAACGATCCTATACACTCATTGCTCACTGCGGACGGCGGTACGGAGGCATAGACACTGTTTATACCGTTAAGCCGGTTTGGAGACCTTGAGGTGTGGCGAAGCCCCAGGCCATGGCGGGGCACCCGGCTGTGTAGGATCATGAAATGATGATTTTTTCCGATTTGACGCTGGCGCGGAGATTGGAAGCGGCGGAGGGCTTCGCCGGCGCGCAGTTTGCGGTGGCGCGCAGCCGGTTGTTTCCGGAGTGCGGCTCGACATGGACGAAATGCGCGGGAGCAACGCTGGTCTTCGACGGGGTTGACTCGCCAGTAACGCAGACCTTTGGTTTGGGTTTGTTTGAGGTGCTGACGGAAGCCGCGCTTGAAGAGATGGAGGGATTTTTCCTGAGTCGTGGAGCGGCGGTGATGCATGAGGTCAGCCCGATGGCCGGCGCGGCTACGATGGAGCTTCTTTGCGCGCGCAATTACAGACCGTTTGAGGTGAGCAGCGTGCTGTATCGGAGCGTGGAGAGGACAGAATGCAATCATCCCGGTAACATCCGGGTGCGCGTGATTGGGGCTGAAGAAGAACAATTATGGAGCGGGGTGAGCGCGAGAGGATGGACGCACGAACATCCGGAACTGGAGGGGTTTATGCGGCAGATGGGGGCGGTGTGCGTGGCGCGCGAGCAGAGCCCGTGTTTCCTGGCGGAGATTGACGGAGAACCGGGGGCGTCAGGCGTGCTGAGCCTGCATGAGGGGGTTGCGCTGTTTGGCGGTGCGGCCACGGTACCCGAGTTGCGACGGCGGGGATTGCAGGCGGCACTGCTGGAGGAGCGGATGCGATATGCGTTTGAACAAGGATGCAACCTGGCGATGATGGTGGCCGAGGCAGGGAGCAACTCGCAACGGAATGCCGAGCGGAAGGGCTTTCGCGTGGCTTACACGCGGCTGAAGTGGCGGCTTGCCGGCTAGACGGTGAGGCCGGTTTGGAGGCCAGCATTTGTGGCGAGGCCCCAGGCCATGGCGGGGGTGTTGTGGGCGAGTCCGAAGCGGCCGTCGGGGCCGAGGAGGATGATGCCGCCGTGTCCGCCGAGACGGTTGAAGAGATAGGCGATGGCTTCGCGGGCGGCGAGATCGGGGGCTGTGCCCGAGGCGACGCGGTCGGTGGCCCACTTGCCGAGGACCAGCTTCATGATGGGTTCTCCCCAGCCGGTGAGAGAGACGGCGGCGGAGAGATTATCGGCGTAACAGCCGCAACCGATGAGGGAGGAGTCGCCGACACGGCCGGGAGTTTTGTTGAGCGTGCCGCCGGTGGAGGTGGCGGCGGCGAGGTTGCCGTGGGAGTCGAGGGCGACGGCGCCGACGGTGTCATGGCTGTCTAGGCCGAGAGAAGACGCTGGGTTCATCGATTCCCAGGTCTCAGAAACGAGACCTGGGGCACCCGTAAAATTGTTGGGATCATGTGGGAAGGCTGTTTCCGGGCTTTTGTCATCGTGGAGTACGGGGTGCGGAAGATCGGGCCCGGAGAAGGTGTCATCGGTGAGGCCGGCGGATTCACGGAGCTTGGCATGGGCGAGGCGCTCGCGCTCGCGGTCGAGGACGAGTTCGGAGTTCGAGATGAGGGTCATGCCGTGAGCCTGGGCGAAGTTCTCTGCTCCGGGGCCGACAAAGTAGACGTGGGGACTCTGTTCGAGGACCAGGCGGGCGGCCTGAATGGGGTTGCGGAGGCGCTCGACGCAGGCTACGCCGCCGGCCTTCATGCGTCCGCCGTCCATGAGAAGAGCGTCGAGCTGAACGCGGCCGTCGGAGGTGAGAAAGCTGCCGCGTCCGGCATCGAAGGTGGGATCGTCTTCGAGGACGGTGACGGCGGCTTCCACGGCGTCGAGGGCGGATGCGCCGCGGGAGAGAAGAGCGTAGCCGGTTTCGAGGGCGCGGCGAACGCCGGATTCATGAGCGCGAGCGGCGTCGGCGGGGATGGCCCATGCGCCACCGTGAACGAGGAGAGTGGGGGAGTGGGCGGCGGTGGTCACCTGATTATCGTAGAACATTGGGCGGGGGCGCGGCGGAGGCCGGCACTTGCAGTGCAGCAGACGCTCGCTGATCGCTCGCACTATCTTTTGTGAATTCAGAGAAGATTCCCTTAGGGGATAAAGCCCTCATTCATTTTTTTGTATTTACGGCACAACTTAAGTCGTGCCCTGACGCTTCGTGCTCCACTGTTGCATTTTTACGCAAGCTGTAAAACCCATCCCTACCAGCCCGGCTATTTTTCTTGGCTTATATACGGGCTGAAGCCCAAATCCTTCATCTGAAGCCCGTAGCCATCCAGCCGAGCCGTTGCCCATTTTGGGAATAGAAAGTTTTTTTTGGCCGTTTTGTTCCTATTTGGAAAACGTGTCAAAGGGCGGAGGGTGGAAAAAAACAGTTAAGTGATTGAAAGAACAGGGAAAAATAGGGGTCACGATTTTTGCATGTAATAACGGGGAAATTCGATACGCTAAGTACAACGAACGGGAATGACGAAGCAGGATAGGACAGGAGAGCGGGAACGGCTTTCCAGATTTGAGTCGGACCACTTCCGCGGGTTCGCAAGCGTAGGGAGAGGCTGAGGGCATCTTCAGAGAACGATGGCGGGTATTGACCTTGGCGAAGAGCCGCACGAGGAAGCGTTGCAAGCGGCTAGAGGTAAACGGCATGAGCAGGACAAACTCTGGAAGAGATCAGAAGGTTTTCCGGGTTGAGACGGAGCAGCGAGATGCAGAGCAAGGCGGTTTGATGCGCAGAGCCGCCGCGTAATCGCGGCGAAGGAAGAGACCAATTCGGCGAATGCAAGGGGTGGTTCCACAGGGAATCACCCCTTTCACTTTCCGCGGAGTGCGAAGGTCCGTGGAAGCGGGGATTGGCGGAGAAATGGTGTTTTCAAGGACGAAGCAGGCGGCCGGAGTCAGGCTGCGCGGAACAGGGACACAGGTGAAGGCGGTCAACCCAGGCAAAGCGAAGTTGATTGCGGAATTGGACAAGCAAATCGGCGAGCAGTGCAGCAAGATGGCAGAGAAGCTAATCGCCGATTTTATCGCTGGCAAAGCGACAAGCATGAAGATGCTGTGTGCGCTGGCGGACGAACTCATCAATTGCGAGAACGTAGAAGTGATGAGTCAACTTTGCAGTGTTGCGGAGAGGTTGGCGTTAGAACCGCAAGTGGCTGAGGACGTGAAGGAAGAGAAGGGCGAGGAAGCGAGTCAGCAGGTCAGCGAGGGAGCGGAGTTAGCGACAGCCACGCAGGGTTAGCGGATGGTGGATGGCAACAGAAGACAAGACTTTGCGGGGGCGGGGCGGAGAGGAAGGACTCGATGCCCTGCTCCCAAGAAGAAAGAAGAGAGACAGATGAATCTCACGAATCATGATGGTTTGCGCGCCAGCGGAGTGCTGGGCCTGTTGTTGATTGAGTTGTGCCTGATGGGTTTGGGAAGCATGGCCCACGCGCAGACGTTCAGCACGACGACGGTTCAGGGGACGGTGTACCTGGCGAACGGCCAGCCGGGGACAGGGACACTGGTGGTGAGCTGGCCATCGTTTACAACGGCGAACGGCCAGGTAGTAGCGGCCGACAGCGAGACGGTGCCGATCGCGCCGGATGGATTTGTGAGCGTGAGCCTGGCTCCCAACCAGGGGTCGACGCCGGCGGGGCTAGTATTACACGGCGATTTTCTACATGAGCGACGGGTCGATGAACACCCAGTACTGGGTGGTTCCGGCGGCGACATCGGCGACGCTGGGACAGGTGCAGGCGCAGTTGATGCCGTCGACGCAGGCCGTGCAGGCGGTGAGCAAGACGTATGTGGATCAGGCGATTGCGTCCCTGGCGGGCGGAATGCTGACGATAACAGGTGCAACGATGACCGGGCCGCTGACGTTGTGCTGCGATCCGACGACGCCCTTGCAGGCGGCAGACAAGCACTATGTGGATACGCAAACAGCATTGGAGGTGCCGCTGACGGGCGGGACGGTGACGGGGCCGCTGACGGCGACCAAGCTGGGGGCGGTCTACCAGGTGGACCAGTTTGCGGGAGCGGATTTCGGGGCCAAGCTGGGAGCATGCCTGAGCGGGCTGAGTGCGACGCAGGGCGGAACGTGCGATGCGCGGAATTTTTCAGGGACGCTGGCGATGGGATCGAGCCTGACAATTTCGACGGGGAATGCGACGGTGCTGCTGCCGTGCGCGACGATTTCGACGGCGAATCAGGTCGTGGTGACGGCGGGAACGAGGAATGTGTCGCTACGCGGATGCGCACTGCGCGGCGCGAGCACGGCGAGCGGCAGCCAGGGCGGGACGGTTTTTTATTACTCGGGAACGGGAGCGATGGTGCAGGTGGGCGACCCGACCTATGCGGCGGACACGCTGGGTTTTCATCTGGACAACGTGGCGATCAATACCACGTCGTCGTCGAGCGCCAGCGCGAAAGGATTCGCGGCTTATCGCACGCAGGAGATGGATCTGGAAAGCTTGTATTTTCTTGGTAACTCGAACCAGACGGGCATGACGCTGGACGGTACGGGGAATTACACGGGCGGGACGTTTTTACGACAACGAGTTCACGGGCTTCCAGACGGCGGTGAACGCGATCGGGCACCAGATTGCGAATCCGGCGACGACGGACTGGATGAACGCGAGCACGTTTGTGCGGCTGCACATCGACTGCCCGACAAGCGGCGGGAACCCGATCAGCGGGACGTACGGGATCAATCTGCAGCAGGGCGATGGAAACACGTTTACGGGCGGAGACGTGGAGGGATGCGCGACGGCGCTGCATCTGGGAGCGAACGCGCAGAACAACACGATCGTGGGATTGCGGAACGAGAACTCGACCAACCAGGTGGTGGCGGACGCGGGCAGCTCGTACAACAACTGGATGACCGGCGGCACGATGTTTACCGGGCAGTTGACGGACAACGGCACGCGCAACAGCTTTCTGGATACATTTCACCGGAGTTTCAACGGCTTGAATGGTGATTGGTACGGGAGCCAGGCGGACGCGACGGTGACCAATCACTCCGGCTGGGAACGGGACGGGAAACGAGCGCGGCTTGCTGAACGAGATCAGACGGATTACGGCTACCGCTGGACGATGGGTTGAGCGACGCGACGGCGGGCGAGCAGTTTTACCAGGTTCTGGATGAGCTTGAACAACGTGTACCGGATTTCGGTGGGCCAGTATAACAACGGGCAGTCGAGCACCAACAACCAGACGGTGATCAATGCGGCGGGGACCGGGGCGGTGGTGCTGAACGGATCGAACAACTCGGGGACCGGCGGGGTGGTGATCGGGTCGGGCGGCGCGAGCGAGACGACGGTGGCGACGATCAACAATGCGGGGAATGCGCAGTTCAACGGGACGCTGCAGGTGGGCGGAGCACAACGCGTCGCAGGGACGACGACGGTCGGAAGAACCAGGCGGATGCGGAGATCGACGCGACTCTGTGGGCGGGACTGACGGCCAGCCAGAAAGAGTCGTTCATCTACAAGGACTGGAACGGCAACAGCCAGTGGTACATGGTGAAGGACGCGAGCAATAACTGGGCGCTGAATTCGGCAACGGGCGGACTGGACAGCTTCAAGGCCTACCAAAGCACCAACAGCGGCGACACGTACATCAATGCCTCGAATGCGAGCGGAGTGGTGCGCATCAACTACGAAACCGGGTCGGGGGCGGGATTCAAGGTTTATGGCGGCGGCAGCAGCAGCTTATATGCCAGCTTTACGGGCACGACAGCGATCAAGTTTCCGGGACTGGCGGCGAGCAGCGGCCACAACTGCCTGCAGATCGACAACTCGGGATATATCACCAATACCGGGACGGCCTGCGGGAGCGGCAGCAGCAACGGCACGGTCAACTCCGGCACCAGCGGGCAGATTGCGTATTACAGCGGCACAGGAACGGTGCTCTCGGGCACAAGCACGGTATCGGTAACGGCAGGAGGGACGGGAGCCACGCACGGCCTCGGGAGCGCTGGCGAACCTGGGCGGGGCCGCGTTGGCGGGGGCGGCGTTTACCGGCCCGGTGAGCATCACCAGCACGTTCTCGGTGGCGAACAACAGCAGCATCGGGCCGCGCTACGATGTGACGAACGCCGCATTTGGCGCGAAGGGAGACGGATCCACGGACGACACCGCCGCCATTCAGGCGGCATTCAACGCCTGCGCGAACTATGTTTCTTCGACGAAAACCCTCACAGGCAATTACGGCGGCATTGTCGAGTTTCCGGGCCTTCATTCCTATGTGATCAGCTCGACCATCAACGCCTACGACGGATGCCACATCGAGGGGACAGTGGGAAAAAGCAATGCAGGAACCTCGCCACCGTCCATCGTATGGAATGGAGCAACGGCAGG
Source organism: uncultured Acidobacteriaceae bacterium (assembly GCA_963845345.1). GTDB lineage: Bacteria > Acidobacteriota > Terriglobia > Terriglobales > Acidobacteriaceae > Telmatobacter. The sequence goes on from CAWJRQ010000013.1 coordinate 322,970, forward strand.
CACCATATATACGATCACGGGCTTTACCGCCGCCTCCAACGCAACGCCTCTGTATACGCTATCTTCACCGGCGCCACACGCCCAGGGCAATCTGGCCACCTTTACGGTAAGCGGCGGCAGTGTTCCATCCGTGGGGCAATGGGTGGACATCGAAGGCTTGAGCACGAGCGCGGGCATGTACCTTAACAGAATTATCGCGCAGGTAGCGGCAACCGGCGGAAGCACCTTTACGGTTACATTTCCAGCTGCTATTACCGCGGGAACTTTTACGGACACCGGGACGGCAACGACGGTGAATGTGATGGTGGCGTTTGATGCCAATTCCCGGTATGAGACAACCATCAGCAATATTGTTCTCACCACAGCATCAACGACGCTCAATGCTTACCAGGTGGGATTTTACTTTGGGTCGCGCGTGGACACGGGCACGCACCTGTCGCACACCGAAGTGGCTGGCGCATCGATGTACGGCTACTATTTCGGCGCGGGCGGCATCAATGTGGATTTTGACAAAGGCTGGAGGACGGATGGCGCAGGGATCGCGGGAATCTATTGGCGCGTAACTGGCGGTGACAACTTCGGCATCGCCAACGGGACAACCGACAATGGTACGGAGAATGGCTCGTCGACCAGCGGCGCCGCGGTGATGCTGGACAACTCGGCCTGCGCATCCGGAACTCTTGCAAGACTAACGGCAGGAACGTCAAGCATGAAATCAATACAAACATGAGTTCCGGGCTGGGCGTGTACACCTTGCTGGATTGCCCGTCGAACTCAAACGGGACACAGTTCTTTCTTGACTTTGAGCAGGTCTGGATGTCTTCGGGCTCGGGTATAAACACACCAGGAATCATGATGACGCCGGCCAATGACATGGCGCTTACGCTGAGCATCGTGAACAGCGCGGTCAGCGGCGGCGGCGGGTTTGGCGGCAGGTGGGTTGGGCTGCCCGGGCTGACGAGAAACGATTTGGGCGGAAACGACGGATTCATCCCACTTCTCAGCTATTCACCGGCAGTCAACAGCGCAGGAGGACTAAGCACGGCATACTCCTATGCCGCCGCACCAACACAATTATTGAACGATTTGAATTTCAACCAGGTATTCCACTACGGCATCCAGGCCTCTGATTTTCTGTATTCGGACACGGCTTATGCGGCGCTTCCCAATGGAACGACGCTGCGCGCAGGCCAGATACTTGCTCCGCCGAGTTATTGGAACGGGGCCAACGGCAAGAGATATGCGCTCGACGTTGTGTACCAGGCAGGAACGACGGGCACACCGAACAGCGGGGTCACGAGCTGCTCGGGCACGAGCGGAACATCCGTGCTGACATGCACCAGCGCCACGGACCTATCGACAGGCCAGAGAATCAGCATCGGCACGGACACCAACAGGACAATTCGTTACGTGGACGCGACTAATCCGAGTGCGGTGCTGGTGATTCTGACGAGCGTCCTAGGGACAACGTATACCAATCAACTGCTGTCATTTTCCGCTCCGGTGCTGGGGCCGGAGATTCAGATGGCGACGAAGTCGTCGAGCGCGCCGACAACGCTGACGTGGTCGCAAGGGGACATGGAGCAGAACTCCGGGGCCACGGCGAACGGGGTGGCGGCGTGGGTGAACGTGGCGGCAGGCACGCCGGGGACCTGGGCGGGGATACCGCTGGGCAACAGCAGCGGACAGATCAGCAGCTCGCAAATATCCAACCTTGCCTTCCAGAGCCTGACCACCAGCGGAACATCGGGCGCGGCCACGCTGAGCGGGGGAGTTTTGAATATTCCACAGTACGCAGGCGGCGGCTCAATGACCTACCCCGGCGCGGGGATCGCAGTATCGACGGGCAGCGCATGGGGAACGTCGCTCACTGCGCCGGCGAGCGCAATTGTCGGCATCAGCGATACGCAGACGCTGACCAACAAATCGATTAATGCGTCCGAGGTCAACAGCGGAACGCTGCCCGCGTCAGTGATGCCCGCGCTGACAGGGGACGTTACGAATACAGCCGGGTCTCTGGCGACGACGGTCGGCAAGGTGAATGGCGGCAGCGTGCCGGCATCGGCGAATACGCTGAGCAGCAATTCGAGCAGCCAGCTGGTTGCCTCGACCACGCATAATCTTAGCGTGCCGGCGAATTGCGTTGCGGCATCGGGCTCGGGAACGGCCTACACGTGCTCGACCTCACCCACGTTTACGCCCGCGACCGGCGACCATATTCAATTCAAGGCGGATGTGGCCAACACGGGGAGCGCCACACTGAATGTGAATGGCGCGGGCTCGGTGACGATCTACAAGTGGGGCAACACATCGACACTGGTTGCCGGAGACCTTCAGGCCGGACACTGGATCAGCGCGACCTACGACGGAAGCCACTGGCAGCTTGAAGGGCAGTTGGGGAACGCGAATGCGACGCAGATCAACGGGACGGCAATTACCGGGTTGTCGGGCAGCGGATCAACGCTGGCGCTGACGACCTCGCCGACAATTGCATCGCCGACGTTCACCGGGACGGTGACAACACCGCTGACCACGGCGGGAGTGGTGACGACAACCAGCGGCGGAGTTTTGGATTCAGAGGCGCTTCAAGGTACAGATACGAAGGTACTGACGGCGGGAACAATTTCCGGGTCGGGCACACCGCTTTGCGCGGATGCGAATGGCGGCGCGACGACGTCGGGATGCTCCTCAGGCGCAGTGGTGACGAACACCCCGGCATGGCTGATGAATTTAGGAACCGGGGCAGATGGCAGCTACGAATTCAGCTCTTCGGGAAGCTGCTCGAATAGTCCCACGCATTGTTATACGGGCTGCACTTCGTCGGCGCCTTGCGGCCAGTTAAAGACTGCCGGCGAGATGTACATAACGAATCTATGGATTGATTCCGGCGCATACGTAACCGGCGATACTGGGGCGGGTTCGGGCGGCACCGTTATTCACGCAACAGGAGCCTGTACGATTGCCGGAACGATGCTGTTCAATGGCGCCAATAGTTCATGGTCCAACTCGAACAAAGGTGTGATCGGCGGCAGTTCAGGCGGGTCAGGCGGCGGGACGGCTGCGGGAACAGCGGGAGTTTTAGTTTATCCGTCGATTTCCGAATATGGCCTTGGGCAATCTTCCACTCCCGCCGCCGGAGCAGCCAGCGGTGGAAATGGCGGGAACGGAAGCGCGTTTGCGTATCAACGGGCAGCTGTGAATTCCGACATGGGCGGCCTGGATGGTCTGCTTGTGACAGGCTCGGCGGGAGTGCAGGGCGGCAGTTCAGGCGAAGCGGGCGGACACCCTGGCAGCGGCCTGGTGATGATGTGCGCATCGCTTAACGGCAGCGGGGGCGTGATTGACGCCAGCGGCGGGTATGGCACCCCAGCAGCGGCAAGCTCGACTGGAGCAGGCAGCGGCGGCGGGGGCGGGGTGGTGGTTCTGTCTTCGCAGGCTACGGTGAGCACCTGGCCGGCGATTTACACGGCGGGAGGGCCGGGCGGATTGTGCGCGGTGCCGGCGGCCTTGGCTACAGGCGGCAGTTGCACGACACAGCCGAAGGTGACGCTGGGCGTGACTTCCGGGGCGTTTAGCGGAAGCTGCACGGTGGTGCAGGCCGGGGCTGGATGCGGAACGGGCACGGGAGTTACCTGGAACTTCTTAGGCGGCGGCGGCACGGCGGGAACGGCGACGGTGAATCCGACCTGGAGCAGCGGCGCGCTGTCCAGCTGCACGGTGACGGCGGGAACCAGCTCCGGCTACACGGCGGCGACATATACGACCTGTGGAAAGGGCGGAGACGGCGGTGTGGGCTGGTACGCGGAGTTTGCGGGGTGGTAAGAAGCAGCGGTTTCGCTTGCCTGATTGAAATGGGGGATCCGTGGCGGAGACAACATTAGGGAGCGCGGCGGCAGCGGGAGGTTTTTGCGCCGAGGAACTGGACCGGGAGGAGCTGATTCGCTTTGGGCGGATTCTGGACCTGCGGCCGGCGAGCCTGCGGGGGCGGACGGTGGCGATGGTGCTGGCCGAGAAGCTTTTGCAGGTAAGGACGCGGGAGGGAAACACGGCAGCCGCTGCAAGGCGAACACGGTGCAGCGGGCCTTTGAGCGGCGGCGGGGCGAGCGGAATATCGTGCTGAAGGCGCGGCAGATGGGGCTGACGACCTGGGCGGCGGCGCGATTTTTTCTGAGGACGATTACCCAGCCGGGGACGCTGACTCTGCAGGTGGCGCACACCCAGGAGGCGGCGGAGGAGATCTTCCGGATTGTTCACCGCTTTGTGGATTGGCTGCCGGAGGCGCTGCGCGAGGGGCCATTGCAGGTCTCGCGGGCCAATGTGCGGCAGATTGTCTTTCCGGAGATGGACTCGCAGTACCGGGTGGTGACGGCGGGAGACCGGAACGCGGGGCGGGGATTGACGGTGCAGAATCTGCACTGCTCGGAGCTGGCGCGGTGGCCGGGCGATCCGGCGGAGACGCTGGCCGGGCTGCGGGCGGCGATGACGCCCGAGGCGGAGCTGATTCTGGAATCGACGCCGGACGGGGTGGGCGGCTGCTTTTACGAGGAGTGGCAGAAGGCCAGCGAGACAGGGGATGGTGCGGCACTTTTTTCCCTGGTGGATGGAGCGGCGCTACCGGATGAAGGCGGTGGACGAGGCCAGCCTGACGGACGAAGAGCGGGATTTGATGGCCTTCAAGCTGCTGGATCTGGAGCAGATCGGATTCCGGCGGCAGATACGGGCGGATTTTCGCGGATTGGCGCGGCAGGAGTACGCCGAGGATGCAGAGAATGTTTTCTGGCCAGCGGGGATTCGGTCTTTGAGCTGGCGGCGATAGAGGCGCGGCTCAAGACGGTGACGGAGCCGGTTGAGATGCGGCTGAATGGAGATCTGGAGATCTGGCTGCCGCCGCTGAAGGGCAAGACGTACCTGGTGGCGGTGGACCCGGCCGGGGGCGGAAGCGAGGGCGACTACTCGGCGGCCCAGGTGCTGGAGCTGGAGACGGGGTTGCAGTGCGCGGAGTTTGCCGGGCACATGGGCGGGCTGGAGTTGGCGCGGCTGGTGACGGAGCTGGCCACGGAGTACAACCAGGCGTGGCTGGTGGTGGAGCGGAACAATCATGGCAGCGGGGTTCTGGCGCTGATGGAGAGCGTCATGCGGCTATGGGAGGGTTTACCGGCAGAATGGCCAGGCGGGCTGGCTGACGACATCGATGAGCCGGCCGGCGGCGCTGGGACGGCTGGATGCGGCGCTGGTGGAGGAGCCGGAGCGCTTTCAGAGCCGGAAGCTGCTGGCCGAGTGCCGGAGCTTTGTGCGGCTGCCGGATGGCGGAAGCGGGGCGCGGCCGGGGACGCATGATGACCGGGTGATGGCCATGGCGATTGGGCTGGCGGCGAGGGCGGAGATGAAACAGTGAACAGTGGACAGTGGACAGTGGACAACGCTTAGAATTCGAGTGAGGTTGGTGCAAGGCGGGGGCACGGGCTTGGCGGTTCTGGCGGTGCAGCATATCCGGCGGATGCGGGGCGGGGCGCAGGGCCAGTTGATGCTGGGCGCGGACGGCCAGGTGTACGTGGTGAAGTTTCAGAACAACCCGCAGCACGTGCGGGTGCTGGCCAACGAGTTTCTGGCCTCCAGGCTGGCGGCGGCGGCGGGATTGACGGCGCCGGAGACGGAGTTGGTGGAGGTCTCGAGCTGGCTGGTGGAGAATACGCCGGAGCTGGAGATGGACCTGGGCAGGACGCGGGTGCGCTGCACGGCGGGGTTGCAGTTCGGGTCGAGATTTGTGGGCGGCTGATGCCGGGACAGGTGGTGGACTACCTGCCCGAGGAGCAGATGGCCGAGGTGCGGAACCTGGGCGAGTTTGCCGGGATTCTGGCGCTTGGACAAGTGGACGGGGAATGCCAATGGGCGGCAGGCGGTCTTTGCGCGCAAGCAGCGGGAGCGGCGCTACCGGGCGGTCTTCATCGACTACGGGTATTGCTTTCACGCCGGGGAGTGGAGGTTTGAGGATCTGCCGCTGCGCGGGGTCTACTACCGCAACGATGTCTACCGGGAGATCGGCGGCTGGGAGTCCTTTGAGCCGTGGCTGACGCGGCTGGAGACGATGGCGGCGGAGACGGTGTGGGCGGCGGCCAGCGAGGTTCCGCCGGAGTGGTATGGCGGCGATCTGAGCGAGATGGAGGCGCTGGTGGAAAAGCTGCTGGCGCGGCGTAGCCGGATTCGGGAGCTGATTGAAGAGTTCGGGAAGTCGGATCGGACGGCCATTTCCGAAATGGGTGGGGATGGGAAAAGATGTGGGGAAGGAGTTGGAAAGAGACAGCGGTGGGAGACTAGCATGGGGAGAGTGAATTAGGGAGTAGGGAACAGGGAACAGAGAAGCAGAGAACAGCCGAATAGCTTCGGACTAACGGCTCAGAGCTTCGTAAGAACGATGAACAGTGGAAACCAGCGGCGGGCATGCGAGTTTCAACTGCTCCGGTATGTGCCGGATGCGGTGAGGAACGAGTATGTGCATATCGGGGTGATCCTGCGCGAGCAGGGGACAGGCCGGAGGGCGGGCCGGAGACGGCTTGATACGGTTTACCCGCGACTGGCGGCGGGTGCGCTGCCTGGACCCGGAGGCCGACACCGCGCTGCTGGAGGGGATGGAGAGCGAGCTGCGGCGGCGCCTGGAGAGCGAGCCGGATGGGAAGCTGATGCGGCTGCTCACCGAGGCGCTCTCGCTGAACGTGCAGATGACCGAGCCCAAGGCCTACCTGGCGGAGAGCCTGCCGGCGGGGATGGAAGAGCTGATGCGGCTGTATGTGGAGCCGCCGCCGCGGGAGCGCGTGCCGCGGCTGAGCGGACGGGCGGCGATTCAGGCGCGGATGCGGACGGAGTTCGAGCGGGCCGGGGTGTGGGAGCTGACTGCGGAAGCGGATTGCGGCCTCGGAGTATACGCGGCCCGGGCGATCCGCTGCGCATTGACGCGGGCTACAGGCCGAACGGGATGATCCGCATGTTTCACGCGGTGAGCCTGGAGCCGGGCGTGGAGATGGCCAAGGTGCTGGCCTTTTCGGCGGCGGGGCTGCGGGCCGGCGTGGAGCGGGTGGAGAAGGCCAGCCTGGAGTTGACTGCGGTGATTGAGCCGGCGGCGCGGCTGGGAGCGACCGACGAGGAGCCGGAACGGCTGGAGATGTACCGCTTTGGCGTGGAGACGATGGAGGAGCACCAGATCCGGGTGCTGACGACGTCGGATCTGGGCCGGGTGGCGGAGACGGCGCGGCGGGAGCTGCGGGTGTGAGTACAGTGGACAGTGATCAGAGGACTGTGGTCAGTGCCTGTTTATTCGCTTGCAGTTATGAAAGATTTTTGAAAGAGATTTGCAGATAATTTCCTGTGTTTGTTGTAGGATCGATTTTGTTGTGGAGTTAGAGCGGTTGGAAGTCAGTGGATGCCGGCGAGTAGCTGACAACTGAAAACTGACCACTGGCATGGAAGAGGCATGGCCCTTTCGGGGGCTGTGCCTTTTTTGTTTTTGGGTGGCGGATCTGCGTTTTGGAAGGGCAGTTTTTAGTGAGCGGCTAGAGGCGGAAAAGGAAGGTGCGCGTGAAGGTAGGAGAGCAGTTGCGGGAGATCTGGCGGCAGGCGACGGGGAGCGGGCGGAGCGCGGAGCTGGCGGCGGACGCGGCGGATGCGGAGGCGGAGCGCAAGACGCTGGCGCTGCCGGCGATTTTGAGCCCGGTGCAGTTTCCGGGGCAGCTCCTGCCCAAGCCGACGCCGATGAATCTGCGCCGGTTTGCGGAGACGCCGGTGGTGCGGCGGGCGATCAACGTGATCAAGGATCGCATTGCGGCGATGGACTGGCAGGTGCGGGTGCGGCGCGGGGTGAAGGCCGGGGATCTGGCCTTTGCGGAGCGCAAGCTGCGGGCGCTGCGCCGGATGCTGGAAGAGCCGAATGCCGTCGGACAGCTTCCGGACGCTGATGGAACAGGTGATCGAGGATGCGCTGACGGGCGGGTACGGGGCCATCGAGATGGAGCCGACCGGCGACGGGGAGCGGCCGGCGATGCTGTGGGCGGTGGACGGGGCGTCGATTCGCATCAATCCGCGGTGGGACGGGCAGGCGGAGACGCCGCGCTATGCGCAGGCGCTGCCGGGGCAACTGGAGTCGAGCGCGATTGAGTTGCGCGACGACCAGTTGATGTATGTGCGCATGAATCCGCGCAGCTTTACGCCCTTCGGGCTGGGGCCGCTGGAGGTGGCCTTTGAGACGGTGAACCAGTTTTTGAGCGCGCACCGCTTTGCGGGCAAGCTGGCGGCCAACTCGGTGGCGCAGTATGCGCTGTGGCTGAACGAGGCGACGCCGGCGCAGCACGACCGGCTGATTCGCTGGTGGCAGGACGAGATTGAGGGAACGGGGCGGGTGCCGCTGATCTCGACCGAGCAGAAGCCGGAGGTGCTGCGCTTTGCCCAGGGCACGGATGCGGATATGCGGCTGGCCTGGCAGGAGTTTCTGATCCGCATGGTGGCCAATGCCTTTGGGTTGCCGCCGCTGATGCTGGGGCTGGAGGCGGATGTCAACCAGTCGACGGCCTCGGAGATGACCGACGAGGCCTTCCGCGGGGCGATTTCGCCGTTGGCGATGCTGCTGGCCGGGCACATTACCCGGGATCTCTTCGGCAAGTGCATCGGCTGGCGGGAGTTTGAGTTTGTCTTCAACGAACTGAACGCGCGGGACGAGGAGACAGAGCTGGCGGTGCAGGTGCAACTGCTGCAGGCCGGGGTGTTGACGGTGAACGAGGTGCGGGCGATGCGGGGGCTGGGGCCGCTGGGGCAGGATGGCGGCGGTGCAGTTGACGGGCGAAGCGGCAGTGGAGCAGACGGGCTAATGGGTTACAACACGGCCGAGCGGCAGAGCCGGCCGGATGGCAAGAGCAGATGGACGGAGAGCGCATGAGACTGGAAGCGATGGCGGTAAAGATTCCCCATGTGGACGGGCACCCCAACCGGGTGCCGTTCGAAGGGGTGTTGACGATGGTGAATGCGGCCAGCGACAAGGCGCCGGCGGGGGCGCGCGGACACCGGGTGATGCTGACGCACGAGGCGGCGGAGAAGGCGCTGCCTTCGCTGCTGGGCATGGCGGTGGACTACCGGCCGGGATGGGACGGCCACGATGCGCGGCGCAAGATCGGGCTGCTGACCGAGGCGGATCTGGTCGGGCAGCGGCTGGTGGTGCGCGGATACCTGTACGCGCGGGATTTTCCCGAGGTGGCGGGGGCGATTCAGGCGCAGGCGCCGGAGGCGATGGGCATGAGTTATGAGCTGGCCGACGCGCGGGTGGAAGATATGCGGGCCGAGGTGTGGAAGCTGACCCGCGTGACCTTTACCGGAGCGGCAATTCTGCTGCGGGACAAGGCGGCTTACCGGGCGACGAGCTTCCGCATGGCGAGTTAGCGAGAAACAGTTCACAGTTGTCAGTTATCAGTCATAGTCACGGCTAAGCAGCGACGAGAGCCGTGGAGCAAGTCGCGTCTGATAAACTTGCAGCTGACGAACTGACAGCTGATTACTGATCAGCTGACAACTGAAGAAAGGAATGGCATGGAAAAGGAAGAGAGAGAGATTGCGGAGCGGCTGGAAGCCGCGACGGCCCTGCTGGAGCGGACGCTGAGCTGGCTGGAAGAGCGGCAAGGCGCGCTGAGCGGCGAAGTGGAGAGGATTTCGGCGACCGTCGAGCAGAGCCGGCGGGAAGCGGAGCTGGCGGAGAAGCTGGCCGCGGCCGAGCGGGAGCTGGCCGAGCTGAAGGCAGGGGCGGCGCAGAATGTGCTGAATCCGCTGCGCAGGACACTGCCCTCGGCAACCAGCGAGATGCTGGCCAAGCACGGCATCGGCGAGGGCCCGGTGGACGTGCGGACCCTGGATGCGGCGCTGGCCGGACTGAGCCTGGAGCAGCGCATCGCGGTGAAGACCCAACTGCTGCGGGCGGGCGCGATCGCGTAAAAGCAGCTATCAGCTTCAGCTACTAGCTTCTAGCTGAAAGCTAGTCGGATACCCGGTGTGAAGTTGTGCGGCAGGCCGGGATAAGCGGCATGGACACGATCTGGGAGCAAAGCATGCCCGGAGACGGACTTGCCGGAAACATGACGAAACACAGCTCGTAAGGAAAAGCCAGCAGCTAGAAGCTAGTAGCTAGAAGCTGTACTTCGAGCAACGACTGGCCCCATGGAGGGGGCGGAAAGAGCCTATGAACGCAACCTTTGCAGACATTCACGCGGCAGCAGATTATATCGGGCCGGGCGCAATCGAAGTTCCGTTGTATCAGACCGAGATTTTCGACATTTGCCGGCGTTCGAGCCCCTTCGGGCAGCGCATCAAGCAGGTTCCGGCGACCGGACATCCGTCGCGGTTCTTCGAGGAGACGGCGATTCCGAATCCGGGAACGGCCGGCTTTGTGAATCCGCGCAGCATCGTGCCGGCGGTGGTAAGCTCCGACGCGGGTGGAGCGGAGCGTGCCGCTGAAGGCGATCGTTTCGCAGATCAACTACAACCTGTTCGACATCGAGCTGGGCGACCAGCAGAAGCAGTTTGCCTATCTCCAGGCCAAAGACCTGGTGGACACGGTGAGCGGCGTGATGGTGACGCACGACGTGGCGTTGTGGAACGGCAACGACACCAGCCTGAGCACGCCGACGACCACGCAGTACATGGGCGTGATTCCGCAGATCGTGGCGGGCGGCCAGACGACGACCATCGGCACGACGGCATCGATCGTGGACGGGATCAAGTCGGCGGTGGCGCAGATGGTGGCCAGCAACGGCTACCATGTGCGGCCCACGGCGATCTACGCCAACCCGGTGCTGCTGGACCTGATCGACCGGGAGATGAAGACGGAGTTCAACGTGGTGCTGAACACCGACAGCATCACGGGCGGAATCCGGGTGAAGATGCTTTCGACGCAGGCGGGCGATCTGCCGCTGATTCCGGACTGGAGCCTGGGTTATACGGGCACGCCGGGATCGGGCTCGGCGGTGTTGCCGGCCTACATCGTGACCGAGGATCTGATCGAGTATCACTGGCTCGGCGATCCGACGCCGCGCATCTTCCAACTGGGGCTGCCGAACTCGCTGACCTACCAGTACGTCGCGGTCAAGTTCGGCGCCGTGGTGGTGAAGGGCGCCAACTACGCGCACTACCAGGTGCTGGTGGACCGGTAGAGCGAAAGCAGCGATCAGCGGACTGCAGGGATAGCGGACGGGCAGGAGCAGGTGATAGCACCCGATCGACGGCAGGCCGATCTGTGAATATGCCGTGTCAGGCAGACATTCCTCAGCTGCCATTTGATCTGCGGGGACTGCGCGACTAAGGCCGCACCCTTCAAGCACCGCGTATTCCCTGATTCCGCATGCACAACGGACGAGCAGAAGAGGAAGGGTGGGGTATGGCATATCTGCAGCCAGCGGATTACCAGAATTACGGCTTGCCGGCAGGGACGACGGCGGACTGGATTACGGCCGCCACGGCATTGATCAACAGCTACTGCAGGCGGCCGGACCTGAACGTGATCCAGTACACGGAGCGGTTGCGGCTGGCGAGCGGATCGCAGACGGTGTTGTTGAGTTATCTGCCGCTGGCGCCGCTGGGAACGGCGACGACGCCGCTGGTGAGCATCGAAGGCCGCTACGCAAGGCCGCGGCGGGGAGAGCTTCCGAATGAGCCGCTGGTGGAGATTGCGCTGGCGTTTTCGCTGCCGGGGCAGTGGACGGCGATCGATCCCAGCACGGTGGACTACGACCCGAACACCGGGGAGCTGACGCTGCCGTGGAATGTGCTGGGGCTGCCGTTCAACGAGGTGGCGGTGACTTATACGGCGGGGTTGGCGACGATTGGCGACGACGTGAAGACGGCGTGCGCGCAGATTGTGCGCAATGCGCAGTCCACGCCGGCGCTGAACGCGAGCAAGACCAAGATCGACACGATGCAGATGCAGTATTTCTCGAGTTCGCTGGTGGACGAAACAGTGCAGGCGTGGCTGCGTCCCTACGTGGCGAACAGGCTGGGGTGAGGGATGAGCGATACGGCGGCGCGCAATCCAGTGGGAGCGCCGCGGATGCTGGCCGATGCCCTGCTGCGAAGCGTGGCAGGAACGACGGCCCTTCTGCGGGTGACGGGGACGAATACGAATACCAGCCAGTCGGAGGTGGGGCTGGTGGCAACGACTTTTGCCGAAGTGGTGATAAGCCCGGTGGTGATGCGCAAGCTGCGGCCCACCTGGAAGGAAGGCGGCGAGTCCAAGTGGGAGCTGCTGGTTTCGGCGACCGGAGTGCAGCAGCAGGTGAATGCGCTGGACCTGGCATCGGCGCAGGCTCTGTTTGCGATGACTCTGGCGGTTACGGTGGCGGGACAGGATTACCTGATTGAGTCGATCGCCGCCAACGAAGCCTTCGGCCAGGTGTATATGTACCGGTTGCTGTTGCGGGAAGCGCGTCAGCAGGCGGTGTAGAGACAGTTGTCAGTTATCAGTGAACAGTTATCAGTTCAAGGCAGACAACCGTCAGAGGCGCAATGCTTTGGCGCAGGGCACGAGGAGTTGTACTCCATGCAGAATGCGAAAGATTCGTTTTATATGGCGCTGCGCACGCGGCTGGCGGCGATCAATCCGGAGCGGACGATCCTGCTGCGCGGAGCGGTGCGGCCGGGGATTCTGGCGGAGGAGGCCGAGGCTCCCTTCAGCCAGCTTCCCAACGACGTGTTTGTTTTGCGCTGGCTGGGCCTGGGCGTGGATTTTGATCTGGGGTCCACGATGGTGGCCGAGCAGTGCGAGGTGATCTACCAGACCTGCGGAACGCAAAGCTTCGGCGGGCTGGACCGCGGCCGGGCGTTGAGCGAGATGGACGAGGAACTGACGGCGATGGTGCAGCCTTTCTACACGCCCAAGCTCAACTACACGGCAACACCGCCGGCGGCGATGCTGACGAAGGTGTTTTGGGATGAGCCGGGGTTTGGGCCGATCGTGACGCAGCGGGACCGGCTGAGCCGTTCCGCAAAGGTGATGGTTTACAGCTACCAGGAGCAGGGGGAGTAAATGGCGACGAATTGGTTTTCGGCTCCCGCCCCGGTGGCGCGGCGGGTACGAGGGTATTTTGCGCCGGTGAACCGGGCGGCGCAGACGCCGGTGCTTTTCGATCCGGCGGAGCAGGGCGGATTCAGCCTGGATGCGCCGCCGGCGCCGTGGATCAGCCTGGGTTGGATTCAGGAGTTCACGCGCAAGGCGGGAAGCAAGACCGCCGCGGTGTTGACGGGGATTCCGGCCAGCCCGCTGGAGCAGGTGCGCGAGACGCTGGAGGCGCAGGTGAGCTTGGAGTTCCTGAGCTGGACCAAGCTGACCATGGCCCTGGCGACGGGCTCGCAGCACATGAACCTGCTGGCTGCCGCAAGCGGAGCAACGGCGGCCGCGGATGGCGCACAGGCGGCGACGGCGGTGACAGTGCAGAGCGGATCGACGGCGACGTTTGTGGCGCTGGCTTCGGCGGATGCGGCAAAGTTTTCAGCCGGCTCGATCATCGCGCTGGACGCGGATTACACGGGGCAGACGGGATTTGTGGGCTCGCCGGTATCGGGAGCGTATGTGCGCACGGCGCTGACGGATGTGGATTACATCCGACGCGTGACCTTCAATGTGGCGCTGGTGTCGGCGGTTACGACGACGGGAACGACGGGGCTGACGCTGGCCGAGGCGTTGCCGGGCGGCGCTCCGGCGGCAGGAGCAAAGCTGCAGGCGGTGACAGGATTTGTGGATCGCGAAGGCGGCAGCTTTTATCAGGAGTGGTCGGCGCTGTTTGTGATGGAAGGCAGCCAGGGGGAACGGATCTTCTTCCACTATCCGCGGTTGCAGACGATGGCCAGCGCACAGGAGGCCGCATTGCCCCTGGACAGCAAGCAGAAGACCGGGCTGGCGCGGGTGCTGCTGAAGGGAAATTTTCTGGCGTTGCCGGTGACCGATCCTCTGGATGGGGAACGGGTGGTTTGCTACCGGAGTTTCCTGCCAGCGGCCAAGGCGCTGGTATAAGCAAGTTAGCGAGACAGCAGGGCAGAGAGAGCCAATGAAGATTACGATCAACGGGCAAGACTACACGGCGGCGCTGGATGCGGCGCGGCCGTTGACGATTGAGCGCAAACTGAACGAGCCCTCCGTCTGCCAACTGTGGCTGAGCCTGCCGACCAACGGCAGCTTATCGACGCCCGTGCGCAACCAATCGATCGCGGTGACGGGCGACGATGGGACTTATTACTTTACGGGTTACATTGCGGTAAGTCCGCTGCCGGAGTATGCGGGGCTGGCGATGGAGGGACCGCGCTACCGGATTGCGATTCAGGCCATTGAGCGACGAGCTACTGCTGGACCAGAACCTGATGCCTCCCAGCACGGGCGCAACGGGCGAAACCGCCGGAGCGCTGATGACGGCATTGGTGACGCGCACCGGAGTAACGCGGTTGTCGACGGCGGGGCTTTCGCTGGGCGCGGCGGTGAGCAACTTTGTTCCGGATCCGGGCGCGCCGTGGAGCAAGAGCGCCGGGCAGGTGGCCAGCATGGCGCGGGCCGCGTATCGCGCGGTCAACGGCGCACTGACGATCTCTCCCGTGCAGACGACCGTGCATCCGCTGAACGAGACGGACGGCAGCCTGAACCTGGCAACCTTGGCGTTCACGGCCAGCGTGAAGCGCGGGCTGGCGAACGATGTGACGGTTTGCGGCGAGCATGAGCCGGTGGCTTACGTGACCGAATACTTTCTGGGCGACGGGATGACGACGCAGTTTTACCTGACACAGGATCCGTTCTTTCCCGCCGCCTCCAAGGCCACGATCATCAGCGAGCTCTTCAACGAGGCGCAGATCAACGAGAGCGTGTGGGGCGTGACGGGCGGAGCGGGCTATTTGACGCTGGGCGCGGGCGGAGCTGGCGATGAACGGCGGCAACGGAATCGACGGGGAGACGCTGCTGGCCTGGCTTGATCCGGTGGAGATGGGCGGAACGCTGCTGCTGGAGGCCGTGGGCGTGACTCTTGCCGCGGGCAGCACCGGGGCGCTGGCCGGATTCTTCGTCGGCAGGGATACGCAGGCCGCGTGCATTGCGGGATTTCAGGCGACGGCGCAGGCGGGGCACGGGAGCCGTTACATTGCAGCCGCTGATTCAAGGCAGCGCGGTGGGAACGGCGTATGCCATCAATCCGGCCTACCAATATACGCTGCGCGTGCGCGTGCATTGCCCGGAGAACGAGCGGGAGCTGGCGATCTATCGCTCCTTTGGAGACAGCGGGGCAATTACGGCCGGCGGGCAGTGGAATACAGCTCCGGGCTACATACAGATGGAGATTCAGCAGTTTGTCAACGGAGTGGGCGGGATGCCGGTGACGCTGTATGACGGAGCGATCGCCAGCCTTCCCGGGGCCTGCACTGTGGTGGCGGCGAGCAGCATCAATCTGATTGGAACGATGCGCGCGATGCATTTGACCAATCTGGGCTCGGGCTGGGTGGTGAGCACGCCGCCGGGCGGCGGAGCCGTACACGCGGCGCGTGGGCACGACGGCCGAGGCGGCCGAGTGCCATCTGGAGCGCACGGGCAAGCTGGTGTTTTACACCGGGTATGCGCCGGTGGCGGGCGAGCAGGTTGCGGTGAGTTACCGGACGATCGGCAGGGCGGTGGGACGAGCGGTGAACACCGCCAGCCAGGCGGCGCTGGCCGCGGCGGGAATGCCGGTCGAGGCCGCGTGGATCGGCTCGGTGACGAATCCCGCGGCGCGCAGCTCGGCGGATTGCCGCAATGCGGCGCTGGTGATGGAGCAGGCGGCGGCGGGCGTGAGCGCGTTGTGGAGCGGCACATACAAGGGAACAAGGCTCAGCTTCGCCAGCGATGTGTGGCCGGGCGATGCGCTGCTGCTGAACGCGCCTTCAACGAGCCTGGACGCGCAGGTGGTGGTGCGGACGGTGAAGGTGAGTTACAGCGCGAGCTATCCGGACCTGGTGGAGTATGCGATCACCTTTGCCAATGACTGGGCCGACGACCTGGCGATTAAAACCAGCGCGACGGTGCCAGCGGATGCGTGGCTTCCGGCGCCGGTTGCGCCGACGGTGTTGGCCAATCTGAACAGCCTCACGGTGACGGCGGTGACGGGAACGACGGTGACGGTGAATGCCGGAGTGACGCCGCCCACGGGCGGAGGATTCGAGATCCGGCTGCGGGACTTTGATTTCATGGCGGGCACAGATCCGGAGCTGGTGATGCGGTCGACCCTGCCGAACGATGACGATTTTCCCGCATCAGCGCCAATGACCGGTTTTATATCCGGATGTACGATGGAGCGACGCCGCCGAATTACTCGGAGTTTTCAACGGCATTGTTCATCAATCTGCCGCTGTGACGGTAAACGATTTTTATTGGAATGTGAGCGGACGGAGCCTGGTCAATGCGAATGATGAATGAATTCGAAGCGCAGGTGCTGAGCGACTTGAGCGTGCTGAGGACGCAGATGACGGGCCTGATGGGCGACGGGAACGGCGGACGGGTTGCCGATCTGGAGCGGCGCATGGAGCGTCACGAGCAGAACTGGCAGCGGGCCAAGGGCTTTCTGGCGGCGGTCAGCGTGATGTTCGCGGTGGTGGAAGTGGCAGTGACGGCGATGTTCCGGCGGTAGTTATATATAGGGATGCTATGAAACACGCTCTTGGATGCAACGGCCTTTATTTCCTAGCCCCTATGATAAATATCCATATAGGCATCGACCATAATTCGCAGAGTGAAGCGCGAGAAGAACGCTGCCTCGGCGTTCATCGAAAACTGCAGGCGCTCTGCATCGTTGGCTGCCAGCCGTAAAATTGCCGCAGCCATCCCGGCTGGGTCAGTCAAAGACACCGTTAATCCCGCCTTCGCTAGCCTGACAACTTCCGCCATCCCGCCCACATCGGTTACGATAGCCGGCAGTCCCACGGAGAAGGCCTGCAAAAGCGAAATGGGCAACCCCTCCGATCTGGACGACATGATGAAGGCATCGGCCGCGGAAAAGAACGGCGCCACATCAAGTTGCTGACCCCAGAATGTCACTTGTGAAGTTACGCCTAACTCCGCGGCCAGCCTCTCCAGAGTCTTACGTTCACGGCCATCGCCCACCATCCATAGCCGCAAATCCGGCATGGACGAAAGCGCCAAGCGAAAGGCTTTCAGTAGTAGAACGTGGTTCTTTACAGGCTCAAGCCGACCAACGTGAACCAGTGTAAAGCCGCTCTTCGTTGGCCAATTTTCCTTCGCTACACGCGACACCGGGTCTGTTCCGTTGTACACGCGTACAATCTTTCGCGCGGGAACGCTGTGTATGCTTTTCAGATTGTTTGTGGTGATGTCGCAGACGCCGGCAATCCAGTCACAACAGGTGGCCGCAAGGGCATACTTCAACTCCGTAATAAACCTGCGTGGTGGCGCCACCAGGCTGTGCCGCGTCGATAGAATGCTTGGCACGCCCGCCATCCGGGCTGCCATGGCCGCATAGACTGTTGGTGTCGGGTTATGAAGATGAACGACGTCGGGCCTTGACTCCTTGAAGATGCGGAAGAAATTGCGCGCGGAGTCTGAAAAGTGCCGCCCTACGTTTGCCTGTACGGCGAAGCCTTCAGTTCGCATCTGTTCGCCGAGCGGACCAAGAGTCAGGACAGCATAGATGCACGGGTCGTGACCCTGTTCTCGTTGCAGGCGGCACATCTGCGAGACTAGCGTCTCGGCCCCGCCGATCTCCATGCTGTCTACTACATGTGCAATCTTCATCCAGGTTACCCGAACCTCCAGCAGCACAGTAATTGTTTGGCCTCTGTTCCTGACTTGGATCGCAGCAAGCCGCTCGCTTGTCTGAATCAGCGCATCATATTCACGGTCCGAAGCAGGATGTACATCAGCAAAATCAGCAATACTGCAAATCCGCTGGTATATGGAAGCAGACGAGCCATCCGTAGGCGGGGGGCGATCATTCCTTGCCGCAAAGCCATCTCGTAAATTACCTCGACCACACCTCCCAAAAGAAAGAAAGTCATGACATAGGCGCGCGAAAGAAACCACCCGGCAACCAAAAAGCCAGTAAGCGACAAAACCAGCATGCGTCCGAAGTGGTTGACCTCTATTTTGTCGATTGCTTTAGTTTTCCCTGTTCCCCGCGAAGAGAGTTCCTCCTCCAGCATGTTTGGGTCTACATCCTGTACCTTAGCCGGAGAAGCAATCATCAGGGCATCCCATGCAGTGGAAAACAAGAACATGGCCCAGAAAAATAATCCTACTATGCCAAGCTCTGCCGCGCAGACTACCAGCGAATTGTGCGCAGTATGGCCGCAACCATCACAATTATCGGCAAAACTCCCTATACCAACGCCGAATATCGGATGTGCCTTCAGCATCTCTAAGCCGCTGCTCCAAAGCGCCGTACGGTCCGACCCCGCATTGACAGAAATGTCCCGGCCGCCAGTGAAGTTAAGGGCCATGGCCGCCGCGAACACTCCACCAGCAATCAGGAGAGCGGGTAGAGTCCCAATGCGCCGCCGCACCGCCATGACCGCCACTGCCGATAAGGCTAGCAGGGCGCCGCGCGAGTGCGTAAGATACACCCCAAACAGAAGTACGCACACGGGCAATAGCACAAATCCAAAATTCCAGAGAATCTTCTTCGTGTGCCAAAAGATAAACAGCAGCGGAATCAGGCATACGAGTAATTGGCCAAAGTCATTTGGGTCGTTGATAAGTCCCAGCCCTCTCAGCCGATATAAATACTCACCCGTCTCATTCTGCTGTGCCATAAGGTAAGGGTGCTCCATGTCCCAATAGTTCATACTGGCGCTCCCCTCAGCTCCCGCTTGAACGGGGTTGCTCTGTGAAGCTCCATGGAGGAGATCGAGGTAGCCATGCGCAATCACAAACAGGCAGACGAACAGCAGCATCAGGACAATAATCTGCAATTTTTTCTTAGAGGGACAGTGCAGGCAGATAAGAACGTATGCAAAAGCATTCGGAATAAATCGAAGGAATGCTTGCATGGCTCCGCCAGCCCACTGCATCGCAATGATTACGGACAAAGAAGTAGCAATCGCCAATCCGATCAACGCCACAGACTGGGGCGTTTTCAACACAATTGAGCCCATCAGCTTAGGAATCGATACAATCAATAAGAGTATTGCCAAAATCAGCTCAATGCGATATACCGCTAATGGCCCAAATACAACGGTGGGCGTGATGTAGTTCACGACGAAATAAAGAACGCTTAGAGCAAAGCCCATAGTGAACGGCCAGAGAAACTGCGGCTACAAGAGCAGGATAAATCAAAGGACACGGCCAAATCCATCGAAAGGCACGGCCAGGAATAAACGACAACATATTATGTCAAATCGATATTTTTCTCCTACTGAGGAACATCCGCGGCGTGTGTAGTACCGATGCCATTCAATCAAAAATGCTGTGGCGAAGGCAGCCTACACAGGCGTCCTTGAAGACGCTTGACGGTAATGAGAACTGCTCTTCAAAAACCTGCTTTCAACAAGATGCCACATGAGTAAACCAGCTAGACCGAGAAGTGAGAGGCTGACAATAATAAATATAACCGGTTTCTGCCTCGCGAGTCCAAGCGCAATCAGCGTCTGAAATATTGGGCAATGAACGATATACACGCCATACGAGAAATCGCCGTATTTCGAAAAATTTCCGAAGTAACGCCAGAAACCAAAAACAAAGACTACCCCCGATATCCATAAAAAATCGAGATTGCCTCTCGTGAGCCAATGGTCGAGGAGATAGAAGCATACCGTGATGCAGAAAATACTCCGGAAATGCAATTTAAGAGTATCAAAGTAAAGTAAAAGCAATATGCCTGCACAGAAATATACGAGTTGTCCTGGAAACTGCGCTTCCATTTGCGAATAAAAGCTGCGGGAGCTATCCAGCGTATAAACTGCACGTGAATGATACAAAATATCAAGCAATGCGAAGCCATACTTCCAAATACAAGAAAAAGTGAAAATTGCACCTATCGTCTTTTTTGTTCCGAATCGGCTGCATAGATAGTGAATAAAGGGCACGGATAAATAGAAGGCAACCTCGATCTTGAGCGTCCAGAGAGCGAGATTTACAGCCGGAATGGCATTTGATGAAAACACTCCCGGCAGGGAGGGCGCAAGAAAGTTGAGAAACAGAAGATTCGCGCCGAGATACTTCCAAAATCCAGAGCCGAAGTATTGCGAAAAAGGCAATGTACTCAACGGACACAATGCAATGCCCGCCAGCACGACGATGGTGAAGTAAGCCGGCCAAATACGCCTGACCCGCTTTTCCAGATACGAGCTAAGGGAGGATGACCGTGTATAACTGCGGTAAATAAGCAATCCGCTGATTACAAAAAAGCCCCTGACGGCAAATTGTGGAGAAAGGTACTTGCCAAAGAAGGAAAAGACGGCGATAGCTGTCAGCGCGTAGAGATGAAACAGGGCGACAATAGACGCCAGAATCAAACGAAGGCAGTCCAGATTATTATTATTGAAATCAGCGCTGCCATTCGTCATGATCTCTCCCATATTCCAAGAAGATGAGCGTGAATTAAATAGACGCACCTGTAATCTGTATAAATGCCATAACCCGATCTTAATCGATAATATCGAAACAGGCCAGTATGATTCGCCGCGAGCGGCATAGCGGCCAGGCAAAATACCCCGTAGTGCCATGCAGGCGGGGACTTCACGGGATCTTTGACAGACAAAGATGTGTGTTTGATACTTTATACTGATCGTTTCGTCACAAAACATCCTGCGCGCGCAATCAAAGCGCAGAAAGGGGAATCTGATTTGATGAAGCTCCCTCGCCACGCGGAAATCTGGCTTGCGCCGTATTTGAAAGATCGCTTGCGGAAGAGCATGCGGCCGGGGAAGCCGAAGCGAGCCTGGGTTGCCATCACCGATCATTACGAGCCGCTGGCCGCGGGCGCATCCATAGACAAAGCGCTTGATTGCGTAGCGCAGTGGCGCGGGAAGTGGCCGCGCATCGCGGATGACGCTCCTCGGGACAGCACTGGCCAGCGCCCGCAGTACAGCTTCTTTTACCCGCAGGAAGCGTACCGGCGCGAGCTGCTCGACGGGATTGCAGAGATGGTCCGGCTGGGCGTCGCCGACGTCGAAGTACATCTGCATCACGACAACGAACAGCGAGAATCGTTCATTCAGAAAGTCACTGATTACTGCCGCCGGCTGACTTGCGATCACGGCCTGCTGCGCCAGATGGACGGACGCACTGTCTTTGGCTTCATCCATGGCAATTGGGCGTTGGACAACTCACGTCCTGATGGCAGGTATTGCGGCCTTAACGGAGAGATCGCCTTGTTGCGGGATCTCGGCTGCTATGCAGATTTCACCATGCCGTCCCTTCCCTCGGCGACCCAGGGGCGCATTGTGAATCAAATCTATTGGTGTACGAATAACCCAGGCAATCGTCCTAAATCTTTCGACCACGGTATCGAAGCCACCGTCGGCGGCGGCAAATGCGGAGACCTGCTGATGGTGACGGGACCGCTCGGCGTGCGCTTTGAAGGACGATTGACGCCCCGCCTGGAAACCGGGGAACTTGCCGGCTACGACCCCCCGGCGATTTCTCGGGTACGCCGGTGGTTCGATCTGGCTCCTGCCATCGGCGAAGATATTTTTATCAAGCTGTACACTCATGGGGCAGCGGAGTGGAATCTCAAGCCGCTGTTGAACGGCGAGCTTGCCAACCTCTTTGACCGGCTGGCAGAAGAGGCAAGCCGAAGAGGCATTGAAATTCACTGTGTAACGGCATGGCAAATGTATCAGGCAGCCGACGCACTGATTCATGGACGTGAACTTATTTCTGTTTAACTGACCGCGCAACAGCCCCATGTATTATTAAACGTTGCGCGACTCTGTCTAAAGCGCCACTTTCAAGTATTCTTGTGCTTGATTTGCAAGTAGCGTAGTATGAAAGAGCAATTTCCGGTACCAACACAGTAGATCAACCGGAAAATGGCAGGAGCACAGCTCTGAGATCGCGTTCGATTGCACAAGTTGGGCAGCAGATTGATCTTTGAAACTCTTGAGGTTAAATGAATAAAGTGACAGTTTCTTTATCCAACAGCCGGCTGGCCGGCCTCATAGCAAAAATCGACTCCCGGGAAGCCCGCATCGGCATCGTCGGCATGGGATATGTAGGCCTGCCGCTGGCGTTGCTATTCAGCAGCCAGCGTTTCCGGGTGACAGGCTTCGATATTGTGCAAAGCAAGGTGGACACGCTCAACGCCGGCAAGTCTTACATCCTTAGTATTCTCCCCAGCGAGATTCAGGAGGCGCAAAAGGCCGGTTTCAGCGCCACGGCGGATTATTCCCAGGCCGCGCAGATGGACGCGGTCATCATCTGCGTGCCCACCCCGCTCAACGAGCACCACGAGCCCGATCTGAGCTTCGTGACCGGAACGGTCAAATCGCATCGCTCCCTGGCTGCGCGAGGGCCAGCTCATTGTGCTGGAAAGCACCACCTATCCCGGCACCACCGAGGAGATTGTCGTCCCCCTGCTGGAAGCCGGCAACCCCGGCGGCCTGAAAGTCTCGCGCTCGCTCGACGAGCCCGGCCTGCATGTCGCCTTTTCGCCCGAGCGCGAGGACCCCGGCAACACGGACGTGGCGCGCCACGACATCCCCAAGGTCGTCGGCGGCTGCGGCCCGGCGGCCACCCAACTCGCCTCGGCAATGTACGGCGCCATCTTCCGCCGCGTGGTGACCGTCAGCAGCCCCTCCACGGCCGAGATGACCAAGCTGCTGGAAAACATCTACCGCTGCGTCAACATCGCGCTGGTCAACGAACTCAAGCAGCTCTGCATGAGGATGGGCATCGACATCCACGAGGTGATCGACGCGGCCAAAACCAAGCCCTTCGGCTTCCAGGCCTTCTATCCCGGCCCCGGCCTGGGCGGCCATTGCATTCCCATCGATCCCTTCTATCTCTCCTGGAAGGCCCGGCAGTTCGACTTCCACACCCGCTTCATCGAGCTGGCCGGCGAAATTAACACCGACCATGCCCTACTTCGTCATCGAGCAGATCGCCGCCGCCCTCAACAAGGAGAGCAAATCCATCAAGGGATCGAAGATTCTAGTGCTGGGCGTGGCCTACAAGCGCGACATCGACGACCTGCGCGAGTCGCCCTCGCTGACGATTATCGAGTTGCTGCGCGAAAAGGGCGCCGCGGTTGCTTACAACGACCCTTTCTTTGCCACCGTGGGCCAGGGCCGCCACTACGCCCTCAACATGACCAGCACCCCGCTCGACAACCTTGGCCAATTCGACGCCGTGGTCATCGTCACCGACCACTCCAGCTACGATTACCGGGCCATCGTCGCGCAGTCGCAGTTGGTTGTGGACACCCGTAACGCCACCAAGGGCATTGACTCACCCAAGATTGTGCGCTGCTGAGTGGATTGTTCAGCGGTTATTTACAACGACATCATCCAGCGGCGGATCATCTATTATCAATAGTGTTGGAATCAAAATGAATTATGATCTAAAAAAGGGAATGCAATGAAGTTACTTCACGTGGTGGGGGCGCGCCCAAATTTCATAAAGGCAGACCCGGTTTATCGCGCGCTGGCGGAAAGAGGTCACGAGCAAGTGTTGGTGCATACGGGCCAGCACTATGACGCGCTGATGTCGGATGTATTCTTTAAAGCTTTGGAGATTCCGAATCCAGATGAAAGTTTAGACGTCGGCTCTGGGTCGCACGCACAGCAAACGGCAACGATCATGAGCCGATTTGAGCCGGTTGTAATAGCGCATAATCCGGAAATTGTTCTTGTATATGGGGACGTTAATTCTACCGTTGCGGCCGCACTGGTGTGTTCCAAACTTGGAATTCGCGTAGCACACGTAGAGTCAGGCCTGCGCTCGTTCGACCGCGCGATGCCGGAAGAAATTAATCGCCTGGTTACAGATCAGCTTGCGGACATTCTCTTTACTCCATCATCCGATGGCAATGAAAATCTTGCACGCGAGGGCATTGCCGCTGAAAAGGTGTTCCTTGTTGGCAACGTCATGATCGATACTCTGATTCGACTCTTGTCCAGGGCGGACGAGGAATATCATCATCTCAAGAAGAAGTTGCCCCTTGGAGAATTTGGATTGGTAACGCTTCATCGTCCATCGAATGTCGATGAAGAGTCAATATTTCTACCGATGCTAGAAGTGCTTGATGGTTTGAGCAAGGAACTTCCCTTAATCTTTCCCGTTCATCCCAGAACTCGGCAGAAGTGGGCGGCGCGGCTGGAGCAGTGCAACCGGAATCTTCACGTAATCGCCCCGCTAGGATATCTTGAGTTTCTCGCGCTTCAGAAGAATGCGAGGGTTGTCATTACGGACTCGGGAGGAATTCAAGAGGAAACAACATTTCTTGGAACGCCTTGTCTCACGCTTCGCGAAAACACTGAGCGGCCCATTACTGTGACCCTCGGCACCAATATCCTGATAGGCCGCGATTGGGAGTTGCTGCGCAAGCATTTCCGCAAAGCAATCAGTGGCGGCCACAAGAAGGCGGGTTGTATACCACTATGGGACGGTAAAGCATCGGAAAGGATTGCCAATATTCTTTCCAGGTAATCTCTTTCTGTCGTTTTGCAGGCGCCCATTTTTGTAAAGGATGGAACTTATATTGGAGGCCAGCCGATGAGCCGATTGAATGTATTGCTGGTCACTTATTCGTTTCCGCCGGCGGGCGGTACAGGTGTTATCCGAGCCTCATATCTGGCGCGATATTTTCCCGCGGAGGGAATTCGGCTTGACGTTCTGACCACACGCAACGCATCGGCGGTGGGCACCGACCGCTCTCTTCTCATGGAGATTTCGAGTGAAGTTACCGTTCACCGGACATTTACGCTCGATCTTCCCTTCAGTTTTAAGAAGTGGCTGAGAAGGATGGTAAGCGGGGCAAGACCATCTTCAGCGCGGGCCGATAGTGCCGCCAGGTCCGCCAAACATAATTTTCTCAAGAGAATTCTTCAGAACCTGCTGCAGCCCGACCCGCAGGTGATGTGGCTTCCGGTGCTCACGCGCGCCGCGCGCAGCATCGTCAAAAAGAGAAACATTGATCTTGTCCTTATTACGGTGCCGCCTTTCTCCAGCGTTCTGCTTGTGGAGAGATTGCGGAAAGAGTTTCCCCAGTTGGCCATCGTCGTCGACTTCCGCGATGAGTGGCTCACGACCACATTCGATCTCGTAAGCTTTCTGTTTCACGCCAGCGAACATACACGCAAGATAGCCCAGCGCGCTGAAGCGAGCGCCGTGGCTCATGCAACCGCCATCGTTGCAGTCACGGAGGCCGCGCGCCGCGAGATTCGCGCCCGGTACCCGGAAGAACCTGAAAGTAAGTTTCACCTCATTCCCAACGGGTTTGATTCCACAAGGCTGTTCCGTTCAGCACCTTCACCCGGCCCCGGGCCCGACAGGAAGATCGTTGTCACCTACATCGGCACCATCTACGCATCAACCGAGCCAACCACCGTAGTCCAGGCAATACAATCGCTGCCCGCCGAGCTGAAGTCCAGTTTCCGGCTCCTCTTTATAGGCCACATTGAGGAACCAAGGTTTCGCGAAGATCTTCTGCGGCTCGGTAACATGGTCGAACTCAAGGGCTTCCTGCCACAACGCGAAGCTCTGGCCGCGATGAGTGAAACTGACTACGTGCTGCTTATCAACCACGACCCCCTGAACGTTGGAGGAAAATTCTACGACTACATAGGCGGAGGCAAGCCCATTCTCGGTGCGGTTCACCCCGAGGGCGAAACGCGGCGCCTGCTGGAAGAGTTACGTGCCGGCTGGTGGGCCGGCAATCAAGATGTTGCGGGCATTCGCCAGCTCTTTATCGATGCCGCCGCACGGGCCAATTCGCCTGGCGCTGCGTTTCATCCCGATACAGAAAAAATCGCGCAGTACGAGCGCAAGGTTCTCGCGCAGCGCTACGCCGCGCTTCTCCACTCCATTGCAGGCAAAACGCGCCAATGCGGCTCACAAACTGTGGCAGGCATGCCGGCCAATTCAGGAGAGTAGCTTTGCTCAGGATCGCGGTCGTAACCCGGTATTTTCCCAGCTCCGCGGAGCCCTGGCAGGGGCGGTCAGCCTATCAGACGCTTCGGGTGCTTGCCCGCGAGGCCGAACTGCGTGTCTTCTATCCCAACGCCATTTATCCTTCTTTGCTCAAGCCACGCAGCCGGAGTTATGGCAAGCTTGATGCCACTTACAGTCCACCCGGCGTGCAAACGAACTACTTTGACTATCCCGCGCTGCCCCTGCTTTCCCGGCCTTTCAACGGATGGATGGCCGCCCGCGCACTGCTGCCGCATGTGCGCCGGTTTGCGCCCGATCTGATCTTCAGTTGTTTTCTTTATCCAGACGGTTATGCCGCGCTCCGGATCGGCAAGGCTCTCGCGGTTCCTGTGGTTGTACTAAGCATTGGCTCCGACATCAACAGAATTGGCGATCCGATCACTGACTTGCACACGCGCACCGTTCTGCGCGAAGCCGATTCTGTGGTTACAGTCAGCGGGGATTTGCGCTTGAAGGCTGTGGCCATGGGCGCCTCGACTGAGAAGACCCATGCCGTAGTCAACGGTTGCGACCTTTCCATTTTCCATGTCAGAGATCGTCTTGAGGCGAGGCAAAAGCTCGGCATCGACCCGGCGTCGCAGGCCGTCGTTTACATCGGGCGCATGGATGTGAAGAAAGGTCTTCGTGAACTGGTCAAGGCGGCGGCATCACTGCATCCACAGCGCCCGAAGCTGCACGTATATCTGGTCGGCGAGGGACCGGACAGGCCTCTCATCCAAAGAGCCATTCAGGCCAGCAACGCCGCCGGCTACATCCACGCGCTGCCCGGTTGCGCCTTTGACGAGGTAGCCGAATGGATGGCGGCGGCCAACCTGGTTACCCTGCCGAGTTACATGGAAGGCTGCCCCAACGTAGTGCTTGAGGCGCTGGCCGGCGGCAGGCCCGTGGTTGCCACGAATGTCGGCGGTATCCCTGAGATTATGAACGAGGCGTGCGGCAGGCTGGTGCCTCCTCGCGATGCCGGCGCACTGGCTCAGGCTCTTGCATCAGTGATGGATAGAACATGGGACGCCCAGGCCATCTCTGCATTCGGTAGCCGCAGCTGGGATGCGGTCGCGGCCGAGTTGATGGAAATCTTCGCTTCGCTTGCACATGCCCGCGCGAAAGGCAGCGAATGATGATTCTGCGCAAAATCGGCCGATGGATTTACCGCCTGCTCGCGTTCATCGGGCTCACCACCGTGCTGGTGCTCTCCACTCCCATCGTCTCGTGGTGGGCACAGGTGTACTCCGGCCCCATTGAGCAGCCCAAAGGCGACGTTCTCATCCTGTTAAGCGCCGCGGCCGACGATCTGTATGGCGGCATCTCGTATTCGTCTTACTGGCGCGCGCGACAGGCGCTTTTTGCACGGCAAACCGGAGGCTTCAGCAAGATTGTGATTTGCGGCAGCGGCGACCCCGGCGTCCTCGACTTCCTGATCGCCGATGGCATTCCACGCGAAGCCTTCGTCATCGAGCCGAAATCCATCAGCACGCGCGAAAATGCCCTGGAGACGGCGCGCCTGATCCACAACCTGCCCGGCAAGAAGGTTTTGCTCACCAGCGATTTTCATATGTATCGCGCGCTTCGTGCCTTCCGCAAGGCGGGCATCGATGTCGCGCCCATGGCGGTACCGGACGTGCTTCACGCCACCGAGCATTGGGACGGGCGCTTCTCTGCTTTCGAGACCATGCTGGGCGAATCCGCTAAAATCGTCTACTATGCCGCCCGGGGATGGATATAGTTCGTTTATTCCGGTTTCGCTTCAACGTGGGCGTCTTGCAGCTTGTAAAGCAGCGATCGGTAGCTGATATTCAGCCATTTGGCGGTCTTGCGGCGGCTCCAGCCATTCGCCTCCAGCACCTTCAGAATGATCTGCCGCTCCAGATCCTGCGTGGCGGCCCTGGTAATCTCTTTCAGGGAGATGGGGCTGGACAGATCGATCTCCGTGTTCAGCCGGGTCGAAGCTGACCGGGAGAGACGCAACAAGCTCCGCAGCCAGAACCTCTTCGTTGCCGATCAAAACGTAGCCGCGAATCATATTTTCCAGTTGCCGGATGTTTCCCGGCCAGTTGTATCGCTGCATCAGGCGCATCACCTCTCGCGAAAGCGGCTTCGGATTGCCGCGAAACGTCTTTGCGTGCAGCTCGAGAAAGTAGTCAATCAGCATCGGCAGGTCCATCGTCCGTTGACGCAGCGGCGGCAACTCAATGGTCACGGCGTTGATGCGGAACAGGAAGTCCAGCCGGAAGCCGCCATTTTCAGCTTTTTGCCGCAGGCTTTGGCTGGCCGCGCTGACCAGCCGGGTGTTGACGGTTCTCGACTCTTGCCCCCCAACCCGCATGAAGCTGCCATCCTGAAGCAGCTGCAGCAATTTGGCCTGCACGGATAAATCCAGATCGCCAATTTCATCCAGGAACAGGGTGCCCATATGCGCCAGTTCCACGCGGCCGCGCTTGGTCGCATACGCTCCGGTGAATGCGCCCTTTTCATAACCGAACAGCTCCGACTCGATCAGAGTATGCGGAATCGCAGGGCAGGCCACCTTGACCCAGGCGCCCTTTGAGCGATTCGAGTTCGCATGCAGCAACTTGGCAAAAATCTCCTTGCCCGTCCCGCTCTCGCCCTGCAACAGCACCGGAATGGTTGTCGCGGCAACCCGTTCCAGTTTCTCGCGAGCCGCGGCCATCAAGGAGGATTGCCCGAAGATCACCTCAATCGGAGGCAGGTCGTGGATATCGACAGATTCAGTGGCGCGCGCTGAAGGCATGCTCTGTCCAGATCTGATAATGCGGTTCAATCTTGGTGTAGCAACTCGACAGCCAAACGATCCGATCGCGGTAACCATATAGCCGCACATGGGTAACCTTTTACACAAGATGACTGTGTTCTAAATGGTTGATTTTTCCTGATTTGATTACCAATTGCTAAACTTGAGTATGTAAATATTTGCACACAAGAGCGAATCAATTACCACTTTCCGGTGGTACTATGGGGAATCAGTAGCAATTATTTTCCATCTGCGAGGGAGTGAATCCTCCCCTTCCCTCTTCACGAAATGAGGTCTCCATACCGGGCGGAAGCTGTGTTCTGCATTCCACTGCAATATCACCGCAAGGATGGTTCGACCCATCTTCGTACTGACCATGAACCGAGGAGGTAGTCTCCCATAAAGGGTTCGACAATAGGAGAAACCGGGTGGTGAACGATCCATCAGGAGCGGCCGATG
This sequence comes from uncultured Acidobacteriaceae bacterium, assembly GCA_963845345.1. Lineage (GTDB taxonomy): Bacteria > Acidobacteriota > Terriglobia > Terriglobales > Acidobacteriaceae > Telmatobacter. Next base: position 352,306 of record CAWJRQ010000013.1, read on the forward strand.
AAGACGAAGAGCAAGCGCAAGCCTCTTATCGCGGCTCTTGACCCGGATTCCGCAGTCCTGAATTACCTTCACCGCATTCTCTCTGACCGATACAGCGTGAGCCTGTTTACCGAGGCCGCGGAACTGCTCCGCAGCTTGAAAGAAGCTCCCCCGCCTGACCTGCTCCTGATGGACTGGCACATTGCCGGAGACGGAGCCGGGCAGAACGCGCTCGGCCTGCTTACAAAACTTCGCTCCTCCAGGCCATCGCTTCCGATTATTCTGCTCACCTGCTCAGCCGAATTGAAGGAAGTTATGGCGGCCACTCGCATGGGCGCCGCGGACGTGATTCTCAAGCCTTTCAGGAAAGCCGACATCGATCTGGCTGTGCATCTGTGCCTCTCGGAGGCCGGCAAAGTGCAGGACGGCGGGGACGAAGAGTTCGACGGAAATTCCCCTCGATGAGGAAACATCGTTTGTCAGGGCGAGCAAGCGCATGCGGGAGATCGAATCCCAATGCCGGCTGGTGGCGCGCGCCGACATCCCGGTCCTCATTCTGGGAGAGAGCGGCACCGGCAAGGAAGTCGCGACCCTGTTCATTCACAAGATGTCGGCCCGCAGCCAGCGCAGCTTCATGAAGGTCAATTGCGCGGCCATGCCCGCCGATCTGCTGGAAAGTGAACTCTTCGGTTATGAGCCGGGCGCGTTTACCGGAGCGATCAAATCCAAGCCCGGTAAGTTTGAAATATGCAACGGCGGCACCATCTTCCTGGACGAGATTGGCGAGATGCCTGCCGTCTTGCAGGCCAAACTTCTGCAGGTTCTTCAAGACGGAAGCTTCTCGCGCCTGGGCAGCCGGTCCAGCGTCAAGGTCGATGTGCGCGTGATTGCCGCAACCAACATCGACATCAAGGCGGCTATTGCGCAAAAGAGCCTTTCGAGAAGACCTTTACTACCGTCTGAACGGCTTCACGCTGAAGATGCCCCCGCTGCGCGAGCGCGTCGAGGAGATTCCCATACTGGCCCGCCACTTCATGCGCAAGGTGGCCGCCAAGTACGATTGCGCGCCCTTGCCGATTTCGCTCTGCGCTCATGCAGGCTCTCAACAGCTACTCGTGGCCGGGCAATCTTCGCGAATTGGAAAATACTATCAAGCGCTACATCATCCTGGACGATGAGCATGCCATTATTGACGAGCTGCGTCCCTGGCGCGGCGCGGAATCGACGGCGCCAGGCGGGGAAGGCGCCGGCGGCAATGGAAGTCTGAAGCATCTCGTGCGAAGTTTGAAAGGCGGCGCGGAATCCGCCGCTATCGCAAGAACATTGGAGAGTACCGGATGGAATCGAAAGGCAGCCGCAAGCGACCTGCAAATCAGCTACAAGGCTCTGCTGTACAAGATCAAGCAGTACAATCTCGCTCCGCCGCAAAAGCAGCTCGTCCGAAACCCGGATCACAAGGCATAGACCGCGCGAGCAAGCGCCCCTGGTTCACCGCGAGGGGAAAAGGTGGTGATCCAGCTCGGATCGAGGACGATCAAGGGGTACATCGATTCCCCTGCCTGGAGCACCGTAGAGGAGTTGTTGCGCAGCGACTCCCGCAGGCCGGCGGAGACCTTCAAGATTCGCCTGCTCCACTCGAATACCGTCAAGACAGTATCAGCCAAAGATATCAAGGCAATGTTCTATGTAAACAGTTTTGAGGGAGACCCGGATCACCAGCATCTCAACTTTCATGATCGCGCGCCCGTCGTCGATGGGATATGGATGCGCTTGCAGTTTCTCGATGGCGAAGTCATGGAGGGGATCGTCTGCAACTCGCTTCGCTATCTCGTGGATCCAGGCTTCTTTCTGCTTCCCACCGACCCCGAAAGCAATAACCGGCTGGTGTATGTGCGCAAGAACAAGCTCGCCGGCCATCGCGTCCTCGGCATGCGCAAGCTCTAATCGACCCGTTCGACCAGCAGAACCTGCTCGTCGTTGTCGACCTCCTGGAACTTGACCTCGATGATTTCGCGGCGGCTGGTAGGCACGTGTTTGCCGACATAGGTGGCCTCGATGGGCAGCTCGCGATGGCCGCGGTCAATCAGCACGGCCAGTTGCACGCGGCGCGGCCGTCCGTGATCGAACAATGCATCGAGAGCAGCCCTGGCCGTCCGGCCGGTGTAGAGCACATCGTCGCACAGAACCACATCGCGACCCTCCACGTCAAAGCCGATGGCGCCCGGGGTAACCACCGGGCGAACATCCGCGGTCGTCAGGTCGTCGCGGTAGAACTGGATGTCAAGAATGCCGGTATCGACCCTGCGCTTCTCGATGCCGGAGATCAGCTTTCCCAGCCTTTCAGCCAGCGGAACGCCGCGGCGCTTGATGCCGACCAGGGCCAGGTCCTTGCTGCCATTGCTCTTTTCCACGATCTCGTGGGCCAGGCGCACCAGTGTTCGCTCGACCTCGGAGGCGGACATCAGCCTGCCCTTGATGCGCATGGAGGATTTACTTATGGCTTCGCTCATGGGTTTTCTCGCTGCCTGGCTGTCAGAGCAGCATCTTGCAGCCAGCTTCTCGTTGGATGATACGAGGGTTTCGTGCCTGTGAGCAAGTTGTCAAGAAAAAAAGGGAATCGAAAGGGCTTTACAAGCTGGAATTCTGGCTATGCGGGGCTGGAAAAGCTGTCTGGCTGCACTCAACAGGCCCTAGACCTCCGGCTGACGCTTGCGGTTCATCAGCCGCGCCCCCAAGGCGCCGCCCGCAGCCGCAAATAACAGCAAAAAGGCCGCATTGAAGATGATGCTGAAGGTCGCGAAGCCGGCGTGACCCTCGGGCGAGAGCATCAAGGCTTTTTGGGCCTGCATCTGCTGCTACGTCAGAAAAGCCCATCTGAGCTGCAAGCTGCTGGCTGGCCTCAACGGAAGTCTTCCACTCCGCGTCAATCTGGCTGGATTGATGAAGCAGAAACCGCTGAACAAACAGGGCGCCGCTGCTGACTCCAAAAGCCACCCAACCGGCCAGCAAGCCGGTGACCAGGCCGATGCGGGCGCCGGCACCGATGGTGATCCAGGCCGGTCGCTGGCTGCGCATGTAAAGCACCACCGCCCAAACGCCCGCGGCTGTCATCCACAACAGTCCCAGAGCGACGAGAGGCGAAACACCGCTTGATAAAAGCCCGGCGGGAACCGCCAGCAGCATAGCCGCGCGCAAGGCCGGCTTCCAATCGACGCTGCCCGCATCCCGATCTGCCCCATCCCAGTGTTCTGGCGGGGTCTGCCCAGGGGGAACGTCGGTCGGGTACACCAGTTGCGGCAAACCACACGCGGGACAGTAGCAGTTCTCGGCCAGGATGGTCTGGTGGCAGCGGGTGCAAGTGACTTCCATACATCTATGAGCCTATCGTATTCCGCCGCAGCACGGGCGAATGCAAAATATTGAGCTGCTGGAAAAAGATTCCAGCGTACAACTCGTCCCGCCTCTTGAAGGGAAACAAAACGAATATGTATGGGTTGGAAAGCAACCGCGCCTGCCGGCTTGTTCTACCGTTATTTCGTGACGGGATGCGCCTTGTGGCGCTCCTTGTGCGCGCGATACAAAACGAGATAATGCCTGAGGGGGATAAAGGTCCGCTCGTCGCAATTCCGGCAGCGCGCCGGTAGGCGCAAAAGTAGCAAATGCGCCAGGTCCGGCACCAAACGAAAACGCGAGGTGCGAAAATCAGAAAAACCGCAAACACGGCAAGATGGTGCCATTTCATCCTCCAGCCAGGAATGTAAGCGATATAAAATTCGGCGAAAAAGCGGAAAGTGCCTCTTGCGCTTTAAGTCTTGCCGGATGAATTGAACAACACCTTAAGGGAAGAGGTGCACTTGAAGGTTATTCTCGCACAGAAAAGCAGAAAAGTCACATGATAAAAGCTGAATTTCACTGCTTGCTGGAGGCTGCGGTGGCGAGCTTTGCGGCCACGATGGCCTCGGCGGCGGCCAAAACCTCTTCCAGCGTCAGATGGGTCGAATCCAGCAGAACAGCGTCCGGGGCTGGTTTGAGAGGGGAATTGGCGCGGTTGCGGTCCCTCAGATCGCGTTCCCTCAGGTCGCGGATCACCTCTTCAGGCTGCTGGGCCGGCTGTGAGCCTAGCTGATCGTAGCGGCGCATGCCCCGCACCTCGGGGGCCGCATCCAGAAAGATTTTGACCTCGGCCTGAGGAAAGACCACGGTGCCGATGTCGCGGCCCTCCATGACCACCCCGCCCTGGGCGCCCATCTGCTGCTGCAGGCGAGACCATCCAGGCGCGAATGGCGGGCCATACGCTGACCCGGGAGGCGGCTTCGGTAACAGCTTGATTGCGAATCAGGCCGGTCACGTCCTCGCCGTCGAGCAGGACGCGATTTTCCTCCTTGCCGGGTTCAAGGCGGATCGAGGTTTCGGCGGCAAGGCCTTCCAGGCTTTTGCTCTCTTCAAGAGAGATGCCCGCCCGCAGAGCCTTGAGAGCGAAGGCTCGGTACATGGCCCCGGTCTCCAGGTTCAGCAGGCCGAAACGCCGGGCCAGATTGCGGGCAATGGTGCTCTTTCCCGCTCCGGCTGGGCCGTCGATGGCGACGATGATCTTGTGGGCCGGCTGGTGAGAGCTGACGGAAGGGGCGCTCATCCGCGTTTCTTTGTTCCGTGCCTGGGCCGGGCAGCCAGGCCAAACCTCTTGCCGTTACCCGCCTTTGAACTGGCGGTCATGGCGGGCTTCCGGCTGCTGACTAAGCGAGCAGGCCGCGAGGCCTTCCGAGAGGTTGCCCCGGGCTTGCCGGCGGTCTTGGCGCCGTTGGGGTGTACCTTGCGCTGGCTTCCTTTTCGCTGTGGTCCAGGCGGGAGCGGCCGCCTTGGCGGAATGTGCGCCGGAAGCGGATGGGCGGGATGCCGGCCTGATTTTTCCGTTGGAGCCGTTCCCGTTGGCAGGACCGGCGCCTGCATGCCGCACCAGACGGCTTCCGGAAGACGATTTCGCCGGTTTGCGATCCCGGGAGTGCGCGGCCGGACGGCTGAAATGGGGCCGCGCCGGTTGCGGGTTTTCCGCTCACAGCAGGCTTGCGCGGCGTCCGGGGTAAGAGGCTCGGCAGGCTTGTGCGGCGCGGCCAGGGCTGGCGCAGTTGAAGATCTCTGCTTTGCGGCGGCAGGCTCCGGCAACTCCTCATCATGGGAGCGCAAAAAATATGCCGAGGCCGGAATGGATGCGCTGGCGTAGATCGTAGGAGGGGGGGCGAACTCCGGCAGCGTGCCGGCGACATAGTAGTGGGGCGCTTGCCCCAGCGAGAGGGTGTGCACCTGGCGCGTGGCCACCAGGCCGCGCAGCACCTCGCGCACCTTGCTGCGGGCCGTGAGCGGGGCCAGAAACAGCTCGACATCTTCCATGCTGGCGGCGATCACCGCTTGCAGGTAGATGGAGGCCAGCACGGAGATGGCCGTCACCTGGGAGGTGGAGGCGCCTTCGGCAATGGCTTTCTGGAAACGCTGGCGGAGCAGTTGCCACAGAGGCAGCCTGGCCGGGGGCGGAAACAACCGGGATAATGCGGAGTTGTTGCCAGAGCTCGGTAATGGCGCGCAGAACAGCAGCTTCCGTCACTTCCCTGCCTAGCGCGCGGGTGAGTTTGCTGAGGGTCGTGTCGCCGCCCGTCTCCAGCAGCTTGTAAGCCTGGATAGCCAGTTGCGAAACCTGGCGCGAACCCGTCAGTTGCGGAATGCGGCGCCAGTCGCGGTCGCCGCGTAGGGCATAGACGTAGGGCAGAACCCAGCTTGCCACCACGAAGTCCGGCGCCTCGCCGGGCAGGCCCAGCAGGTTCAGCCGCACAACTACGCCGTCTGTTTCCAGGCGTACCAGCAACTCTTCAGCTATGGCAATATCTTTGCGGTCAGGGGAGGAATCGCGCCTGCCGGCTACCGCTTCAACAAACGATGGCGCAATGGAGGAAGAAAACTGCCGCTTGGGCAAAAAGAGACACAACCCCGTCTCCTCAATCCACGTCCGGGCATCCTCCAGGCGAGAGTGTCCCGTGTCCATTCAGGCGCATCCGTTCGGCGCGCGATGCTTCCAATTGTTCCGATGTCAAAGAAAAACCTCGCTTCCAGGCTGGCGTAAGCGCCGGGCTGCCCCGTCCCCTAAGAGGAGGGCTGCCACCTTCCACCACATTTAAATCCGATGGAAGGCCCGCTGGATCTCCTTCCAAGAATACAGCAAAGCGATTGGACGTCCATGCGGGCAACTGGTTGGGTGGCTCGTTTTCGCTAACTCCAAGAGTAACCACTCCATACGAGCCGGGTCAAGAGGCGTATTGACCTTGATGGCGGAATGACAGGCGATGGAGGCGGCAATACGCGTGCGGAGAGCCGTAAGATCATGATTCTGCGTGGGTTCGTCAGAATCTGCGCTGGATTGCTCGATCACCTCGGCCAACATCCGCTCCAGAGCCGCTCCCTCCAGGCCAACCGGGGCGGCTTTTACCGCAAGTGTTTGAGGGCCAAAGGGTTCCACCTCAAAACCGTTGCGTTCCAGTTCTTCGGCGATGCCCGCGAAGACCACCATTTGTGATGCCTTTAGTTCCACCAGAAGGGGCATAAGTAACCTTTGGCGCATTACTTTTTCAACCTGGCGGTCTCTTAATATTTTTTCAAAAAGAATTCTTTCGTGTGCCACATGCTGGTCGATAATCCACAAACCGTCTTCGCCGGTGGCCAGAATGAACGATTCGCGCAACTGCCCCAGCGGGCGGAGCGAGCCGAGCTGGTTGAGGTTGGCGGCGGCCTGCTCGGCCTCGACCAGGGCCGTTTCCATCGCGGGATTGGTGCCGGGTGAGTCGCCAGGGCTTGGGGAGCAGTCGCCAGCGGGCGGCAGGCTGGCCGGCTGGAAGAGCGCCGCCGCTGCCTCGCCCCACGCCTGCCGGTTGTCCCAGCCGCCGGGTTGGAAGCTCTGGGCGGCAAAGGGCAGCTTGCCGGGAACGGGCGTAGGAAGGTGTGGCGTCAGCTCGAAGGCTTCGGCGTCAGCCCTGGCGGCCTGGAACGCGTCAGGATCGGAGTCGAGCGGCTGAGGCAATGGCTCACTGTCGGGTGCGCCGGGCAAATGCGATGCGGCCGGCGGCATCAGCGAAGGGCTGGCGGCGGGCGCGGAGTCCAGCGCGGCCAGAAAACCGGCGGCGGGCCGCGCCTTGACGAGCGCAGTGCGCAGGCTGTCGCGAACAAAGTCGTGGATCAGGCTCTGCTGGCGAAAACGGACCTCGGTCTTGGCTGGGTGTACGTTCACGTCCACCTCTTCGGGCGGCATTTCCAGGAAGAGCAGCACCACCGGGAAGCTGGTGGGCGGAATCACGTTGCGATAGGCCTCGGTGATGGCGTGCATCAGCAGCCGGTCGCGGATAAGCCTTTTGTTGACAAAGATATAGATCGAGTTGCGGTTGAGCTTTTGCAGTTCGGGCTTGGAGTAGAAGCCGGTCAGCCGCAGGGTGCCGGGGACGCGGGCTGGGCTCGCTCTGGGTTCTTCTTCCAGGGCGGCGGCTCGGGCAGGCCAGCGCGTTCCAGCGGGAGTTCGGCGGCTACGGGAAGCAGTTGGGCCAGCGTGTCCTTGCCGAAAATCTGGTAAATGCGCTCGGCCGTGCGCGTAACAGGCGGCGCGGAGACGACGGTGTGCGTGGCCGAAAGCAGCTCGAAGTGCTTTTCCGGATGGGCCAGGGCGTAGTGGGTGACCAGCGCCGTCACGTGGGCCAGCTCGGTCGATTCGGCGCGGAGAAATTTGCGGCGGGCCGGGCGTGTTGAAGAAAAGGTCGGCGACGGCGAGCGTCGTGCCGCGTGGCAGGGCCGCGTCCTCCACGCGGAGAATTTTCCCCCCGGCAATCTCCAGCCGCGTTCCGGCGGTTTCACCGTCCGTGGAGGACCGGTGGCCGTTTCCAGCGTGACGCGGGCTACCGAGGCAATAGAGGGCAGCGCCTCGCCGCGAAAGCCGAGGGTCGAAATGGAGAGCAGATCGTCGACGGTGCGGAGCTTGGAGGTAGCGTGGCGCTCGAAGGCCAGCAGGGCGTCGTCGCGGCTCATGCCGCAGCCGTCGTCGCTGATGCGGATCAGCCTGCGGCCGCCGGCCTCCACCTCGACGCGGATGCGGGTTGCCCCTGCGTCCAGGGCGTTCTCCAGGAGTTCTTTTACGACCGAGGCAGGCCGGTCCACCACCTCGCCGGCGGCGATCTGGTTGGCAACCTGGTCGGGAAGTACGCGGATGCGGCCCATAGCTCCTTAGGGTAACGCAGAAGACAGGGAACCGGTATCAGGGAAACAGGAACCGCCGGGTGAGTGGCGCTGGAGATGCACGGTTTTAACTTCGGGAGGGTCTTCGGCAGACGAAAAGGTGGCGTTATAAGTACACCGGAATCGAGGTAAGTTGGGTACAATCGCCCCAAGTGCTGGTTTTTCAGAGCACGAGACCGCAACCATGATCAAACTTCCCGATCTTAGCGCTCTCAAGGCTCTTGTGAGACGGAGCCTGCACCCCAGGACGAAGTGGGGCCGCGTCACGCTGTGGTCCGGCGGATTGAGCGTTCTGCTCTACGTTCTCGGCTGGCTGAGAGGCTCAGGTTCAAGCACGAAGCCGGGCGGCTGGACGGTATTCTTTGCCCTGATTTTCGTCTTTGTGCGCTCTGCGGCTTGTCGCCCGCTGGGCCAAGCGGCGTGTCATGTGGCGGCTGCGTCATCGACTGATCGTCACTTATGTCTTCATCGGTGTAATTCCCATTGTGCTGATACTGTCCATGGTGGGCTTGAGTGACCATCTGTTTGCCGGGCAGTTTGCCGACTATGTCGCGATCACGAATCTGCAGTCGGCCTTGCGGCATCTGGATGCGGAGAATGAGGCCATGGCCGTGCGGTGGAGCTCTCTGAGCGCTTCCGGAGAGTCAGAGAAAGCCGCTTGCCGCCGGCCTCTCCACAGTTGCCGCAGCCATGGTTTCCGCGGATAGATTTCCCGGACGCACAGTTACCGTCTGGCAGGGAGACGAGGGTTTCACACTCTCCGCCGGAGGCGAGCGCTTGAAGGCTCACCCCGTCAAGGCGCCGGATACGGTCAAGGGAGATTTCAGCGGTTTCGTTCTCGATGGGGATCTATTGCATCTGAGAGCGGTCAAGCGTTTCGCTGTGGGCGGCGAGCAGCGCACCCTGATCTCCGACCTTCCCATTGCGCACGGAATGCTTCAGGCAGCCACGGCGCATCTGGGCTCGGCGACGTTGATTCTGCCTGATCGAAGTGGCGATCCTGCACATCGAGCCCCCGCCAAGAGGCCGGCCAGACACGCGCGCCTCTAGTGCAGACAGCGCCCCTTGCGCCCTCTTCCAGCCGCTTCGATCCGTCCTTCAGTTTTCCCTCGTTCTTCAAGACACTCGACTGGGAAGGCGGAAAGCCGGCAGCAGTGCGCGATCATTGTCGCCACCCGGCCATCGCTGCTGTACAGCGCCTTGTTCGCCTACATGGGCGACAAGGCGAACTATACTGCGCTACGTACTCATGGGCATCGCGATTCTGCTGGGACTGGTGGAGCTGGCGGCGCTCTATATCGGCATACGCCTGACGCGCAGCATGACGCGATCCGGTGGCGGAACTCTATAGCGCCACGGAGCATATCAACCGCGGCGATCTCACTCATCGCATCCGGGTACGCGGCAGCGACCAACTGGCGGAGTTGCAACAATCGTTCAACTCCATGAGCGAATCACTGGTCGAGCTGCTGGCCGAGCAAAAGCGGATGCAGCAAATGGAGAGCGAACTGGCCATTGCCTACGAAGTGCAGAACGTGCTGTTTCCCCGCGAGTTGCCGGAACTTGCCTCCCTGGAGGTTTACGGCGTCTGCCGTCCGGCGCGCTCGGTCAGCGGAGACTACTACGACTTCATCCCCATCGGCAGCGACAAGCTGGTGGTGGCGATGGGCGATATCAGCGGAAAGGGAATATCCGCCGCTTTGCTGATGGCCACCGCGCATGCCTTCGTCCGCGCATACTCGCCGGTGTTGGGCATGGACTCGATACCGGCGTTGGGAACGGGCCGTGCAATCCAATGGCGATCGCAGCATGAGTTTTCTGGGGAGACGGCGCTGCCCAAGCGCGGCCTTCAATCGGCATGTTGATGAGCAGCTTGAACAATCAACTTTTTCGCTGCACCTCGCCGGAGAAGTACGCGACCATGTTTCTGGGCTGCTATGACGAGGCCGCTGCGCGAGTTGACTTATTGCAATGCAGGCCACCTGCCGCCCATCATGCTTGGCGAGAATGGCAGCTTCGTCCCGCCTCGACACCTCGGGCACGGTCGTGGGGCTTTTTGATGGCGCGGTCTATGGTGAATCCACGATCTGGATGCAGCCGGGCGATCTGTTCGTCGCATTCAGCGACGGCGTTACCGAACCGGAGAACGACTCAGGCGAGTTCGGAGAGGAACGGCTGATCGCGCTGACTCAAGGAGCATCGTCACCAGCCGCTCTCCCGCATCGGCGACGTCATTACCGGCGCCGTGGCGGATTGGATCGGCGATGCGGAGCAGCCCGATGATGTGACCGTGGTTCTGGCCCGCGCCCGTTGAGCCGATGTTGCGTCAGAGATCAATTCTCCGGCGGGAAATTCGCCGCCGCAATTTCAAGAAGAGCCACAAATGCAAAATGCCGCCCGAAGGCGGCATTCTGCGATCGAAAAGAATAAAGCGGACTTAGACGCCCAGGCCGAACTCGCCGGTCTGCTTTTCCCCGGCGTGAGTGTAGAAGTCGTAGGGGTTGCGGTGGTTGAACTTGTAGCGGCTAAGTATTTCGCGGCCCACAAAGAAGCCTACCGCAGCCACAGTCAACCCCACCGAGAGCCAGCCAATTCACCTTCAGCGTGCTGGATTCCTTTGTTTCTTCCGCAGTCTTTTCCCCAGCCCCTTCCGCGGCGGCTGGGGCTTCTGGCTCAGTGGACATGGCAGCTTTCTCCTGCAAGCATGATACCGCAATTCCGCTCATTCCGGCTCGCAACTAACACTTCGGCAAGTTCATGCGTCGATCAGAGGTTACTCGCTTCGAACGGGGTGCTCCGCTGCTCCCTTGTGGCTCCCAGGTATGCGTAGGCCGCGACCGAGGCGTAACCCGCAAGGGGCACCAGATAGGCCAGCGCGATGCTGTGGGTGCGGTCGTTGATCAACCCCATCAGCGGGGTCAGCGCCGCGCCGCCCACAATGGCCATGACGATGAGCGACCCGCCAATTTTGGTGTTGGGACCAAGCCCTTTGAGTCCCAAGGCAAAGATAGTGGGAAACATGAGCGACATGAAGAAGCTGGTCAGCACCATCGCCCAGACGCCGATCCAGCCCGGATGCAGCACGCCCACAGTGACCAGCAGCACATTGATGACCGCATACGCGCCCATCAGCCGGTTAGGCCGCACCACGCGCATCAACGCGGTGGAAACGAAGCGCCCGATGCCGAATGCCACCAGGGAAGCAATCAGGTAATTTGCGGCGGGCTTTTCGGGCAGGTGGGTGGAGTCCTGTACGTATTGGATTAAATAGCTCCAGGTGCCCACCTGCGCGCCCACGTACATGAACTGCGCGAATATTGCCAGCAGAAAATGGCGATGATGAAGCAAATCGCGGAAGTGCCCGTGGTCGCCGCCATCCTCGTGTTCGCTGTGAATCGCCGGGAACTTTTTGAGCGCAATCAGCAATGCCCATACGAGCACAACCGCGCCGAGAAAAAGGTAGGGCATTTTTACGCGCAGGATCTCCTCGTGGAGATAGCTCGCATACGTTCCAGCTTTCTTCATCGCGTCAATCTGCGCGGGCTGCAATTCGATGCCCGAGAAGATGAAGATTTTGCCGATGAAGACGCCCACAATCGAGCCCAGCGGGTTGAAGGACTGCGAAAAGTTCAGCCGCTGCTCGGAGGTCTCCGGCGAGCCCATCTGCGCAATGAAGGGGTTGGAAGCCGTTTCCAGAAAAGACAGCCCGCTGGCAATGACGAACAGCGCCATCAGGAAAAACCAGTACTGCCCCACCAGCGCCGCCGGCCAGAAGAGAAAGGTGCCGATTCCATAGAGCAGCAGCCCGATAATAAAGCCGGCCTTATAGCCCAGCCGGCGCATGAGTAGCGCCGCGGGCATGGCCAGCAAAAAATACCCAATGTAAAACGCCGACTGCACCAACCCCGCCTGAAAGCGTGAAATCTCGAAGGATTTCATGAACTGCTTGATGAGCACATCGTTGAGGTTGTTAGGTATCGCCCATAGAAAAAAGAGCGCCGTAATCAGGATGAAGAGAATCATCTGTCCGGCGGGAAAGATTCCGCTCTTAGATGGCGTTTTGGCTGTGCTGCTCATACTTGCAACAGGCATTAAGGCACTACCTCGCTATTAAATGAGACGAAAATTACTCCCTGGTTCTTTCGCTCGATCTTCTGTTTATCTGCGCGTTACATTCTTGCCCGCAACCGGGCCTCCGCATTTGCATCCCAGTAGCCGCAGCCCAGCTCGATGAAGACCGAGGTATACGGAATAGTCATCGCCGTCTTGACGATGAGCACGGAAAACATATGCGCGGCGCGGTCCACTTTAGCGATGATTTCCTCGTGCGCGGTCATGGTGACACTTAGCCCCTTCAATGCTCCCTTAAGCCAGTTGCGATAACTGTCGATCCCGGTTGCATCCTTCTCTTCAACAAGCGCCAATTCCCGGTCCACGTGGACGACGGGACGAACGTGTTTGCAGGCGCGAAGGTGGGCAAGCACTGTCTTGAGAGCTGCCTGCTGGCTTACTCCGGAGACGATGGTTTCAATTCCCGGGCTGGTCTGGACGGGATAGGCTGCATCGGCCACCACAATCCAGTTGCGATGGCCAAACAACGGCAGCCGCTCATCAAGAGTCTTTTCCCATTTTGCTATTGGCTTCATGGCGTCCTCTCATGTGCGAATATCAGCCTACTCTACTGTCAACTGAAATCTTCACTCCACTGTATCAGCGTTCAGGGACGTTCAACTCCTCATCCGCGCAAACCGCGACTTTTCCGCATTTGCCGGAGGCCATCAAAGCATAAGCCTCCGCGGCCCGGCCGAGCGGGAAGCGATGGGTGATAATGTCGGCCGGATGCAGATTCCAGCGCACCAGCCGCTCCACCAGCTCCTCCATCAGCCAGGTGGATGTAACCCAGGAGCCGTATACCGTCTTCTGGTCGTGAATCATATCCGGCGAAGGATTGATCTCGACTGATCCGCCCTCGCCGATGAAAACAATCTTGCCCCACTTGCGCGTGGCGCGAACGGCAACGGCGCGCGCCGCCGCATGGGCGGAGCACTCAATGGCGCGCTCGACGCCGTAGCCGCCGGTCATCTGCTTGATCTGGGCGACGTTCTCCGCTCTGGAGACCAGCGCCTCGTCGCAAAGGCCCAGCTCCCTGGCCAGCTTCAACCGCACATCGACGACGTCAACCCCGATGATCTTCTGCGCGCCAAGTTTGCGGGCGATCGCCGCCGCCGCCAGCCCCACCGGTCCCAGGCCGGTAATCAGCACCGCATGATTGCCATCGATTCCGATCTTCTCGATGCCTTCGTAGACGGTTCCGAATCCGCAGGCCACCTGCGCGCCGTCGGCGTAGGAAAGCTCGTCGGGCAGCGCGATCAAATCCTTCTCCTCGGCGATCATGTAATCCGCCATGCCGCCGTCGCGCTGCCAACCGTAGGCGCGCCTGTACTTCTCGCTGGTGCAGGAGATCATGTAGCCGCGCCGGCAGTCGTTGCACACGCCGCAGCCGGAGATGTGATAAACGATGACGCGATCTCCCGCCTTGAAGCGCCGGCAACCCGGACCGGCTTCCACAATCTGGCCGCAGGGCTCGTGTCCGGCGATCACGCCTTGATAGCCTTCCGGCCCCTTGCCCAGATGTTCGTGATAAATGCAGCGAATGTCCGAACCGCAGATGGTAGAGGCTTTCACGTGAATCAAAACCTCTCCGTGTCCCGGGCTAGGCACGGGAACCGTTCGCATCTCTACAGTGCTGTTTCCCGGCAGATAGGCTGCCTGCATCGTCTTTTCCATCTTCCAGATCTCCCTCGTTCCAAAACTGCAATCAAATCAAGCCGTGAGTGAACAGGCTAAGCCGGAGTAATCTCGCCATTCACGTCCCACAGGTCCTCCCAGCTTTGCCCGTCTTTCCACAGAAAGACCTGGCCCTTGATGAGGCGGCAATTTCTGTCCAGAGCGGCGATCTGCCGCATCTCCTCTTCGCTCAATGGATCGCCGGTCACTCCTAGCAGGTTGTTGAAGATGTTTTTCGGATTAGCGGAAAAGGGAATGGGCGTTTGTCCGCGCTGCACAGCCCACTTGATGCAGACCACGGCGGGATGCACGCCATGCCGTTCGGCAATGCGCAGGATCACAGGATCCTCGGTGGGCGAGGTGTCCTCCGGGGTACGATCCCGCTCCGGGCGATGCGGCGATCCGAGCGGCGAATACCCGATGGGCTGCATCCCGTTCGCGCGCACAAACTCGAAAAGCTCCGGCTGCTGAAAATGCGGATGCAGCTCCATCTCGTTGACTGCCGGCTTGATCTTTGCATCGCGGAGCACCAGCCTGAGCTTGGGAATGGTCATGTTCGATGTGCCGATGTGGCGAACCAATCCCCGCTTGCGCAGCTCTTCCATGGCGGCCCAGGTCTTCATGTAGTTGGCGTGGATGTACGGCCTGGCGTCCTTGCTGCGCGTGGTCACATCGCAGCCCGGCGGATGAAAGTTGGGAAAGGGCCAGTGGACGAGGTACAGGTCGAGATAACTGAGCCGCAGGTCAGAGAGCGACTTCTCGCAGGAGGCGATCACATCCCGCGGGTCGTGCTTGTCGTTCCACAGTTTGGAGGTGATCCACAGCTTCTCCCGCTTGACGCCCGCGGCCATCACCTCCGCCAGCGCGCCGCCGATCTCGGCTTCATTGCCGTAAACCGAGGCGCAGTCAAAGTGCCGGTAGCCGCAGCGCGCCGCGGCCTTTACCGCCTCGGCAATGCGCTCCGCGGAGACATGATCGGAGCCGAAGGTGCCCAGCCCAATCGCCGGCATCCGCGCGCCGGTTTAAAGCGTTCTTTGCGGGACCGAAGCTGGATCGATTCGACCGGCATCATCGTATTCTGTCTGCATTCCTCACTCCTGGACCCGATGGAGCCACGCATTGCCGCGAGACGATTAAGTTTCACGGCGCGAAGCTGTGGCAATAGATCGACAACCCCATACGGTAAACGGTTTCTCATCTGGAAGCGCAAGCCGGAGGATTGGGTGCGCGAATTGGCCGATTATTCGGTCGAATCAATGCGCGCCAGCCACGAGGATTTCGCCTCTTCGGGCAGAAAGCTCGCGCGGATGGAGTTGGCCGCCAGTTGGCGCAATTCGTCGCGGGTAAAGCCCTGCTCGGTGTGGGCCAGCAGGTATTCGTTGGCCAGATCGGAGCCGAAGAAGGCCGGGTCGTCGGAGTTGAGCGTGACCATCAGGCCCAGATCGAAGAGGCGGGCGCAGCGGGTGGGCGGCAAAGGAGGGGCAGACGCCGGTGCGGAGATTCGAGGTAGGGCACAATTCCAGCGGCACTGCTCCGGTCTTTTAGCTCTTGGACGAGAGCTGCATCCTGAAGAGCGGAGAGGGCGTGGCCGATGCGCTCCGAGCCGATGGCGAGGGCCTCCCAAATGGCCTCGGGGCCGGTGGTTTCTCCGGCGTGGTTGGTGAGCCGCAAGCCCGGCCTGCGCCGCTTCCTGGGAAAAGAGCACGGAATGGCTCGGAGCCGGTGCGGCGCTCGTCGCCGCCCAGGCCGATTCCGATGATGGAGGGGTGAGCGGGCTTGAGTTCGGCAGCCTTCCGGAAGACGCGCTCGGCCTCCTCGACGGGGAAGTGGCGCACGGCGTCGAAGATCCAGTAAATCGAGAGGCCCAACTCGCGTTCAGCGCGCTTCCGGGCACGCTCCAGGCCGGCAAAGATAGGCTCGAAGGCGGCGGAATCGTGGTCGCGCCAGTGGTAGATGACGCCGACCGAGATATAGACCTCGGCGTGGACCACTCCCTGGGCGGCCAGGTGCTCCATCATGCGCCAGGCGGCCAGCTCGTAGTCCTCAGGGCCGATCAGACGCGCGGTGACGGCCTTAAAGGCTTCCAGAAAGCCGGTGAAATCGGTGAATTGATAGAGCGCCTTGGCCTCGGCCAGCGTGAGCGGGCGGGCGTCGTGACGGGCGCTCAGTTCGACCAGCGTCGCGGGCAGAATCGCGCCTTCGAGGTGCAGATGCAACTCGGCCTTGGGCAGGCGGCGGATGAAGGCGGCGATGGACGACATGGATTGAGTGTAAAGGCCGTGAAGAGGGGACGGAAATCTGAAAATCAGAATTGAAATGGGGGATAACAAACCCTGGAAAGAGATCACTTTGGTGGTTTGACTTATTTAAGTCGCCTGACGCATAATGGCCTTATGGAGCACTCCGCCATCCGCACGTCCATCGACCTTCCGCGCGATCTGCACCGCAGGCTGCACGAGGCAGCCGCGCGCAAGGGCTGCTCGGCGCGCAAGCTGATTCTGGCCGGCATTGAACAAGCCGTGGCGGAACCGGAGCCGATGCGTCCACCTCGCCGTCTCAACCTTGACATGTCGCTGGTTCCACCGGCTGGACGCCACATTGATTTCACGAATGAAGAGCTCTATGACCTCATTGAGTTTCCCTGATGTGAACGTTTGGCTTGCCCTGGTTTCTCACGAGCACGTTCACAGCGCGATCGCCCGCCGTTGGTGGAACTCCTCGAGTGGCCAAATCGCATTCTGCCGGCTTTCGCAGCTCGGCTTGCTTCGCCTGCTTACCACAGCGGCAGTCATGAAAGACAAACCTCTTTCGTTCGACGAGGCTTGGCGCGTCTACGACAGTTTGCTTGCGGACGACCGGGTTGTCTTTGCACCGGAGAATTCGCGGATCGACACGTTCTTTCGAACCATTACTTCTGGTCCGGCGAGCGCCCCAAAGGTGTGGGCCGATGCCTGGTTGCTGGCCGTTGCAGAAGCGGCAGGCGGCGTGCTGGTTACATTCGATAGAGCGCTTGCGGCGCGGGGAGCGCATTGCCTGCTGTCGAAGAGAGGCTGAGGCGAGAGGCGGCGGCTTGGGCTAGAGGCGGATGAAATCCTCGATGCTGGTCACTCTTTTAGTTGGGTTCCGGACGGCGCTGGATGGATTGAGGTTCGTAGTATCCCATATCTGCCGCAAAAACGCGGCAGATATGGGGCACCCGACACATGTCGACGTGATGTGTGCTATACGCGAGATTTGTCGGCCGTCTGGAGATTCTTCAATTCCTTCCAGTCAAGTATGTCGACTGAGCCGTCCTCTGCAACGAGAAACACGTACAGGTTCAACTTGTCCGCCACGTTATATGGCAAACGACGAATGACCGGATCGCGAAACCACTCCGGGTAACCCACACCATATTTGTAGCCGTACTTGTAGCCACGCTTGCCATCGCTCTTCATCCGCGTGATGATCTGGCCTAACCCAAGGGTGAAACAAACTTCACGGTTCGACCGCGGGCTTTTCGCCGTCTTCGAGGCATCACCCTTGCATTCAATCAGCCAATACCTAGCGTACCTGTGGTGCCTGACCTTGATGTCTACGCCGTGTTCGTGGGATTCTTTAGCGCGAAGATCCCGGCTCCAGCCTTTCTGAAACAGGTGCTCGATGATGCTCTTCTGGATGAACTTCTCCGAAAGGAGTTTCATGGCCTCTCCCCCTTGAGATGGAAGTACAAAAGAGTTATGTCACAATCAACCCCAATATGGCAAGCAAATTGCTTTCCTCTGGTCTGGGCAAACTTCTCTGCTATAGATCTGAGGACGAGGGATGGTAAGAGACAAAGTAAACGAATGAATTTGGTTCCTTGTCATACCACCATTTAACGGAAATTAGCTGGCCTTGAGATTGCCAGGACTCAGCACAGCTGGCATTGCCATTGAATAGTATATCCATTAATTCGTTGCCCCCCGCGTCACATGCTCCATTTGCCTCGATCGGTTTACCATATTTGGCCATCAACGCCTTTTTCATCGATCCATTGACGATGTCGACGACCGCATAGAGACTTCCAATGCTCTTCGTAGCCTCATCTGTTATTAGGTTCAGATTGATTCCCTGTAATGCTCCCTTGGAAAAGGTGAGCTCGGCATTAAATGGAAGCGGTTTGACTAGGTCTGGTAGAGAAACCTGATAGGTTGGCATGACTGCGAACACGTTCGGATTCCTCTCGCTAATTGCCATTCCTTTGGCTTTCAATGTTTGGTCCGCTTCCTCTTTCGACATGCCGAAGCGGAGCCCATTCCATGTGGATTGCGCGCACGCCGGAAGCGTGGAAAGCATCAGTGCGACGGCCATAGTTAGCATTGGAATTCTTCTCTTCATTTCGTCTCCTTGCAAAAACGTCAGAGGCACTCCGCGCGAGCCTCAAACAGCGAGTGGCCCCGGCGTTTTTATCATTCGCATTCTGCGTCGAACCTAGGTGTTACTCCGGGGGCTAAGGCCAACACCAACAATACTACTCCACACTTTTCAGCAAGGCCCACGCGTCTATCGTAGCCCGGCGAACTCCGAGCGATGGCGGCTGTAGAAGAAGTAGATGAGCAGGCCGACGAAGAGCCAGGCAAAGAAGGCCATCCAGGTCATGACTTCCAGGCCCATCATCAGCAGGATGCAGAAGACGATGCTCAGGAGCGGGAAGAGCGGGCCAAGTGGAACACGGAAGTCACGATGCCGCTCCGGCTCGCGATAGCGCAGGATGAGCACAGCGATGGAGACCAGGACAAAGGCGAAGAGGGTGCCGATGTTGGAGAGGTTGGAGACGGTGCCGATGTCCAGCAATCCGGCGGGGATGCCGACCACGAAGCCGGCGACCCAGGTGGCTACGGCGGGGGTGCGGAAGCGCGGGTGGATGTGGCTGAAGACGGTGGGCAGCAGGCCGTCGCGGGACATGGCGAACCAGACGCGCGCCTGGCCGAGCTGGAAGACCAGGATGGAAGAGATCATGCCCAGCATGGCGCCGATGAGGACAAAGAGCCGAACCCATTGCAGGCCGCCGTTGCCGGGCAGCAGGGCGAGTTTCTTGAGGGCGTTGACCACCGGGGCGGCGTCGCCCATGACCGACTGCCAGGGCACGATGCCGCTGAGCACAATGGCCACCGCGCCGTAGAGCACGGTGCAGGCCAGCAGAGTGGCCAGGATGCCGATGGGCAGGTCGCGCTGCGGGTTCTTGCACTCCTCGGCGGCCGTGGAGACCGAATCGAAGCCGATGTAGGTGAAGAAGATGATGGAGCCGCCGGTGAGCACGCCGGTCCAGCCGTTGGGCATGAAGGGATGCCAGTAATGCGGCTTGATGAAGCTGGCCCCGGCAAAGACGAAGACCAGGATGGCGGCCATCTTGACCAGCACCATGACGTTGTTGGCGCGGGCCGACTCGCGGATGCCGCGCACCAGGAGCACCGTCAGGAGCATGACCACCAGGAAGGCGGGAATGTTGAAGCCGAAGTGCCAGCCGGATTTGTAGAGATCGTTGCCCGCAAAGTCCTGCAGGCCGGTGGGCAGGTAGGCGGGCGAGATCCACTGGACGGGCAGGTGGACGCCGAACCAGTCGAAGAGATCGACCAGGTGAGCGGAGAGGCCCACGCTGACGCTCATGTTGCTGAAGGCGTATTCCAGAATCAGATCCCAGCCGATGATCCAGGCCACCAACTCGCCCAGCGTGGCGTAGGTGTAGGTGTAGGCCGAGCCGGCGATGGGAATCATGGAGGCCAGTTCGGCGTAGCAGAGGCCGGTGAAGACGCAGACGATGGCCACCAGCACCAGCGAAAGCGCCAGCGCCGGTCCTGCGCCGGGGCGGCCTGCCAGGGCCGTGTGGTGGATGAGGTAGTGGAGCAGCGGCGTGTCGCGGATGGAGGGCACGTCGAACTTTTGCCCGGCCATGGCGGTGCCGATGACCGTAAAGATGCCCGAGCCGATGACCGCCCCGATGCCCAGCGCGGTCAGCGACCACGGGCCGAGGGACTTTTTCAGGGAGTGCGCAGGCTCCAGCGAGTCCCGGATCAACTTATCGATGGACTTGCGGGCAACAAGCTGTTTGAACAGGACGGTTCTCCTCATTCCATGGGCGGCTGAAATCTGAGAATAGCAGGCTCCTGCCGGGCATGGGGAGTTCCCGGTTCAGGATACCTTCGATGCAGTTTACAGGGTGAGGGTTTCCGGATGAAACTGCGCCGCGTTCCGCTGAGCCTGGAAGGAACGCGCAGGAAAAACTGATTCTGGAGCGGGCGCTAAAGCAGAGCGGGGCTCCGAAGCGGGCGCGCTGGTGCGTGCCGGCTCGGAACCCCGCTGGTGCTGCGGAACTGAAGCGCTTACCTCTTGGAGACGCCGCGCGCCATCTTCTTCACTTTCTTCTTCTTCGCGCCGCGCGGTTCGGTCCGCTTGGCCTTGGGAGCGGCCTTCTTGCGGGCGGCGCGCTTCAGCTTCTTCCGTTCCAGCTTGTCTTCAATCTTGGTGGTGTCTGCCACTTGTTACCTCTTTCGCTCGAATCTCTTCCGGGTTTCCCGCAAATTGGGCGGATGTGAGCCTTAGAATAACAGGGTTTGTGCGCGCGGCGAAAGCGGCGCGGGCGCGTAAAAGCCCGCGCTGGCTCGGTTTCCGGCGTACAATGAAGATAGATCTGAATGATCAGGCCCGCCTTTTGAATGAGAAAAGCCTGCTCGGCTCTTGCCTGTCCTACCGCTCCTGACGAGCTCCGCACCCCACGCAACAATCACCTGTTGACCGGAGTCAAGTCATGCGTTCCGACAAGATACACCGCGCCCTGGCGCAGGGAATGAACCGCTTTGAAGTCTGCCAGTTGGTCTCCAAAGGCGTCAAAGCCACCCACAAGACCGGCGCGCGCTTTGAAGATTCCATCAACGATGTGCTGCAATATTTAGGCACCCACGTCACGATTCATGGAAAATCTTCACCCGGCGATTCCGCAGGTGAGCCTGAAGAGCCTCAAGCCGGCGGCGTAACAGTGCAGTTGACAGTTATCAGCCGGAGAGCTTCAAGTCAGGCTTTCAGCTTCGATTCGGCAAACGAACAAATCCACCAGACGCACGAAAGGGACGGCAGTTTCGCCGTCCCTTTCTGTTTGATTCCGAACTGGTTGGAAGGGGGTAACCCTTAGACAACCTGGACGTTCTCAGCCTGCCAGCCCTTGGGGCCCTTGGTCACGTTGAACTGGACCTTCTGGCCCTCTTGCAGCGAACGGAAGCCGTTCGACTGGATGGCGGTGTGATGGACGAAGACGTCCTCGCCGTTTTCGCGGCTCAAAAATCCAAATCCCTTGGCGTCATTAAACCACTTGACTGTGCCTGTTTCCATTGTGTGTTGCTCCTTCATACTGATTTACCGCGAACGCAATGTGGAAGTTTGCGAGTAGGCGGTAACCGGAACAGGCAAGAACTTCAGATCGAATTCTACGATTACATAGAGTATAGCACGGATTCGGTCAAGCGGCCAGGATATTTCTGGCAGACTCGGCGTGATGGCTGGTAGGGTTCCGATTTTGGAGCCAGATGGCCGTCTGGCAGTCCGCCGGGACGCGTGTCCGGAGTACGGAGAACAGGGTAAACTCGTTCTGGTGTTCGAGGGGTGACTTTTGACCAACGAAAATGAGCCGGGTGCTGGTCCTCAACCCCGGAGCGACTTCCACGAAATTTGGGGTGTACACCAGGGATGGCGCCGAGTGGTGCGCACCATCCGGCACGGGGAGGAGGAGCTGGCGGGTTTCCGCGGGCAGCCGATGCTGGCGCGGTTGGAGTATCGCGCGGAACTGATTGAGCAGGCGCTCGCGGAGGCCGGGTACGCGGCGCGGGAGATTTGCCGCCGCGGTCGGCCGGGGCGGGCTTGCTGCCGCCGCTGCCTTGCGGCACCTATCTGGTGGACGAGGCGATGGTGGAGGAGCTGCGGCATGGCGCGCCGCGGCGAGCACGCATCGAATCTGGGCGGCTTCGCTGGCGCTACGCTTCGCTCAGGCGGCCGGGGTGAACGCCTACATTGTGGATCCGGTGACGGTGGACGAGTGGCAGGAGTGCGCGCGCCTTTCCGGTTCGCCGCTGGTGGAGCGCACCTCGGTCGGCCATGCGCTGAACACCAAGGCCGTGGCGCGGCGGTATGCGCGCGAGCAGGGGCGTGCCTACCCGGAGCTGCGGCTGATTGTGGCGCACCTGGGCAGCGGAATCACCGTCTCTGCCCACCAGGACGGCCGGATGATCGACAGCAATTCCATCGAGGAAGGCCCCTTCGGCGTTGACCGCACAGGCGGGCTGCCGGTGCGGGCGCTGGTCAAGCTCTGCTTCAGCGGCAAATACACCCAGGAGCAGCTTGACCGCCATGTCTTCGGAGACGGCGGCCTGTTCTGCCTACCTGGGCACGCGCGACCTGATCGAGGTGGAGCGGCGCATCGACGCGGGAGACCGTGAAGCCGCGCCGGTCTTCGATGCGATGGTCTATCAGATCGGCAAAGAAGCCGGAGCGATGGCGGCGGTGCTTAAGGGCAAGGTGGACGCCGTGCTGCTGACCGGCGGAATGGCGCATTCGGAGAGAGTGGTCAAGCTGTTGCGCGGCTGCACTGGAATGGATTGCGCCCATCCGCGTTTATCCCGGCGAGGATGAATTGCAGGCCCTGGCCGAGGGCGTTTTCCGCGTTTTGAACGGGGAGGAGCAGGCAAAGAAGCTCGAGGTGCTAGCCACGAGACCGGTTCTAGAAAACGTTTGAAGAAGAAGTGTATCGTGAGTCGGTAGGCCGGCAGAGTGAAATCCTAGAGCCGATGAGGACCATCTCTCCAGATCAAAATAACTCCCCCCGGTTGATCAGGCGCGAGACAATGAGCGCCGAACCGGAATCGGTGAAGTGATCCGCATCCCTCATGAGGGGAACCTCATACCCCGCGTCGGCATACTCGACGCAACCTTCGCGATTACAAGTTGCCTTGTACAGCGAAATGTAGGGTACATGCCACGTGCTTGCCGCCAGGCTCTGCATTTGCGCATCCATACTCGGGGAATAGGGCAGTAGATGCTTGCTTGCCATCTCCGGCTTATTCCAGGCTATGGAATAGGCCAGAAGCCTGGGCAGCGGCGCATCATACTCCGCAACCGGGCCATAGACCGTTACCGGCACATGATGCTGTTTGGCCCAATCAACGGTTTCCGTCAGCCCGGCCATATCATTTGGCTTCCATCGCGCCTCCAGTAGAAGCCCCTGAATGGGATGCGTCGGCAGGTAAGTCTGAAAGATATAGCTCATCTCTTTCTTGCAGTCAGATGAGTCTCCTGCATGAATAAGCGGCTTGCAATTCGACACGCTGACCAGCAGGAAGTTATCATTCGGCAGCGTGGCTGATAGACCGCTCCAAAGCACCGCGGCGTGACTATCGCCGATCAGGAGGTAGTTTCTTTTTCCCTCGACAAGTTGCAGGCACTGGTCATTGTCAAGAACTGCGGCACGGGTGGTGTCGTTGATAAAACAGGTCCCCACTCGCCCGTGATTTAAAGTGCCTTGAGTTGGGAGATAGGATGCGATTTTCACGGCTTGAGGAGAGAAACGCCCCGTGAAGCCGCCGGCGAAAATTACAATTGCGGGATACGCGATAAGAACAACCATAACTGCCGCTGACAGCGCAAAGAGCGGCCGGCGGCTGATTCGCAGCGGACGGCTGCGGAACGGGCGCTCTACAAATCTCCAAAAGATAATTGCAAGTATGAAAGAGCTGACCAGCTCCATCCACATATCAAACCGGAACGCCGGGATCATAGTGGCATATCTATGCGGCAATAGGTCATTCAAATTGACTGAAAAACCCATCGTGTGTAACACGATAATTGGCCAGTGCCAAAGATAAAGCGAATAGGAGATAAGTCCCACAAAAACGACCGGGCGCCACGACAAGACTCTACTCATCAACGATGATCCGTATTCGCCTGCGCCAATAATGAGTGCTGACCCAACGCAGGGCGCTAGTGCGGCGATGCCCGGGAAAGGTGTCCTTTGGGTATAATAAAAGATCGGATAAACAATCAATCCCATTCCCGTTAAAGTGGCAATGTTGCGTAATATGCTGGAATGCAGGCGGGGAAAGAATCCTTGCGAAATAAGCGTTCCCAAGAGCAGTTCCCAGGCCCGCGACTGAGGTAAATAAAACGCTGACACCGGGTCATAATGCACCATCACAACGCTCGTCGCCAGCGATGCAAGAAACAGTATCAACACAGCTAACCGAAGCCTCTGCGGGAATAACCAACGAATCACCACCAGGCAAATCGGAAATAATATATAAAACTGTTCTTCTACCGCAAGGGACCAGGTATGCAAAAGTGGATTCGATTCCGGTGAGTCAAAGTAACCGGAATGTTGCCAAAAATAGAAATTCGATGACGATGTAACCGCAGTCAGTAACGACCTGGCGTAGTTAACGAGTTCGGTTGGAAGCAGGTAAAAGCTGGCAATTATGCTGAACAGGATCAGCATTCCAAAAAGTGCCGGAATGATTCGCCGGATACGGCGCTCATAAAATCTAAGAACCGAAAAGTTGGAACCGGCTATCTCGGAAAATATGATCGCACTGATAAGATAACCTGAAATAACAAAAAATACATCAACGCCTACAAACCCTCCCTGAAGGTGGCCAGTGCTTAAGTGAAATATCATCACGCTGACTACCGCGACAGCTCGGAGACCGTCGATGTCTGGGCGATATTTCAAGCTTCCTTTTTGGTTGAACAATTCACTCATAAAGTAGTTGTTTCATTTCTGCTGATAAGAAATTTACTCAAAGAAGCTGAAGATTATCCTGCAATAGGTTGGCTAGTGTTACATCTAATTGTGCAGATTTAACGTTGCCAGATTCCGCCGAGAGACCTGAGCCATTCAACGGTCTCCTTGACTCCATCTTCAAGGGAATACTTTGAGCTACCCAGGGCCTCAATGGTTGGGGCCATATCGACTAGATAGCTTTGCGTCATGCTCCGGTATCGGCTGGAGAACAATGGAAACGGTCTCCCCGTAGCCCTGACTATATCTCCTATAAGCGCAATTCCCCGCAAAACGTACCTTGGAACAACGCGAGGCTGCCGGCCAGTGAGAGCCCGTGTAAATGCTGAAATCCACAGCTTGATATCCGCAGGAGGGTCTCCTACGTAAAATGTTTTCCCGGAGACTAATTCGGTTGGCGCGGCAAGAATTCGCAGAGTATATTCCGCAACATTTCCGACATACCCGTAGGCGCGAACAACCGCATCCCCTCCCGGATGAATATATCTCCCTTTCTTTACGACAAACCAAAACTCCTGCGCATAGCGAGGATGCCATGGGCCCCAGATATTTGTTGGGCGCACAATCGTCCAAATGCCTGGATGGCTTCTCTCTTCTCGTATCATCTCCTCCATCCGGCGCTTGCTTTCCCCATATAAATTAACCGGCCGGTATTCTCGGTCACTCTGCGCCAGCGGACCCGCCCGAACCACGTACTGAGTCGAAAAATAGATTGTTCGCTCTACGTTCCCAGCAGCTTTGATTGCTTCGATAACATTGGCGCTGCCTTCGATGTTGACCCGGTAGTCATCCAATGTGAGTCCGCTGTCATCTGTTCTTGCTGCCATGTGAATCGCATGAGTAGGACGAAACTTTGTGACAGCGCCCGCGAATGTTGCCGGATCCAGAAGATCGCCCTGATGCCAATAAGGAAGATGTTTAGATAGCTTTGGCTCATTACGGTCGATATTAAGCACCTTGGCATCTGGATAGAGGCTTAACAACCTCTCAATCACGCGTGTTCCTATAAAACCGCTCCCTCCAGTGATAAATACACGCATAACTCAATACCTATCCTCTCAACTGTGACAAGGCATATTCCATTGCATTGCGATGCGCTTCAATTGTAAAATGACGTATATAACGCTCCCTTGCTTTAAGCCCCATTCTTTCCCGAAGAGATGGGTCGCAAGCTAATTGAGCCAGTGCCACACGGCAGCTTTCGACATCACGCGGCTCGCACAAGATTGCACAACCGCCCTCCTCAACTACCTCCGGTATTCCACTCCATCTTGTTGCAACAATTGGAAGACTAAAGCACATAGCCTCAACTAAGACCAGGCCGAATGTCTCAGCATGAAAATAGCTGGGGAATAGAAAGATATTTGCCTTGCGATAGCATTCCCATTTATCCTCTCCTGTCTGAACGCCAGGAAAATTAAATCGGAAGCGGTGTCTTGGCTCAATCATGGATTCTACTCGACTCTGCACTTCCGGCGAACCCCACTCTCCAAGGCAGGTAAGCTCCACATCCATGCCGATAGCCAGCAATTGCAGGACTGCCTGAACCGCCACATAAATTCCTTTATCTTCCACCAGCAATGCGACAAACAAAACATTAATACGCATATCAGGCCCGGCCGCCCTTTTGATTGCCTTGCCAGCGCAATCGGGCATGCCATTAGGAACTACGAGTTCTTGTTTGCAATTCAAGGCAGGCCCGTCAGGAGCCGCGCTTTTTGCGGTTCGTATGACCAGCTCAGGATGTGAATATGCGCACCGGAATAACCTCCTCAGTACAGGATTGAGGCTTAGTGAGTACTCGCCAAGCCCGCCAGCATGAAAATGAAATGCAGTCGCGCGAAAGAGCCATCTGGTCGCACATAGAATAAAAATGTCTCTGATGACCGGCAATAAATCTGGACTAGCCACGGGGTAGTAAAGGACCTCGGGCCGGCGTTTGATCTTATACCAATAAATTAGGACTACGACTCGTATTAGTTCGAATAGTTTAGCAAATTGAAACTTGCCGCTGGATTTCAGCTCTTTCGAAAAGTTCATCCGGGCATGAATTAGCTCGATATCTTTGTATATCCCGTCGAGAAGAAACTGAATCATTACAGTTTGCCCGCCATAGGGCGGCGGCGTCTGGCCTGCTACAAGAATACGAATTGGTTTCATTTACTGTCCGCCTGTCCCGCGTTTCTCTGCTCTATGAGGCGTATAGGGAACGCGAAATAATATATGCGTAACACTCTATCCGTCTTGTTTGCCGTGCGGCGCATCTAGTTCGCCAGCGCTTCATTCAATACAATATCTGAGGTACTCAATGGTATGTAATATGCTATAAGGCCTTTGAAATATGCGTTACTCTGGAAGCGGCGATTACTCTCGCTGACGCACCGAGAATAATTGCAATGAGAATGAATTGCCAATAAAAATAAATTCTCAAAGGTATAACATAATCTGCGCTGCTGATACCCACTACAAGCATATAAGTTAGCATAACGAGTGTACATTCGATTGTGACGCGATAACTATTATATGGCGTGATCTTCATATAAGTTTGCTTATTTGTGAAACGCAACGCTAGCCTGACGATCTTCACCAACATAATCAAGTAAATCGCAAGTGCGAACCAGCCGGCATCCGATAGTACCTGCATATATGTGCTGTGGGCGTTGCCCATATGACTAAGAGTCTGACCCGATTCAAATGAGGAATAACTCCTGAACAAAATCCTAAAGCCTGTAATGTAACCCATTCCCCAAGGGTGGCTCATGCAGTACTGTATAATGTATTTCCAGGCTTCGGTTCTTCCGCTGGCGTTTTCAAAGCTCCTTGTATCCCCCCCTCGGTTAAATATGCCCCATAGCCGTTCTACTCCGACTGATCCTAACAACATGCTAAAAAGCAATAATAATATACTGAATAAAGAAACGAACAAGTACGCTGTATATCGTCCAGCCGTTGCCCAGAAATATCCAAGAACCGCGAGTGATATAAGCAGTGCAATTTCGCCCCCTCTTGACTGTGTACTAAATGCACCAATAAAGCCAGCGAAAAAAAACACTGCAGCTCGGACTCGTGATTCCAAGGAATGAAGAAAAGTATATGCTGAAACTATCGCCATCATGGAGCAAATTAACCCCACAGGGCCTATTGTACCGCCGCTAAAGCGAATTCCCACGTCTGGAATCTCAACCATAAGATAATCTGGCTTGAAAGGAAGAATAACTAAATCAAGGATAAAAAGTAGCATAGCAGTAAGCCGCAAATGAAATAAGAAACGCATAATATTCGGAAAATTCCTGTAGATGTCGAGAATGAACTCAAAGACGCATATCAATGTTAGAAAATACAATATGGCGTATGCTGCGGAAACACTGCGGCTGGGTGA
The DNA here is from genome assembly GCA_963845345.1 of uncultured Acidobacteriaceae bacterium. Classification (GTDB taxonomy): domain Bacteria; phylum Acidobacteriota; class Terriglobia; order Terriglobales; family Acidobacteriaceae; genus Telmatobacter. The sequence goes on from CAWJRQ010000013.1 coordinate 380,505, forward strand.
GTATGTAGCAGAAGAAAGAAATAATACATTAAGAATAAAGGCCAATATAAGAATCGTACGAATCTGCTTCGGTATGAAAATGGACTTCATTGTGGTTATGTGCCAAATTGCCCGGAAAGCAATCATCGCGAGCAAGCCAAACTGAATAAAACTCCAGATATCCAGAATTCCCTTCGTGGCATCGACTTTATCGGAAGGTATCCTGAATATCGGCGGACCAAACGCAAAAAGAAGGATAGGGTACCGCAGCAGAAATCTGAAAAATGAAACCTGCTTGGATGTCTCCGCTCCTAGTCTCTCGTGTTTGTATCCGTCTATCGTTCGCGCAGAAAGCATCATGAAGTTCCTTTGTCCTCCTCTGGTAAAAGCAATAATATAACTCAAATCATACGGGTAACGATATGCGATACAAGACTATCCCATGACAATTCGTTTGCCCGGGCGATCGCTCCTTTCGAGATACGCTCATACTCTACAGTAGACATTGTCGCCAGAGAGACCATGGAATTGGCAATGCCCATCACCAGTTGAGACTCATCAGCTCGTTTTGTTTGAATTACATATCCGCAAGTTTCGTTGATTATAATGCCTGGACCACCAAGGTCAAGGCATACGACAGGTATTCCCTCAGCCAGTGCTTCCAAAACAGCCAGTCCTCCCGAGTCATGAAGGCTTGGAAAAACAAGAGCTGTGTAGCGGTGAAGCGAGTTGATAAGCTGCGGTCTTGGAATGCGGCCTGGAAACTCCACTGCATGAGCCACGCCGTATCGCATTGCTATGGCACGTAACCAGCTTTCATCCGAGCCATTACCGAAAAGTGTGAGGGTTGCCAGGGGTATTGTCTTGCGCGCTTCAGCCAATGCGCGGATAGCCAAATGCACACCCTTAAAACAAATTAAGCTTCCGGCGTATACAAACCGCGGATTATCTGACGAATACCGCGTGTTATCGTGGATAGCGTGGTTTTGCGCCCCGATAGCCAAATGCACCGTGGTCTTATAGCGCCATTTAAATGGGACCAGCCGTAAGCTGGCTGCCGTCGTCACATAGATGTGCTCTGCAGCTGCAAACGCCGAGCGCGTTACTGGACTATAGGATTGGAATAGAATTCCCAAGTCGCGCAGTAACTCGCCGGCTTTGCTACGGAGTGTTATGCCACGACGCAGACGTAAGGGCGCTCTTTCACCGCCGGCGATAGGCCCGAGGACAAACGGAATCCCAAGACGGCCCATGAAGGTGCCGAATCGAATACTAGTGAAAGTTACATGGTAAACAAGATCAAATCGCTTCTCTCTGTGATGTTGCAAAGCCAGACGGTATGCCCCCCACTGCCAGAGACTGACGTAGAGAAAGAGAAACCGAGATCGCTGTTTAAACCATATAGCCCACTTGGGGAGGTCATAGTATATAAAATGTAATCCAGGCGTTTGACTCAGAGGGTTCGCTTCAATTACCTGTTGGTTGTTGGCACGCGTGAGAACCCATACTTCATCTGCAAACGGAACCATATGCAGAGCTCTCTGCCAGCCGACCTCCTGCTCCGATCCCTTATCCGGCTCACACGCGTAGGCTGAAATTAAAACCTTGTTAAATGCTTTGCTGCCGGTAGTGAAATCTTTGTCTGGTGCTGTTCTTGCCTCATCGGCAGTATGCTTATGCAAATTGTCAATTCTCGTGTGCAGCGTGCGCGCCGTCAGGGTGGACAGGGATAACTCGTTTGCCCTGTCCGTGGCCCCATTGAAAGCCGTCCCAACCCGTGTATTCAACCCGCCATATTCCCCTTCACTGCGCATGGACAAGCGGTAAATATCCATCAGGAGATCGCCCTTCTTGTCCCAACCAAACACCTTCTCAACACGGCGCTGGCCGCCCGCCGCAAGTCTATTTCTAAGATCGGGATCTGCGCTGAGTCGCTTAAGTACTTTAGCCAGGTCACCAATAATCTGCGGCAAAGTGACTGCAGGCAATTTGATACCGCACTCGGGTGTGACAACTTCTGACGCTCCACACAAGTCAAGGCAAACTATCGGCCGACCGACCGCCATGGCCTCTAAAAACACTACGGGAGGACCGTCATGGAAGGTAGGCATAACAAAGATATCACAAAGGGCTAGACGGCTAAAAACAGCTTCCCGATCCGGCAAATGACCCAGAAACTTTACCATTTTCTGTATGCCAAGCTTAGCAGCTAAAACTTTAAGGTGAGCTTCCTCTGGACCATCTCCGCCGATCCACAAGGTGAGCCTACCGCCATTGCGCTGATACTCCTCGCAGGCTTTCAGTAAAACAGAATATCCCTTCCAATGGACGAGACGTCCTGTAGTAAAGACTATGAAATCTCCTTCAGCGACCGGGCGTTTTATGGACGAGTTGCATCCGCGGATATTCTGCGGAAGCTCATCGAACGAGATACCCACATTTCCCAGAGCGAACACCTTTTTTAACATTGAACGAGGAAATCCGGCCATCGCTCCTTCAGACATAGTAATAATCGAACGAGCCCTTATTCTTGTAAGCAAAACGAACGGATCGAAGTACCGTCCAGCACAAATTGCAAGTGTTCTTATTGCCTCGTAAAGAAATCCCCGGAACCCAAACTCTTTCCAAAAGGCTACGGGAGCCCGATGTTTGCTACCTCCCACGGGCCCCCAGACAAAAGGAAAAGGCATAAGGCAAAGAAAACTCGGGGACCAGTCATTAACAAATGTTACGTGATGTCCTAAATCAAAGCGTATCTTCTGATGCACCTTACACGCAGCGAAATAAGCCCATAGTTGCCAGATGTAATAATAAATATGTATACCTCGAGCGCCCTTCTTCCAAAACCTAAGCCAATACGGGAGGTCTACGTATACAAAATGAACATTAGGCCGAGGCTCCACCGCCATTTTGCGTTCGATCACCATGCGATTATTTGCCCGCGTGACTACCCACACTTCGTGAAAGCGCGCGATCTGTCTCATCCAATTCCAGCCAACGCTGGCCTCTGACCCTTTGTCCGGCTCGCAAGCGTAGGCAGATAACAAAACTCTCATACCTTTTCCACTTCCTCTATAAACCTGTGATAACCGGGGTAATAGCAGCCAGTAATAAGTCTCCACATAATTCGTATACAGATGGCTATTTTGCGGCGTAAATAATATGTTTTCGGTATCCTGTGGTCCTTCCAATAACGTTCGCGAATTATCATATCTTCCAGGTCGCTCTGCTCACGTAGTCGCCTGTTTTTCTGCTCAGGATAGAAACGCATTCGCGACCACTGTCGCCTAACATGCTTGATTATACCTTGATCGCTGAAGCGTATCCAGAGATCTGCGTCAAATGCAAGTTGAAACTCTGGATTTAGCCCGCCGACTCTATCATAAATTATACTTGTCCAAAAAGTAGACATGCCAGGTATGTAGTTATATGTGTATATCCAGAGAAACCGGCAGAAAGGTATTTCCTTCTGAATACGAAGACATTTCCCATTGACATCGATCCACGTCGTATCTCCATAGACTACATCGACTTCTGGATGCTGTGAAAAATATTCGCCAACTTCGCGCAGAACGCCCGGCTCGAAAAGGTCGTCGCTGTTGAGAAAGCAGAGAATATCTCCAGTGGCTTGTGAAAACCCCTTGATTATTCCCTGTGTCTGCCCTCCATCCGGCTCACTACACCAGAATTTCATATGTTGCTGATATTTACGGATAATATCAGGACTCTCATCCCTGGAGCCTCCGTCGATCACGATCAGCTCAAGGTTAGGATAATGCTGATCGAGAACAGAACGTAGAGTCATCTCCAGATACTTAGCCTGGTTATAGGATGGCACTACAACGCTGATCCGGGGAAGAGCTTGCATAATGAAAAAACTCCCTTCCGGTGAATATATCCTCGTGCGAGGATCCGTTTGAATGTATCAAATGCCGCTGTTATATCCATTTTATCGAGCTCATTTCGATGTATCATTAGTAGGGGCATGAATGACAGCAGACAGGCAATGTAAAATAAATCAATATATTATTTCTCCTGGTGCCAACATTTCGGTAAAGGCAAAGGCGGCATGTTTGTTGCGTTGTCTGCGTCCAGCTTGTGCGGAAACACCACTTGCGCGTTGCTGGAATTCACCCTGTTCTTGTTTAGAAAAGTAAATTCGATAACCCTTGGAACCACTACGCCGCCTCTTCTTACACTGCCACAGCAATTATTTGGATGGATATGAACAACGTGAAAGTATTGTAGAAGCTTGTTAAAGCAGGAGGAGATTGTACGGAAGGCAAAGCGGTCAAATACCTTGTCAAGAAAATGAAATTCTATAATGATGATCCTGAATTGCATCAACAGTTCATCTGGTGTACTCAGTATCACCTCATACTCGCAACCTTCAATATCCATTTGCATAATTATCTCTCTATCATAGTCCTTTAGGTACTTATCCTTCCATGCTGCTAGTGTAAAATACTCATCGTGATTCGCAGCGCCTAGGAACTTCTTGTCGAATGTAAACTCATTTCTTGTGATCGGCGGTGAATCAACGGAATAATCTGCAAGAAATGATCGAATATTCAGATTTGCCAGGTGATCTTCAAAAGTGGAAGTCGTGTTAACTCCTGGAGAAAAACAATATTCAATACCTTCAAGATCGTCTGGAATCAGGTACCCTCCGTCCCTGTCTCCTCCGATACGAATCAATCTTATTCCGCAATCACGGGGTCTCAACTTCTCGATTAGGCTCAGAACGTTAGTCGTATTTGTCGGTTTCGACACATTGATACCTAGATCTAATAACCATCGTTTAATTAGTTCTTCCATTATGTTATCCTTCTCCATTCCATGTGCATTTTGGCTGCAGTGTTAAAGTTGTGTTAGTGCTCATCTGGCGAAGAGAGAACGCTACAAAAATGTATTAAACCAATTTATTGTTGTATGAAATATGAAAACAAAGCTGCATAGATCATATTCTATTGATACACTTAGTACATAAGACATGACAAAGATCGCAGAAACAGAGGCTGGTGGATAAGCGCCATTATTCGAGGCAGATATGATCGATGACCGTAGCATAGCTATCGCACACCGGGTCTGAGTTAGATATTCCATGTTCCGCCCACAGATAAAGAGTGCAAAGATTCACGAAATAAGCCAGGGCTTGAGTCTCAGCAGCAAAGCACTTTTCTTCCCCTAGCCAATGCTCACAAAATTGCAAAGTCTGATGTATTGTTCGCAATATCTTTGCAGGGGTAGCGCGTTTCAAAGCCAAAGGCAACAAAGCAAAATGAAGCGGATCAAACAAGGGAAGCTGCTCATGCTCAGCATATTCCCAGTCGAAGATCTTGGCAACACCATGTTCCATGCGGATATTCCATGGAGTAAAATCATTGTGTGCAACCACGCATATAATCGGCGCGCCGGAAAGAGACTGCTCGATCCGCCGCAATGCCTTATCAAGACGGGTAGACCATGTTTCAGAAAGCAGGCCACGGAGATTCTTCAAACGCAGATGCAAATTCCGGTAAAGCCTGGACTCTTCAAAACGAATGTTCTGCCGCGAGTAATCTTGTAACTTCTGTAGAAATGCGATGTGAGTTTCACTAAACCTATAATCGAATTCGCCACGGAACGGAGTTATTGCCACAAAGGAAAGATATGTACCGGAATGATGAGCAACTAGTTCTGGAATGTGGTCAACAAGCGACGGCTGATCTCGCAGGGCGCGTAACCAGTAAGCTTCATTCCCGAGGAGCATATCAACTTGTTCTCCTGCGCCGGCCTTGACAATATACAATGGCGCAGCCGAATTTTTGCCCAAGAGAAGGATGGCATCTTTTGACCAAGGTCCTGGCGCCCCTGCACGACAACAGGATAGTCCAACCTCTTTTCCAATTTCTTCTCTGATCGACGTCAGTCTTTCAGCTTCTACGCAGTGTATGGCGCCCGATAAACGCGGCAGGTAAGCCATTGCGCGAAGTGGATACTTCAGCCACCCCGGGCTGAAAATATTCCAGCATGCATGCTGCGCATAGGCCTCTCGTGGAACAATAATCACTACACGCCCCTTCCAGTGCAACGCAAGATGCGTGCCTGTGGGCTGGTCTTGTACTTTGTAAAATAGGCCTATATCATCCACGATTGCCTTTGCATTCGCCTATAGTCATGCTGATGGCATGTTCCACAACTGCAATCACCTTATCCAATTGCCGCGAAGCGTCTATGATCACGTTGTTTCTTTGGAACCGGACGAAGTCCAGGTATGCCTGGCGTTGCCGCACAGTTTCATTTAAGCTAACCTCCTGCTTGCGTTTATGAAGAACTTCAGCTGGGGCATCCAACAGCACCCAAAGCGCCGGCTGTGGCATCAGTTTGCCAACCAACTTGGCAGCCCATAGCGGTCCTCCGTATCGATAACGCCTTGGGTCAATCAGAAGGTCATGATAGTAGCGGTCGCAAATTAATAATTCCTTTCGTTTATCCTGTAAAAGATATGCATACCATTCCTCCATGAGCCAGACAAAGATCTTTACCAGAGAAGTGAACGATGACCGCGGATGTTTGCCGTGAGGCGCAACATTAATAATCTCATCATCACGTCGTGGAATGACAAGAAACGGCTTCAGGTGGCGCACAGTCGCAACCTGTCCCTTCCGATTCATAATCTCCAATAACCCCTGAATAACGGAACTCTTCCCCGCACCATCAGGACCAAGTATTACAATTCGCATTTTCTTGATTCCACCGGCTATGTATCTCAATCGCAGTTATATACTGCAAATGCTGGTCAATCCGAAACGGTTCCCAAGTTGCTTATCTATGCGCAGTGCAAGTGTCTCGATGATAGAGGCATACGCCTCTTCAGTCACGCTTGCCACAGATTTACTTGCGTCGAGAATAATGTAATTCTTTCCTGTCTTAGCGATAAAGTGTAAGAACTCTCGATTTCTGTATACTGCCGAAGATGATACTTCCCCATTTCTGGATTGTAACCCCCCACTTGTCAAGTCCAGAAATATCCAAAGATCACATGAGGGAAGCAGTTGCACGATAAGCATCGCTAACCACCTTGGCGACCCGTCACGGTACATCCAAGCGCGCATTAATATGTCATAGTAGCTGCTTTCCATAATTCGCAGGGTAAGATTATCCCTTTTCTTAAATAGGTTCAGCCACTCTTCCAGTAACCAAAGAGAAGCCCTCGCTATAATATTCGTTGGCACGGCGCGGTTATTCTTACAGGTATCAGCATTGGTGGCTTTGTTCATAAGTGCGCAACCTGATAAATAATGAGGCCCTGAATTGCATCTCTCCACAAGTTTTGCTGTATATAGAAGCAATGGTATAAGGCCGTCCACAATAGTTGTCTTGTTATAGCTGTCCAAGCTCAATATGCGTATGGATTCGATAGTCTTTGGCGTACAACGAACAGCAAATTCGCGCGTGAAATATTTAGCAACACCAATAAGGGAGCGACAAGTACCGTACAGCAGGCGGCGCAGTGCTAGCATAACACGGAGCGAGCTTACGAGACCCAATATCTCTTCGCGACCACCATCAATCACAGAATCAACAAGTCGCGTAGCATTCCTTAACCCAAAGCCCGGCAATAAAGCAGTTATCACGGCATATCTATGGTTAGTAAATATATCATGAATTGAAGGGAAATACTTTTCCTTGATAGTTGCGCCTATAAGCAAACTCGATAACAGTGAAATAATGGCTTCATGAACCGGAAGTGGCACAAGAAAACTTAAGTTTCCGGCCCGGTGCTGACTCGAAGCCCGTAGCACGGTGTTTGTTGTAAGGTACGGCAGTCCCTTCCAATTAAGGCTCCATATAAAGTCAACGGCTAGCGCGCGGATACCCGCTGCTGGAGAAACGCCTTCTACAAATGTATGCGCAACACTATAACGTTCCGCATAGCCAACGATGCGAATGCCTTGAATAGAGCGGAGAGCGCATATAGTAGCTGGCAGATCACGCTGAAATATCAGGATATCCAGGTCGCTTCCAACATTCTTACTAGGAAAACCCTCATAATTCCGTAAAACACAAAAGCGTACGCCTTCTTTGTCAAGCGCCTGAAAAAGCGCAAAAAGGAACTCGCCAAACGATATCGTTTGCGGCTCAACCCGCAGCGCATGATTGTCCTGCATGTTTATCCTGACGATATTAAAAATGAAAAATATTACCAGCCCGCCAGAAAATAGATGTCTAACGGCTATGCTGATACTTATGTGTGAGCGACAAACCTCAATATGCGTCGTGCCAGGTCTGCCGGGTTAAGCATTACGCCAGCGCACAGAGTGGCCGGCGGCTGCCAAATACTGGCCATCTAGAAATCTATTTCCAGCCGTCCGCATGTGTAATTTGGAGGAGTCTTTACGATAACGATTCATGCGAGACCATGCATCTTGTGGCTGAGATATGCGGAACTGTTCAAGAGTAAGCTCCGGGAAAGATTTCATACGCCTCCAATATGAGTCTCTAGTCCATCTTGTTTTTTCGCGCATTTCAGCATACATACGATACGTATTAGCATTCGCCTGAAATCGGTAATAAATTAGAGGTTCGAGCATAATCAGCACCTTGCCTGTTTGTGCCAAGCGGCATTGCATATCCCAATCATCTACCGGATAGTAAGCCTGCCTGAACCCGCCTATGGACCTTAATGCGGCAGTTCGAATAAACATGGTAGAACAAAGCAGGCAGCCATCCTCAATCGGTTGATACTCCTTCAATTGACCTGGCGCCATAACCACCCTATCCTTATTCGACCAACTATGTATAATTCCCAGCTTTTCAACGTATGAAAAGAGACCTATAGCCTCGGAATGATCCTTCATCACTTGCAGTTGACGTTCCAGCCGATCAGGAAAACTGACATCGTCCTGATCGCTACGCGCAATGTAGGGAGCTCTGGCCTCTGCGATTCCGAGATTCAGGGTATGGCAAAGACCGGCATTATCCTTCTTGATTAACCTGATCCGCTCATCATTAAAGGATCGAACAATATCGGCCGAGTCATCGGTGCTCCCATCATCAATTGCCAGCAACTCGTAATTTTTAAATGTCTGGGAAAGCAGCGAGCGGAGCGTCTCGGCTAGAAAAGACGAGCCGTTATAGATTGGAACAATAACTGTGACTTCAGGATACATAATGAATGTTGAATGCGTTCCCTTGACCTGTCCTGGAATATTATCGTTTCACCGTTAGATCATGAATTGGCGCGCTGCTGTTGAGCTCATAAATGCTCCATGGATATTCTCCAACTCTAAACTCACCAACCTTTTCGTATTTTGGATTCATACTGCCCTGGTAACTATCGCCGGAACTGAGTAGCATTACAGTGGGAAACTCGCCTCTTTGTAACATCCCCTCAATGCATCCATTTTGACAAATGGCCAGGGTGGCAGCGTGAAATAGAGGATCAATGACCAGGGCAGGCGCACGATTATCGGTAGAAAACCACGGGAGTGAAAATATTTCATTTGTGGTAAAGATTGGTTTTTTCAGCGTCACTAAACGATCGCGCAATGTCAAGGCTTCTGCATATTCAGTATCGGTAACAATTCCAACCGTTCCCAAGGCGTGCCGTTGAGTTCCGCTTTGCGGCACTGCGAGTTGTATGGCTGGCTGGATGCAACTGAAGAGAACGAGAGCGCTTGTAAGCTTCCCGGGCGCAGTAAAAATGGCTATCTGCAGCAGCGTGGAGCCTGCGACAAACGCCTCAAGAAGGTAGTTGTCCCATGCGCCCGCTTTTGTCATTCCCGCCAACCCGCCGGCCAGCGCTATTACAAGAATGATAGTGAGCATGCGAACTGTGTTATCAACCCGGCGTGCGCCTGCCGCTATAAATAACGCGACGGGCGCAAGAATCCAGTATGCGTTTGCGGCCAAAGCTTTCGGCGCGATTTGGAGGGCCCACATAACGCTCCATGAAATGAGCCGAGGAGCAACCAGGGTATTAAATCGGTACTCGGGACTGCCGAGAAGAACCGTAGCGGCTGCCAACACTGCAAATACAAAGGCGAGCTCAAATAAATTGCGCCACCGCTTGTGGAACATGAGGAACAAACAGACACCAACGAGCGATAGAACTACAGATTGCTTGAACGACCACGCGAGATAGAAAAACACACCCGCATACACAAAGCCGTACCGAGGCTGCCTCACTACCAGCAAGAGTGCAATCATGACAAGCGCGATGGCGGCAAGATCGGGCCGTATGGTGATTGCCCAATAGCGAATAATGGAAGCGCAGAGCCAGAGACCAACCGCGAAAATCAGCGATAGAATACTGCGTGCGCCGCGTAGATTGAGATGAGCCTGCACGAGTTTCCACTGTGCGATTGCACCCACGATTGCGAATACAGACGTGAGCAGGCGGCCCCACGTCATGATGTCGGCACCACTTGCGCCAATCAGCCTGAGACATAATGCATAGGTTTCAAAAAAGAGATAGTTGTATGGCGTGCGGGAAAAAGGAAATGCCAGAGACCACTCATAGATAGGCAGGTGATGGACTGCCTTCCAGACGGAGTAAACAACGATAGGCTCGCCACCGCTGGTCGGGAACAGCGCGCCATAATGCCAAATACTGGTGAGGCGGATGAGAAAGACAGCGAGATTCAGAATTACGAAGACCAGCAACGCCGCGATACGTATGTCTGAGATACCCAAAACGGGGTCATTTAAAAGGCCATCCGTGTGCGTTGACGATAACTTCATATTGATCCCTCACTGTTATCCTGCAGGAGATCACGAGGAGGGAGCGTGCTCCGCGTTCCTCCAGCTGCTTTTCGAAGCAGAGAAACGCCGACGATGCCTTGAAACAGAATCTGTGTTCCAATAAGTCCGAGCATTGTGCCGCTCAGTCCCAGCCACTTTGCCATCGGAACCGCAAAAGTGAACGCAAATGCTGTCATAGCCAGGTAAGACCAGAAGATCGGCACGGTAAACTCCAGCGCCTGCAAACCGGCGCGTAACGGACCGCCCACGAAGATGATGACGTAAAGCAACGCATAAAGCCGCAGGATATAGCCGTACTGAGCCATCTCCGGCCCGTAGATCAAGCGCAGCCAGAAGCCCGGCGCCGCCGCCATGACGATTGCGAACACCAAGGTCAGCCCGCCCCACTTGACCAAAATGGATCGGGTATAGGCAAGCATGGAATGCACGCCGCCATCACGAAGGCGGCGCGCTGTCTCCACTGGAACGACGTTGTCCAACCCTTGAAACCAGACATGGGTCACGCCCATCAGGTTCTGCGAGGCTTTCAGAACGCCAGCGGCGGCGGCGCCATAATATACCGGAGCGGCGATCACAAAGAGATTGCCGGAAGTCCACTGCAGCAGGGACGATGCGCCGAGCCAGCGTGAGATCTTCCAGTGACGCCGCGCGATGGCCTTGATCCACTCCCGATGGAACTCGATTGGTTCCACCCAGAACCATCCCGCCACCAGTCCCAGGATCGAGGTTCCCGCCATAACCCAGAGCGCGATCGCGCTGTTCAGATGTCCCGCTCTGATGCAGAAAAAACAGAATGGGCAGTTGGGTGAGGTAGCTGAGAGCGTCATCGGCGAGCGCGCGGCGGCTCTGGCGGGTGACGAAAAAGTAGCGCCGGACAAAGTCCTGTGCCTGATATGCAAATGCGGAAACCGCGAGGGGCAGCGCAAGCTGCTGAATCCGCATGCGGGAAATAAGTTGCTGGAAACCTTCAGGGCGGCGAAGACGAGAACAAAACAGAAGGAAACAAGAACAAGCTCCTGGAAAACAACGGCGCCGAAGTAGGAGGGCCTGTCCTTCTCTTCCTGCTTGGGGCCGATGCTCATCATCGGCAGCGACAATCAGCGCGGTCTGGAGGCTGTTCACGAAGAGCACTGCCATCCAGGCGAGCGCGAAAACTCCAAACTCGCGCAGGCCCATGAAGCGGAGCAAGCATCACATTGGTTAGAAAGTTCGTCGCGCTGACAACAGACTGGTCGGTCAGCGCCCAGATTTCCCGTCCCGGAAATTGCCGCAGGAAGCCATGCCGTACTCGTTCCCAGAGTGTGGCTTCTGCGCTCATCCTGCCTCCATAACGCCCAGAGTGAGATCGACGCAACGTTCCTGCTGAGGGCGGCAACTCCTCAGCTGGCAGGATTGCTTCCAGGCCGCAATGCGCGACGGAGCCTGTTCATGCCGTAATGACCCTGACGCGCACTGGATGTTCAGCAGGCGCTATACACTATCGACACGAGTCCCATTCAAGGATCAGCTTGAATTGGTCAACGATATGGCCGCCGTGGCAGCCTGATCCGATAATCGCTTGCGTGGAAGATAAAGATTGCCTTGACTTTGCTCATGGGCACGTAAACAATGTCCTGCGCCTGCAGCAGCGAGCGGCGTCTGGGTTCCCTTTGGCAATAGCATTATAGGAGAGGGGGAAATCCAGGACGGTTCCGTCGGGATTGCGGCGAATCACCCGAAGGCCGCCGGTGTTGGCCTGTAAAGTCGTTCCTCCGCTGAGCGCCAGGGCCTCGGCAACATTCAGCTTTCCATCTTCCTGCATCACGTAGCCGCCCGGCTTGCCTACCGCGCCCAGAACATAGACGATGCCCGCGCGCGGAACGATAACCGAGTCGCCGGGGCGCACCAGAATGGAGGCTGTCTCGCGCGTGCCCTGACTGCGGGAATAAGGAACCTCCTCCTCCAGCGCAGCGTCATCGGCTCCGTGGCGGATCTTGATGCGCGCGCCCGCCAGTTGGAGTCACGCCGCCGGCCTGGGCAAGGATTTCACCGAGCATAGTGGGGGCGATCAGCGCCACCCGCCCCGGGATGCGCCACCTCGCCCATCACCGTTACGTATTGGCCGGCATATTGCAGCACATCGAGATTCACTTGCGGCTGGTTCAGGATCTGGCCGTCCTTGAGAGCCGCCTCAAGACGCTTTGCCGCCTCTGTCAATGTCAGCCCTCGAACATTCACCTTGCCGCACAGGGGTATGCGTCAGGTCTCCCGCAAGGTCCACGCGGTATGAACTGGATAACTCGGGATTGTCATAGACATTGACGCTCAACAAGTCTCCGGGCTCGATGCGCAACTCGGAGAAGATCCTTGGGAACGATGGTTGGTCCCGCCGCCTTGAGCTGCGGCACCAGGCCCTGCTGGCGGAGGAGGATGCCATGCTTGCTGCGGGAGGCGAAGAGAGCTTAAACCGCTCCGCTGCATCCTGGGCATTTCCTCGCACAGCCATCAGCGCCAACTGCAAGGCAACACCGAGCAGAAGCAGAAGGCCGCGGCTGAAAGTGATCCTACGTGTTGCCATAATAACTCTGTACATTGTAGCCATACACGCTCCGATATTCAGTTGCGGACATATCCACTGCTTCAATCACCAGGCCGAGAATATGAATGCGGTTCCGGGCAAGGGTCTGGACAAAGCGCTGCAACGCCTTTCGAGAAGTTCGACCTGCGCGCAGCACGCCGATGGTTCCATCGCAGTGTGTCCCCACGATAATCGCGTCGGCGACCGGCAAGGAGGGCGGATTGTCCACCAGCACAAGGTCAAATCGTTTCCTGGCGGCTTCAAAAACCTTTTCGATTTCGCCCGATCCCAGAAGCTCCGCCGCGAGCGGGGATTGACGGCCGGCGGGCATCAGGGTCAGATTCGGCTCCACGGGATGGGCTATCAGAGCCTCGTCAAACGACTTCAGGCCAACTAGAACATCCGCTAACCCATCTTCCCGCGTCGCACGAAAAAGGGCATGCTGGCGGGGACGGCGAAGATCGGCATCGAGAATGAGCACCTTCATGCCGGCAGCGGCAAAAGCAAGTCCCAGGTTATAGACGGTATAAGACTTGCCTTCTCCGGGCAGAGCACTGGTGATGGAAAGAACCCTCAGTTTACGCCCTACGCCTGAGAGGGTCAGTCCCGATCGTAAGCTGCGGAACGCTTCAGCCGTGGCGCTTTCCGGAGCTACCAGGAAAGAACTTGATTCCGCGGCCAGGGCGCCTTCGCGCGGTTTTGTCTCCATGCGGTGAAAGGGAATCATGCCCAGAACAGGCAGGTTCGTCAGCGTCTCCACCTGGAAGCTGTCCGTGAGAGTATCATCCTGGCTTTCCAGCAGGTAGGCCATGCCGACGCCCAGAAGAAGACCGCCCAAAAAACCGATAGCGATGAATAAAAAAGCGTCTGCGGCATCCAGGGACTGCCCGGAGGGCGCGCGGGATCGGCGACGGTCACATTCGTTGCGCTGTTGCCCGCGTCTATGTTAGCTTCCTGCAGCCTGGCATAGAGGGCGTCGTATAGATCGCGGCTGGAGCGGGCCTGCGCCATCAGAACTCCCAACTGCACGACATCGTCGTTCATCTTGCTGGTTACCCGCTTTTGCGATTCAAAGGCGGAACGCAGCGCCTTTTCATTCTCCTGCGCAAGGACAAGATCGTTCTTTGCCCGCTGCTTGATCTTCCCGATCTCGCTTTGCATCTGGTCGTGTAGCGACTTCAATTGATTGGCGATTTCAGCCAGATGAGGATTCTTGAGCGCCATACTTGGTCTCCGCGTTGGCATACGCTATCCGTAACGACGCCTCCTGCGTCCGCAGCAGTATTGAGAGTCTCCAGGCCGCTGCCCTGGGAGAGAACTGTCGAGTTGGAAAGGCCGGGAAGAGAACTGGAGCGAGCGAGGAGATCAGGTCTGGATTTTCCGTTGCCGTAAGGCGGTAGATCGCCTCATGCGCCATGCGCGCGGCTTCCGCCTGCGTTACCTCATTGTTCAATACTGCGAGGCGTTCCAGCTCCGGTATGCTTCACAGAGCCGCCGCCCCCCCCCGCCGCCGCCAGTTCCGGATAAGATCCAGACCCGCCTCCAAGCGTAGTCAGGCCCAGCATCGCGGCGGAAAGATTGTGAGAGCGTTCGAACTCCGCTACTGCCTGCTGGGTTTTGGCAACCTGGTCGGATAGATCGCCCAACTGGGCGGAAAGCCACTGCGACACCTCTTTTGATGAACTGAAGTTTGAGCTGAGAAGATAAGACTTGTACTCGGCAACGACCTGGTTGGCAATCTTCGCGGCCTGAACTGGATCCCTGTCTGTGTAAGTAATGGCAATAAGACGCGAATTCCCTACTTCTTTAACCTGTAAATGACCCTTGAAGTTGCCAACCAGGGCCTTCCCGTCGCATGGCAGGCAGGGCTTCCGCGCTCACTATAGGCCCCTCCTCCTTGCTGAACCGGTCAGGATTCTCAGCGCGGAGCATTCCCCATCTTATCCATCACGGCCAGAGCGATCGAGTCGCTTTGGATGACTGCTGTTTCGGTCTCGATCTTTGTTTTCAGCTCATCCGTGTCGCCCCCAGCCAGCGAGGCCAGGCTGGAGAGCATATCGGCCCCACTGCTTTTTTCCGCATTGAGCTCGATGATGGCGGTGGCTCTGTATTTCGGATGCATTAATAAAGCAAACGAGAATCGCCACTGCCACGCAAAAAGCGGTGCAGACTGCCACAACCACTCTTCCGCTTCCATGGAACAAGCGCGAGCTCCCTGAGAGACATCTGGTCCTCGGGATCGAAGAAGCGTCCGCTCTCCGGCAAACCGAGTCTACCGGGGCGGCCGGTTTGAGTTTCATTCTCTTCAGTCAAGTGGATTCCTCTTCTCCGGTCTGCGGCTTGGCTTTTCATAGAATCGGGCTCAATTCCGCTTGCGCGGGATAACTGGCGCATCACAATCGCGCGGAACCCTGCATGAAATGTCCTTAAATACTGCTTTTTGAGCAAAGCTTCGCTATCCTCACTTGGGTGGGGCTAGATTTCCACAGACTTTCCCGCCAGAAAGATGACGGTCGCTTCGCGGCTGGATTGCTCACAGAATGAATCTTCCGGCATTCGTGCTGCACGTCTTGACTTGCCTCTATCAGCAGCCCCCGGCAGCTAAGGTGTAGACTAGCAACGGTCAATGCATCCGTCAACTTACGAACGGGGGGCGCTGGCATTACCAGGCTTGCCTGAAAGACGGCCCGCCTCTCTTCGCTCAAAGTTTTCCGCGAATTATATCAATATTGTTTTGTTTTAGTTACGGCTGTCCTTCGCACCCTGGAAGCGCCGCGCATCTTTGCGATGAACCAAATCCAGAATGGGAAGCAGGTATGGCACAAGCCCCCGCATTGCTCCACCGGAGAAACTGTCACCAGGAGTTCCCGCCGCGCATCTCGAAAAGCATGAGACAGGAAAAAGCAACCTTCGGAGCAGGATGTTTTTGGGGAGTCGAGGCGGCCTTTGCGGCCATTCCCGGCGTAACGGCGACGGCCGTCGGCTATGAGGGAGGTTCGCTGGAGCGGCCCAGCTACAAGGATGTTTGCACCGACCAGACCGGCCACGCCGAGGTGGTCGAGGTGGACTTCGACCCCGCGCAGATCAGCTATCGAGCAGTTGCTGGACGCCTTCTTTGCCCTCCACGACCCCACCACCCTCAATCGTCAGGGCCCGGACTGGGGCACGCAGTACCGCTCGGCCATCTTCTTCCACTCGCCGCAGCAGGAGGCGCAGGCCCGCGCCAAAATCGAGCAACTGACCGCCGAGGGCCGCTTCCAGCCGAAGCGCATCGTCACCAAAGTCGAGCCCGCGCAGACCTTCTGGCGCGCCGAGGAGTACCACCAGCGCTACCTCGAAAAGCGCGGCCAGGCAAGCTGCCACATTTAGGGATCAGGGAACAGGGATCAGGCCTCCGCGCCTCAGTGCAGCTGTTCTGTGAAGTTCCCGCTGGGTTTGCGATTCTCCAGGAAAGCCTGATTCAACTCGATGCTCTCTCGCAACACCAGATTCCCATTCATCAGGTGCATGCGCATCTGGTCGAATCTCTCCGCCAGGGCGCCAGCCTGCTCCACTGTAAGCCTGCTGGAAGGGCTCGAATGAAAGTTGTATCGGGCGATCAGGCCGATGATGCCGGCGGCATCTTCCGTAGGCTTGCTCTGTAGGGCCAGCAGCGCCGCCTGTGTCTGGTAGATGCTGGAGTATTGTTCAGCTTCTTCGTAGGGCATATAAGCCAGTGCGCCGGTCGATTGCGCCGTTCTCCATGCCGTATCGCTCAAGCTGATGGAACTGTAGTTGACTGTCAGGCTGGAGTGCTGGGCCTTGGGGTCGTTCGGATGCTCCTGGATGCGTTCCGCATCACCTTGAAATCGGCGTCGATCTGCTCCCGCCATGCCTTCAGCCCCGGCTGCGCAGCCTTCAAATCCTTCAGGTTGTGTTCAATCTCCGCGCGCAGCGCCGCGCGCGCCTCCTCGGCCAGAGTGAAGGTGATGGCGCCACTCCACGAAGCTCTCGATCTGCACCGCGATCAGCAGGCCCACGGTAATCGTGAACAGATGAAGCAGGAACTCCCAGAACCCGTGCAGCTTGTGCGGCAAATGAACGTCGAGCATCGGCGAGCGAACCTCTGTGCAGATGTTCCGCGCGCACGGCTCAACCCAGGACTCGCGCGGACAAGCACTTTATATCACGAATCAAGCCTTGGTATTACTCGGCAGCCTGAGGCTCCGGCTGGGCCGCGCCCGGCTCGTCCCGCCATAGCCACACAATCCACCACACCAGCGCCGCCAGGTACATCAACTCGTGAGCGAAGGCGAAGATCGAACCGCAGGCGCATCACGCTCTCTTGCTCGGCCTGGGTGAAATGAAGCGTCCGCAGGACCACCACCTCGAACGCCAGCAAGGAGACGGCCACGGCAAAGAGTCCGATCACAATGCTCTGCGTGTGGCTCCGCCAGCCGGCCTTGAAGTGGCGGCCAAAGAGAAACACCAGCAGCCCCAGCCCCACGGTCAGCAAGGCAACCAGCAGATCGCCCTTCTGCGCGGCAAGTTGCATCAGGTAGAGCCTAACCATCGTCGGATCCAGGGTCGCCAATTGCTTCCACACCGGCCACGGACCCAAAACTGTAAGCAATCCCCCAGCGGCCAGCAGCAGTCCCACGGTGTTCACGATGGAAGGTGGAGCGCTGAACTCCGGCAAAGGCGGCCCGCGCCATCTCCACCACCACCAGCAGGCCAACAATCACTCCCAGATCGCGCCAGCGTGAAGAGGATCTCCTGCAAGGGAAGCTTCGCCATCCGGCCCGTCAGCAGAACCTCGGCCATCAGTTGCAGGGCAGACAGCGCGATGCCGGCGGTAAACCACGGATAGCGCCTCGCCCGGTCGCGGCCCAGCAGGACCACCAGCAAAACCAGTTGCGCGGCAAAGGTCAGCGTCCAGAGAATCCGTTCGACAATGGCCATCTGGCGAAGAAAAAATTCAAAACCGAGTTGCATTTGTACCTTATCCGGGCCATGGATAAAGCGATACTCCAGCCCCTATTCAGTTTAACTGCCCGCCGGCTACTTGCGGGCGCGGATAAGCCAGCCATTCAGATAAACCGCCTTGGCGGGGTTGGCGGCAACAATCGCCTGGTAGTAAGCCACCCGCTTCGCCTGGAATGCGGCAACCAGCGCCGTGGAATCGGCGGCATTGGCCGCGCCCAGCGTCATCGGTCCCCAGACGCCGTCCTCGGCGAGCGGCGTCTCGCCGGCAACCAGCAGGCTGTTCACCGCCTGTTGCAAACAGCGCACCGCATTTTTACCGCTGGCATTCACCGCAAAATCGAAGACCCGCTTGCAGAGCTCGTCGGACATCAGTTGCGCGTACCACGTGTTCCAGAAGTGGTTCTCATAGAACTGCTGCACCAGCGGTTAGCGGCTGGCCTGGTCTGCCGCGGCAATAGCCGCAAACTCCGCCGGCCACGCGCCTGAGTTGATGCCGCTGATCGCATAGCAGGGGCCGGTAACTCCCCCTGGGCATGCATCCTGAACCTGCGCGCAGGCGCGTGCCGCATCCTCGTTGTCCATCATCCAGTTGTAGGCGGTATTCCAGTCTGCCATAACTCCCTCCGTTCACTGAAATTCAAGAAAATGAAAGCGGCTCAGGCCGAAGTTGGAGCAGTTCAGGCCAAAGCTGGTGCGGTTCATGCCAAAGTGGAGCGGGAAAGAATGGTGCGCCCGGAGAGATTCGAACTCCCGACCTAACGCTCCGGAGGCGTTCGCTCTATCCAGCTGAGCTACGGGCGCGCTCTAACAGAATACCGCACTTGGGATTCCCGCGCGCAGCTTCAGCCCGAATGGAAGCATGTGCGGCAGGTAGGCCGGGGTTTCAACCCCGGCAATAATCCGTCTAAATGTTTTTCGAAATCAATCCACGGCGGGTGGCCCGGGTCTGAATACCCACAAATGAATGGGTGCCCCATATCTGGCGCAGTCTTATCGCGCCAGATGTGGGAGACCACAGATCTCATCCACCCGTTTCTGGTTTTCCCGGATGGTTTTCTTTCCGAGGAGTCGAAAGTCTGTGAATTCCCAGGTCTGAAATTCCAGACCTGGGGCACCCGATATTCTGATGACTGGCCTGCTAGCCCATGTCTGACCAATCACAAATGAATGGGTGCCCCATATCTGACGGGCGGGTGGCCCATGTCTTACCAATCACAAATGAATGGGTGCCCCATATCTGGCGCAGTCTTATCGCGCCAGATGTGGGAGACCACAGATCTCATCCGCCCGTTTCTGGTTTTCCCGGATGGTTTTCTTTCCGAGGAGTCGAAAGTCTGTGAATTCCCAGGTCTGAAATTCCAGACCTGGGGCACCCGATATTCTGATGACTGGCCTGCTAGCCCATGTCTGACCAATCACAAATGAATGGGTGCCCCATATCTGACGGGCGGGTGGCCCATGTCTGACCTACCACAAATGAATGGGTGCCCCATATCTGGCGCAGTCTTATCGCGCCAGATGTGGGAGACCACAGATCTCATCCGCCCGTTTCTGGTTTTCCCGGATGGTTTTCTTTCCGAGGAGTCGAAAGTCTGTGAATTCCCAGGTCTGAAATTCCAGACCTGGGGCACCCGATATTCTGATGACTGGCCTGCTATCCCATGTCTAACCCTCCACAAATGAATGGGTGCCCCATATCTGACGGGCGGGTGGCCCATGTCTGACCAATCACAAATGAATGGGTGCCCCATATCTGGCGCAGTCTTATCGCGCCAGATGTGGGAGACCACAAATCTCATCCGCCCGTTTCTGGTTTTCCAGGATGGTTTTCTTTCCGGGGAGTCGAAAGTCTGTGAATTCCCAGGTCTCAGAATCGAGACCTGGGGCACCCGATCTTCTGATGACCGATTGAGATATAGATCATCCAAACCCAGGAGCCATTCATCGACATTTCAAACATCGAGATATAGGATGTTGTCATGCCGAAGGGCCTTGTTCGTTATCAGCAAGCCGGCTGTTTTCACTTCATCACCTTCAGTTGTTATCATAGGCTTCCGCATCTTGGCACGGCGGCGGCACGCGAGTTATTTGAGCGATCACTTGGAGATGATGCGTCTGCGGTACGATTTTGTTGTTTGTGGCTACGTCGTCATGCCGGAACATGTTCATCTGCTGGTCAGCGAGCCGAAGAAGGCAATCCTTTCAAAGGCGATTCAAGCATTGAAGTTATCTGTATCCGTGCAAAGCAAGGAAAGACCTTTCTGGCAGCCGCGCTATTACGACTTCAACGTGCACAACGAAGAGAAGCGAGTCGAGAAGCTGCGCTACATGCATCGAAATCCGGTAGTCCGTGGCCTAGTCGAGAAGCCGGAAGACTGGGCGTGGTCCAGCTTCCGGCATTACGCGACAGGCATCATAGGGACTGTGGAGATTGAGTCGCAGTGGACAGCGTTCCGGCGTGGGAATCAGCTACCAGAACATCTGCGTTACGCGGAGAAGAAAGGATGAGGCTTGAGTATTCCAGGTCCCCAATAGCGAGGGACCGGGGATACTATGAGCCCATTGGGTGGCGGGTAGCCCATGTCTGACCTACCACAAATGAATGGGTGCCCCATATCTGGCGCAGTCTTATCGCGCCAGATGTGGGAGACCACAAATCTCAACCATCCGTTTCTGGTTTTCCAGGATGGTTTTCTTTCCGAGGAGTCGAAAGTCTGTGAATTCCCAGGTCTGAAATTCCAGACCTGGGGCACCCGATCTTCTGATGACTGGCCTGCTATCCCATGTCTAACCCTCCACAAATGAATGGGTGCCCCATATCTGGCGCAGTCTTATCGCGCCAGATGTGGGAGACGATGAACCTCGTTGATCCGCTTTCCGGTTATTTTCTGGACAAACCGAGAACGTTGAGTGATCCAATATCCCAAGTCGTATTCCCAGGTCTCAAAAAGCTGATTAAATAACGTGTCGGCTCCCGAGTTCCGAGTAAACTTGGATTGCTCAAACAACCAAGGCTCGGAAGAGAGGAGCCGGGCACATGAAGATTGTAGGATGTGATTTGCATACGCGCTACCAGCAGATTGCGATGCTGGACGAGGAGACAGGCGAGTTGGTTGAACTTCGCCTGGAACATGCCAACGGAGAGGCCAAGGAGTTTTATACCAATTTGGCCGGGCCGGCGCGGGTAGGAATTGAAGCTACAGGGCACACGCGCTGGTTCGAACAGCTGATGGCGGAACTGGGACATGAGCTGTGGATCGGGGACGCGGCACGCATCCGCGCGGGTACTCTGACCAGTTTCAATTGCAACTTCACAGATCGGATGCATTTGACTTTTTACAAATAGTATATACAATAAACCTATGGGAATCACGTACGATCCCGCCAAGAATGAGCGCAATATCCGCGAGCGCGGACTCTCTTTCGAACAAGCGGCGGACTTCGATTTTGAGACCGCATTGATCGCCGATTATTCCCGCAACAACGAAATGCGGCGCGTAGCCGTGGGGTATCTCGATAAGCGATTGCATCTGCTCTGTTACATTCCCAAACCGGACGGAATCCGCGTCATCAGTTTCCGCAAAACGAACAAGAGGGAGGCGAAGCTCTATGGCAAACCGCAAACCATTGATTGACGAAGACGGCGAGGTCCGGGAGATCACAGCCGAAGATGTTGCCCGCTTCAAGCCCTTCTCCGCGCTGCCAGCGGCGGAGCAGAAAATGCTGCTGAAACTTCGCCGGCGCGGGCCGCAAAAGGCGCCCAAAAAAGTTCCTATCTCGATTCGCCTCTCCCCGGATGTGGCTGAGGGACTGCGCGCCACAGGCAACGGCTGGCAAGGCCGCGCGGATGAGGCGCTCAGATCATGGCTGGCAAGGCGGACTGCGTCTCGGCGGGTTGCGCAGCTCTGACCATCCACAAATCAATAAGCACACTATATCGGGCACACTCTCGTCTAACCAGATGCGCATATGACCATAATCACACTCGCAACTACGCATTTCTCTTGCCGGGCTTACGCGCAATTACGCATAAAATTCGCGGTAACTACGCGCAACTACGAGCAAAATCCGCTGAAATTACGCGCAATGACGCATATTTCCACCAAAATCTGTACGCGCATGTACGCAGAACCACTCAAAAGTGAATTGGACTCAACTTGTCCAAATATCCCTTCCGGGCGCGAAAAAGCCGTGGCGGCGGTGGCGTAGTATAGCAACGAAATCCTCGGCTCCGAGCCTCATCCAAAGTCGGGGTCTTTGCCGGAGACGCTGTCGGAATACTGCTCCCCGCTCTGCACCTGGCTGTGTCGCGAGTCCATCCATTGGCCGATCATGAGAGTCTCTTCCGGGGTTGCCGCGCCCTCCATCTCGCGATGCGCTCCTGATCAGCTTCTTGCGGACACTGGCGGCTCGTTGCGCGGCCGCCGCTCTCTCCTCCTGGGTGGCGGAGTAAAAGTTGGCCGCATTGACGGTCATGGAGTTCCCGTGGATATGCATCGTTCCCTCCTGTGAGGCGGGAGGGCAATCGGCGTGCCGGAATGATTGCCACAAACATAAGAAAATACTTATTTTGTAGTCTGTTTATAATCGCTCTCGTTCTGTTGACCTTGTCAGAGTGGACTAAACTTTGAGAAGTGGGCCGTCTGGTCTGCTCAACGCACTTCGGAGACAAGTTTTGTCGAAGTATCACAAGTCGGTCATGCCCAACAAATCGCGTGCGGGCGCGCTTCCGCTGGTGGCCATTGTGGGCCGGCCCAACGTGGGCAAATCCACGCTTTTCAACCGGCTCACCGGCAGCCGCCGCTCGATTGTGGGCGATGAGCCGGGGATCACACGCGACCGAATCTATGGCGAGTATGAGTGGTTGGGCCGGAGCTTTCGGCTTGGTGGACACCGGCGGCATGGTGCCGGACGACGCGGAGGTGATTCCAACTGAGATTTATGCCCAGGCGCAGGTGGCGCTGGAGGAAGCCGACGCGCTGGTGATGGTGGTGGACGCGCGCACCGAGCTGGCCAGCCCGGATTACGACCTGGCGCGGATGCTGATTCGCGGCGGCAAGCCGTTGTTTCTCGCGGTCAACAAGGTCGAGGGCGAGGCTATGTCCCAGATTGCGGAGAACTTCCGCCAGTTGGGCATTCGCAACGTGTTTTCTATCAGTTCCGAGCATGGTTTGGGCATTGGCGACTTGCTGGATGCCATTGCTGAGGCGATTCCCGCGCCGACAGGGGCTGGGACCGAGGACGAGCCCCTGATTGCTGAAGAAGCTCAGGCTAGCGACGAAGCTGAAGAAGTTTCGCAGGATGCGCAGTCCCCCCATCGGACGCATGGCGAGTTTGAGCAGCACGAGACCTCGGTGGCCATCATCGGGCGGCCGAATGTGGGCAAGTCTACTCTGCTCAATGCTTTAACCGGGACGAGCCGGGCGATTGTTTCGCCCATCGCCGGGACGACCAGGGACGCGGTGGACGAGGTGGTTGACTTCGAAGGGAGCCAATTGCGTTTTGTCGATACGGCGGGGATACGGCGCAAGGGCAAAACGCATCTGATGGCGGAGAAGATGAGCGTGGTGATGGCGCGGCGGCATCTGGAGGCGGCGGATGTGGCGCTGCTGGTGCTGGACGCGACGGATGGCGTTACGGGGGCTGACGCCACCATCGGCGGCTATGCCCACGAGAGCGGGCGCAGCGTGATTATCGTGGTGAATAAATGGGACTTAGTGACCACGGGACGGACGGACGGCAAGCCTCCGGCGGATCGGGAGGTTTTTGAAACGCAGTTGCGCAGGGTGCTGAAATATTTGAACTACGCGCCGGTGATCTTCCTCTCCGCGCTGGAAGGGACGGGTCCCGAAGCCCCCAAAATGCTGCGCGTGCTGCACGAGGTGGTGGCCGTGGCGGCGGAGCGGCGCAAACGGGTTTCGACCGGGCAGATGAACCGGTTCCTGGAGAAGATCGACTTCCAGAGGGCCCCGGTTCCGATGGCTAAACGGATTCGAATCTTCTACATGACGCAGGCCGCCGTGGCTCCGCCGACCTTTGTGCTGTTCACCGACCGGGAGATCAAGCTGCACTTCAGCTTCGAGCGCTTCCTGGAAAACCAAATTCGCGAGGCCTTCGGATTCAAAGGGACGCCGATCTGGTTCAAGGTGAAGGCGCGCAACGAGAAAAAGGGCGAGTGACGCTGGAGGCCCACTTTTTTGCCGATTTTGGGGCTTAGAAGTGCGCGAAAGGTATGCTTCGACGTACACCTATATCTGGCAAAATCGGGTACAAAGGGCTAAACAATGGGAGTTTTGCGCGCAATAATGGCATATATTGTTGATTATGAATTGGTTAAGAAAAATTATTGGCAAATATTTTTGGGAGTTGACCTAGTCATGACCTAGTCAGATTGGACTGGTCGGGACAGCGATCAGAGATCAGGGATCAGCTAATCAGTCGTACCAAACCCCTTTCTCCCGAAGAGCATTTTCCACAAAACTCCAATCAACGACTTTATCACCAAGTTGTTCTGCAAGATCAACCAGCGAATCATCTGAATAGTACGTATCAGGTGCGCCCGACTTTCCTTGGACGAGACAAACGTAGTGACCCGTCACTTTTGCGATGTCAGGAGCAGGAACAAAGATTGTGATACTAAAATTTGCCATGGAGAAAGGGTATCACTTTGTTACCTTGATGCCTACCTGTCACTCATTCCAAATGCATCGGATTCAGATATGTCCGCTACCCTTTGTGTCCGAGGATCGAGGGCTCACGGGCCATCTTCCTTCGCAGGAGTTCAAGCGGGCCTTCGGCTTCGGTTATCTTTGCGGGAAGGCCGAGAACCTTCAGAGCAAACTCATTATCCAGGTTCTTGCGGGCTTGGTCCTTGTCCATCTCATGCAAGGGCGACAATGGAATCCCGCAAAACGCATCAAAGAGCTTTACCGCTGCTTTGAGTTGTTTATCGGTAAGTGCGGTTACATCCAAAATTGGAAGATCCAACATCGCCAATTTACCAATGCTACCCCTCCCTGGTTGCTGCTTATTCGCTTGCCACCAATGCAGCAAGAGGCCCATTGACGTGTTCGCCCACAATACCAAAGCCTTGTCTTGTTCGACGGAAGAAAGTTTGATGGACTGCCAAGCCCTACCCCCAATAGTACGACGAGGCGTGAATTGCATTCCTGTTGATTGACTATTAAAACGAAAGTCACGATTGAAATGACAATGTGAGGCCGATTCCCACACACTCGCCACCTTCTCCTCGATCATCTTCTTTTCTGCTTGCTTTACACTTTTTATCGGTAAACCTTCACAATCGCCATCAAATGCCAAAGTTTGCTCACGTTTTGCATTATGTGCCCAGAGTACCGGATAGGTGGGCGCGCTGTTCGGCTTCAACGCAGAGATACGGAATGGCCCTCTTATGCCTCCTGTTGGAGTTGTCCCGCTAATGTCCCTATCTATCGGTCCAATTTCTCCAATGGCATTCACAGTCGTTATAGGAATTGGAAGTGATTCGATCTCATCCATGCCGGGTAGCCAAAGTCGCTTTCGATCTGTGAATTGATAGGCTGCTTGAGCTAAAGATAGATCGGCGATCCGCGCAAGATTCCAGACTCCTGAGACTGGCAAGACTGCCTCGATAACATTCCCGATCACATCGTTGCCAAAGTGCAGATACGTGCCGCCGAGCGGTCCATCCTCTATACAACGAATGTTCTTGGCGACTATCAACTGGCTAATTTGCGTCGCTATACTTGCCCCAAGTAACGGGAAGGCCGGTCTTTCATTGAGTACAACGAATGTGGCTCGATTCTCTCTTGATTCAACTTTGCGGCCGATGACAAGACACTCAGCCATGTCGGTATCGGCGGAAAATGAAAGGCCAGCACCATCGACTCCGGCAATTGAAACAATCACAAGATTGCTGTATTTCTTTGTCAGCAGCGCGCGGGAATCCTCCCAGGATTCGCCCAGCATAAGACTCAGAGGCAGGACCAAAGCCAGCTCTCCGCCTTCCTTCAGTTTCCGGTCAGCGAGAACCAGAAAAACGGATGCCTCACCCGCATTTCCGTGCGCGCTTGTGCCAGCGGTTAATCGCTTTGTTGCCTCGGCCATTTTCTTCTGTTCATCAGCGGTTGAGCTGAATGCCGCGAACATCGGATTGGGTACATCCTTCCTTTCTCCCTCGTGGTTTGTGGGGCGAGTGAAGGGGGGATTCATGATCACCACGTCAAATGAAGCGTGAGGGAGCGCCGACCAAAGCTCCTTTTCTTT
The DNA here is from genome assembly GCA_963845345.1 of uncultured Acidobacteriaceae bacterium. Taxonomy (GTDB): domain Bacteria; phylum Acidobacteriota; class Terriglobia; order Terriglobales; family Acidobacteriaceae; genus Telmatobacter. The sequence continues at coordinate 407,020 of CAWJRQ010000013.1, forward strand.
TTCTCCCATCCCTTCAACGGCATGGGCTGTAATGTCAAGGATTCCCAGCTTGCGTTGCGGGTCTAACAAATCCAAAGAGCCAAGAGCAACCGCGCCGTCCGGCTGGACGCCATAGGCGACGGTCATGATGGAACTCTGGGTATATTTCACGGTGGGGTGCGCGCCCGAAATCATTGAAGCGGTAAGGTGCGCCGCCGCCGGCAAGACATCACAACCGATAAGACTATGGGCCATCATGTCCGGGTGAAGCGCCTCTGAATCGCCCCCCGCAAGTTCGTGTAACTGACCGATGCGCTGGTATGCAGTTGAAAGGAGCGTCCCTGTGCCGCATGCAAAATCGGCGATACGAAGAGTCTTTACGTCCTCTGCGTTACCCCAACTGCCTCCGGAAGGCGGTCTATCCGGAGTAATCGCCAGGCCAATAAGAAGAGAGGCCGATGCAGGAGTAGTATAGAAGGCCGCGAGGAACTTTCGGTCGGCAATGAGCCGCTGAAAGACAGCCCCGGTTAAATCGTGCGAGCGCATCAACCGATTTTCCAGTAATTTATCAGCGGTTGCCGCCAATCGCTCGATGAGCACATTACAATTTGGCGGCGGAATCACCTCCAATATCCGGCGAGCAATGTCGAAGATCGGCCAGTAGTTGACCTTGAGAATTTTACGCCACTCGGCCAGAACAATTGCTTTGGTAAGCCCGTTGGCATCTGAACGAAGTTCTTCCAGTGACCGAACATTTGCCAGGTCTCCAGGCCCACCTGCGAGCGTCTCCTGAAAGACAAAGGCATTTGCCAGGATGGTTGTTGACATGCGTCGTGTCTGTTCGCCGTCTTCTTGCCTTAACTGTTCGCTAATCTTGTGAATAGCGCCAGGATTAGTTGCTGAAACTTCCTGTAGAAGACCCGCCGCAAAACTCACGCCCTCGACCAGATAATTAGCAGCCTGTTCAATCAGGTCGGGTGGCACAGACGCGGACTGTGTGAGGATTGAAAGATCTGCGACGCTGGAAGCGATCCACCCTGATCCAGGCCAGCGAGTAGCATTCGCTGGAGCAATTCCTGTAAAAAGAGCTACCTCAAGATCGTTTGCAGCCGTTAGCTCGGCCTGCAACGCGGAGCCCGCCTTATTTCGTAATCTCAAAGGCAAACGCACCGCGATCGATGATAGGATTTTCCTTCCAGTTGTGCTTAGCTCCTCGCCGAGTCGGGCGGTGGCATCTTGTTCAACCGTGATCGCAGGATGAACCTCAGTCTCTATGGCAACCGGGGAAACATTCGACTCGGTGACCAGAATATCGGGACGCCGATTGCTCCCTTTCAGCATCCCCGTATTTTCGGAGGAAACGATGCCTGTGGCGGACCAAGCGCGCCGGGTCGTCCTAAGCACTGCGGCCAACGCGTCGTTAATAGTGGGCTCAGTGGTTGCCATCAGGTCTCTTTCGGTCTCTTATCCCAACTGACTATTTATGTGGTCTGAGTTTACCTGTCCAGAGGTTGCACGAACAAGATTGAAACCCAGAAAATGACATAAGGGGTGCCAGAAAGAGTACCCCAATACCCATTTTTGAAGATAATTTTTAATCGCGACTTTGTCGCGTAGATTGATTTCAAAAACGAGTGGATGGGTTGATGCCGGGGATAAATCCCCGGCCTACCGCTTCAAAAAACAAATGACTTCTTTTTTACCGCTTTGGCGGGTTGGATTGGCTGGAGCTGGGCGGGGCTTGTGCGGGGTCTTCGAGTTTGGTGATGTGGATGCTGGCCTGGGTTTCGGGGACGGTGCCGTCGTTGACCTGGACCTCGGTGGGCTTGCCCTGGATGAGGATGCGCTGGTGGTTTTGCCGCGGGCGGGGACGCGGAGACGCTGAGTGACGGAGCGCAGCGTCGGAACCCGTGCCGGAGCGGACGGTGACTGGAACTTCGGCGGCTGCGTAGCCGGCGTTGGACACGTTGACGGCGACCAGCCAGTTGCCGGCCGAGGCGGAGGTGGGAAAGACGCCCTCGATGGTGAGGTCGGGCAGGCCCTTGTCGGCATCGACCCAATCGGCGAAGAACCAGGCGAGGTCGGGGTGGGAGTTCGGAGGCTTCGAGGAGTTTTTCGAAGGGACTGGCCGTCCGGGCAGAGACGCCTTCGGCGTGAGTAGGAGTGGCGGGAGTGGTGGAGGAATTGACGGAATTCGGATTGGCGGCGGAGTCGTAGCAGGCGCGGAGGGCGGCGGAGAGGGCGGGGTCGCCGGCGAGGTCGCGGAGCATCCAGAGGACGTAGGCGGCCTTGGTGCGGTAGTAGACGGGCGAGATGGCGTGAGGCGAGGGGCTGGCCGGGGCTTTGACCGGGGCTGGCGGGCTCGGCGAGGGCGAGGGCGGCGCGGTCGGCTTCCAACATGCGCAGGGCGGAGTCGCGGCCGTGCTGCTTTTCTTCCCAGAGAGTGCCGATGAATTGGGCTACGCCCTCGTTGAGCCAGGCGGGAACTGGCCGTTCAGGCAGAGACGCCTTCGGCGTGAGCGGGGCAGGCTGGGAGGTCGAGGTGGGTGCTGACAACGAAGGCGGCTGGGGAATTTGGCGAGGTAATCCAGGCATGGGTGAGGGCGTGGACCAGGACGCTGTTCAACGCGCCGGATTGGCCTTGGGGCCGGGCTCGCGGAGGGGCGCGGCGAGGAGAGCGCCGGTTTCGAAGGGGGCGTCGTCGGGGTCGGGCAGGTCGAGGAGGGTGAGTGGGGAGCGGGGCTGCTTGCCGAGCCAGCCTTTGAGGAAGGGCGTGACGGCGGTGGCGGCGGTGGTCCAGAAGACGACGGAGACGTTGTCCTCGGGGAGGGCGAAGGCGGTGAGGTTGGGGCCGGGGTGGGGCGCGCGGATGGCGACAAAGAGGCTGGGGGCCTCGAAGCCGAGAGTGGTGGGGCCGGAGTCGGCGGTGGCGATGGAGGCGACTTCCTGGGTCTGGTCGAGAGAGCCGGAGGGCTCGGTGATGGCGAGCGGGAGGGAGCGGCCGTTGATGAGGGCGACGGTGGGGGCCTGGCCGTGGGGGAATTCGACGGTGAGGCGGAGGCGGAAGCGCGCGCCGCTGAGGCGGAGCTTGTGGGAGCCGATCTCGTCGAAGAGACGCGCGCCGTCGCCGAGCAGGACGGGGGCGCTCGACGACGGGGTACCAGACCACGTTGCCAAAGCCGCGCAGGCCGGTGAAGGGGAGGCTGATCTGGTCCCAATCGGAGTGGAGGGCGAGGGTGTCGGGCGCGCCGATGGATTGCAGGCGATGGGCGGAGAGGGCGATAGCGCCGGAGTAGGTGACGTCGAGCTGGAGGGATTGGCCGGGGGCGAGCGGGGCGGCGAGAGGGATGATGGCTTCGTGCAACTGGCCGGTGTGGTCGGCGTCGGAGTTGATGGTGGCGACGTGGAGGGGGATGTCGTGAGCCTGGCCGTCGGGGGTGGTGACGCGAATGCGCTCCCAGTTGAGCGAGGAGGAGATTTGGAGGGGGATGCGGGAGAGCGGGGTTTGGCCGTCGTTGCGGATGGTGAGCAGGGCGCGAACGGCGATCTGCTGGTCGGCAGGGAGAAGATGGACGTCGAGATCGAAGGCGGCCACGGTGACGGCACCTCGGTGGGGCCAACTGCTCGCTATCCGCTCGCACGGAATTCGTTGCGCTGGCAAATGTTTCTGCCTGTGGTGCGGCGCGACTGCGCCTTCGGCGCCGGTTTGCGGTGGTGGTCTGGCCGGCTCTCGTCGGTGGAGCGGGAGAAGATGACTGTTCCCTGGTGGGGCTGGGTTGGCTGGGCGGCGGGTTGCTGAGGGCGGAGCGGAGTGGTGGTTTGCGCGGTGCAGGAGATTGCCGCGAGGTAGAGTGCGGCGATTGCTGCGATGCGGGGAAGAGAGAGCTTCATGAGCCCAGGCCTTTCTGTTTCTTTGGTTTGACGCCACCTGCGGTGGGGCCAACTGCTGGCTGACTCTGCTGTGCGGCCAACTGCGCCTTCGGCGCTCAAAGCAGCGTTGCGGCGCTGGCGGAAGGCTTCAAAGAGGACGACCGCGCCGGCGGCGGAGACGTTGAGGGAGCTGACGCCGCCGCTCATGGGAATGCGCAGCAGGTGGTCGCAGGTGCGGCGGACGAGGTCGTGGAGGCCCGCGCCCTCGCGGCCGAGGACAAGAACGCAGTTGCCGGTGAGGTCGAATTGGTCGTAGTCGGACGAGCCGCGCTCGTCGAGACCGATGATCCAGAGGTTCTGGCGCTTGAGTTCTTCGAGGGCGCGGACGAGGTTGACGACACGAGCGATGCGCAGGTGCTCGGCTGCGCCGGCGCTGGCTTTGACGGCGACGGGACTTAAGGGGGCTGAGCGGCGTTCGGTGAGCACAACGCCGTCGACTCCGGCGCCATCGGCTACGCGCAGCAGAGCGCCGAGGTTTTGCGGGTCTTCAACGCCATCGAGAGCCAGAAGAAGGCGGGGCGAGCCGGGTTGTATCGGCGTGAAGAGGTCTTCGATGGAGAGGAAATCCTGCGGGCGGACGAGGGCTACAACGCCCTGGTGGGCGGGAGTCTGGGCGAGTTGGGTCAACTGCTCGCGCGACTCCTGGCGGACGCGGACGCCGGCATCGCGGCAGAGGGTGACGAGGCGCTCGATGCGGGCATCTTCGCGCTCGCGGGCCACGAGAACGTGGTCGAAAGCGGCGGCGGCCGGCCTTGAGGGCTTCCTCGACCGGATGCAAGCCGTAGAGAACTTCCATGTATACAGTGTAGTTGCTGCGTGGTTACGAGACGACGATCTATAATGCCAGCGGGTTGAACATTCTTCGCCGGAAGGATTGACCGGTTCTCCAGCGACAGGTCTTCGCCGACCTTGCGTAAGCGCAAGGAACAGAATTCGCAAGCGTGAGAACGCGTGATGAACAGAAAACCCCGGATACTCCTGATCCCAAACGTCGCATGGTGGATTATCGGCGAGATGGGCAAACAGATCGTCGCACGCTTTGGCGATCGCTACGATTTTTATTTCGTTCCGGAGATAGTCCTAAAACAGCGGCCCGATCTGCTGCGCGCCTTGACACCGGCGGTCGATGCCATCCACTGCCTCAATGAGTCATCGATCAAATACTTTCGCGACTTCGACCCCGCGGCCCTGCCCCCGATTGCGACCTGGATCCATCACGTAACCGAGTGGTCGGTCGATCATCAGGCTGCCATTGAGCGCAGTTCGGCTTTAACGGTTTGCACCCGCGGGTGGAAGGAGTATTTCGACCGCCGCGTCTCCGGACAGATCCCGGTCACGGTTGTTCCCCACGGCGTGGACACCAATTTCTTTCAGCGGAAGACGGTTTCTGGGGAGCGCTTTGGAATCCCCCCGGGCCGCTTCGTGCTCGGCTTTGTTGGCAGCGCGGGCAGTGACACTGACCGCGGCAGAAAGGGCACGGATCTTTTTCTCGACGTGGTGCGCAGGGCCGCGAGCCGTTTACCGCGCCTGCACGTCGTGCTGGGCGGCCCAGGATGGGAGAAGATACTGGCAGAGCTTCGTGCCGCCGGCATCTCCGCCAGCGCAACAGGCTATATTCGCAAATCCGATCTGCCCGCCTTGTACTCCGCCCTGGACGTATACTTGCTGACCTCGCGTGTCGAAGGCGGCCCGTGCACGGTCTTTGAAGCCATGGCGTGCGGCAGGGCGGTGGTGTCTACCCGAGTGGGCGCCGTGCCGGAGCTCATTGTGGATGGTGTCAATGGCTATAGCGCCGATGTGGGGGATGTGGAGTCGCTGCTGTCGGCGATCCTGGAGCTGGAGCAATTTCCGGAGAAGAAAATCCAGATTGCGAACAACGCCCGGGAGACGGTTTCCAAGCGGTCCTGGGAAAGCGTATTGAGTCCCCTGGAAGCGGTATACAGTGAGTTGATTCAGCGCCGGCGCGCTACGGCTCCGCCGCTGCCGGGGCCAGCCTGGATGAAGGATCCGCAAAGATTTCTGAGGGTGAGTTGCGCCGCCGACTTCCTGGCTCACGTTGCCTCGCGCGTGCTCAAAAGAAAGATCAGCCCCTTCCAAGGCATTCGCCTCTTGCTGGAGATGTTAGACCATCAGCCGGTCAGCGATATTCCACGAGGTCTAGCGATGCTGCTCGGCGCGAGTTTCAGGGCAAACCCAGCGCCAAAACGATAACTTTACTGCACTGGTGACTGGCCCGGGATTAGAGCAAAATCAGAGTAAATGTGCCCTTGGTGAAACCGGTTAAGGTGGCTTTTCTTGAGGAAAAAGCCACTTGACGGGATTGCCTTTGCGTACAGCTACTCTGATTTTGCTGTAACCACCCAAAACGATTGGACACCGCCGCTATACTGTTTTCATGCAAGCAGACCCGATGGCGGAATGGCAAAGGCTGACACAACTCTACCGAGAGATGGGCGACGGCGAGTTGGAGGAGCTGGACGCCAACAAAGGCGACTTGACCGTAGTGGCGCAACAGGTTCTCGGCGACGAGATGAAGAAGCGCGGGCTGGATAAGCCACATGCGGGCAAGCGTAGGGGCAAGCCACGCGGAGCGCTTTGCGGCCCCCGAATGGAACAGTCACGGCGATTGGCCGGCGGGCGAAGAGGCAGCAGAGGAAGGCGATCAGCCGGTGGAGTACACCTGGAAGACGCCGCTTTGCGAGTGCGAAGATCGGGAAGAGGCGTGGCAGATCCAGGAAGTGCTGCGGCAGGCGGGGATCGAGAGCTGGCTTGAGGGGCCGGGCTACAGCGTTGCGCCCGAGATGAGTAGTCCGCGGATTGTGGTGGCCGCCGATCAGCTTGAGAAAGCTCGCGAGATTTTTTCCAGGCCGATTCCGCAGGAGATTGTCGAGCAATCCAAAGCGCCCATTGAGGAATACGTGCCGCCGGTGTGCCCGAGCTGCGGCGCGGAGGACCCGACCCTGGAAAGCGCCGATCCTGTGAATGCGTGGCGCTGCGAACAATGCGGCAAGCAGTGGACGGAGCAGGCGGAAGTGACGCAGTGAAGTAATGAAGAAGTGAAAGAGCGAACAAGTAAGATTGAATCGTGTGTTGCAAGCTGACTAAATTTCTCCACTGAAAAGAGGTATGCGATGCGCAGGTTCTTTCATCTTCTCGCGGCAGCCGGGTTGCTGTCCTTATACGCCTTGGCGGCCGTTGCACAAACGTCCGCGAGCGCGAGCGCGCAAAATGCGGAGGCGCTGAAGGCTGCCTACAACCAGGCCATGCAAACCAAGGACTGGCCGGCTGCCGTGGCCGCCGCGCAGCAACTGGCGAGCCTGAAGGCAACCTCTCAGAACCTGGCTTTTCTGGGGAATGCGCAGATATACTCCGGCTCCCCGGATGCGGCTTTGACGACCTATGATCGCGCCCTGGCAGCGGCGGAGCAGGAAAAGCCCGCGGAGGGTCAAGCGCTGGTCAGTTGGAAGGATGGCTTGTCGAGGATCTACATTGGCCGGGGCAATGCACTGCTCAGGCTGAAACGTAATACAGAGGCAATCGACGCTTATAACCGCTCGGCCGAATACGCCTCCAATAAAGGCCTGGCGTACTTTAACGTCTGCGCCGTGTTGTTCAACATCGGCAAAACGCAGGAATCGGCGGCGGCCTGCCGCAAGTGCGTGCAAGCGGACCCCACCAGGGCCAATGCCTGGTTCGTCCTGGGATCAGATATCTTTGCAGATTTGCCTGTAGTCGCACATGGCAAGGTCCAAGCCTCGCCCGAGACGCGCGAGGCACTGGAAAAGTATCTTGAGCTTGCTCCGGATGGCCCGCACGCCGCGGATACGAAAGCGATGCTGGAGATGCTCGCCAAATAGGGAGATGCTGACGCGGACAAATCGAACGCAAATCATGGAACTCAGCTAATGCAAAGACCGGGTGATTTAGTAATCGTGCTTGGATATGTGCGGGCGGCGACGCCCGCACAACAGCCGGCCGGGAGGCCGGCGCTACATTCCCGCCATTACAGATTCAAGCGGTTACGGTATTAGATCATCTTTACGAAATCAAGGAGGCCGATGAGTCCGCCTAAAGCGAAAACCTTCAATGCCGTGCTGGAGCCGCTGCGGAATGGCCTGGGGTGGGTGATTGCGCGGATTCCGTTTGATGTGGCAGAAGGCGTGGCCGGAGCGGCGGCGGTTGCGGGTGCGCGGGGAGATTTTTTCTTCGAAAAGCAAAACCGAGGGATTCGCGTTTCGCACCTCGCTGTTTGCTTACGTCGGGCGGCGCAAGGGCACTTTCTGCTGGTGAACAAGAAGATGCAGGCGGGGGCGAAGGCGGCGGTTGGCGAGCGGGTGCGGATTCGGCTGGAGCCGGACTTGGAGGAGCGCGCGGTGGAGACGCCGCCAGAGCTGGAGCGGGCGCTGAAGGGCGACCGGCGGCTGCCCAAGTGGTTTGCGAAGTTGTCCGAATCGATGCGGTACGAGATTGGCAAGTGGGTGAGCGAGCCGAAGAGCGCCGAGAGCCGGCAAAAACGCGCGGAAGGGATGGCGGAGCGGCTGCTGCTGACGCTGGAGGGGGAGATGGAAGCGCCGCCGATCTTGCAGGCGGCCTTTCATCGGCAGCCGCTGGCGCGCAAAGGGTGGGAGGCGATGACGCCGGTGCAGCGGCGCAGTCATCTGCTGAGCATCTTTTACAACCAGAATGCCGATGCGAGGGAGCGGCGGGCGGCCAAGGCGGTGGAAGAGGCGTTGCGCGTGGCAAAACGAGGATCAGGGCCCATCGGCTAGCAATTATTCCCGCCAGCCTTTGAATCTTTTACTGCCTGGCTGACAATTTGGGACGCTACATTCAAAAAACTCGTTTTCTGTTAGAACTTTGGCGCATTTCTTTGCGTAAGCAGAACATGAAGGTGTTGTCGCGCCCGTTCCATAGGGCCAAACAGCGAAGGTGCTCTGTCAAGAAGCGAGCACGATGAGACCGCTGAGGCTGCGCACGAGGCAGTTTCGCAAGGAGATTTCATGCGCCGATTTTTTGCTAAGGTTTTGGTAACGATATTAGGGGCTATTGTCGCCATGCTGGTTGTGCTCTTTGCGTGCGCCGTGTGGCCGGTCGCAGACAAGTACCCAAGAAATGTCGCACAGACCAAGGCAGGTCCGATTGAATATACATTGCTGGGACAAGGTCCAGTAGTTCTGAGACTTACTGGTTCGATGGATGACTGCGAATCCTCCGGCGGAAATGAAGCCTTGTTGGCGGCAGGTTATTCGATCTTCACACCCTCCCGGCCAGGCTATGGGAAAACTCCGTTATCGGCAGGAAAAACCGCGCCAGAAGCCGCGGATGCGATGGCCGCTCTCATGGACAGATTGGGCATACTGAACGCAGACGTGATTGCGGAATCCGCCGGAGGGCCAACAGCGATCTATCTGGCAGCACGGCATCCTGAGAGGGTCCGTAAATTAGTCCTGGAAGAGGCCATCTCGAAATACATGAAGGATGCAGATCCAAAGGGCTTTGAAACACGAAAGAAGTTCTACGAGTCGCAATATGGCTACCTGAGATATATGTTGAAGATCCTTGCGAGGACGGCGCCAAAATCCCTGGCGCGTACCACGATGAGTCTCTTCGGATCACATGATCCGGATGAGGCGGTGAAACGGATGAGCAAGGCAGATATTGACGGGATATGCAGCTTCTATCTTCGGTGGGGCGCTTACTGGGGTCAAGCGGCTTCCAACGATATGGACCAAACCACGGAGGATGCGGCACTGAACGCGATTCAAGCGCCAACCCTGATTGTGCACAGCCGGAGTGACGCGGCGGTCCCATTCGCGGCAGCGGAGTATTCCCATGCGAATATTGCTGGATCCGAGCTATGGGAGTCGCCAGCCTGGAGTCACATGACGTTGGGATCCGAAGCTGCTGCCGTTGACACGAAGGTTGTTGAGTTTCTTAAAAAGTAAGAGCCGACGATAACCGTGGACGCGGAATTAGCGCAACAAGGCGTTGCGAGTGGCCCGGAAAAGGACAGCTAAATAGCCAGGGAGACGGAATTTTCCTCGAAGATCATAAAAAATCGGAATCTCCTGTAGTTTTCAGCGTCGCGGAATCCAATTTTGTCGTCTAATTGAATGAGATGAGTACAGCCGCGTCCATTCGCCCCTATTTTGGTTCGAGATCCGCCAGCATTGCCGATGAGCAAGTGCGGGAGGAAAGCCTTGCCGTATCGGCCGGGTTGAAGCGCCGGGACGCCGGGCTGCTGGATGAGCTGATTGTCCGCTACCAGCACCGTCTGATGCGCTATCTGCTTTATTTGACAGGCAATCGCGAACAGGCCGAGGACCTCTTTCAGGAGGTCTGGATGCGGGTTCTGGTGCGGGGGGCGCAGTTCAACGGCAAGGCGCGCTTTGACACCTGGCTGTTTACCATTGCGCGCAACCTGGTGATCGACCAGAAGCGCAAACGGACGATGGCCAGCCTGGATGAGCTGTTCGAGGTTGGCAGCGAAGACGACCGGCCGATGGCCTTTGAAGTCGCCGATGACGAGCCGACACCCTTTGACCACTTTGCCAACCTGGAAGACCGGGAGCGGCTGGCGGCGGGACTGCTGGGATTGGATGCGATCTACCGCGAGGTGCTGGTTCTCAGGTTCTACGAGGAGCTTTCGCTTGAAGAGATCGCCAAGGTGACGCGGTCTCCGCTATCTACTGTGAAATCAAGGCTTTATCGCGGACTGGTGGCGATCAAGCCCAAACTGGCACCGTGGCGGCTGCGCCGCGGCGGACTGCGCCTGCGGCGCCACCGCGATGATGGCCGAGGCTTTGAGGGCGGTATGAAGCCAGGCTGAGAGTGCCAATGCGGAGCGCGAGCTGGTTTCGGCGCTTGCCGGCAACCAGGCAGAGCGGGAGCGCGCCGTGGCCTGGCGCACGCGCCAGGTGGTGAGCGCCTCGCACGGCGTGATGCAGGAGCAGGAGATCGGGCGGCAGCGGAGCCGCGCCGTGGCGCTGGCGGCCACGCTGGTGGTGCTGCTTGTGCTGGGCCCTCTGGCCTGGTGGATCGCAGAGATCCTGATTGAAGAGGAGCACCTGACCGGCCTTCTGGGCCAAGTGAGCCTGCTGATCGTCTTCCTCAGCGCGACGGTGCTGGCCTCGGCGGTGCTGGCCGGATGGTTGCGGCGGAGGCCGTGACCGACCACTGACATAGTGGGCCTCTCAACAAGTTTTTGTAGCAAGCCTAGTATCCCCTCAGATGGTTCCTGACTTCTAGAGCGGTTCCACAATTCACGTACCCTTTCTAGCATCGTGCAGGGTGGCATTTTCTTGAGGAAAATGCCACTTGAGGGTCGTGGTTTCGGGGTGCAGCAATTGTGGAACCGCTATATTCTCAGTTTTGTGTGCCGAATTCGGCGGGGCCGGAGACGAAGAGTGTTTCCGCGTGGCCGCGGAGGATGCGGTAGAGGGCGAAGTGGCGCGGGGTTTGGCCGCGCAGCTCAAAGAGGAGTTCGCCTCGATTGCCGGCAAGGGCATCCACGGCGTCGATGAGGCCAACGACCGCCAGCGCGACTCGTCTCATCGGTAAAAAACCTGATTCGCACAAGGAGATTTGCCGCGCGCGCCGGAGATAATCGAATCGAATCGCCGCTTTTGGCACTCTATACTGCATACGAGGTGCTTCCCCATGGAACTCAACAAGAAAGTCGCCAACTTTACGCTGCAAACGGACGAGGAGAAGACGGCAAGCCTGGCCGATTATGCCGGGCAGCCGGTCATTCTCTTCTTTTATCCCAAGGCGGATACGCCGGGCTGCACGATCGAGGCCTGCGGCTTCCGCGATACGTTCAAGAAACTGCAGGCGGCGGGGGCGGTGGTGCTGGGCATCAGCCGCGATACGCCGAAGGAGCAGGCCAAATTTCGCGCCAAGTACGAACTGCCCTACACGCTGCTTGCCGATGTAGACGAGAAGGTGTGCAAACAGTTTGGCGTGCTGAAGGAAAAGAACATGTACGGCAAGAAGGTTTGGGGCATCGAGCGGACCACTTTCGTGATTGGCCCGGACCAGACGCCTGCTGCACGTCTTTCCCAAGGTTACGCCCGCGGGCCATGCGGAAGAGGTGCTGGCGCTGCTGAAGGAATGGAAGAAGGCGCACAAATAGAGGATTGAGGGCGGCATCGGCTACAGCGCTTGCCTGGGCCGCTTGCTTCCACGCGGCTTCTTTGAGGCTTCGCCGGAGCAGGTGGCGCCGCGGCTGCTGGGAAAGTGCTGGCGCACAGAACAGCGGCTGGGGTGCTGGCGGGCAGGATTGTCGAGGTCGAGGCCTACCTTGGCCCGCACAGCGCACGCCCGACCCGGCCGCGCACGCCTATCGCGGACCCACTCCCCGCAACCGGGTGCTCTTCGGTCCCGCGGGACACGCATACGTTTATCGATCTACGGGCGTTACTTCTGCACGAACATCAGTTGCGAGAGCGAGGGCCGAGCGGGGTGCGTGCTGCTGCGCGCGCTGGAGCCGGTGGCGGGCGCGGAGCAGATGGCGCGGAATCGGGGCGTGATTCCCAGGTCCCCAAATGCGAGGGATCTCCACCCCACGGACGAAGACCTGTCCGTGGGGACCCCGGACCTGGGGCACCCAGAGCAGTTGCCCGGACGGCTGCTAACCTCCGGGCCAAGCCGTCTTTGCCAGGCGATGGGGCTCACCCGCGCGGCGCACAACGAATGGATCTGCTTGATTCCGCTTCGCCGCTGCAGGTGCGCGACGACGGCTACGCGGTCGCCGAGGCGCTGGTGACACGCGCGCATCGGCATCCACGAGGCCGTGGATTGGCCGCTGCGATTTGCCTTGCCGGGGAATCGTCTTCAGGGGAAAACATTCGGGGAAGGCGTGAGCAGGTTTTATAGCGAATCCGACATTCCTCCGGGGCTAAAGCGCGAGCGGTTCTTAGGGCGAATCCTGACATTCGCACTCCGGGCGGCTAAACCCCCGCCTTCCTCCGGATGACGTCGTGCCCTCGAACGCACGTAGGCGTGCGAACTCCGAGAATGAGTATCTCCGCAAGCTGTGAAACCCCCGCCTTCCTCCGGATCACGCCTTCCTCATGGGCCAACAGAGTCCAAGGGCGCTCCCGGCAAGCGGGAGCGCCCTTAATAAGCAGGAAGCGCTTACTTACTTGGGCGCCTTGGAGCCGGCGGCCTGGGCCAGAATGCCCTTTACTTCAGCGGCAAACTGGCCAGTGGGGGCCAGTTGCAGGTACATCTGGTAGGCCTCGAGCGCAACCAGGGGGCAGAATGATACTTTCCCGTCTTGGGGTCGATGGTAGCATTCTGAACGAGTCCCTGGCCCTTGAGGTAATAGAGCGATCGGCAGTCTTCGGATCAACCTTGATGGCCTCATCGGCAGCAGCCACCTGAGCGTCCGCATTGCCCGTCTGGTAGAAGATCACGGCTTCGTTCTTGAGGTAGAAAGCCAGCCTGCGGCGGATTGATCTTGGCGGCTGCATCATAGGCCGCGTGTCGCCTCGGGAATCTTGCCGGTGCGCGCATAGATTTCACCCAGGCCGGAATTGGCAGCGCCCTGAGCCTGAGGATTCGGCTTTTTCGACGCGGCCTCCACCTCAAGCACCTTCTTGTAGGTTGCTTCCGCCTGGGCATATTTCGCCGGGCGGTCATCGACCGGAGCGAGCTGCGCGAGGCCGAGTTGCGCCTGGCCCAACTGAGCCCATAGAACGGAAGCGTCGGGCTTGGCCGCGGTGTCCTTGAGCATGAGGGTTTCGATCTCGGTGTACTTCGCGGTCTTGATCTCGACTTCCTTGGCTTCGATATCCGCCTTGGAGGCGGTGGGGCCGAGGGCCTGGACTGCCGTTGCGTGCGCATTGTCGGCATCCTTGAAGTCCTGGCTGGCGAGCTTCAGGTCGTCGTTGAGGTGCTTGATGACCTCGTTGGCCTTCATGGATCTCGGCGTTGTTCTTCTTGAGCTCCACCAACTGCTTTTGCTGGTCGGCGGGCAGCTTGTCGATGAATTCCTTGCGGGACATATCGAAGTCCTGGAGCGTATCCTGTCCAGCCACGATCTTGACATTATCGAAGTTGTCCGCGAACTTGATCCGGCGTCATATCCTTATTGCGGTATACGACAGAGTATATGCCGGGCGCAGCCTCGCCTGCATAGTCGCCGTATGTCATCGACCTGGAAGACAACTTTATCGGCCATCTGCGCGGCCAATCCGGGGCCAGAGGCGGCTCGCCCAACCCCCGCAAGGGTCACAGTGCCGCCGCTCTGTGGCGCTCCGGTCGGATTGGTGACGTGGCCGTGAATTTTGCCCGTGGGCCCCTTGGGCGCGGGCGCTGAGGGCGTTTTGCGCAAGCACGGGCAAAAGGGCGAAAGCCAGCAGGCCCAGCCAAAGCGAAATCGTGCGTTTCATCTGCTTCTCCTTGGGAGCGGCGCGAGCCAGAGAGTTCGCGCGCTCAAAAAATCAAATTTTACCGGCCCATGACCGCATAGAACCCTGAGTCTGGCCACAGGTTGCGTCAGTCTGCCGTCAGAGATCCTACGCTGGCTCACGCCAGCGTACTCAACACATCATGGTAGCCTGTCTGGCAAGCTTCTGCTTGTGGCCTGTATCACACTCTAGAATATAACCATGGCAACCACAATTCGCCCCGCAACCCGCGCGGACATTCCGCAAATTCTGACATTCATTCGGGCGCTGGCGGCCTACGAGCGCGCGCCGGAGGCCGTGATGGCGACCGAAGCAGGCCTGGAGCGGGATGGATTTGGAGCTAACCCATTTTATTTCTGTCTGATGGCGGAATATGACGGCAGGGCGGCGGGGTTTGCGCTTGTATTTTTTCAACTACTCGACCTGGCTGGGGCGGCCGGGGATTTACCTGGAGGATTTGTTCGTTGAGCCGGAGTTGCGCGGCCTGGGGATCGGCAAGGCGCTGCTGGAGCGAGTGGCGGCCATCGCTGTGGAAAAAGGCTGCCAGCGCCTTGAGTGGGCGGTTCTGGACTGGAACACGCCGGCCATCGAGTTCTACCGGGCGATGGGGGCTGAGTTTCATGGACGAGTGGCGGATCGTGCGGATGACGGGCGAGGCGCTGAAGGGACTGGGCGGGCGCGGAGGACGGCACGCTGCACGTCGCGTCGAAGACGTGCATCGCGTAAGGTTCGCAGATTGCAATTAGCGCAGCGCTCCGGCTCGAGGCATCGAGTTGCTCAGGATGAATGCAATGAAGAGATTCGCGTGATCGGCGGCGGACTGGCGGGGCCGGAAGCGGCGTTGACCGCGGCGCGGCTGGGCTGCGAGGTGGAACTCTACGAGATGCGGGCAGTGGTGGACGGCAAGCCGCGGCTGACCCCGGCGCACCAGACGACGGAGTTCGGCGAACTGGTCTGCTCCAACTCGCTGAAGAGCGAATCGCCCAACACCGCGCCGTGGCTGCTGAAGCAGGAGATGCGGCGTGCGGGCTTCCGCGCTGATGCGCATGGCGGATGAAACGGCTGTGCCGGCGGGCCACGCGCTGGCCGTGGATCGCGTGGAGTTTTCGCGGCGGATTGGCGAGGCGATTGCGGCCGAGCCGCGGATTCGCGTGATTCGCGAAGAAGTGACGCGACTGGACACGCCGGACGAGGACGGCACGAAGCTCACGATTGTGGCGACTGGGCCGCTGACTTCCGACGCTTTGAGCGCGGAGATCGAGCGCATCACCGGCTCCGGGCACCTGGCGTTCTACGACTCGATCTCGCCGATTGTCGAGACTGACTCCATTGACATGGAGCGGGTTTACATGGCCGCGCGCTGGGAGAAGGGGACGGCGGATTACATCAATTGCCCGATGGACCGCGCGGAGTACGACCGCTTTTTGATGCGCTGCTGGGGGCCGAGGCTGCGGAGACGAAAGAGTGGGAGACAGCTGATTACTTTGAGGGCTGTCTGCCGATTGAGGTGCTGGCGCGGCGGGGGCGCGACACGCTGCGCTTTGGGCCGATGAAGCCGGTGGGGTTGCGCGATCCGCGCACCGGCAAAACGCCGTGGGCGGTGGTGCAACTGCGCAAGGAAAATCTGCGCGCCGACAGCTATAACCTGGTGGGCTTTCAGAATCACCTGAAGTTCGGCGAGCAGGCGCGCGTGCTGCGGCTGATTCCGGGCCTGGAGAATGCGCGCTTCCTGCGCTATGGGCAGATTCATCGCAATACGTACATCTGCGCGCCGGCTTTGCTGGATGAAACGCTGCGGCTGAAATGCGCGCCGGGGATTCTTGATTGCGGGGCAGTTGTCGGGGGTGGAGGGGTACACGGAATCGATTGCGACCGGGCTGCTGGCGGGGATTTATGCGGCGGCATTGGCGCGCGGAGAAGAACCGAAGCCCGCGCCGCGCGCCAGCGCCACGGCTCGCTGGTGCATTACATCACGCACGCCGAAGCGAAGAACTTTCAGCCGGCGAACATGACCTTTGACCTGCTGGAGCCGCTGGAAGAAGAAGTGCGCAAGAAGGTGCGGGACAAGAAGGAGCGGCACCGGTTGCAGTGCGAACGGGCGCTGGCGGCGTTTGATGCGTGGCGGGCGCGGGACAAGTTCCGCAGCGGCATGAGAGAGGCGCACTGAATTCAGGCATAAGCTGAAATAAGGTTACCCCGCAGGGGTCTTCAGAGTGCATTATTCGGTGCGACTTTCCGCTCATGAACTCTGACCGCGCTGCCGATTCAATACTTAGATGAGCCGAAGGACCAATGCGTGGATTTGTTCCATTCTGGCGCTGGCAGCGGGAGCGCTGTGCGCACAGGAGTATAATTTCCGCTACTTTGGGACGGCGGAAGGGCTGAACAATCTTGCCATACGGACGATTTATCAGGACCGCTCAGGGTTTATCTGGGTGAGCACGGAAAACGGCATCTTCCGCTACGACGGGGAACGGTTTGAAGCCTTTGGGCCGGAGCAGGGGATTCCGTCCACCGCCGGCGCCGCTTTTGGCGATGCTCCCGATGGGTCTGTACTGGTGGGGGGAATCTATGGGCTCTACCATCTGACGGGCAACCGGTTCGAGAAGCTTCCCGCCACCTTCAAGACAATCAGTATAATTCAAGGCATCCAATCGGACGGCAAAGGGCACACGTATCTGGGCACGGAGACCGGCCTTGTGGAGTTGTATTCCGAGCCGGGACACGATGGATTTGCGGAGCGGCGGTTTCCCCAGGCGCAGGGCAGCAGCGGCCCAGGGGCATATGGCGTGCTGGTCGACGGGGAGACCGTGTGGTATGGATGCGGCGGGGAGATCTGCCGCATGGATGGCCATGGAACGACGGTTCTGGGGCGAACGAGCGGACTTCCCAAAACGGAATGGCAAGCGATACGGAAAGACGGCCAAGGGAACCTTTGGGCGCGGGGAAGGAATGTGGGCATTTTTGAGATGGAGGCCGGCCAATCCATGTTCAAGAAGCCGGACTCGCCCATTCTTTCCACGGCGCTGGGAGGGGTTCCCGTTGTCGATGAGGATGGGCGGATTCTGCTGCCGTCGGCAGACGGGCTGTTCATCCAGCATGGGAAGGACTGGCAGAAAGTGAATCGCGCCGCCGGCCTGCACGGAACAGTCTATGCGATCTTGGAGGACCGGCAGCACTCACTGTGGATTGGGACGGCAGGACGCGGCCTGGTCCAGTGGCGAGGTTACCGGGAGTGGGAGAGTTACTCGACGGCGAGCGGGCTGGGAAGCGATGTGGTCTACGAGATTCTGCCCCAGGCCAACGGGACGATCTGGCTGGCAACCGAAGGAGGATTGTATCGCGGGGAAAAGAGGATTTTACGATCCAGTGGAAACGCTTTACGGGGGTGGGCGACTTGCCGGTTCACAGCGTGCAAATGGACCCAAGCGGAGATCTTTGGATTGGGACCGAAGCCCACGGCGCAGCTCGCATTCACCTGGCGAGCGGGAGCGTGGAGTGGTTGGATGAAAAACAAGGTCTGACAAGCAAGGACGCGTACACGCTGCGCTTCGACCGGGAGCACCAGCTCTGGGCAGCAACCGAGGCAGGCCTGTTTATGGCGCGGCCGCCGTACCGCAGTTTCACGCGTATAGAGGGGATACCGCCAGGCCGCATCTGGGCAATCGCCGAAGGGAGCGATGGCGCACTATGGGCCGGAGGCGCCGGCGGGCTCTATGAGTACACCGGCGGGCAGTGGAGAAACTGGACGCATGCCGATGGATTGAGCAACCAGGAGGTGCTGTCTCTAGGCGTGGACGCCGATGGCACCATCTGGGCAGGCTATCGCTTCGGAGGCGGCATTGATCGGATTCATCCCAAGCCGGGGGGAATCAACATCGAAAAAGGCGTGGAGCGGCCGGGCAGCAACGGACTGATTTATTTTCTGGACTTCGACCGCGAGGGGCGGATGTGGGCGGGGACAGAAAAGGGCGTGGATATGTGGAACGGCGCCCGCTGGGAGCACTTTGACACGAGCGACGGGCTGGCATGGAATGACTGCGACCTGAACGCTTTTGCCGAAGATGCCGACGGCGCAATCTGGATTGGAACCAGCGGCGGGCTCTCTCGTTTCAGGCCGCGAGCGCACGGAGGGCCCGATGCACCGCTGGGAGTGGTTTTTACGCGGATCATGATGGGAGACAAAGAAGTCTCCGAGCTGCACAATCCATCCTTTGGCAGCCCGAATCGCACACTCACGGCGCGCTATTTCGCGCTCAATGCGCCGCGGGAGAATGAGGTTGTCTTCCGATACCGGTTGAATGGCGCGCAATCATCATGGACCGAAACGCGGCAACGGGAACTGCAGTTTGCACGGCTAGCGCCGGGAAAATACCGGCTGGAAGTGGAAGCACAAAACGCCTATGGCGCGTGGAGCGAAGATCCAGCGGAGTTTGCCTTCACAATTCTGGCGCCCTGGTACAGGACGAGATGGTTTATCGCTCTTTGCGCGTTGATTCTGCTGTCGCTGGTGCTGGTTGTGCTTCGTTTGAGGGGGGTGAGCGCACGCCGCAGGGAACGCGAATTGATACGACTGGTGGAAGAAAAGACGGCGGATTTGCAGCGCACGAATGAGAAACTGTCGCGGCTCTCGTACACAGATGCATTGACCGGCCTGGCCAACCGGCGCATCTTCGACAAGACACTGGAAAAAGAATGCGCGCGCATGACAAGAACCGGGTTGCCTCTTTCGCTGATCATCTTCGATGCCGATCATTTCAAGGCGCTGAACGACTCGTGCGGACACCAGCAAGGCGACGAGTACCTGACGGCACTGGGCAGGGTATTAGCAGAAAATGCCAAACGCCCGGCGGATTTAGCCGCGCGCATTGGCGGGGAAGAGTTCGCTTTACTGCTGCCCGAAACCGATGCGGCCAGCGCCCTGCACATCGCGGAGACGGTGCGTCTGGCAGTGGAGAGTCTCGGACTGCCTCATCCGGCATCCCTGGTCGCCAAGCACCTGACGGTAAGCGGCGGGGTGGCAACGGCGACCTTGAAGGGATGGAGTTCTCCCACAGATTTGATCGCCGCCGCAGACAAGGCGCTCTATAAGGCGAAAGGGGCGGGGCGGAATCGAGTGATTGTTGCCGAGAGTAAGGCTCCCGCATAGGCGGGGAACTTTGCTGCTGAGTCTTGCGTAGTTCTGGGGTACGTAGTGACTGCGCCGGAAAGGTCTCCTATGCGCCCAATTTCTGCCGTAGATTCCGTTTCACTTGCCATTCAACGCACCCGTGAATTCCTCTTCAGGCCATTCCGCTGGGGAACGTATCTGAAGCTTGGCCTGATCGCGATCATCACCGAAGGGATCGGGAGTAATTCCAGACCCTCGCATCACGGTGGTTCCCCGCCGGGACATGGACCCATGATTAATTCGCCGACCGACATCCCTCCGGTGTGGATCGCGGCGATGTGATAGGCTGTGCGGGTAGGAGTATACCCGATGAACGTCTTCTCTGCCACGCAAGCCATCTCGCCAGCCATTGATCGGACCAAGCACTATCTGTTTCACCCCTTCAAGTGGAGCACCTATCTGAAACTGTCAGTGGTTGCCTGCCTCACCGAAGGGGGCTCTACGGGCTCCAACTCCAACTTCAACTTACCGTCGGGCCATCACACGTCATCCAGTTCAAGCTCGTTTCCGTCATTCAATCTGTCCAGCGAAGTCATCGTTCTGATTGTGATTGGCGTTTTGGTCTGTATCGCTATCGGCATCTATCTCTCCTACCTGATCATCCGTCTGCGCTTCGCCTACTTTCATTGTCTGGCTCACCAGACCAAGGAGATTCGGCCGGGATGGAGACTCTATCGTACCCAGGGAATGCGCTACTTTATCGCGAGCCTGATAATTGGGCTGATTTTTCTATTCGTTTTGGTTTTGGTGGCGCTGCCGTTCGTCTTCGGCTTTTACAGGCTTTACCTATCGGACCAGGCCGGCGGGCCATTCAATGTCGGCGGCGTTTTCCTCTTGCTCTTGCCATGCATAGGAATTGTTATTTGCCTGTGCCTTATAGCCTATGCGGTGAATGCGGTGCTGCACGATTTTATCCTGCCGCATATGGCGCTTGAGAATCAAAAGCTTCATCCAATCCTGGGCGGCGGTCAAGACCTCGTATCAAGGCGGAAAAAGGATCGTTCGCAATGTATTTGCTGATGCGAGTGCTTGTCCCGATGGCCGCCTATATCGCCATATTCATCGTCATGATTATCCCGCTGGTGATCGTCATTGGCATTCTGGTGCTCACCGGGGTTGGCTTCTATGCCGCGTTCGAGGGCGCGACTGGCGTGATTGCATTTATCGGCATATTCATCGAAGTTGTACTTGGCCTCATAGGCCTCGCCTTCGTGCTTCTTCTGGGCTTCAGCCTTGGTGGCCCGATTGCAACCTGGATTCGCAACTATGCTCTATTGTTCTATGGCGGGCGCTACCAGGCTCTTGGCGACATTCTTTCTCCGCCGCCCGCCCCGCAAATTGCCTAAACATGGCCGCGCTGAGAATGCTCCCGGAACTTTTCTGCTCCTGTTAGTGTCCAAGTAGAGAGGAATGCTGCCGGTAACGGGCGAGCATGGGAACGTGTACCCTGAAGACAGGAGCGTGTGGATGCGTTGGATTGCAATTGTGGTTTGTTGGGCGGTGCTGGCGGGGGTCGTAAGCGCTGGTCGGGCGCAAGTTATGCCGGCTAAAGCGCCTGCAAAGCAGGGCGTGACGCACCTGGTGCTGCCGCCGGTGCCCAAGGCGCTGCTGCCGGAGTCGTTTGCCGGATGGGTGGCAACGGGCGCGGCGAAGAAGATGACCGACGCGGCCCAGGCCGACCCGGCTGAACGCAGCGGCTCTCAAGGAGTACGAGTTTACAGATGCCGTGATGGCCGGGTACAAGCGGAGCGGCGAGACGCTGAGCCTGCATGCGCTGCGCTTTCACGACGCCAGCGGCGCCTACGGCGCGTACTCGTTTTACCGGCAGAATGGATGGCCGAAGGAGCAGATCGGCACGGGCGCGACATCCGACAACAACCGGGTGCTCTTCTGGGTGGGAAACACCGTGGTGGATGCGAATTTTTCGCGCATCGGGCCGATGAGCGGCGCGGAGTTGCGCGAGCTGGCGGGGCAGTTGCCGCAGCCGGAGGGCGGCAAGGCGCTGGCGCCTCCGATTCTGGCGAACCTGCCGAAGGCCCAACTGGACGGGCAGACGACGCACTATGCGCTGGGGCCGGCGAGCTATGCCGGAGCGGGCGGCGTGCTGCCGCCGGAGCTTGTGGGCTTTGATCGCGGCGCGGAGGCCGTGACCGCCAACTACACGCTGCGCACGGGACCGGCCACGCTGACCATCATCGACTATCCCACGCCGCAGTTGGCCGCGGCGCAAGAGAAGACGATTCGCGAGTTCATCGAGGCGTGCAAACGGGCGGACAAGCAGACGCAGGCGGGGTGGCCCAAGCCGCTGCAGGACTCCGGCCTGGCGGCGCTGGAGGTGCGGCGCAGCGGGCCGCTGGTGGCGCTGGTGAGCGGGAACGCCTTTACCGACGATAGCCACAAGCTGCTGGCCACGGTGCACTACGAGCCGGAGCTGACGTCGCTCCAGCAGGAGGGCGAGTCGGAGGTATTGAAGACCGGAAAGCTGCTGTGGGGGATTACCGTTCTGGTGCTCATCGGCTGTAGCGTGTCGCTTTTGCTGGCTTTTTTCCTGGGCGGCTTCCGGGCACTCTACCGACTGGCGCGCGGCAGACCGGTTTCCTCGGTTTACGACATCGAGTTCATCAGCCTGAATCTGCGGGAGTGAGCGGGGGAGAATATCCGGCAAAAATCGGGAGGCAGCATCAGAAGGGTAAATACGGAGGAAAACCGGGTGATAACGCCCAATAAACCGCAGCAAACACAGAGAAAATGGGGGATAAAGCGGAATTAAAAAGGCGAAGAAGCGTCGAAGACTGCAGCTGTGCATTTCCCTAAAAATAATTATTAAGTTATTGATTTATATGTACTTATTTCTGTATCGAATTGTTCTTGACACTCCCATCCCCTGCCCCTAGTATGCAGCCAGAAAGTTCTGATGGTTTTGCCTCCGTTGGAACTATTCTCCCTGAGGAGAGAGCTGCCCTGTTGCCGGGCGGCTCTTTCCGTTTTTGGACTGGCCGTCCAGGCGAACGAGCTTCGCGCCTGGGGTTCGTGGTTTCCCGGGTCCCCGTCGATAAGGAAGAAGGCTTTGTCAAGCGCGATATTCGACAAACTTATCCCTGGCGGCGCGTGAGCGCCGCGTTGTTTGCCGAGAGCAGGTAGAGGACCACGGGTTCTGTTCTCTCGCTACATCATCGTTCGGCGGGTTATTGGTCGCCCTGCCAACCATCGATTCGGCCATTGGATACAGGCCATGATGCTTCCATGCGGACATCCCGTCTGTACGGGATGCGAGAGCGCTCAATCAAATGCCCGGTGTGCTTGTGCCACCATGGGGACCGGCGAGCTGCTCTCGACGTGGGCGATCTCTGGATAGCCAGTCTGTGTCTTGAGCATCCAGTAGAGTCGCACGGTTAATTTTCTTGCCGCCGCCACCTTGGCCACACCCTTGGGCTTCTTGTGGCAACGCGCCTGATACTGCCGTCGAAATCCTTCATCCAGCCGATTGGTCGTCTGCACGGCCTCGACCAGCAACTGCCGCATAAAGCGGTTGCCTTGTTTGGTGATCGCGCCCAGCCGCTGCTTGCCGCCCGAGCTATGCTCGCACGGAATCAACCCCAGATAGCTGGCTACCTGACCGCTGGTCGCAAACCGGCTTACGTCGCCGATGGTGACGGCAAAAGCCAGCGCCGTGATCGGCCCCACGCCCGGCTGGGTCATCAGCAGCCGCGCCCGGGCGTCGGTCTGGGCCGCTTGTGTCACCGCCGTATCGAGTTCCTCGACCCGCTCATCTAGCTCCGCCAGCAAGCGCAGAAGGTCGCCGCGGCGCTTCCCACTCCAACCTTCGAAGGGAAGGTTTTTAAAGGCGTCCATTCCCCGCGCGCTCCATAATGAGTGTTGTTTTTGCATCCCCCGGTTCAGCGCCAGGTGCTGCAAGCCGTTCTTCACGCGCGTGCGAATCTCCACCAGCTTGTGGCGGTGAATAAGCAATTGCCGCAGGTTGCGCTCCTCGGTCGAGGGGCGCCACAGCCGCGGAAAACGCTTTTCCATCAACAGGCGTAGAATGTGGCCCGCATCGCGCCGGTCGGTCTTCTGCTTGCGTACGTAGCTGGCGCGGATCTGGGCCGCATCGCCGATCCAAACTTCATGGCCAAGCCGTTCCAGCATGTCAATAAACCACTGGCTGTTGCCGCAGGCTTCGATGCCCACCAGCGCTGGCGCCGGCAGACTGCGATAGAACTGCTCTGCTTGCCCATCGCCGTTCATCAGCTTGTGTTCGCCGATCTCCCCGGTCTCGGCGTCAAGAACCGCTACCTGTTGCCACTTAGGATGAAAGTCACAACCTACAATAATCATCGAAGGCTTCTCCGATCTTCGAGCTCGTGGTCCTCTAGTCCACTCGCTACTCGATCTTCTCAGAAGCCTTCTTCCTTATCCCATCAAATGCGAGGGACCCGGGGCACCCAGCCAAATGCGAGGGACCCGGGGCACCCAGCCAAATGCGAGGGACCCGGGGCACCCAGCCAAATGCGAGGGACCCGGGGCACCCAGCCAAATGCGAGGGACCCGGGGCACCCAGCCACTTGCGGTGGGGGGGACTGGCAATCCAGGCATACAGCGCATGCGCGCCATGAGATTCGAAAAAGCCTAGACGCAGACAGACTCACATTGGGCCGTGGGCCTGTCTGGCTAGGAGCGATGATTCGCGTTAGTAGCGGTAGCTGAGCCCCATGCCGACGACTTTTTGCGCCTGCAGGTTCACCGGCACGTAGACGACCGCTGGGTAGGGCGGCGAGGGCAAGTATGTTGGCGAGGGGATCGATCCGATATTTCCCGCCACATGGCCGATGCCTATATCGAAGGCGAAGTGCGGATGCTCTCGCTGGGTCACGCGCACGGCGTAGTCCAGTGTAGTGGGCAGGTCAGCCTTGCCGGCTACCAGAGGAATGCCGTAAGGGGGATTCGGGCCAAGGCCCTTCGATGTGCCCGGTTCCTGCGTAAAGCCCGCTGAGGGCACGGCTACGACACCGTGGGTGATGGGCAGCGGAATGCCGAGGCCGCCGAAGAGCCGTCCGCCAAAGCGCGTGCTCTGTCCGCCAATGCCGAAGATGGTGGCATTGGTGGCCTTCCAGCCGAGGTTCGCCAGGAAGGGAACCGGCTTCTTGGCCCAGGTTTTGGTGACGGCTATGTAGATGTCGCCATTGGTGTACGACTTGGCAGCCGGGACGGCAACCGGGGCGCACAAACTGGTCTTAATGCAGTACTGATCGTAGAGTTGCACGGCAACCACGCCGGCCTCGCCGGTGACAAACTTGTCGCCGGTGCGCACCAGGCCGCCGACCGCGATGCCCGGCATTGCCGGACCGAACTGCCCATCCTTGATGATCACTACCTTGCCGTGAAAGACGTTCATGCCATTCGCGTTCCAAAGCTGGCTGAAATCCGGCGTGACCGGCACCGCGGTGGCCGACGATGTGGATCCCAACACAGCATTGGCCAACACAGGGGTGTTCGGCCCGCTGTCGCCGAACTGGTGTACGCTGCGCGTATAGCCGGCCTCGGCGCGACCGTAAAACGCTTCGGTGATACTGAAGGTCTCGATATTGCCGATGACTTTGGAAGCGTTAATGAAGTGGACGCCGATGGCCGGATGGGAGAACGCCTGGCCCTTTTCCATGTAGACAACGTAGGCGGTGGGGGTCAGAAAGCCGCCGGTTTGGCCCTCCAGCGTCAGGTTTTGCGCGCTGAGTTGCCGGGTGGTGAGCAAAGCGACTGCTAGAAAGCCGCAGATGGAGAGTTTGTGGATGGTGCGAAGATTCACTGTGTTTAACTCCTGTGGAGCGCAGTCGCCTGCCTCCGGTGGCATTATGGAATTATTCTCCTTTTAACACAACGGAAGCAGGGTCGTCTGCAACTAAATTCAGGTGGTAGACTCAGCCCATGCGGCGTGGATTGTTTATTACCTTCGAAGGGCTGGATGGTTCGGGTAAAACCACGCAAATCAACCGTCTGGCCGCATGGCTGAAAAAACGCGGCCACGGCACCCTGATCACCCGCCAGCCGGGCGGCACGGCGACCGGCGACCGCATCCGCGCGCTGGTGCTGGACTCCCGCTCCAAGGGCTTGACGCCGCTGTGCGAGATGGCGCTCATGTTTGCCGACCGCGCCCAGGCCATCGCCGAGGTGATCAAGCCCGCGCTGGCGAAGGGCAAGATCGTTCTCTGCGACCGTTTTACGGATTCGACGGAGGCCTACCAGGGCGGCGGCCGCGAGCTGGGCTCGGAGATCGTGCTCGAACTTCACCGGCTTATCTGCAGTAACCTGCAGCCCGACCTGACGCTGCTGCTGCTGCCCTCTCTGGAGCCCTCGCTGGCCCGCGCGCGACGCCGCAACCAGCGCACCGCGACCGCAAAAAGAGCAAGGGGGACGAAAATCGCTTCGAGCAGGAGGAGGAGGCATTTTATCGCCGCGTCCGGAAGCAGTATTTGAAGATAGCCGCCCGCGAAGCTGGCCCGCGTGGTGCTGATCGAGGGCGACCACAGCATCAAAGAGGTTCACGAGCAGATTGTGGCCGCGGTTGCCGAGCGGCTGACCCCTGCTGTGGAGCAGACGGCGCTTGCGCGCCATGGCCACTCGCGTTAAGACAGGCCTCGTGGCGGAGTACGGACATCATTACATTTCGATCACGCACTACGGCGATATAATTCCACCGAAGCCTTAGTGGCCTCAATCCGCACATTCAGCGAGACCTCATGATCCCTAGACGTCACACACTTCTTCTCGCAGCGCTTGTTTTCGCAGCGCCCTTACTTTGCGCACAAGCGAACGAATCCTCCATCATGAACGAGTTGAGGAGTCTTGCGACGGCCACCACGCCGCAATCCCCAGCAACGGTTATCCAGATCGCCTCCGAGATTCGTACCCTGTCTGCCGGCCAGCACAAACTCCAGCTTGCAGACATTCTTGCGCATCTGGCCTCCCGCGACGACCCCGGCCTGCCGGCCCTTCAAGCTGTAGCCGACACACTGGCTCAGTCTCTGGCCGAGTTTCCCTTGCCGGGCACGGGCGACCAGCCCCCCATGCCCTACATCGACCTGGCCAAGCTCGTTCACTACGAGCACGTAAAGGCAACCCTCGATGATCCTCTTCTAGCCAAGGCTGCTCTTATGCTGGCGGACGAAGACGCCGACGTTGAAAAGGCAGATTTTACCCTCAAGGATCTTCAGGGCCAGGATGTTACCCTCTCGCACCTGCGCGGCAAGGTCGTACTGGTCAACTTCTGGGCCACCTGGTGCGGCCCGTGCCGTCTGGAAATGACCGACCTGGAGGACCTCTACTCGCGTTTCAAGTCGCAGGGCCTGGTCGTCCTCTCCATCACCAATGAGGAAAGCTCGAAGGTCAGCGCCTTTGTGAATAGGAGTGGCTATCACGCGCCCGTTCTGCTCGACTCCGACTCCCAGGCGGCCAAGCGGTTCCACGTCGAGAACCTTCCCAGAAGCTTCGTCTTCAACCGCAAGGGCAAGCTGGCGGCCATAGCCGTGGACCAGCGATCCCGCCGCCAGTTCTTTGAGATGCTGGCCGCGGCTGGCCTGAAACCCTGATGCTCTCCTGACGAGAGCAATGCATCCCATTTACGGGAGCGCCTGTTTTCTTCAGCAAGTCCTGGCAAGCCCTGCACGATTACACTTTTACAAGTGAGCAAGGAAGACCCATTCGCGCCGCAGCTCGGCCTCAGCTTTGAGGAGCCGCGGGACACTCGCCGCATCTGGCCGGTGCGCGAGCTGGTGGGCCAGGTGCGGGAGCTGGTGGAGCAGGAGTACGGGGACGTTTGGGTGGAGGGGGAGATCTCCAACTACCGCCCGGCGCCCAGCGGCCACGTTTATTTCACGCTGAAAGATGCGGAGGCGCAATTGCCGGTGGTGCTCTTCCGGCGGCAGGCGATGCTGCTGCGCTTCCGGCCGGAGGACGGGCTGCACGTGCTGGCGCGGGGACGGGTGAGCGTCTACGAGCAGCGCGGCCAGATGCAACTGGTGGCCGAGACGATGGAGCCGGTGGGCGCGGGCTCGCTGCAACTGGCCTTCGAGCAGTTGAAGGCGCGGCTCAAGGCCGAGGGACTCTTTGATGCGGAGCGCAAGCGGCCGCTGCCCGCGTTTCCGCGCACGGTGGGGATTATTACCTCGCCAACCGGCGCGGTGATTCGCGACTTTTTGAATATTGTGGCGCGGCGCCACTCGGGATTGAGCGTGCTGGTTTGCCCGGTGAGCGTGCAGGGAGATTCCGCGCCGGAGGAGATTGAGGCGGCGCTGAGGGAACTGAACGATTCAGGCTTGGTGGACGTGATTGTGGTGGCGCGCGGGGGAGGGTCGCTGGAAGACCTGGCGGCCTTCAACAGCGAACGCGTGGCGCGGGCCATTGCGGCGTCGCGGCTGCCGGTGGTTTCGGCGATCGGACATGAGACGGACTTCACCATTGCGGATTTTGTGGCCGACCTGCGCGCTCCGACGCCCTCCGCAGCCGCCGAATTGATTACCGAGGCGCAGCACAAGATTGCCGAGCACCTGGCCGACGCAGTCGCATCGGCTGGACCGGGCGGCGCGCTTCCAACTGCTGCAGGCGCGGCAGCGGCTGACGCGCCTGCCGGTGAGCCGCGCCGAAGGGCGCGTGAATACGCTGCTGCACAGGCTTGCGCAGCGGCTGGACGAATTCAGCTTCCGCCAGGGAAGCGCGATGGCGAGCAGTCTTCAGTACGCTCAGCTTCACGTGGCGGAGCTGACCGCCGCCGTTCTGCGCCACGATCCGCGGCAGCAGCTTGGCGAGGCGCGGGAACGGCTGGCCGCCTGCCGCACGCGCCTGGACCGCACGCTGGAGCGGATGGTACATGCATCCGCGGCCCGCCTCAGCGCCCTCGACGCGCGGCTGCATTCGCTTGTCGCCGCTGGCCGTGCTGGAGCGCGGCTACGCGCTGGTGCTGGATGCGGCAGGCGGGGTGGTGCGGTCAACAGAACAGATTGCGGCGGGCGACAAAGTGACGACGCGCCTCGCCGACGGCGCATTCACCAGCCGCGTAGAATCCAAGACGTAAGAAGTGAGACTATGACCGCAGTCAACGCACGCAGACTTTTCGGCACCGACGGCATTCGCGCCGTGGCGGGCGAATATCCGCTCGACGCAACACACCATTTTGCTTGCGGGCTGGCGCTGGGCCACTCGCTGCGGAAGATGCCGTCCGGAGTTCCCAAGGTGATTGCTGGGCCGCGATACGCGCGAGTCCAGCCCGTGGATTGCGGCTATGCTGGCCGCAGGGTTGCGCGAGACGGGAGCGCGCGTGGAGAGCGCGGGCGTAGTGCCGACGCCGGCGGTGGCGTTTCTGGCGCGGACGCACGGATTTCAGGCGGGCGTGGTGATCTCCGCCTCGCACAATCCCTGGCAGGACAACGGCATCAAGCTCTTCGGCGCGGACGGCTTCAAGCTGGCCGATGCGGTGGAGACTGGCCATGGAGGAGGAGATTCTCCATCACGCCTCGCGCTCGGCCTGCGCCCGATCCGGCAACGCTGCCGCCCGTGGAGGACAACGCGGCGCTACCAGGCCGACTACATCCAGTTTCTGCTCGACTGCGTGCCGGGCCTGCGACTGAAAAGCCTGCGCATCGTGGCCGACTGCGCCAACGGGGCGGCGGCGGCGGTTGCGCCAGAGCTCTTCCGGCGGCTGGGCGGCGATGTGATTACTGCAGAACATCGCGCCGGACGGCCGCAACATCAATTTGAACTGCGGAGCGCTGCATCCGGCGCTATGTGGCCGCTGAAGTGAAGGGTGCGCGGAGCGGACCTGGGCCTCACCTTCGACGGCGACGCCGACCGCTGCATGCTGGCCGGCTGCCACAACAACGTCATCAACGGCGACGCGATTCTGCTGATGGCGGCGCGCGACTTGAAGGCGCGGGGAATGCTGACGGGAGATTTGGTAGTGGCCACCACCATGTCGAACATGGGGCTGGAAGCGGCGCTGCAAGCGCAGCGGCATTCGGATGCTGCGCGCGCCGGTGGGCGACCGCTATGTGCTGGAAGAGATGCAGAAGCACAACGCGGCGCTGGGCGGCGAGCAGTCCGGGCATATTCTGCTGCCGCATCTGGCGACGACGGGCGACGGGCTGCTGACGGCGCTGGTGGTGCTGGACCTGGTGGCGCGGACGGGCAAGGGCATCGACGAGCTGACCGAGGATTTGAAGGTCTTTCCGCAGGTGATTGTGAATGTGAAGGTGCGGGAGAAGAGGCCGCTGGAATGGGATTCCGGCGGTGGCCGAGGCGATTCGCGCGGCGGAAGAGGAGCTGAAGGATTCGGGGCGCGTGGTGATTCGCTACTCGCGGGACCGAGGCGCTGGCGCGCGTGATGATCGAGGCGGAGAGCGAAGAGGCGATGCGGCGACACGCGGAGGCGATTGCGGGGGCGATTCGGGAGGAACTCGGCGTGTAGCTGCGGAGCGCAAATTATTTCATATCCCGCCAGTTGGGGCCGAAGGCGAGGTCGGCGACCAGCGGAACTTTGAGCTTTATTACGCCTTCCATCTCAGCGCGGACCAGAGCTTCGACTTCGGCGGCCTCGTTGTCGGGGACTTCGAAGAGCAGTTCGTCGTGGACTTGCAGGACCATGCGGGTTTTGAGTTTGCGCTCGGCGAGCTTGCGGTCGATGGAGATCATGGCCAGCTTGATGAGGTCGGCGGCGGTGCCTTGCAGCGGCGTGTTGATGGCGGTGCGCTCGGCAAAGCCGCGCTGGTTGGGGTTGCGGCTCTCGATGTCGGGAATGGGGCGGACGCGGCCGAAGAGCGTGCGCACGCTGCCGGATTTGCGCGTGGCTTCCAGAGTTTTATCGATGAACGCCTTGACGCCCGCGTAGCGCGTCGAAGTAGCGGTCGATGTAAGCGCGGGCCTCCTGCTGCGGAATGCCCAACTGCGCGGCCAGGCCGAAGGGCGAGATGCCGTAGACGATGCCGAAGTTGACGGCCTTGGCGCGATTGCGGGTCTGCTTGTCCATCCCTGCGGCGGGCACGCCGAAGACTTCGCTGGCGGTGAGCGTGTGAATGTCTTCGTTGTTCTGGTAGGCGCGCATCAGCAGCGGATCACCGCTGAAGTGCGCGAGCAGGCGCAGTTCGATTTGCGAGTAGTCGGCGGAGAGCAGTTGCGTGCCGGGAGCGGCGGTGAAGGCGGCGCGAATCTCGCGGCCCAACTCGGTGCGGATGGGAATGTTTTGCAAGTTGGGATTGATGGAGGAGAGGCGGCCGGTGGCGGTGGCGGCCTCCTGAAAGGTGGTGTGGACGCGCGAGTTGGCGTCGGCCAGCAGCGGCAGCGCGTCGATATACGTCGATTTCAGCTTGGATAAATGGCGGAATTCGAGGACCAGGCGGGGAACCTCGTGCTTTTCCGCGAGATATTCGAGCACATCCTGCGCGGTGGAGACGGACTTTGCTTTTGCCTCGGGCAGGCGGGGGCGGGGAGCTTGAGGTCGGTAAAGAGGACTTCGCCGAGCTGCTTGGGGGAGTTGATGTTGAAGCGGCGGCCGCAGAGCGAGAAGATGTGTTCGCCGACGCGGGTCAGTTCATCGGCGAAACGGCGGGAGAGGCCATCGAGGACGCCGAGATCGATGCGCACGCCGGCCTGCTCCATGCGGAAGAGGACGGGCGCGAGAGCGAGATCCATTTCATAGATGCGCTCCAGGTTGGCTTTTTCGATTTCGGATTTGCAGCGCGGGGACAAGAGCGCGAATGGCGGCGGCGCCGGCGGCGAGAGTGGAGGGCGCGGGCTGCGAGTGGCGCGCGGCCACATCGGCCAGCGATTGCGTGGAGTGAGTGGGGTTGAGCGCGTAGGAGAGCAGCATGGTGTCGTCCACTGCGCCATGAAGGGAAACGCCCTGCGCGGAGAGCAGGTGGAGCGCTGTCTTCCAATCGTGGGTTTGCTTGGGGACGGCGGCGTCTTCGAGGAGGGTGCGGAGTTCGCTGGTGAGCGGGAGGAGCAGGGCGGTTGCCGGACTCGGCGCAGACGCCCACGTTGAAGCTGGCTTGCTTTTCGGCAGCCTCGGCTACGTCGAGCAGCGAGAGCGATTGCTGGGGCTCGTCTTCTGCTTCTTCCGGCGCGGGCGGGGCGGCATCGAGAGCGAAGGCAAAGCCGTGCGCGCGGGCGGCAGACACAAAAGGAGTCGATCTGGTCGGCGGTGGGCTCCTCGATAGAGCTCGACGGCGGGCGCGGATTCAGAGGGCGCGAGATCGCGCAGCATGGAGGTGAACTCAAGCTCGGTGAAGAGTTCGCGGCAGGCCTCGAGATCGGGCGGCTGCGTCTGCATGGCGGCGAGATCGAGCGGGAGCGGAACATGGGAGTCGATGGTGACCAGCTCTTTGGAGAGCAGGACGGCGTCGCGATTCTGCTCCAGCGACTCGCGATAGCTTTTGCGCTTGACCTCGCTGGCGCGGTCGAGGACGGCTTCGACGGAGCCGAACTCCTGAATCAACTCCACGCTGCCCTTGTCGCCGATGCCGGGCGCGCCGGGAATGTTATCGACGGAATCGCCGCGCAGGGCCATCACATCGACGACCTTTTCCGGCGGAACGCCGAGGACTTCGACGACCTTGGCGGGATCGAGGATGAGATTGTCCTTCTGCGGGTTGAGGATTTTGACGGCGGGCGTGACGAGCTGCATCATGTCCTTGTCGCCGGAGACGATGAAGACCTCATGCTGCTGCGTCGGCGGCCTCGCGGGCCAGGGTGCCGATAACGTCGTCGGCCTCAAAGCCCTCGGCCTGGAGGATGGGAATGCGCAGGGCCTCGAGAGCGCGGCGGATGTAGGGAATCTGGCGGCGCAGGTCCTCGGGCATGGAGGCGCGATTGGCTTTGTAGCCCTCGTAGCTGACCTCGTCGAAGGATTGAGTCTTGGCGTTCCACTTGCGCAGGGGTTTCATGGCGCGGGCGCGCTCGTCGCGGAAGACCTCTCCGCTCACGTCGAAGACGGCGGCAAAGTAGAGCGGGTGAAAATCCTGGCGCAGCTTTTTGATCATGTTCACAAAAACATAGATGGCCGCCGTGGGCAGGCCCGCGCGGGTGCTCATGGGCCGGGAGCGCTGCATGGCGTGGTAGGCGCGGAAGATGAACGACATGGTGTCGAGCAGGAAGACGGGCGGCTTGGGCGAGTTGGGCACGAGATGAGTTTAGCAGTTGTCAGTGATCAGTTGTCAGTTTCCAAGCCCTAAAATCGGGACATGAAGCACCCGGCCTCAAATGTCGTCCAACAAACCATCGCCACACGTCGCATTAATGCCAACTATCTAAATCATCGAGCATTTCACCAACTGCAGTTGTAGCAGTGTCGAGAGCTTCGATAAAATCTGCAAGTCGGCCCATCATCTCGGAGAAATGACAAATATTGAAAGAACTCAGGCTTGGAGTTAGGGTTGGCTGATTCCTCTTAGATTTCCAATACCTGAAACTCATTGAATCTGGATCAACCTCTGAAAGCTGGCGGATGTACTCGCTTACACCTTGCAAATCATCGATTTCTGGCTTGCTCCAATTAACAGCCTCGCAGATGTCTGCAAACATCGGCTCTAGATCGGACCAGAGATGATCGAGCCGGTGCTCGCCCAAATGTCTCCTTTCAAGCTCTGTCAATTCGCGCTTCAAAACTCCCGGGATGCTGTAAATAATTCGCTTAAGTGCGAGCTCAATGTGGTGTCGATAAAGAAAAACTATCGGATACGCCAAGCGCATACCTTCACGTTCGTGCATCAACGCGTATTCCGCCAGACACTCAGCAGCACATCGATAGCCAACGGTATACGCATCTGGATCTGGTCGTAGAAGCGTATTGCCAGGCTGGTCGGTCAGGTCAGATCGAAAAAGACGATCACCTTTTCTTGGACGTGGCGGCCGGGATGTGAAATCGAAAGCCATGCCTGCACTCCTGCTGGAGGCCTATTCTCGTCTCCTTGGCGTCTCGAACCGCGTCGATTCGACCATTCGGCGTATCTGATACTCCCAATCTTCCTCGCCCGGAAGAGGTTCGTCCGAAACGGTGTATCTGCCTAGCGTCATGTTTATCCTCTGGAGGCCCCGTTGTCCTTCTGTATACCCTTGGTCTCCTGACAAGCTGTAGTACCGTGCTGCCTCCTCTAAATCTTGTGGAACACCATCGCCGTGTTCGAATAATAGACCGATGTAGAATTGCGATTCTGCGTCGCCATTGTCAGCGGCCTTGCGAAACCAATTTGCGGCCTCATCCATGTTCTTAGGGATTCCTTCCACTCCATTCATATATATCTTGGCCAGTGTGGACTGGGCATCTATATGACCCTGTTCTGCAGCCCTGCGGCACCACTTGCTCGACTCGACGTAGTCTATTGGAAAACCTTGACCGTTTCCGTATAGCACACCGAGGTGATATTGTGCATCAGCGTAACCCTTCACTGCGGCCTTCAGATACCACTTCGCAGCCTCTCTATAATTCTTTGCAACACCGATGCCGTGCTCGTACATTATGCCGAGCTTGTCTTGCGAAGGAGAGAAATCCAATTCAGCCGACTTCCGAAACCACTTTGCAGCGGTTGGTAAATTCTCCTGAACGCCGTGCCCGTGCAAATAATGGTGAGCGATCCCGTATATGGACTGTACATGGTTTGGATCGGCGGCGACCGCTTTCTCAAGGCACTGAAAACACTCAAGGTACTGGGACTCCTCGGTTAATGTAAGTGCCCTCTGATACCAATACTCGGCCATCTTCTCATTCATCTGATTTCTCTCCTATCAGCAGGTGGCCCAGGTCCACATTGGTAAGACTAGGTGTCCCAGATTCGTATTCTCGGACCTGGGAACAAGAAGCTCGCCAACATCACAACATCCTACATCATGTCCAAGAGGAGCGAAACCCGGATTCGTGGATAAAGCAGAATAGGGCTACGCAACGAACATGCAATCGCCGTAGCTGAAGAAGCGGTAGTTTTGCTCGACGGCATGGCGATAGGCGGCGAGTAGCGGCTCGCGGCCGGCGAAGGCGCTGACCAGCATGAGCAGGCTGGATTGGGGCAGGTGGAAGTTGGTGAGCAGGGCGGAGACGAGACGGAAGTCGAAGCCGGGAGAGATGAAGATTTCCGTTTCGCCGGAGTGGGCTTGCAGGCGGCAGCCCAAGGCCATGCAGTGCGCAATGTTCAAGGGTGCGGACGACGGTGGTGCCGACGGCGACGATGCGGCGGGCTTCGGCGGCGGCGCGATTGATGGCATCGGCGGCCGACGGCTGAGAGAGAGTAGCGCTCGCGGTGCAGGCGGACTTCATCGACTCGCTCGACGCGCAGAGGGGCGAAGGTGCCGAGGCCGACGTGGAGGGTGAGGCGGGCGATTTCGACGCCGCGGGCGGTGAGCGCGTCGAGAATTTGCGGCGTGAAGTGCAGGCCGGCGGTGGGCGCGGCGACGGAGCCGCGTTCGCGGGAGTAGACGGTCTGGTAGCGCTCGCGGTCGGCTGTCCGCATCGTCGCGGCGGATGTAGGGCGGCAATGGGGTGTGGCCGATGCGGTCGAGGACGGCGTAGAAATCGTCGACCGGGTTGAAGCGCAGCAGGCGCTGCGCCGAAGTAGTTGCGCTCGAGGACTTCGGCTTCGAGCGCGATGGTGCCGTCGGGCGCGGGGAAGACGAGAATTTCGCCGACGCGCACTTTACTGCCCGGATGGACGAGGGCGCGCCAGAGATTTTCGCCGACAGATGGAGGATCGAGGTTCGTCGTTTCCCAGGTCCCCAAACGCGAGGGACCTGGGGCACCCATCATTTGTGGAACACCCAGCATTTGTGGCGCAACTGGCTCGGTGAGCATGACCTCGACGCGGCCGGTGGGCTTCTCGCGCTCGCGCACCACGGTGCGGCGCGCGTAGAGGCGCGCGGGGATGACGCGCGTGTCGTTCAGGACCAGCAGGTCGCCGGGATGCAGCAGCGAGGGAAGTTCGGCGAAAGCTGAGTCGCGCAGAGCGCCGGTGGAGCGGTTCATCACCAACATGCGGCTCTGGCCGCGCTCGGCGGGCGGTTGCTGGGCAATCAACTCCGGCGGCAGGTCATAGTCGAAGTCGGCGACGCGCAGGGCGGTCCCTGCTTCGTCCCCTTCAGGCGGGCCACTCATGTGCTGCGCCTTCTTGAAGTAGTCGTAGGAGCGCAGGCGGGCGAATTCGATGGCGGCGTTGAGTTCCTGGCGCTTGGACTCGAAGTCTTCGGGAGCGAGATCGGCGGGGACGCGCGTCCACGGCCCCCAACTGACGCAGATGCGGGTGAAGGGCTTGGGAACGAGGAAGCGATCCCAGGCGGAGGAGATGACCCAGGCGTGCTCGGGTTGCAGGTGAAATGCGCCGATGGGCGCGCCGGTCATCTGCGGCCAGCTTGATGGGGCCCATCTTGGTTTGGTAGATGGGGCCGCGCGGGCCGTCGGCGGTGAAGATGGCGGTGCGGCCGGTTTCGATGACGTTGGCCAGGCCGAGCAGCCCCTCGCGCGCGCCGCGGGAGCTGGAGCCGCGCACGGCGTCGAAGCCAAACATCTTGAGAATGCGGGTGATCAGTTCGCCGTCGAAGCTCTGGCTGATGAGGATGACGGCGCGGGAGTAGCGGAAGTAGACCGTGCAGGGCAGCACGCACTGGTGCCAGAAGCAGAAGATATTCGCCGGGGACCGCTCGCCGAAGACGGTGGGCGTGACGCCTTCCGGGGCGAGGACTTCGAAAGCGCCAGGTGAGGCCGGCGAGCCAGACCAGCGCCGAGACCACGGCGCGGGACGATGGCCAGGACCAGGCGCTGGAGGAGGGTGAAGCGGGGATGGGTTGTGGCGGACACTGTTTCGATTTTAGCTTCTAGAGCAGTGACCGGACGAAGATGTTCTGTCGAATGAGCGAACGTGGGCCAGGAGGCCGGCGCTACATTCCTGCCATTTACAAATTCAAGCGGTCACGATACTAGCTGTAGCGCAGCCAGCGCACGAGCTCGGGCAGGGTGGCGCGCTTGCCGTACATGAGGATGCCCACGCGATAGAGGCGCGAGGAGAACCAGAGCGTGGCCCAGATGCCCAGAATCAGCAGGCCGATGGAGGCCGCAAACTGCCAGACCGGCGGCGTCTGCGAGGCCATGCGCAGGAACATGACGATGGGCGCGGTGGGCGGAAAGAGCGAGGCCGCAACGGACCAGAAGGAGTTGGAATCGTTGATGATCACGAAGATCATCCCATAGCTGAGCCAGGTGGGCAAGGCGGCCAGCGGCTGGTACATTTGCAGTTCCTGTTCGGTTTCGCAGGTGGCGGCCAGGCCCGCGAAATAGCGAGCTGAAGAGCAGGTAACCGAGCAGGAAGTAGACCGGGAAGAGCACGCACTCGGCCCATGAAAAATGGATTTCAAAATCGCCGGTGAGCGCGGCTGTGGCCAGTGGGGTGACAAGACATGGCCGCGCCTGCAACCAGCCAAATGCCGATTTGCGTGAGGCCCACGGCGCCCGCGCCGACCAGTTTTCCGGCCAGCATATCGCTGGGTTTGACGGTGGAGAGCATCACTTCGAAGACTCGCGAGGTCTTCTCCCGAATAATCGAGCGCGCCACGTTCAGGCCGTAGAACATGGTGGTGATGGTGAGCAGAAAGGCCATCAACGTAGCCCTTGTAAAAGGATGCGGCAGCATTGCTTTTGACCATCTGGCCATCCTTTTTCACCAGAAAGTTCTTGATTGAAACGCCTTTCAGCAGCGCATCCGCATCGGCCTGGTTCATGCCCGTGCCGGTCAGATGTGCACTGACCAGGCTATCGCCCAGGGCGGCTTTGCAGCCGCTCAGCTGGTCATAAGCCCGCCGATTGCGAGATATAGGTTGCGCTGGGCGCTGCCCCGGCAGGAGTATCGATCCACAGGAGTCCGTCGATGGCCTTGGTGCTGAACCTGTATCCACCAGGGCCGCATGGTCCTCCGGCCTGGCCGGCGCTACCACGTCGAGCACGGCTTTGGCGTTCTTCGTCGCTCAGCAACCGGGTGCGCAGATCGTTGGCCAGGGCCGCGTTGTCGGATGCGATCGCCAGATGCCTATGCTCGCCCAGGCCATTGGCTGAGAGGTACATGAAGCCAAGCATCGCCGCAAAGACCAGCGGCAGCCCGACCGTGGAGAACTTGAAGGCCCTGCTGCGAATCTGCTCCAGGTATTCGCGCTTGGCGATGAGAAGAATGTTACGCATCGGCTCTTGCCTCCCACGGTCTGGATGAAAATCTCTTCGAGCGACGGCTCAACCAGCTCGAAGCGGTAGATGGTGGCCATGGCCGCGGCTTCGTGCAGCAGCTTCTGCGCGTTGCCGTGCGGCTTGAGCTTGATCTCGGCGTGGCCGGAGAAGTTCTTCGCTTCCGCGATCTCCGCGCTGTTCAGGAAGGCGGAGTCTTCCCTCGAACTCGACGATCACGTGGTTGCGCTCGTAGCCGGCCTTGATCTGGCGCAGGTTGCCGGAGAGCACGGCCTCGCCGTTGTTGATGAGGCAGATGGAGTCGCAGAGCTTCTCCACCTGGTCCATGCGATGGGTGGAAAACAGGATGGCCTTGCCCTGGGCCTTGAGTTCGAGCAGCGTCCGCTCCACCAGCACGGCATTCACCGGGTCGAGGCCGGCGAAGGGCTCGTCCATGACGATGAGCCGGGGCGAGTGCAGCAGCGTGGCAATGAACTGGATCTTCTGCTGCATGCCCTTGGAGAGCTCTTCGGTTTTTTTCGGCAGCGCGTCGGCGATCTCCATGCGCGCGGCCCAGTCGCTGGCGCGCTTTTGCGCTTCCCCGGCGCTGAGCCCATGCAGCGGCCGAAGAAGACCAACTGGTCGAGGACCTTCATTTTTTTGTAGAGGCCGCGCTCCTCGGGCAGGTAGCCCACCTGCTCCAGGCTCTGGCGCTCAAAGGGCTTGTCGAAGAGGCTGATGCGGCCCGAGTCGGGCAGGGTGATGCCCATCATCATGCGAATGGAGCTGGTTTTGCCCGCCCCGTTCGGCCCCAGCAGGCCGAACATCTGGCCGGCCTCGATGGCCAGGCTCAGGTTGCTGACGGCAACTTTGTTCTCGTAGGCCTTGGTTACTCCCGCGAGTTCGACAACTGGCATGGATTCTCCCGCTGTTCAATGTGCTATTTGGATTCAGGCAAACGGTCAGGATTCAGTAAACCGGAGGGACCGGCCTGCATGAAGTGTAGCAAAGCCCAGCGCGCAGGCTACGCACGGAACCGGATACAAAGACGCTGCAAGAGGGAAGCTCGAAGTGATTAATGCGGCCATTTCAACCGGCATCTGTTCTCGCTCCCGGCATGATTTTCGCAGCAGACTCGCATATCTCAATCGAGTTACTTCAGGGTGAAAAATCAACGAATATGCGCCAAAACGGGTTAGAAAGTTCAGGATAAACCGGTACGGGAAAGAGAATGTTATTTGCACGAGTGGACAGTGATGCGGCAAGCGAGAAAATGGTACTCTATTTGGCAATGTCAGATTACGATTTTTTCATTACCGAACCTGTGGACGGGCCGGCGCACAAGCCGCAGTCTGATCGCGGAGCTTGACGTGCGCCAGTCAGTTCTTGAGGACCTGGCATTAAAGATTCTTTATCTGTCCGGCTCGCTGTCCATCACCGAGCTTGCTGAAAAGACCCGGCTCAGCTTTGAAGTGGCCAAGGAACTGGCTTACCAGTTGCGCACGGAATTGCTCTGCCAGGTTACGGGAATGAACGGCAACATTCCCCAGATTGCCATCACCACCCAGGGCAGAACGCGCGCCATGGAACTGCTCTCGCAGAACCATTACACGGGTCCAGCGCCGGTGTCTTTGGAGAGCTACGTCGAGCAGACGCGGAATCAGAGCATTCGCAAGGTGGAGGTGCACGCGGAGGACGTGCAGCGCGCCTTTGCGCATCTGGTGATCGGCAACGAAAAGTTGCGGCAGTTTGGCACGGCGCTCAACTCCGGCAGCTCCATTTTTCTCTATGGCCCTCCGGGAACCGGGAAGACCACCATCGCCGAGACGTTGTCGAAGGTGGTTGCCGAGGATGAGGTCTGGATTCCGTACGCGTTGGAAGTGGATGGCCAGATCATCACGGTCTTCGATCCGGCGATTCACAAGCAATCAGCGGAGACGAAGCCAGACAAGCCGGGACGGCCGCTGGGTGCTGTGCCAGCGGCCCGCGGTTCTGGTGGGCGGCGAGCTGACGGCCGAGATGCTGGACTTGCAATTCAACCCGGTGACCAAGTTCTATGTCGCCCCGGCGCAGATGAAGGCCAATAACGGGGTTCTGATCATCGACGATTTCGGGCGGCAGCGGATTCGCCCGGAAGATCTGCTCAACCGCTGGGTCGTTCCCCTGGATCGCCGGATCGATTTTCTGGCTCTGGCGGGAGGGAAGAAGATCGAGGTTCCATTCGAGATGCTGGTTGTCTTTGCATCCAACATGGATCCGGCGGAGCTGGTGGACGCCTGTTTTTTGCGCAGGATTCAAACCAAGATCCAGATCGGCACGGTTTCAGACGCGCAGTTCTGCGAGATTTTCCGCCGCGTGGCCGAGGAGAATGAAGTGGCGTATGACGCCGGCGTGCCCAAGGACCTCATCGCTTTCATCCGCGGCACGCTGAAGCAGGAGTTGCGCCAGTGCTATCCGCGGGATATTGTGAACCAGGTTCTCTGGGCCGCCCGCTACGAGGGCAAGAAGCCGCATATGGATCACGCGGCCATGGCGCAGGCGGTCGAGGCATATTTTCTGGCGAAGGGGTAAGAGGACGGGGCGAGGAGCATTGAAATCGTCGAAACCCTCCGCGAACGGAAAGGGAGATAAGGTGCCCCTGACGCGTCCCGTGCAGGGATGGAACTACCAGTATGTGACGACTTCGCCGGGTGAGATGCTCTTGGAGGAATTTCTAAAGCCGTTGGGCTTGAGTCAGCATCAGCTGGCGATGAATATCCGTGTACCCTCGACACGAATCGGTGAAATTGTTCGCGGTAAGCGCGCCATCACCCCCGATACTGCCCTGCGCCTGGCCCGCTTCTTCGATAATAGCCCGGAGTTCTGGCTCAATCTTCAACAGATGCACGACCTCACCAAAGCCAAGATCGCGCTGGCCAAGACCATTGAAGCAGAGGTGCGGGTTTACCAGCCGACGGCGGCTTAGCGGCCAGGATTCACACGCCTCCCGCTACATTACAGGATTGTCCTACTATAGATTAGCCATTTAGCATCCGGAGTGTGGCAGAGCTCGATACTCCGGTGATGTATGTGAAGGGCGTGGGTCCCAAGGTGGCGGAGATGCTGGCCGCCAAGGGGATTCAGACCGCCGAGGATCTGCTCTACCATCTTCCCTTCCGCTATGAGGACCGGCAGAATCCGCGCTCTCTGGACGAGTTGCAGCCGGGCGAGACGGCCAGCGTGATTGCCGAGGTGCGCGGGTCGATGTTGCTGCGGACGCGCAAGATGCCCATCTTCGAGCTGACCGTGGGGCAGGGGCGGCTGGCGCTGAAGTGCATCTGGTTCAACGGCAGCTATCTGGAGGGCAGGTTTCACGCCGGGCAGACGGTGGCGCTGTATGGGCGGGTCGAGCCGTCGCGCTCCAGCCAGAATTTCAAGATGATTCAGCCGCAGTTTGAGCTGCTGCCCGACGACGGCGGACGACGCCGAGACGCGCCTGCTGGAGGTGGGGCGGATTACGCCGGTGTACGAGTCGCTGGGCGGAGCGCGGCTGGCCTCGCGCTGGCAGCGGAAGACGATCTTCCACCTGCTGGAAGGGATGCGGGGCGCGGTGCCGGAGTGCCTGCCACGAGCGATGCTGGACCGGCTCGAGCTTGCCGGACCGGGAAACGGCACTGCGCGAGGTGCATTTTCCGTCTGAGGGGACGCCCTTGGCCCAGTTGCAAGCCTCGGCCACGCCGGCCCATCAGGCGGCTGATCTTCGAGGAGCTGTTTTTTCTGGAGCTGGGGCTGGAGCTGAAGCGACGGCGAATGCGGGAGCGGGCGGGAATCGGCTTTGCGACCACCGACAAGGTGCGCGAGGCGATCCGCGAGGTGCTGCCCTTTCATCCCACGGCGGCGCAGAAGCGGACGCTGGGCGAGATTGTGGCCGACATGCGCCAGCCAAGCCCCATGCGGCGGCTGCTGCAAGGGGATGTGGGCTCGGGCAAGACGATCGTGGCGCTGCAGGCGATGCTGGTGGCCATGGAAAACGGCTACCAGGCGGCGCTGATGGCGCCCACCGAGATTCTGGCCACGCAGCATTTTCTGGCCATGCGCAAGCTGCTGGAGCGGTCGAGCCGCCGCTACCGGATTGCCCTGCTGACCGGCTCGCTCACCGAAGACCGCAAGCGACAGACGCGCGGCGAGATCAATCGGGGCGAGGCGCAACTGGTGATCGGGACGCACGCGCTGATCGAGGAAAAGGTGGAGTTCGACCGGCTGGGGCTGGTGGTGGTGGACGAGCAGCATCGCTTCGGCGTGATGCAGCGCTTCAAGCTGATGAAAAAGCCTAATCAGGCGGAGCCGGATGTGCTGGTGATGACGGCCACGCCGATTCCGCGGACGCTGGCGCTGAGTTTGTACGGCGATCTGGACGTGAGCGTGCTGGACGAGATGCCGCCGGGGCGCACGCCCATCGTCACGCGGCGCGTTCCCGGCGAAATGGCCGGGGAGGTGTGGGATTTTGTGCGCAAGCAGGTGGCGAAGGGACGGCAGGCGTACATCGTCTACCCGGTGATCGAGGGGACGCAAGGAGGACCAGCCGGAGCTGGATTTCTCGCATGACGATCCGGAGGCGGGGATTGAGGCGGCGACGATCACTGCTTCCCAGGTCTCAAAAGCGAGACCTGGGGCACCCATGCGTAAGTTTATCCGAAAGGGAAAGACAGCGGAGCTGTTTCCGAAGGCCGCGCAGGAGGCGAATCCGGGCGCGAAGTCGGGGCTGAAGTCGGCTGTGGAGATGCACGAAAAGCTGCGCACGGGACCGCTGGCCGGACTGCGCGTGGGCCTGTTGCACGGGCGGCTGGACGCCGACGAGAAGGAGATCATCATGCGCCGCTTCCAGCGCGGCGAGATCGACGTGCTGGTGGCTACCACGGTGATCGAGGTGGGCGTGGATGTGCCCAACGCGACGGTGATGGTGGTGGAGCACGCGGAGCGGTTTGGGCTGGCGCAGTTGCACCAGTTGCGCGGGCGCGTGGGCCGCGGGGCGGCGAAGAGCTATTGCATTCTGATCACCGGGGAGCGGGTTTCTCCGCTGGGCGAGGAGCGGCTGAACGCCATGGTCCGCACGCAGGACGGATTTGAGCTGGCGGAGCTGGACCTGACGCAGCGCGGGCCGGGCGAGTTTTTCGGGACGCGGCAGGCGGGGCTGCCGGATTTTCGCGTGGCCAACCTGCTGCGCGACCGGCAGTTGCTGGAGCTGGCCAAGATGGAGGCCGCGCGCTTTGCCAACGCACCCGGCAAAAGCGGTCAAAGCGAAGCGACGGAGGCCGAGCGGGCGCGCGTGTGGGCGCGGCTCAAAGAGGCCTGGCAGCGCCGTTATGGGCTGGTGGAGGCCGGTTGACCCCGAAACACAACGATTCTTGCAGTCGCCATGCCTACCATTCTGTAATCAATGCACTGTAATCAGTGCAATCAGCTAAAACGATTTACCTGATTGCATAACTATATTAATAATTCTGTATTCTCCACCAATTAAGCATATAAATGCGACCGAATCCATCGGTGGCAGAAAGGATGCGACACAGACATGAAAATACGACTCCCCTTGTTCTTCGCTATCGTTCTTTCAGTTATTTTCATTACCGGATGGAGACCGAATGTTCCACTATTCGGGTCGAAACCGGATGTAAAAACCATGCAGACTTCCTTGTTGAGCGCCGTCAAAGCTGACAATACCGAAGAAGCCATAAGGCTTATCAATATGGGCGCCGACGCGAACTGCCGCACCTCTCCTAACGGCTGGAGCGCGCTGCATTTCGCGGTGCGGAACGGAAATGCGGAGATTGTCAATGCGCTTCTGCAGGCTGGCGCAGATCCTGGCTACACGGGAACCATGGAAGGGCAGACGGGTTCGATCATCTCCGAGAAGCCCATGGAGATTGCGCAAGCGGCTCTTGATCTGGTCTACCAGGTTCCGCCCTCCAGCATCGAAGAGACACTCCGGCGAGGTGGGCTGGACGATCCGGCGCTCGTCAAAAGCATGAAGGATCCGAAGGCTGCAGACCGCTATCAGAAGATAGTCGAAGCCCTGGCCAAATTTACCAAAGAATCGTAGCTGAAAAACTTGCTGCCCTGTGCCAGGCCTTCCACCCTTTCCTCAAAGCGTCTTCTCGCTTCCAGGGGTGGAAGGCTGAACCTTTATGCTAACAATCATATGTCTTATTGTTGCGGGGTTATGCGCCGGGGATGCGCCCACCGCGCCGCCCTCGTCTGCTGGAGGCTGGTTGACCTGGCAAACAGCCGCTTGATAGCATCAGAACTGCGATTCTGTATTCAATGCAGGTGAATCCAAAGGATTATTCCATAGCATTGTTCTCCGAAAGAGATATGAGCTCGACAGGATCGGCAAACGCTTGAAAGGATAAAAAACGCTGCAATGAGATG
The DNA here is from genome assembly GCA_963845345.1 of uncultured Acidobacteriaceae bacterium. GTDB lineage: Bacteria > Acidobacteriota > Terriglobia > Terriglobales > Acidobacteriaceae > Telmatobacter. Next base: position 451,088 of record CAWJRQ010000013.1, read on the forward strand.
TAAGTCACTGATTTATTTTGCCCTCGCACTTTCTCTTTTTTCCGTTACCGGCTGCAAGCCCAATCCGGAATCGCTGATGACGGCAGTCAAGGCGGACAACACCGAAGAAGCAGTCAGGCTTATCGGGAAGGGCGCCGACCGAACAGCCGCACCTCGCCGAACGGCTGGAGCGCGCTGCATTACGCGGCCATGAACGGCAATGTGGAGATTGTCAAGGCTCTGCTCAAGGCCGGCGCTGACCCGAACTACGCTGGAACCAAGGATGGAACAGGCGAACGCGGCCCTGGCCGTGAAGCCTTACTCGCTTGCGCTGGGGATGCTGGATGTGGTCTGCGAAGTAAAGCCCTCCGAAATCGAGGCAAAACTGCGCGAGAATGGACTCGACGATCCGGCGTTGTTGAAGAGCGCGAAGGATCCAAATGCCGTGGAACGACTACCAGGATGTCGTTGAGCTATTAATTAAATTATGAAAGATAAATAGCGGCGGAGCGCGCCGGCGATTGATGCGCATTTCCGCACGGTTCAGCCGAAAGGCAGGCAAGCCCATGCTGCGCGCTGCTCTCTTTTTTGCCGCATCCGCCGCGATACTGCCGCTGTCGTGGCGGTCGCTGAAAGATGTGCGCACCCACGGATTTTACCGTTTCTTCGCATTCGAGCTGCTGCTGGGGCTGATACTGTGGAACGCTCCGTTGTGGTGGCGCGATCCATTCTCGTGGCGGCAACTGGCTTCTTATCTTCTCGGAGCAGTGTCCATCGGGTTGGCGATAGAAGGCTTCCGGCTGCTGCGAGTGATTGGCCGGCCGGCGCCAGCCAGCGCCGAGGAGCGCCAATCTGGCCTTTGAAAACACGACAACGCTGGTCACGGTGGGCGCGTATCGCTGGATTCGGCATCCCTTGTATGCATCGTTGCTGGCGCTGGCGTGGTGCGCGTATCTTAAGAATCCGATCGGAGCCTGCTTCCATTGCCATGACTCTGGGCGCGAGCGGTTTTCTGCTGGCCACGGCGCTTGCCGAGGAGGGGGAGAACCTCAAACGCTTTGGCGCGGCCTATGCCGATTACAAAAAGCGCACCCGGCGATTTATTCCTTTTGTTTTCTAGGAGTCTGCCTTCAGCCAGATGCATCGATGACAGGGGCTGATTTGGCCGGCTCTGTCAAGCTGATTCCCGCGGCGCTTGCGCCGTGCATCAACTCGACGGGAAAGGTCTGGATCTCCAGGTCGATGCTGGCAATCTCGGTGCCGCAATCCTGCTGGTGGCTGCGGGTGCATTGGCAGAGTTCGGTAAAGCGGATGTGCCCGCTCTGGCTCAGTTCCAGGCCGGCGGCGATCATCACGCTGTAAATATCGACGCAGGCCTGCCGCTCGAACTCGAACAACATATTCACGGTGCCGGTATCGTTTGCTCCGCGGCTGAGAACCCAGCCGCCACAGCCGAGGATTGCGCCGGTGAGGGTCTGGACCAGGCGCGAGGGCTCTTCGATGGAGATGGCCTTCATCTGCATGGCCCAGGGAATGCTCATCATCTGTCCTGCGTCGCGGGTTGGCAGCGTAAGTCTCACATCCGCCTTATCGGAGCCGAGAGAGCGCAGCATAACCATTGTTGCGGAGTCGCACGGAAGCTGACCGGCTTTGAGACATCTCTGCTAGCGGCGAGGCCCGAATCCCCTGCGCTGGTAATTGGAGGCTCGCCTGAACGAGACGTGGCGAGACCGCTGAGGCAGCAAACACAGCAAAGGGAAATGATGTAGCTTCATAGACAGCATGATTGTCGGATCCGGAATCGATCTGGTGGAGATCGGGCGCATCCAGCAGTCCATGGACCGCTACGGGCAGCGGTTTCTGGACCGCGTGTACACTGCGGCGGAGCAGGCCTATTGCCTGCGCAAGCGCAAGTCCGCGGAGAGCTTTGCCGCCCGGTTTGCCGCCAAGGAGGCCGGAGCCAAGGCGTTGGGGACGGGGATCAGCCATGGAGTGAACTGGCTGGAGATCGAGGTGGCGCGCGAGCCCGGCGGAAGGCCCACCCTCCAGTTTCACGGGCGCGCGGCCGAGTTTGCCGCCCGCCTGGGCGCTCGCCGCGCGGCGCTTTCCATGACCCACACCGCGGAGCTGGCCATGGCCAGCGTGGTGCTTGAAGACGGGCCTTGATTCTGTCTTTTCTGCTATTCTCAAGGCATTAACCGCCTCATTTTCAATCGAGGGAGTGCCGTGCCAAGCCGCAAAGAGATTCAGTGGTCGCAACTGAGAGTGGGAGCCTTGGTCCTGATGGCCTCGGCCATACTGATCGGGCTGATTCTTCTCATGTCCAGCGCGAGCGGCGGGCTGTTTGCGCGCAAACTGGTGCTCCGCTCCTACTTTGAGAATGCGGCCGGCCTGAAGGATGGCGCGCCGGTGACGCTGGAGGGCGTGACCATCGGCAACGTGATCCATGTGCGCGTGATTCCGAGCCGCAACCCCACGCCGGTGGAGGTGACCATGCGGGTGGGCCACGAATACCTGACCCGCCTGCATACCGATTCGACCGCCTCGATCAACCAGGCCGGCGTGCTGGGCGACAGCTACGTCGATCTCAACTCAACCCACGCCAGCGGACCCGCTCCGGCCAACAATGCCGAACTGAAGGCTTCCGGCTCGCCCAGCATCCAGGATGTGATCCGCACCAGCAACGAATCCATCATCGAACTCAACAAGCTGCTGCACAAGGTCGAAACCACTGTTGATTCGGTCAACTCCAGGCAGCGGCGCCGTGGGCGAGTTGATCAACGACCCCGAACTGGCCAAAAAAATTACCACCATCGCCACCGATCTGGAGACCATTACCAGCGCCATCGCCGAAGGCAAGGGCTCGCTGGGCAAGCTGGTCACTGACGATACGCTCTACACCCGCGCCAACTCGGCCATCGACCGGCTGAACAAGATCACCATCGCCCTGGACGAGGGCAAGGGCAGCGCGGGCAAGCTGCTCAAAGACGACACGCTCTACAACAACCTGAACGCCGCCGTCTGCCAATGTCAATCAGATGGTGGCCGAGATCAACGCCGGCAAAGGCGCGATGGGCATGCTGGCCAAAGACCCGGCCTTCGCGGCAAAGCTGGACGACACCATCAGCCGGCTGGACTCGATTCTGAAGGGCATGAATGAAGGCAAGGGCACGCTGGGGCAACTGGTGCAGAACCGCTCGCTCTACGACCATGCCGACCAGACGATGGATCAGGCGCAGCAGTTGGTGAAGAGCATCCGCGAGGACCCGAAGAAATATTTTGTGATTCGGATGAAGATATTCTGAAGCCGAGATTTTTATCTAATTGCGCCTTACTTGCAGTCCAATAATGCTGACACATTCTCTTTGACGATCAAATCTCTGGATGCATGAGCAAAGGTTGAGTTTTTATGATTCGACGCTGCGAAGACCGCGATTTCGAACTGATTTGGGCCATCATCAACGATGGCGCCCAGGCCTACAAGGGGATTATCCCCGTGGATCGCTGGACAGAACCGTATATGTCCCAGGAGAAACTGCGGCATGAAATCGACGACGGAGTTGTCTTCTGGGGCTACGAAGAGGATGGAACACTGGCTGGCGTTATGGGGCTGCAAGAGGTCATGGATGTGACCCTGATCCGCCACGCCTATGTTCTTACCAGCAGACAGAGGCGCGGAATTGGAGGAAGCCTGCTGCATCATTTGCTCGCGCTTGCGAACGGCCCGGTGTTGATCGGCACGTGGGCGGATGCGGAATGGGCGATTCACTTTTACGAAAAGAACGGCTTTCGATTAGTGAGCACAGAGGAGAAAGACCGGCTGCTGAAAAAATATTGGACGATTCCCCAACGCCAGATTGAGACGTCGGTTGTTCTGGCCGATTCGAAGTGGCATGGAACGCAGCGATAATTGCGCCGCTAACTTGTTGAACGCGCTGCCTCGGAACATCTTCCAGAACTCCACAAAGCCCTTGAGGCGCACAACCTGGAAGTAGTCGCTGGCGACGAGGAAGAAGAGGGTTGCCACGGCCCAGACGACGTGCAGCGCATCCGGGCCCAGTTGGTCGCTGAAGGGCAGCGGCGCGGCGGAGAGCACCATGGCCAGCACGACGAGCGCCAGCTTGACGATGCCCATGACCAGGTTGATCTCGACCAGTTTGGCCGTCATGGGCTTTGCCGAGGCGGAGAGATTGACCGAGGGCGGAGAGCGGGGAGCGATCTTCGAGCAGCATCATGAGCGGCGCAATCGAGAAGGCCCAACTGACCAGCGCCCAGGCGGTGAAGAATCCCAGCGAGAGGAAGATGACCCACATGGAGTAGCCGATCAGGTCGGGCTCGGCGGCTGGGGTGATGGTGGCGGCCGCGACCCATTGCATGGAGCGGAGCCAACAAAAGCAGGTGAAGATGAAGAGAGCCAGCCATGCGGCCTGGAGGAGGATCAGGCCAAAAGGGCGGAAACGCAGCGCGGGTCCATGCGTTTGAGGAGCAGACTGCGGCCCAGGGCGGAGACGACGACCCAGGCGAGCGCGGCTACCGGCAGAAGCCAGCGCAGGGTTTCAATGAACGTGAGGCTGATAGAGCGCCCAGGCGTTGCTGAGTTGCACCGCGGCAATCCAGGGGTTCTGCGGATCGAGAGAGCTGAGGCCGGCGGATTCGGGCGGCAGAGCGGCGAGAATTTTCTGCAACTGCATCCAGCAGACGAAGAGGAATGGCAGGCCGAAGATCCAGCGCCAGGCTACTTCGATGAGCGGTGAGCGAAGGCCGCTGCGAAGACCCAGCCCATCTGGCCGACGAGAGACTGGGTTCCGCGCAGGGGCGCGGGCATGTTACTTCACCACCAGGTTCACCAGCTTGCCGGGGACGACGATGACCTTGGCAACATGTTTTTCCGGCAGTGCGCGACTTGACCTTTTCGTCGGCGAGAGCCGCGGCCTCGATGGCCTTGGCATCGGCATCGGCGGGAACGCGAACGATCACTGACCAGCTTGCCGTTGATCTGCACGGGAATCTCCAGCTCGTCTTCTTTGGCCAGAGCGGGATCGCTGACGGGCCAGGGAGCGCGCAGAACAGAGCCTTCCTCGCCCAGCTCCTCCCACAGTTCGGCGGCAAGGTAGGGCGCGAAGGGGGCCAGCAGCAGGACCAGCGTGCGCAGCAGTTCGCGCACCACCGGTGCGGGAACTTCGCCCGCCGCCAGTTGCGCGTCGGCGGCCTGAATGTCGTTGACCAGCTCCATGATGGCTGCCACGCAGGTGTTGAAGTGCCAGCGGCCTTCGAAGTCCAGCGTGATTTTGGCGATGGTCTGATGCAGCTTGCGCAGCAGGGCGGCTCCGCCAGCTCCACTGTTTTGCGTTTTGGACTGGCTCTCGCGGGCGGAGCGAGCCACGGGCGCGTACTTTGTGGTCAGACGCCAGACGCGGGCCAGGAAGCGGCTGACGCCGGCGACGCCGTCCTCCTGCCAATCGAGATCGCGGTCGGGCGGCGCGGCAAAGAGGGCGTACATGCGCGTGGCGTCGGCGCCGTAGCGGGCGACCATCTCGTCGGGCGAGACGACGTTGCCCTTGGACTTGGACATTTTGGCGCCGTCTTTGATGACCATGCCCTGCGTGAAGAGGCGGCGGGCCGGCTCGTCGTTGACGATCAGGCCCAGGTCGCGCATCACCTTGGTCCAGAAGCGCGAGTAGATCAGGTGCAGAATGGCGTGCTCCACGCCGCCGATGTACTGGTCGATGGGGAACCAGTACTGCGCCTTCGCCGAGTCGAAGGGAGCCTTGGCGTTCTTCGCGTCGGTGTAGCGATAGAAGTACCAACTGGAATCGACGAAGGTGTCCATGGTGTCGGTTTCGCGCCGCGCCGCGCCGCCGCACTTGGGGCAAGTTGACGTTGACAGAACTCCGGCACGCGGCTCAGCGGCGAGCCGCCCTGCTGCGTGATCTCAATCTGCGGGGGCAGCACGACGGGCAGCTGCTCGTCGGGCACCGGCACCAGGCCGCACTTTTCGCAGTGAATCATGGGGATGGGCGTGCCCCAGTAGCGCTGCCGGCTCACGCCCCAGTCCTTCAGGCGGAAGGTGACCTTGGGCTCGCCGAAGGCGCCGCGTGCGGCAGCCTCCTGCAATTGGCGTCTGGGCTTCGGCGCAACTCAGGCCGTTGTACTCGCCGGAGTTGACGAGGATGCCGTCCTCGGAGAAAAACGGCAACTCTTGCACCACGGAGGGGCCGGACGGGCTTGATCACCTCGACAATGGGCAGGTCGTACTTGGTGGCGAACTCGAAGTCGCGCTCATCGTGTCCGGGAACGCTCATGATGGCGCCGGTGCCGTAGTCGGCCAGGATGTAGTTGGCCACCCAGATGGGCACGCTCTGGCCGTTGTAGGGATTGACGGCAAAGCGGCCGGTGGGAACGCCGTGCTTTTCGATTGCGCCCAGGTCGCCGGCCTCGCGCGCTCGCTTCTGCTGGTCGAGGAGCTCGTCAACCTGCGCTTTGAGGCTCGGGATCGGCGGCAGTGAAGATCGCCACCAACTCGTGCTGCGGGGCCAGTTGCACGCTGGTTGCGCCGAAGATGGTGTCCACGCGGGTGGTGAAGACGCGGATGCGGGTGGCTCAGTCCCTGGTCCCTTAATCCCTAGTCCCTGGACTTCTTCCAGGAAGAAATCGACATCGGTTCCTTCGCTGCGTCCGATCCAGTTGCGCTGCATGGTGCGGACTTTTTCCGGCCAGCCGTCGAGCTTGTCGAGGCCGTCGAGCAGCTCCTGCGCGTAGGCGGTGATGCGGAGGAACCACTGCTCCAGGTCGCGCTGGTCGACCAAGGTTGTCTTCGTGCCGCCAGCAGCAGCCGTCGACGACCTGCTCGTTGGCCAGCACCGTGGCGCACTCCGGGCACCAGTTGACCTTGCTTTTCTTGCGGTAGACCAGGCCCTTCTCGTACATGCGCAGGAAGAACCACTGGTTCCAGCGGTAGTACTCCGGCAGGCAGGTGGCGATCTCACAGGCCCAGTCGTAGCCCAGGCCGAGGCGGTCCATTTGGATTTTCATCGCGGCGATGTTGGAGAGGGTCCACTCGCGCGGCGGGGTGTTGTTTTTGAGCGCGGCGTTCTCGGCGGGCAGGCCGAAGGCGTCCCAGCCCATGGGGTGGAGCACGTTGTAGCCGCGCATCCACATGTGGCGGGCCAGCGCGTCGCCGATGGAGTAGTTGCGCACGTGGCCCATGTGCAACTGGCCGCTGGGATAGGGCAGCATCTCCAGCACGTAGTACTTGGGCTTGCCGCAGGAGGCGGGCTCGGCCGCGTAGAGCTTGGGGTCCGCGGCCCAGCGCTGCTGCCATTTGGGTTCAATCGTTGCCGGGTCGTAACGCTGTTCGTTCTCTTCCGCCATAACTACTTAGTGTAAATGGGATGGTGTAAAGGCCAATTTGCAGACAAGCGATACTCTGATGGCGGCTAATGTGCTATACTTGTCCTACATATAATACAAGGCCAAGGAGGGCCCATGCTGGCAGTTCGCATCCCCGACGAGATGGAATCCCGTCTCGACAAGCTGGCGGCACTGACCGGGCGCGCCAAGAGCTTTTATGTGCGTGAGGCCCTGCAGGCGCATCTGGAAGAGATCGAGGACACCTACACGGCGCTCTACCGGCTGGAGCATCCGGCCAGACGATGGACGTTAGAGGACCTGGAGAAGGGGCTTGACCTCGAAAAGTAACCCTCAGAAAGCGAAATTCTGGACGGTTGAGTTCGACGACTACGCCCGGCGTGAGTTGCGCAAACTGGCTCCGGCGACCCAACAAACAATCCTGCGTTACCTGCGAGAGCGCGTTGCCGGATCTGCTGACCCCCGACAATTTGGCAAACCATTGCGCAAAAATCTGGCAGGGTTGTGGCGTTACCGGGTAGGAGATTATCGCCTCATCTGCCGCCTGGAAGAGAATCGTCTGGTTGTACTGGTGCTCAAAGTCGGCCACCGGCGCGAGGTTTACGAAGACTGAGCTAAGACTTCACCAGGCTCTTGAGCACCTTCACATTGCGCTCCTCGTCGGCGGGCTCTTCGACCGGGGTTTCGGCGATGAAGGCGGCGTGGGCGAAGCGTGGTCGTTAAGCAGGCGGCGGAAGGGCTCCAGGCCCATGGTGCCCTGGCCGATGTTTTCATGGCGGTCGAGCTTGGAGCCGCGCTCGGCCTTGGCGTCGTTCATGTGCCAGACGCGGACGGCTTCGAGGCCGACGGTTGCGGCGGCCTGCTGGATGGTTTGCTCGTAGCCTTCGGCGGTGACCAGGTCGTAGCCGGCGACGTGGGTGTGGCAGGTGTCGAGGCAGACGGCGACCGGGGCGGTTGGCTTGAGCCGGGCAACCAGCTCGGCTACCTGCTCGAAGCTGCCGCCGAGGGAGAACTCCGCTCCGGCGGTGTTTTCGATGAGGATGTGGAAGGGGGTTCCCTGCCAGGCGATGCCGTCGATGGCTTTGGTGATGGAGTCGGCGGCGAGTTTGAGGCCTTCGTCGCGGGTAAGTCCCTTCCATGAGCCGGGATGAAGGACAAGGTACTCAGCGCCCAGGGCCAGGGCGCGCTCGATCTCGCCGCGAAAGGCCGCGATGCTTTTCTGGCGAATCTCGTCGGACTGGCTGCAGACATTGATCAGGTAGCCGGTGTGGATGACCAGCGGGCCGACGTCGAGTTTGGCGCGCAGTTCCTTCATGCGGGCGCATTGTTTGGGGTCGACCTTGGGGGCGCGCCACATGCGCGGGCTGGCGGAGAAGATCTGCAAGGTGTTGGCGCCGATTTCGCGGGCGCGCTCGACGGCGTTGGATGCGCCGCCGGTGGTGCCGAGATGGATGCCGATGCGCTTGGTCATGGTCCTAGTTTATTGGATGAAGAGAGGACGGATGGGGTGCATGGTTTCCCCGGCGAGGGACCGGGGGCACACGGCCGGAGATTGACAACGCTTCCCGTTGGTCTTGATGTGACGACAAAGCGGAAACATCGGATACCCCCACCCCTATTTTGGATGCAAATTCGTTGTTTTCATGAGCTTACAGACGGGGTTGCGCTGTAAAATCTTCAAAACAAAGGAGTTCCCTGCAAAATCGTCCAGGATAAGGAGTTACGGGACGTTTCAGCCTCTTTTGGCTGGAAGGCGGCACGAAGAGGAGGTGCCGGAACGATTGGAAGGAAAGCTTCTATGGATGATTATGCACGAAATGGGGAAATAATCTGCAAAGTCTGGCCGCCCGTACGGACGCTCGCTATTCGCTCGTAAAGCCATGGTCGTGGTCTCCCCGGTCCCTAAAAGCGAGGGACCGGGGGCACCCGGCCTGACATCAGACAGACGGAAAGATCTCCTAATCTGAAACAGAGCCAAAGAAGTCCCTTTTCGTTGATTTCGTTTTCACGCGGATGCGGGTAATCTTGCGGAGAAGCTGGAACTGGTTGCGTGTGCGAATCACCTCGCGGAATAGTCCTTGCGATCCGCTGTGCGCGCCAGTATGGCCCACCCGATAGACCGCGCCAGGGAACGGCAAAGGCTCCAGCGGCGTCCCCTGCTCCTTCAGGATTTCCTCGATCATGATGTGGCTGCCGAGCATTCGCCGAACGTAGCCGTCCGAGGCTCCCTCCATTGTCGCCGGAATCCGGTAGAGATCAGAGCGAACGATGTGCGATGTTCCGCATCTCCGGGAAAAGTCCGAAGAAAGATACAGTAGCTTTCCCCGGTCTTCCCAAAAGTAGCCTTGCGCAATATACCATCCGTTCTTGCCGGGATTCTGCTGCACGAACGAAGTCAGATCACGATGGACAAAGTCGTCATCGTCCACCAGCATAATGTAATTCATCGCTCCCGCATGGAGCATTCCCGCCAAAACCCTGCGTCCTTTGTCGATGCGGATAGCGTTCCTGAAAATTTCTTCCTCGGCAGATCCTTGCTCATAGAGCGGGTTGGGAGGGAAATCCACCCACTTGACCGAGAACTTGGATGGCAATGGCGGCAGATCCGCCCCATGATTGGCAACGATTACTCCATTCCATGCGTCGCTTCGCTGCGCGGCGATCGATGCAACCGCCTGGCTCAGATAGCGCTTCCGCAGAAGCCAGTCAGCCGCATTCTCCGGATGGAGTACGGGAATGATGAAGGTCAGCGCAGCAGACATTCCGGGCACCTGTCTAGAAATGGATGAGCAATACTTCAACTATCCAGAACGGAGATGCGGGAGAACCTGCCGACGGCGGCGGGAAGAGATCATTGCATCCGCTGAAATCGACAGCACGCTATCACCGAAGAAGCCGACTGCGGGCATAAGCAACCCGTGTCATAGAAAACAAGGATAGTATAAACGCCCTGCTAGTCGTCATCCTTCACGGTCTTCTTGCGGCGCATGGTCAGCATGGCCGGGACTGGCTTGTCACCCATGGCGTCTTTCCAGAGAATCACGTTGAGCTTATCGGCGGGGGCGCGGTCGGCGTGGGTGAAGTCCATCTTCATGCTTTCGCGCGCGCCGGCGGCGGTGGGCGAGTTGGCGGTGTAGATGAGGCCGTTGTCGCGGTTGCCGTAGTCGGCGGTATAGGCGGGCTGGTCGCCGGGGCCGGTGAAGAGGGTGGAGATCAGCGAGCTGAAGGCGTCGTTGTTGTTCATGGGCGGAAGATCGAGCAGCGACTCCATGGTGCGAATGACGCTGACGGTGGTAGTAGAAGCGGCTGTCGACAAAGGGAGCCCCGGCGGTAAATGGGGCCCCAGCAGTAGAGGAAGCCCCGGCGGTGAATGGAGCTTGAGTTTCGGAAGTTCCAACAGGCGAAGGCGCGGTAACAGGCTCCGATTCTGGGGCATTTGGGGCTGCGCCGCGCGGGGAGTATTTGCTGATGACCAGGGCGATGCTGCGGTGGGCGTCCACGTGGTCGGCGCCGTTCTGGGCGTCGTCTTCCAGGATGAAGATGGCGGTATCAGTCCCAGAAGGGCGAGTGGGAGACGGCTTCGACGACGCGGCCGACGGCCAGATCGTTATCGGCGACGGAGGATTTGGGCGTGGGTCCGCCGGGACGGGTGCCGAGCGGTGTGATCGTTGGGCAGGCGCAGCAGGATGAAGTTGGGCATGGTGTCCTTGCCCTGCGCCTTGTCCGCGACCCAGCCCTGCAAGTGGCGGAGGAAAATCTCGACGCGCACCTGGTCGGGAACCATCAGGTTGAAGTCCGGGGCTTCGACGGCGAAGTGGCCGACCAGCTCCGGCTTGGTGGCGACATTGGCGGCGATGCAGCGGAATGGGCCAGGGCCATTTGTTTACGCCGCCGCCCCACTCGGCGGGAGAGTTTCTCGCCCGGCGCAATGGCCTTATGCGGCGCAGTCGCGGCCCTGCCATCAACGGCCCCATCTGCGGGTCGGCGACGCGGGCTTCGTTGCAAAAGGTGGTGGAGATGTATTCGCCGAAGTGGTAGTAGGTTTTGCCGTGGGCGGCGAGATTGCCCCAGAGATAGCCGCTGGCCGGCTCGTTGACGTCGGGAATTTTTTGCAGCAGCGGATAGTTATTGGCCACCGCGCCCTCGTAGTCGTAGGTTCGCTGTCCGCCGCGATAGTTCTGCTGCCAGGTTCTTTCCAGGTAGTCGGTGCCGATGGCAGCGTTGGACCAGACGTGGCCGCTCGCCGGAGATCTCGGCCGAGTCGTAGAAGTTGTCGAGCACGCCGAACTGCAGGGCCAGCTTGTGCTGGTTGGGGGTGATGGCCTCGCCGTACATGGTCAGGCTGGGGTCGCCGTTGCCGACCGGCTTGCCGTCCTTCTTCAGGTCGCCGAGAAGCTGATCGTAGGTGCGGTTCTCCTTGATGATGTAGATGACGTGGCGGATGGGATTGGGCGCGCCGCCGGCAAAGGCAATCTTCTCCTCGGCGGCGTTCATGCGGTTGGAGTCGAGCACCGACGCGGTCCACTGGGGGAGATTCTTGTCGATGGCGGACTCATCCAGAGTGGCCAGAGAACCATAGAGGAGCGTGGCGATGTAGGTGAAAGGCCGCAGCAGGCGGCTGTTTTTCGCTGCCTCGGTGGGGCGCTGGGGAAAGTTGTTGGGGCCGGTGCCCTTGCCCTTGTCGGTGGCCAGATAAAGCTTGCCGCCGGAGAAGGCCATGGAGATGGGCATCCATTCGGTGGGGATAAAGCCGAGGGGCTCGACCATGGCGCTTCGCGCTGTTCTTGAGCGTCAGCTTGCTTCGTGTCGAAGACGGCGACGGCGTCGCTGCCCATGATTGGCTACGTAGAGGCGGCTGCCGCTGGCGTTGACGGCCAGCGCCACCGGCTCGGCGCCAAAGTAGCTCTGATGCGGCAGGCGGGTAGCGAAGTAGCCCTTGACGGAGAAGCGGCCGGCGCTGACGTTGACGGCGGCCACGGCATCGCGGTTGGCCAGCGCGACGTAGAGGGTGCGGCCATCGGGCGAGAGCTCGAAGGCGCAGGGGTGCGTGCCGGGGGCCATGGGACTGGAAGGCTTGAGCAGGGCGAGCTTGCGGCCGACGGTTCCTTTGGCCAGATCGAGTTCGACGATCTCCGATGCGTTCCACAAGGCGACATAGGCGCGCGCGCCGTCTTTGGAGAGCGCCAAGGCGATGGGATAGGTGGAGGGCACGGCATCGCTTTCGGCCAGGTCAAAACGAGTTTCAATTTTGCCGCTGGCGGCATCGAGGAGCAGAACGTCGTCGGAGAGGTTGTCGGCAACCAGAAGCTTCTCCGCAGCCGCGGAACCGATGACCGCAATCGCCGCCGGGTAGGGAATGCCCTTGTCGCTCTCACTTCGCCGGGCAGCCTGGTCGTTTTGCCGGGAGCGAGCTGCTGGAGCGGCAGAGGAATGAAGCGCTCGGGCGCGATTTTTCCCTGCGGTGAAGCGGTATACGACGATGCCGTTGCCGGTTGAATCCTTGCCGTTGGCGAGCGGGTCGGTGAGCGAGGCCATGCTGGCGTAGAGGTGACTGCCGTCGCGGCTGAAGGCCAGGCCGGAGAAGAGCGTCTGCTTGGCGCGGACCAGAGTGCGGAGTCGGGAAAGTCCGCCACGGCGCCGGTTTGCGTGTCGAGCACCGCCAGCGACTGCATATACTGCGATTCGAAGACGCCAAAGCCAGCGTTCACCGTGACCACGTAGCGCCCGTCCGGAGAGACGGCCATGGAGATGGGCAGGCTGTTCAATCGCTGCGGATGCCCGGGAATCTCGCCGATCAATTGCTTGCTGGTGGGCAGATCGATGGTCTGCGCCGCAAGAACGCCGGCCGCAAAAACGAGGGCCGAATAGGAAACTGCCAACCGCGCCGTGGTGTGCATGACCAAACTTTAGCAAATGCAGGGCCGCTTGCGCTTTACAGCCATGTAAGCATGCCGGAAACCACTGTCATGCCCAGGCAGAGGGACTTTGAGCTTGCAGGTAGCGGCTGAAGTAACCACCGCAGCATTACCGACATGGGGGCAGCCGTAATCAGGCGCTTTTTGCGGATTGTCCTTAGAATCTCCTCATGAACGAACCCCTTGATCCCTTACCAGACTTCTTACTGATGTCGTTCTGCCGAATCTGAAGACCGTGCAGGTGAGCCAGGCGGAGCAGATCGCCGCCAACGACCGGCTGGAGAACGCCATCGAGGAACTGCGCCTGCATCTGGAGTCGCAGTTTGCCCATCTCTCGGCGCAGTTGACGGCCTGCCGCGCGGAGCTGGCGGCCGCGCAGGCGGCGTTCAAAGCGGTGCATACACAACGGCACGCTTGAGCCGGACCGCACCACGCTGATCCACTAGGCCGAGCCCCGCACATTCGGCGCGCAGACGCGGGGAACGTATGATCGGAAGGCCGCGGCGCCTGCAATAATCTTGTAGATATGCGAACCGTGCTCACAGCGGAGCGGCTTTGGGATGGGACGCGGCTGCTCGACCGCCCGATGGTCGTGATCGAAGACGGCCGGATTGCTTCCATTTCCTCGCGCGCGGCCAGGGAAGCGCCCGGCAAGGCGCGGGTGCTCGACTTTCCCGGCGCGACGCTGGCGCCCGCGTTTTTCGACGTGCACATTCACGGGGCCAAGGGCCACGACGTGATGGAGGCCACGCCTGAGGCGCTCGACGCCATGGGCAGCTTTCTGGCCTCGCACGGCACGGGCAGCTTTCTGGCCACCACGGTGACCGCGCCGCTGGATGCGACGCTGCGCTCGCTCTCCGGGCTGGCAAAGCTGCTGGCGCGGCCGGCGGTTGCAGGGCAGGCGCGGCTCAGCCGCATCGGCATTCATCTGGAAGGCCCGTTTCTTTCGCACACCAAGCGCGGCGTGCAGCCGCCCGAGCACCTGCTCGCGCCGGACATCGCCGTCTTCGACCGGTTCTTTGAGGCCGCCGAGGGCCACATCCGGCTGATGACGCTGGCGCCGGAGCTGCCCGGCGCAGTTGAGCTGACCGCGCACGCTACAGCGCGCGGAGTTCGCGTCTCGCTGGGCCACTCGAACGCTACCGCCGCCGAGACCCGCGCCGCGATTGCCGCCGGAGCCATCAGCGCGACGCATACCTTCAACGCCATGCGTCCGCTGGATCATCGCGAGCCGGGGATTCTGGGCACGGTGCTCACCTGCGACGCGCTTTATGCCGAGATGATCTGCGACGGCATCCACACCGCGCCGGAGATGGTGAAGCTGTGGTGGAGGGCCAAAGGGCCGGAGCGGGCGATTCTGGTGACCGACGCGATGAGCGCCACGGGAATGCCCGACGGCGAGTACCAGTTGGGAGGATTTGCCGTGCAGGTGGCCAACGGGCGAGCCATGGCCCGCGGCGTGCTGGCCGGAAGCGTGCTGACGCTGGACCGCGCACTGGCTAATTTTATGGCGTTTACCGGCGCGCCGCTGGAGCAGGCTCTGCGGTTGCTCGACCGTCAACCCGGCGGCGATGACCGGGCTGGGCGATCAGGCAGGTTCCGTCGCCGTCGGAATGCCGGCCAGTCTCGTGGCCGTGGATGGGGCGGGAAAGCTGGTTGGCTCGGTTGTGAATGGCGAACCGGTTCGCTAGCCAGCGGCTTCGGCCAGCCGCTGGGCCCGCCACAGGGCGCCTTCGAGAGAAACAACCTCTTCCCGCTTCACCGGCATCTGAGGCGCGGCGGCTTGCAGGCCGGCAAAGAAGGCCTCGCGCACCAGGGGCATGTGCTCGATGACGCCGCCGGTCCAGGCTACCGGGAACCTCGCCGGCGATGGAGTGCTTGCGGCGCAGCTTGGCGCGGACGAGCAGGACAAACTCGACGAGATCGGCCGCGGCCTGGGCGAGGGTTTCTTTGGCGACGGGGTCGCCGGCATCGGCCAGTTCATTGATGGCCGGGGCGAGGGCGGCAAAGTCCGGTCCGGGCGTGCTGTCGCCCAGGTTGACCAGGTCGTCCAGGTTGCGGCGTGCCCCAGATTTCGCCAACTTTCTCGAGAATTTGCGTCGGCTGCTCGCGGTCATAGGCATGGAGCGCGCGGCGCAGGCTGTTGACGCCGATCCAGTAGCCGGAGCCTTCATCGCCCAGACGCGAACTCCAGCCGCCGGCGCTTTCGCGGCTGCCGTCGGGCGCGCGGCCAATGGTGTTGGAGCCGGTGCCGGCAATCTGCAGGATTCCGGGGCCGCCACGGAAGGCCGCATCGAGGGCGATCACCTCGTCGCCGACAACCTCGGAGCGCTCGACGCCAAAGTCGTTGAAAAACCGCCGTGATCCACTCGATGATGCCGGGCATGGAGACCGAGGCCACGCCTACCGAGGCGGCGCGGACGCCGGTGACGCCGGCCTGGGCGTAGACCTCTTTGAGCAGCGCGCGCAGGTTGGCTTCGGCGGCTTCGGCGCCCACGCGCAGGCGCTTGATGGAGCCGCTCTCGGCGTGAGCCAGAACCCGTTCACCCGCCACGATGGAGGCGCGGGTGTGCGTTCCTCCGCCATCGATTCCCAGAATCACGTTCATCGCTTGCTAGCTCCTTCGCTTACTGGAATCTACAGCTTATCGCAAAGTACCAAGGAGGCCGGTTTCAGGCTGACCAAAACGGCATTGCAATTTTCAAATTGGACCCATCTGCAAGCATCACTGCCTGCTTCCTTGAGCCGATTATTCATCGTTGTCCGGCGCTTGCCGGCCTTATGTTGGGAGAGCAGCTCTCCATTTGAAGGGATCTGTCCGCCTGTTGTGGGAGACGAGGGAACCGATGACCGAGATTGCAACTGTAACGCCGCACAGTTAGCCGGCTGGATCGCACAAGGGCCAGAGAACCGCGCTTGGACGTCGAGGCGCTGGCGCAGTCGTTTCTGGACAACCTGTTTTTTGTGCAGGGGCGCTCGACCGAGCGGGCGACGGTGAACGACCTTTACATGGCGCTGGCGCACACCGTGCGCGACCGGCTGGTGGAGCGGTGGATTCAGACGGTGAAGAACTACCAGGCGCAGGATGTGCGGGTGGTCTGCTACCTGTCGGCGGAGTTTTTGACCGGGCCGCACCTGGCCAACAACCTGATCAATCTGGGCATCTACGACGAGACCGAGCAGGCGATGCGGCAGTTGGGCATCGATCTGAATACGCTGATCGAGCAGGAGGAGGAGCCGGGGCTGGGCAACGGCGGATTGGGCCGTCTGGCCTCCTGCTTCATGGATTCGCTGGCCACGCTGGATATTCCGGCGATCGGCTACGGCATTCGCTACGAGTATGGGATCTTCGACCAGCAGATTCGCGACGGCTGGCAGGTGGAGTCGACCGACAAATGGCTGCGGCTGGGCAATCCCTGGGCGCTGGAGCGGCCCGAGGATGCCTTTGAAGTGAAGATGGGCGGGCGCACGGAGAAGCATACCGACGCCAAGGGGCGCGTGCGGGTGAAGTGGATTCCGCAGAGGCTGGTGCGCGGCGTTCCGCACGATACGCCGATTCTGGGCTACCGGACCAATACGGCCAACACCATGCGGCTGTGGGCGGCGCAGGCGGTGGAGAGCTTCGACTTTGAGCACCTTCAACCAGGGGGATTTTCTGGGCGCGGTGGCCGACAAGGTCTCGAGCGAGAACATCTCCAAGATTCTTTACCCCAACGACGAGGGGGTGCAGGGCAAGCAGTTGCGGCTGGCGCAGCAGTTCTTCTTTGTCTCGTGCAGCTTGCAGCACATTTTGAAGATTCAGGCTCACGCAGCACCGTCCGCTGGCCGAGCTGCACCGCAACTTCGCCATCCAGATGAACGACACGCATCCGGCGATTGCGGTGGCGGAGCTGATGCGGCTGCTGGTGGACGAGCACGAGATGGAGTGGGATGCGGCCTGGCACGTGACCGAGAATACGCTCTCCTACACCAACCACACGCTGCTGCCGGAGGCGCTGGAGCAGTGGCCGCGGGGCCTGTTCGGCGCGCTGCTGCCGCGCCACCTGGAGATCATCGACGAGATCAACCGGCGGCATCTGGAGAATGTGCGGCATGAAGTTTCCCGGCGATGAGGGGCGCGTGCGGAGGCTTTCGCTGATCAACGAAGAGGGCGAGAAGTTCGTGCGCATGGCGCACCTGGCCGCGCTGGGCAGCCACGCCATCAACGGCGTGGCCGCGCTGCATACGGAACTGCTGAAGACGCATGTGCTGAGCGATTTCTACGCGCTGACGCCGGAGAAGTTCAGCAACAAGACCAACGGAGTGACGCCGCGGCGCTGGATGGTGCTGAGCAATCCGCGGCTGGCGCAACTGCTGACGCGCGCGGCTGGGCCCGGGCTGGATGCAGCGACCTGGAAAAGCTGCGCAGGCTGGAGCCGCTGGTCGACGACGCGGAGTTCCGCGCGGAGTGGCGCGCCATCAAGCGGCAGAACAAGCTGCAACTTGCCGCCTACATTCATGACCGGCTGGGAATTGCGACCGATCCGGATTCGATCTTCGACGTGCTGGTGAAGCGGCTGCATGAGTACAAGCGGCAGCACCTGCTGATTCTGTACATCCTCACGCTCTACAAGCGCATTCAGCGCGACCCGGATGCGGAGATGGTGCCGCGGACCTTCATCTTCGGCGGCAAAGCGGCGCCCGGCTATCGCATGGCCAAGCTGATCATCAAGCTGATTCACTCGGTGGGCGAGGCCATCAACTCCGATCCGCTGGTGCGAGGCCGGCTGAAGGTGGTTTTTCTGCCCGATTACAGCGTGAAGCTGGGGCAGAGGGTGTATCCGGCGGCGGACCTGAGCGAGCAGATTTCGCTGGCCGGCAAGGAGGCCTCGGGAACCGGGAACATGAAGTTCGCCATGAACGGCGCGGTGACCATCGGCACGCTGGACGGAGCCAATGTCGAGATCCGCGAGGAGGTGGGCGCGGAGAACTTCTTCCTCTTCGGGCTGACCACGCCCGAGGTGGAGAGCCGCAAGCGGGAGGGCTACAACCCGCGCGCGATCTTCGAGGCCAACCCCATGCTGCGCGAGGTGCTCGATTCGCTCTCCAACGGCGAATTTTCGCGCGGCGACCGCACGCTCTTCGAGCCGCTGGTGAACTCCCTGCTGACCACCGACGAGTACATGCTGCTGGCCGATTACCAGTCGTATGTCGATTGCCAGGACCGGGTGAGCGCGGCCTACAAAGACCAGGAAGCGTGGACGCGCATGTCGATTCTGAACGTGGCGCGCATCGGCAAGTTCTCCTCCGACCGGGCGATTCGCGACTATTGCGCGGAGATCTGGAAGACCTGGCCGGTGAAGATACAGTTGTAGGTTGCTGATCCGGCCTTGAACTGTGTCATCACCGTCAAAGAGTGTACAGCACCGCGCGATTCCCGGCTTAAGATTGTTGTGCGTGTGCGCCAAGCCTATACTCTATCCGGAGGCTCCTATGAAGCTCCGGTTAATATTCCTAGCGCGCTCTCTCGCGCTCGCGTGGGCAGGTTTTTGGCTGTTCTTTTTCGTGGCGGAGTCGGCAGCGTATCACACGCCTTTGCACATGGCACTGCCTTGGGTGGGCATCGGTCTGCTTTTTGTCCTTCTGGCGTTACTGCCATGGCGCTGGGAGATGACAGGAGGGATTCTGCTTATCCTCGTTGGATTGTCGGCTGGAGTGGCATATGCGGTCTGGCCGCCGCCGCTGCTATCTGTCGCCATCCGCGCGCTCACGTGCGTCGTTCTCGGGGCGCCGCCTCTCGCCGCAGGGATTCTCTTTCTCATGCGTTGCCGGTCTGTGACTTCCGGTGCCTGAGATTTGGAGGATCTGGCCGGTGAAGATACAGTTGTAGGCGTTGACACGCAGGTTGAGGTTCGTGGTTTCCCAGATTTCACAATCGAGGTCTGGGGCACCTGGCGGTCCAGGTTACTGCGAGAACACTGGCGGTTGTGCTATCTTTCCCGCATGGAACTCCGACGCTTCTTTTTCACCGCTCTCCCTTTCGTCTTCGCCGCAACCCTCACTTCCGCCCAGAACCCCGCGCCTACGCCGCCGATGGGGTGGAACAGTTGGGACGCCTATGGGCTGACCATCAACGAGGCTGACTTCAAGGCCAATGCCAAGGTGCTGGCCGGGTACAAGGACCTGCGGCTGGCAGTATGCGGTGATCGACGAGGGGTGGTACATGGAGAACCCCTTCGGCGCACAACCTGGCGGAGAGAAAGTATCTGCTGGACGGGAACGGGATTCTGCTTCCGGTGGTGAGCCGCTTCCCCTCCGTCGGCGGACGGCGCGGGCTTCAAGCCGCTGGCCGACTGGGTTCATCAGCAGGGGCTGAAGTTCGGCATTCATATTGTGCGCGGGATTCCGCGCAGGCGGTGAAGGAGAATCTGCCCATTGCAGGGACGAGTTTTCACGCCGCCGACGCCGCGGACCTCAACTCGCCCTGCGGATGGGATGACGGCAACTGGGGCGTGGCGGATAACGCCGCCGGGCAGGCCTACTACGACTCGATGCTGAAGCTCTATGCCGGATGGGGACTGGATTTCATCAAGGTGGACTGCATCAGCGACCACCCCTACCGGCCCACCGAGATTCGCCAGATTGCGGCGGCGATTCGCAAGACAGGACGGCCGATGGTGCTGAGCCTTTCGCCGGGGCCGACGCAACTGGAAAACGCGGCCGAGGTGGCCGAGCTGGCGCAGATGTGGCGCATCACCAACGATCACTGGGACGCCTGGAGCTTCCCGCGCCATCCCGGCGACGACGAGTATCCCTTCGGCCTGCGCGATGAGTTCGACCGGCTGGCCAAGTGGTTTGTGTATGCCAAGCCGGGCAACTGGCCGGACGCCGATATGCTGCCCTGGGGCTGGCTGGGACCGCATCCGGGCATGGGCGAGCCACGCCAGTCGCGGCTGACGCAGGAGGAGGAGAAGACCGAGCTCACGCTGTGGGCCATTGCGCGCTCGCCAATGATTCTGGGCGCGAATCTGACCCGGCTGGATGAATTTACGCGGTCGCTGATCTCCAACCAGTCGATCCTCTTCATAAACCAGAATGTGACGTATAGCCATCCGGTCGATCTCAAGAGCCTGGGGGCCGGTTTTGAAAACGTGCGGGTGTGGCGGGCCACGATCAATGCTCCGGGAGCACGGAATTACACGGAGTACTTTGGCTTCTTCAACCTCGACGACAAGCCGGTGACGTTGCGCGTGAGCTGGGCGCAGCTTGGGCTGGAGGGAAAGAAGCACCTGGTCAAGGACGTGTGGAAGGAAGACGGCTTCAAGGAAATGAAGGAAATCAGAGTGACCTTGCCGGCACATGGCAGCGCGGTGTACGAGATTCGATAGGCGAGGATTGTCAGCTTGCAACGGCGACATGTTTTGGGCGGATTGGCGGCGGTTTGGATTGCGTCTGGCCGGTTTACGTTCGCTGATTCCACCAGCGGCCAAAAACTTGCGGATGCAGCGCGGGCGCAGTTGGGCGTGTCCACGGGCTACGATCCGAACTATACGAAGCTGAGTTATCCGGGCGGCGATGTGCCGCGCTCAACCGGGGTTTGCGCCGACGTGGTGATTCGCGCCGCGCGCGACGGGCTGGGACTGGACCTGCAAAAGCTGGTGCATGAGGACATGGTGAAGGCACTTCAACGCATACCCGGCGCGCAAAGTGTGGGGATCGCGGGAGCCGGATGCGAACATCGACCACCGGCGTGTGCTGAATCTGGAGACCTACTGGACGCGGGCCGGGGCACGGCTATGGGCAGCCCATGCGCCGACTCCCGGCGACGGATTCCCCAAACCCATCCATATTGGCGACATTCTTACCTGGTTGCTGGACGCGCGGCTGCCGCATGTGGGCATTGTAGTGAACGTTGGCCGGCAAACACGGGTGGTGCACAACATCGGCCGCGGCGTGGAAGAAAGTTCTCTCGAAGCCTTTCACGAGCACCGCGCAGCCGGGCATTATCGTTGGCCGTCGGCGACTTACTAATCCGGCCCCAAAGAAATGCAACACTCTCTCCCACCCATTCCGCAAAGAGCGCGGAATGGATGGGGCACAGCGTTTCACAACTTATGGAACGGATCAATAAGCGAAGTTCCCCGGCAGAAAATTTCATTTCGAAAATAGCCGAAATACCCAGATTTGCCCATCACCGCCCTCCTGACTTTTCTGTGAGAAACTAATTGGGCTGGAAAATGGCCGGGAAGACTATGGCCTGTTCCAGGAGGATTACTGCATGCCTGTTCTTCGTTCGTTTTTTATTGCGCTCTCTCACAATCGCGCTCTGCGGCGCTTCAGCGAACGCTCCCTGGTGGGTAAACGGCTCAGCTCCCGGTTTATCGCCGGCATGGAGATCGACGACGCCCTGCGGGTGGCCGAGGCGGTCAACAAGCAGGGCATGAGCGTTACGCTGGATTCGCTGGGCGAGAGCGTGACCACGGAGGCCGAGGCCCGGGCCGCCGCCGATGTTTACCACAAGCTGCTGGATGCGATTGCCGCGCGCAAGCTCAACGCCAACATCAGCATGAAGCTGACGCAGATGGGGCTGAACCTTTCAGCCCGCGCTGGCCGAGAGCATTGCCGAGAGCGTGGCCCAGCACGCCAGGCAAGACGGGCAGCTTTGTGCGCATCGACATGGAAGATTCGTCGCTGACGCAGGTGACGATGGAGATTGTCAAGCGGCTCCATGCCAAGCCTGAAATTGCGCGGGGCGATCGGCATCGTGATCCAGGCCTACCTTTACCGCTCGCAGAAGGACATTGAGGAGCTGATTGCCAACGGCATCCGCGTGCGGCTGTGCAAGGGCGCTTACCAGGAGCCGGCGGAGATCGCGTTTCCGCGCAAGGCCGATGTGGACGCAAACTTTATCAAGCTGGCCAACCTGCTGCTGGCGAGCCCCGTCTATCACGGCCTGGCGACCCACGACGACGCCATGGTGCCGCGGCCAGGCGCTACGCCAGCGAGCATGGCATCGATCGCAGCCGGTTCGAATTCCAGATGCTCTATGGGATTCGCCGCGACTTGCAGCGCAAGCTCGTCGAGGAGGGCTACAAGGTGCGCGTGTATGTTCCCTTCGGCAACGATTGGTACCCGTACTTCATGCGCCGGCTGGCCGAGCGTCCGGCGAACGTACTGTTTCTGGCGAAAAACTTCTTCCGGTCCTAGAAAGGCGGGCAGTGCTTTGACAGGGTTCGGATTCTGCCGAGGTGAAAACACCGGCACAATCTGCGCGCGGTCATCACTTCAATGGAAAGCTGAGAGTTTTCTGGAGGTCAATACGACTCTACGGAATCGATCTTCCGGGCGATTTCGTTGGCCAGGGTTTCGACGTTGGTATGGAAGAGCCGGCGCTCCCGCTCGGGCAGTTCAACCAGCAGATCGGGAAATGGCGTGACCTCGCAGCCGGGAAACGCAGGGCAGCCAACGGTGTCGGCCATGCGGCAGCTCACGTTGATCAGTTCGGACATGCCCCAGGGGCCATCCTTCTGCCGCGGCGCATGATGCTCGGAGACAATGGGATCAAACTCCGGAGGCATCTTCCAATCCTCGATCAGTTGACGGCCGGCCTCGCAATGGTCCCATCCGAACAGATCCCGCTCGGCGTTGAGAATGCTGGCGGGAGAGCCGCTGTGAACCCCCAGCAGAAGGCTATACTCTTTGGGCCGGATCACGGCCAGCGCCAATCGCCCGATGTCGTGCATCACGCCCGAGGTGAATGCAATATCCCGATCGAGAAAGCCCACGGAAGCCAGTTGATCGGCGATCAGGGCACAGGCCAGATTGTGACGCCAGATGGCCCGCATGGCAGGCTGGTTCAGCGCTTTGCCCATGTACGCGCGCACGCCGACTGTCAGGCAGAGCCCCTGCAGGTTATTGGCGCCCAGCACCGCGATGGCCTGCAGAACGCTGCTGGCGGGAAACCGCGGTGCATACAAGAGCGAATTTGCGATGGTAAGAACTTCGCTGGCAAAGGCCGGATCGGAGGAGATCAGCCAGCTCAACTCGTGCAGTTGCACGTTTTCATTATTGGCCAGTTGCAGTACCCGGAGAGCGACCTGAGGAAAAGGCGGAAGGCGAAGATGTGCCCAGGATGGAGTGATTGCCTCGTTCCTTCGCTCCTCATTCTGCAACATCTGAGTCTCCCTTCGTCCAAACAAACCGTGCGAGCAGACTGATCGTTCTGCCGTTGCAGCGCGCCGGGCGGAAACAAGCACAGCGCATCACAAAGGAATCGCCTTGTAATCATCTTTTCGGCATGCGGGGAGATTCCTTGAGCCAGCCAGTGCTAAATGAGAGAGATTTAAGAATTGAGCCGCAAGGAGCGCAATGGTATTACCGAAACAGTGCCGCGCGATCCTGCCGGATACGGGCTGCGCCGCTCTGCAGAACGCAGCCGAGCAGTCTCCCGGCGCGCGGAGATGTTTCATTGCGCCGTCCAGGTCTTTCCATCCGCGCTTGCCCAGGTCGAGCCAGCATCGTTTTTCAATTCAAACCCATCAGCCGGCGCGGCATTGCCACTCAAGCTCGTTTTCGTCCGTACCTCAATGGCGCGACCCGTCCATTGCCGGGCGACCGGCTCCCAGTGCCGGCCGGAGTCTCCGCTCAAAAAGAGCGCGCCATGCCAAATCGATTTCCAGCGTGAGATTGCTGGGCGATGGCCGTGGAAACAGCCGCAAGGCCGCTGGGCAGCTTGGGTGGATTCACATTGCGGGAAGCGGACATCCGGCGGGTTGCTGTTGTGTTGCGAAGTCAAAGCCGGCGGCAGGCGCGGACTGCTGCGCCATGCGCGGTCCCGCCGAGGGCGCCTGGCGTCTTGCGTGCGCGGTGTATGCTTCCGCCTGCATGCTCTTCAGTGAAACCTGCGGTGCGGCCGCGCTGGCAGAGAGCGTGCCGGAGATCCGCTGCTGGTCCTGATGCAACGGCGGCTACGGCCGGCTCAGGTTGGAATTGCGCCGCGGTCACCGGTTGTGGAGCGGACTCCACGGAAGACGGCAAGAACGCACTGCTCGCCTCATTCGAGCCTGCGATTGCGCCCGGTTCAACCGTAGGTGCGGCGGAAGAAGCAGACTGTTGCGCCAAATCCACCGGCGGCCCGCGATGCGCGCTGAAAGTGACGTTTCCGGCAGATGGATTTTGCAGCGAGCGCCGGGCAGGTTTGTGCGCTGCTCCCGCGCTTGCCTGTTCCTGCGGGACAGGCGCGGGCGCGGCTGCTCACTGGGCGGCGTGATCTTCGCCATCTCCGGAGCAGGCTCCGTGTGCCTTGTATGAAAGGTGACCACCAGCGCCAGCGCCGCAGCCAGCGCCGCGGCCGGAACCCAGGCAAAGCGCCAGTTCATGAACCAAGTTCCGGGTTGCGTTCGCGGGCCGGGATGCCGGAACCCGTGCCGGAGCCTCTGCATCGGCGGCTGCCTGCTGCGCCAGGAAAATCACCTGCCGGCAGCGGCTGCACCGCGGCGAGATGGGCGAGAACCTGCTCGCGCTCCGGCGCGGCAAGCGCCTGCTCGGCGAAGGCGTTGAGGCTCTCGGCGTCAGGATGAAGATCGAGTTGGGAAGTTGTGTTCACGTTGCAGCCTTCTCTTGGAACGCATCCAGGGACGAAATTTGCAGTATTTTCTTCAGATTCAGATTCAGATCACGCGGATCGGCGCCCAGCGCCTCCTGGGCGGCTGGCTTGCTCAGGCCCAGCCCTTGCAGATTGCGGACGATCTGCTTTCTGAGGCCGCCGGTCACCCGGTGCAGTTTGCGGCTGACCGTTGCTTCGTGAACGTGGAGCAGGGGGGCGATCTCCAGCAGGGTTCGCCCATCCAGATAGTAGGCGGCCAGCAGAAACCGCTCCTCGGCGGCCAGTTGGCGGAGAGCCTCTTCAATGGCCCTGCCCAGAAGCAGCAGTTCGGCAGAGGAAGTTTCCGGCTCGGGGATTGCGGCCGGAGGTTCATAGCCGTCTGCCGGATCGTCGAGCGGAAGCTCGCGGCGGGTGCGGCGGTGATGGTCCACATGGCGCTGGGCAAGCGTGGTGCGGAGCCAGCCCATCAGCGAGCCTTTTCCGCGATAGGAGTCCAGCGGGCTGCGCCGCACGCCGTCGCGGGTCGTCAGCCCGTAGAGCTCCGCGTAGAGTTGATCGGCCAGCTCGCGGCCCAGCGTTTCGCTGCCCGTAATAGCAATGGCGGCGCGCGTCAGCGGCTGGCGGTAGATGGCCAGGAAATGCTCCCATGCGCCCTGGTGGCCGTTTGCACAGGCTCGCGCCAGCACCAGGTCGGCGAGCCGGAGGCCGCGAAAAAAACTCGCTCTGTTGCTGCCGTGATAGCTGCCGCTCCCGGCGCCAGGCCGAAGTTCTGCGCCGCCGCAATGCGCTCCAGGATCTCGCGGAACTGCTCACGCTCCAGCCCATAGGCGGCCGCGCCGGATTCGCGCCAGAGCTCATCCATAACATAGATCGTCTCCGGCACGGCGGCGATGCCGGCTGTGGCGCTCGCTTCGACGGGTTGGGAGGGCATGATCCCCACGTTCAAAAGATACGCCAGAAGGCTGCTTTCCCACCCGAGCCACAAAAACAATTTGCCGCCATGCTCCTAAACAATCCTCGGCCGGCGCCAGATGGCGCACGCTGGAAAGCACTGCGCTAGCTTTCAGATTTGGTCTTTTTCCCGCCAAAAATAACGGAAATCAGGCCGGCGATAAGGTTGATCACAAACGACAAGAGAGTCTTCTGGTTCCTTCTTCCCATGTTCTACTCCGCGGAGATAAAGAAGCAATTTGATTCTACTCTCCAATGAATACATATCGCAGGGCACTCCAGGTCAAGCCATTTTCAGAGAGAACGGCTCGGCAGAAGGCCGTAACATGGCGAGGGCCGGGCACCCTGATTTCTGTTGGAATAAAAAGTTCAAAACAATTCTGCAAGAAATCGGCTGGCCGGCGTTCAAGGGTCATAAGCCGGTGATCATCCCCGGCGGAGGAGAGTTATGAAGAATCTGGGCAGGTTGGGATTGGCGGGCGCGTTGGTGTTGGCGCTTGCGGCATTTGTCGAACAGAGTGGAGTGCAGGCGGCAGGCGGGCCGCAGGAAACGGCGAATGGTTACTACAAGGTGCTGGCCCCCATCGAGAGCGGGAACCTGCTTCTCTTCCCGGTGGTCCGGGCCAGCGGCAAGTCGCCCGGCGCAACGCCGTTTATCACCCTGGACGAAGGCATCAAGAGCGGCCAGGTGGAAGTGACCGAGGCCGGCCGCGCGCGGGGAATGGTGCGGCAGAGAGGAACTGTCGGCGTGCCGCCTTATCGCGGCGACGGTTCGCCGCCGTAACGACGACGCTATCGCGGCGACGAGGTGAACACGCTGGTGCTGGTGAACAACTCCGACAAGCCTCTGCTGCTGCTGGCCGGCGAGATTGTGACCGGCGGCAAGCAGGACCGGGTGATCGCCAAGGACCGCATTGTGCCGGCGGGCAGCGAGCCCATCGACCTGGGAGTTTTTTGCATCGAGCCGGGACGCTGGACGGCAAGCTCGGAGACCTTCGGCGCATCGGCCAAGGCGCCCGCGCACAGCTTCATGGTGCAGCCCAGCGTGCGGGAGCGGGCCATGGTCGCCAAGGACCAGCAGGAGGTGTGGAACTCGGTGCGGGGAAGCATCAGCCAGATGGCGATGGCGTCTGCTCCTTCCGCCGGCAGTTCGATGGACGCCGGATCGGGCGCGGGATACGCTCGTTCGATGGGAACCACCAGCTACGCCAGGGTCATGGAAGACAGCTCGGTCAGCGCCAAGGTGGATGAGGCCGCGGCTCCGGTGATGAAGGCGCGGGAGCAGGTGATCGCGCAGCTTCGCAAGGAGGGCGCCATCGGCGTGGTGGTGGCCGTGCGCGGCGAGATCGTGTGGGCCGACCTGTTTGTCGACACCGATTTGCTGAGCCGCTATTGGACCAAGCTGGTGCGCTCTTATGCCGCCGAGAGCCTGACCGAGGGCGAGAAGCCACGCCGCGCCCACCGTGGCCGATGCGCAGCGCTTTCTTGACGCTCCCTCGGGCGGCACGGAGACCAGCGAGGGCGATGTGGGCGTCTACCGCTATCGCGAACTCCGCTCCGACGGCACGGAGACCTTTGTGCTGGAATCGCTGCTGCCCGGAACCGGCTACGACGTGCACATCAGCAAGCTGAAGCTGAGAGAAGCGGCATGGCACATGCCAAAGCCTCACCCCATGCACCACGAGCCGGTTATCCGGCCGGATATTCTTCCGCCGCATTATGAGCCGCAGATTTATCGCTGATGGCCGGCTAACAAACTAAAAATTCCAGGTCTCAATTCCGGGACCTGGTTTTTTTATGGCCATGAAAAAATCAGGTTTTTTGCGCCGACGTGGACTTACACCTTCTTCTTTTTATGCGCAAGGCGCGGAACCGCGATCAGGGTAATGGCGAAGAGAAAGATGGCGGCGGCGATGAACTCCAGGTGGCCAAGGCGCAGGTCTTCCAGGAGCAGCTTGGCGGCGACCAGAGCCAGCGCGGCGTAGGCGATGCGCGTCAGTTCCACGCGGTGCCAGCGCGAGCCCGAATAGGCCAGTGCCAGAGCCAGAACGCAGAGGATGAGCGTGCGAATAAATGCAACGTAAGGCGCGCTGGGAACGATGCCGCGCGCGGTGAGCCAGAGCAGGCTCTCGACCAGCAGCGCGGCCAGCGTGAAGACCCCGAGAGCCGCCGTTGCCAGGTGCAGAAGCTGTGGTTTCCAGCTTTCCTGATGAAGACGTTTGCCGGCTGCGTAGCACACAAACACGCAGAGTGAGACGAGGCCGACGCTAGCGTCCAGCTTTACGGGCAGGTTTCCGGCCAGAGCATGGAAGGCATACTCCAGCAGCCCCGAAACGATCGCTGCTGCCAACAGAAATGCCAGACCATGAAAGCGGAGCGTCAGACGATTTGCAAAAATGGTGGCGGCAATCGCGGCCAGGCCTAGAATCGCGGAGAGCCAGAACGACGGCAGGCAGAGCAGGCTTCCGGCCAGAAAGAGACCCGCGGCCCAGGCGGCAAAGACATGGAAGTTGTGGCCTTCGGCGGCTTTACTCAACAGGAGGAAGGCTGCCGCATAACACAAAGCCGAGAAGAGCAGGCAAAGCGCGCCCAGAACGATTGCTCCATTGCTCGGCGCAAAATAAAGCACGCACGATGCGGCCAGCAAAAAAGCGATCAGCGCCTGGCCGGTTTCAAAGGCGGTGATCTTCTGGCCGAGCAGCAGTGTGCTCAGGGCAGCGCTCACCGCGTAGATCAGAAAAAGGAGGCATGCGGGCAACAACAAGGTCGCCGTGCCCAGAGCCGGGTAATCCATGCGAGTGCTTACGGGGCTGGAGTAGATAAAGACTAGCGCCCAAATGGCTGCATCGGCGGCCAGGGCCGGCAAGAATCGCACGTTGCGCTGGCGGTTGCGCGCGGCAGCATACTCCGAGATCAGCGCCATCGTCAGGAGCATCGTAATAAAGGGCAGGAACTGGTGCGTGGCGACGGACAGGGCAAGCGCAGCGGCGGCGGCGGCAAAATTGACTACCCAGAAAACCGGCGCCAGGTCACGCTTCCATCCGAGCGCCGTTGCCACAATGACGAATACGCCCAGAACAGCGGCGGCGGCCGGCGCGGGCAAGACCTTGAAGCGCAGAGTCAACTCCCAGAGCATGGGAGCGAGAATCATGGCGGCGGTGCCGGCGTAGACGGTGCTGGCAAACCACTCCTCAGCCGGGACGCGTGCCGCGGCCACCAGCCACAGAAGCGCATAAACAATGGCGACGGTGGCAATCGCCAGGCGGGGAAGCGAACTGGATTCGGCCACGGCGCGCAGCAGGTAAGCGCCGGCAATGCCCAGCATGGCTTTGCCCAGCACGGAGAAGACGCCGCCGACATGCGCGTGGGAGAGCCCTTTGCCGGTCTCGGCTACAAGCCGTGCAACCGGTTCAGGCGCGATGGACGCCTCGGAGGGGTGTTCCAGCGCCGCGACGCGCCGCTCCAATGCCGTCAGGCGCGCGGTGAGATCTTCGACTAAGCCGGGAAGATCGCTCATCAGTTCCACCCGAGAATAGGTATTTTGCCGTCTTAGTCGCCGGCGGCCTGTACGTGCGCGCTCTTTTCAGGCCACGGCGGCAGCAGCTTGACCAGCACCCACAGGAAGACCAGCGGCAAGCAGGGTCAGGAAGATCGCCACCAGCAGGCCCTCTCGCGTCACCAGGCTCCATCTTGTAGGTGGTGTAGCCGAGAAAACTCTTGGAGAACAACTGCCCGCCGATCACCACGTTCCAGCGCATGGCGAAGATGCCGATCAGGGCCAGGGAGCCGGAGAGGGCGTAGATGCGCTTGCGGACGATCTCCGGGAGCTTCACCACCTGCGTCAGGAACAGCAGAATCAGCGGCGTCAGCGTGCCCAGGCAGATCTGGATCACGATATGCGGAATGTAGAGCTGGGTGTGGACCATGAAGTCCAGGCTGCGGAAGGATTCGTCGGCCTCGTAGATGCGGTGCACCAGGTCCAGCATCTCCAGGCTGAAGTCGATGATGAAGATGTAGAAGAGGTACATGGCGATGGTGTCCACGCAGCGCATGTCGATCTTCTGCCTGCGCAGTTTGGTGATGGCCATGTAGAGCAGCATGACCCCGGCAATGCCCGAGACCATGGCGGAAAAGATGAAGACCACCGGCATCAGCGGCGAGGACCACCAGGGATTGGCCTTGATGGAGCCGAAGATGAAGCCGACGTAGCCATGCAGCAGGAAGGCGGAGGGAATGCCGATCAGGGTGACGATCCAGCCCACGCGGTCGTCGATGGCCAGCGAGCGCGGGCTGATGTTGCTGGAGCCGAGCGTCATGACCTTGTAGACCAGGCGCAGCAGGCCCTTGCTGGATTGCGACAGCAGCACGATCTCGCGGCGGTAGTCGAGCCAGATCTCGAATACCAGCACGGCCATCAGGTACCACAGGTAGACATAGCCGAACATGGCCATGGCCGAGGTGCTGTGCGGGGTGAAGTACATCTCCGGCGAGCGCTCCGGGTGGCCCAGGTGCAGTTGCAGCGGCAAAGGCGCCACCAGCAGGAAGGAGAGCGCCGTCAGCAGCGCCAGCCGGTAGGTGGGCTTGACCGCCTCCACGCGGAAGACGCGCTCCAGCGAGGCCAGAATAAATGCGCCCGCCACCAGCCCCGTGATGAATGGGTACAAAACGATCAGCACGCTCCACTGGAGCTCGATTTCGTTCGGATACATGAAGCCTTCAACGCCGTTCATCAACTTAACTCCTGACTTCCTGCTGTTCTTATCGCACCGAGCCGTCCAGGTCGTTATAGAAGACCTTGGCGCCGGTGGCCATCTGCGGCTTCAGCACCTGCACGCTGTGCGTCTTCAGGAACGCGTGGATCGGGTCGTTGGGGTTTTTCAGATCGGCCAGTTGGCGCGCCCCGGTGGGGCAGACCTCGCAGCAGGCGGTGGTGAGCCCCTTGGCGATGCCGGTGCTTGCAGAGCGTGCACTTGTCGGCGACCTTCTTCTCCGGATGAATGTAGCGGCAGCCGTAGGGGCAGGCCTGCACGCAATAGGCGCAGCCCAGGCAGTACTTCTGGTCCACCAGCACCACGCCGTCCGGGCTGACGAAGGTGGCGCCCACCGGGCAGACCTGCGTGCAGGGCGAATCCGCGCAGTGATTGCACAGCTTGGGGACGAAGAAGTACTTCCGCCCGTCTTCGCTGGCTACCGGAAAACCTTCCTTGCCGCCGTCCGGCGAGATAACCTCGGGCTCGGTCATATTCTCGTCCGAGACGTGATAGCGCTCGACCCAGGTGCGGAAGAATCCATCCGGCACGTCGTTCTCCGCCTGGCAGGCGCGCACGCAATTGCCGCAGCCGATGCACTTGGGGATGTCGATCAACATGCCCCACCAGTGGTCGGTCATCTTGTAGTTGGGCGCGTCCTCCGGGGTTCCGGCCAGCACGGACTCCCATGCGACCGCCGCGGCGGGCAACAGAATCAGCATTTGTCGCCGGGAAATCTTCATTTCGCACCTCCCGCATCGATGCCGGGGTTGTGTGGCTGATGGCAGGTTTTGCAGGACGTGCCCTGGTAGTGACTTGCCGGATCAATCTGCGGAAAGCCCTTGGGCTTGGCGGCGCTGGCTGCATGGCAGCGGACGCAGAGCACAGCCGTATCCGGCAGAACCGGCGTAATCGTTGCGGGGTCGTCGGCGTGGCTGGCCAGCGCGCCGTGGCAGGCCTCGCAGTTCACATGCGCGTGCTTGCCGATCTTTTTCTTGTCCGCCACGTCCGAGTGGCACATCTCGCAGGTCTCGTGTCCGGCAAACTTCACCGGCCGCGCCGCAATTTCGCCGATGGCATCTCCGCGATAGTGCCCATATTGCCCAAAGCTTTTGGGGACAACGTAGTGGCGAACCACAAGAAAAATCAGGAAGGCGAGGACAAAGAGCCCCGCAAACCGGAAAAGATGCCCTGCATCCTTGAAAACACTCATCAAACTCTCTCCATTACGCCGCTGCCAGGAGCTTCCACAAATCGAATTCAGAGCGAAGGGAAAACTTTCCTCGTGACTCTGACGATACAGTCTCCCCTCTCGGTGCTGTATGTGAGATAGATCACACTTTGGCGGGATACGGGCCTATTGGCGGAGCCGTGCCATGCTTCGATTCAGAATGGGGAACGCGCAGGCCCCATGCGGAGGCGCAAGGCGATACGATGAACTTTGGAGCGCAAAATGCCAAGAGTTCTCGACGGAGCAGCGATTGCCACGGCCATCCAGCAGGAGGTGGCCGGGGAGGTCCGCGAGCTCGCCGGGCGGGGCATCCGGCCCGGCCTGGCGGCGGTGCTGGTGGGCAACGTGGCTGCCTCGGAGATTTATGTCCGCAGCAAGGTGCAAAGCTGCGCCGCTCTGGGCATTTTCAGCGACCTGATCACGCGGCCGGAGACGGTGACCACGGCGGAGATGCTCGATCTGGTCGCCAGCCTGAATGCGCGCGAGGAGATCGACGGCATTCTCATCCAGTTGCCGCTGCCTGCGCAGGTTGACACCAAGGCCCTGCTCGACGCCGTCTCCCCGGCCAAGGACGTGGACGGTTTTCACCCGGTGAATGCGGGCCGTTTGTTGGCGGGGCGGCCAGCTCTTGTGCCCTGTACCCCGGCGGGGATTCTTGAAATTCTCAAGCGCAGCGGGATTCCCATCGCCGGTCAGCACGCTGTGGTGGTGGGCCGCAGCGACATTGTGGGTAAGCCCGCAGCCATGCTGCTGCTGCACCAGAACGCCACGGTGACGATGTGCCACTCCAAGACGCGTGATCTGGGCGCGATGACCCGCCAGGCCGACATCCTGGTAGCGGCGATTGGAAGGCCGGGCTTCATCACCGCGGAGATGGTCAAGCCGGGCGCGACCGTCATCGATGTCGGCATGAACCGCATCACCGACCCGACGGAATTTGCCCGCTTTTTTGCCGGAGACGCCCGGCGCGAGGCTGCCTTCGCCAAGAGGGGCTCGGTCCTGGTGGGCGATGTGCATCCCAAAGCCTTCGAGCTGGCCGGAGCTTATACGCCCGTTCCCGGCGGCGTGGGTCCGCTGACGATTGCCATGCTGATGGCCAACACCGTGCGCGCCGCGAAGATGCGACGGGGAGTATGACACTTTCCACTCATGGCGGAAGAGACCGAGGCTTTGAGGTCACAAACTGTGACCTCAAAGAGCAGTCGTGCGGATTAACGCCGCACTGAGCACCTAGAGAGCCTGTTCAGCTCTGGACTGATCTTCGTACCAAGTCGCCCAGAGTTTCCTTTCATTCTGATAAGTCGAGACGTCTTCGACACGTGGCCTTAACTGTGGAACCTTGCCGTCTTCTGACAGAGAATAAATGCTCCGGTGAGCATGTTCGGCGATCATGCGTCGAATTAGTCTGGCGCGATAACGAGAGGAAACCTTCCTTGGGTATGAGTTCGCACCGATTTCTGTAAACATTAGATGGCGTGGGCTTAGAGGGAAAAGGATATTTCCTC
Organism: uncultured Acidobacteriaceae bacterium; assembly: GCA_963845345.1. Lineage (GTDB taxonomy): Bacteria > Acidobacteriota > Terriglobia > Terriglobales > Acidobacteriaceae > Telmatobacter. The sequence continues at coordinate 484,369 of CAWJRQ010000013.1, forward strand.
GCTCACGACCCCAGCCGCCATTGAAGTCGTAATCAGACTCGGATCGATAATTCAGGCAGATAACAGGATCGTCGCTTGTGAACCATTTCAAACGTTCGGGGGCTTCAAATATGGTCCATTTATGCTTATGGAGAAATTTCAGCGTATCCGTCAAGGTGTGCTTCATCGTGTAAAACCAGAGTCGACGATCCACTGTCAGCGTCGTAGTGAATTGAACCTTTTTTTCTTCAGGAAGATCCTTACGATCAGTTTTCAAAGGAAAGTATTCGACGTACGGAACATCATCCTTGACAATTTTCTGGCCTGACTCTAACGCCTCACGAATGCGCGCTTCAGCGTCTTTAGTGGCTTGTTCTAATACCATTGGTGCCATCTTATTCCAAATTGGCAGGTTCTTAATAAGAAATGCGGGCGTTCGGACGATTTGAGACGCAAGAAAGCGAACGAGAATTTCCCAATCCTCGCTTGTCAGCACCTTGTCAGCAAGGACTTTTTGTAATGGTTCCTTAGCTGGTGATTCAAACTCGCGATTTAGCCATTGTTCGATATCGTCTGATTCTTTTCCACGCGCAATCCTCGTGTACAGGTTTTTCTCGTATCCTGTTCCGGCCACATTGACGGACTTCCAGATAGGAACTTTTGAATGGGAGACGAGTATGCGATATTCCAGAACCTCGCCAGAAGCTGTAGCGAAATTCTTCAAGTACAACTGTGGTACGAAGTGGTTATCGCGCGTCAGAGCCACATTCGAACTCCATTATCGGAAGGACACAAAAAATCAGTCTCATCAACGAGAAGCTTCAAGGACCGTGATCCTTTCTGGGATACTGGCAAAGAACTCGTAAACGGCCTGGAAGTCTTCCTTTTCGAGGTAGGGGAATTCGCGGAGAATTTGCTCCTCGGTCATTCCGGAGGCGAGGTAGGAAGCCAGATCGTAGACGCTGAAGCGCAGGCCCCGGATGCAGGGCTTACCCCCCATCTTGCCGGCCTCCACTGTGATTCGCGGGTTCAGGGTGTACATGGACAGACGCACCTCCTGCCTTGATCTCATTCTACAGCGGATTCGGCCAGATATCCTATCTTGATCGCCTATACTGCGTTCAGCGATGGACGCAGTATAGTGCAGCCCGAACCGGGTTTGTACGCGCGCGCCAACGCCGGGTTTATTCATCATGCTTAGAGTTGGTCTCACCGGCGGGTTAGGGAGCGGCAAGAGCACCGTTGCGGCGGCACTGCGCGCGCTGGGCGCGGAGGTCATCGAGGCCGATGAGCTGGGCCGGGAACTGATGGAGCCGGGGCAGGCAGTTTACGCGGAGATCGTACGCGTTTTTGGTCCCGAAGTTGTCGGCCCCGACGGCCGCCTGAATCGCGCGCGCCTTGCCGAGATGGCCTTCAAGGGCGGGCGGGTGAACGAGTTGAACGCCATTATTCATCCGGCGGTGATTGCCGCTGAGCAGCGCTGGGCAGACCAGGTTTTTCGCCGCAATCCCGCCGCCGTGGCCGTCATCGAATCGGCGCTGATTTTTGAAGTGGAACGCGATGCCCGCGCCCGCGGCGAAAGCGAGACGGTGTTGGCCGATTGGCGGCGGCGCTTTGACCGCATCATCGTGGTCACTGCGCCCGACGAGTTGAAGATCGCCCGCTATGCCGCCCGCGTCTGCCCTGCGAAATCTGGCCGCACAGCCGCCGAGGTCGATGCCCGGCTTCGCATAGCCCGCCAGATTCCCGACGCGGTGAAAGCCTCCCAGGCAGACTATGTTCTAGATAATGCAGGAGATAAAGAAGCCCTCCTGGCCCAGGTGGAGGCATTGTGGCGGCAATTGCGGGACGAAAGCAACAAGTATCCCGCAAAGGAGTCTTTAGAATAGAGATAGTTGAACAGTTTAGAGGATTTCCAAACGATGAAACTGCGCCAAATACTCCTTGTTCTTCTGCTGGTGTGCGGGTTCTGGTACCTCACCACGCATCTTCCCTCCAGATTTGACAGTCAGTCCCTGGGCAATCTCTTTCGCCCCAGCGGCTCCGGTTCTGGTTCCGCGCTCCAACTCACCGAGGCTCAGGCCGCACCCACCTATGATGCCGAGGAGCAGAACAACATCGCCATCTACAAACGTGTGCTGCCCTCGGTGGTCAACATCACCTCCACGACGCTGGTCTTCAACTTCTTTTATGGAACGGTGCCGCAGCAGGGCCAGGGCTCGGGCTTCATCCTCGACAAAGCCGGCCACGTGCTGACCAACTTCCACGTCGTGGCGGGCGCCAACCGCGGCATTAAAGTGCAATTGAGCAATAAGCGCAGCTACGACGCCAAGGTGGTGGGCACCGATCGCACGCACGACCTGGCGCTGCTGCAAATCACCGCGCCCGACCTGCAACCGGTCACGCTGGCTGATTCCGGCGAACTTTCCGTGGGACAGAAGGTCTACGCCATCGGCAATCCCTTCGGCCTCAGCGGCACCATGACGCGGGGCATCATCAGCTCCATCCGCTCAGTTCGCAACGCCGATGGCGCGCCCATCGAAAACGCCATCCAGACCGACGCGGCCATCAATCCCGGCAACTCCGGCGGCCCGCTGCTCAACTCGCGCGGCGAAGTCATCGGCATCAACACCATGATCGCCAGTAACGGCGCCGAACAAAGCTCCGGCATCGGCTTTGCCATACCCATCAACACGGCCAAGGCAGTGCTGGCCGACCTGACTCGCTACGGGCGCGTCAAGCGCCCCTCGCTGGGCATTATTTCCTATGAGATCGGCCCCGACCTGGCCGAGCAGATGGGCCTGGCCGTTGACTCCGGAATTCTGATCGAGCAGGTCGTCCCCGGAGGCGCGGCGGAGAAGGCCGGCCTGCGCGGCGGCAATGAGCAGGCCTACGTGGGCAATCAACCCATCCTGCTGGGCGGCGACCTGATCGTGGCCATCGATGGCGAGCGGGTCACCAATCCCCAGGAGATCAACGCCGTCATGGAAAAACACCAGGCCGGAGACACCGTCAGCGTCACCTTCTATCGCGGCCAAAAGAAGATTACGCTGAAATTGATCGCCGGAGAGGCGCGGGAGTCGAACAATTAAAACGGCGTGATTGAGTCGGGCAGTTTAGGAAAAGCAGAACGGGCCGCGCTAGAATTGGCGCGGCCCATTCTTTTTGTTTTTTGATGCGAATCGTGTGCGGAGAAAAATAATGGTCGGGACGGGCAGATTTCAGTCCCATCGACAAAGACCTGTGGCTAGAGACCCCTTGAACTACCGCATTGCCGGCCCGTTGGCCCGGCGAGGTTGCCTCCTGCGCCGTGCGGGCCGTTAGCGGTGCATTTGCGTGAACTGTCGCATGCCCTACGCTAACCGCCTCCGGCCCCGGAACGCGAATGCGAGGAGAGCCGCCGAGGTAAAGAGGACGACCGACGCGGGCTCCGGAACGACGTTATCGGGGGGATCAAAGTCTGGACCCCATTTCCCCGGAACACTGTTGGATGCCTCGCCAATCGGGGAGGGGCCATAGTTAAGATCATACAAAGTCACGTCGTCCCCCCACGCTCGTATGAACATTTCGCCAACAAACTGCAAAGGTGAGTCAGGTGGTTGCGGTATCAACAAAGTCCCATAAAGTTCAATATAGGCGGAGGTGAGCGTTCCGTAGGCGTCGGTGCTCACGTCGGACACAAGGTCAATGGAGTTGCTGTTCGTCCAATCGAAGATTCCGTCGCCGAATGACCACGCCAGCGGGGTGATGGGGGAATTGGTCAGGTTCGGCGGGAGGATAGACGATGTGGTGAAACTCCCCGAGATGTAGTCGTTTGTTGTGTATGGGCCATCCACGGATGTGTAGTCGGCGCCGAGGTAGGCGTATACTTCCGTGGCGGAGGCTATTGGCCTACATAGTGGCATGAAAAGGAGTAATCCTAAAATGTAGGCGGGGCGTTTTAAGAATTGCCTTCGTCGCTGCGATGGCGCAGGCATTAAGCGTGTCTTCCTCATGGGGCTCCTTCGTCTTCATCGGATTCGTATCCGGGGTTAGTCGTGTCGGAATGGCGATGCTGCCGTAGTGACGTTAGAGGCCGTACGGCTGGAGGATGTGCTGGCTAAGGGCGCAGTCACTTCCAGCAAGCCGAAGCGGTCCGGGAACCTCCCCTCTCCGGCGGCATAAGACATGATCGCGAGGGTTTCCATTTGAGCTCTCGGTTGCGAGGAAGTGTACCACAAGCCGCCATGACCTGCCCGATTTTTTGTACCAGCGTGAGTGTTAGTTTAGCGCGACGGTGAGGGGCTCCGGCACTACTCGCACATCCGGCAAGATGCCAAGCGGAAGGCCGTGTCCGCATTGGATAATGTCACAATCACGTCACAACTGGACAAGTGGAAGAAAAATGCCGACGACGAACGCCGACATAAGCTGCTTATAACTAGAGGTTTAATGGTCGGGACGGGCAGATTTGAACTGCCGCATTGCCGGTCCCTTGGACCGGTCCCCTCGCAGGCCTGACTGGTGCGCCTTTGCTGGCGCTGCGGCGCAGGTTGGGGTGCTTCGTGGGTCGGCCACGAATATCCCAGGGGATAGATGGACTTGAGATGAGAAGTAAATGGTCGGGACGGGCAGATTTCAGCCCCAGCGACGAAGACCCGTCGCCGGGGACCCCTTGAACTGCCGATATGCTCGGCCTCGCTGCGCTCATCCACGCGCCCCTCGCAGGCTTGACTGGTGCGCCTTCGCTGGCGCTGCGGCGCAGGTTGGGGTGCTTCGTGGGTCAGCCACGAATATCCCAGGGGATAGATGGACTTGAGATGAGAAGTAAATGGTCGGGACGGGCAGATTTGAACTGCCGAGTAGCCGGTCCCTTGGACCGGTCCCTTCGCAGGCTTGACTGGTGCGCCTTCGCTGGCGCTGCGGCGCAGGTTGGGGTGCTTCGTGGGTCGGCCACGAATATCCCAGGGGATAGATGGACTTGAGATGAGAAGTAAATGGTCGGGACGGGCAGATTTGAACTGCCGACCCCTCGCACCCCAAGCGAGTGCTCTACCAGGCTGAGCCACGTCCCGACACAATCGAGCCGGCTCGCGGGAGCCGGCTTTTGGGGTCATATTTAGTTTACACGAGGCCGGGCATGCGCGCTTGCGCCGGGGCGGAATCTTCACAGGAAATAGCGCGGTGTCATCCCGAAATGCCAGACATTCGCTCGGCCGTAACTGACCACTGACAACTGATCACTGTCTTCACTGCGCCGGCGGAACGAACTGCTCGGGCATCGCCAGCCCCTCGCCAAAAAGGAACTGCTCCATCTGCTCGACCAGAAACTGCTGCGCCTGCGGCGTCCAGGGCTGCAATCGGTACTCATTCAGCAGCATCTTCTGGCGATCAACCCACTCGCCCCACGCCGCCTGGGAAACATTTTTATAAATCTTTTGGCCCAGCTCGGAGTCAAAGGGAGGCTCTTCCAGGCCCTCCATCTCCTTCTTGTAGCGAACGCAAAACACCGTATGTGCCATCCGTTATTCTCCTTCTCTCATTGTATTGGATGGTCGCGTCCAGTCCACGGCTGGCCTTTGCGCCCGCTTCGGATTATCCTGTGCGGGTATGTGCTGCCGATTCATGCGCCAGTCCTCGCTCGAGGACCCTCGCCGGCTGGTTCGACGTGGAGCTGGGCGGGATTCCCTTCTTTTCGTCCAGCTACAACATCGCCCCGCAGAGCGTTCAACCCGTGGTGCGGCTCAATCCCGGCTCCGGCAGCCGGGAGTTTGCCTTGCAACGCTGGGGGCTGGTGCCCTTCTGGGCCAAGGACGCCAAGCTCGGCTATTCCACCTTCAACGCCCGCGCCGAGGAGGCCGCCCGCAAGCCTGCCTTCCGCGAGGCCTTAAAAAAGCGCCGCTGCCTGGTGCCCGCCGACGCCTTTTACGAGTGGCAAAAGATTGACGCCACAACAAAGCAGCCCTTTGCCATCGCTCTCAAGAGCGGCGAACCCTTCGCCTTTGCCGGGCTCTGGGAGAGCTGGCAGCCCGCGGATGGCCCGCCGCTCGAAACCTTCACCATCCTCACCACCAGCCCCAACGAAATCATGAAGCCCATCCACAACCGCATGCCGGTCATCCTGGAGCCGGGCGACTATGCCCATTGGCTGGCGCCCCCCAACCCGGCAAGGCCGCCCGTGGACCTGCTTTGTCCCTTCCCCACAGACAAAATGCGCGCCTGGCCGGTCAGCAGCCGCGTGGGAAATGTCCGTAACAACGATCCAGAGCTGATCGACAGAATTCAGCTTTCTTCGCAATAGGCCTCCGCGCCTGGCTATAGACCCCGCAGCCGGTTTTGAGGGTGTGTGGAGATTCCGCTTGACAACCGCCGGTGTGGGCATTTTTCCTAATCTCGTCTCATATCCACGTCCTCTGCAATAAAGTCATCCGGGTTTCCCTGGGTTTGCTTGATCTGGTAGGGGTGTGAAACATCTACTATTACAAACTGGGTTCAATCCCAAAGGAGCTACCGTGCCTGAACCAACTCCGCAAACTGGCCTAAGCGACAATGCCGCTTCCGGCATCGCCTACATCACCTTCATTCCGGCGATCATCTTCCTGGCGACCGCCCCGTACAACCAGAAGCCCCTGATTCGCTTCCACTCCTGGCAATCGATCTTTTTGACCGTTGCCTACATCGTTGTTCAGATCGCGCTGACCATTCTCGGCCACATACCGTTCCTCGGCCTGATCTTCGGTTTCGTGGGAATGCTGGTTGGCTTGGGATTCTTCATTCTCTGGCTGATTGTGCTGATCAAGACCTTCAACGGCCAGATGTTCAAGATTCCGGTCATCGGCGATTACGCCCAGAAGCAGGCCGGTAGCTAAAGGCTTACAGGCGTTCGATCTCAAACTCCAAAGGAGCTACTATGCCCGAAAATACACCGCAATCTGGCCTCTCCGACAATTCTGCCGGCGCGCTGGCCTACGTCACTTTCATTCCGGCGATCATCTTCCTGGTCGTCGAACCCTACAACAAAAACTCCTACGTCCGCTTCCACTCCTGGCAGTCGATCTTCCTGGGCATCGCAATTTTTGCGGTGGACATCGTGCTCACGGTGATTCCAATTCTTGGATGGATTCTCCTTCCATTTGCTATGCTTGGGTTCCTGGTTGTGTGGATCATTTGTCTGATCAAGGCTTCAAAGGGCGAGCGCTACAAGCTGCCGTTCATTGGCAACCTGGCAGAAAAACAGGCTGGCGCCTAAGGAATCCGGCTGGCTGCATTTTGAAGTCCGCACCATCCGCGCCGTTGGAGCCAACAGGCTTCAACGGCGCTTGCCCTTTCTTGCCAAAGTTGTCCACCCCCGTGTGGCTCGCGGTTGTTTCGCCTTTTCTGCACTTCTGCTTTTTGCCCCGGACTACAGCAACCGAAATTGTGGTTATTCCCATCCATTCGCAGTCAGGGTTCCCATAAGCTCATTTTCCAGACTTTGAAATGCGGGCAGATTATGCAGCAGTTCATAATCCATGCGTTCCGCCACCCTATGCCGGCGCTCCTCAACACGGAGATCGCGGAGCCTTCTCCCGGTTTGTTCAGATGCAATCCTGAGCGCCTGAAATAGCGCCTCCTTGGGGTCCGCGACGCGTTCAATTGAGGCCGGTACCGGGAGGTTCAGTGGTAGCCTTCCTCGTGGGTTTCCAGAAGCCAACCGAATTGCCCGCTCATCCAAAAGCAGCCAGGCTTCTGTCATCCGGACTGGTATCACGCAAACTGCGGGCGGATTGCTCCCCAAAGGCCGCACAGCATTCAGGATTTCGGTCCTTCGATCAGCGGGGCTTTGGGCCTCGGCGTCCCTGTGAACAAACAATATGTCACACGGATAATCTTCCACGGCAAAGCGTACACGCTCCTCAAGATTCTGTGGTTGTATTCGCCGATATCTCAGATCCGCCCACTGGGTTCCCGAGAGCGTACGGGCCGTAACTATGTGGTGAAGCAGCCAGTCCAAGATCGGAACCAGAGTTCGATCTGAACTACCATCACTCAGCAGAGTAGTCTTCAGGACTGTTATGCCAATACTTCTCCGAAGAGAGGCTTTTGTACATCAGGCCGGTCAATGACACGATTGGATGGATACTCCGCTGGCGAAGAACGCTCCGGGAATCGAATAAGCGAATGTGGCTCAAATGGACTGAGATACGAAAGGATATTGCCTTTTGCGACTGGGTTGGCACCTAGCATCTGGTCTCTCCATGTTCCTGCCAAGCATTGAAAAGTAAGGCCCGTGAATCGGACACCCTGATCGTCAACCCGAGAGATGGGCTCGGCCATAAGAACGCTATCGTCAGGAGCTTGCGCCACCACTGCCGGAGAGTGCGTATTGATGATTACTTGGCGTAGCGGATTCTCCGGGGAAACAGGTTCCTTCGTATCGGTGGCAATATCATGTAGTAGCTTCATCATCGCTGGGATCCGTGCAGGATGGATTCCGTTTTCCGGTTCCTCAAGGCAAAGTACACCCTGCACTCTAGGATCCATCTGAAGTACTCCGAGAGCTAGAAAGCGTAAAGTCCCATCCGACAGAGACCGGGCCGTGTGCTTGGTATGATCTCGTCCGGCAACCATAAGCGTGTACAACTCCCGCTTTTCGTCCTTGTCTACACTCACTTCGTCTACATCTTCAATCAGATTCGATAGACGGTTGGCAATCTCCGTATAAACCCTTTCGGCATGACCGTTCTCTCCCCAACTTGGAAATAGCTGCCGCGACTGTGCCAATTCATAGAGGTTAGCCGCCAAATGAGATCCGTCACTGGAAATCCTAGTGGGCGCACTGAAAGCGTCTGGCATTCTTAGTCTGGAAGGCTCAAGTTGAAGTCTTCGCCAAGACTGCATTTCGCGCTTTGCAAGAAGAGCTGTTGGGCTTTCCGCTGCATTTGCGGCAGAAAGCGCGGTTCTAGGCAGAGTTCTAGCTAGCAGTCCGTTCGGACGCCCCCTACCTCCGCCATCTTGATGGATCTTAATTATGAGAGGTTCTTCCCCAATTTGCGTGGAAATAAAGTTTCCGCCAGCACGCCTTCCCGATACGACAGATAATCTCCAATCCTTGTTGTGAGGGAAAAGAAGATTTTTTTTAGCATCTCCTTGTGTGATATGCGTGAGTTCCTCTTGAAGTATTTCTATGCCTCCGGTAGACGGACGCTCGTCCTGACTGTAGCCAAGTTTAAGTTTGTACCGGAGAAATGTAATTGTCGCCTTAGCTTCTTGGCCTAAATCATCCTCACCTCTGGGCGGGACGATCATCTCGACCTCAAAAGACATTTCGCGAGCACAGTTGTCCCCTACCCGATGAAAAATGCTGCGTAGTTCGCCGGAATGACTGCCATCGTCACGTACGCTCAATGCAGCATCGAGCAACGACTTTTCGGCCAGACTGCTTAAAAATGCGATGGCATCGAAGAGATTCGATTTCCCGACTCCATTGACTCCGGCAATGCAGGTAAATGCTCCAAAACGAACATCTATATCCACCAGGTTCTTAAATCCACTGACTTTCAGGCGTGTAAGCATGAAAAACCTCAAGATGCGACGAATCGGATTCCTCAGCAGTGTTTAGCCGATTTTGCACCACTGAACCAATCCTACCGCCGCTTGCCCTTTCTTGCCGAATTTCTTCCTTTTCTGGAGGCAGAAGCAGTCGCGTCCCGCCGCTTGTTCTTCTTCTGTTTAGGCAGCGATATGGCGGCCATTTTCCCGGTCAGCGGCAAACCCTCTTCCACAATCGAGAATTGCAATTTTCGCTCCTGCGCCAGGATGCGGTCCAGAATCACCTGCACACGGTCGCCGGCGCGGAAGCGGCGGCCGGTGCGCTCTCCGATGATCTCATGCGTGTTCTCGCGCCAGGTGTAGCGGTCGCCGGCGAGCGTATCGATAGGTACCAGTCCCTCGACAAAGAGATCGGTTAACTCGACAAAGAGGCCGTACTTGGCCGGGTTCAGCACCAGCGCGGCAAACTCCTCGCCCACGCGGTCCTGCATGAAGCGCACCTTCTTCCACTCCACCAGTTCGCGCTCGGCCTCGGCGGCGCGGCGCTCGGTCTGGCTGCATTCCTCGGCAATCTGCGCCAGCTCGGCCTCGGGGATGGGCGGGTCAATCAGATTCCCAGGTCCCCAAGTGCGAGGGACCTGGGGCACCCGACGCGGAGATCTCGGATGCCCTTCATTCGGATGCGTCCAGGGCGAGCTGTGCCGCCCCTCAGCAACCACACCCTCGCCGGCCACATTTTCATGGAGCAGCGCCTTCACAACGCGATGCACAATCAGATCGGGATAGCGGCGGATGGGTGAGGTGAAGTGAGTGTAAGTGGGTGCGGCCAGCGCAAAGTGGCCTTCTTTCGTCTCCGAGTAGCGCGCCTGCATGAGCGAGCGCAGCATCAGGTAGCTCAGAATCCGCTCCTCCGGCTTGCCCTCAATGCGCGCGGCGAGTTTTTGATACATGCGCGGCGTGACGGGAATGTCTTCCGCGACCTCGTGGGTGCGAACATTGCGTCCGGTGCGCCGGGCGTCGCGCCGGTCACTCTTCATTTGCATGCGCCGGACCGGCAGCGCGCCCAGCCCCAGCGTGTAGCCGAAGCTTGCGGCCAGCTCCTCAAATTGCACCACGCGGCGCGGCTCGGGCTTCTCGTGGATGCGATAGAGCGAGGGCACGCCCAGGTCTTCGAGCCAGGTGGCGACGCACTCGTTGGCCGCCAGCATGAACTCCTCGATCAGGCGGTTGGCCCAGGTGCGCTCCGATTTGGTCACGCCGCGCATCTGGCCCTGCTCGTCAAACTCAATCACCGGCTCGGGCAGGTCGAAATCAATGCTGCCCCGCTGTTCTCGGCGCTTGTTCATCAGCACGGCGAGCTTGTGCATCCGCTCAAACTCCGGAACAAGGCTGGCGTAACGGGCGCGGGATTCGGCGTCATTTTCTAAGATTGCGTGGACTTCCGTGTAGGTCATCCGCGCCACCGAGCAGATCACCCCTTCGACAATCTCGTAGCTCTCGATGCGGCCGGTGGAGTCGAGTTGCATGAGGCAGCTCAGGACAAAACGGTCTTCGCCGGGGCGCAGGCTGCAAATGTTGGTGGATAGCTCCTGCGGCAGCATCGGAATAGCGCGGTCCGGGAAGTAAATGCTGGTTCCGCGCAGCCGCGCCTCCAGGTCCAGGTCCGTTCCCGCGCGCACGTACTCGGCCACGTCGGCGATATGCACTTGCAGCTCGTATCCGGCGCCGTGGGCGCTTTCACTCACCAGCACGGCATCGTCAAAGTCCCGCGCCGTCTCGCCGTCGATGGTGACAATGGGTAGTGCGCGAAAATCGCGGCGGCTGTCGGCTTCATCGCGGTCGAAATGAGCCACGGCGCGCGCCTCGGCCAGCACATTGTCGGGAAAGACCCGCGGCAACTGGTGCTTGCGGATCATCATCTCCACATCCACACCGAAGTCGTCCGGCGAGCCGAGGACTTCGATCACCCGGCCCACCGGAGGCCGCGTCGGCGTAGGCCAACCGGTGATCTCCACATCCACCACCAGACCTTCCAGGCTTTGGTGAGTGTGTGATGCTGCCTCGTCACCGAGTACGCGGTGCGGCGTGGTTTCGTTGGCAGGGGGATGCTCCGAACCCTCAGGAATCAGAATTGGCTGCGTCATCCGCTCGTCGAAGGGAACAACGGAGTGACCCTGTGCCCGGTCGCTTCGCGCATAGTGAAAAACGCCGACCACGGTAGGGTTGCGGCGCTCCAGAACGCGCACAATCCTGCCCATCCGTCGCCCATCGGCCTTGGGAGGCTCCACTTCCACCAGCACCTGGTCGCCCTGCATGGCGCTGTTGATCTCGTTGGGCGGAATGAAGATGTCTTCTTGCGGCGAAGTTGTCTGGGAAGCTTGGCGCGCGTTGGGCCGCACAAAGCCGTAGCCGTCGCGATGCAGGTCCAGCCGTCCAGCGGCCATATTGTCGCGCGTGCCGGCTGGCCGGGGAATGCTCCAGTGCTCGCGATCCAGCTTGGTCAGCGCGCCGCGCGCCGTCAGCCGCGCCAGTTGTTCCAGCAGCAGACGCCGTTCCCGTCCGCCGCCAAGGCTCAGTTCGCGCACCAATTGCTTGTATCCGGCCTTGCTGCCCGGCCGAGCGGGCAATCCGCGCTACCAGTTCCCGATCGGTCATAACTCAAGAGTACAGCGCGTAGTATTAAAATATTCTCAGAACAATATCCCCGGCGGCCCGGGAAGAGATAACATCCTAGTGTGGCCGCGCGTGGGTTGCCCGGGCGTAAAGTCAGGCAGTCCACAGTTTCATTCAGCCTGGGCTCGCGGCATTGGCCCTGGCTTTAAGATGCCCGTCCTTTCAGGACAGAAAAGGAACAGAGTGAGCGCTATGTGGAAACCCAGCCAACCCGGACCTGCTACACCCAGCTTTAACCCTGAACCCTCTCGCCCCGCTGCGCCCGCTACATCCGTTGAATACCCCAACCGGGCCCCGGCAACGGCAGGCGACCAGGCCACCATCGGCAAGGGCCTGTTCATCAAGGGAGAGATCACCGGCACTGAGTCGCTGTTTATCGACGGCAAAGTCGAGGGCACCATCGCCCTTCCCGGCAACCGCGTCACCATCGGCCGCAACGGCCAGGTGGCCGCCGGCATCACCGCGCGCGAAATCGTCATTCTGGGCAAGGTGCGCGGCAACATCGCCGCCACAGACCGGGTGGACATCCGCGCCGAGGGAGCCCTGACCGGCGACGTGATCGCGGCGCGCATCAGCATCGAGGATGGCGCCTACTTCAAAGGCGGCATCGACATCAAGAAATCCGAAGCCAAGACAACAGCCGATGCTAAGGCGGCCGCCGATGTCAAGCCCTCCGCTTCGGCTTCTACCGCGCCCGAGGTATCCAAAGCGGCTCAGCTGTAACTGTGTTTCTCACCCAGCTTGAACACGAGCGCCCCTGCCGACGCGGGGGCGTGTGTGTTTTCATGGGGAGTGTGCTTTGTTGACCTGTCCGAGCGCAAGATGGCTGGCAATGGGCGGGAAATTCAGGAAACGAAGTGGGAATGAAATGGAAATGAATTGAATATGAATCATTTATATTATTTTGTAATTGACAGATTCTACAATAGATGACAAAATATGAGTTGGAAATGAATTGAAAATGAACTAGAAATGAACCAGAAAAACTCATGATTCGCTATGAGCTGCCAAAACGCTGGATTCTCTATGATGCAAGCGCTGTCATGACTGCCCTTGTTGAAGCCATGGCGGCTGTGCGTACGCTCACGACCCTCCCCTATGAGAAGAGCTGGGTCGAGGCGCTCCAGGAATTGCAGCTCAAACGCGAGGTCGCCGGAACCAGCCGGATCGAGGGCGCGGAGTTCACAGAACGAGAACTGGATGAGGCAGTCCGGCCCAATGTTTCACCCGAAGAGCTGCGCACGCGGTCGCAACGGCAGGCGCGTGCCGCGATGCAGACCTACCGCTGGATTGGGGAGCTTCCTGCCGACCGGCCAATCTGCGCCGATCTAGTTCGGGAGGTACATCGCCGCATTGTGACCGGTTGCGATGAGGATCATTGTCCTCCCGGTGTGCTGCGCGGGCGCGACTACAACGTGACTTTTGGCATTCCGGAGCATCGTGGCGCGGAGGGCGGACCACCCTGCGAAGAGGCATTTGCGGGTCTGCTTCAATCGGCGCAATCGGAGTTCCACGATCATGATCCGTTGGTACAGGCAATGGCGCTGCATTATCACCTGGCCGCCATGCACCCTTTTCTGGACGGCAATGGGCGCACGGCGCGCGCCATGGAGGCGCTTGTCCTGCGCCGCGCGGGGCTGACTGACCGGGCCTTCGTTGCCATGTCAAACTACTACTATGACGAAAAACCCGCCTACCTGCGCGTTCTGAGCGAGGTGCAACAGGGCGGCCAAGATCTTACGCCGTTTCTGATCTTTGCGTTACAAGGGGTGCGCGTCCAATGCGAACGGCTGACGGCGGAGATTCGCAAGCATATGCAGCGGGCGTTATTCCGCGACACCATGTATAGCCTCTTCCACCGGTTAAAAACAAAACGGAAGCGAGTGATCGGGGAGCGGCAGATCGAGATTCTCAAGATACTGCTAGAAGAGGATGAAACCGATTTAATCGATCTGGGAAAGAAAGTTCAGTCTTCGTACAAATCAATCAAGAATGGCTGGAATGCTTTCTTCCGTGACACCATTCAACTAATAAACCTACAGGCGATCCGACCAAGAACATTGATTGATGCCCCCTCGAATTATCAGGGCATGAAGGTTTTCCATCAATCTTGATTGGCCGCAACAGATCGACGAGGGCGAATTTCTGCGGCAAATGAAGGCAATGCCCAAGGGCAAGACCTTCAAATTCCTATCCTGAAATATCCTCTACCCCATTCCCAGCCTATTCATCGCCACTCTGGGCAACTCCGATCCGGTCATTTCCAGCACCCATTTTGCAACCACCATCCATAGCGCTGTCCCGGCCAGCAGCACCGCCAGGTCAATCCATTGAACGTGGCCCCGGCATCGCCCTGTGCGCCACGCCGCCCAGCCACCAGAAGACCACGCCAACCCCCGCGCCGCTCACCACCGCGGCCAGCAGGCAGCGGCCCATCTCCGCGTAGTCCAGGCTGGCCAGCGAGACCATGCGCCGTTGATGCAGCAGCACGGCGAGGGCCACGGTCTGCAAGGCAATGCCCAGGTCGGAGGCAATGGCCAGCCCGATGGCTCCGTAACCGTGGTAAAGCGAGTAATAGATGGGCAGAGAGACCAGCGTCACGACGGTTCCGGCGGCCATGGGAACGAAGCGTGTTGCCCGCGGCATAAAAAGCCCGCGCATAGATCGCCTGCGCCGACCACAAAAACAAGCTGATGGAGAAGATCGCGAAATAACCGGCGCACTCCCGCGCGTCGCTCGGGGAAAAACGTCCGCCCATGAAGAGCAGTTCCACCAGCGGCGCGGCCAGCGCCACCATGGCCGAGGCCGCCAGCAATCCCAGCGAGGCCACGCGCGAAACGGAGTCTGCCACGCCAACGGCAAATTCGTAATGGCGTTCTTTGCTCCATAGGCTGGCGAAAAATGGCATGGAGGCCGCGCCGGCCGCCTGGGCCAGTATGGTCATGGGCGCGGTAAAGAGCTGTTTGGCATAGGTCATCAGCGAAACGGCGCCACTGGTATTCGAGGCAAAATGGGCGATGATCCAATTGTCGGCGCTCACCAGCGAAACCCCCACCATGAGCGGAAGCGAAAGCCGCACCCACTCGCGCAATCCGGGATCGCGCCAGTCAAGAATGAGCCGGAAGCGCGTGCCCGCCCGTCGCGCGAAGACCGCGTTCAGCAGAAACGGCCCCAGAAAGGCCCCGCTCAGCGTGCCGATGGCCAGCGAAGAGACGCCCAGGCGGTGCACCAGAAACAGGCCGCCCGCAATCGTGCCCAGGTTGTAGATCAGCGGCGAGAAGGCCTGCACGCTGAACTGCTTGCGCACCAGCAGCACCGCGCCGAAGACTCCGCCGGCGAAGAAGCACAACTGCGCGGGCAGCAGAATGCGCGTCAGGCGCGTGCACAGAGCCGTTTTCACCGGATCAAAGCCGTTGAACCACCAGTGAATGTAGAGGGGGGCGAAAATTTCCCCCAGCACAATGGCCGCGCCCAGCACCAGGAACATGGTGGTCAGAATCACCGAAAGCGACCGCTGCCCCTCCTCTTCGCGCCCGGTTTCGCGATAGCGCGTGAGGATGGTGACAAAGGTGATGGAGGCCGCGCCGCCTACCAGAAAGTACGAGATCATGTCCGGCAGCACGAAGGCGGCATTGAAGGCGTCGGCTTCCATGCCGCGGCCGAAGAGCCAGGCAATGTATTTGATCCGCACCAGGCCGATGATGTGCGAGAAGAAGGCGGAGGCCATCAGCACCAGGGTCGCTGTGAAGGCGGTGTGCGCGTGCGTAGGGCGCAGCAGCATCAGGCCACGCGCCCATCTGGACGGCGCCGGCGCTGTGGGTTGGGTTGAGGGCTGTTCTGCCACTGATGTTGATTCTACCGGGGTTGCCGGCAGAAGCGATATCGCATGTGTGTTCCTGTGATCTGAGCCGCAATCCAATCTCGAAATCTGATTCAGCTTGACCTTGTCCTCAGACGATCTTTCGCAGCTCCCTCGACAGTGCAATCCTATACTTATCTTTCGTTTTCCCGACAGGGTTCAATTTGTCTCAATGCACTGAAGCTGAATGAGAATACTGCGCTACGATAGGCGCTGTCTTTTCGCGCCGGTCGTAGTGGAGTTTTTTGGCCATATACATTTTTCTGTCGGCTTCAGCCAGGAGTTTTTCCGCGTCCATCCCATCCTGCGGGTAAAAAGCGGCTCCCAGGCTCAGAGATAATAAATCTTTACCGCACACCTCGCGGCCAGCCTCTTGCGCCAAGGCGCTCAACAGGATGGCTTTTTCACTGACCGAACCGGGTGACATATTAGGCGCGACGATGACAAACTCATCGCCGCCCATACGCGCCACGTAATCGTACTTGCGGCACACGTCCTGCATCAAGCCGCAGAAGAGCCTGAGTACCTTGTCTCCCGCCAAGTGGCCATAGCGATCATTGATCGCTTTAAATCCGTCCAAATCACAGACCATAACGGCGACGCTCGCATATTCCCGCTTGCAGCGCGCCAGCTCCTGGTCCAAATGTATGGACAGGGCTCGTGCGTTCGGCATCCCGGTCAGGTAGTCGTTGGTGGCTGAGTTCTCCGCCTGGCGATACTTCAAGGCATTCTCTATAAAAAGCGCAACCTTGGAAGTAATGACCTGGAGTACGCGCAGGTGGTCGCTGGTGAAGGCGTCCGGCTCGTCCCGGTAGAGCGTCAATACGCCTACCAGTCCGGTGACACCCTCCAGGGGAACAGCCATGGCGGAGCGAAGTCGCGTGGCCGCTATATGTTCATGCACAAAGCCGGGATCGACCTCGGGATTCCCATTTACGATGGGTTTCGAGTTCTGCGCGACCCAGCCGCACAGGCCTGTTCCAATCGGGATCTCCAGCGATGACAGGAACTTAAAATAATCTCCGCTGACGAATTCGGGCACCAGGGCTTCACCCTGTTTGAGGAAAACGACAATCGAATCGTAAGGCACCAGCTTGCGAAGCCGCATGGCAACCAGGGAGAGTGTCTCGTCCAGGCTCAATGAGTTTCCCAGGTCCTGGCTCAGTTCGAATAGAGTGTGCGCCTCTTGCCGGGCGGATGCGATGGAAGAGAGAAAATCTGCCTGGCCGTGGGCGCGATTCGCGTGATTGATTTCAAACCCGGCGCCCGGCCTTTCTCCTCGTTCCACGTTGTAGCTGAAGCTGTGTTGATCTTTTTCTGCAATTTTCAGGCTTGAGACCGCGGAGGCTTCCAGTTCACGGTACCGCCGCGCAAGAATCTCGACCACCCTGGGGTCATAGGACTTGCCTGCCTCATCGATTACCAGCTTCATGGCTTCATCCAGGGGCAGAGCTTTGCGATATTGGCGATCCGAGGCCACCGCATCCAGGCAATCCACCGCCGCCAGAATGCGCGCGCCAATGGGAATCTCTTCTCCCTTGAGCCCGTCCGGATAACCCATGCCATTCCATTTTTCGTGATGCGCCCTGACAATCGAAGCCACCGGATAAGGGAATGCGACTCTTTCCAGGATATCGGCGCCAACGAGTGGATGAATCTTCATCTTCTCAAACTCTTCCGGAGTCAGGCGGCCGGGCTTGCTGATGATGTGATCGGGCACCGCCAGTTTGCCGATGTCGTGCAACAAAGCCGCGGCGTTAAGAGCATCCGTTTCCAGTTCACTCAGCCCCATTTCCTTGGCAATCTCTGCCGTATACATGCGCACGCGATGCAAATGCTTGTGGGTGGTGTGATCTTTGGCGTCGATGGCCAGGGCCAGGCCCTCGATGGTGCGCATGTGGAGCGAGCAGACCTGTTCCACATGGTGCTTTTCGACATCTACTTGCCGCGCTTCGATCTCGACACGCTTCTTTTGCTCCTCCAGACGGTCCAGGTACAGATGGAAAGACCGGTAGATTCCGTACATGACGGGCACGATCAGGAGCGAGTTCTGCCAACCTACGAAGTGGTTGCTGTAATGCATGGCGCCCACCACGGCAGCACCGGCCAGGTTGTAGGGCAGTCCCCAGAAGTATGTTTCCTTCCAGATTTTAATCATGGAGCTCTTTGAAACCAGCGCGAGGATGGCTGATACGGGCACGGTATTGGTGAGAAAATATGTGCTGCCTGCCACCAAGACCGACAGAATCAAGCTGCCTTTGAACAATCCCACCGCCGCTTGGTATGCGAGGTAGGTCAAAAAGACACCGATGGCAGTCACGCTGAGGATGTTGAAGACCACTTGCACCAATTGCGGCCGGTTCTTTGGCTTCCATAGATTTTGCATCAACGCCGCTGCGCAACCAAGGATGAGCGCCTCGGGAAGAGAGAGTTCCATCACGCCGAGAAGGATAAAGAGGAAGGTCACCGACATGGTGCTATCAATGCCGGGTAAACTCACCTTCATGGTGGAGGCCAGAATCGCGATCAGAAGGTAACACACAAACTTGAGCGGATCGTTGCACTGCCAATGCAGGCAGGATATCGCGAGTACAGCAACTCCCGTCGTTGCGGTAACTGCGACGAAAACCATGGCTCGAGTTGGGATGGATTGTTTCATGATTCCATTTCAGGGTGAAGATAGTTCGATTCATACCGGCAATCCAATGTCCTGACGTTACCGTCAACCAGCGCATTGGACTGATAAACAGCCAGGCCGGAACGGGAGCTACTTGCGCCGAAGGATACTTGCTCGACTAAACCACGATCGAGCAAGTATCATCGGCGCTCCCATCCGGACTATGGCTCATTCCAGATCGTTGATGATCTCTCCTGTCGTGGCGCTTTGCAAGGTGCTGGAGCCTTGTGTCGTACCGCCGCCCCAGAGGATGCTCGCTCCGGCCGTCCCGCTGGTTCCCCCCCATAGAATGCTGTTGCCAGCAAGCGGAATGCTACCGCCCCAAAGGATGCTCTCCCCGGTCTCGCCATTGGAACCACCCCAGAGGATGGAACCGCCCCAGAGGATGGAACCGCCCCACAGGATTGAATTGCCTCCCAGCACGGAGGCGCCGTCCACTACCAGGGTGACGTTATTGTTAGTGTCTTTCACTGCGAATGGCGACAAGGCGCTGCCCGTTGTCGCGGGCGCCACGTTCGTATTCTGCATAGCGGCCTGGATGTCGAGCAGGCCGGCGCCCACAGTAAAGACATCGGCCTGCTCGTTGAAGGTTTGCCCTGTGGTCAGATCCACGGCCGTACTGGCTTGCACCAGGCCCTTGAAAGCGGTGGCCATCAGCCGCGCCTTGACCTGATCGGGAGTAAGAGACGGATTCTGTTGCACCATCAGTGCCGCGGTGGCGCTGACCATGGGCGTGGCCATGCTCGTTCCGCTGAGCATGAAGTAGGTTGGAGAAGCGGCTGTTTGAGGGCCGCATACGTACAGGGACTTGGGCACTACATATTGCGGATTATTCGTGCTCAGAGTTGACCCGGGAAAGTACAGGGAGATAACGAGGTTGCCCGGAGCAACAAGGTCGGGCTTTGCGATGTTGTCGATGAGCGACGGCCCCTTGGAGGTATAACTTGTAGGTACGCCAATGGTGCGATTCGACGTGCCCATGGTGTTTATCGCGCCCACCGTGATGACGTAAGGGTCGTTGCCCGGAGAGGTGATGACGCCGTATCCATTGGTGCTCGCCAGGTCGTCGCGGCCATAGTTGCCCGCCGCCACGACTACAATGATGCCCGCCTTCCAGGCCTGTTCCACAGCCTGGCAAAGAGGATCGACCGTGTAGCTTTCCCACACGGGCCTTCCCAGGGAAAGGTTGATGACGCGGATGTTGTAAGTGCTTTTCAGCGCGATGACCTGTTGAATGGCCGCGATGACTTCACTATCGGTGCCCGCGCCGTTGGCGTCGAGCACGCGCATGTTGATGATTTTGACGCCGGGGGCAATGCCCTTAAAGGTATAGGAGTATCCCGATCCGGTGGATTGTTTTCCATTTCCGGCAAGAATTCCGGTAACGTGCGTGCCGTGTCCGTAAACATCGGCGGTGCTTCCCAAGCCGGTAAAATCCTGGCTGTAGACGATGTTGCTGGCGGTGATGTCAGGGAGGCTGGCGATGCCGCTATCGATGATGGCCACGCCGATCCCGGCGCCTGTAATACCGGCGTTCCAAACGTAGTTCGCGTTGATGGTGCCGGCGTGGTAGTCGTTGAGAGCCGCGGGAATGGTAGCCGCATTGCGCAGCGGGCGATCGGGCGAGATATAGACAACCTCCGGATCAGCGGCCAGATCGGCCAGCTCATAGGCCGGAATGGAGTAAGCCGTGCCCTTGAACTGCCCGAGATCCCGATTGATCTTGCCGCCCCGGCTCAACACTTTTTCATGGTGCCGCGCGGTCGGCACCTGGTTGTACTGCACGATTACGTCGACATTGCCGGAGGTCTTTGATTCCAGATCATGTGACATCTTGCGCGGGCCAGCTAATGCCAGGCTTGCGCTCAGTATCAATGTCACCGCTATAAGGACTTTCTTTCCCCATGTTGCGCTCTTGGGCTGCTTGCTCATCATTGTTCTTTCTCCTGTTGTGCCGCTTAGAAATGTTAGGACATTCATATGCTGGCGCTGTCGCATGATAGGGTTTTCGGAGAATAATTAAGCCACTACATATGACTTAAGTTTTTGCTTAGATTTTTCCCATTACGACAAAACGGTTTTTTAACTCTTTAGTGCAATCAGTAACACGTTACCTCTTATTACTCACAAAATATGTTTCGAAATCAGACAGTTTTGGCCGCTCGACGCCTTCGATCTCCTGCTGCATATTGCTATCGAAGTATGTATCGCCATGAGAGAGCAGAGCCCGCACCGGCACGGGAAGCGAGCGCAACAGGGAAAGGGTCGCGGGATGTTGCGCCTGCTCGATCTGCGCAACCTGTATACATTCGGCGATAACGCCGGCGTGCAGCACGGCGAGCTTGCCGCATAACTGCAAGACCGAGACAAGGTCGTGGGAGATATAGAGCAGAGCCGTTCCATGCCGGCGGTTCAACTGCCGCAACAGCTTGAGTATCTCTGCCTGATTAACCGGGTCCAGCGCGCTCATCGGTTCGTCGGCTATGAGGATTGAGGGGCGATGCAGTAATGCCAGCGCGATCAGAACCCGCTGCGCCTGGCCAACACTGATTTGTCCCGGCTTTCTGAGCAGGAAGCCTTTGTCGCCGGCGGGCAGTTGCACCTCCTCCATCAGTTGACACAGGCGCGTCTGCAGCGCTTTTCGTCCTGATGACTCGTGCGCGCGCCACGCCTCATCAAAATGCGCTTGCAAGGAAACGGCGGCGTTGAGCGCGGTCATGGGGCTTTGTGGAACCAGGGCGATCGTTTTCCCGCGAATCCGCCGCGCTTCTCGCGCCGGCATAGTCAGCAGATTGCGCCCATCGACGAGGACTTCTCCTGAAGCCGCGCCGCCGCGCCATGGAAGCAGGCCCAGCAGCGCCATCACCAGCGTGGTTTTTCCCGCGCCGCTGGTGCCGACCATCCCCAGCGCCTCCCCGGCGTAAAGGTCGAAGCGCACATCCTCGAGGACACAGCGGTTTCCATAATTTGCGCGCAGGCGCACCTGCATGACCGGCGCGCTCAACGCGTGCCCCCATTCGCGGCGGAGCGAGTCGATATTCCACACTGTCCTGGGCGAAAGGATCGACGGGCGCACACCACGCAATTGCGGCGAGATGGCCTGGAGAATGTTCGGATAAACCAGGTATATAAACGGCTGCTGGTCGGCCACAATCTGTTGCACCCGGTCCACGGCTTGTTTGCGTTGCTGCTGTGACAGGCTGGTTGCCTGCAACTGCATTAGCTTGTCAATCTCCGCTTCCCACTCGGTTGCCGGAGTTTTTTCCGAAGGATTCCATTGATGGTTCGGCGAGGAACTCAGCCACATATTCATCATCGTGCTCGGATCCGGCTCTGCGTTCGTCACTCCCAGCAAACAGGCTTCATAGTCCTGCTTGTGCATCAACCGGTCAATCAGCGCAGGAAAATCCAGGGCGACGATTACGACCTGCATTCCGGTTGCGGCCAGGTCCTGCTGGATCATTGCTGCCATCTTCTGCCGCGCGGTGTTGCCCGCATTGGTCAGGATGGAAAACTTCACGAAATGGCCCGTGGAGTCGTAGAGCTGATTTCCGCCGCGATGAAATCCTGACGCGGCGAGCATGCGATTGGCTTCATCGATGCTTTCATGCGGATACTTCAGATCGTTGTTGTGCCATGCAGTGTTGGCTGGAGAAACAAAGCCGAAGGCCGGCGTGGCGTGGCCGTCGTAAGCGATCCGCGACAGGTCTGAGCGATGGATGGCCTCTGAAACCGCGACACGGAAACCGCGGTTCTGAAACCATGCTCTCTCGAACTCCGGCAAGGGGGCGGCTGAAGATTGGTTGAACCACAGCTGCTCCGTATTGAGGGAGGCGCCAAGGTCGTGCACGGATTGGGGCGACTTTTGGGCCAGAATGGCGAAGTAATCCGGGGAGAGACCGTCGATCAGGTCATATTCCCCGCGCAGGAATTGCGCGATCTCCTGCTCGCGGTTGTTCTGGATATCAAGCCGTATGCCGGTCGCGTATGGCAGTTGAACGCCGGCATCGTCGCGCCGCCAGTAGTATGGATTGCGGCTCAAGCGCACATATTGGCCGCGCTGATAGTCCGTCACCATGAATGGCCCCGCCGTAACGCGGCCTTCGCTGGGACGGTTGGCCGGCTCGATGGCGATGTCCTCGAAGATTTTGGCAACCCCAATGATGCGTTTGGGAAGATGGATCCTCACCGTGAGTTTGTCCGGGGTATCGATAACGACTTCGCCGGGGGAAAGAAAATCCTCCGCGACAATGGCGTGCGTCTCCGGAGCGAGCACGCGGCGAAGCGACCAGGCGACATCCGCCGAGGTCAACGCGGCGCCGTCGGAAAAGCGCAGTCCGTCACGCAGCTTGAAAACGATCAAGGTGCCTTGAGGCGAGACGCTATAACTCTCGGCGAGCTGCGGCTCAAGCTTTTGGGTTTGACGGTTGACCCTCAAGAGCACGCCTCCGGTGAGGTAGCGCACAAGTTCAGATGCCTGCTCGTCCACCTTGGCCGGGTCAAAGGTCTTGGGATCATAGCGAATAGCCCATGCAAGTTCGCCGGGCTGCCGCGGAGCAGCCTGGCATGGAGCATAGACAGCAAGCAGCGTCAGGAAACCGGCAATCAAGAGACGACGAACGCAGTAAGCTACGCATTTGTTTCGACCTCGGAGGTGAAGGATTCAAGAATCAGCAGAACAGCGGCGAGCAGCGCAATGGGCAGATAGACCCAATGGGAGCGCGCCAGCAGCGCGGAGTTGTCCAGCTCCAGCAGCATCGCGCCCCAGGACGGCATCGGCTCACCAACGCCCAGGCCGAGCGCGCCCAGGTTCGCCTCGGCCACAATGAACGCCGGCACGCAAATCAGAAACTGCGGCAGAAGCAGCGGACGCAGATGGGGCAAGATGTGCAGACGGATCAGCTGTCGTGTCTTAAGGCCGCAGGCATGGCCCTGAATCATCCACTCCGCCGAACGAAGCACCGATGCGCCGCGATAGATGGCTCGGGCGCAAGCCGGCCAGCCGAGGGCGGCGAGAATCAGGAAGGTCGCCACTGCGGTCTCCAGCGGCGAAGCGGTCAGCGGAAGCAGGGAGCGGGCCATCATCAACAGGAAGAGCCACGGCAGCGACAGAAAGGCATCGCTGAGGAACATGAGTATTGCGGCTGCCCATCGCGGGCTGAAAGCGGCGAGCAGGCCGAAGAATGCAGCGATCATGGTGGTAACGGCCGCGGCTGCCGCTGCCCCTGTTAAGCCAATGAGGAGCGCCGCGGCGACGCGCACCGTGCGGTCGCGGCCAAGCTCGTCGGTGCCTGTCCAGTGCTGCGCCGAAGCCGGAGCCATGATGGCATCGCGATCCTGAAAGGCATAGTCATAGCGCGACCTGCAAAGCACCAGCGTCGCCCCCAGAATCAGGAGCAAAAGAATGGCGGCAGCGATGCGTTTCTTCATGCCGCCTCCAAGGTTACGGTGCGCGTCGAGAGCATCCCGGCAAATCCTACGACGCAGGCCATCAGCAAGCTGACCGCAACCAGCACCGGAAGGTCGCGGTTCATCACCGCGGACCAGGCAAGCTGGCCCACTCCCGGCACTGTAAAGATCACCTCAATGGGAACCAGCGCCCCCAGCGCGGTGACGATGGACAGAGTGGTGAGAGCGCATAACTGCGGCGCCACGTTGGGCAGAATGTGCAACGTCACCAAGGCCCGGGCCGACATGCCCTGCGCTCTGCCCTGCAACAGATGCGGCGAGCGCCACGCGCCTTCCAGCAGGCTGCGGAGAAAGTTGAACTCTCGGGCGGCGATGATGAGGGCAAGAACCAGTACGGGGCCGCCGGTATCGGCCAGGATGCAGGCTGTCGCCATGGCCGCCGTGGGAACCGCCAGTAGAATTGTGAATGGCAATCGCCACAGGACTGCGCCCTTGCGCAGGGCGCTAATCGGCAACGCAGCGCAGATCGCCAGCAGCCAGCCGCGAAAAATGCCCTGCGCCAGAAGCAAAGCCGAGACCCGCACGCGCGCCCCAATCAATTGCGCAACCGGAACGTGATATTGACGCGATTGGCCAAAGTCGCCGCTGAACCAACTTCTCGCCTCTCGAATCGCAATCTGGTTCACGGATTGTTGCTGGCTGTTTTCCGCTTGAATTTCCGCTTGCGCCGCCTGCGCATACTTTGCATCCATCTCGCGGGAATCGGAGAAGAAGCCTGGAGCGAAGCGCACCAGAAGAATCGTTCCTCCGGCGGCGAAGAGCAACAGGAGCAGGGTGCGCCCAATTCGCTTCGCAATGGTCATCGGCAGAGTCACAACGCCTCCGCGAAGTTGTAGTGCGCCTCAATTTCACGGACATTAATTTGTGTCCGGTTATAAGTAGGGGCTGCGGAGACCCGTTTGCCGGTCAAAGCGGAGCCTGCACGTTGAATCGAAATTAAACAATTCACTCGAAATGGCATCCGCATTCCTCTTCTGCATGGCGTTGACCTTGCGTAGCATCTGCACAGGAAAATCGCGTGGAGAATCCGACTTCCAGCTCAAATTCTCAACACAGTGACCCTATTTATTTCGTCAAATTAGGATCATTCTCTATAAACTGTGCGGATAAGGTACATTCGAGCGAGCCTTGGCGGAGAGGGTGTGCCCCGCGCCTTGTAGGGGATCTTTCAATATGACCTGTGGAATCGATTCGTCTGCCACGTTTGCGGCTATGCTCAGCTACAGCGGAACCAGAGTTGATGTATCCCGAAACCACAGCGTTCAAGTCGACGCGACCATCAGGGAGCGGCGACCCTGCACGAGACTGAACAGGACACAGTTACTCTGGTTCCGCTCTAAGAAGTCTGCCATGGATCGGTACAACCTGGTTCTCAAGCAGGCAGAGGAAAAATCACGGCAGGAATTGTCTGGCAAGCCCAACTAAGCTGGGCTCGGCAGCCGGCAAGTTCCGGAGATACAACTAAAAGATGCAAACTGTGATGTAGGTGTTTTTGCCCGCCTTTGAGCACAAATCTGCCCATTTTCGGCCTATTGAAGACGAACGGGAACGATAAGCAAAAGGGGTATAAATTGTTGTTATTTAAGTATTTACTTGGGAAAGTTGGAGGCGCGGGCCGGGATCGAACCGGCGCATAAAGGTTTTGCAGACCTCTCCCTTACCACTTGGGTACCGCGCCTTGGCAGGGCTGCTTAATTAAAATCCCATGCCGCCGTAGCCAACCCGGCCAGAGCCGGAGGGCGGAATGGAGCGGGAGACGAGATTTGAACTCGCGACCCTTGCCTTGGCAAGGCAATGCTCTACCACTGAGCTACTCCCGCAGGTTGCAAGTTTGAGTATACCGGGGCTGCGAAATCAGGTCAAACAGCGGCCGGCGCCGCGCCTGAAACCGGCAGGCCAAAACCGGGCCGCGAACCCTTCTCCTCGCGCACCAGCTCCCCGTCGCGCATATACAGAATGCGGCTGGCAATCGCCGCCGCTTCGGGATTATGGGTAATCATCAGCGTGGTTTGGCCCAGCTCCCGGTTCGACCGCAGCAGCATGTGCAGCACCGCATCCGAGCTTTTGGTGTCCAGGTTGCCGGTGGGCTCGTCGGCCAGCACGATGGCCGGGCGGGTAATCAGCGCCCGGGCGATGGCCACGCGCTGCTGCTCGCCGCCGCTCAGCTCGCTTGGGCCGGTGCTCGAGCCGCCCCTGAATCGCCAGCATGTCACTCAAATGATTGAGGTAAGCCCGGTCCAGCGGGGTCTTTTTTCCGCCTTCGGCGCGGCCGCTTACCGAGTGGGCGATCTCGATATTGCCCATGGCAGAGAGCGTGGGCAGCAGGTTGAACTTCTGGAAGACAAAGCCGATGCGGTGCTTGCGCAGCCGCGTGCGCTCGGCGTCCGAGAGCGAGGCAAAGTCAACCCCGTCAATCACCACGCGGCCTTCGGTGGCCTGCGTCAGGCCGCCTAACAGATAGAAAAGAGTGGACTTGCCCGAACCCGAAGGACCGACAATGGCGACAAACTCTCCCGGCTCGACGGCAAGCGAAACCCGGCGCACGGCGGTGACCTTGATTCGGCCCGCCTGGTAAACCTTGGTCAGGTTTTCGGTAAAAATGATGGGCGAAGAGTTTTCGGGCTGCACAGTTTCATTGTAAATGCGAGGGCTTATGCGTAGATCTGAACGAGGACCGGGGAACAGGAATCAGGCGCGAAAAGTGGTGAGGTCTAGCTTATCGGTTTTTGGAAAATGTGAAGCTACAGGTTGCCGGTTTTCCTAAAAATGTGAAGCTGCAGCTTACCGGATTTGAGGAAAATGGGAAGCTCAAGCTTACTGGTTTTTCGGACACCAGAAAGCTCAAGCTTACCGGAAACCGAAACACTAGCTACAAATCTCTCAGTAGTGATTTTGGGGAAGTGACAGAAGGAAGAGCGAATATCCCTGGTTCACCCTATTTCAGAGGAGTTTTTCGAGGAAATTCGTGACTATGGGGACTGACCCCTTCGACAAGCACAGGGCAGGCTATCAAGGCAGACGCCTTCGGGCACCTATGATGGGGCAGATTGCCAGATCGGCAGCCAAATTCTAGACTGAAGCGGAAAGCCGGTTTCAAACATCAAACAGTGAAAGGAGAGGACCATGTCAGACGAAGCAAAGTGCCCGTTTACGGGCGGCACGCGCAAACACACGGCGGCGGGAGCCCCAACGAACGCAGATTGGTGGCCCAATCAACTGAATCTGAAGATCTTGCACCAACATTCCCCACTCTCCAATCCCATGGGCGAAGGGTTCAATTACCGTAAGGAGTTCAAGAGCCTGGATTTGGAGGCTGTAATCAAGGACCTGCGCGCCTTGATGACGGCCTCGCAGGATTGGTGGCCCGCGGATTACGGCCATTATGGACCGTTCTTTATCCGCATGGCGTGGCACAGCGCAGGCACATACCGCATCGCCGATGGACGGGGCGGCGCAGGACATGGAGCGCAGAGATTCGCTCCCCTGAACAGCTGGCCAGACAACGTGAGCCTGGACAAGGCGCGACGTTTGATTTGGCCGATCAAGCAGAAGTACGGACGGAAACTTTCCTGGGCCGACCTGATTGTTCTCGCTGGTACCGTGGCGCTGGAATCGATGGGATTGAAGACTTTTGGATTCGGCGGAGGGCGCGCGGACATCTGGGAGCCGGAAGAGGACATTTACTGGGGACCGGAGGGCAAGTGGCTGGCCGACGAGCGCTACAGCGGCGACCGTCAGTTGGAGAATCCTCTGGGCGCGGTTCAGATGGGATTGATCTACGTGAACCCGGAGGGACCGAATGGCAAGCCGGATCCGATTGCCGCGGCGATTGATATTCGGGAGACCTTTGCGCGCATGGCGATGAATGACGAGGAGACCGTTGCCCTGATCGCCGGGGGACACACTTTTGGAAAAGCGCATGGAGCCGCCGATCCGAGCAAGTATGTCGGTCCGGAGCCCGAGGGAGCGCCCATCGAAGAGCAGGGGCTGGGCTGGAAAAACAGCTTTGGCAGCGGCAAGGGCGTGGATACGATCTCGAGCGGCCTCGAGGGCGCATGGACCACCAACCCGGTGAAGTGGGACAACGATTACCTGGAGATCCTCTTCAAGCATGAATGGGAGCTGACGAAGAGCCCGGCTGGCGCGCAGCAGTGGACGCCGAAGGGCGAAGCCGGAGCGGGCACCGTTCCCGATGCTCACGACCCCAAGAAGAAGCATGCGCCCATCATGTTCACGACGGACCTCTCGCTGCGGATGGACCCGATCTACGAGAAGATTTCGCGGCGATTCCTGGCGCATCCGCAGGAGTTTGCGGAGGCATTCTCCAAGGCGTGGTTCAAGCTGACGCACCGCGACATGGGGCCTCGCTCGCGGTATCTTGGCCCGCTGGTTCCCAAGGAGCAACCGTTGTGGCAGGATCCGGTTCCCGCAGTGGATCATCCATTGATTGGGGAGAAGGAGATTGCCGCCCTGAAGGCGAAGATTCTCTCGTCGGGGCTTTCCATCTCCCAACTGGTGACGACGGCCTGGGCGTCGGCGTCAACCTTCCGCGGCACTGACAAGCGCGGCGGGGCAAACGGGGCGCGCATTCGCCTTGCGCCGCAAGAGGATTGGGAAGTTAACCAGCCGGCCGAGCTGGCGAAGGTTCTTCAGAAGCTGGAGGCGATCCAGAAGGAGTTCAACGGCGCGAACTCCGGCGGGAAGAAGGTTTCGCTGGCTGACCTGATTGTTCTGGGCGGCTCGGCGGCCATAGAGGAGGCTGCAAAGAAGGCCGGCCACGAGGTGAAGGTGGGCTTCTCGCCGGGCCGCGCGGATGCGTCACAACAGCAGACCGATGTGAACTCGTTTGCCGTATTGGAGCCTGTTGCGGACGGGTTCCGCAACTACATCCGCAAGGGGCTGGAGGGATCGGCCGCCGAGCTGCTGGTGGACAAGGCAAACATGCTGACGCTGACCGCTCCCGAGATGACAGTTCTGATAGGCGGCATGCGCGCGCTGAATGCAAACTTCGGGCACTCCGCACATGGCGTCTTCACCAAGCGGCCTGAAACACTGACCAATGATTTCTTCGTGAATCTCCTGGACATGAAGACGAAGTGGCAGAAGTCCGCGAAATCGGACGGCGTGCCAAAAGAAGTGTTGGAGGGGCGCGATCGGGCGAGCGGCGAGCTCAAGTGGACGGGCACGGTAGTCGATCTGGTCTTTGGTTCTAACTCTCAGCTCCGTGCCCTCGCGGAAGTCTATGCGTGCGGCGATGGGCAGCAGAAGTTCGTGCGCGATTTTGTAGCGGCCTGGAGCAAGGTGATGAACCTTGACCGCTTCGACCTCGCGTGATTTCGAATGTGGACCGCTCTAGGCGCGGGCGATGCGCTGGCTGCTGTTCCAAGGAGTGAAGAGGCGGGCCAGCCAGACAGCCAGCTTGCGGAAGCGGGCGCGAAGGGCCGGCGCGGGCGGGGCGGGCTTTGCGTGCGCCGTGACCGAGCGCAACTGGGCGAGGGTGTCTTTGACCATCTTCCGCAGGGACTCGGCCTCGAAGGTGCAGGAGCGCAGATAGGCTGAGACGGTCATGCCGGCCTCGGCGGCGCGGCGATGGAGTTGGGCGCACTCCGCCTTGCTCATACGGATGGTGATGCTGGAGTCCTTCAGATTGCGCACGTATGGCGCGGTGCGAAGAAAGCCGGGCAATTGCTCCGGAGTTGCCGCTGGCTGCGAGCCGGCGATGGCCCCAGGGCTGGCGATGGACGGAGCCGCGGGCTGCGATGCAACCGCCGAGGCCTCTTCATAAGAAAATAGCTCCGCATCGGCGGAAAATGGGTCCGCATTGGCGGGCTGGAGGAGGGACTGATCGGAGACTTGGGAGGGGCGGTAGCGCGCGTGGGCCTTGAGGGCGCTTTCGTAGCTGAGTGTAGCCACGTCGTCGGCCAGGTCGTCTTCGTTCCAGGAGGGCGTGGGTCTCCATCGCGTTGACGGAGCCCCGTTCTCCGGGCTTTCAGGAGCTTGCGCGGGCGTGGCCAGAGCAGTCAGCATTCTGGCAAAGCTGGAGGAGGTGGGGGAGGGTGCGGTTTCCCACCCCTGCGACGTAGACCTGTCGCCGGGGGCCCGGGTTTCGGTTGGTTGTTGCATGGCAAGGAGAATAGCGTAAGACAGGGCGGCAAGTGTGAGGATTTTCCCATGCAAAGAGGAGGCTGATTCCAGAAGAGGATGAGCCGGATGCTTGTCCTGAAATGAAACACGGAGAGACTTTCCGCGTTCGCAGTATACCCGCCCTCAAATCACAGCGGAGAACTAAAGGTCTCAGGCGCAAATATCCTGGATGGCCTCGGGGTCGGGGAGTATGCGGCCGGGAAGCCTCAACAACAGGGTGACAGCTTCGGCAGTCATAGGGCGGGCGAAGAGATAACCCTGCCCATAGCGGCAACCCATCTCGCGCAGCAGGCGGTATTGCTGTGTGGTTTCAATTCCCTCGGCCACCACGTTCATGCCCATCACGCGTGCCAGTTCGACGATGGTGCGTACGATCTGCAGCGGCTGTTTACCCTCGGTGATGCGGCTAATGAACGAGCGGTCGATTTTGAGCACGTCAAAGGGGAAGGAATGAAGGTAACTGAGGGAGCTGTAACCTGTGCCGAAGTCGTCCATCAGCAGGGAAACACCCAGCCTGCGCAGGCCGCCAAGGACTTCCAGGGCAGTGCGTATGTCGGGGAGGATGCTGGACTCGGTCATCTCCAGCCCGAGCTGGCGGCTGGAGATTCCGAATTGGATCAGGAGGGCCTCGACATGGTCGGCCAGGCCCTCGCGCGAGAACTGGCGGGCGGAAAGGTTGACGCCGACTCGCAGGGAGACATGAACTGGATCCTCATGGCACCACTTCTGAATCTGGCTGCAGGCTTCGGTGAGCCCCCAGTCGCCGATGGGCAGAATCAGGCCGCTTTCCTCGGCCAGCGGAATAAAGTCCATAGGAGGAATCAGGCCCCGCTCCGGATGGGACCAGCGGATGAGGGCTTCAACTCCGACAATCTTTCGCGAAAAGAGATCGATCTCCGGCTGGTAATAGAGCACGAATTGTTTTTGTTCCAGCGCCAGGCGCAGGTCAGCCCTGCTGGGCCAGCTATGCGGGATGTTTTCGGCGGGGTGGTTAGCGCGCTTCGGCCCTTTTTTGGTCTCATTGAAGGCCTTGCGCAGCCTGCGCAGTTCCAACTGGCTGGAGACCAGGTCGGCCAGACTTTCCAGTGTGCGAATCTCGTCCGGCTGCATCTCCGGGCTGGGCTTATCGTGGAAGATGGTCAAAACGCCGAGTATCTTTCCATCGGCCGAGCGTACGGGAACGCTGGCAAATGAGTTCACGCCACGAAATTTGTAATGCGTTGATACCCGATCGCCATAAGAATGCGCGGAAATGTCGTTGACAATCACCGGACCGTCTGCAGCCAGCACCAGGTTGAAGATGGAGTTCTTGCGCGGCACCTCGCGAACCGTCTGGCCCCAGGTCGACTTTACCCAGGCTCGGCTCTCGTCGGCAAAGGCGAGGGCAGCCGCACACGCGCGGAAGTACTCGGCAGCCAGACGGGTAATGGCATCGTAGGCAGGCTCGGGCGGAGTGTCGAGAATCCCGAGGGCAAGCAGCTCGGCCAGCCGCGCATCCTCCTGCTGACGGTCCACTTCTCCTGTCTCATAATCCAGCTGTGGCATCCTGACTCCTGACCCCGTAGTGCTCGCGACAACCTGACTTGAACTGGAGACAGCCAACCCTCAGCACGCCGGCTGGCCGTACAAAAAGCCAAAGGTAGCTAGTTAAACTCCCTCACTGAGTTGCGGTTGCGTTGAGCAGTCCCTCATTACACCTGCTGCACAGACGTCGCATCTACTCCTTATCGGAAAGGATTACCAAGGGCATGAGGTTACCTCGGCGCACATTCATGCGAGTACCCGTCGAGTTCAGTGTGTGCAACTTGAGGACAGCAGGTTGTTCTGTATCCGTCCAAAGGACGGTGAGTTCATCGGCATCATCCTGAATCTGCTGCTCGGCGCCAACCCCGGCGGAGTGGCCCCCGGAAAAACTGTAATGGAGGAGGATGGGCCGTCCGCTGCGTGAGGCCGGCTGCAATAAGGCCGTCATCTTGCGCGCATGAAGCGGATCCACGCGGGTGTCGTTGTCCCCAGTAAAAAACATGACCGCCGGGTAGGCCGTGCCGGCCCTGACATTCTGGTAAGGCGAATACTTGAGCAGGTAGCGGAACTGAGCTTCTCAACGTAGCGAGATAGCATATACCGTCCGCAACTTTGAAAGTGGAGATTGATTCGACTTGAGTAGTTTGCTCTAGGCTCCGGCCTCAAAACCGTAGAAGACATCCAGACGGCGGACTGCTCCGGTGCGCTCGAATATGGCGGCGCTGGTCTGCTCGTCGAGGCAGAGCGCTTCAATCGTATGGCGAGAGCCGTCAGGCCGGGTGATCTCGATCTTCCGCGGCCCGGAACGATGCGCAATCACGGGAACCTGGCAGGTGGTGAATGCCATGGTGCCGGGATCAAGATCGAGGGTGCGTTGGCGGCCGTCAATGTCGTAGAAATCGAAACGCGCGGGCTGCGTCAGAAACTCGTTGCTGCTGACCAGGTGCCGGTGGAATCCGAGACGTCCCTCTTCGACGACAACGCCCATTTCGCCGAGCCGCGAGATGAGGTCCTCTTTTACCTGACCCGTCATGCCAGGCTGCTGCGCTCCGGCAAATCCTGGCGTATGGGAGTAAGGATCAGTAGGAATCGCGCCGTATAATTCCGGCGATTTGTGGACGCCGATTCCCTCGCGGATTTCGTGGTAGTGGCTCATGAGCCGCTCGATCAGGGCAGGATCTTCGTCCGCGGCGCCGGCGCGATCCAGCACCTCCTGGACGGCCAGAAGGAGCTTGGAAACCATGTGCCAGTAAATGCAGCCAAGCCCCTCGTACTTGTAGAACGTGCCGGAGCGGCCGGTGAAAGACTGGTGGTCGAAGACCTGCTCATACAACGCCAGGATGCGCGCGTTCTCCTCATCGGAGAGGCCCACGTCAGCCAGAGCCTCTTTCAACAGCGAACTATTGCGGAAGGCTGAGTTGAAATGGGCCACGCCGTTCATGTCCTGCGCCACAATGCGCCGGTCGCCGTGCGCGATCATCTCCGCCAGCGGCTTCACTGTGCAATGGCCTCGGCGGGAATGTTGTTCTTCTCAAAGAAGCCGGGCAGTTTGCGGTCGGGATAGAGGAGATAACTATTCTGGTCGGCGCGGTAAAGGCGGCTGTTGCGGAGCGCGTCGAGCAGGGCAACCGACTCCTGCGTGGAGAGCGCGCCGGAACTCAGCACCGCCACCTGGCCCTCGAGCATCTCATAGAGGCGGCGAATCACAACCTTGTCGCCGTCCACCTTCATCAGGTTGTAGGCGTGATACAGACCGTCCTCGCGCCGGTTGGCGCGGATGGAGTGGTCGATATACCTGAGCGCCAGGTCGCAGAAGGCGGCCAGTTCCGAAGCGGCGAGCGAAGTCTGGCGGCCTGAAAACCCGTGGGCATAGAGCCCGGCTCTGATAGCTGCTTCCCGCGCTTCCCAGTGAATCAAGAACACTCTTGCGGTCCTGGTCGCAGATCGGTCCGCCGAGCAGGCTCGCGTGGCGTTCCAGCGCTTCCAGCACATGGCGAAAAGCCTCGGCAACCTCCGCTGAGACCTCGATGGCAGGTGTGGCCGCGGCGAATATGCCCCGGCAAAAGCGAAAGGAACCGGCGCAGGAAGTACAGCGTCACCATGGAGACGCCAAAGCCAACCAGCGCGTTATTGGCGTCGTTCCACTCCGGCCGCTGCGTGTTCATCCACAGACCGGCTTCGGGAATGAAGTTGAAGAGCCTGGCCAGCACCAGCACCAGCAGCTTTTCCGCCAGGTTCACGCGGTACGGCGAGCCATCCGGACCCGGCAGGGCCTTGCCGTCCGCGCCCATCGCCGCCACTCGCTGGTGGATCTCGCCATCCAGCGCCGCATCGAAGTCGATGGTGTTGCGCGGATCTTCAAGGAGCGCGCTGTAGGGCTTGATGCGGTAAGGAACATTGGCGTAGGTGAAGACGCGGCGCGTCAAGCAGGCCTGCGAGCGCGCCGGGATGGTAGCGCGAAGAAACTTCCAGCAGCTTGAGAAGATAGGCCGCCTGGTGGTCGCCCCAGTAGCCGATGTAAGACCAGGCATCGTGCGGGTCAAGCACTTCCCAGTCGAATCCGTCGCGCATGATGCGGTAGGGGTTATAGCCATCCGCGGTGGAAGAGTCGACAAACTTGAAGATCATGCTCTCGACATAGCCGGGGAAGGAGAGCGCCAGCGCCTCCCAGTTCTGGAAGATGTCGCGCCAGTTGCCCTGGTAGTTGAGGATTCGCTCGCCCCGCTCGTCCTTCACCTGGATGGAGAATATGTTCCACGGGCGGCTGGGATCGCCGTGACGGCGGCTGAAGGTGAGCGGAAGGTACTCGTGCGCCAGCCGCTCCAGGTCCGGATCATTCTGCTCCATCGCCAGTGCGAGAAGGCGCCGGTGCGGCAGGCTCTCGGGCAGCGCATCCAGGAAGGCGGCCTGGCGCTCTGCCACGGCACGGTTGGCTTTGCCGATGAACCCTTGAAGTCGGCCACGGAAATCTGGTAGCCGGTGTCGGGAATTCCGCCGCGCATGGCGTTGAACAGAGCATTGGAGAAATGGCGGTCAGAGCTCAGATCGTCGCCGGTGCATTGCAGGCCATCGGCCCCGGCCACAATGCGAACCAGGTTGGCAGTGCCGCGCTCGACGTCCTCGTCAAGTTGCGCGCGCAGGTTTCCGCCGGAGTTGAGCAGAGCCACAAGAGCGGCAACCTGCGCTGCATCCTGGTCGACTTCCGCCACGATGCTCCAATCTTTGCTCCGGCCTGCGGGAAGCGTCAGCCGGGCGTTGACGAAGTAAGCGCCGCGGCGGCCGCGGATGAGCGTTTCCTCGTCTACCGTCTCGCCCCTCCGGAAGCGATCGAGCTGCGCGGCACACAATAGACGGCGAGCCGGTTCAAGCCCCTCTGACCAGACCGTGGTGGCACACAGCGCCTCATTGGGCTCGGGCCGGTCGGCGGGAACGGAACTGAGCTTGAAAAGGCCCAGTCCGGTTTCCGGTTCCAGTTCATTCTCCTTGTAGCCATCCGCTAAGGTGCTGTATTCCAACTGGAAGCGGCGCGTCAGGCCGTGGGGCAGCAGGTTCTGGATGCCGTCAAGGAGATCGATCTCGACGGGTTCCGCTCCCAGGTTAACCAGGGCCGCGCGCCGAACGAACCCGAAGCGGTTGCTCGACATCCATGTGCAGGAAAAGGAGAGCGCCAAATCGTGGTTTACTTCCTCGAAGATGATCTTGTTGCTGTAAATACTTTTGGACAGGCTTCGGGTGATGCGGTACAGCCCGTCGTATCGTTGCGAAAATGGCTCCCACAACGCGGTGCGGCCGCCGCGGGCGAGGAGGAAGATGGTCTTGCCGCCGGTCTGGTCCTGGCTGTCATGGATGCGGTCATCCGTGTAGTAGGGAAACAGGGCGTGATCCGGATCCCTGCGGCCCGCGGTCAGCGCGCCGGTACTGGAGACGAACATCCACTGATCGGAGTCGCTGACGATGCTCATCAGGAACGGCGGCATGGCGTCGTAGTTGACGATGCGGTAAAAACGCTCGCCGCCGATCTCGACTTGCCCCCCCTCAACCTTGCGCAGGCCCGATTTGAGGGGCGCCTCTCCAACAAAAACCGTAGTCATGGTCTCTCCCTATGAACGGAGTCATGCGCACAGATTCTCTTCGCGCTTTCCCGGCGAAACGCGCGCGGCAGCTCTACTTCGCCGCGGGAGCATCATATCCCGGCGAGGTCGGCCCCGACGGCATCAGTTCCGGATACCAGCCCTGCACGGCCAGCTTGGCTTTGCGGTCTACGCTGAAAAGGCCCCAGTGGCCCTCGGTCCCGCTTCCCTTCCAGGGCTCGTCAAAGGCCTCGAAGAAGAAGGTGGTCACGTGTTGGCCTTGGCCCAGGCGCTGATCTCCTCGAAGTACCGCTTCTGCTTCTTCTCGTCGCCCGCGCGTGGCGCGTGCTGGTCACCGACGGTGTAAGAGGCCCAGCCCACCTCGCCGAAGACGATGGTCTTCCCCGGATGCGCCTTGCGCACGCTCTCGTAGTCCTTGATGGTCGAGGCCATGGCCGTGTCGATGTCTTCCCGGCCCCACATCGGGTAGGCGTGCAGCAGGATGAAATCCACGTGGTCCACCAGCTTCGCTTGCGGCTGCCGCCAGTAGAGCAAGTCGTCGGCCACGGTCACCGGGCAGCTCACCGCCTTCCTCACCTGCTCCACGTACTCGATCGCCTTCTCTTCCGTCAGCTTGTGATCGGACCAGGAAACCAGAATCTCGTTGCCCACGGCTACCGCCACGACGATCTTCTGGTAAGTGTTGGCCAGTCGGATGGCGGTGGCAATCTGGGCCGCGTTCTCGCCTTCCTTGCCGGGCCTGCCGTCCAGCCACGCTCCCAGCACCACCTTGATCCCCAGCTTGTTGCGCTGGATCACTTCCAGAACATCCTGGGAGTGCTGGTCTCCGCCATAAAGCCGGATCAGCTTCCAGTGCTTCTCCAGAATCCTCAGGTCCTCCAGAATCTGCGCCTGCGTAGGGAACTTCAACAACTGCGGGTTCTGGCCCTGGCGATAACCGGAATAGTCGATCGCGTTGCCGTACCACTTCTGCACGGTCAGGTCGGGCTTGCGCGCGGCCTGGTTAGCCGCCCGCGCCGCGCCTGCCAAGCCCGCCAATGCAACACAGAGCAAAGCTGCTTTCAGGAAAGCGTTTTTCATCGATCGATCTCCCCGCGCCGTTCTTTCAGTTCCGCCTCAATCTTTACCATCAGCGGATCGCTGAGCGGATAAAGCAGCATCAGCGCCGCGGCCATCACCAGCAGGCCGCAGGGAATCCAGCTCATGGAGAGAATGATTCCATGCATGGAGCGCGCCGATCTGCTCCACGTTAGCCTCATAACCGAAAAACGTGAGAAGCAGGCCAAATATCCATGCGCCGACGGCAAATCCGATCTTGGTGGCGAAGATGGCCGAGGCAAAAAACAGTCCGGTATTGCGGCGGCCGGTGCGCCATTCGGCGTGGTCGGCAGTATCCGCAAACATGGCCCAAACCAGCGGCGAGTTGAAGCCGATAATGAAGCTGGAGATGATCTGCAGCGCGAAGATCATCGTGATATCGGTGCTGCCGGGCAGGCAGAAGCCGCCAATCACCAGGCCGCCGCCGCCGATGGCGAAGATAAAGAGCGGCTTTTTGCCGAATATTTTTGTCAGTCGCGTCGCCAGCATAACCGCGGCGATGAATGCAAAGCCGTTCACCACCATGAAGGCGCCCACTCAGCGATTCGCGGTGCAGATAGTACTTGAAGTAGTAGGTGGAGGCCGAGCCCTTGACGGCGAAGGCGGCCAGAACCAGCAGCAGCACGCCCACCAGCATAATCCACGGTATGCTGGTGAACAGGTTCTGCATATCCCGGCCCAGATCAGATTTCTGCGCCGCCGGCGGAGTCACGCGTTCGTGCGTGGTCAGGAAGCAGAGCACCAGCAGGATAATGGCCAGAATGCCGTAAAACACCATGGTGAGCTGCCAGCCGCGCGCCTCGTTGCCCTGACCGAACCAGTTGACAAATTTCAAAGTGAAGTACTGTATGAAGGTTCCGGCGGTGAATGCGCCGATAAAGCGAATCGACGAGATCGAGGTGCGCTCCAGCGAATTCGGCGAAATCACGCCCATCAGCGCGCTGTAGGGGATGTTCACGGCGGTATAGATGAACATCAGCAGGCTGTATGTGATGTAGGCGTAGATGACCTTGCCGCCGCCGCTCAGATGAGGCGTGGTGAAGGTGAACACGCCGGCCACGGCCAGAGGCAGCGCGCCCCACAGCACGTAGGGTCGAAAGTGGCCCCAGCGCGTCTGGGTGCGGTCGGCAATCGATCCCATCACCGGATCGGCCACCGCGTCGGCCAGGCGCGTCACCATCAGCATGGTGCCAACCGCCGCCGCCGAGATGCCGAAGACATCCGTGTAGAAGAACATCAGGTACCACTCGAAGGTCTTCCAATAGAGATTCGACGCCGCGTCGCCAAATGAGTATCCGATCTTCTCCTTGAGGCTGATGCGGTCTTCCCGCGGGATGGTGATCGTTTCTGCTTTCACACTTGCCTCGTTTCTTCAGCACGCAACACTAGGGCCTGTTCACACTACCCAGGCAAATGGCGCTGCGTGTGAAAATCGGGCCAGACAAGGCGGAGGCTGAAGGCTTTGGTGGTTCCAAAGTCGAAGCCGACAACACCGTATGGCCCGATTTTCGCCGCAGCCCGAAGGGACGGGGCCAATTTTCCACATCTCTTCGTCAATCGTCGCTAGGATACACCCGGTATCCGTCGCTCCTCACTCCTCGATCTGAGAAAAATTGGCTCCCGTCGCCGCCGCCTGGGTAGTGTGAGCAGGCCCTAAGCCGGTTTCAGCAATCGCCCTGTCCAGCCTAGTTGCGCGCCGTGCGAAGCGTCAACAGTTGAAAAGCAGGCATGTAGCGGGCGGACCCGGCCGTCCAGTTGCGGTTCATCCACATGGCTCATTCTTTCCAAGTTATAGGAAAGTAAATAGCCGTTCCTTACGCTCTACAATGAAGTCGGTATGGCAACCACCGTCCGTTCGCACGCAAAAATCAATCTCGGCCTGTACATCGGCGCACCGCGTCCCGACGGTTTTCACTCCCTGGCCACCGTTTACCAGACGCTGGAACTCTATGACTTGGTTTCGGTTACGGTTCGGCCCGGTGCGGATACAACCGCCATTCACCTGACTTCGAACGATGCCCGTGTCCCAACCGACGAGCACAACACCGCATGGAAGATGATCCACCTCGTCCTCGAAGAGCTGGGGATGAATGCCGATGTCGAAATGCATATCGAAAAGCGGCTGCCGGTGCAGGGCGGGCTGGGCGCAGGGTCGGCCAATGCCGTGGCCGCGCTGGTGGGGCTGGAGGCGGAGCTGGGGATTGCAGGTCAGCAAGTCAGCAAGTCAGCGAGTCGGCGAGTCAGCATACCGGCGGACTGGGCTTTGCGACGCCTCGAACTTGCCGCCCAGGTCGGCTCCGATGTGCCGCTGTTTCTCATTGGCGGAGCGGTTCTGGGCCGGGATCGCGGCCAGCAAGTCTAGCCGCTGCCGGACTTTGAGCCGGTCTGGTGCGTGGTGGCCATGCCGGAGGTGGGCGTCTCGACCCCGCAGGCCTTTCGCGACTGGGACTCGCTCTGCCTGGCCGAGGGTTTGACCGCGAGGGCCAGTGCAGATAAACTAGAACAGTTGAGCCGCGCCTATGCCAGCGCCTTTGCGGAAGCGATTCCGGAAGGAGGGCAAGGAGCAGGCTCCTCCGGTGTTCCCTCCGATGAAGGGGACCTGGCCGGACCCGAGAGTCCGCGCTTGTCCGCACCGGGATTACGAGCTGGATCGAGAACGACTTTGAACGCGTCGTCTTTCCCCAGCATCCTTCCCTTGCAGAAATCAAGCGCATTCTTCTGGGCCTCGGACACACCGGAGGCAGCCCTCCATGCTTCGTTGTCAGGGTCCGGTTCGGCGCTCTTCGGGTTGTACCGGACCCGCGGAGATGCGGAAGCAGCGCGAGAGCGGTTGCAGCAGCAGTTGGAAGTGGCGGAGCACACTGACCCGCACCCTGCCGCGCTCGGAATACTGGCGCGAGATGCTTCTGCCGTAAACAGGTTGACAGCCGTCCGTTGCGCAAGAGAGACTCGGCAACGGCTGCAAAGTTGGGCGATCGTCTAATGGTAGGACAGTGCCCTTTGGAGGCACTTGTCCAGGTTCGAATCCTGGTCGCCCAGCCAAGTTTACAGTGGTCAGTGATCAGGAAGCGGATTTTACTGAAAACTGACAACTGAAAACTGACAACTGGTAATGGAACCCGGAAACAGCCAAAGCCAACCAGCTTGGAGGCAATTCGGAGATGAAAGCGGAAGCAGTGACGCAGCGAAGAGACACAGCAGAAGAGCGAGCCAAAGACGCCGGGCGACGGCGCCGGCAAAGAGTCAGCCACCCTGGGATTCGCTCTATCGTCGCCGGATGCTGCCGCCAACGCCAAGGAGGCCAAATCTGGCGAGCGCAAGCGCAGCCGCAACCTGAGCGAGGACAAGCGCTTCAAGCTCTTCAGCGGCTCGGCCAACCGGCCGCTGGCCGAGGAGATTGCCACTCACATTGGGGTTAAGGTGGGCGAGGCCAAGATGCAGCGCTTTGCCGACGGCGAGGTCTACTTCCAGTTGCTGGAGAATGTGCGCGGCGTGGATGTGTTTGTCGTCCAGCCCACCTGCTACCCGGTGGACCAGCACCTGGTGGAGCTGCTGGTGATGATCGACGCGCTGAAGCGGGCCTCGGCGGCCAGGATCACGGTGGTGGTGCCCTATTACGGCTACGCCCGCCAGGATCGCAAGGACCGTCCCCGCGTGGCCATCAGCGCCAAGCTCATCGCCGACCTGCTGACCACCGCCGGCGCCAACCGCGCCCTCTTCGTTGACCTGCACGCCGCGCAGATTCAGGGCTTCTTCAACATTCCCGTCGATCATCTTTTCGCCAGCCCGGTGCTGGTGAGCTACTTCCGCGAGTTGAATCTTCCCAACCTGACGGTGGTTTCGCCGGACGCCGGCGGCGTGGAGCGGGCCCGCTTCTTCGCGCAGAAGATGGGAGCGCCGCTGGCCATCGTGGACAAGCGCCGCACGGACATCAATGTCGCCGAGGTGATGAACGTGGTCGGCGACGTGAAGGGCAAGAGCTGCCTCATCCTCGACGACATCATCGACACCGCCGGCACGCTGGTAAAAACTGCCGACGCGCTCTACGAGGCCGGAGCGGCCGCTGTTTATGCCGCCGCCAGCCACGCCGTGCTTTCCGGCCCGGCCATCGACCGCATTGCCAACTCGCGCCTGGAAGAGGTGGTGGTTACCAACACCATTCCCCTGCGCGAGGCGGCGCAGAAGTTGCCCAAGATCAAAGTGCTCTCCATTGCCGGCCTGCTGGGCGCGGCCATCGAGAGCATTCACATGGAGACCAGCGTGAGTTCGCTGTTTAACTAAGTGGTCAGTGATCAGTCGTCAGTAGTCAGTAACCGGCAGCCGGCTAACGGCCTTTGCTGAAAACTGATGACTGAAAACTGATAACTGGCCTTCAACAAAGGGAGCGGACCTCAAAAGCCCGTGCCCGAAACCAGGAAACGAGAGAACGAATGTCAGAAGTAGTCGTAGCCAAGCCCCGTGAGGGCAAGTTCAACAAGAATGCCGCGCGCCGGTTGCGCGTCGCGGGCAAGATTCCTGCCGTGCTGTATGGTCCGGGACACGATCCGGTGGCCATCGAGGTGGACCCCAAGCAGATTTCCCGGATTCTTTTCTCCGAGACCGGCCACAACACCATCTTCGATGTCGAAGTCGCCGGCCAAAAAGCCGGCCAAGGCCATGATCGTCGATTGGCAGCGCGAGCCGCTGAAAGACCAGTTGATTCACATCGACCTGAAGCGCATCGCCATGGACAAGGCTCTGCGCGTCAAAGTGCGCGTCAAGCTGCTGGGGATTCCGGAGGGCGTTAAGGACCGGCGGCATCCTCGACCAGGTCATGCGCGAGGTGGAGATCGAGTGCCTGCCGGCCGACATTCCCAGCCACATCGATGTGGATGTCAGCCATCTGGAGTTGCACCGGGTGTTGCGCGTCAGCGGATTGCCTCACTCGGAGAAGATCAAGTACCTCAACTCCGAGGATGCGACCGTGGCTCACGTTGTCACCATTCGCGAAGAAGCGCCGACGCCTACAGAGGTCGAGGCAGCGGAGGCGGCAGCAGCAGCGGCAGCAGCAGCCGAAGGTGCAGCGCCAGCCGAACCGGAAGTTGCCAAGAAGGGCGGCAAGCGGCGGCGGAAGATGCGGCCAAGAAGCCCGACGCGGCAGCGGCAGGAAAGAAACCCGATGCGGGTGCCGCGGCAAAGAAACCCGAGGGAAAGAAGTAACCCTTGGCCGAGGAAAGCCAGTTCGTTCACCCCAGCGAGCCAAAATCGCTCGCCGGGGGTCCCGAATCCGGCGAACGCAAGGCCCCTTTTTGGTGGTGGGGCTGGGCAATCCCGGCCTCGAGTATCTGTGGACCCCGCACAACGCGGGGTTCATGGCCATCGACCGCATCGCCCAGCAAGAGGGCGTTGTGGTCGGGAACCGGCGCTGCCGGGCCGTTACCGCAACCTGCCGCATGGCGGGGCGCGAGGTGGTTCTGGCCAAGCCGGAGACGTTTATGAACCTGAGCGGGCTGGCAGTGGCCGCGCTGGTTCGGGAGTTTGAGGCTAGACCCGGCGCGGGATCTGCTCGTCATTCATGACGAGCTGGACCTGGTGCTGGGCAGCTTCAAGATCAGGGAGCGCGGATCGCCGGCCGGGCACAACGGAGCCCGCAGCGTGACCGGCGCTCTGGGCACTCAGGAGTGGTTGCGCCTGCGCATTGGCGTGGGGCTTGATCTGCCTCCAGAAGCGATTGCCGCTGGCGGCGGCAGACGGCCTGGCAGGGATTATCTGCTCTCGCCCATGCGCAAGGCGGATTTGACGGTGCTGGACGAGGTGCTGGACCGGGTGGCAACCGCTACGCGGCGCATCCTCGAAGCGGGGCCGGCAGCCGCGATGAACGAGTTCAACCGCCGCGAGCGAAACGTCGCCGGCGGAGGAGTGAAAGACAGGGAACAGGGGGTCACGGATTCAGTTTTTAAGCAGTTGATGTTTTGAAAGGGCACGATTCCACAGCTTGCGGAAAAATGCCAACGGTGTAGCAAGAAGTGTCAGGGCACGACTTCAGTCGTGCCGCAAAGACAGCAAAATCGACGGGGCTTTAGCCCCTGAGGAATGGTCCCTCGCTGGCAGCGCAAGATAAATGCAACCAGTCTTGGGAACTTTGAAATTGCCGCTATGGTTTTTGCCGGCGGCAGCGGCTGGAGTCAACATGGCTCCAGCGGAAAAGGAAACCGGATGTCCCGTTTGTATGAGGTTATGTTCATTGTTCGGCCCGATGCGGCCGAAGAAGATGTCGACAAGCTGATCGCCGGCTTCTCCGACAACGTCACCAAGGGTGGCGGGGTGGTCAAGACGGTGGAGAAGATGGGCAAGCGCAAGCTGGCCTACATGGTGCGCAAGTTCAACGACGGCAACTACGTTCTGCTGACCATCGAGGCCAACGGCGCGGTGGTGCTGGAGCTGGAGCGCCGCTTGCGCGTTACCGAGCCGGTGATCAAGTTCATCACCGTGCGCATCGACGAGGAAGAGAAGCGCCTGGCCAAGGTCAAGGCTCTGCGCGGCGTCCGCCGGAGCGCAACCCCGGCAACACCGGCCGCTGCGCCTGCCCCTGTGGCGGAGCCTGCTCTGGAAGCGGCAGAAGCCGCCGAGGCGGCCGCGGTTTAACCAGTTGTCAGTGGTCAATGGCCAGGAAATATGTTCCTGTCGCTTGTCATTGACTGACCACTGACCACTGACCACTGATCACTGATCACTGATCACTGTCCACTGTTCACAAGAGAGTAAAGAGGAAACAGCATGTCTGAAGAGATTCAAGCAAAAGCGCCCGAGACGAGCGCACCTGAAGCTCCCCAAGCAGCCTCCGGTCCGGTTCCGGGTTCAGGCCCGGCCCGCTCCGGCGGACGGCCCGGCGGACGGCCCGCCGGCGGCGGCCCCGGCGGCCGCGGCAAGTTTTTCCGCCGCAAGAAGGTCTGCAAGTTCTGCACCGAGAAGATCGACGCGATCCCTTACCGCGATGTGCGGCTGCTGCAAGGCTTTGTGGCCGAGCGCGGCAAGATCGTGCCCCGGCGGCTAACCGGCGTCTGCACCACGCACCAGCGCCGCCTCACCCGCGCCATCAAGCAGGCCCGGAACATCGCCCTGCTGCCGTTTGCCACGCGGCACTAATGCGATTCCAGGAAGAGTATTTCTGGAATCGCCGTAACCATCGGCTGCCTTTCTGCCGACTTGCGCGCGCTCTCGAATCCGGGAGTGCAATGCGCGAAGTGATTTTGGCGGAAGGCAATATTGTGGATGCCGAATAGAACCGAGTGCGGCCCGCTATGGCCTAAAGTCCTGTCCAAACAAGACGAGACCGGCGCTGGCGGCAGCCCGCACACAGGAGAATTAACCATGGAAGTCATTC
Source organism: uncultured Acidobacteriaceae bacterium (assembly GCA_963845345.1). Taxonomy (GTDB): domain Bacteria; phylum Acidobacteriota; class Terriglobia; order Terriglobales; family Acidobacteriaceae; genus Telmatobacter. The sequence continues at coordinate 528,756 of CAWJRQ010000013.1, forward strand.
TGAAGGAAGACGTATTACATCTGGGCAACCGCGGCGATCTGGTCAAAGTGGCCGACGGCTACGCCCGCAACTATCTGCTGCCCCGCAAGCTGGCGCTGCAGGCAACGCTGGCCAACAAGGCCGTCATCGAGCAGATGAAGGCCGCCGCCGCCCGCCGCTTCGCTACGGAGAAGGCGCTGGCCGAGGAGCTGGCCGCCAAGCTCGAGCCCGTCGTGCTCGAATTCACCCGCAAGTCGAGCGAGGCCGGCCACCTCTTCGGCTCCGTTACCTCGTCCGACATCGCCGCCGGTTTGGCAGCCCAGGGATTTGAGATCGATCGCCGCAAGATTCACCTGGACGAGCCGCTCAAGAGCGTCGGCGAGTTCAACGTGGCCATCCGTCTCTACCGCGAAGTCACCGCGCACGTGAAGGTCAAGGTTTTGGCCGAGGCAACGGAAGAAGAAGCCAAGCCCGCCGAGGAAGCAGCTAAGGCCGAGTAGCTTCTTTTCTTACGCATACCCCGCCTCTCGGCGAGCCGAGAGGCGGCGCGTGTTTCATGTTGCATTGTCTTTTTGCCTTCGGTGTACTCTGAATAGTTTTAATTTATGACCTCGGGATGTAGGCTGGATATTTGAACGTTAAGCGTAGATAACTCTTGGCCAAACGCAGCGCACATAATGCCCATTGTTGCAGCGACCCAAGGGATGACGTCAGCACAAATCTCGTCCGCTAGTTGTGGAGAAGTAAGATTCTTTGAAGGCAAAAAGACTGGTGCGCCGTCGTCGCGAAGGACAACATTCCAACGCGCACTGAGTGGATCACCATGGGTGGCGCTATTAAGTGCATTGGTTGTACCTTTAAGTGATGCATATTTGCCTTGCAAGAGTTGCTGATTTAAGTACTCCATCATTTTCTGAAGACTAGGGCGCTTTTTGAAGTCCCAGCCGTCATTCCATATTTCCAAACCCTCGGGATTATTAAACAAATAGAGTATTGTAACAGCGCGTTCCGTTAAAGGACGTACTAAGACCTTTGCACCGAACAAATAGCCTTGGCGAATGAGTTCACGGGTTGAGAGAGCCAACGAGATTGTCTGCGGGACTAGAATGCAAAGTGCTTGCTGGAGCATAGTCAGAGGACAATCATGCGATGCCGGGGCACATTTGGAATTCAATTCCATACATGAACAAATGAGGTTGTCAAACTGGAATAGAAGCTCACGTCCCAAATAAGGTTCGTTACTTGGCGTAAAGACCGGCGATGACATTCAGTTCCTCCTTTTTGGAAAAATCTATATTTATAGATTGTCTGACATTTGTTCAGAGAAATAGTGCCGATCCAGAGAGATCCTCGCCACTCTCACACCTCAACCGCGTGAAATCCCAGTTGCCGCGCGGCTTCCAGCAGTTGGCTGTCGCCGGAGATGAAGACCCGGCCTTCGGGCCTGCCAATGCACCAAACCAACGCGGCAGCAAGCTGCTGGGCATCGGCGGCCTTCAACGGAAAGCGGTCCACGAGCCGCTCGGCCTGCTCGCGCAACGGCTCACTCGGGTCCACTTCCCGCCAATCAGAACGTATGCTGTCCAGCCGGACCTGAGCTTGCACGTGGTCGTTGGGCGACAATTGCCCCATCCTGACCAGGCGCGCAAATGCACCTCGCATCTCGACGGGCGTCGACCACCAGACGGCCATCTGATACTGTGTGCGTAATGCTTTAGCTACGGAGGTAGTCCGCTGCCTCACACAAAGAGGAACCAGCGCGCTCGCATCCCAAAAGGCATTGTCCATTCTCAGTCGCCCCTTGCCCAGTCGAGGGCTTCCTTCATGGCTTCATCGGAGACTGTTGGCATGGGCAGCGCCCAGAATGCCTCCCAGTCTATCTTCTGCTTGGCTTCTTTCATCTGCCCGGTGGCAATCAGATAGGCCGCCTCTGCTTCATGGTCTCCTTCCGGGGACAGAGGCAGGGTGAAAGGCAGAATGCGCGCGATCGGCTTATTCCGGTCCCGCACCACTACCTCTTCGCCGTTGCGGACGAATTGCAGGTAGGCGGAGAGCTGGTTCTTCAGTACGCCGATATTCACGGTTCTCATAGGATGATTCTACGCTAACTTAGCTAAAATAGCTAAGTTGGATTCCATCCCTACACCATCGCCCGTTCCTTCACCGTCAAATACTGATTCAGCACCGACGAAGTGAGCGCCTCGGGGTTCAGGTCGAGGGTGAGCGCGCCTTGCTCGTGCAGGCGGGCCAGCAGCAGTTCGCGGCGTCCGGCCATCTCCTGGGCGGCGGAGGCGCGGAACATCTGCTCCACGTTCTTTGGCCTTGCCTGGGCGATTTGCTCGACCTCCGGCTGGGCCATGGCGACAAACAGAAGCACGTGGCGGCGTAACAGTTGCAGCGCGCCGTCGATCACCTCGGGGCGCATGGCGGTCTCGGCCAAATCCGTCACCCACAAAATCAAAGACCGGCGGGGTTGCAGGCGGTTCAGCGTGGCCGTGGCTCTCAGGTGGTCGGCCTCGCCGGATTCCGTGTGCACCTGGGCCAGCAACTCGATCAGCTGCCGCAGGTGGGCCGCGCCGCGACCGGGCAAAAGCCGCTGCTGAATGTTCTGCCCATAGGCCAGCAGGCCCACCCGGTCGCCGGAGTAAAGCGCCAGTTGGGCCAGCGCAACAGCCGTGGTGCAGGCGTGGTCGAGTTTGGAATGCACCTGTATCCCCGGCTCCGTAACCGGCAAGGCCGGCTTCCCCGGCGCTGTCGCCGCCACCCGCGCCCGCATCAGCCGCCCGCAGTCCAGCACAATCCACACCGGCTGGCTGCGCTCGGTCTGGTACTGGCGGGTGATGAGGCTGCCGCGCCGCGCCGTGGCCGTCCAGCAGATGTCGCGCAGATCGTCGCCCTCGCGGTACTCGCGCAGGCTCTCGAAGTCGCGGCCCAGGCCCCGCTGCTGTGCGCGGCGCAGTTGCAGTTCGATCTGCCGGCTGCGGGCAAGGAAGATCTGTTGCTCCTCGCCGGTGCGCAGCGCCGGGTAGACGCGGACGGTTTGCGTGAGCGGCGCTCTGGCCCAGCGTTCAGCCAGCCCCAAACCCGAGCGGTAGCGCACATAGAGCCAGCCCGTCTCCCAGTCGCCGCGCTCTTTGGGCTCCACGCGGTAGCGCAGCTTGGCCGGCACGCGGGGAAATGCGGTCAGCCGGAGCGTTTCCGGCTCTTCAACCAACGCCGGCGGCAGATCGTCCACCAGCCGGCAGTCGATAATCATCCGGCCATGGTTTTCAATCGTCAGTTCGATCTCGGTCTCGCTGTCGAGCGCTGGAGCATTCGACCAGCTCCGGCAGGCGGTGAGCTGGGCCGCGGCGGGCAGGCGCAGGCCATCCAATAACGCGAACATCAGCACCAGCCCATCCCAGGCCAGCATCGTGTAGGCCAGCCTTCCATCCCAGAAGCCCGGAATCAGCCAGACGAAGCCAGCCAGCAGCAGCCCGATGCTCCGCGGCGTAAGTCCGAAGCTCCAGCGGCGCCGCCGCTCGCAAACGGCGCTCACCGGGGCGGGATGGAGAGAGGGAGAGATCATGATCGTTCAAAATCGCAAATCGAGAGCCATGGCGAGCGCGCGGTCAATCGCCGCGAGCTTCGCCGGAGAGAGCGAGCCGACAAACTGTGTCAGATCGGACTTGGGAATACTGGCGAGATTGTCGCACAGAATCCAGCTCTCATGTGTCAGTCCCTCATCCTGGCCAACGCTAACCTGCGTTGAAAGGCCGCTTCCGTTTGTATAGACAGGCGCGCAGATCACGGTGGGAAATCGCGTGTCGATCAGCGCCTGGCGACTGACAATCGCGAATATGCGGTGCCGCTTCGGGTCGCCCAGCGGCTGGTGCACGCGGTAAAGCTGGCCTCGGCGCATGGTTTCCTCAGTCGTCTTCGGTGGTCCATTCGATCGGCGCCTGGTAGCGCAGCACGTCCTGCGCTTCGCGATTCAGGTAGTCGATGTTGGCGTTGATCAGTTCCATATCCCGCCGGTTGATGGCTTCGCGGACCTTCTCTTTGAGATACTCGCGCATGACCGCTTCTATAAAAGCCGAGCGCGATGACTTGGAGCCGGCGTTGCGGTCGATCTCTTCGAGCAAGTCCGATGAAAGTGTGATAGATGTCTTCAGTTTCATACTACCTTTATACTACTCCTTTCCCTCATAAAAATCATTGCCTCGGCACCGGCACGGCAGCAATCACGTCGGCCAGCACGCGGTCGGCGTCAAAGCCTTCCAGTTCCGCCTCGGGCTTGAGCATCACGCGATGCCGCAGCACCGGCTTCACGGCGCGCTTCACGTCATCGGGCAGCAGGTAATCGCGGCCATCGAAGGCGGCAGCCGCCTGGGCCACGCGCATCAGGCTCACGGCCGCGCGCGGACTTGCGCCCAGCAGCAGCGTGGGCCACTCCCGCGTGCGCCGCGCCAGCGCCAGAATGTAGGTGGTCAGCTCCGGCTCAATGCGAATGGCGCGCACCTCGGCGCAGGCTACAGCTAATAATTCACTCGGTATGGGCGCAATCCGCGCGTCTTCCAGCAGCCCTGCGCCCGAGCCGCCGTGGTGCCGCTCCAGAATCTGCCGCTCCTCCTGCTCGCTGGGATAGGCCACGCGAATCTTGAGCAGAAATCTGTCCAGTTGCGCCTCCGGCAGCGGGTACGTGCCCTCGAAGTCGATCGGGTTCTGCGTGGCGAAGACGGTGAACCACGCGGGCAGCGGGCGGCGCGTGCCGTCCGAGGTAACCTGCCGCTCTTCCATGCACTCCAGCAGCGCGGCCTGGGTGCGCGGCGGCATGCGGTTGATCTCGTCCACCAGCAGCAGGTCGGTGAAGACCGGGCCAGCGTGGAAGACAAAGTTGTCCTGAGCGGATTTGGCGCCGGGGCGCAGAATCGTGGTGCCCAGAATGTCGGCGGGCATCAGGTCGGGCGTGGCCTGCACGCGCTGAAAGCCGAGGCCCAGCAGCCGCCCCAGAGCCTTCACGATCAGCGTCTTGGCAATGCCCGGCACGCCTTCCAGCAGCGCATGGCCCTGGCAGAGAACGGCGATCAGCACCTCCTCGATCACCTCTCCCTGGCCGGAGATCACCCGGCCCAGCTCCGTGCGGGAGTGGGCGATAAGCTGGCTGGTCGCGCGCAGGCCCTCCGGGCCTATGACGTTTTGTTTTGCATCGTGCATCTTCTCTTGGTTCATTTCCTGACTCATAAAGCCCTTTCCTGCGGTTTGAATTGAATCTTCTCAGATTGTGCGGCGATGCTGCCTGGTTGACTGTCCCGGCCTGGCCGCTTCTTTCAGTTTTTCGTAGTGCCCATGCAGCGTTTGAATCAGCTTGAGCGCCTGGCGTGGATCAACGGCTTCACCCCACGCGGCCTCTTCGCAGGCGGCCAGATCGGCTTCCAGGCTGGCATCGGCGCGCGGAAAGCGCCGGCGAATCACCGCTGCCAGCTCGGCTGCGCCCATCTTGCTCGCGCCAGTGCCCGCAGAGCCGCAAGCTGTGCCGCCGGAAGCGCTCCCATGCAACCGCGACGGCCGTCGATGCGGCTCCGGCATTGCGATAGAGCGAGCCCAGCGCCTCAAGAAACTCAATGGGCGTGGCGCGCGCCGGCGGCGGCAGGTCGCGCACCGGCCCGCTGCGCCGGCTGAAGCTGAGCACCACCAGCAGCGCCAGCACCGGCAGGCCAATCCACAACAGGGTCCACGACGGCCCTCCTGCGTAGCTCCAGGTCGAGCGAATCTCCCCATGCAGCGATTCATCCCAATAGAAGCGATGCCCGTCGCGCGGCCCCAGCGAAGCCAGCAGCAGGTCGAGATTATGGGCGCGGCCCAGCGAGCCGTTTTCCAGAGGCGTTGAGCTGGCCCACCAGACGATGTGCCCCTTGCCCCAGTCGTACTCCACTACCGCCGGATGATTTGCGCAACTGTATTCGACGCGCTGCGCCGGGTTGCCCACATTCCAGGTGGCCTGCGGAACCATCCACACCTCGCCCGACCCAGCCAGCGCATCCAGTCCCTCGGGCTCCAGCTTGCAGGCGGCAAAGTGAAACTCGCCGGGCGTGTCGCTGGCCTCGCCGGGCAGGATGTATCCGCCCATAGTAACCGGTGGAGAGCACGCGCCCTCCGCGCTCCACAATCTTGCGCACCGCCTTGATCTCGTCCGGCTCGCGGGAAAACGGCTGGGCAAAGATCACCACCGTCTCCGGGCCAGCCGTGGCGGCCAACTCGCTCAGCGGCCGCTCCCAGCGTTCAATCTGATAGTTGGAGCGAAGCAGCGTCTCATAAGCGGCGCGCGCCCCGTGCTGGCCGGCCAGGTAGGTCGAGGGCAAGCGGATTGTTGTTGTCGTTTTCCTTGGGCAGCAGAAAGCCGGTGGCCACGGCCAGCGCAAGCGCAATTCCCACGCACCACAGCAGCAGTTTGCGATCCTGGGCGTCGAGCGAGGAGAGAAACTTCATCGCCCACCGCCTTTCGCAGCGCCCGATGAACTGTTTCCGGAGATCAGCCCGTCCGCCAGCTTTTCGGCTTGCAGGTAATCGCTCTCCCCCGCCGCGCGTCCGCCGTACCAGGTCCGCTCAAAGCTGCCGGTAAGCGTGGCGAGTCCCGTCGCGGCGCGGGTCGTCCGCGGTCACCAGCGCCAGGTACTCGCGCGGAGTGCGCGCCCGGTCCGCGGGCCACAGCCGTCTTCGATTCGAGCCGTGAAATCGCCGCCCAGTAAACGAAATGAATAGCCTCTCGCCACTCACCGGCGGCGGCGGCGCGGCGCGCGTCGTCCAGCCACAGTTGCCAGTCGCGGGCCGAGGCGGCTCCGGCGGCTGGCCCGTCGCTCTCCGGCACCAGCCGGATGCGCCAGCGGCGCTCCAGTTGCAGCAGCCCCCAGGCCAGCCCCACGCACGCGGCCAGAATGAAGCCCCACACAATCACGCGCCCCACCCAGGCCGAATTGGCGTGAAGTTTCGCGATGCTTTCAAAGAACCGGTTCAGCCATTCGCTCAGCTTTTCCAAAAACGAATCACGCGCTGTGGGCGGCTCCAGGCCGCGAAAGTCGCGTCCAGCCAGCACCTGCTTCATCGTTTCTCGTTCCTGGGCATGATCGGGCGCTGCGGCGGGCGGGCCTGCCGCTACGCTATCCGCCTGGGCGATCTCCTGGGTCAGTCGAACCTGCGCGGCCTGCAACAACTCGCTGGTGGTTGGCTTGGGAGGCCGCACTGCTACTACTTCCAAAGTCTCCTCGGGCCTGTCGTCAGGCGTGCTCGTGGCCTTGTCTACGGGCTTGTCTTCCTGTTTGCTTTGAGATTTATTTTCGCCCTTGCCTTGCGCCTCAGCCTTGCCTTGCGCTTCCTTGGGAATCTTGTCTTTGCTTTGGGCAGTGGCGAGCAGCACACGCAGCCAGCCGTAGCGCACCAGTCGCCGCTCGGCATTGGGAGCGTTGCCCAGCGGCACACGTTCGTCCTGGCCCGCAAGCGCCGGATCGCAGCTCTTTGTGTCCCGCGCCTTGGCGCAAGTTTCCACGACAGTGTTCAGCTCAACCAAATGCTGGCGGTACTCAGCGAGCGTTGCCTCGCGTACATTTTTCGTGGGCTGCGCGGAAGGAGCGTCGGCACGGGCAGGTAAAACGCAGACGACTGCGGCAAGAGCCACAGCCAGCGCCAACCCGGCGAATTGTGCGCGAACCGTCAAGCTGGACCTTCCTTGGTCTGTGTAGGCATAGAAACAGATGCGCTCATTCCAGCGGCTTCCATCATCCTCTCGATGTCGTAGCCCTCATAGCGGATGCGCTGATCGTAGTAGAAGAGGGTCAGGGCGATGGGAAAAATGGGACCGATGAGCATGTAAGTTACTGCCGCTGAAAACAATTTGATTCCCTGATCAATATTGCTAGGGAAATCCAGCCGAGCACCGATAATTCCCATCACAAATGCAGCAAGAAAAAGGAGAATCACGTAAGACGCGAAATTCAGAATCCAGCCAACAATTGCGATCATGAAGCGCGCAAATAATATCCTCCAACAGCTATCTTTGGAGAGTATCCAGCTTCGCTTCAAGCACTTACCCACCGTTAGCCTCTCGATTATCCACGCTGGAAACGAGATAGAAAGGGCTGAACTCAACCAGAGGAACGCCGCCCAGCTTAGCACAATGGTCACAAAAAACATCGGCCTTACGAGCAAATCCATTGCGGAGTCGCCAACCTTCATGACCCCAAAAAGCAGATAAGCTACTCCAATAAACAACCCTGCAACAACCAGCTCCGGCAGTACCAGCACGATGCCCCAGCTTGCAACCGTCATCCCGAGCCAGCTCCGCCAGCGCGCGATGCAACAAAGTAGCGCGGACGAAAGAGTTGGTTGCTCACCGAGATGAAAGTGAGAAGTCAAATTTGAAAAAGCAGGCCAGACCAAAAGGCGAATCAGTAGAGATACATGATAGAGCGCCAACGCATAGAGTAGACTCTGCACAGTCATTCCCAGAAAAGTGCGTGTGCCGAATGGCCCTAGAGTCAGCTTCCACCAAATCAGGTTGGCGAACTGAAGGCTCATCATCACCAGCGCTGGCAAGGTTGCCAGGGTAACGAAGACCAAAAATCTCGCCCGGTAAATCTGAAAGGTGCGATCCAGAATCTCACCCAGAGTCAATGGACGCAGCGGCTCATTCATCGTACACCCAATGAGCGTACCAGATGCACGATAGCTTCGATCACTAATAGGCTGACTCCAGTCCAACAGATGATCCGACCGGCGTGCGCCTTCTTGCGAGCCGATGTTTTCCCCTCACATTCTGGATTTTTGTCGAGAATGCGGATTGCCTTGAAATTGTAATGAATGCCTAAAAAGAACAGAACAACGTATGCAACCGGTATCAGAAAGGTCGAGATTACCAACGAAACTATCGAGAAGGTTAGACCAGCGATACTGAACCACAACCCACGATTAGCCACGGACTCTAAATCGTCAAGACGGTGCCGCATCCACTCTGGACTAAGCTCTGAGTCAACCCGCGCTGCTCCGCCCTCGTCCCCGTTCTCCAATGCCTTGACGGCGGCTTCAGCAGTAGCTCCCGATTCAGCCGACAATGCTGGCGCAGGCGCAGTCAGTCCGGCGGCCTGCATCATCCACTCGATGTCGTAGCCCTCCCGGCGCACTCGCTGATCGTAGTAGAAGAGGGCAATGCCGGTAGCCCAGATCGGCCCCAGGAAAGTGTTGGTAAAAAAGCCGACGATCTGCTGCAGAGCTTGCATCCACGCTGGCAATATATGGCTGGGTTGATTGAATACAGCCGCAACAAAAAAGACCTGAGTCAGGAGTACCAACCCGAATTGAATGACAAAAATCAGCAACCCAAGGAAAAAAATGCGCCCCCGCGAGCCTTTGCTGAGTTCGATGCTGCGGTGGAGCGCCTTGCGGGCCTTCAAGTTCTCTACCACGCAGGCCGGAACGGCAAGTGAATAGCGCAGGCCCATGATGATGGCGTAGACAAGCCAGGCAATAAAGAAAAGGACTAAAAGTAAAATGACAAGAACTCCCAACGCTCCCAAGCCGAAGCCGCCGGGGGATAATCCGGGGACCGTAAAGATAGCCAGCGGGATCAGAATGAGTAACAACAGTAGCGGCGCGCAGATGAAAAAAGTAGTTAGGATCATGAGCCATATGTAGCGGCCCAGCTGGGGCAGAGTGCTCAAATATGCGCCGCGAATGGTGGCTGGCTCGCCTAGATGAACCCAGGCTACGGCGCGGTTGATGGCCGCAATGACCGCGCCCGCAAAAATAATGAGGAACATAGCTTCGATTACAGCGATGAAGCCGAGAAGTACCGGAACCCACACTGTGAGTGCCGAACCCTTCAGCAACGAAGTCAATCCGATTTGGACGAGGCTCAGCACTAGCACAACGCCGGAGTAAACGGCATAGATGCCCGCAAAGAGCAGAAAATGCTCGCGATAGAGCTGCGCGGTGCGGTCCAGAATCTCACCCAGACTCATCGGGCGGAGGTTGCTTTCCATGTTAGGCTCTCCGGAAACGTAGTGTGTGCGTTTGCCGGGATACTAACACAGTCGAGCCGCTATTCCAGTTTCTGTGTTGTGGTTCCCTCGGGGATTTTGATCTGGAACTGGTCGTCGGTGAGGATCATGTTTTCCTGCACGCTCTCAACCGTCAGAACCAGCTGGTACTCCTCCAGCGGGCGCTTGATGGTGATCGTGGAAGGATACATGACAGAATCGAAATTCCGGTAATCCGCATACTCAACCTCGGTCTCCAGGTTGCCCTCGCTGTCGAACAGATCCTGCTGAGAAGGCAGCAGATCGTCGCGGCGGAAGACCACCACGCGCACCGGCGTCAACTGCCTGTTGTCCGGCTTGCGGCGGCTGATGCTGAGAATGTATTCCGGGACGTTGTACAGGTGTTTCCGGGCCGCGTCCTCCACCGTCTCTGAATCCGACACCACCGCGTACAAGTCGTCGGGTTCCAATCCGCGCACCACCATGGCGTCGAAAAAGAATCCTGGCCGCAAATTCTCAATCTGGTTGGTGGACTTTTTCTTCAGGGTGTTCTCGCCCTTCACCGCCTTGTTCTTCGACGGAATGAACAATGTGAAACTCTTTCCGTCACTGGCCATGTCGAACATGCGCGTGCCCAGCACCGGTAACTGTCCCAGCACGCGCAGCATCTCCGGCTTGCGCATCAGGATGTGCCCACGGAAGGTTCTGTAGTCCCGGGCCGTGCCTTCCTTGCTCTTGAGCACGCTGGCCTGGATTTCAACCGTGGCATTCAGGCTCTGAAGCTCGTTCCAGCGCTTGTCGAGCTGCGCCACCAGCTCTTCCGGCGTGGCCGTCCGGGTAATCAAAGGCTGTTTGGGAATAGGCAGCCGGCGGGTGGTGAAGAGGCAGCCGGAGAGCAGAATCATCGGAAAAACGAGAGTTGCGGAGGCGGCGCGGCGCAGGCTTGTTCTCATTGGCTGCCTGCCTTCTTCACGGCATTCCGGTAGCCGGCCACGTTGCGCGCGTGCTCTGCGGAGGTGCTCGAAAACAGTGACCCTCCCTGGGGATCGGCTCCTGCGGCCACAAAGTAAAAGTACTTCGTTTTCGCCGGCTCCATAGCCGCGCGCAGCGACCGCATTCCCGGATTGGCCACCGGACCCGGTGGCAACCCGGCGTGCAGATAGGTGTTGTAGGGCGTATTGAACTTCAGATCGCTCTCGTGAATTACGCCCCGCCAGCGCCCCTCAAGTTCCAGGCCGTAGATCACCGACGGGTCGGTCATCAGAGGCATCTTTTTAGCCAGCCGATTCTCGAAGACGCTGGCCACCAGCGGACGCTCTCGGTCCAGCGCCGTCTCCCGTTCCACCAGCGAAGCCATAGTCACCACTCGATGCACGTTTCCCTTCAATCCAATTTGCCCGGCCACCGCGCGAAAGCGCTTCACCATCGCCGCGCAAATCTGCGTTGGAGTCGCCTTGCGCTGAAAATGATACGTATCCGGAAACAGAAAGCCCTCCAGGCTCTTTGCTCTGGGATCCAGATCGGTCACCAGGCGTACCTGCGTGGCCGCCGTGTTCAGGAAATCCTGCGCTCCGCCAAAACCCGCCTGCTCCAGCCGGGTGGCGACTTCAAATAGATTCGCGCCCTCCGGTATGGTTACCGCCTTGGTAAAAACATCGCCGCGCGCAATGCGCTCGTAAACTTCCGCGACCGCTGCCGGGTGATCGAACCGGTACTCGCCGGACTTGAGCGTTCCCCGCGTTCCCCAGCGCATCACGTCGAAGCCGTACCGGCTGCGCACAATGCCCGCCGCCTCCAGTTGCCGCCCGATCTTCGCTGCGCTCGCCCCCGGCGCAATCTCGACGAAGGTCTCGCTCGACGGCCCGAAGGGCTCTAAAATCATCCAGGCCGCGCCAGCCCCCGCCGCCAGCAGCAAAACCAGCAACACCGCCCACAAAAAACCCGCGCCAGAACGCTTTCCTCTTCTTCTCGTCTGTCTTCGGCGCGCCATCCCTGCTGTCAGCCCTTCTCAACCTGAAAAAAACGCGGAGAATCCCCTTCGGGACTCCCTACTCTTCATTGTACCGGGTAGTGGCTCTGTAACAGGGCATTTCTACTCTTTGGTACCCAAGCCGTTAAGGAGTCTCTGATTAAGTTGACGTTTTGAAAGAGCACGGCTATATAGCTTGCGGAAAAATGCAAAGGTTGTAGCAAGATGTGTCAGGGCATGACTTTGCCGGGGTCCCCATCGATAGGTTTTCGTCGATGGGGTGGCTTTAGTCGTGCCGATAGACGATTCAATTAGAGTTTGGGCTTTAGCCCCTGAGGGAATGTTGGGCCGCAGTAGAGACTTGTTCAGAGGTTTTTTAAGTTAAGAGTAAACTGCTCCCCAGGGTGTACATTATTGGCAAAGCCCCATTTGAAAGGCGGATGCACCCATGCCCCTGATCGACAAAATCCGCGAAGATAAGCTCATCGAACTTGCGCGAGAACGCTTCGACCCAGACTTGAAGCCGGTTGAAGTATTTGTGTGGGAGGTTCAGAATACTTGACAACACTCTTTATACGGAGGTTATATGCCCAATAAGTGCCCTCTTTGTGGACAAGTATTGCCAGCATCGATGGATGAGCAAGCACTCCATACGAAGCTGGACAAAATGAAATCTATTGCCGTACAGACCGCGACCAAGGCTGCACGGAAAGAACTCGAAGATGAGTTTAAGGTTCGACTCAATGTTGAGAAGAAGATTGCCCGACAAGACGCCGAAAGAGGATTTAGTGCGGAGTTGCGTGACTTAAGGAATAAGCTGGGTGCCACCGAGCGGAGCATAGCAAAGCAGGTTGAAGATGCACGGAGGGCGGCAACCGCCGAGGCTGGGCGTCAGACGAAAGGCCAGATTGATGACCTCAATAAGAAGTTGCGAGAGGCGGAGAAGAAGAGAGATGCTGCGATCGCAAAGGCCAAGAAGGAGGCTGCTGAAGACGCAAGAGAGAAAGAGCAGTTGAAGCATACGGTGGAGTTGAGCAGATTGCAAAGCAAGGTTGATGACCTTAATAGACAATTGGAGAAAAAGTCCGGTGAACAGTTTGGAGAGGAGGGTGAACTCGATCTCTATGCTGAACTGGTACGGGCATTCCCGAGAGATGAAATTGAGCGAATCGGACGCGGAGTGAAGGGCGCAGACATACTCCATACGGTGATGGATGGTGAAAGGGAGGCTGGCTGTATTATCTATGAGAGCAAGAACGTATCCACGTGGTCAAATGCATTCATAACGCAAGCGAAGAAGTATCGCACGCAATATGAAACACCCTATGTGATGGTGGCCTGCCGTGTGTTCCCCAAGAAGCAGCGTGGCATGTGCGTTGTGGACGATATGCCTGTTGTAGAGCCTCGTCTAGCGGCAACCCTCGCTGCTGTGATGCGAGAGGGAATTCTGGAAATCGCCAAACTTCGTCTCACAAAAGTTGGCACTGATGGGAAGGCGCGGGAGTTGTTTGCGTACGTAGTAGGTAATGAGTTTCAGACGAGATTTCGCGATATGGCCGATGTCGTTGACAAACTGAAGGACATCCAGAAAGCCGAACGGACATGGCATGAGAATCAATGGACAAAGGAATCGCGACTCCACGCTCAGATTGAGGGTCGTCACCGTGAAGTCAATGCCAAGCTTCAACTGATAGTAAAGGCAGAAGGTAGCCGAAAATTGATGGCGGTTGCCTCTTGATGGCGATAGGGCTATGCGAAAGGCTGCTCGAAGTCGTCGTTCGCGCTTAAGATATTACTTCACTATTCCTGTGATTTTGTTTAGAGGGGTGACGTGATGGGCGATGTGATAAGCATCGAGATTCCGCTTTACTGGATGCCTGTCTTAGTGAAGGGGCATCATTTCCCTTGGCATAAGAACCTGCCAAAAACCACTCAGGCGAGGGACATGATATCTGGCCCTAAGGTCTATCGCTGGGTATTGCGAACAAAGACTGGCAGAGTCGAGTCTATTTACATCGGTCAGAGCGAGAAATTTCAGGAGAGGATATCTGCGTATCGCACAGGCAACCAAAAAGCACTTGGTTCGGATAAAGCTGTTCTGGCAAACCTAGGTCATTGCGAGGACAGTGGTGGTGCGGTTGAACTCCAGTTCCTTGACGTTGATATGGGGTCTTTCCGTATTTATGGGAAGCTTGTAAACAATTCCTCACTCGGCGATCACGATATACGGCTCATGATGGAGAGCATCGCAATTGTTGCAGCTAGAGCTAGCAATTTGAAGGTTCTTAATCGCCTACGAGAAAATGCCCATTTGAAGGAGATAGCGCACCTTGTGAAACTGACTCCTAAACAGGTTGAGCAGATCCTGCAGCGTAGTCTAGCTCGAGGTAACGATTGATAGAGAGGGTGAAACTCTTGGCGGGTACCCCGAGTCCGGATTCTCGGACCTGGGATAATACGATCTTCAGCCTTTGCGAACGAAAAGCGAGCGGCTGCCGCACCGCAGGTGCCGCGCATGCGCCGTCTGCCTGGACGGCAAGTCCTTGCAGATTATTTCCCGCATTCTGCTACTTTGAATTCAGGCCGGGTTCTATCCGGCCGACTTTGCGGGAAAGGATGGGGTACCCCCTCCCCCCTATTTCCTGTGAAACTGTGATGCAACGAGCGCGCCGCCTTTCAGCCGTAAGTTGCCGGCAGAGGCCGAAACGTCACGTAACTCCTTTACCAGGAATATTTTGCAGGGAACTTCTTTGTTTTCTATATTTTGCAGCGCAACCCTCCTTGTAACCCCAAGAAAACAAGGATTTTGCGTCCAAAGTATGGGTGGGGGTACCCCCTCCTTTTTCATGCTTTTCAATTCAGGGTCGGATACCGCCATTAAGCTGGAAGCAGGAGCCAAACGCTGCAAGCTGCCTCTCATCCTCGCTATCTCGCCCTCGACATCGGCAACCGCCGCATCGGCGTAGCCGTCTCGGACGAGCTGGGCCTGACGGCGCAGCCGGTTCTGACGCTGGAGCGCAAGCGCAATCAACGCGAAGACCTGCGCTCGCTTGCCCGCCTCTGCCGCCGCTTTGGCGTCGCGGGCATCGTGGTGGGCAATCCTCTGTATCTGGCCGGCGGCGTCAGCTCCCAGGCCGCTAAAACTCAGGCCTTTGCCGCCGAACTGGGCGCGTTGACCGGCCTGCCCATTCACCTGTGGGACGAGCGGCTGACTACCCGCGAAGCTCACCAAATTCTCTATGAAGCCGGCCACCCCCGCCAGCTGCATCGCCGCGTAGTCGACCAGGTCGCCGCCACGCTGATTTTGCAATCTTTCATGGAGAAACAGGGCCTAATCCCTAACCCCTAATCCCTGCCGGGGTCCCCGGCGACAGGTCTTCGTCGCTGGGGTGGCTGACCCCTGTTCTGCGTATAATACAAAGTTGAGTTCTTCTATCTCTTGCGGAAGGCGCAAACCCCGCTCGCCGCCACGGACCCCGGATGCCCGAACACATCAAAAAGCAGATTCTAGCCGAGATCGCACTTCTGGAGCACGAGCTCAACCACGAGCTTCCCGCCGAGATCAAGAAGGCCGTGGCCATGGGAGACCTGTCGGAGAACGCCGAGTATCACATGGCCAAGCAGCGCCAGCATTTTGTGGACGCGCGCCTTGCCCAACTGAACCGGCGCATGGCCGAGCTTTCCCTCGTCAATCTCTCCAACATTCCCAAAGACAAGGTCGGCTTTGGTTCCACGGTGGTGGTTTACGACTCTACCAAGGACGAGGAGATCGTCTACCGCCTGGTGACCAGCGAGGAGTCCGACGTGGCCAAGGGGCTGATCTCGACCACCTCGCCCATCGGCCGCGGACTGGTGGGCAAGCGGGTGGGCGACGTGGCCACCATCGTCACGCCCAACGGCAAGCGCGAACTGGAAATTTTGAAACTGACCACCATTCACGATGAGGCCGATGAGGCCGCCACTGAGCCCTCCGGCCCGGAACAGAAGTAGAACAGAAGCAAGGAAGAATGAAATGACCTGGACCAGCGCTTTTGGCCGCGCCTGCGGATGGCTGCTCGACAAGATCGTGCATGGCCTGTCGCTGACCCGCATCTCGCCCAACGTGCTCACCTTCATCGGCCTGGTCATCAACATCGTGGCCGCGTTTCTGTTTGGCCACGCCAACGCCGCCAATGCCAACTGGATGTTCTTCTATGCGGGCGTGGTGATCTTCTGCGCCGGCCTCTTTGACATGGTGGACGGCCGGGTGGCGCGGCGCATCAATAAAGTCACAGTCTTCGGCTCGTTTTTCGACTCGGTGATCGACCGCTACTCCGACGTGGTGCTGTTCTTCGGCTTGCTGGTCTACTACGGCCGCATTAACAAGTTTCGTTACGTAGTGCTGGTGGCCTTTGTGATGGTCACGTCACTGATGGTCAGCTACACGCGCGCCCGCGCCGAGAACCTTATCGAACAGTGCAAGGTGGGATTCATGGAGCGCCCGGAGCGCATTGTGCTCATCATCATCGGCGCCGTGTTCAACTGGTGCGGTGCCATGGCCCCGGTGCTGTGGATTCTGGCCGTGCTCTCCACCATCACCGTCGCTCACCGCATCGTCTACACCTACCAGAACACCAAGCATATGAAGCTGCTAGGCTGAGGGCAGGCCCATAGCTGACTTGGGAGAGCTGGCTTTAGCAGTTCACCATCACCGCCGAGCAAGGCCGCTCGGGTTCCCACTGCTTCAGAAATCGCGTGACTGCCGCGGATTCCATGCGGCTCATGGCCTCAAACTCCCCGCCCTTCTGGCTATAGAGCAGCTTGCCGTGTTCGTCAAAACGGCGAGAGCGGGCACGCCTCGCCGCAGAGGAACCTCATACTGCTCGGCGAGATCCAGGTTGGCGTCCATCCTGCCGATGTTCACGTGGACCAGCACGAAATTCGCCTCCATGATTCGCCGGTTGGCCGGGTCGTGGAAGTAAATGTCCAGCACTATGCAGTCGGGGCACCAGTTACCGCCAAAGTCCAGCAGGATGCGCTTGTGGGTCGCGGCGGCGGTTTTCAGGGCGGCGGCTATGTCGGCCTTGGCTTGCGACGGGTCGGGATAGATGTCGCGATTGGCGGAGCGGGCGCTGCTGGAACTAACGGCTAGCAGAGCGGCAAGAATAATGAACTTGATGGTTTTCATCTGGGACCCTTCACAACTAGGCTGTGAAACTACCTGGGAGGCGGAAGGGGCTTCTCAGTGAGGAGGAGAGCGGCCGTACTAAGAACGAGAGACACGCCCTTCTCAGTCTGCCACAAACCTGGAATGAGCGCCATTTTCGTGCCCAGGAAACCTCTTCTAAATTTGGCGCGGCGGATTATACTTTTGTGACTGGATGAGAAATTCGACCGATCTGCGCAAACGACTGGAGTCGGCGGTCTTCCCCGATCTGGGGACGATGATGGAGGGCTATGCGCGAGCGGCGGCGGACCTGGCCATGAGCGAGTTCCAGCAGAAGCTGGACTTTACTTCGGAGTCGATTGACGCGCTGGACGAGATTCTGGTCATGGTGGGCGAGAGCCCGGAGCTGGACCTGGACTTCGAGGTGCGCCTGTGGGGCAGCTACCTGGGCGAGGTGCTGCGCCGCCGCTATGCCGGCGCCTGGGAGATGACCCAGTATCCCGGCAGCGTGGCGGCGGTTCCGGCCATCGAGGTGCGCGCCTCGCGGCTCTTTCCGCTGATGAAGGTCTACCGCCGGCTGACCGTGGGCGACGAGGAAGACCTGCGCGCCTTCTACGCCATGGTGACGGAGCGGCTGGGCAAGCCGGCACAGGTGAATTGACAGTGGCCAGTGGTCAGTGAAAAGCCCGGCGACCGTTCACTGAACGCGCCGCTGCGCAGGCGGACGGCTTTATGCGACAATAATCTCTGGAGTGCGCGACGGCCAGAGCGCGGCGCGCGGAGGATAAAATCATGGGCGATCTATTTCAGCCGACGCATCTGCTGGTCATAGCGATTGTTTTACTTGTGCTCTTTGGCGGCAAGAAGCTGCCGGAACTGGGCAAAGGATTGGGCGAGGGATTGAAGGGCTTCAGGGAAGGCCTCAAGGGTGCGACCGAGCCTACTCCTCCGGCGCCGACCACACAGCAGAATGCGGCTCCCACAGCGCCGCCCGTCTCGACGCCAAACGAGCACAAATAAAGTCACGGCCGGGATTCAAGGCTGGATTCGGTTCCGTAGAGCTTTTAGTTCTTGTCGCTGTGTTCATTCGATTCAAACAGAAAGGCCTGTGCGTGAGCACAGGCCTTTCGTGTCTATAACCATTGAGCGTGTCAGCCGCTCCTAGCGGGCATCCTGACCCGAGGTGTAGTAGCCGGTCTTGGCGATGACCTCCATGCCGGGCCGCTCGACGCGCACATCGATCTTGCGGAACCTGGTGTCGATGATCGGCTGGTGGCTGTAGTAGCCCAGCGTGTACTGGTTGCGCGCCTCCTCGGCGATCTTGGCGTAGCTCTTCTCGATGCCGTCCACGCCGCGCTCGGAGTCCAGCACGCCGCCGGTGGCGTGGGCGTATTTGATCAGGATGTTGTCGTCATCATGCCGGGCACGTGAATGCGGCTTACGTAGCCCTCGCCCCAGCGGGCCGAATCGCCCACCAGCGTGCCGTAGACGGCGGTCTTGTTGGTCTGCAGGTACTTCAGCACCTCGGGATATTTGGCCTTGCTGCCATACTCCTTGCCGTCGCTGATGACGTAGATGATGCGGCGGCGTCCCTTGGGGCGGGTCGACAGCTCCTTGGCCGCGGCCAGAATCGCGTCGTTCAGGGTGTGAATCTCCTTGGGGAGGGACATGAATGTGCTGCCGCCGGCCGATCCGCCTGGCTGGATGTTGGGGTCGGCGCAGTTGCCGTTCTGGCGGATGCTGCAGCCGGCCAGCGGGCCGTCGGTGACCGGCACCAGCATCTCCGCGCCGGCGGTCTTGGTCATGGAAAGCACGAAGGGAACCCGCGCGCTCTGCGCGCCGGTGAAACCTCCGGAGCGGTTCTGCGCGCCGTTGTTATAGGAAAAGACGGCCAATTCGTCATAGGGCGTAAGCGCGCCCTGGATGGCGCCCAGGGAGTTGTTTACCTTGGTCATCACGTCGGAGGTCAGGCTCTGATCGATGACGAAAGCGATCGACAGCGGGAAGGAATCCGTGGTGAAAAAGGAGATTGGCTCACGGGTGTCGTTCTCGTAGACCTTGAAGTCGCCTATACGTGAGGCCGGCAACCAGCTTGCCCTTCGAGTCCTTGACGGTGACCGGGACATCGATGAAGTTCACGTTGCAAGACGAATGTTGTGGATGCCTTATCAACGCCCTCGCCGGCGGCGGGCATCTCAGGCGTTGCGGTCTGGACCTGGTCCTTAGCCTGGCCAGAGATGACCTGACTGGAGGGCGCCTGGCTGCTGGGCGCCGGCTTTTGAGCCGGAGGGTTGGAGGACGAAGTGGGCCCCGGCGTGATCTCCCCGGTACCCTTGCCGGGGGTAATTGGGCCGTTCACGTCAGAAGACAGCGGCTTGGGCGCCTGGGGCGTCGGGGCGTCGGGCACGGGGGATTGTTGCTGTTGGGCCAGAGCCGCCAAACTCAAGCTCGAACTCAGGAGCGCGGCCAGCGCGATTGCCGTTAAACCTAGCTTCACAAGTACTCTCCAGTGGTCGAGGAAAGCAAATCTGAGTAACTGACCAATTGACACAGTGCTGCAATTGTCAGATTATCAGACGCGCCAGCGCCGCGTAGGTTGCGCCCGGCGCGAAACCTTTCTGGTATGCTCTCTTGAGAGTCCCAGTTTCGTCTACAGGACCAGAATGTTTTCTCAATGGGGAGTTGCCGCTTTGCTGCTTGGCCTGCCGGCTCTGGTATCCGCCTGGGCCCAGCCGGCTCCCTCGCCCGGCGCGCCCCCGGTCAGCACCGCGCCTGGCCCGGCGCCCGAGGCCCAGCCAATGGCCACCCTCAACAAGTTGAACGTCAACCTGGTGGATGTCGTCTTTACCGCCAAGGACAAGTCGGGCAACCTGGTTCCCCACCTGACCAGGGACGACTGCACGGTCTCAGAGGGCAAGCAGCCGCAAACGCTCAAGAGCTTTGTGGCTGAAACGCACCATCCTCTGACCCTGGGCATCCTGTTGGACACCTCGGGGAGTCAGGCCCATGTGCTGTCCATGGAGCATGAGGCGGGCAGCCAGTTTCAGGAACGTGTGCTCAAGCCCAGGGCTATATCGCCACCGCGCCACAAGATTAGCGAACCAACTGAAAACTGATTAAGCTGTGTAAAAAGCAGCCTAAAAAGGACCTCAATTGTCCTATATCAGGACAGTTAATTACTTTAGTTGTACCCCACTGTAATCTGGCGCGCCACAATCTTCATTATTAGTATCGGCAAAGGTTGATGAAACTTTAACCTTCCCGAGAAATATTTTTCCGAGGGCAAGAGTTTTCTCTCCAGGAGCCTTCCATGAAGACTAACTGCGCAACCAATGATGTCTTTGAAATCAGTCCCCGGTTTCGCCGCACTATTGAAGAGCGGATTGAGCGGCTGGAAAAAGATGCGGAGTTCGATGAGGCGCAGGTAGCCTTGTTGGAAGACGGCGATCACATCCGCAGGCATATGCGGCTGGTTGCCCTGCAGCGGGGCGAGGCTCTGCGCATGAGACTGTTTTTGGATCGCGCCAAGACCCGCCTGCCCCGGCCGCTGATCGAATTGTAAATTCGGCGAGGGTCTGCGCTCCTCGTGTTCTTGTCAGCACCATTCCTGAGGCAAGAGGACGGCTTTTCCTTCCGGTTTACACATGCTTTCAACAGACTCGAATAGCTGCAAGTGACGTTATGTCTTAAATCTAGCCATTTTCCTCTGATTACATTCGGATTATGAGGCTGATTTTCGCTTCGTTTTCCCTCTTCCCATCAGGGCCGATTCCCCGTACGCTTGGCCTTCATTGAATGATTTTTACCGGCGCTCCTGCCGGGTTTTGCCTCAGGTTTCAATTTACAAACTGACCGTGAGCGAAGACAGCTGCCTGTGCATCGAATGGCCAGTTGCCGCATAGCACGTTCGCCGTGCCCGCCAGGGCCGTACGCGCGGTATGCAAGGCAATCCCGCCGCAAGATGAACCAGGGAAAGGCCGGCTCACTCCCGGCATCCGGGCCCCAAGCGCATTGCGCCAACCTGCACCCAGAGCGGGCATAGGTGGAGTGTGCCGAGTTGGAATCAAGAAATCCTGCACCAAGGAGTTTATTTCCAGACCATGCGACCCAAGAAAATAATTCTCTGCGTAGACGACAACGAGCAGGATCTTTCCGTGCTCAAATTCATGCTGGCGACCAACGGATACCGGGTGGTTTCAGCCAGCAATGGTCAGGAGGCCATCGACCTCTTTGCCAAGACCGCCGTGGACCTGGTGCTGGCCGATTTTGGTCTGCCGCAGATGAACGGCAGCCAGTTGGTGGAGCGGCTAAAGCAGATGGCGGCCCATGTACCCATGATTCTGCTGGGCGACCCGCAAAGGATGGCGGGCGAGATGCACGCTGCCGATGCCCTGATTGCCAAGAAGAACTACTCGCCCCACGAGCTGCTGGAACGCATCAAGGTGATGAGCGCCCGCAAGCGCGGCCCCCGCAAAGGTTCGCAGCGGATGGTTCCCGTGGTGGAACTGGCGGTGGCGTCGTAAAAAACAGGCTCTCAGTTTTCAGTTGTCAGTGGTCAGTCAAAACAGATCGCCGTCGACTGAGAACTGAGAACTGACGACTATTTCTTTCCCCCCTTGACTGCTGCGTGGGCGAGTGGGATACTCCCCATCGGTACCAAGTCTGGCGATTTTTATCTCCCTGCCAGAGGGGGGTTGGCCTTTTTATGGATCTGATTGTGATTCGTCTTCTTTTTGTGGCCCTGCTTGCCGGGGTCTGTTTTTACCTTCAACCATTCGGCATGACAGGATGGATGAGTGCGGCAATGGGCGCCGGGGCGGCCGGCGCATTCATTGTCTTCGAGCTTCGCGTGCGCGCGCTGAGCCTGAAACGGCTGATCGGCGCCGTGGTGGGCAGCATATTGGGCATCCTGGGCGCGGCGCTGTTTTGCATGGTGCTGCGCGGCGCTCTGACGCCCGGGCCTACATCCTCGATAATTCAGATCTTCGACCTGCTGCTGATGACCTATGTGGGGCTGCTGGTGGGAGCCAGCAAGGGCGACCTGCTGAACCCGGCAGCGCTGGGCACCGTTTTCACGGGCGACCGGCCCACGCGGCGCAGCGCCAAGGTGCTGGACACCAGCGTCATCATCGACGGACGCATCGCCGACATCGCCGAGGCGGGCTTCATCGACGGCATGATGGTGATACCGGAGTTCGTGCTGCGCGAGCTGCAGACGGTGGCCGACTCCACCGACAGCTCCAAACGGCAACGCGGCCGCCGCGGACTGGATATGCTGCAACGGATGCAATCCAACGACGCCATCCAGGTGCAGATCGTCTCCGACGATTTTCCCTCCATCCGCGAGGTGGACCTGAAGCTGCTGGAGCTGGCCAAAAAATGGCAGGCCAAGGTGGTCACCAACGACTTCAACCTCAACAAGGTGGCCCATCTGCACCACGTCGAGGTGCTGAACATCAACGACCTGGCCAATGCGCTCAGGCCGGTGGTGCTGCCCGGCGAAAAGATGTCGGTGCTCATCCTCAAGGAAGGCAAGGAGTTCAACCAGGGGGTGGGCTACCTGGACGACGGCACCATGGTGGTGGTCGATCATGCGCGCAAGCTGATCGGCAAGACAGTGGAGATCAGTGTGACCAGCGTGCTGCAGACCGCCAGCGGCAAGATGATCTTCGGCAAGATGGAAGAGAACGGCAAGACCCCTGCGGCGGGGCCTACTGCCTTCGGCGCATAGGGCTAACGGCCTGTGACCTATGTGGGACCAACCAGCCTTGCCGGGAGGAATGTTGCAAAAATGAACGAACAGCCCATTGTCTGTAGTTGTCCCAAACGGGACTGTCCGCGGCACGGCGATTGTGTTGCCTGCCGGGAATTTCATCTGAATTCCAAGCATCCTAAGCCACCGCGCTGTGAAAGAAAATCCAGCTGGATGCGCAGGCTCTTCGGCGCGGCCAAATTGGCGTCCTAAGGTTTTGGCGCGGGGACGCCCCATTTAGCGAATTGATCTGTAATGCCGGCTTGGATGGCTTTGGCGGCGTCGATGTCTTTGCTGGTGGCGGCTTGGTCGCCCTTGATCTTCTCCGCCAACCCGCGGCCTCAGAGTGAGGTCAAAGCAGTCTTGACCGTCACCTCCGCGCCGCACGTCTCGTGCGACGGCGCCCGTCGTTGTTGCCGTTGTCCAAAAGCATGGTGTGAACGCGGTCCGCTACACTTGTGACTAAGCTGGCTAACGCCTTTTCTTCATCCTCAGTCAAGCAAGCGTCAAACTCGGCAAGGCCACCGTTGCGATAGCTGAGGATGCCGTTCACACGCACTTGCCGTCCGTCACCCTTGAAACCCAAGAGCACAGGCGGCACATGGTGCCCTACTTCGGGACGTAGTTTCGGAGTGACTCGCACAGTTGCTCCGGGGAAGTGCCGTTTGTTTTTCATGTACATAGGCGTATTGTATGCCGCAAACTCAACCACACGAACCAATTTTGTAATCTTGTTCCATTTTCCACAAGCGATATACCGGGTGTAGGTTGAGAATCTGTGTATGGGGTGGGAACATGCCGACAAAGGATGAGGCTCTAGCCGAGCGCACATATAAGCAGGACGGCCTTGAGGTGGAGAAACGAGTCTTCTACACCTTACACGGTGAGGGAAAATCACCTCAGCGTGATGAGTTGCAGAATCACCGGAACAGCAAAGCCATTGGGATGCTCTTCAAGGTTCTCTTGGACAAAGGACTGCTGACGGAAGACCAGCTTGATGAGATTTTACTTGATGTGACTTTTTAGCCGCTGCCAACCTTGCTGCAAAAGGAAGTCACGATAGTGTATCGGTGTTGGACGGTGAAATGCAAGACGGACGGGTGTGACGTATGCCTCACGCTTCATGTGATTGGGCCGGATGAGAAATTCAAGCACACGCTTCTACCTCCGATAATGCCCTTCACTGTGACTTGTTGTGATTGCAGGAAGTCCCATTCTTATACTGTCGGAGACGTTGAAGAGCGCAATGTTGAGAATCCGTCTCTGACGAGTCAGTGCATTGCTTTCCTTGATGCAATCGCAAAGGCGGCATGGCCCGATTCAGACACGGCGGGATTCAGTGACGCTGACGGGAATGAGGCCTCCGGGGTCTTCTGGCACAAGGGCGGTTATATCCTTAACAGCGATAGGCGAAGACGAGACATAGAACCGGACCTTCCTGGTTGGTATTACTGGTATGACGGGCCGGACCACTTCAGATATTTGCATGGTCCATGTAACATGAAGGCCGAGGCGGAGTTTCAACTAGAGGTCAATGTCATCTAGCTTGAGGTGTCTTTCGGTTGCGGAGTTGGAGGAGGCGTTCGAGGCAACAGGATTAAGATGGAGCGGAGGGATGACAATCTGTGAGATGGCTGGATGGCCGATAACGTGCCGATAAACTGTCGATAAAAATGCCGATAAAATGCCGATAAAATGCCGTTAACTGCTTGCGGAATCAGGCAGCTTTAACGGCGATGCGAGCGGAACGGGAGTTGGGCTTGGTTTTGACGAGAATTTGCACGTCCTGGCCGAGCGCCACGAGAAAGTGCATCAGGCGCTCGACGGAGAAACCCTCCAACTTGTAATGAAGGAGTGCGGAAACCTTCGGCTGGTTGATGCCGAGCGCAGCGGCAACTACCGCCTGAGTGAGCCGCTTCCGCTCGACAATCCGATTTAGAGCGGCGCAAAGCCGGGCCTTAGTGTCGAGTTCCACTGCATCCGGCAGGCCTAGATCAGCAAAGACGTTGCCGCTACTGCGGATCACCTGGTTTTTGGCCGATTTATGCATGAGATGCCCGTTCCGACATTTATCCCACTTCTGGGATGATCTGTCAAGTCGAATCGTCATTTTGCCGCCCCTCAGTACTTCTGCATCCTGGGATCGATCTCGTCGGCCCAGGCTAGAATGCCGCCGGCGAGGTTGACGACGCGGGGATAGCCCTGCTGCTTGAGGAATTCGGCGATCTTCTGCGAGCGGACGCCCGAGCGGCAGTGCACGATGACCTCGCGGTTGCGGTCGATCTCGGAGAGGCGATTGGGGACATCGTTTTGCGGGATCAGCTTGCCGCCGATCTGGGCGATCTTGTACTCGTAGGGCTCGCGCACATCGAGGATGTAAACGTCTTCGCCGGCGTCGATGCGGCGCTTGAGCTCCTTTACGGCGAGTTGGGGGATTCCGTTCTTCACTGTTTTCTCCTCCGGGGTTTCGGGCACAATGCCGCAGAAATGCTGGTAGTCGATGAGCTCGGTCACGGTGGGGTTGGAGCCGCAGACCGGGCATTGAGGATTCTTGTGCAGCTTGAGCTCACGAAATCTCATGGTAAGGGCGTCGACCAGCAGCAGCCGTCCGATGAGCGATTCGCCTTTGCCGAGGATGAGCTTGATGACCTCGGTGGCCTGGATGACGCCGATGAGTCCGGGCATGATGCCCAGCACTCCGCCCTCGGCGCAACTGGGAACCAGGCCGGGCGGCGGCGGCTCGGGATAGAGGCAGCGATAGCAGGGGCCTGCCTCGGTGGCGAAGACGCTGGCCTGGCCCTCAAAACGAAAAATGGAGCCGTAGACGTTGGGCTTGCCCAGCAGCACGCAGGCGTCGTTGACCAGGTAGCGGGTGGGGAAGTTGTCCGTGCCGTCGGCCACGATGTCGTAATCCTTGATGATTTCCATGGCGTTGGCGCTGGTGAGCATGGTTTCGTGCTTGACGATGTTGACGGAGGGATTGAGGGCGGTGAGCTTTTCCGCGGCGGAATCGAGCTTCTTGCGCCCGATGTCTTTGGTGGAGTGGATGATCTGGCGCTGGAGGTTGCTGGCGTCCACAACGTCGAAGTCCACCAGGCCCAGCGTGCCGATGCCGGCCGCGGTGAGATAAAAGGACAGGGGCGAGCCCAGCCCGCCGGTGCCCACGCAGAGCACGCGCGCGGCTTTCAGCTTCTGCTGGCCCTCCATGCCCACCTCGGGCAGAATCAGGTGGCGCGCGTAGCGGGAGAGGTCGTCGGTGGTCAGCTCGGGCAGTGCGGCGGGTGTGTTCGTCGTCATAGTCCAATTCTAAAGTGCGGCTTGTCTTTGCCGGCGGATCTTCACGTTTCATCGGAATTGCGGTGAGTGCTCCGGGTATGCGAGATTGGGTATGCGAAGTTGCAGTTTCAAGGGATTCTGCCGATAAAAGCATTGAAAACCTCGCAGATTGGAAGGCGACCGTGAGCCGAAAAACCCGCAAGCTGAACTTTAATCAGACTCTGGAGAAGCTGCGCGCACATTCTTTCGACGTGGCGCCCTGGGCAGAAATTGCAGGCGGTGTGCTGGTGAGTAAGTATGGGGCGGGGGCAGTTCTGCGGGCTACTGCAGACAAAGAGGCGCCGGTGGCCATTGTGATCAGGCCCGGAGTGCTGGTTGGGGGCCAGGTAGCGCGGCTGGTGGACCGCGGCCATCAGAAATTCATTCAAACGAGCCAATATGAGCTTCCTGCCACGGCCAGCCAGTTGCACGCAATTCACCGTTTCAGCGAAGAGTTGAAGCAGATAACCGGCGCAATCGACCTGTACAACGAGTCGTTGGGGACCACCAGCGACCTTTACATGTATGACCGCTTGAAGGGCCGTGAAGCTGCGCAGCCTGACCCACAGCGCCCGTGGAATCTGGCTGAAGGGCACTGATATTTCCAGAATGCGTGCGGTGAGAGCCTTGGAATCAGAAGAAAAGATGAAAGTCGACAATCCGCCGCAGGCCAAGCCCACCGGACGCGACCGGCGCGAGTCGTTGCGGGAAGCAATCGATACCTCGGCGGTGATTTTTCTCATCAAGATTGCATCGAGGCTGCAAGGGCGCATTCTCGACCTGAGCCTGGGCGGCTGCCGCATCCGCACCGACGAACGTTTTCCGGTGGGCATCTACACGCGGATGGAGACCGAGTTTCACCTTGAAGGACTGCCCTTCCGGCTGGGCGGCGTGGTGCAGGCCATTCACGACAAGCACACCATAGGCATCCGCTTCCTGGACATGAGCAGCCGCAAAGCGGAGCAGATAAAGCAGTTAATCGAAGAGATCCGGGCGATGAGAGAACAGGGAACAGAGAACAGGGAACAGGGAACAGGGATTAGGGAATAGGAGGCAACTTAGCGGCGGCGCGCCCGCTCCCGTTGCAGTTCGCGATAGACCTCGCTCTTGGATTGGCCCAGCTCGCGCGCAAGGCGTTTGAGGGCTTCCTTTTCGTCGATGCCGGCTTCGGCCTGGAGGCGGGCTACGCGGTCGGCAATCTTCTCCTGTGCGCCAGAGGAGGACTTTGCGGCGGGCTGCGCCGGCTGCACGTCGACCAGCAGGGTGATCTCGCCGCGCATGCGGTCGCGGCTGGCCAGTTCGCGGCGCGCCTCGGCCACCGTGCAGCGCAGAAACTCCTCGTGAATCTTGGTCAGTTCGCGGGCCACTACTACGCGCAGGGCGGGACCAAATACGGATTCGAGATCGGCAAGCGTCTCCAGAATGCGGTGCGGCGCCTCGTAAAAGACCAGGGTGCGCTGGGCGCCGGCATTTTGCACCTCGGCGGCCAGAGCTTCGAGCCGGGTTCGCCGCGCGCCGGCTTTTTCCGGCAAGAAGCCGATGAAGTGGAACTCATCGGTGGGCAATCCGGAGGCGACCAGCGCGCTGAGCGCCGCATTGGCTCCGGGGATGGGGATGACCGCGACGCCGGCGGCAATGGCCTGTGCCGCGAGTTGGCTTCCGGGGTCGCTGATGCCCGGCATTCCGGCGTCGGAGACTACGGCGATGGCCTTCCCGGCCTTTATGTTTTGGATCAGTTCGGTGGCACGGGTGTGCTCGTTGTGCTGGTGGCAGCTTACGGTGGGGGTGGTGATCTCGAAGTGGTTGAGCAGCTTCTGCGTCTGGCGGGTGTCCTCACAGGCGATGCGGTCCACGCGGCGCAACACGTCAAGGGCGCGCAGGGTGATGTCGCCCAGGTTGCCGATGGGAGTGGCGACGAGGTAGAGGCCGGGAGCGAGCTGCGATTCGGGATCGGCGGGGATGGGCACGGTAGTCTCCGGCTTGGTGGGGAAGCTCGAAACAATGATTTGCATCAATTCCAACATTCCCTCAGGGGCTAAAGCCCCGCATTGATTATGCAGCATCAACGGCACCCTTCGGCTGCGCTCAGGGCAGGCAAAAAAGCCGTGCTATGACACAAAACTAGGTAGTAATGCAGCCTGAGAAACAAGTGTGATATTCATATTTCACTTCTAAGAATCTGTCTATAAATAGCGAATGAACCAACGAAATCATAAAAGAAAGCCCAAATCTCATCACATTGAAAGCAACGAGCCCGGAGACCACTCACATACCAGCGATGATAGGCATCACAGGCGCACCCTAAATCTTCTAACAGATTTAGAATGAAGAGTTTGGTAACTCCAGCCATATGAATAGTAGCGTTGATACTGTTCTCATCTAATAGAGCAGCAACAACTTAGACGCGTGTTGCTATACTTGTACAGTCCATGTCAGATAAATACATACTTTCCTGCTTGACACCAGATATTAACTGATATAATATCAGTTTGCAAGTGTTTATTTTGCGGGAGGGCCGAAGATGCTGTTTATACCGCCAACGCTAGATCGTTCCGAAATCTCAATACTTGAAGAGATCAATCGCATTCGGAAAGAAGTGCGGCATGTAACCGCGAGGCCCCGCAGATGGTCTGGGATGCTGCGAACAATGATGCTCGCTGGAGCCATTCGCGGTTCGAATAGTATCGAAGGATATAATGCCAGCGTTGAAGATGCATTAGCAGCAGTGCAGGGGGTCGAACCGTTTGAAGCGGAGGGTGAAACTTGGAATGCGCTAACCGGTTATCGGAGCGCAATGACTTACGTACTTCAACTCGCGAATGATCCGTCGTTCAAGTACGAACAGGGAACCATCCGCAGTCTTCACTATATGATGCTCCAATACGACCTAACAAAGAACCCTGGCAATTGGAGACCGGGCTCTGTATTTGTCCGAGACGAGAAGAAAAATATGGTGGTATACGAAGCCCCGCCTAGAGAACTTGTTGAACCACTTGTTGCTGAGTTGATTGAGAGCCTTAATGCACAAAACAGAACACCTGAATTAGTACGCGCTGCAATGGCACATCTTAATCTCGTAATGATTCACCCATTTTCTGATGGCAACGGACGAATGGCTAGATGCCTTCATACTTTGGTACTTGCCCGAGAAGGAATTCTCGAACCGGATTTTTGCAGCATCGAGGAGTACTTAGGCAAAGAACAGCAGGCTTATTACGACGTCCTCGCGCTTGTTGGACAAGGGTCTTGGCATCCAGCGAATGATGCTAGACCGTGGATTAGATTCATTCTCAAGGCGCATTTCACCCAAGCTCACCGGATTCTTTGGTTGAATGAACAATTGGATAAGGTGTGGAATGCCGCCGAGAGACTTGCCTTGGAGAATGGACTACCGCTAAGGTCGATCCAAGCAATCGCGGACGGCATTTGGGGACTCAAAGTAAAAAATGCGACCTATCGGAACTTCGCGGGAATTTCTGAGAATCTAGCGAGTCGAGATTTAAAATTGTTGGTCGATAAGCACATGCTTGCACCAGCAGGTGAAAAACGAGGACGGTACTATGAAGGATCTTCAAGGTTAAAAGAATTAAGAAAAGATCTTTTCACCAGATTCATACCGCCTGATGTCCCCACAACCCATTTACCAGAACAACAGGCATTCCCAGGCATGTAAGCTAAGAGTCTTTCATAGCTTCTCTAACAGTCCGCGCGGCGGTCTGGTTCACGTCCTCGCGCGGTTTTCTCTTGGGGGGATCGGCAGCCTGTGAAACCCCCACCTCCCTCCGGATCGAGTATATTGCAGCTTGTATAGCTGAACTCTCAAAACTTCGACTGATTCAGTGGCTTTCTAAAGGGCTTTCTCGCGGGCTTCTTCGCGTTCCAGGCGGCGCTGCTCGGCCAGCAGCGACATGGCGCTCATCAGGTTCTGGACGCTGACAATGCCCACGACGCGCCCGCTATCGGTGATGGGAATCAGGGAGAGTCCGCGGCCGGTCTGGATGCGGCGAATGGTGGTTCCCAGCGTGTCGTCGGGGCGCGCCACCTGGAAGGCTTTGGACATGGCCGCCTGCACGTAGCCGTTGCCGTCGGTGCGCAGCGCGTCCACGATGCGCTGGCGGCTGATGATGCCCACCAGTTGCGGGCCGCGCACTACGGGAAAATCCTCTTGCAGCGAGTGGACGCAGCGCACCAGCGCGCCGGCCAGGGTGTCGGAGGCGGAGATGGTGGCGAAGTCGGTGAGCATGACCTCGCGCATATGCACGGTGTCTACCACCGACTGGAAGAAGACGCCCTGGTCCTCGATCTGCGCGCCGATCATGATGAAGAAGCCGGCGATGATGAGCCAGGGACTATGCAGCAACATGCCGGCCACCATGGCGATCAGCGCCAGAATCTGGCCCAGCCCGGCAGCCATGCGGCCGGCGGGAGTGAAGCCGTGCTTGCGGGCAAAGCTGCCCCGGAGCAGCCGTCCGCCGTCCAGGGGGTAAGCCGGCAGCAGGTGCAGAAGGCCCAGGCCGGCCTGCATCCAGACCATGCTGCGCACCAGATGGGCAGACGAAATCCACGGCTGGGCAAAAAGTTTGATGTCGCCAGCGGCGCCCAGAAAGGCCGCGGCCAGCAACAGCGCCGTGGCCAGATTGGCTACCGGACCGGCCAGCGCCAGGGCAAACTGGCCGCCGCCATGGCTGGAGCCCTCCTGGCTTTCCGGGTCGGCGTAGGCAAACATGCCGCCGATGGGCAACAGCAAAATGGCGCGCAGCCGCAATCCGAGCCATGCGGCTACCAGCAGCCGCGCTGTTTCCCGCACTGCAACGGCAGCCACCAGCACCAGAAACAACGCCAGGCCGCGCCCAATGCCGTCCGAGCCGCTAAGCGCCAAGCAAACGGCCGCCAGAAGCGGGAAAAAGACATGGACGCGCATCTCGACGCCCATCCACCGGCCCAGCGGAATTGACCAGCCACGCATACAGAATGATTGTAAAAGGTCGGGGTCCCGATGGGAGCTGTTTACAATACTTGACCGGATGGCGTTATGTGTAAAATCAGGCCAGACCGGGAACCCGGGTTGGAAGGTATGGGAAACAGTGTAAAAAACATTTCGAGAAAGAGTAGCGATAGCCACAAGGATTGAGGGTGCGGGAGCCTTTCAAGAAGAGCGGAGAATACGCTTCAGGATAATCTCTGCTTTGACCTTTTAAGACGAATGGCGTTTATAGCAAGCAACTTATCATCCAGGATGCGAACTATCCAGATGACCAAAGCCGCATAGGGAACCGCACAAAGCAGATCAAATAAATAGTGTTGCCCGGTAGCAAGCGTGGACATGATTATGAGACCGAGATAAATGCTGCTAATTGCACGTCCCCAAGACCACGGCCAAAGAAACCATAAGATAAGCAACGCCGCAGACATATGCACAGAAGGCACCCCATTGGGAGCTGCCGAGATAGGCATCATATGTGGGAACAGATGTGCCGGTGGCAATGCCGGAAAATTAGGAAAGGCAAAGGCAGGTCCACAGACCGGGAATAGCAAATAAAGTGGCACGGCAGCGAAAAGATTGAACAGGAATGTCATTGCCACGCGCAAGGCCTCTCTTTCCGGTCGCAGTACCATGTATACAGCGAAGGTACAGAAGATGGCTACCGAGAGAAGGCAGTAGGAAACGCTCATGAGGATGATTAGCCAAAGATGAGCACCCACGACCCGGCCGATGTAAAAGCTTGGCGAACCGAAGAAACAGTCGATCTGGTAGATGTAAAGATCCAGCTTGAGAGGCCTCAGGCGGGAGAGAGCCCTGGTGATCAACGTCGAAACAGAAGCGGCTGGTTCGACCAGTGCCGCACAAACCAGAAGCCATTCAGTTTGCTTACGTGTTTGTGGATCTAGAAACCAGCGAAATGCCAGGAATAGAATCAGCAGCGTCGTGACAACAACCCCGGGGTAGATAATTAGAAATAGCAGAAATTTCACGCTTGCACCTCATCTCCCCGCAATCATTGGATTCTAATATCATTTTCTCACTTTCCGGTTCGACGGCAATGGGCCTAGTTGATCAGACGTTCGACAAATATGCAGTCGCGCCGCCCCGTCACCCAGCAGTCGACATAGACCTTCGTAGCTGTCTAAGCATATCTCTGCCGGAAAAAGACGCCCACATTTTGTTCATCACGGCTTTCAAGTCATAAGCACCTGATTACCAGGACCGAGAAACAGCTTTTGTCGCCACCGCTGCAGCAGTATCCGCAGACCCATAGCATCCCGTATGCTGGTTGGCAATGCGCATCATTGCCGGATCGCTCGGTTCCCGCACGCTGGCGGCTCCGCCGGGGGTTGCCACGCGACCCACCAGCGACCGGCTGCGCGAAACCCTGTTCAACGTGCTGGCGCCCCGCATTCAGGGAGCGGCCTTTGTGGATTTGTATGCCGGCTCGGGCGCGGTGGGCATCGAGGCGCTCAGCCGCGGGGCCGCGCGGGTGGAGTTCGTAGAGCGGGCTCCGGCGGCGTTGAAGATTCTGCGCGGCAACCTGGAGAGGCTGGGGCTGAGGGAGGGATTCCGCGTTCACGGTTGCGCCGTGGGCGCGTTTCTGCGCCGAGCCGCGGAGGCTGGCAGAAAACGAGAACAGTACGAAGCAGTTCGAGTACGGTACGAAGTACTCTTTCTCGATCCGCCCTGGGATGCGGCGGAGGAGTACGCGGCTGCGCTGGGTCTGCTGGGCGGGAAGGCTGCCGGAATTCTCATCGAGGATGCCGTAGTCATTGCCGAGCACCGGCGCAAGATGCGCCTCGAAGACCGCTATGGTTTGCTTGAACGCACGCGGCTGCTGGAACAGGGCGACGCGGCGTTGAGCTTCTACGCCCTCGCCACCACCGGGGCCGTGTGAGCAGGCCCTAAAATGAAGGGCATGAGAAACGCAAGAATCTTCCTTGCCCTGGCTGCGATGATGGCGGCCTCTGCTGCCGCCTCGCAAGCGCCCGCGGCCCTTCGCCCGCCCGCCGGTGATCAGGAACTGGTCATTCTCGATACCGACATCGGCGACGACATCGACGATGCCTTTGCGCTGGCGCTGGCCTTGCGCAGCCCGGAGCTGCGACTGATTGGGATCACGACCACCTAGGGGATACGGAGTTGCGGGCGCGGCTGGTGGATCGATATCCTGGCCGAGGCAGAGGGCCGCACATGACATTCTTCTTCCGGTGGTTCCTGGTATTCCCACACCGCACGAAATCTTCACCCAGGCCGCGTATGCAAGGCAGGAATCGCGCAGAGCCTGTGGCGGCATTGTCCCCGGCAATCTCGGGGACCTAATAAAAGATGAGGAGATTTGGGAAAACGAGCGCAAGAACCACGATGCAGCCGGTTTTCTGCTCGGCCAGATTCGCGCCCATCCCGGCCAGATCACGCTCATCGCCATCGGCCCGCTGTTCAATATTCAGGCAGCCATCGAGCGCGACCCGGCGACCTTCCGCCAGCTCAAACGGGTGGTGATGATGGGCGGCAGCATCTATCGGGGCTATGACGGCCGGGATGGCGCAGCGCCGTCCTCCCGATGCGGAGTGGAACATCAGCCGCGACCCGGCAGGAGCTTGAGAGCGTTGCTGGCCTCCGGCGTGCCGGTCTATCATGATGCCGCTGGACTCGACGCAGATCCACCTGGAGACGCCGGAGCGGGAGGCGATCTTTTGCTCACGGTTCCCCGCTCACCGATCAGTTGACGCTGCTCTACCACCAGTGGATGGGCGGCGCTGAGGGCATCCGCATGCGCCCACGCTCTTTGACCCGGTGGCCGTGGCCTATGCCGATTCGTCCCGAGCTGTGCCCGGCGACGCCGATGCGCCTGGAGGTGGACGACAAGGGCTTTACCCGGCCTGTGGATGGCGCTCCCAATGCCCAGGTCTGCCTGCAATCGGACGAGAAGGGCTTTCTGGAGCTGCTGCTGGGCCGGATCACTGGGGAGGCGGCGCACTGATCAGGGAAAATGCGGGCGCAATTTCCACCGATTTTTCTTCATGGCAAATGTAATTTACACGTTTTCAGGGCACAAATCCATGATCTGTGCGCGCGGTCACTATCAACCCCATTGACAGCGGCGGAAAGTAGGAGAAAAATGGCGGAGCGAGGTAATTTGAGCCGTTTTATGCGGTCTACGGAGGGAAAGTGAAAAACGCAGGGAAGATGCTTGTTTTGGGAATGGCTGGGTTTTCTGGGCGCGGGGTTGCTGCTGAGCGGCTGCAAGTCGGCGCCGGAGTTGACGCAAGGCCACGCGCAGGCCTTGATCCAGGCCAAGTATGACCAGGCTCCGGCGGCGGGCGTCGACATCGCGGTGGACGAACTGGGCTGAGGACGGGCGTGGCGGCCAAGTATTGGGAGCGGACCAAGGTCTATCCCAACCGGTATCTGGGCCGACTTCACGCTGACCCCGAAGGCAAGAAGGTGCTCAAGCTGCCCAACGGGGCGATGTATCCAGTGGCGCCCGGAAAACGACCGGCGATCCAGAACTATTCGGTGGTGGTGACCACGGTGGCCACCAACCATCTCAAGGCGCAGGAGTTGCAGGACCCCAGGACGAAGTGCTTCCGGCGTGGATACGGCCAAGGGAGCCGATTATCACGAGGCGTGAACCTGGACGGCGTGCCGGACCCGCTGGTGAAGATTGCCCACAACCCCGGCAACAAGCTGAGCACCAAGCGCCATGCCGACTTTGCCTATGGAAGGCGGGGCCTGGAAGCTGCATTCGATCGAATAAATTCGGGAAAAAACGCGGGGTGGGGTGGAATTGATTTGACCCCGCCCCGGTTTCTTGCTATTGTTAAAAGGTTCCGCAAGAACGCCTCTGTCCGTGTGTCTTGACGGCGGAGGCGTAGGGGCAGCCCGGTCCGGGCTGAAGCTGGCGGGGCTGATCCCAGGGCCAGGCGCAGTTAGCCTGGCCAGACAGGTCCCGGAATCGCTCTTTTCTTGCGAAGGGCAGGGGGTCCCCGGCGACAGGTCTTCGTCGCTGGGGTGGAGAGACAAATCGCTATCGGCGCCCGCGCGTTCTCCACCTTGGAGGGCTATGCGGGCCGGAACCGGCGAAACGGAGTTGGCTTTCCTGCGAGAAGCGGGGAAACGCCCGGCCACCGTCCCGGTTCTCGTCTGAGATTGGAACGAAGGCAGACGCGAAGCAGCAAAACAGGGCTTCCGTGCGCGTGCGCGACGAGTTTCGGATCGTGCGCTCTTGCAACGGGAGGCCCCTATGGGTCTGCGCGCGGCGGTCGAACAGGTTGAGGCTGCAAGGTTTTTTGGGGTAAGGAGTTTCAGTTTGCCTACATTCAATCAGTTGGTTCGCAAGGGGCGCACGGCCCCGCGGTACAAGACGGCGTCGCCGGCCTTGCAGGCCTCGCCGCAGCGGCGCGGCGTTTGCACCCGCGTTTACACGCAGACGCCCAAGAAGCCGAACTCGGCGCTGCGCAAGGTGGCCCGCGTGCGGCTGACGAACGGGATTGAGGTCACCACCTATATTCCCGGCATCGGCCACAACCTGCAGGAGCACTCGATTGTGCTGATTCGCGGCGGCCGCGTGAAGGATCTGCCGGGCGTCCGCTATCACGTGGTGCGCGGCACGCTGGATTCGGTGGGCGTGGCCAACCGCAAGCAGAGCCGGTCGAAGTACGGCGCCAAGCGCGCCAAGGGCGGCGGCGAAGAAGTAAGACAGTGGTCAGTGACAGTGAACAGTGGACAGAACGGCGCTGAATCTGATCACTAACAACTGGAAACGGTTCCGGGACGGTTGACTTGGACCCGGACTGGGGCACGAGAAGCAGCGCGAGAGCGCGAGGAATTTGAGGATTATGCCGAGAAAAGGGCACATTGCGAAGCGGGAAGTGGCGCCGGACCCGGTCTACGGGTCCACGCTGGTCACCAAGTTTGTCAACTCGATGATGTGGGGCGGCAAGAAG
Organism: uncultured Acidobacteriaceae bacterium; assembly: GCA_963845345.1. GTDB lineage: Bacteria > Acidobacteriota > Terriglobia > Terriglobales > Acidobacteriaceae > Telmatobacter. The sequence goes on from CAWJRQ010000013.1 coordinate 564,860, forward strand.
TCGACGGCCCAGGGCATCTTCTACGAGGCGATGAAGAACCTCGAGGAGAAGGGCGGCGGCGACGATGCCCTCAAGCTCTTCAAGAAGGCGGTGGAGAACTGCAAGCCGCTGCTCGAGGTGAAGACCCGCCGCGTGGGCGGCGCCAACTACCAGGTGCCGATCGAGGTGAATCCCGACCGGCGCACCTCGCTGGCCATCCGCTGGCTGATCACCTATGGCCGCAGCCGCGGCGAAAAGGGCATGACCGACAAGCTGTCGAACGAGCTGCTGGATGCGGCCAACGGGCGCGGCGCGGCGATGAAGAAGAAGGAAGACGTGCACCGCATGGCCGAGGCCAACAAGGCCTTTGCCCACTACCGCTGGTAAGTTGGCGGGACTAGGGACTAAGGACTAGGGACGTAGGGACTCTAGTAGGACAAACAGAATTGAACCGCGGGCTGAGAAGCGCCCGCAAAGGAAGTAATAGCCGTGGCTCGCACCATACCTCTAAATCGTTGCCGGAACATCGGAATCATGGCGCACATCGACGCCGGGAAGACGACAGCGACAGAGCGCATCCTGTTTTACACGGGCATCACGCACCGCATCGGCGAAGTGCATGAGGGCACGGCGACCATGGACTACATGGAGCAGGAGCAGGAGCGCGGCATTACGATTACTTCGGCGGCCACCACCTGCACCTGGAACGACTACCTCATCAACATCATCGACACCCCCGGCCACGTGGATTTTACCGCCGAGGTGGAGCGCTAGCCTGCGCGTGCTGGACGGCGCGGTGGCGCTGTTTGATTCCGTTGCCGGCGTGCAGCCGCAGACCGAGACCGTGTGGCGGCAGGGCGACAAGTACAAGGTGCCGCGCATCTGCTTCGTGAACAAGATGGACAAGAACGGCGCCGACTTCGAGCACGTTCTGGACACCATCCGCAAGCGGCTGGGCGCGCGGCCCGTGGCGTTGCAGATTCCCATCGGCGCCGAAGCCAACTTCAAGGGCGTCATCGACCTGATCGAGATGCAGGCCGTCGTCTGGCACGACGAGACCATGGGCGCCGAGTTTTCCATCGAGCCGATTCCCGCCGCGCTGCAAAAGAAGGCCGAGGCCTTCCGCCTGCAGTTGATCGAGATCATTGCCGAGACCGACGACGTGCTGCTGGAGAAGTTTCTCGAGGGCGAAACGCCATCGATTGCGGAGCTGAAGGCCGGCATTCGCCAGGCCACCATCGATTTGAAGGTCTTCCCGGTGCATCTGCGGCAGCGCCTTCAAGAACAAAGGCATCCAGACGCTGCTGGACGCGGTGGTCGATTACCTGCCCAGCCCGCTGGACAAGCCTCCGGTCGAGGGCATCGATCCCCGCCATCTCGGCCATATAGAGACGCGCAAGCCGGACGACAACGAGCCGCTTGCCGCCCTGGCCTTCAAGATCATCAACGATCCCTTCGGCAAGCTGGGCTTTGTCCGGGTCTATTCGGGCTCGCTCAAGACCGGCGACACGGTGCTCAATCCCCGCACCGGCAAGACCGAGCGCATCGGCCGGCTGGTCAAGATGCACGCCGACAAGCGCGAGGACGTGAGCGAGATTCTGGCCGGCGACATCTGCGCCTGCGTGGGCATGAAGGAACTGAAGACCGGCGACACGCTGTGCGCGCCGCATCATCCCATCGCGCTGGGCGCAATTACCTTCCCGGAGACGGTGATCTCGGTCGCTATCGAGCCCAAGACCAAGGCCGACCAGGAAAAGATGGGCGTTGCGCTGGCGCGGCTGGCCGACGAGGACCCCACCTTCAAGGTGCGGACCGATGAAGATTCCGGGCAGACCATCATCAGCGGCATGGGCGAGCTGCACCTGGAGATTCTGGTCGACCGCATGAAGCGCGAGCACAAGGTCGAGGCCAATGTGGGCGAGCCCAAGGTGGCCTTCCGCGAGACCATCCGCAAGAAGGCCGAGGCCGAGGGCAAGTACATCCGCCAGACCGGCGGCTCGGGCAACTACGGCGCATTGCAAGCTGCGCGTCGAGCCCAACGTGCCGGGCGCGGGCTACGAGTTTATCAACGCAATCAAGAGCGGCTCGGTTCCCAAGGAGTACATCAAGCCCATCGATCAGGGCGTGCAGGGCGCGCTGGAGCTGGGCATCCTGGCCGGCTACCCCATGGTGGACGTGAAGGTGACGCTCTTCGACGGCAGCTACCACGAAGTGGATTCCAACGAAATGGCCTTCAAGTTTGCCGGCTCCATCGCTTTCAAGGAAGCCGCGCGCAAGGCTTCGCCGGTGCTGCTGGAGCCGGTGATGGCCGTCGAGGTCACCGTTCCCGAGGAGTACATGGGCGTGATCATCGGCGACATCAATTCGCGCCGCGGGCGCATCGAGGGCATGGAGCACCTGGCCGGCTCGCAGATCATCAAGGCGATTGTGCCGCTCAAGGAGATGTTCGGCTACGTGAACGACATTCGCTCGTCGACGCAAGGGCGGGCATCGTATTCCATGCAGTTTGCACGCTATGAAGAGGCTCCGCGCATGATTGCCGACGAAATTATCGGCAGGTCGCAGGGCAAGTGAGAACTAGGCAGTACAGGCAGCAAGTCTGTCCGGAACAGTGAGCTAAAGAGAAATTTTGGGGCTGGAGCCGGATGGCCGGCGCCTCGGTTGAAACGGGCAGTAAGAGCATGAAAGGGATTGGGACTTTTATGGGCAAGGAAAAGTTTGATCGCACGAAGCCGCACGTGAACGTGGGGACGATCGGTCACATCGATCACGGCAAGACGACGTTGACGGCGGCCATCACCAAGGTGTTGCAGAAGCACAACCCGAAGATTGTGTTCCGCTCGTTCGACTCGATCGACAACGCGCCGGAAGAGCGGGAGCGGGGCATCACCATCGCCACGGCGCACGTGGAGTACGAGACCAAGAACCGGCACTACGCGCACGTGGATTGCCCGGGCCACGCCGACTACATCAAGAACATGATCACCGGCGCGGCGCAGATGGACGGGGCGATTCTGGTGGTCGCGGCCACCGACGGGCCGATGCCGCAGACCAAGGAGCACGTGCTGCTGGCGCGCCAGGTGGGCGTTCCCTGCATGGTGGTCTTCCTGAACAAGTGCGACGCGGTGGAGGATCCGGAGCTGATCGACCTGGTGGAGATGGAAGTGCGCGAGCTGCTGACCAAGTACCAGTTCCCCGGCGACGATGTGCCGGTGATTCGCGGCTCGGCGTTGGGCGCGCTGAACGGCGAGCCGCAGTGGGAGGCCAAGATCGACGAGCTGATGGAGGCGGTGGACACGTATGTTCCGCGGCCGGATCGCGCCGTGGACAAGCCCTTCCTGATGCCGATCGAAGACATCTTCTCGATCTCCGGACGCGGCACGGTGGTCACCGGGCGCATCGAGCGCGGCAAGGTGAAGGTGGGCGAGGACGTGGAGATCGTGGGCTTCCGCGAGACGCGCAAGACGGTTTGCACGGGCGTGGAGATGTTCAAGAAGCAGTTGGACGAGGGCATGGCGGGCGACAACGCGGGCATTCTGCTGCGCGGCATTCCGAAAGAGGATGTGGAGCGCGGGATGGTGCTGGCCAAGCCGGGCTCGATCACGCCGCACACGGTCTTCAAGGGCGAGGTGTACGTGCTTGAGCAAGGAAGAGGGCGGGCGTCATACGCCGTTCTTCAAGGGCTACCGGCCGCAGTTCTACTTCCGCACGACGGACGTGACGGGGGTGGCGCAGTTGCCCGAGGGCGTGGAGATGGTGATGCCGGGCGACAACGTGCAGCTTGAAGTGGAGCTGATTACGCCGGTGGCGCTGGAAAAGGGATTGCGCTTTGCGATCCGCGAAGGCGGCCGCACGGTGGGCGCGGGCACGGTTTAGGAAATTATTAAGTAGTCAGTGAACAGAGGACCGGGGAACAGGGCAGTGAGCAGTAATAGTGGCCTGAGCAAGCGGCACTGATTGCTGGTCCCGAAAAATTCACGGTGCATGGACGGCTGATCACTGTTGCCCGCGGAAGAGGAAGCCAATGGTAGGACAGAGGATTCGCATCCGGTTGAAGGCATACGATTATCGCGTGCTGGACACCTCGACCGGCGAGATTGTGGAGACGGCCAAGCGCACCGGGGCAACGGTGGCGGGGCCGATTCCCTTGCCGACGATCAAGAACAAGTATTGCGTGCTGCGTTCGCCGCACGTGGACAAGAAGTCGCGCGAGGCCTTCGAGATTCGCACGCACAAGCGGCTGATCGACATTCTCGAACCGACGCAGCAGACGGTGGACGCGCTGATGAAGCTCGATCTTCCGGCCGGCGTCGATGTCGAGATCAAGGCGTTTGAGAAATAGTTCACAGTGCACAGTTCTCAGTTCTCAGCAGTAGGCTGACGACCGATAGATTCGGCAAACTGAGAACTTAGAACTGAGAACTGAAAACTGGGTTTATTCCGGCAGTGCGATGAATTCAACGTCGCATGATGAGGCGAGGAAGAGATGGGCAGTTACAGGGATTTTGGGAAAAAAGATCGGCATGACGCAGATCTTCGACGAAAAGGGCGATGTGCATCCGATTACGGTGCTGCAGGCCGGGCCCTGCGTGATTACGCAGTTGAAGACGCTGGCCAAGGACGGCTACGAGGCCGCGCAGATCGGGCTGGTCGAGTTCGTCAAGGACAAGAACGTGACCAAGCCGCAGAAGGGGCACTTCGCCAAGACCGAAGCGCCGCCGGTGAAGGTCATCCAGGAAGTCGCGCTGGAGCTGGACGCCGATGGCGTTGTGGCCACCAAGGCCGGCGACCGGGTGCTGGTGGACATCTTCTCCGAGGCCAGGTTTGTGGATGTGAGCGGCACCTCCAAGGGCCGGGGCTTTGCCGGCGTGGTGCGCCGCCACCAATTCGGCGGCGGACCCAAGTCGCACGGACATATGTTTCAGGTGCAGGGCTCGATTGGCGCATCCAGCTATCCCTCGCGCGTCTTTCCCGGCATGCGCATGCCCGGGCACATGGGCGCCGAGCAGGTGACGGTGCGCAATCTGCGCATTCGCGGCATCGATTTGGATGAAAACCTTCTGATGGTCGAGGGCGCGGTGCCCGGAAGCCGTGAAGGCTATGTGCTGATCTCCAAGGCCAAGGCTCCGCCGCGCGAGCGCCGCGGATTTGCCGGATCCGGCACGGTTGATCCGTTGAAGGCATCGAAGAAGGCGGCGGCAAGCGGAAGTAGGACTGGCCGTCCAGGCATACGCGCCTTGCGGCGCAACAACGTGATGGGGCAACGCGTCCTTCGGGCGCAAAGATTGAAGCTGGGAACGCTCGGCGGAAGAAGAAGACGATGGCAAAAGTGGATGTAGTGAATATGAGCGGCGAAAAGGTAGGCTCGCTGGAGCTGGCCGACGCGCTTTTTGCGCCCGACCAGGTGAACGAGGCTCTGCTGTGGGAGGCGGTGAAGCACTACCGCGCCTCGCTGCGCCAGGGCACGCACAAGACCAAGAGCCGCACCGAGGTTGCCGGTTCGGGCAAGAAGCTGTGGAAGCAGAAGGGCACGGGCCGGGCGCGCATCGGCTCGGTGCGCTCGCCACTGTGGCGTCATGGCTACACGGTGCACGGGCCCCAGCCGCGCAGCTACGATTACGCCTTCCCGCGCAAGAAGCTGCTGGGCGCGCTGCGCTCGGCGCTGGCCGCCAAGCTGGCCGACGGCAAGCTGACGGTGGTGGACACGCTGGAGCTGAAGGAAGCCAAGACCAAGCAGTATCGCGCGGCGCTCGACAAGCTGGATGTGACGCGCACGGCTCTGCTGGTGGAGAACGGCAAGACGCTTGCCCCGGCGCTGGTGCTGGGCGCGCGCAACCTCAAGGGCGTGGAGCTGGTGCTCAACAACGAGGTGCATCCCTACGATCTGCTGCGCTATGAGCGGGCCATCTTCTCCAAGGCCGCCATTGAGCAGATCGCCGAGATGCTTGAGAAGAACGCGTCGAAAGCGATGCGGGGCGCAAGCTCGCCGCTGAGACGGAGGCCGCCTGATGCCGACACTTTATAGCGTGATTCGCCGCCCGCTGATTACCGAAAAAGGGCTGAGCGTGAAGGAGACCGAGGGGACGCTGGTCTTTGATGTTGCTCCCGACGCCACCAAGACCGAAGTCAAGCAGGCCGTCGAGGCTCTCTTCAAGGTGAAGGTCTCCGCGGTTCGCACCGCAAATGTTCTGGGCAAGGAGCGCCGCCGCGGCCAGCACACCGGCTTCCGCCCGGACTGGAAGAAGGCTTACGTCCGGCTGAAGGCCGGCCAGAAGCTGCCCGAGTACGTGAGCAACCTGTAAAGACAGTGAACGAGTGAAGAAGTGAATGAGTGAAGCAGCGAATTGTTGAGCTGCTTGCCACGAGAAGAAATATCGGAGCCGAAGTTGCGAGGAGTTCCGGAGAAACGGGAGAGCGGCGCTTGAGTTGGCGGCCGGCTTTCCAGGACAAACGACTATGGCGATTAAGACATACAGACCGATTACGCCGACGCTGCGCTTCAAGACCACGCTGGCCAACGACGACCTGACGACGAACAGGCCGCACAAGCCGCTTCTGGAGGTCAAGCAGCGCACCGGCGGACGCCGCAACGCGGGCGACCTGACCATCCGCCACCAGGGCGGCGGCCACAAGCAGAAGTTGCGGCTCATCGACTTCAAGCGCGAGAAGTACGGCGTGCCGGGACGCGTGGCGACCATCGAGTACGATCCGAACCGCTCGGCGCGCATTGCGCTGATTCATTACCTGGACGGCGAGAAGCGCTACATCCTGCAGCCGGTTGGCCTGAAGGTGGGCGCGACGGTCAGCAGCGGACCCGAGGCCGACATTCTGGTGGGCAACGCGTTGCCGCTGAAGAACATTCCCTCCGGGACCACGGTTCATGCCATCGAGCTGAGGCCGGGCAAGGGCGCGCAGATGGCGCGTTCGGCCGGAACGCAGGCGCAGCTGGTGGCCAAGGAGGGCGAGTACGCCCTGCTCAAGCTGCCCTCGGGCGAGACCCGCAAGGTGCTGGCCGAGTGCATGGCGACCATTGGCCAGGTGGGCAACACGGATCATGAGAATGTCTCCATCGGCAAGGCCGGGCGCAACCGCTGGAAGGGCATTCGTCCCGCCAACCGCGGCGTGGCCATGAACCCGGTGGACCACCCGCACGGCGGCGGCGAGGGCAAGACCTCGGGCGGCCGTCATCCGGTGACCCCGTGGGGCCAGCCGACGCGCGGCTACAAGACGCGCAACAACAAGCGGACTGATGCGTTTATTGTCAGCCGCCGGGCGAAGTAGAGGAGCTGAGTTTTTATGGCACGTTCGACAAAGAAGGGCCCGTTCGTGGATGCGCACCTGACCGTGAAGATCGAGGCGCTCAACCTGGCCAACGACAAGAAGGTAGTCAAGACCTGGTCGCGCCGCTCGACGATCTTTCCGGAGTTTGTGGGCCACACCATCGCGGTCCACAACGGCAAGAAGTTTGTTCCGGTGTACGTGACCGAGAACATGGTGGGTCACAAGCTGGGCGAGTTTGCGCCCACGCGCATCTTCAAGGGACACACCGGGGGCAGCAAGGCGCCAGCCGCCGAGACCGCCGCCAAGCCGCGGTAGCGAAGACAAGGACTAGGGACCAGGGACTAGGGACTGCAAGGCAGAACCAGCCACTGGCGGAGATTGAGGAAGAGACAATGGCAGTCGAGACAAGGGAATACCGGGCCGAGGCCAAGTTTCAGCGCGTGTCGCCGCAAAAGGCGCGGCTGGTGCTTGACCTGATCAAGGGCCGGGGGGTTGAGGAGGCGCTCACCGACGCGGCCTTCACCAAGAAGCGCATCGCCCCGGTGATTCACAAGCTGTTGACCTCGGCGGTGGACAACGCCAAGTACGTGGCCGGCGAGCAGGGCATCGATCTGGACGTGGACAATCTCTACGTCAAGATGGCCCTGGCCAACGACGGGCCGCGCATGAAGCGCATCCGTCCGGCGCCGATGGGCCGCGCCTTCCGCTATCAGCGCAGGCTGACGCACATCATTCTTTCAGTGGCCGAGCGCGAGGCGGCGGCATGGCCTGGTGACCAAGGTGGAAGAGCCGCCTGCGGCGCAGAAGGCAGGCAAGGCGAAGGCCAAGGCGCCGAAGGCAGAGCCCAGACGAAGGCCGCCAAAGCAGAAGGCGGAAGCCAAGACGAAGGCCGAGGAGCCGAAGGCAGCGCACAAGGCGGCCAAGGCAACCAAGAAGAAGGCCGAGGAGCCGAAGGCGGCGGCCAAGCAACCAAGGCAACCAAGAAAAAGGCCGGCAAGTAGGCCTAGAGGGTTTTGAGGGAAATAGCATGGGACAGAAAGTCCATCCTTACGGATTCCGGCTGGGAGTGAACAAGCCGTGGCGTTCGCGCTGGTTCTCTGAGCGCGACTTATGACAAGCTCCTGGTCGAGGACGTGAAGCTCAAGGCTGAGCTGCGCGAAAAGCTGAAGGCGGCGGGCGTCAGCTCGGTGGAGATCGAGCGGCCGGGCAACAAGCTGCGCTTTCTCATCCGCACCGCCCGGCCGGGCATCGTGATCGGCCGCAAGGGCGCGGAGATCGAGAAGCTCAAGACGGATCTGGGCAAGCGCACCAATCGCGACGTGTTCATCGACATCATCGAGGTGAACAAGCCCGAGCTGGACGCGCAACTGGTCTCCGAGGCGATCGCGCTGCAACTGGAAAAGCGGGTCAGCTTCCGCCGGGCCATGAGAAAAAGCGTGGACTCGGCGCTGAGGTTCGGCTGCAAGGGAATCAAGGTGCGCGTTTCGGGCCGGCTGAACGGCAACGAGATTGCCCGCTCGGAGTGGTACTTGCAGGGGCGTTTGCCGCTGCACACGCTGCGCGCCGACATCGACTACGGCTTCACCGAGGCCAACACCACCTACGGCGTGATCGGCGTCAAGACCTGGATCTATCGCGGCGACATCTACGAGCAGAAGCGCCGTCAGGCTGCCGCCGGTAGGCACGTCGGTGTTTTAGAAGCAGTGGTCAGTGAACAGTGGACAGTGGTCAGTGAAAAGCGATCAGTGTTCAGTCGACAGTAGTTTGAATCGCAAGTTTGAGAAGGTTGGTTATCAGGTTCAGGGTTGGTTTGCGGAGATGCTATTGAGTGCAAGGCAAACTGTCCACTGTTCACTGTCCACTGACCACTGATTTTGAGGGTTTTCGTTATGTTGATGCCAAAGAAAGTGAAGTTTCGCAAGCAGCAGAAGGGCAAGAGGCGCGGCAAGGCGTGGCGCGGCTCGGCGATTTCGTTTGGTGAATATGGCCTGCGCGTCATGGAGTGCGGCTACATCACCGACCGGCAGATCGAGGCCAGCCGTATCGCCATGACCCGCTTCATCAAGCGCGGCGGCAAGATCTGGCTGCGCCTGTTCCCGGATAAGCCCATCACCAAGAAGCCGGCCGAAGTCCGCATGGGCTCGGGCAAAGGCGCGCTGGACCACTGGGTTGCGGTGGTGCGGCCGGGCAAGATCCTGTTCGAGATGGAAGGCGTGGACCTGGCGACCGCGAAGGAAGCTATGCGCCTGGCGTCGAACAAGCTGCCTTTGCTGACGAAATTTGTGGCGCGGCCGGGCGCGGTAACAGTGGTGGCCGCGGCCAAGTAAACAGCTCACAGCCATCAGCTGTCAGTTGGCAGGAATTTGGACGCGCACGCATCCCGGGAAGGGGCGCAAGAGCGCGGGAGAGAAACAGAATGGAACTCGAAAAGATTCGCAATTTGAGCGACGAAGAACTGGCGCACCAGGAGAAGACTTCCGCCGAGCAGTTGTTCCGGATTCGCTTTCAGATGGCGACGGACCCGAGCGCTGGAGCGAAGAAGCTTCGCGAACTGCGCAAGGAGATCGCCCAGATCAAGACCGTGGCCAGGGAGCGCGAGATGGGTATTCGCGGGGCGGCGAAGGATGCCGCCGCTGCCGAAGCGGCCGCGGACAGCAAGAAGGGAGCGCGCTAAATGAAGGCGACTCAAGAGGCAGTACAGGCGCCGGCGGCAACAGGCGCGCGGCGGAACGAGAAGGTTGGCCAGGTGGTTTCGACCAAGATGCAGAAGACCATCGTGGTCGCGGTCGAGATGCGCAAGGCTCACGCCAAGTACAAGCGGATCGTGCGCTCGACCAAGAAGTTTTATGCTCACGACGAGCAGAGTTCGGCGCGGCTGGGCGATGTGGTGCGCATCCGCGAGACCCGTCCGCTGAGCAAGCTGAAGCGGTGGTCTCTGGAAGAAATTGTGCGGCGCTCGGCGCTCGGCCAACTTGAGGACGCGGCGATTCCGAGGACATCATTGCCAACTAGCGCGTAGAGCGGAGTAAGGAGAAGAACCCATGGCTGTGCAAATGAGAACCATGCTCGCGGTGGCCGACAACTCCGGCGCGCGCAAACTGCAAGTGATTCTGCCGCTGGGCGGCGGACTGGGCAAGAAGGCAGGCCTGGGCGACGTTGTGACCGCTGCGGTCAAGGAAGCCTCGCCCGACGGCACCATCAAGAAGGGCAAGGTAGTGAAGGCGGTTATCGTTCGCACCCGCAAGGAGCATCGCAGGCGCGACGGAACCTATATTCGCTTCGACGAAAACGCCGCCGTGGTGATCGACGATACTCACGAGCCGGTGGGCACGCGCGTCTTCGGGCCGGTGGCCCGCGAGTTGCGCGAGAAGAAGTTTTTAAAGATTGTTTCGCTGGCGCCGGAAGTGGTTTAGGAGAGAAGATGCCGAGTTTGAATATTCATCGCAATGATACGGTCAAGGTTCTCAGGGGCGCGGACCGCGGCAAGACGGGCCGCGTGCTGCGCGTCTTTCCCGACAAGGGCACGGTGCTGGTGGAGCATGTGCGCGTGGTCAAGAAGACGGTTTCCAGCAAGCAGGGACAGCGGACCAAGGGCGGCATCGCCGAGCAGGAATCGCCCATCGATGTCTCCAATGTCCAGCTGGTCTGCCCCAACTGCGGCCCGGCGAGCGTGAGTACGAAGATTGAAGGCGACATCAGGGTTCGCATCTGCAAGAAGTGCGGGCAGACGCTGCCGACGAAGAAGTAGGAACTGCAATGAAGAAGTGAACGAGTGAAGAAGTGAATCGTTCACCGAGGAACCAGAGCGGCACGGAACGAGACAAAACTCCGCCCGTGCGGCAAGCACCTTCCGCAACGGTAAACGGCCATGAGGGCCAATCCGAGACCGGAAGAAAGAGAGCAAAGCATTATGGCAGCAAGGCTGAAAGAGAAGTATCACAAGGAGATCAAGCAGGCTCTGCAAAAGGAGCTGGGGCTTGAGAATCCGATGGCGGTTCCGGAGTTGAAGAAGATCGTCGTCAACATGGGCCTGGGCGAGGCCACGCAGAACACCAAGCTGCTGGACCCGCTGGTGGCCGACCTGACGGCGATTGTCGGGCAGAAGCCGGTGACCACCAAGGCGAAGAAGTCGATTGCGGCCTTCAAGGTGAGGGAGGGTATGTCGATTGGCGCCATGGTGACGCTGCGCAACGAGAAGGCCTACGAATTTCTGGACCGGCTGATTTCGACGGCGCTGCCCCGCGTGCGCGACTTCCGCGGCGTTTCGACGAAGAGTTTTGACGGGCGCGGCAACTACACGCTCGGATTGACGAGACCAGCTGATCTTCCCTGAAATCGACTACTCCAAGGTGGAGAAGATGAAGGGCATGAACATCACCATCGTGACCACGGCCAAGGACGACAACCAGGCGAGGGCGCTGCTGCGGGCCTTCGGCATGCCGTTCCGGCAGGGCGCGTAAGGGGATAAGAGGATATTATGGCAACCACTGCAAAAAGGGTGAAAGACGCGCGGAAGCCGAAGTTCAGCTGCCGCAAGCACAACCGGTGCCAGCTTTGCGGGCGGCCGCGCGGGTTTCTGCGCAAGTTTGGCGTCTGCCGCTTGTGTTTCCGCGCGCTGGCGCTCAAGGGAGAGATTCCCGGCGTCGTCAAGTCGAGCTGGTAAGTGCAGCTAACTGCTGGCAGTTGGCTGCCAAAGCGCTGGTCGGGCAGTTGATCCGCGCACGGCGAAATATCTTGGGAGTACGGACCATGGCCGCTCTGAAAACTTATCTCAAGAAAGTGATTCCGAATTCTGTCTTGATGTCGCGAGAGCGATACATCGAGAGAAAACGGAGGGAAGAGTTTCAGCGTTGCGCGATGCCTCGGGACACCTTCTCACGAGTTTATGAATGCGGATACTGGGGACAGTCGAAAGAACGGGGGAGAGATATTATTCCGGGATTGGCTCGCATATGGATGAATATGTCGATTCCTATATCTCCGCCGTGAGCGGTTTCTTGCAGTCATTCGGCGAAAAGCCCGATGTGGTGGATCTGGGCTGCGGGGATTTTGCCATTGGCTCTCAAATCAGGCCCTATTGCGGCAATTACGTTGCCGTTGATGTCGTTGAAGGGTTGATCGAACGAAACAAAAAGAGATATGCGAACGACAGCGTGGATTTTCGTGCTCTCGATATCATCAACGATGATTTACCGAAGGGGGATGTGGTTTTCCTCCGGCAGGTGCTCCAGCATCTATCGAACTGCGAAATCGAAAAGGTGGTAGCCAAGTTGCCCGCGAAGTATCGCTTCCTGATTCTGACCGAGCATTTGCCTTTGTCCGGCAGTTTTGTGCCGAATGTGGATATCATACGTGGGCCCGATATCCGGCTCACGATAGGGGAAGAGGGGAGCGGGGTGATCCTGACAGAGCCCCCTTTCAACATGAAAGTGGCAAAGAGCACGCTCTTGTGCGAAGTGCTCAATGAAGGTTCAGAGCCAAAGAGCGTGGTTCGGACAGACTTGTACGAGTTTTAACTTTTGCTGTTTTTCAACAAGTGAAGAATTGCCGGCTGCAAGTCGCCGGCGGATATTCCGGCAGGTTCTCCTGGTTGCCATTGGGAACCGGGAGCGAACGGGGAATGAAGGAGAAGGAATGAGTTTGACCGACCCAGTAGCCGATTTTCTGGCGCGAATCCGGAATGCAATCCGGGCGCGTCACCAGAAGCTGGATGTACCGGCTTCGAAACTGAAGACCGAGATCGCCCGCATCCTCAAGGAGGAGGGCTACATCTCGAATTACAAGACCCAGGAAGAGGAAGGCAAGCTGGTGCTGCGCGTGTATCTGAAGTACGGCGGTACGGAAGCGGCCATTCGGGATCTGGCGCGCATCTCGCGTCCCGGCTGCCGCGTATACATCGGCCGTGACGAGATCAAGCGCGTCCAGGGCGGACTGGGCATTTCGATTCTCACCACGCCCAAGGGCGTGATGACCGGCCGTCAGGCGCGCCGCGAGGGCGTGGGCGGCGAGCTGTTGTGCGAAGTGTGGTAAGAGGCAGTTGTCAGTCATCAGTTGTCAATTGTCAGTTGAAAAACTGAAAACTGAAAACTGTTTACGGGCTGCAGTGGAACTTGGGGCGTTAAAGCTGTCAACTGAGAACTGAAAACTGACAACTGAGAACTGCCTCACGGGACTCGCAAGCCAGATGAAGGATTGATTCGATGTCGCGAATTGGAAAGAAGCTGATTCCGCTGCCCGCGGGCGTGAAGTACAAGGTCGAGGGCAACACGGTTGTGGTCGAGGGGCCCAAGGGCAAGGTCTCGGCGCTGATTGCGCCCGGCATTACGCTGGAAACCAAGGATGGCATGCTGCACGTCAATCGCGAGAACGACAGCCAGGCGGCGATGCACGGGCTGACACGCTCGCTGGTATCCAATGCGGTTGTGGGCGTTACCACGGGCTGGAAGAAAGAACTCGACATCGTGGGCATCGGCTATCGCGCCGAACTGAAGGGCAAGGGCACGGTGGTCTTCACGCTGGGCTATTCGCACCCGATCGAGGTTCCGCTGCCCTCGGGCATCGAAGTGGCCATCGACCCCAAGCAGCTTCACCTGACCATCACCGGCATCGACCGGCAGAAGGTGGGCCAGGTGGCAGCCGATATGCGTTCGCTGCGCAAGCCTGACCCGTACAAGAACAAGGGCGTGCGCTACAGCGACGAGAGGCTGAAGAAGAAGGCCGGCAAGACGGGCGCGAAGTAAGCTGACAGTTCACAGTTGCCAGTTTTCAGTTATCAGTAAGCCGGGTTTTTGCTGACAACTGACAACTGATGACTGACAACTGAAACCAACCGAACGGGGCCGCAGGGTGGTTCCGCTGATAGGTGAGAGAGAACATGATCGACGCAGAACAAGAGAAACGAAATTCGCCAGCGCATTCATCAGCGCATTCGCCGCAAGCTGTCCGGCACCGCGGAGCGGCCGCGGCTGAACGTCTACCGCTCGCTGAACCACATCTACGCGCAGGTGATCGACGACCAGAAAGGCGAGACGCTGGTCTCGGCCTCGAGCATCAAGATGAAGACCGGCGGCAATGTGGCCTCGGCCAAGGAAATCGGCAAGGCGGTGGCCGATCTGGCCGTCAAGCAGGGCATCAAGAAGGTGGTCTTTGATCGCGGCGGCTACCTCTATCACGGGCGCATCAAGGCGCTGGCCGATGCGGCCCGCGAGGCAGGGCTGGAGTTTTAAATGCAGTGAACAGTGCACAGTGAACAGTGGACAGTTTGCTGTGAGCTAGAGAAGCAGATGTGGCGGAGATCAAACTGAACACTGTTCACTGACCACTGTCCACTGGAGAAAGCAATGACGATGTTGAAGAAGAAACTCGATGCAAACCAGTACAACCTGAAGGATCAGGTGGTCTCCATCAATCGCGTGACCAAGGTGGTCAAGGGCGGCAAGAATATGTCGTTTGCCGCGCTGGTGGTGGTGGGCGATTCCCTGGCGGGCGTGGTGGGCCACGGTTCCGGCAAGGCCAAGGAAGTTCCCCAGGCGATTCGCAAGGGGATTGAGGCGGCCAAGAAGAACCTGATCCAGGTCCATCTGACCGAGACCACGATTCCGCATCTGGTTCTGGGCCGTTACGGCGCCGGGCAGGTGCTGCTGAAGCCGGCCCCCGAAGGCACCGGCGTGATTGCCGGCGGCGCGGTGCGCGCGGTAATGACCTCGGTCGGGGTGCAGAACGTGCTCACCAAGAGCCTGGGTTCGCCCAACCCTCACAACGTCGTCAAGGCCACCTTCGACGCCCTGGTGCAGTTGCGCGACCGGGCCGAGGTGGCCAACATGCGCGGCAAGTCCGTGGAGGAGCTCTAAGCCATGGCGAAAACCAAAATGATACGCATTCAGTACTACCGCTCAAAGAACTCCACGCCCTCCAAGCACAAGCTGGTGGTCAAGGGCCTGGGATTTACGCGGCTCAACCAGATTGTTGAGCGCGTGGACACGGAATCCACTCGCGGCATGGTCAAGGCCATTCCGCATTTGGTACGGATACTGGAAAGCTAGTTCTCAGTTGTCAGTTCTCAGTTGTCAGTTAAAAACTGCTCGGACCTGAGAACTGAGAACTGAAAACTGACAACTGTATTAACGCGAGTCGGCAAGGCAAGTTAAGCTTGTCCGGCGCTACAGCGAGGGAACAATGGCAACACGGAATTTATCGAATTTGCGCGCGCCCAGAAAAGCTAATACCGGGCGCAAGCGTGTCGGTCGCGGCATGGGATCCGGCATGGGCAAGACCTCGACCCGCGGCCACAAGGGCCAGGGTCAGCGCACCGGCACCAGCATGATGCGCGGCTTTGAGGGCGGCCAGATGCCGCTGCATCGCCGCCTGCCCAAGCGCGGCTTCACCAACATCTTCCGCACAGAGTACACGGTGGTAAATCTGGACCGGCTGGTGGAGCACATCGAGGGCCTTAACCTTGCCGAAGTCGCTGTGGACGACTACAAGAAGCTGGGCCTGGCCTCGAGCAAGAAGGCGCTCATCAAGATTCTCGGCTCCGGCGAGCTGAAATCGGCGCTCACCATCCATGCGCACAAGTTTTCCAAGTCGGCGGCGGAGAAGATTGAAAAAGCCGGCGGCAAGGCCGTGGTGCTGGGCAGCGATACTGTTCCTCCCACGGGCAAGTTGAAGGCAAAGAGCGCGACAGCGTAAGCTCTGCACGGTAAGATGGTCAGTGGCAAAGATTTGAGGGCCGGCAAAGGCCCTGAATGAAGCGGATAACCAATCATGCTTGAAAAGTTTCTGAATATTTTCCGGATTCCTGATCTGCGCAAGCGGGTGCTGTTCATGCTCGGCATTCTGGCTGTCTACCGCCTGGGCGCGTGGATACCCACGCCGGGCGTCGACACCAAGATGCTGGAGCGGCTCTTCGACCAGCAGGGCGGCTCAGCCCTGGGCCTGATGAACCTGTTCGGCGGCGGCAACCTGCGCCGCATGACCATCTTCGCCCTGGGCATCATGCCCTACATCACGGCCTCGATCATCTTCCAGTTGCTTACCGTGGTCTATGAGCCATTGGCGCGCATTCAGAAGGAAGGCGAGCTGGGGCGGCGCAAGATCACGCAGTGGACCCGCTATATGACCGTGATTCTAGCCGCCGTGCAGTCGGTCGGCATCGCGTTCATGCTCACCAGCGGTCACATGGTGCTCAACCCGGGCATCAGCTTCGACCTGATGACGGTGTTGACGCTGACCACCGGCACGGCCTTCATCATGTGGCTGGGCGAGCAGATTACCGAGCGCGGCATCGGCAACGGCATGAGCCTGCTGATCTTCACCGGCATCATTGCCGGCCTGCCCCGCGGCGTAATGGACCTGTACGAGAAGGTCCAGACCAACCAGTGGGGTTCGTTCACCATTGTTGCGGTGCTGTTGCTGGTGGCGGGCATGGCGGCGGTGGTGGGCTTCATTGTCTTTGTCGAGCGCAGCGAGCGGCGTATCCCCATCCAGAGCGCGCGGCGCATTGTAGGTCGCCGCATGATGGGCGGCCAGGCGAGCCACCTGCCCCTCAAGGTCAACTCCGGCGGCGTCATGCCGGTCATCTTCGCCGCCTCCATTCTGTCGGCGCCGATGATGCTCAGGCAATCCGATTTCGTGAACAACAGCAGCTTCCTGCGACCTCTTTTCGATGCGCTGATGCCCGGCTACCCGTGGTACGAGTTGCTCTACATTTTGGCAATCATCTTCTTCGCCTACTTCTATGTCTCCATTATCATGAAGCCGGACGACATTGCCGACAACTTCCGCAAGTCCGGATCGTTCATCCCCGGCATTCGCCCCGGCAAACGCACCTCGGACTTCATCAACGACATTCTGACCCGCATCACCCTTGTCGGCGCCGCCTATTTGATCATTATTTCGCTGGTGCCTACCTTCCTGATCTCCGGCATTCGTTTCGACAAGGTGTGGCTTATTGGCCGGTTCTTTGAGAGCCTGCCGGCCTGGACCACGCACGGTTTGGGGGTCAATTTCTACTTTGGCGGCACCTCGCTTCTAATCGTGGTGGGTGTGGCCATGGATACCATCAACCAGATCGAATCGCAGCTGATCATGCGGCACTATGACGGCTTTTCGCCGCGCTCTGGTCGCATTCGCGGAAGGAAAACCTGGTAATGTCCTCTTCTGGAACTAAAGTTCAACAGGGCCGTGAGACGGGTCGGAAGACCCTTCCCGGCCCCATTCTTTTGCTGGGCGCGCCGGGCGTGGGCAAGGGCACGCAGGCCAAGGAGCTGGTGAAAATCTGGGGGATTCCGCAGATTTCAACCGGAGATTTGCTGCGCGGCAATGTGGCCCAGGGAACCGAGCTGGGGCGGATCGCCAAGGAGATCATGGGCCGCGGGGAACTGGTCCCCGACTCGCTGGTTAACCAGATGGTTGCCGTGCGGCTCGCCCAGCCGGATACGGCTAACGGTTACATTCTGGACGGTTTCCCGCGCACTTTGCCGCAAGCCGGCTGGCTCGACGAGCGTTTGGCGGCGCAGGCCGGAGTGCTTCCTGTGGTTGCCGTCAGTATCCAAGTGGAATATAATCAACTATTGCGCCGTATTACGGGGCGCAGGAATTGCCCTGTCTGCCAGAGCATTTATAACGTCCACGGCAAGCCTCCCAAGAAGGAGGGCGTTTGCGATGTGGACGGCGCCGCGCTGGTCCAGCGAGCCGACGACACGGAGAAGGTCTTCGAGGAGCGCATGAAGGCGTATGCGGCCTCGACCGCGCCGGTGGTCGAGCACTACCGGGCCTTGGGGCGCTTTGCTGAAGTGGATGGAACCCGGCCGGTAGCGGAGACAGCGGCCGGAATAGTTGCCGCCGTCGAGCGGTTGCGCCAGTAACGCAGCCGAACGGCGGGTTTTGCGCGTAAGAAGCTGAAAGCTGGTTAGCCGGTTGGCGGTAATACTGAAGTCGTCCAGTGAGATCGAGAAGATGCGCCACGCGGGCCAGGTGGTTCGCGAGGTGCTCGAACTGGTACGGGGCCTGATTAAGCCGGGCGCCACCACGCTGGATCTGGAAAAGGCGGCCGAGGCGCGCACTAAAGAGTTGGGCGCCAGGGCGGCCTTCAAGGGCTACCACGGCTTTCCCTGCGTGCTGTGCACTTCGGTCAACAGCGAAGTGGTGCATGGCATTCCGTCGGCCAAACGGATCCTCAAGGAAGGGGAGATCGTTTCGGTCGACTATGGGGCGTTCGTGGACGGCTACTGCGGCGACGCGGCCATCACCGTGCCGGTGGGAAGCAAGATCGACCCCAGGACGGCGCGGCTGGTCGAGGTGACCGAAGCATCGCTGCATGCCGCGATTGCGGCGGTGAAACCGGGGGCAAGGCTGGGGGATGTAGGCTTCGCGGTGCAGAAGGTGGTTGAGGCCGCGGGGTTTTCGGTGGTGCGGGATTTTGTGGGCCACGGCATCGGCGCCCAAATGCACGAAGATCCGCAGGTGCCGAATTTTGGCGAAGCCGGGCGGGGCATGAAACTGCGCGCCGGCATGGTTATCGCCATCGAGCCCATGGTGAATGCGGGCGGGCACGAGGTCGTGGTTTTGGGCGACGGCTGGACGGCAGTCACCGCGGATGGAAGCATGAGCGCTCATTTTGAGCACACGGTGGCGGTGACCGCTACCGGAGCGAGAATCTTAACCGAGTAGCACACTCGGGATTACGGGCCGGTTGGGCACCAGCGCGCCGGCGGAAGTGGATGCGGTTTGTCAAAGGAAGATGCGATTGAGGTCATGGCGGTGGTCACCGAGACGCTGCCCAATGCCATGTTCAAGGTCAAGCTCGAGAATAATCACGAGGCTCTGACCCATGTTTCGGGAAGAATGCGCAAGAACTTCATCCGCATTCTGCCCGGTGATCGCGTGGCCGTGGAGTTAAGCCCCTACGACCTGAATCGCGGGCGGATAGTTTACCGCTACAAGTGACAGTGAACAGTGGACAGTGAACAGAGGACAGTGAACGGCTGGAACTGGCGGCTACAAGTTTCAAGGAAGGTTGCAACAGAATGAAGGTCCGTGCATCGGTCAAAAAGATTTGCGTCAAGTGCAAGGTCATCACCCGCCACGGGGTAGTCAGGGTGATCTGCGAAAACGCAAAGCACAAGCAGCGCCAGGGCTAGTTGGAGGCTGGCAAACGCGGCAAGCTCTACGGCAATGAACAGTAAACAGTGGACAGTGAACAGTAAAAAACCAACTTGGATAAGAAAGAATAACTGACCACTGTTCACTGTCCACTGTCCACTGAAAAAGAGGCTAGTTAGCTTGAATCAAGGCTTGCGATGAACCTCTGGGGCTGACCGTACAACCCGTGTGAACCGGCTGAGGCCGGGGGCACACAACAGAGAAAGGGACTGAGGGGCTAAGGGACTAAGATTGCAGCTCGAATGTGCGACCTAGTCCCTAGTCCCTAGTTCCTGAATTACAAAGGAATCTTCAATGGCACGTATTGCTGGCGTCGATCTGCCCCGCACCAAGCAGGCACGCATCGCGCTCACATACATTTTTGGCATCGGGAACCCCCGCGCGCTCAAGATTCTGGAGAAGGCGAATGTTGACGCCTTCAAGAAAGTCCAGGACCTTGGCGAGGACGAGGTCAACCGCATCCGCCAGGTGATCGAGGACGAAGGAAACGTCGAGGGCGACCTGCGCAAGGACGTCCAGATGCACATCAAGCGCCTGATCGATATTCAGAGCTATCGCGGCACGCGTCACCGGCGGGGTTTGCCGGTTCGCGGCCAGCGCACCCACACCAACGCCCGCACCCGCAAGGGCCCGCGCAAGGGCACAATTGCCGGCAAGAAGAAAGCGACGGGTAAAACCTAATGGCAAAAGCAGAGAAGACTGCAGGAGCGGGCAAGCCGGCAGCCGGCAAGGCCGGCAAAACCAAGAAGTTCAAGAAGCGCGAACGCAAGAATGTGCCGTTTGGCGTTGCATACGTGCAGGCCACATTCAACAACACCATCATTACCATCACCGATCAGGTGGGCAACACGCTGAGCTGGAAGAGTTCCGGTTCACTGGGCTTCCGCGGCTCGCGCAAGGGAACGCCCTTCGCGGCGCAGCAGGCGGCCACGACCGCGGCCAGCATGGCCCGCGATCATGGTGTGCGCGCGGTCGATGTGCGAGTCTCCGGCCCGGGTTCGGGCCGCGAGTCGGCTATCCGCGCCCTAGCTGCCGCCGGCATCGAGGTGCGCACCATCCGCGACGTGACGCCGGTGCCGCATAACGGCTGCCGTCCACCGAAGCGGCGCCGCGTCTAAGACGCGGCAGGGACTAGGGACGTAGGGACTAGGGACTAAATAGGGTCGGCTCAGACTTGGTTTGTGCTAGTCCCTCAGTCCCTAGTCCCTGAGTCCCTCAACAATAACCCGGGCCGGGATGAAATCTCCTCCGGAGACGTAAACCGGCCGACATCCGAAGTCAGGAGATGAAATGGCACGTTATACCGGAGCAGTATGCCGCCTCTGTCGTCGCGAGGCAACCAAACTCTTTTTGAAGGGCGCTAAATGCACCTCTGACCGCTGCCCGCTGGAGAAGCGCAACTTTCCGCCGGGGCAGCACGGCAAGGACCGCAAGGCCAAGATTGTTGGCTATGGCCTGCAACTGCACGAAAAGCAGAAGGCCAAGCGCATGTACTTCACCCTGGAAAGTCAGTTCCGCGAGTACTACGAGAAGGCCAACAAGGCTAGCGGCGTCACCGGCGAGCTTCTGATTCAGCAGTTGGAACGCCGCCTGGACAACGTGGCCTTCCGGCTGGGCTTTGCCCTCTCGCGCCGCCAGGCCCGCCAGGTCGTTCGCCACGGCCACGTCGAGGTCAACGGCCGCAAGGTCAACATTCCCTCCTACCAGGTGAACGCGGGCAACGAAATCAAGATTCGCGATCACGCCAGGAAGATGGCCATTATCGAGCAGGGCGCGCAGTTCGCCGCGCAGAGCCCCGTGCCCGCATGGCTGGAGGCCAACTTCGAGAATCTTTCGGGCCGCGTGCTCCATTTGCCCAAGCGCCAGGACGTGAATCTGCCCATCAACGAGCAGCTCATAGTCGAACTGTATTCGAAGTAATAGTCATCAGTTCTCAGTTCTCAGTTGTCAGTTAAGAGCCTCGTGCGAGGAAAACTGAGAACTGAAAACTGAAAACTGACAACTCAACAAGAAGGAGAACTTGCGCGGCCGCCGCAAAATGCATCGCAACGTACATGCCGCGCGGGAAGCGAGAGAAAGATATGCTGTGGAGAGGATTTCAGAAACCCAAGCGCCTGGCAGTGGATGCCGAGTCGCTCACCAACCAATACGGCAAGTTCAGCGCCCAGCCCTTTGAGCGCGGATTTGGCACCACCATCGGCAACGCCCTGCGCCGCACCCTGCTGAGTTCCATCGAGGGCGCCGCGGTCACCGCGATTCGCATCGAGGGCGTGCTCCATGAATTTCAGTCCATCAGCGGCGTGGTTGAAGACGCGACAGACATTATTCTCAACCTCAAGCAGGTTCCCTTCAAGCTCGCCGGCGAAGGCCCCAAGGCGCTCTATCTGCGCGCAGACCAGCCCGGCGTAGTTACTTCGGGCATGATTGAAGCCGACGGCAACGTTGAGATCCTGAACAAGGAAATCTATATCGCCACCCTCTCGGAGGGCGGCAAGCTGGATATGGAGATGCGCCTCAAGCGCGGACGCGGCTATATCTCCGCCGACAAGAACTTCGACGCCGACCTGGGCATTGGCTTCATCCCCGTGGACTCGGTCCACTCGCCGGTGCGGCGCGTCAACTACGTGGTGGAAGCCGCCCGCCTCGGTCAGATCACCGACTATGACAAGCTCACCATGGAAGTGTGGACCAACGGGGCCGTGCTGCCCGCCGACGCCGTCGGCCTGGCCGCCAAGCTACTCAAGGACCACATGAACATCTTCATCAACTTCGAGGAGGAAATCGAGGCTGAGGGGCGTGGCGAAGAGCGCATCCTGTTGCGCAACGACCACCTCAACCGCTCCGTCGAAGAATTGGAGTTGTCGGTCCGCAGCTACAACTGCCTGAAGAACGCCAACATTCAAACCATTGGCGAGCTGGTGCAGAAGACCGAAGCGGAGATGCTCAAGACCAAGAACTTCGGCCGCAAGAGCCTGAACGAGATCAAGGAAATCCTCGCCCAGATGGGCCTCTCGCTGGGCATGAAGATCGACGAGCAAGGCAACGCCGTCCCCGGACCCACCAGCATTTCGCCCGCCGCCGCCCTGGCCGCCAATTACAGCCGCTACGACGACGAGGACGAGCCGCTGGATTCGGTGGACCTGCAATTGCCCACCGAGACGGAGAATTTTTAACAGTGAACAGTGGACAGTGAACAGTGAACAGAAATCACTGACCACTGACCACTGAACACTGAACACTGATTAGAAAGAGAGTTTCGCCATGCGCCATCGCAATGCAGGATTCAAGCTCGGACGCAACACCAGCCACCGTCGCGCTTTGTTGCGCAACCTGGTCACGTCCGTCATTATCGAAGACCGCGTCGAGACTACCGTGGCCAAGGCCAAGGCAGTTCGCCCGCTGGTTGAAAAGATGATCACCCTGGGCAAGAACGGCGATCTGCACTCGCGCCGCCAGGCCCATAGCTTTCTCATGACCGATGAGTCCGTCGAGCGGCTCTTCGAAACCGTGGCGCCGCGCTACGGCGATCGCCAGGGCGGCTATCTGCGCATCGTTCGCACCGGATTCCAGAAGGGTGACGGGGCCGAAAAGGCCTTTATCGAACTGCTGGGCGCCGAAAAACAACTCGACGCCAAGCGCCAGAAGCGCAACGAGATCAGGGCCAAGAAGCGCGCCGAACTCGAAAAGCAGATGGAAGAAGCGAAGCAGGAAGAAGCCAAGGAAGAAGTCAAAGAAGAGGCCGCGTAGGACTGGCCCCTTGGCTGCCTTCACGACAGGCTATTCAGACGTTCTAATCTTGCTTCATCACCAACGGGCGCATTCCCTCGCGGGATGCGCCCGCGCAGCTTACACTGGATTGAATGGGAAATCATTTCAGATAATGTGCAAATTCATGCATATATGTTCCACTTGCAACGCAGCCATCAAAAGGCTATTTTGTTGATTATAAATAGCATAGCAGTGTTGAAAAATTTGGCAAATAACGTGCATACATGCTTATGGAAAAATGTATCAGGTTCTCTAAGTGTACCTATTCGTTGCTTCGAACGAGGTGAGATTAGGGTTGCGCTTGGCGCGAATCGTGTTGTAATGTTAGTTGTGTCCGTGATGCGAACGAGATTTCGAACTGTACGACAGGAGGCATTTCGATGAAGCGGCTTCTGATTTTGGCCACGGTTATTTTGTCCTTTTCCATATGTCAATCGGCGCGAGCCACCACAGTGAACTTATCCACGGGCCAGAATGCTTCGGGAAGCATTCAGGGCACAGCGGGCGCCGCGGATGCCAACTGGTATGTTCAAGGTAATCCCGCTCAGATTCTCAATCCCAGTAACGGCAGTTACGCCAATGTCAACACTTTGACCGCGGCTCAAATCGCTCAATGCGGCATTACCATCAATTGCAACAATTGGTGGAACGAGACTGTTGGTGTGTCGCCTGGATGGACTGCAGACACGACCTCTTCTTCATGGATTGGAGTGAGCGCAGACAATATCAGCAATGGCCTCGCGCCGTATAGCTATACCATCACCTTTGATTTAACGGCAGACGAATTGGCGACCGCCAGCATAACGGGAGGATGGGCGATCGATGACGAGGGAACCTTATCTCTGAATGGAAACCTACTTTCAACACTGCCGGATACTAATTTTACGAACAATACTTGGACGAAATTAACTCCCTTTTCCGTTGCAACCGGGAGCAGCGACTTCGTTGTCGGTACAAACACGCTGACGATGACGGTGACTTGGACGGACGATTATGTTGAGGGAGCCGATTTGCAAGGTTCCCTCGACTACAACTCATCGCCAGTAGTCCCCGAACCGGGTTCACTGCTGCTGTTGGGATCGGGAATGCTCGGAATGGCAGGTATGCTCAGGCGCAAACTGCTTGCCAAGGCGCGTTAGACCTGAGCAGTTGTTCTCTGCTTGGCTAGAATATAGATATGAATCGGTAGAACCGTGGCCCAGGGTGAAACCTGGGCCATGGTTTTTTCCAGGGCTATCGAATCTCAGCAAATGTCGACGATGACAGGTAGATAAAGGCGGCATAAGCCGTATCGATCTTCGATTGCCGTGAATCCTTACGCGGCCCGTGCTAATCGCCTTGGCTGCATCAACCGCATATAAATATAGACCGCCAGGATCATTGCGATTGCGCCGGCGCAGTCCAGCAGCACATCCCAGACTGAGCCGGTGCGGTTGGGCAGATAACTCTGGTGCCACTCATCGAGGCTGGCCACCAGCGCCGTTCCCAGCAATGCGAGGGTTGCGACGGATTGAAAACGAAAGCGCGGCAGCGTCATCCACCAGGCGCGCAGCCACGCCACCCCGAGCGCCCCGTAGCCGAAAAAGTGGCCGCTCTTGCGGACCAGGTGATGAACCATCTCCCAGCTGGCGTCGCTGATGGGCCCGAAGATGGCCTCACAGAACCAGCGCAGCGGCCCACTGGTGTGGTTGGAGCCAAGCCACTCCGTCGATTCCAGCATGATGACGCCGATGCCGATGGCCACCGGCAACCAGGCGCTCAACCAGAACGTGAGGCCTTGGCGGGCGGGTGCCACTCTTCGATTCGCGGCAGCGGAAACAGGCACTAATCGCTCTTTTCTGAATCAGACTCGATCTCGGCGGGCAAATCCAGCGCCACCAGGGCAAAACGTGTTTGGTTGTTTTTGGGACTCTCAAAGCCCACGATGTGCTGGTGGTGCTTGGAGCCGGCCTTCAACTCCAGGCCGCCCTTGCCAAAGTGGTAATCACCCTGGTCGATATGCACGTTGTTATGCTTTCCGTCCTCGGCGCATGTCAGCCCCTCGGTGGTCGTCGTCGGCGTGCCCACTGGGGCGTTGTCCTGGCAGGTAATCACATTGCCATAGCGGCCCAGCGCTTTCTTGTAGAACGCGGTGACCTTGTCCTCGGCGTCAGGCGTCTGATAGGAGACCGCCTTGACCCGCAACTGCCACTCGCCAAAGCCCATATGCACATCGGCCGACTTGTGTTCGCCGTCGCCCTTCACCTGCGTGGCGCCCGGATAGACCGGCAAGCCAAGATCGGCAGCCGTGGTCTGATCGGTATTCACATGGATGCCGCCAAACGGCGTATCGATCTGGACTTTTTTGTCCTCGCCGTTGGGGCCCTTTTCCGTTTCAATTCTGCATCCCGCCATTCCAGCCGCCAGCGCCAGGCTCACCACCAAAGTTATCGCTGTTCGCGTCGTATTGAGATTCATGGCAATCGCCCTCCAGCATGTTATACGCCGAGATGGATCAAAATGTTCCTCGAACCTGTCATCAAACAAATCAAAAATGGGTGCCCCAGGTCCCTCGCATTTGGGGACCTGGGATACCACTAAATTCGACATCGTCAATATTCCTACTGCTTCGGCCCTCCATTAGGGTAATCCACGCGGATGGTCAGAATCTCGTAGGGGTGAATCGGAGCCTTCACCACATCGCCAACCACAGGCAGCGGGCGCCCTGCGGCTGCTCCATTAAATTGGTGACGGTGGCGCTGGTAGCTCCCGGCGGCACGTGGAACTCGGCAGTCGTCTCCTTGCCAGCCCACTCGTAAACGCGGAAGATGAGGCCGTTGCGTCCTCGGCCTTCTTCACGGCGGTGAGCACAACATTCTCCGGCGCGACCGAGGCAAAGGAGTGCGAGGCGGGCAGAGTGCCGGGATGCGCCGTGGTGACGACGGCGGTGAGCGGGTAGTTGTACTCGTAGCCGTGGCGCACGGTGAGCGCCTCCTTCCACGTTCCGGCGTGGGGATAGAGCGCGTAGTGGAAGTGGTGATGGCCCATGTCGGCCTCGGCGTCGGGCCATTTGGGCGAGCGCAGCAGCGTCAGCCGCAGCGTGTTGCCCACCGCGTCGTAGCCGTACTTAGACTCGTTGATAATGCTAAGTCCATGCACTTTGCCGTCCGGGCCTGCGCCAGAGAGATCGGCCCAGCGCATCGCCGGAACCTCAAACTGCGCCTGCTCCCAACTGTTGTTGCGCGTGGTTGCCCGGTCGATGGTTCCGTAGGGAATTTCGTAGGTGGCAAACGGTCCGGAAGCCGCCAGCGGAAAGGCCGCCTTGAGCAGAACGTGCGACTCGTGCCAGTCGATCTCGTTGTAGATGTCGACGATGATCTCGCTTTCGCTGAGTCGAATCGTCTGCACAAATTGCGAATGTTGCCAGTGACACTTGATAAGAATACCCGCATCTCCATTCTCTGCATGGAACCATTCAACCGAGTCCGCTGAAGGAATCAGTGCGGGGGTCTGATCATAGGTGCCGGGATCGACATTCCAGGCGTCATAATCTTTTGGCGTGTCCTTGAAAGCTTGCAGTTGGTTGCCGCATCCGCCGGCCGCAATCGCCTCGAAATTTGAACTCTTATCGAACAAGCTCGTTATACATCCGGATTCTTTATTGACGACAACGCGCAGAAACTGATTGCTCAGCGCGATAGACGAGTCTGTTATTTCGGTTTCATTGGCAGTTTTACGCCGCGATCGTCGCCTCTTATTGCTAGTTTTGACCCAGATCACTTTGTACCCTAGCGCAGGAACATTCTTCACATCTATATACATATCGACCGAGGCCTGTGTCTTCATCCGGCTTGATCTTCGAGACGATGCCATTTACCGAGACGTAGGTGTCAGACTTGCTCATCTTGCGGAAGTTGTGCGCGGACTTTGATCTGGCCTGAACGCTCCCACCCAAGCGGGTTATAAACAATAACCGGTACACCGTCTCCTTTGGTGTTAACGCCTTCACCCACAGCGCCAAGCGACTCCTCCTTGATCTCATTGGTTGACCAGCGCACCACGTCGTAGTCCTTTTGCGCGTCCTTGTAGATCGCGCTGATGCCGGAGCCTGCGGCGGTGTCGTGGAACTGGTTGAATAGGACTTTCTTCCAATCCTCGGTCAACTCCGGGGCAGGGTACGCCCGTCCGGCCAGGACCCAGGCCAGCGACGCCCATTTTTCCGCGTTGAGTACCTCTGACCTCGGCCTCGCGCATATTGCTCTTGTGGTTGGCCTGCGTGGTCATCACGCCGCGGTGGTACTCGAAGTACAGCTCGCTCTTCCAGGTGGGAATGTTCACCTTGCCCGGAACTAATGGCGGAGGCGTGTAGCCCTTGGCAATCGACTGGTAGTTCCACTCCGGGCTGTCGGCCACAATCTGCTTTTCGAGCGCGGTGAAGTAGCTCTGCGCCGTGCCGAACTCGATCTTCGGCGTAACGTGCCCCGGCGCGGCCCAATGGAATCCCTCGTCGAGAATCGCACGCGTAGGCCCGCCGCCGTGGTCGCCGATGCCGTAGAGGTCCATGATGCCCGGCAGCCCGGTGGCCTGCTTTTGCGCGATGGTGAAGTCGCGCGCCAGCCGCACCGGGTTCAGGTTGTCGTTGGCGTAGTCATGCGGGAAGTAGGTGAGCACCTTCGATCCATCGGGCGACTCCCACCAGAAAAACTTGAAGGGCAACTGGTTGGTGTCGCACCAGGCCATCTTCTGCGTCACAAAATAATCGATGCCGCTCTTCTTGTAGATCTGCGGCAACTGCCACGTGTACCCAAACAATCCGGGTTCCAGCCGATGCGCGTGTCCACGCCGTAGGCCTGCTTGAACCAGCGCTTGCCGACCAGGATCTGGCGGACGAGGGATTCGCCGTCCGGCATATTCAGGTCCGGCTCAACCCACATGCCGCCCACAATCTCCCAGCGGCCTTCCTTGATGCGCCGGGCAATTTCGGCGTTCATCTCCGGATACTTGTCGGCGATCCACTCGTTGTAAGCCGCCGCCGATTGCGTGTAGGTGTACTCGGGATACTCGTACATCAACTGTAGTGCCGTCCCAAACGTCCGCTTCACCACGTCCACCGTCTCGGTCCACGGCCACAGCCAGGCGGCGTCGATGTGCGAGTTGCCGGTCAGATGATAAAGTCGCCTGTTGCAGAAGCGGTTTGAGGGCTTCGAGACGGACATGTGCCGTCTTGAGCGATGTGTCGAATTCGAACTGCGACTCCGATTTAGTGATCAAACTGCCCGACTCAGCATGGTCGAGCGCCGCGATATCGACTGCGCGAATCGCCGCGTTCAGCGTGTCCATCTTCGCGGTATCACCGGCGCAAGCGCGGGAACCAGCAGCGCTGCCGACAAAAACTCCTCGCGCAGGTCTTCGGGATTGGGGCGGCTCTCTGCGAAGTCGATCTTCAGCGTTGCGCCCCTGAAGTTCTTGTCGTCCACCGTATGCAGCAGCTTGACGGCCACCGTCACCTTGTCGCCGGGCTTGGCGTTGTCAAACAACACCACCGGCTCCAGATCGTCGCCCATGGCCACGCGGCGGCCGTTGAAGTAGAGAATCTCCGGCATGGGGCCGTTGGCTTCGGCGTGGAACTGGAACCAGATGCGCGCGCCGGTCAGGTCGTAGCCGTTCAGCGTGGCCGGAATCTGGTACGTCTGGCGAAACCAGACCGCATCTTTGGGGGCCTTCGAGCCATGTGGCAATGGGCTGCCAGTCGCTCTCGTCGAGATTCACGGCCTCGCCATGCGCCAGGTCGCCGGCATGGAGCTTCCAGGCGCCATCGGGCAGCTCGCGCAGGCTGGAGAGGCGGTCGATGACCGCGTGGGCGTCGGACGGCAACGTGGCTGCAATCTGGGCGGCTTGAGCGGCAGTCTGGGCAGTGGCCCGGCCTGCAGAACAACGAGACGGCGGCAAGGAGGGCAAGACAGGCAAAACGAACAAAACGCAGCTTCAAAATGGAATTCATCGCAGAAAAATCCCCTCCGTCATGGTAAGGCCTGGATCATCTCCTCTATCCTCAAATGGTTCTCGAAGTGTCAGAAGAGATTCATACATCATAGAAGGACGCAATACTCATAATGCGGTACAATGTCTCCCTACTCAGAGTGCATACTAGAGATTAGGCTGCTTTCCCCGACGGATTGCGGGACCGTTGTGCGGCCTGTGGAGATCACCCAACCCGGAGCTCGTTTGTCGAGCCCGCCTCCCATCGCGCGCCAAAGACCTTGACGTCACAAACCTGGACTCATAGAGAGGAATTCATGAAGGTTGCTGCTCGCTATCCCGGCATTCGGGTTACTGCAAATGGAAATCAGCTTGTCTCGTACCACACCGAGACGCGGATCGCCGACGCCGGCGTCTTCTATCCGATTACGCCTTCCACGGAGGGCGGCGAGCTCTTCCAGCAGGCCTATGCCGAGGGCCACTTGAACGTCTTCGGGCAAAACACCATCGCCATTGAGACCGAGGGCGAGCATGCGGCCCAGGGCGGGGCGATTGCTCACTCGGTCTGCGGCAAGCGCGTGGTGAACTTCACCTCCGGCCAGGGCGTGGTCTATGGCGTGGAGCAGTACTATCACGCGCCGGGCAAAGGCTCGACGATGGTGCTGGAAGTGGGCGCGCGCGCGCTGACCAAGCACGCCCTCAACGTCCATTGCGGCCACGACGACATCTACGGCGCGCTCGACACCGGCTGGATCATGCTCTTCGGCAAGGACGCGCAGCAGGCCGCCGATCAGGCTCTGATTCTGCGCCGCGTCACCGAGCTGAGCCTGACCCCCGGCATGAACATCATGGACGGCTTCCTCACCACGCACCTGGAGCGCACCTTCTACAAGCACGAATCCGGGCTGATCCGCGAGTTTCTCGGCTCGCCCGCCGACATCATCGACTGCCCCACCGAGGCGCAGCGCACGCTTCTTTGGCCCCACGCGCCGCCGCGTGCCCAAGATGATGGACCTGACCAACCCCGTTCTGCTCGGCCCGGTGCAGAACCAGGAACACTACATGAATGGCGTGGTGGCGCGGCGCAACAACTTTGCCGAGCCGATTCTCAAGTTCCTCGAAGACGCCTACGAGCAGTTCGCCGAGCTGACCGGCCGCAGCTACGGGCTCATCAGCAAGTACAAAACCGACGACGCCGAAACGGTCTTTGTCTCGCTCGGCTCGGCCGCTGAAAACATCGAGGCCGCGGTCGATTATCTGCGCCAGACGCGCAAGCGCAAGCGTCGGCTCCATCCACGTCAACGTGATTCGCCCCTTCCCCGAAGCCGCCATCGTGGCCGCGCTCAAGGGCAAGAAGAACGTCATCATTCTGGAGCGCACCGACGAGGCCATGGCCGGCGACAATCCGCTGGGCCGCGACATTCGCACCGCATTTTCCAAGGCCGTTCAGGGCGTCGACGGGCTGCCCGCGATTTCGCTCGCCGAAGTCCCGAAGATCTACGGCGGCAGCTACGGCCTCGGCTCGCGCGACTTCCGCCCCGAGCACATCATCGGCGCCTACGAGTTCGCCACCGCCAACCGCGCCCGCAAGGATGGCAAGCGCGCCGCGGACGGCGTCTCATTCTTCGTCCTCGGCGTCGACCATCCCTACGCGGTCATCGGCGACGAGACACCGTCGCTGCTGCCCGAGGGCGCGGTCGCCGTCCGCTTCCACTCCATCGGCGGCTGGGGCGCCATCACCACCGGCAAGAATCTGGGCGCGATCCTGGGCGACCTCAACGATCTGATCTTTGAACGCGACGGCGAGCACGACGACCTCGGCAATCCCAAGGAAGTCATCCACGTCAGCGCCAATCCCAAGTACGGCTCGGAGAAGAAGGGCGCGCCGACCTCGTACTTCATGGTTGCCGCCAAGGACCGCATCCGCGTCAACTGCGATCTGCGCCACGTGACGGTGGTTCTCTGCTGCGATCCCAAGGCCTTCACCCACACCAATCCGCTCGACGGCATGGCCGAGGGCGGCTCGCTGGTCTGGGAGTCCGATCAGCAAGGCGAGCAGGCCTGGGAACAGTTGCCGCTCTGGGCGCGCAAGCAGATCATCGACAAGAAGATTCGCGTCTTCACGCTGCCCGGCTTCGAAATCGCCAAAAAAGCCACCGACCGCGGCGACCTGCAACTGCGCATGCAGGGCAACGCCTTTCTCGGCGCGTTCTTCCGCGTCAGCACGCTGCTCAAGGAGTTCGGCATCACGCAGGAGCAGTATCGCGACGTGGTTCGCAGGCAGTATGTGAAGCAAGTTCGGAAAGCTGGGCGAGGCCGTCGTCGAGTCCAACATGGAAGTCATGATGCAGGGCTTCGAGCAGGTGAAGGAGATCAAGATCGGCGCGCTCTACCGCGGCTGACCACTCCAGCCTGCGCGGCCATGCGCTGCTGCCGATTCTGGAGACGGTCACCGCCGGCGGTGCTTGCGGCACCGGCTGCCGCTCCCATGCGATGCCCGCCGGTCAGGCCAAGCGCGCGCCGCTGGCCAGCGTCGCCAACTTCGATGCCGAGTTCCGCGCGCACTTTGGCTACAACCAGCCCTCCACGCCGCTCTCGGCCATGGGCATGATCGCCGCCGCCACCGGCGACACAGCCTCCAAGTACGTGGCCCGCCGCGAAACCCCGCTCTTCATTCCCGAAAACTGCACGCAGTGCATGGAGTGCATCTCCGTCTGCCCGGACACCGCGCTGCCCAACACCGCGCAGGACCTGAGCACGCTGCTGCGCACCGCCGTCTCCTACTACGTGGCCGACGCGAAGGACCGCGCGAAGCTCCTTGCGCGCGCTGCCGGAGATTGAGCGCCAGACCCGTCAGCGCATGACGGCCGAGACAAAGACCGGCACTCCGCTGCCCACCATCCTCCGCGAAGTTATCGAATCGGTCGACGGCTTCTCCGCCAGAGTCAAAGCAGCAGTTCTTCGCCATTCTCGACAAAGTTCCGATGGCTTATCAGAAGGTGACCGCCATCTTCTCGTCGCCCGAGCGCAAGGCTCCCGGCTACAGGCGGCATCTTCTCGATTTTTGTCTGCGATTTCTGCAAGGGCTGCGCGGCCTGCGTCACCGCCTGCGGCGACCACAACGCCCTCAAGATGGTCGCGGAGACCGAGGAGGTCAACGCCATGCACATGACCGGCACCGGCTTCCTTGATCTGCTGCCCGACACATCGCAGAAGTATCTCGGCCTCTTCAACGCCGCCAATCCCGCCGACTCCAAGACCGCCACGTTGCGCAACATGCTGATGGTGCGCTCCACCTACGACGCGCTGGTGTCCGGCGACGGCGCCTGCGCCGGCTGCGGAGAAAAGAGCGTGCTGCGCTCCATCGCCGCGGTCACCGAGGCCTACATGCGCCCCGTCTTCCACGCCAAGAGCGACCGCTTCCTGGCCAAAGCCGGCGATCTGGAAAAGCGCGGCGTCGGCTCGCCTCGCCGTCCTCAAGGCGCGCAACCACGCTGAGTACGATCTGCTCCGCCAGGCTATCGCCCACCTGATTCTCGGCCTGGGCGGCGAGGACGAGAAGCGACACCCAGGCGCGCATCGCAGCCTACGAGGCCAAGAACGGCCCCATCAGCGACGCCGAGCTGGTCGAAGCCATCGCCGCGGTCCTGCTCACCGAGGCCTTCAACCACAAGAACCTGCAAGCCGTCGATGGCCGCCTGGCCAACGGCATGAGCGTCATGGCCATGTCCGCGCACACCGGCTGCAACACCGTTTACGGTTCCAACCGCGCCCAACAATCCTCACCCCTACCCGTGGATGAACTCGCTCTTCCAGGATGGCGTCACCGTCGGCTGGCTCATGGGCGAGAGCTTCATCGTCGATCACGCCCGCCGCTCCGTCATCCCCGAGCGGCTCGCCGACATCCTGCTCACGCGCGAGAGCAACGTCATCGATGCCCAGGAGTATTACAACCTCAGCCACTTCACTGACGCGCTGATGACCGACGCAGGAGATCGTCGAGCTGCCCAAGGTCTGGGCCGTCGGCGGCGACGGCGGCATGGGCGACATCGGCTATCAGAATATGTCCAAGGTGATGCTGCAAAACCGCCCCAACGTCAAGGTTCTCATGCTCGACACGCAGGTCTACTCCAACACCGGCGGACAGAACTCCGACTCCACGCCCATGCTCGGCGGCGGCGACATGAACACCTTCGGCGCGGCTACGCAGGGCAAGAGCACCGAGAAGAAAACCGTCGCCGAGACCTTCCTCGCCGGCCACGGCTCGCCATTCGTCGCCCAGGTCTCCATGGCCAACGCGCCCAAGCTCTACCGCGCCATCCTCGACGGCCTGGAATATCGCGGGACCATGTTCATCCAGGCCTTCACCACCTGCCAGCCGGAGCACGGCGTGGCCGACGACATGGCCCTCATCCAGGCCCAGCGTGTGCGCGACTCGCGCGGCGTGCCGGAGTTCGTCTTCAACCCCCGCCTCGGCGAAACCTATCAGGAGGCTCTGGACATCAAGGGCAATCCCTCCATCGATCTCGACTGGTACGAGACCAAAAACAAGCTCACCGGCGAAAGCTCACCGCTACACCGTCGCCCACTGGTGCGTCACCGAGGCTCGCTTCCGCAATCATCTGAAGAAGATAAAGCCGGAACCGAAGCCAAGGAAAAAATCCCGCTCGATAACATGCTGGTCCGCATCACCCAGCAGGATGTCGTCTACCGCCGCTATCTCACCCCCGGCCACCGCGCCTTCATCCCCGACTTCGGTACGTACATCACCGTCGAAGACGCCGGCAAAACAACTTACTACGCCTTCAGCCGCCAGTTAGTCATGTTCTGCGTGGAGCGCCGCAAGGCCTGGCGCATGCTGCAATCCAAAGCCGGCATCGTCAACAAGGAGTACGCCGCCCAGCGCGAGCCTCCTCGCCGAAGTTGACGCCGGCAAGCTGCCGCTGGAAGAGTTACTAACTCGCGGCCACGAACTTATCAAGGAGCGGCTGGCATCTGCAACTGCAATCAAGACATAGCCTACTTAACCTGGGACGAAAAAACGGACCCTCGGATTCGTTTATTCTTGAACCAGCCCGCACAGATGAAGTAAACTACATGACAGTTCGGAGGAACTTTGTGAAATCTGCACGAATCTCATGTATTCTTCTTTTTCTCTCCACATTCCTTGTTGTCGGATGTAGCTCGACATGGCTCAATTGGCAAGAGGCGAAGTTTAGCAATACAGTTGACGCATATACTGATTATCTTGCCAAGCATCCCCAGGGGCCACACGCTGATGATGCACGAGCGGCAATTGATGATCTGGAATGGGACTCAGCAAAGAACTATGCGTCTCTTTCATATCCATTACCTTTAGATAAGGAATCAATAGAGGCCTTTAACGGATACATATTGAAGTTTCCACAAGGAAGACACGTCGTCGAAGCAAAGGAAGGAATTGAACAATTAGACTGGAAAGCAGCGGATTCCAGTGGAAAAATCACCGATTATATGGGATATTTATCGAAGTATCCTCGTGGTAAATATGCTGACCGAGCCAAGGAAGAAATTAACTATTTCTATGTGACTATCTTTCATTCCGAAGATCCTATTAAGATTCAGCCTATTGGTGCAACTGGCAAGATTGAATTCCATAATTGGACGCCGCCGATTGCACGTCTGAAACTAGCCGAGGGAGAATTCGAAATACTGATGGATACGCTTGGCAGGGAATTAGCGCGGAGAATGGACGGCAAGACGGTCGAGGTCCATGGATCCCTTACAGGCAAGGCATTTTATGATATGGTTGTGTCATCAAATTATAACAGTGCAGGAACATATGATGTAAATCGTATTCCTGAACTGAAGGTGGCGGATTACAAAGAGACTCACTGAGATTGAATGGGCAGGTGGCTCACGTCCCAGGAATCTCAATATGACGGGTGGCGCAGATCCCCAAGAACTCAATTCACCACGATCCGCAGGTGCCCCAGGTCTGGCTGGGGTCGATTCACCATTTCTTCTCCCTAAACTGTGAAACTGTGATCTTCATCGCTTCTCCTCTGTGATATCGTCATCTATCCGTAGGTTTCCCCTTGACGGCCTTCTGGTGCGACAATCATTGCGTCGGGTTTTACGATCCCGGCCAGGATTTCTTTCCACGGAGAAAACCACCATGAAGCGTCTTTTAGTCTGTGCGAGTCTGTTCGTTGCCGTCGCCGCTTTATCCGCCCAGCCAGCCATGCCGCCCGGCCCGCCAAAAGCCCCGCCGAAGAGCCCGCCGGCCACCGCGTCGGCGACCATCGCCGGCAAAACCATCACCATCAACTACAACTCGCCCGGCGTCAAGGGCCGCGCCGGCCACATCTTCACCAAGGATGGGCTGATCAGCCACAACCCCGGCTATCCGGTGTGGCGCGCGGGCGCCAATGCCGCCACCAAGCTGCACACCGACGCGGACCTGACCCTGGGCGGCTTGAAGGTCCCCAAGGGCGATTACACCTTGTTTGTGGACATCTCCGACCCCGACAACTGGGTGCTGATCGTCAACAAGCAGACCGGCCAGTCGGGCACTGGCGTATGACAAGACGCAGGACCTGGGCCGGGTGAAGATGACCATGAGCAAGCCGCTGGCGCTGGTGGAGAATCTGAAGTACACCCTCGAAGCCCTCGGCGGCACCACCGGCAAGCTCACCCTGGAATGGGAGAACCACTCGGCGTCCGTTCTCATCGCCGTGCATTGAAATCGGGCGTGAGAAGGTGATTTACGGCAGGGCGGCCTTTCGAGAGTCAACGCAACCTCATGGCGCGCAAGCGCCGGCTGCTCCACCGCAGGTGGTTTGCAGAGAATTACCGCCCTGCCGATACAATAGGAGTAGTGTGTGAATTCGTCCCTGAGGGGTAAAAGCCTTGCCTTTATATGCCTATCGCTGTACCCAGTGCGGCCACCGCTTTGAAAAGATCCAGAACTTCAGCGCCGAGCAGGAGCTTGTCTGCCCCGTGTGCCAGGGCGTGCTGGAGCGTCCGCTCACCGCGCCGCGCCTGCACTTCAAGGGCGGAGGCTTTTATGTGAACGACTACGCGGGCAAGAGCAGCGCGCCTGCCTCCGAGTCCGCTCCGGCGGAGATCAAGACACCCTGCGGCGGAAGCTGCGGAGCGGCCTGCCCCGCCGTCGCGGCCGCCACCTCTGCCGCAAACAGCGATTCATCGAAGAATTAGCGAGCCATACATACTTTTAGCGGGTTTCCGCCTTTTAGTATCGCGTTTTATCCAGGCACAGCCGGGCGTCGCCGTAGGATAATGGATTCCTTGAAGTCTCAAAGCCCATTGATGACGCCAACCTCCATGCCGCCTCCCTCGCCATCCCTCTAAACCGTCGGAACTGCTCGCATCGCTGCCGCCGTCCTCGTCGTCCTGGGCCGCAGCAGATACACTGCGGTCACGCCCAGGGATACGTTCTGCGTCATGATCTCCACGATGTGGGTATAACGCTGCGCCGCAACCATCATGGCGTTGGGAACCAGCAGGGCAGCGGCTCCGCCCGCAATCCACACCAGCAAGCCCACGGCCAGCGCCGCATGCCAGCGCTTCATCCGTAGTGTGTAAATGAAGGGAAGCACGGCCAGTGTCATCAGCGTGCCCCGAGCCCACTGGTAGCCCCAGAACCATAGGCCCAGCGCTGCCGCCTGCTCCGCGGCATGTGGGTAATACTGCTTGGTAAAGAACTGAAAAGTGATGCTGCCGAAAACAAAATAGTAAACCAAATACGAAAATCCGCTCAGGAGCACCAGTGGTATCGCGATCCCTACCGGGCGATGAGGAACAGCCTGCCCGGCGGGTTCCGTCATCTTCAGCACCTTTGCCAGTGCCACCAGCACGCCAGCCGTGATGAGATACATCGTCGCGCCACCCATCAGGTCGCGCAGCACCTCCGCCTTCATACTGGGATAGAACAGTACCGCCTCGGAGAGCGTGCATACCAGCCCTACCACCACCAGCGTCAAGACAACTGCTCCATAAAGCGCCAGCGGATGGCGTGGCCCGAAGCGCACCATCGGCACAAATGCAGCCACCGTCAATATGCCGCTCAGCCACCACAACCAGAAGTGGCCAGCGCCCAGGGCGGAGATCGTGAAGCACAGCCCGCCCAGAAGACAATAAAGCCCGAATCGTATATTGAGATTCATCCCTGCTTCCTCCTTTTAGGTTGGTAATGTGCAATGGCTCTTCTGGCCCAGCGGAGCCGCGATTCGTACTCCTGAATACCGCACTCCAGGGCCAGCCGGCTGGAGAGCGTCATGTCACTCGCATGAGATTCAAGGAACTTCTGGAGACTGGGAATATAGGCGGCCATCTCCCCGGCAAACTCGCCCAGAAATTCTGCCGTCCGCTCTTCGCCCGCCACCTGGTCCATGAAGGAAAAGCGCACCATCAGGTCGTAAATACGGCGGATCACGTCGTCCTGCGTGATGGGCCTCATCAGCCATGCCTTGAAAGCCGCCAAGCCCTTGGGCGTGATCCGGAAGACGCGCCGCCTTCGCAGGCTCGACGACTCCACAACCGTTCCGCGCGCCAGTCCGCGCGTCTCCAGCCTGCGCAACGCGGGATAGATCGCGCCTGGGCTGTCGCTGAAGGTGCCCCACGCCGTGGACGCGAAGATCTTTCGCAGGTCGTAGCCGGACATAGGCTTCTGGTGAACCAGGCCCAGGAGAGCGAAGCCGAGAAGGGAATCGTCTTTCATGGTGTTGTTCGTATTATTACGCAGCGTACTATTATTGTCAAGTATTTTTTCGTGACCGCGGACGAAGAAAGTTTTCGGCCTCCGGGCCAGAGAAAGCTCAGTCCCCAGGGGACCACCCCCGGACCGCTAAGATAGTTTCAGCGCCGAAAAACCATGCCTCTGCTCGATCCCATCCCGTCGCCGGTGTTGAACGCCGACTTTGCCGCTCTTGAGTGGGAGGCGCTGCTCGCGCTTTGTTCGTCTTTTGCCGCTTCGCCAGTGGGACGGCAGGCGATTCTCGACCTGAAGCCCTCCACCGATGAGGAATGGATCGCCAGCCAGCATCAGCTCACCGGCGAGCTTCGCCTGCTGCTCGAAGAGCAGACTTCCATTCCCCGTCGGCGGCCTCTTCGATCCCACGCAACACACCGCCAAAGCCCAGATTTCCGGCGCGGCCCTCGAAGCAGGCGAGCTGCAAGCCATCGCCCGCCTGGCCAACGACGTGGCCTCCTGGCAAACGCTGCTGCAATCGCCCCCGGTGCGGCTGGTGGGCAAGCTGCCCGGTCTCTGCCCAGCTTTCGTCGGCGCTCACCGGCAGCTTGCGTCCGCTGGCCGAGTCCATCGAGCGCACCATTCAGCCCGACGGCTCGCTGGCCGACAATGCTTCGCCCGAGCTGGGCCGCATCCGCCGCGAGCAGGAGCGCCAGAAAAAACTGATCGAAGAATCCCTGCGCGCCACCCTGCGCAAGCTCGCCTCGGAGGGCGCGACGCAGGAAGAGCTCATCACCATTCGCGGCGACCGCTTCGTCATTCCCGTCCGCAGCGAGCTCAAGCGGCGCGTCAGCGGCGTGGTCCACGGCGTCAGCTCTTCGGGACAGACGGTCTACCTGGAGCCTCTGGAAACCATCGAGCAGAACAACGAGCTGGTCCGGCTCATCGAGGAAGAGCAGGCCGAGATTCACCGCATCTTCATGGCGCTCACCCGCCAGGTGGGCGGCTACGCTCACGCTCTTGTCGAGGGCGCGCGCGTGCTGGCGCTGGTCGATAGCCTCCAGGCCCGCGCCCGCTTTGCCCGCGACTACAACTGCGTGGCGCCGGCCATCACGCCCGATCTTCTGCATCTCGAAGCCGCCCGCCATCCGCTGCTCGAAAGGCATCTCCGCCAGACCGGCGGTCACGTTGTTCCGCTGACTCTCGAACTGACCGCCTCAGAGCGCCAGCTCATCATCAGCGGCCCCAACACCGGCGGCAAAACCGTTACGCTCAAAACCACGGCCCTGCTGGCCATGATGGCGCAGGCCGG
Organism: uncultured Acidobacteriaceae bacterium; assembly: GCA_963845345.1. GTDB lineage: Bacteria > Acidobacteriota > Terriglobia > Terriglobales > Acidobacteriaceae > Telmatobacter. The sequence goes on from CAWJRQ010000013.1 coordinate 604,012, forward strand.
CCTGCCCATTCCCGCCTCGGCAGCCAGCTTTCCTGTCTTCACCGCGTTCCTGGCCGACATCGGCGACGCGCAATCCATCGAGGCGGAACTCTCCACCTTTTCCGCGCACATCACCAACCTCGACCGCCTCTCGCGCCTCGCCGGCGACAAGTCTCTGGTCCTGCTCGACGAGCTTGGCTCCTCCACCGATCCCGAAGAAGGCTCCGCGCTGGCCGTCGCCATCGCCAGCCACTTTTTGACAGCGGGCGCCTGGACGCTCATCTCCACGCATCACACCTCGCTCAAGGTCTACGCCGCCAACACTCCCGGCGTGCTCAACGCCGCGGCCGGCGTGGACGAAGTGACGCTCGTGCCCAACTACCAGTTGCGCCTCGGCGTTCCCGGCGCGTCTGCCGGCATCCAAACCGCCGAGCGCCTCGGCCTCAACGCCGCCATCATCGCCGCCGCCCGCCAGCGACTCGGTTCGCAGCAGGTGGACATTGCCCGCTTCCTCGATAAGCTGCACAGCGAACTCACGCAACTCGAAGCGGACCGCAAGGCCGCCCGCGTCGAGCAGTACGCGCTCAACCAGGAACGAGCCAGACTGGCGCGCGAGGGCGACGTCGAACTGCGCAACCGCACGCGCGAGCTTGAAACCAAGCTGGCCTCACTGCTCAAGGACTTCGAGTTCCAGATGCGCGAGACGGTTCGCGCCATCGAAGATCGCGCCGGGCAAGCAAAAACTTTCCAAGGAAGCCGAGCGCCGCATCCTGCGCCTGCGCCGCGAGTTTCAGGAGAGCTTCAACCAGACCGTCGTCGCCCACCGCACCGGCGCGGATGTCGGCGACGCCGACGCCCAGCCGCACATCCTCAAGCACATCGCCGCCGGCGACCAGGTTCGCATCAAGTCGATGAACAAGATTGCCGTCGTCGCAGCGCGAGGTCGAGAAAGACCTCTTTGAAGTTGCCCTCGGCCCCATCAAAATGCGCGTCAAGCGCGACGAGTGCTGCGCAGCCGCAGCCCTCGGAGCGACTCCGCGACAGCAGAAGCGCCCTGATCCGCTCGCCGCCGCCCGCAAGCAGAAGAACGTTCACGTCACCGTCACCAGCGCCAACACCGACTCCCTGCGCACGGAGATCAACCTCATCGGCCGCACCGTGGACGAGGCCACGCAGGAGTTGGAGACATATCTTGACCGCGCCTTCCTCGCCGGCCTGCCGGGCGTCCGCATCATCCACGGCCACGGCGCCGGCATCCTCCGCCGCGGCGTCCGCGAATTCCTCAAGACCCATCCCCACGTAGCCACCATCGCCGAAGCCCCGCAAAACGAAGGCGGCCAAGGAGCTACGCTGGTGGAGCTGCGCCAGTAGTTGACAAAATAGCTACAATGTAGCTACAATTATAGGTGAAAGTGAAGCTTCCAAGCCACCTCGATGAGGACCGGTAAGGGCTCCAAAACTGTAGATTGCCCGAACAGGGTAATAGCTTGAAAGGTTGGAGAGACCATGGATCATTCACTTTTTGATTGGGACAGTGCAAACATCAACCACATAGCCGAGCATGATGTGTCTCCGGAAGAAGCCGAAGAAGTCGTCCTCGGCGATCCGCTTGACATCGGGCTTGAAATGGCTGATGGCGAGGAGCGAAGCTCCCATGTAGGAGAAACGGACGAGGGGCGAATTCTCTGGGTTGTAATTACCTTTCGGGGCGAGCACATGAGGGTGGTTACAGCGTTCGAACCAGACAAGAACAATGGAAGATATTCTACCTCGAACAAAGGGCGGGACTACGATGACAGAGACAAAGGTTTTCAAGAGCGATTTGAAGGTTCCCAAATTCGCGACCGAAGCGGAAGAGGCAAAGTGGTGGTTTGAGAACCAAGACAAGGTGTTCGAAGAATTCAAGAAGGCCGCGAAGGCGGGCGCCCTGGGCCGTGGAGGTGCGCGCCGTCTATTTGCCGAGCGAGGCATTCCGTTTCCGGAAGAGAAGGCAACCCCCACTCCCACCACCACGATCCGCCTTGATCCCAGCGATATTGCAGTGGCCCGCGTCCAGGCAGAAAAACGCGGCTTGCGTTATCAGACGTATTTGAAGATGATTATTCACGAGGCGCTGCGCAACGCGGAATCTGACCACAAAGAAGCCGCCGCATAATATTTATCAGCGTTACGCCATTGCCGAAGCCCCGCAAAACGAACGCGGCCAGGGCGTTACGCTGGTGGAGTTGCGGCAATAACTCCTGTTTTGTTTATCCCGGCACGATAATTTTGGTAATTACATACTTGCCGCATTAGGGATCTCGGGAGGACAATGGGCTATGGCCGAACGAGAGCATTTCACGAACTTCAGGTGTTTTGCGTTTGGAACGGGGTTCACGCTAATGGCGACATCCTTTGGAGCGCAGATAGGCGGCTGGACTCATTGGATCACGATAGGTATTGGTTATGGGATAGGCATTGTTCTAATGCTAACTGCGACGGTGTTTATCACAAAATCATATTCCTGTACACAATCTGGATACCCAGCTATTTCACCCGGGCAAACATCTGGGATGATTCCTGGAATCCCGACTCTGTCAGCGTTGCTGGGACAAAATCCAAGCGTGGAATTTAACGCGAAACAGTTTTTCGCGCTCGCGCACTATAGTCCTATAACGGCAGAGATCGAAAATAATATAAAGATAGTCGCTCAACAATACTCTCCAAATGACAAAGAGGCGTTCTATGCGCGATTCATCGGCATTGGCGCTGTCGCGTATCAGCATGACGTAACATGGTTCACAATTTACGGGAGCCAACTGCTGGCCATGGAAGAGATGAATTCACGTGGCCTAATCCCTGTTGCCGATTTGAAGAAGTACTACGATAAGGCGGTTGCTGATTACCCTAAAACATATGGAAATTATACATTTGATCAATGGTTAACATATATGAAATCTCGCATGTTAATCGCTACCTACCCGAGCCAAATGGTCGAATTGTCGTTTAACGGGCGGGATTTCTTGAAATACCTAACGCATGTTGGAATGAAGATCAATGGCAAAGCATTTTAAGTTCTGAAATGGTCGGGTGCCCAAGGTCCGGCATTTCGGGCCTGAAATAAATGTTTGTCGCATCGTAAAAGTTTGCAGATAATTATCGTCCCCTGGTTCACAATGGTGGAATGAAACAAAGATGGACACAGTACCGGTTCGATCTGTCAGGGATGTCCCCGGTCCGTACCCCGGAGGGGGTACCCCCTCCCCCCCTATACCCCTCTGGGGTATAAATTTTCCCTGAAATCTTGCAGATTATTTGTAAGCTCTTTGAAATCAGCGCGCTGTGGAAAAATTTCAGACCCAAAATATTCCACATGGTGAGATTTGACCTCTGAAAATCACCGGAAAAAGCCGGAAAAGTCCGGTTTTTTGCCAGAAAAAACTTTTTTTCGCACCCAAAAAGCCCCGAAGCATTGCTTCGAGGCCTTTTCGCTAACTTGCTAACTTGCGAATGTGCGCGAAGCGCACGCTAACTCGCCGACTTGATGACTCGCTGCTCTCACGCCATCGCTTCCTTGCTCATCGGCTCAAACTTCAACTGGTTTGTCTTGCGGTCCACGTCGATGCGCACGTGCGCGCCGTGCAGCACTTCGCCGTTGAGAATCTTGATGGCCAGCGGATCCTGAATCATGCGCTGCAAGGCGCGCTTCAGCGGACGCGCTCCGTAAGCCGCATCGGAACCCGCAGCCAGAATCAGTTGCCGCGCCGGCTCGGTCAGCTCCAGCGAAATCTGCCGCTCTTCGAGCAGCTTGCTCACTTCAGCCAGCCGCAGGTCGAGAATCTTGCTCATCTGCGCCGCGCCCAGCGGACGGAAGATCACGATGTCGTCCACGCGATTCAAAAACTCCGGCCGGAAGTGCTCGCGCAAAACGCGCATCACCGACTCGCGCGCCATATCGAAGTCGTGCTCGCTCTTGAGCGCGTCGCCAGCCAGCATAGACGCGCCTAAGTTGGAGGTCATAATCAGCACGGTGTTCTTGAAATCAACAGTCCGGCCCTTGGCGTCGGTCAACCGGCCGTCATCCATGATCTGTAGCAGAATGTTGAAGACATCAGGATGCGCCTTCTCGATCTCGTCGAAGAGAATCACGGCATACGGCCTGCGCCGGACGGCTTCGGTCAACTGTCCGCCCTCGTCGTAGCCCACATAGCCCGGAGGCGCGCCGATCAGCCGCGCCACCGCGTGCTTCTCCATGTACTCGCTCATGTCGATGCGCACCATGGCCTGCTCATTGTCGAAGAGAAACTCGGCCAGCGCGCGCGCGGTCTCCGTTTTGCCTACGCCCGTCGGACCAAGAAAAATGAACGAACCAATCGGGCGGCGCGGATCGGACAACCCAGCTCGCGAACGCCGAATCGCATTGGCCACGATGGTCAGCGCCGCGTCCTGGCCGATGACACGCTCGCGCAGCCGCGTCTCCATCTCGACGAGCTTCTTCACTTCGCCTTCCAGCATGCGCGAGACGGGAATTCCCGTCCACTTGCTCACGATGCGGGCGATGTCTTCCTCATCGACCTCTTCCTTCAACAGGCGTGCGACGGCGCCGTCCTTCTGCGCTCCGTCCTGCGCGGCATTCAGCTTCTTCAGCTCGGCATCCAGCTTGGGCAACTCGCCATACTGAATCTGCGCGGCGCGGTCCAGTTGTCCCTTGCGCGTCTGCTCCTCGGCCTCAAAGCGCAGCGCCTCGATCTTCTTTTTGATCTCGCTGATGCGGCTGATGGCCTCGCGTTCCTGCGTCCATCGCGCGCGCAGCGCCGTGATCTTTTCCTTCAGCGCGCCTAATTCGCGATCGACTTCCTTGCGCCGTGCCAAGCTATTTGCATCGGTCTCGCGCTTCAGCGCGGCGCGCTCAATCTCCAGCGACGTGGCCTCGCGCTCCAGTTGGTCGATCTCGGTGGGCACGGAGCCGATCTGAATGGCCAGCGAAGCCGCGGCCTCATCCACCAGGTCGATGGCTTTGTCGGGCAAAAAGCGGTCGCTGATGTAGCGATGCGAAAGCACGGCCGCGGCCACGATCGCCGCATCCTTGATGCGCACGTTGTGGTGCGCCTCGTAGCGATCCTTCAGGCCGCGCAAAATAGCGATCGTGTCCTCGACGTTAGGCTCGCCAACATAGACGATCTGAAAGCGCCGCTCCAGCGCCGCGTCCTTCTCGATGTACTTGCGGTACTCGTTTAGCGTTGTCGCGCCGATGGCTCGCAGTTCGCCGCGCGCCAGTGCCGGCTTGAGCATGTTGCTGGCGTCGATCGCGCCCTCGGCCGCGCCCGCTCCAACCAGCGTGTGCAGCTCGTCGATGAAGAGCACAATCTCGCCGTTTGATTCCTCAATTTCCTTGAGCACCGCCTTGAGCCGATCCTCGAACTCGCCGCGATACTTTGCCCCGGCCAGCATCGATCCCAGGTCTAGCGAGATCACCCGCTTGTCCTTGAGGCTTTCCGGCACGTCGCCGCTGACGATGCGCCGCGCCAGCCCCTCGACAATCGCCGTCTTGCCCACGCCCGGCTCGCCAATCAGAACAGGATTGTTTTTGGTGCGCCGGCTCAGCACCTGGATCACGCGCCGAATCTCCTCGTCGCGGCCGATCACCGGATCCAGCTTGCCGCGCCGCGCCAGTTCCGTCAGGTCCTTGGCATATTTTTCCAGTGCCTGAAATTTTCCCTCGGGATTCTGATCTGTGACGCGCTGTGAACCGCGCACCGCGGTCAGCGCCTTCAGAATCGCATCGTGCGTTGCGCCCACTTGAGCGAGCGCCTCGCGCGCGGCGTCGTTCTTCTGGTGAGCCGCGCCCAGCAATAAATGTTCCGTCGATACGTACTCGTCTTTGAAGTTCTGGGCTTCGCGGAATGCCTGATCCAAAACTTTCTGCAACGCCTGGCTCAAGCCCGGTTGCGCGGCCGCTCCGGCCACACGCGGCAGCTTCTCCTCAATCTGATGGAGGTCGTGTTCCAGCCGTTCTGCAGGAATGCCGATCTTGCCCAGCACGGAAGGAATCACGCCCTCGCGGTCCTCGATGAGCGCCAGCAGCAAATGCACCGGCAGCACTTCGGGGTTGCCCAGTTCAGCAGCCCTCGCCTGCGCCTGCTCCATCGCCTGCTGCGATTTGACCGTTAGTTTTTCCCAGCGAATCGCCATTGCTACCTCAGCTTTCAGCTAACAGCAAACAGCTAACAGTAGTCAGTAGGCAGTTCGAGAACTGACCACTGACCACTGTTCACTGTCCACTGCCCTTACACCACCTTGATCTCGATCTGCTTGGGCTGGGCCTCCGGCTTCTTCTTCAGCTCCAGCTTCAGCACACCAGCATTGTAGCTGGCCGCCACGTTCTCCGTATCCACAGTCGAGGGCAGCGTGAAGGCGCGATAGAAGCTCCCATAGCGCCGCTCGATGCGATGGAAGTTCTGCTCCTTCTCCTCCGCCTCGAACTTGCGCTCGCCCTTGACGGTGAGCGTGTGGTTCTCCACGCGCACGTCCAGGTCCTTCTGGTCGATGCCCGGAACCTCCAGCTTGAGCATCACCTTCTGCGCGTCCTCATAAATATCCACCGCCGGCACAAAGCTGGCTGCCGCCACCGGGTCATCCCCTTCGTTCAGATCGCGAAACAAAGAGTTGACGCGGTTCTGCAATGCTACGACTTCCCGGAACGGGTCCCAACGAGTAATTGCCATGATTGTTTACCTCCTGATGATTTTGGATTGTGGGGCTGGAGGCTGAGTCCCAAGCCGCTCACATAATCTGATAAAACTATAGCATATAACTCAGAATAATATGCGCATACTACGCTCATATTTTAAAATATTTCCTATCATTATCATATTATCAGTTATTTACTGGAAGCATAATCTGAAATTATTGCCTGTCTTATCCGCAAAATCTAGCACTTTACTGCCGCTTCCCGCTCCACTCCAGGTAGCTGGTGAAATCCGTCTGAGCGGGCATTTTCATCTCAAACTGGCCGCTCATCACGCCGTCCAGGAAGGTGTAGCTCAAGCGGTATTGCGGCCCAGGCTGCGCGGGATCGGAGAGGAAAACCGCGGTTCCGGGCTTTGGCGAGGAGACGGCATAGTGGATAACGTGGCCTTCATTGTCGAAGTAGATGGCTTCGAACGCAGTTCCGTTCCCGGTTGGATAGATGTAAAGCAGATCGCTGTGCTGGCAGTCGTAGTCATCCGGGGCGGAGCAGGCGCCGTTTCTGGCGTGGCGCGCCATGAGATATTCGCGCAACTCCATACGGAAGGAGTAGCTGCTGGAGACATGTGCCTGCGCCACTCCGCCGGTGGTCTTCGCCTCCCACGACCCGACCAGAAAGCGAATGTTATGCCAAGGATCAGGCTTGGCAGGGGCCGTTGCAGGAGGTTTCGCGCCGGCGGGCGCAGGAGGTTGCGCGGAGGCCGGTGCGGGAGGCTGCGCGGAGGCCGGTGCGGCAGGCTGCGCGGAGGCCGGTGCGGCAGGGTTGGCTGCAGGTTGTGCAGGGGTTTGCGCTGAGACGCCGCAGGCGGTCATCAGGGCCATTGCTGCACACAGTGCAATGCGTCTCTTCATAAGTACCTCAACTTCAAAAGTCTACTCCTGAGAGTAACTTGCACGCCGCCATCCAGGATTCCCGCCTCCTCTCTTAGGATTTTCTCGCCTGCTCGATGGCCTTGTAGAATAAGCAGACAGTGCATCTCTCCTCGCTTCCCGCATTTCTTGACTGGCACTGGCTATGGTTCACCGTGGCCATCTTTCTGGCTGGTGTGCTGAACGCCGTGGCGGGCGGCGGCTCGTTTCTCTCCTTTCCGGCGATGCTGAGCATGGGGATTCTGCCCATCCAGGCCAATGCCACCAGCGCGGTGGCTATATGGCCCGGCCAACTCACCTCGGTGGCGGCCTATCGCGACGACATCCGCAAGAATCTGCGCCTTGTCCTGCCCATGGGCGTGGCCGGGATTATCGGCGGCACAGCCGGCGCATTGGTGCTGCTCCACACGCCGCAGATGACCTTTCTGCATCTGGTCCCCTGGCTGCTGCTGATCTCTTCCTCGATCTTCGCCTTCAGCGGACCGGTCTCCCGCTGGCTGGCTCGCCGCCAAGGCAATCTCGCCATCGCTCATCATCCGCCGCGCCGTCTGCCGGTTTTTCTGGCGACCACTTTGGTCTGCTTCTATGTTGGCTACTTCGGCGCCGGCGCCGGATTTCTGCTCATTACGGTGCTCTCGATCTTCGGCTATGAGGATCTGCACGAGATCAACGCCCTCAAAGTGGTCTCCACCACTCTGGCCAACGGCATCGCTGTCGTCATCTTTGCGGTGAGCGGCAAGGTGGCTTGGCCCTACTGTCTGTGGGCCATGCTCGTCTGCGCCATCGGCGGATATACTTCAGCCCGCTGGGCCCGCCGCATTCCGCAGCCCGTCCTTCGCGGGCTGGTCATCGGCATCGGCCTCTCCATGTCCGCATGGTTCTTCTGGAGGCAATAGGCAGCGGTCAGCTCTCAGCAAACAGCTCTCAGCGACCTGTCTCAGCGAACAGTAGTAATTGAGGACTGCATAAGTAATGTCCGCACAAACGCGCCGGAGGCGCAGTGTTTGTTAGCCCCGCGCTTCAGCGTGGGGAAAAAGGGATTCCAAAAGTTCGTTACGGAGTCCCGTAGGGACGGCGCAAGGACATAATTTATGCAGGAACCAATAGCCGCTTTCAACTGGATGCCGTCAACTGATAGCTGATGGCTGATAGCTGTTAGCTGACCACTGTCCAATGTAAACTGACGTCATGACCCACGAAGGCATCCGCATTGCCCCCAAAGATCAGGACACCGAGACCGAGCATCCTCTGCCCCGCATCAGCGTCACGCCGCAGAAAGTCCGCGTGCAGCTCACCGAGGGCAAGGGCATGGAGATCGATTGGGCCGACGGCCACCGCAGCGCCTGGAGCTTTGCCTGGCTGCGCGAGGCCTGCCCTTGCGCCACCTGCGTCGAGGAGCGCAAGCAGCAAGGCCGCCAACCCGGCCAGCCCAGGCCCAAGCCAACCAACCTCCTGCCCATGTACACTCCGCCCGCCAAGCCGGCCAGCGCGCAGGCCGTGGGCCGCTACGCCATCCAGTTCAACTGGCAAGACGGCCACTCCGGCGGCATCTACTCCTGGGATTATCTGCGCCGCTCCTGCCAGTGCCGCGAATGTACCTTCGCCGCCGAAGAAACATCCGGCACGCCTAACTAGACGCTTTGTGGTGAAGTCGGCAGCATTGGTTTTCAGGTTTCTGGTCAGGAGGCTCACGTGCGTAAGGTTGCTTTCTCGAAAATCTGACCGTGGAATAATCCGCTAATCCCCAGAGTCTCGCTCTCAACCGTGGTTTCGGCCCACCTATCCCGTCTGTCCGCGTGTCAAACGGATGCCTTTTGCCTGGCTGCAATGCGGCCATGGCGCGGCTTGGCCCAGCCGCCAATTCGGGTATAATGAAGATTCGGCAAGCCGTCGGAGGCGTGTGTCTATCTATGCCCGGCAGCGCGAAACACCTGAGTTTGGAGCTAAGTCATGGCACAAGTATGTGATATCTGCGGGAAAGGCCCGCAGTTCGGCAACAATATCTCTCACGCCCACAACATCACGCGGCGGCGCTGGAGCGTGAATCTGCAGGCAGTCAAGGCTCTGGTCAACGGCCAGCCCAAGAGGCTCCGCGTCTGCGCCAGCTGCATCAAAGAAGGCAAGGTCGCCAAGGCCTGAGGCCGCCTACTGGACTGAATCCAGGCACTTTATCCAGCATGAACCCCGTCCTGCCCGGGCGGGGTTTTGTTGTGCCCGCTTCCCGCCGATGGTCCGCCTTCCGTAACCGAAAAGTCTCTCCAACAGCACAATTCAAGAACACGTCATTCGACGCGATAGTTGGGCGCTTCTCGCGTGATAATCACGTCGTGCACATGGCTCTCGCGCAGGCCGGCGCCGCTGATGCGCACAAACTGCGCATTCTCCTGAAGGTCGCGGATGGTTGCGCAGCCCAGGTAGCCCATGCCGGAGCGCAGGCCGCCAACCAGTTGAAAAACCATGGCTTCCAGCGGCCCGCGGTAAGGAACGCGCCCCTCGATGCCCTCGGGAACAAACTTGGCCAGCCGGTTCTGGCTGGCGCGCTCGCGCTGCACAACCCCCTCGCTGCCAAGCTCCGAGTTGGCCAGATCGTCGGTGCTCTGGAAGTAGCGCTCGCCCGAGCCCTGGCTCATGGCGGTCAGCGAGCCCATGCCGCGGTAGCTCTTGAAGCTGCGCCCCTGGTAGAGGATGGTCTCGCCGGGGCTTTCGTCCACGCCGGCAAAGAGCGAGCCGATCATCACCGAATCCGCGCCTGCGGCAATGGCCTTGGTGATCTCGCCCGAGTACTTGACGCCGCCATCGGCGATCACCGGAATTCCGCGCTCGCGTGCGGCACGCGCCGACTCGGCAATGGCCGTAATCTGCGGCATTCCCGCGCCGGTGACCATGCGCGTAGTGCAAATCGAACCCGGTCCGATGCCCACTTTAATCGCGTCTGCGCCGGCGTCGATCAAGGCCAGCGCGCCCTCGTAGGTGGCCACGTTGCCGGCCAGCAAGCCCACCTGAGGAAACGCATTCTTCACCTCGCGCACCGCCTCAAGCACGCGCGACGAATGCCCATGCGCGGAGTCTACGGCCAGCACATCCACGCGCGCTCGCACCAGCTCCGCCGCCCGCTCCAAATAATCGCCCGTCGCCCCAATGGCTCCGCCCACTCGCAGCCGGCCCTTCTCGTCCTTGCTGGCATAGGGGTATTTCAGCTTCTTCTGGATGTCCTTGACCGTAATCAGCCCCTTCAGCTCGAACTGATCGTTGACCACCAGCAGCTTCTCTACGCGATGCACGTGCAGGATCTTCTCTGCCTCTTCGAGCGTGGTGCCCACCGGGACGGTAATCAGGTTCTCCTTGGTCATCACGTCGCCCACCGGCACATCGGTGCGCGTTTCAAAGCGCAGGTCGCGGTTGGTCAGAATACCCACCAGCCGCTTGCCCTGCGTCACCGGCACTCCGGAGATCTTGTAGCGCCGCATCACCTCCAGCGCGTCGCCGATCATCTGGTCCGGGCCGATGGTCACCGGGTCCACAATCATGCCGCTCTCCGAGCGCTTTACCTTGTCGATCTCGCCGGCCTGGTCGGGGATGGAAAGATTGCGGTGCACAATGCCGATGCCGCCCTGCTGCGCCATGGCAATGGCCATGCGCGACTCGGTCACCGTGTCCATGGCCGAGGAAATCAGCGGGGTGTTCAGTGTAATATCGCGGGTCAGCTGGGTCTGCGTGCTGACCTGTACGGGCACCACGTCGCTGTAGGCGGGCACCAGCAACACGTCGTCAAAGGTGAGGGCTTCGGTCAGGTTTGCGGCAAGCATCATACTCCAATGCGCCTGGCGGGCCGGGAATGCGGGTCCCTGCACGGCAGACGCTTGAAAACTATTGTAGCGGAGGGGGCAAGGGCGCGCCGATCGCCATTATTTTCTCAGCACCTGAAGTTTTTTTGTATATGATTCTCGTTGCGGTTTACGCTCGTTATTCGCTCTCTCCAGTGAGGTGCGATTATGATTCAGAAAAGGATAGGTTGAAATGAGTTCCTCGAAGCAATTTTCCATGTTCCTCTCGTTGTTCATCGTTTTCATTTCCGCTTGCAAGGCGGGTACGCCCCCTCCCACCCCGATTACCACGCTCGATGCCGCGCAAGGGGGCAAGATCTCCTACGGAACTGTGGCCGGAGCCACGACCCAGGCGGCAGCCATGAGCAAGATTCTGACCGGTATGCAGAACACTTGCGGCGAAAAGCCGCAAATTGGGAAGGTCTTCCGGTTCAAGGGAACGAATACCGTCGGCGTCTTCTTTACGGTGACCGATCACTCCAAAGGAAACAAGAAGGTGGCCGGCCTGGTTCTTTCGGCCGCCTCCGGCCCCCGGCAGGTAGAGGCGGCTTTGCTCTCCAACGATGCCTCGCGCATCGGCAAGACCGTGAACCCCATGTTGCAGCAACTGTTCAGCGTGTGGCATCCGGATAGCCATGCGGCGGCCTCCGGCTCCTCGACTGGCTCGCAATCGGCTCCGGGCGGCATTGGTCACTCTGCCTCGTCTGCCAGGCTGCACACGGTTACCGCGTCAGACAACTCGGCCAGCATTGGCATTCCCGACGGCTGGCAACTCGATCCCAATAGCGCCAGCAGTACGATGGCTCTCAGAGGGCCGAACGGCGAACAAGTGGTTTTCGGTGCAATGAGGCCAGCGGTGGACCCGTACAATCCGCAGCAGGTGCAAGCGGTGCGGTACGGAATCTACAAGGGAACGGGAACAATCCTTTACCCCTACCATCAGGATCTGACCAAGGCCTATCCGGATCTGTTGCAGGCTTGGCGGCGCGCCCTCAACCTGCCTCCGGCGAAGCTACAGGTGGACAAGATTGAGCCGATGCAAGGAGCGGGCAACTGCGTCCTTGTCACGGGGCACATCGACGTGGATGGGCAGGGCATGAAGAAGCTGATCGATGATATATGCCAATCGCCGCCGGCCCAATGGGGAGCGTACACAATCACACGCAACTTCAATATTATGAACGACGCCCAGTCCGAGCGGGAGCAAAGCACGGTGATGGCGATGATCCCGACCTACAAGGTAAACCAGCAAGTGATGAACCAGCAAATGCAGCAGAAGCTGGCGCAGAAGCAGCAGTCTGACCAGCAATGGCGGGCCTGGGGACAGCAGCAATCCGACCGGATTCGCGCGCAGGGCGAGGCGGCGCAGAAGAACTTTGCCGACCGCCAGGCTGCCAACGACGCCCAGCACGCCGGCTATTGGGCCCAGCAACACAACAACGACGTTCAACACGCCAAGTGGAGCAACAGCCAGGAGAGTAATACCGTCCCGTACTCCAACTCGGGCGACGGCCAGGACACCCGGGCCAGAAACAATCAGGGCTTCGATAACTACATCTTGGACCAGACGGTCGTGCAGGACAACAATATGTACAACAATGGAACCATCGGCCATGGCACGCTCTGGAACTCGACCGCCGATGCGCTTGTGAAAGCCGATCCCAACCGCTTCGAGTATGTGGATAAACCCAATTACTGGGAGGGCACGGATTTCCACCAATAAGCCAGTGCGTGTATATCATTCAAAGGATAGTCAGGTCGCGGTCGGTTAGATAACGATCGCGACCTAACTTATCTACACCCCCACCGGAAACGGTTTGGGGCTGGATTCGTCGGTGTTGGCGACAGCACCCGTCCGCCAGCGTTCGAAGCGGCCTTGCAGCAGGCTCATCAGTCCTGTGTACCAGTAGCCGATGACAAACAGGATCAAAAACGGCGCGGTGAAATAGTTATTGTTGGTAAAAGTGTAGAGAATGGCCACGAAGAAGTAGGCGCCAACCAGCAGCTCGATCCACGGAGCCAGCTTGAGGCGCTTGCGATATTTGGCAGCCTGGGACTTTTCACCTTTCTTGGCCACGCGGTATTTGGGGGTGCGTACAAAGGCGCTCTTGATGCCGAGCAGGGCCTCCATCACCGCCACTGTGTTGGTGACCGTGAGGCCGATTCCCAGAGCCATCAGTACGGGCAGATAGAGGAAGGTCTTCCACCAGGTTTTGGGGAAGAGTTCACGCTCCGCCGTCAGGTAGAAGACAGCGATGGACAAGCTGGAGGCGGTAAAGAGTGGCACGTCGAAGAGCAGCATCTGGAACCAGCCCTGGTAGAAGCGCACAATCATGGCGGGCATCAGGAAGGCCGTCATGATGACCATCATCGGGTAGCTCATATTGGCCGTGAGGTGGTAGACGGCCTCGACTTTGATCTTCCGCGGGACGTTCGAGCGGAACATCATGGGCAGCACCTTGATGCTGGTCTGGATGAGTCCCTTGGCCCAGCGCGCCTGCTGCGTCTTGAAGGCGGTCATCTCGATAGGCAACTCGGAGGGACACTCCACTTCGGGCAGGTATTTGAACTTCCATCCGGCCAACTGCGAGCGGTAACTCAGATCGGTGTCCTCGGTGAGGGTGTCGTGCTGCCAGCCGCCGCCGTCGCTTATGGCTTTGATGCGCCACATGCCGGCGGTGCCGTTGAAGTTAAAGTAATCGCCTGTGCGGACCCTCGCGCCGTGCTCGATGATGAAGTGGCCGTCGAGCAGGATGGCCTCGATCTGGGTCAGCATGCTGTAGTTGCGATTCATGTGCGACCAGCGCGTCTGCACCATGCCGATCTCCGGCTCGGCAAAGTGGTGGATCACCTTCATCAGCCAGTCCGGCGGCGGCACAAAGTCGGCGTCGAAGATGGCCACAAACTCGCCCTTGGCCACCTTCAGGCCCGCGTCCAGCGCCCCGGCCTTGTAGCCATAGCGATTGGTGCGGTGAATGTAGGCGATGGGGTGGCCCAGCGCCGCATAACGCGCCACAATGTCGGACGCCACTTGCTGGGTCTCGTCGGTCGAGTCGTCCAAGACCTGAATCTCCAGCTTATCTTTGGGATAATTCATCGCGCAGACCGCCTCAATCAGCCGGTCGATAACGAACTGCTCGTTGAAGATGGGCAGTTGTACGGTCACCCGCGGCAGCTCCTTGAAGTGGCGGGGTGGGTTGGGATTGTAATTTTTCTTGTATTTGAAATAGAGATAGCACATGGTGTAACGATGAATGCCGTAGAACGACAGGATGATCATCACGGAGAAGTAGGGGATGAGCATCGTCAGATCAAACCAGTTCCAATGGTGGGTCACCTTGGAGAACGGATCGTAAAACAGCATCTGTATCTGGTGGCGCAGGCTGGTTTGCGGAGCAAAGAGCAGCAGCGCGGAGAGCCGCAGGGGCAGCCCGTGCAGCAGGCCGGCGGCGGGATTCAAAGCGGTCAGGAGCGCGGCGAACAGGGCGAGCCTCCATGGTCGGGATACCGCCAATTGTAGCCGATAGAGGCAACGCTGTGACTGACTAGCCTTCCCCAAGCACAAGCGAGAACCGAGTAGGCGCCTCGCCGCGTGCTGGCGGCCTGCGCCGAGGGCGACCTGCTTCTGGTTGGTCGCCCAACTACTTGGCTTCGGCGGCGAATACGCCGGCTTCGCGATTCATCTCCTCCGAGGTGACGGCGTGGAAGAACAAGATGATGCGGTAGTGGAAGGTGGCGGATTGATTCTTCTCCAGAGTCAGATTTAACGCGGGCAACTTAGGATTGAAGATGCTGGGGCCGAGGGGATTGGCGGCGAAGAGGCCGTAACCGCGCGCGTGCCAGGTGGTGGGATAGCCGGGGTTGGCGGGGTGGTCGAGGATGGTGATGGCGACGGTGTGGCTACCGGTGTGGCCGGTGAGCATGCACCAGTGGCCGCGGGTTCCCCAGGCGGCGTCGCCCTGGACGCCCTCGCTGGTGAGATAGACGCCGGTGGGAGGGTTGACGGCGGCATTGGCTGGGGCGGCATCGACCTTGGTGGGACGGCCGCTGGCGTCGAGATAGATGCCGCCCTTCTCATTGGGCGATTCGAGCCAGCCGGCAACGCGCAGGCCGAGCAGGCCATCCTTTGCGTCCTTAAAGACAACATGGTCGAGGGCCTTGAGCGTGATGGCCATATCGATGACACGGGCGTGTGAGCGGCGCGCGAAGATATAGCGCGTGGTTTGTGCGAGGATTTTCTTATCGTCGCCGGTGACCCAGACGGACTCGACGACCAGCTCACCGCGATTACGGCCGCTCTTGGTGGAGAGGATCTTCGTGTGAAGAATCGTGCCCATCCTGGCGCGGTTCTCGGGCTTGATGGCGTCGGAGTTGTTCCAGAAATCGAAGCCGTTGACGCTTTCGTAGTTGAACCACAGGCCGGCGTGGTGGGGATGATCGACGCGCTCGCCGGGGCGGGGCGTGAGCGGGTAGCCGCGGGTGACGGTGACGCCCTCATCGGTGATGAGCGGATAGAGGACAGGCTTTTTGAGCGTCGTGGGCCAAATGTAAGAGGTGAAGAGCTGGCCGTCGATTGTAACGTCGACGCGGCGATTGGCTTCATCAGCGACGACCAGGACGCCATTGGAGGGTAAGGCGAAGGCGCTGGCCGCAAGAATCAAGCTTGCGGCCAGAAGAGCGAGAGGCGCTGACTTGCTCATAGTACGTGTCTCCCGTGATGCTCGTAGACCTTGCTCCCAACCATCACCTGCTGCGTCTTGTCGTCGAAGGTGACTTTCTGGCCGGTCTGGATGGCGGCGATGGTCATGCAGAGCGCGACGGAGTGGTTGTAGCCGGCTTCGATGGGAGCGTTGGGAGTCTTGCGCGAGCGGACACACTCCATCCAGTTGCGCATGTTGGCCGAGGTCATCGGATCGCCGCCGGTGTTGGCCTCTGTGGAGGCGGCTTCGGCATTTTCGACGAGCGAGAAGCTGGGCAGCAAATTTTCCTTGAGCCCCATGGCCGCGGCTTCGCGGGCGCGCAGGCCGCCGGTTGGCGTAACCGTCTGCTTGTCCATGTCGATCATGCCGCCATTGGAGTAGTAGAGTTCCTTGACGCCGCCGGCGGAGTTGGTGAAGCGCGAGGAGTACTGCACCTGGAAGCCCTTGGTGAGATCGTCGAGCGGGCCGTAATCGAAGACAGCGGTCATGGTGTCCCAGTTGGTGCGGCCGTCTTTCCATAGATAGATGCCGCCGTTGGCGACAACGCTGCGCGGATGGGGCAGGCCGGTGAACCAATGGACGGTGTCGATCTGGTGGACGAGCCATTGATCGGGAATACCCGAGGAGTAAGGCCAAAAGAGGCGGAACTCAAGATACTTGCGGGCATCGAAGGGCTCGTAGGGGCGGTTGAGCAAATAGCGCTTCCAGTCGGTGTCCTGCTCTTTGAGGAGCGGCACGACGTCAGGGCGGCGCCAGCGGCCGGGCTGATTGACGTTCCAGGTCATCTCGACCATGACGATGTCGCCGAATTTGCCGGACTTGATATATTCGGCGGCCTTCATATAGGCCGGCGTGGAGCGGCGCTGGGTTCCGATCTGGACGATCTTGCCGGTCTTTTTGACGGCGGCGAGAAAATTGCGGGCGTCTTCCATGGAGTCCGCGGTGGGCTTCTCGACATAAGCGTCGCGGCCTGCGTTGACCGCCTCGATGCCGTGCAGAGCGTGCTGGAAGTCGGCGGTGGCGATGAGGACGGCATCCACGTCTTTGTGGGTGTAAAGTTCGTCGTTATTATGCACTGCTTCAACGGTGCTGCCGGTGAGCTTCTGGATATAGGCAATGCCTTCTTCGCGGCGGCGACTCCAGAGATCGGAGATGGCGGTGAATTGGAAGTTCAGCTCTTTGGCGTGCTGCTGAAAGGCTGGGATCAAGGATTGCTTCATGCGGTCGCCGCAGCCGATAACGCCGACATTGACGCGATCGTTGGCGCCCAGAATGACGGCATAGCTGTGCGCGCTCCATGAGACGGCGGTTGTAGCCACGGCCGCGCCGCCCACCTTCAAAAAATCCCTGCGATTGCTGTTCTGCGTTGTCATGTTGCTCCTGTCTGCTGAATTGCCAATTCGTGACGCAAATAAAGAAGAATTCCAATTTCTTTCTATTCTGTATCGTAGTCCATTTCCCGGTGGCGAAGGCACGATAGAGGGCAAAGACTCGACGGCCTGCTTCTCGTGTGAGGAGCAGGCCGTCTTTATCGAGCTAGGATTGTTTGAATGTTGCGTTACGTCTTGGCAGAGGTGCGGGTGCCCAGGTCGGCGGCCAGTTTTTCGGTGGAGAAGGCTTCGATCAGGTCACCTGCCTTGAGGTCGTTAAAGCCGCTCAAGCCGATGCCGCACTCCATTCCATTGGTGACTTCGCGGGCATCGTCCTTGAAGCGCTTGAGGGAGACCACCTTGCCCTTGAAGAGCTGCTCGGTGCCGCGCATGACCTTGATCTCAGCGTCGCGGCGGATGACGCCGTCCTGCACGCGGCAGCCGGCGATGGTGCCGATCTTCGGAATCTTGAAGATGTTAAGCACCTCGGCGCGGCCGATGTAGTTCTCCTTGAAGACAGGCTCGAGCAGCCCCAGCATGGCCAGGCGCATCTCGTCCTGCAACTCGTAGATGATGGAGTGCAGGCGAATCTGGACGGCTTCCTGCTGCGCCAGCTCGGCGGCCTTGCGCTCTGGGCGGACGTTGAAGCCGATGATGATGGCGTTGGAGGCGGTGGCCAGCAGGACATCAGATTCTGTAATGGACCCGACGCCGCTGTGGATGACCTTGACGCGCACTTTCTCGGTGGACATGAGGACCAGTGAATCGGCCAGCACTTCGACAGATCCAGTCACGTCGCCCTTGATGATCAGCGGCAGGTCTTTGACGCCGGCGGTGCGAATCTGCTCGGCAAGGCCTTCTAGCGAGACACGGCTGCTCTTGGCAAGCTGAGCGTCGCGTTCCTTCATCCTGCGGTACTGGGCGATGCCCTTGGCCTTGTCGCGGTCGGCCACAACCAGGAAAGTGTCTCCCGCGTCGGGCATGGCCTCCAGGCCGAGGACTTCGACAGGGGTGGAGGGACCGGCAACTTCAAGGGCGCGTCCGCGGTCGTCGAACATGGCGCGGACCTTGCCGAAGGTGTTGCCGACAATGTAGCTGTCGTTGAGGTGAAGGGTTCCGTCCTGGACGAGGACGGTGGCCACGGCGCCGCGCCCGCGATCAAGCTTGGCTTCGAGCACGCTGCCGACGGCCTTGCGTCCGGGAGTAGCCTTGGGCGCTTTGATGTCGGAGACCAGGCAGATCATCTCCAGCAGCAGGTCGAGGTTGAGGCGCTTCTTGGCGGAGACATCGACAAAAACGGTGCCTTCGCCGGCGGTTGCCCACTCTTCGGGAACGAGGCCTCGGTCGGCCAGCTGCTTTTTGACGCGGTCGGGATTAGCGTTGGGCTTGTCGATCTTGTTAATGGCCACGATGATGGGGACGGCAGCGGCTTTGGCGTGGTCGATGGCCTCCAGGGTCTGGGGCATGACGCCATCGTCGGCGGCAACCACGATGACCACGATATCGGTGACCTTGGCGCCGCGGGCTCTCATGCGGGTGAAGGCTTCGTGGCCGGGGGTGTCGAGGAAGACGATCTCGCGGCCAGAGGCAGGCGAGCCTTCCTTGGCAAACTTCACTTTGTAAGCGCCGATGTGCTGGGTGATGCCTCCGGCTTCTCCAGCGGCGACGTCGGTTTCGCGGATGGCGTCGAGCAGCGAGGTCTTGCCGTGATCGACGTGACCCATGACGGTGACGACGGGCGAGCGGGGAACTTCTAATTCGCCGGTGTTTTCAGCTTCGAGGACTTCCTCGATGGCCTGGTTGGCGATCTCTTCCTCGTAGCTGATGACGGTGGCGGCAGCGCCGAACTTAGCGGCCACGTCCTTGACCATCTCAGCGTCGAGGGACTGGTTGACAGTGACGAAGATGCCGCTCATCAGAAGCGTGGCGATCAGGTCCTTGGCGCGAACTTCGAGCTTTTCGGCCAGGTCCTTGACGCTGATGCCCTCGGTGACGGTGATTTCGCGGGTGATGGGAAGGGGCTCGCCGCCAATTTGTATACCTGCATAACGTGGCGGCGGCACAAAGCCCTTCATCGGGCCTTCCTTAGTCTTTGGATACTGCGGGCGTCCTCCGCGGCCACGAGACGAGGCGCGTTGCGGGCGCGGGGCTTCGCCGGTTGGCGGAGCGCTGCCGGGCCGGGGCGGGCCTCCGGGGCGAGGAGTTCCATAGCCGCCGGGACGTGCGCCATAAGGAGGACGTGTTCCGGGGGCGCCCGGCGCGCCTGTGCCGGCGTATCCGCCAGAAGTGGAACGAGTGGGGTGCTTGGGGCGAGGACCGCCAGGGAACTGGCTAGTTCCGGGAGCGCCACCGGGCGCGCGCTGGGGATAGCCGCCCGAGCCGGCAACGGGCCTGTTGCGGTCGAAGATCGGCCTGCCGCGTTGAATACCGCCGGCGGCAGTTCCGGTGCCAGCCGAAGGCGGAAGGTCAGCCGCAGGAGGCGCCGTGTAGAACGGCCTAGGCCCTGTTTGCGGCATCACCATGCGCCGGGGTGGGAGTGCTGGAGTCGAAGCAGCGTGCGCGTGCCCCTTCCCGCGGTGAGCGGGAGGATGCGCCGCAGCGGCAGCGGCGAGATCGGCGGAATCGCCGCCGGCAGGAGATTCCAGTTTGGGTTCCAGGACGGCTGCTTCAGCAAACGGCTGTGCTGGAACTGCGGCGTGCTCAACAGCTTTGGCGGCCTTACCCTTGGCGTGTGGCGCCGCTGGAGCTTCGGCAGGCTCAACGGGTTCAGGAGCTGCAACCGGGTGTTTAACTGGCTTGGCTGGCGGCTTGACCACGACGGCTACAGTAGGCGGCGTTGCGGCGACGGCCGGACGCGGCGTGGCTGCTGCGCCTGCCGGAGCCTTGGCGACCACCGCCTTAGTGGGCGGGCGGGAGGCAATGGCGGGCGGCGCCGGCTGGGCAACAATGGGCGGCGCGGTACGGGGCTGGGGAACAATCTTGCGCGGTTCCGGCCTGGGCGGTGTTGCGGGCGGCTTGGCGGCAACAGTAACCTCCGGCGCCGGACGCGTGGGCACCGGGGCAGACTCGGCGGCTGTTCGCTTCACAGGTAAACGGCTCTTGCGGGCGGCTGCTTCCTCTTCCTGCTTCTTGGCCAGAACAGCCTTCAGTACGTCGCCGGGCTTGGAGATATGCGAGAGATCAATCTTCGGCGCAATGGTTTGCGGAGCGCGAGAGGCCTGCATGCTTGCCGCGCTCGCGGGCCGCGCGCTGCGCTCAAAATGAGCGCGAACCTTGTCGGCCTCATCTTCCTCCAGCGAGCTGGAGTGGGTTTTGCCTGCGCCCAGGCCGAGTTCCGCCAATATATCAAGAACCTGCCGGCTCTTGACTTCCATCTCGCGCGCGAGATCGTTGATACGAACCTTACTCATCCGCCTCTTTTCAAAATCTGCTACCCAAAGCCCTTAGTTGCTCATAGCTACCTCATGGCATTGGTTGTTCTGGAAACTGCCGTATTCGTCTGATGAGGACTCCACAGCGGCAGCGCATCTTACGCGCCTTCCTCTTTATTGGCCTGCTCGTCCGTAGTTGCGCTTTCGGTTTGGATCTCTTGCTGCTGCGGCTGTTCGGCATCTTGAACATCCTGCTCAGGCGCCGCGGCCGGTTGGTCTTGCGAAGTAGCGACTTCCGCCTCGGCGGCGGGAGGAATATCCTCGATTGCCGCTTCGGCTGTTGCCGGAATGGTATCGCTCTCTTCCCCGGTGACCGCCGCTTCAACAGCCTCTGCATCTTTGTCACTGGGAACGCGGCCTGCCTCGCCCTCTTCAAACTGGCCGAAGTAGTGGCGCACGGCGAGGCTGATCTTTTCCAGGGTCTTTTCGCCGATGCCGGGAATCTCCTCGAGCTGCTCGGGGGTCATATCGGCCAGTCCCTCGACGGTGGTGATGCCGGCCGCGACCAGCTTTTGCAGAACGCCCGCGGACAGCTCCGTCACCTGTTCGATAGGCGTCGTAGGTCCGCCAGTCAGGTCCTGCATCTGCTGCTCGACCTCCTGGCGCTTCTCCTCTTCGCTCTTGATGTCGATCTTCCATCCGAGCAGTTTGGCGGCCAGGCGCACATTCTGGCCCTTTTTGCCGATGGCTAGCGAGAGTTGCGTGTCGTCCACGATGACTTCGAGCTGCTTTTCAGTCAGGTCGGCGATGGAGACGCGGCTGACCTTGGCCGGCTGCAAAGCCTTCTCGGCAAAGGTGGTAATCTCGTCTGAAAACTCGATAATGTCGATTTTTTCTCCGCGCAGCTCGCGGATGATGGACTGCACACGCATGCCCTTCATGCCCACGCAGGCGCCCACCGGGTCCACGTCCTTGTCGCGGGACTGGACGGCGATCTTGGTGCGCTCGCCGGCTTCGCGGGCGATCGCGCGGATGACCACCGTGCTGTCGTAGATTTCAGGCACTTCAGACTGAAATAGATTCTGCACCAGCTCCGGCGCGGCGCGGGAGACGATCACCTGCGGTCCCTTGGCGGCGCGGTCCACCTTGAGCAGGACGACGCGGACGCGCTCCCCGATGGAGAATTGCTCGAGGCGAGATTGCTCGCGTTTGGGACAGCGGGCTTCAGCCTTGCCCAGGTCGTAGATCACGTCCTGGCCCTCGATGCGCTTGACCGTCGCGTTGAGCACCTCTTTTTCGCGGTGGGCATACTCGTTGAAAACCGTTTCGCGCTCCGCCTCGCGCACCTTCTGGAAGATGACCTGCTTGGCCAGTTGCGCGGCGATGCGCCCCAGCGGACTGGTGTCCCGGTAGAGCCGGATCTCGCTGCCCACCTCGACGTCCGGCGCCAGTTCCTTGGCCTGGGTGAGGGTGATCTGGTTGAGCGGGTCCTCAAGGGGATCGTCATCGGCCACCACCGTTTTGTAGATGTAGGCCAGAATCTGGCCGGTTTCCTTGTTCAGCTCGCCACGCATATTCTCCTGGGTCTTGTAGAACTTGCGCGTGGCCAGGGCAATGGCCTCCTCGACCGCGCTCACAACGATGGCGGGGTCAATGCTCTTTTCCTGGCTCAGGAGCTCGATACTCTGATACAAAACGCTAGCCATACTCTGCTTGCTCTCTCGTTAGTCTCTCGGCCTGAGACGATTTGCGCCCCAGCCGGTTGCTATTTCATCTTCCATAAAATCGGGGTCTAGTCCCTTAGTCCCTAGTCCCTGCTTGTATTAAATCTCCGGCACCAGTTGCGCCTTCTCGATGTTCGAGAGCGCAATCTCTACCGTGCTCACGCCGGCCTTCCGGCTCTTGCTGTTCTGCTTGACCGCGTTCAGGTCAAGCGTAATCGTCTCGGGTGCCCCAGGTCCCTCGCATTTGGGGACCTGGGAATCAGAACCCGTCAGCCGTCCCTGCCAGTGGCGATTGTTGCGGATCGGCTCGAAGGTCTGCACCTTGACCAGAGAGCCCGCAAACCGTTGATAATCCTCTGGTCTGACCAACTTGCGGTCCAATCCAGGAGAGCTGGCTTCCAGCGAGTATTCGGCGCCTGGCACCAGGTCTTCCACATCCAGAAGCACACCAAAATCCCGGCTGAAAGCAGCGCAATCTTCATGGGTGATACCGGAGAGTTGCTCCACATGGAGCTTGCCCGCCTGCGTCTCCTGAATCAGCCGCTCCGGAAGGAGTCCGGTTCCATCTCCGGCAGATCCGGCTTCGATTGCCGCTTTCAGCTTTGCCCGCCCCTCGGCGTTTTTCTCGAGGTACACGCGCAGAATGCGTTCCCTGGCCGGTCCGATAAACTCGATCTCCACCACGTCCAGCCCATGCGAGGCTGCCACGCGATTTGCCGCCGCCCGGATTGCTTCCAGCTTGACTGCCATCGTTCCTGCACCCCATCGAGCAAACATCACTCGCCGGGGACCCCGCCTGCTGGGCGGCTCAACTTCCGCGACTACTCCCTGCGGAATCTGCCCCATTTCAGGCCAAAACCGAGGAAAATGCCCCCAAGAACCGGGAAATTTTCCGCAAATAAAAAGTGGGCTGTAAGCCCACTCATCTCTCCGCCAGCCGGTGCGGTCACGGCAAACCTGGCGGACAAACTCGTCTGCATCCTTACGATAGCCCAAATGGGTAAGAAAATCAACCACATTTGGTAGTGCAGAGCCGCTTGCGCGGCTGATGGGTCACTTGCATGCTTTGGAACGTTTCAATTCATGAATTGCGCGACGATTCAGTGATTCATCTTGACAGTTTCCGCATTTCCGCTAAGCTGAAAGTATGTCAAGCGGAAATACAGTCATGCCTGCGATAGTGAGCCGAATCGGTCAGCGGCGGCAGGTGGTCATTCCCAAGCGCGTTTTTGAGGCGCTCAAGCTGCGCGCCGGGGATTTTGTCGAGGTGAGCGCAGAGGGCGGGCGCCTGCAAATGCGCCCCAAAAGGCTCGTGGATGTTGGCGACGCCACGCTCACGGCCAGCGAGGCGGTCCAGGTACGCCGAGGCGAGGCGGAGATCAAGGCCGGGCGCTCGCAGTCTTGGCGGACGGTAAAAGATGAACTGGGCCGTTGAGCTTTCGGCGTCTGCCATCAAGGCGTTGAAAAGGATGCCCCGCGACCGGCAAGCGCAGATTGGCCGGGCAATCGACGAGATGGAAGCTGACCCCCTGGCCGGAGATGTGAAGTCCCTGAAAGGCCCGGAATGGAAGGACCGTTACAGAAAGCGCATCGGGCCTTATCGGATTATCTTCACTTTGGACCGGAAGGCTACAACCGTGGCCATCTCAGCCATTCTCATTCGTTCAGAAAAGACGTATCGATAAATTGCCGCTTCAAAACGAAAAGATTCCACAAACCCCGCCAATCTGGCATACTGTCTGCCATGAAACGGAAAGCTGTTTTGCGCGCTGTAATTCTTGCCCTGGGATGGGGACTGGTTGCCTCTCTCCCTGCATTGTCAGACGACTCGGCTGCCGCCATCGCCGCCGGAGGCCTTGTGGCGCGGCGGGAGACGCGGATCGTGATGGCCCGGGAAGTTCTCCAGATCAGCGTGAAAAAAATCGTGGTCGATTACGACTTCCGCAACGATACAAACCAGGATGTGACGACGGAGGTAGCGTTCCCCGTGCCGCCGTATGACCATAGTGAAGTGTCTTTTCCGGCTTCCATCTCTTCTTTTTCAGATTTTCAGCTTTCCGTGAATGGTAAGCCAGTTCCATTCAAACCTGAAGCCAAGGCAAACCTTAAAGGAAAGGACATAACTGGAATCCTTAAGGCTGATGGGATCGATATAGCAAGTTTTGGCCATCTTGAAGATCACGAAGGCCTGAATACGCGCAATAAGATTCCCGATCTCATTCGCCTGCCAGAGGGTGAACAGAAGCGGCTTGTAGCGATGGGCTTATTTGACGTGGACAAAGATATTGTTGAGGCAAACTGGGAAGTGCACCTGCAATATCACTGGACGCAGACCTTTCCGTCACATTCCACGGTTCACATCCGACATGAGTATTCACCGGTTGTGGGATTCGCCACTTTATATGGGGAAGGTGCTGCACAGCAGCTTATTGATGCGGGAAAGATTCAAGTGAATGAACGCAAGCCGAAGCCTCTGAACCCGGATGACCGGGGAGACCTTAAATCCTTTTGTCTCGGACTTCCGCTTGCCAAAAACATGGCAGCTACATTTCATCAGCAATCCCAGAATGTGCCGACTGATGAGGATTCCACTCCGATGCTTTTATTTGATTGGGTGGATTTCATCCTCACCTCGGCTAACACCTGGAAGCGTCCGATTGAGGATTTCACGCTTATCATCGAGCGGCCGAAGCCGGAGCATGGCGGGAAGGTCTTCATCAACTTCTGCCCGCCGGCCAATGGTGAGGTGGAGAAGACGGACGTAGACCTCTTCCAGGTTCATCTGACCAACTTTGTCCCTGTCTCGGAACTGCACATAGGGTTCTTCGAAGTTCCCCAGCCCAAGGCAGCCCAGCCGGCGATGAAGTAGCCGGCGCTCGGGTTGGGGGATTACTCTTGGTTGGCGGGCATTCGCGATAATTTCATGATGAAAATTCCGATTTCCCCGATGAAAGGAGTATGCCGGTTCCGCTGGGGGCGTATTCCTGGAGAATCCGGGAGTAATATGAATGGTGGAATTTCTGAATGAGGCGCAGCGTTAAGCAGCGCATTCTTATGGCCGTTGCCGTGACCGTCGTTGCGGCACTGTGTGGCATACTGTCCGCTTATTTGCTGGGCCGCGCCATCGCACTGCATCTAACCGAGGGCAGACTGAGCTACTATGCGACGCGCGCTATCGGCGATAGCTCGGCATTTTCCCGCGATGCGCACGCCGTGCTGGATGCGATGAACGCATTGTCCGCGCCTTTCTGTTCTGACAAGGATATGGCGTCTCTCCTCGAACTTGTCTACCGTTCGCATTATCTGAAAGAAGCCGGACGCGTGCGCGACGGTAAGATCGTCTGCTCGACGACGCTGGGGCGGCTGCCTCTGTCCGGCATCAAGCAGCCCCGGCCTGATTATATTGGGGCGGATGGCGTCAAGGTGTACATAAATCCTCCGCTGTTCCGTTTGGACGACATCTCGGTCACCAGTCTGCAAGCGGGCGATTCCTATGTAGTATTCAATCCCTATATCTACAGCCTTCGGGAAAGTACTACTGTTCATTTCACGGGCGCGGCAATCAGTACTGCGCAAAGTCAGTTTGCTCATCCGGCGAATAATGACATAAACCATACGCGCACGATACCGGCTCGGGATGGCGATTTCCGCATTGGGGACACCTTGTACTCGACCCGCTGTTCTCCTCGCGATGACTTCTGCATGACGGCCTCTTTATCAGTATCCGAAGCGCTACAGGCCAACCGCGGCGAACTGAAGGCCTTGCTTGTTCTGGGCAGTTTGACCGGCGGTTTCCTCGGCTTTGTCGTTGCCTTACTCTACCGGCGCAATCGCAGCATGGAACAACAGCTTCGCAGGGCGATTCGCAAAGACCAGTTGCGTGTGGAATATCAGCCCATCATCGATTTGGCCAACGGACGGATTGTGGGGGCCGAGGCGCTGGCGCGCTGGACTGACGAAGAAGGCACTGCGGTGGGGCCCGATGTCTTTATCAAGATTGCCGAGGAGCAGGGCTTTGTGGGTTCCATCACCCGGCTGGTAGTGCGCAACGCTCTGCGCGATTTTGCCGATACACTACGCACCCACCCCGATTTTCGCCTCAGCATCAATGTGGCGGCCGCCGACCTGGGCGACCCCGTGTTTCTGCCCATGCTAAAGCAGTCCCTGGATCAGGCGGGGGTTCCGGCCAGAAGCCTGATTATCGAGATTACCGAAAGCTCGACGGTCCGGCATGAGATGGCCATCGCGTCCATACTGCGTCTTCACCGGCGGGGTCACAGCGTTCACATCGACGATTTCGGCACCGGGTATTCCAGCCTTTCCTATCTGCACGATCTTGCCGTGGATGCTATCAAGATCGACAGGACTTTCACGCGGACCATCGGAACGGGGGCGGTGACCGCGGGCATTTTGCCGCAGATTCTTGCCATGGCCGAGGCGCTCAACCTGCATGTAATTGTGGAAGGGATCGAAACCCGGCAGCAGGCAGATTATTTTGCCACCATGGCGCAGCCCATTCTCGGCCAGGGCTGGCTCTTCAGCCGTGCCGTTACGGCCGAGGAGTTTCATCGCCTGCTGGTCGAGGACGAGAATAAAGCGCAGGCGGCTTCGGTCGAGCTTTGAGCCTGTGCGGCCCGATTGATCGGGAATCGCCGCAATTGTCCTAATGGCCGCCCTTGTTTGTTCCGATAAGAGAGTCATGCTATAGCGAAACCAGAGTAGCTGCACCCTGAAGCAACTCTGCCAAGTGGCTTTTTCCGTTCCGGGGTCCCCGCGGACAGGTCTTTGTCCGTGGGGTGGAAGTAAAAGCCACCTTTCACAGCATTAATCAGGGCACGTTAACTCTGGTTTCGCTCGAAATGGGCGGGGAACTGTGCTCAGATGCATAACGGCTTAGGGAGCATAGGGGTTATTCGATGATGCGTGCCCTCAAGCAGCGCGTTGTTGTGAGCCTGATCGCCACCGTGGTTGCGACGACGTGCGGTTTGCTGATTGGCTATTGGATCGGGCGGGCGAGTACGCTACGGCTGACTGCGGGTAGGCTGAGCCGAGAGGCGGCGCGTGCCATCATCGATAGCGATACGTATGCCTACGATGTGCATGGTGCGCTGGATGCAATGTACGTCTCGGACTATGCGTATTGTTCTGAGAAGGACATGGAACTTCTCCGCCATCTTCTTTACGATTCCATTTTTCTGAAAGAGATTGGCCGCATCAGCGACAACAAGATCACCTGTTCCACTACGCAGGGGCGTGAGCATCCGTCCAGCGCCGAGCTGCCGAAACCGGACGCCATCGGCACGGACGGAGTAATGGTGTACCGGGATGCTCTTTTCTTCCGATTGCCGAATTCAGCGGTCACCGGCCTACAGGCGGGTGATTCCTATGTGGTTTTGTATCCCTATTTCGACAGCCTGCGGGAACGCTCCGCCATCCATATGAAGACCACTGCGAACAGTGTATTGCCGAGTAAGTCCGCTCTACCAGCGGAGAAGTACTCCAGGCTCACGCAACCGATACTGACCAGGAACAGCGACTTCCGCATCGGGGACACTTTATACTCGACCCGATGTTCGTCGCTCGTTATTGACAACATCTGCATCACGGCCTCTCTTCCAATATCCGAAGCGCTCCAGGCCAACCGCGGCGAAATGAAGGCCTTTACTGTATTTGGCGGGTTGATCGGCGCTCTGTTCGGGGTAGTGCTTTCCATCTTCTACCGGCGCACGCGCAGCATGGAGCAGCAGCTTCGCCGGGCCATCCGCCAGGACAAGCTGCGGGTGGAGTATCAGCAGATCGTGAGCTTGTCCAGCGGACGAATTGTGGGGGCCGAGGCGCTGGCGCGCTGGACCGATGAAGATGGCTTTGCGGTGGGGCCCGATATATTCATCAAGATTGCCGAGGAGCGGGGCTTTGTGGGCTCCATCACTAAGCTGGTGGTGCGCCACGTTCTGCGCGATTTTGCCGCCACGCTCCGCTCCCACCCCGATTTCCGGCTGAGCATCAACGTGACCGCCACGGATCTGTCCGATCCCGGATTCCTGCCCATGCTGGAGCACGCACTGAAACAGGCCGAGGTTCCGGCCGAGAGCCTGATCATCGAGATTACAGAAAGCTCCACCGCCCGGCAAGAGATGGCCATCGCGGCCATTCTGCGTCTTCACCAGCGGGGTCACTGCGTCCATATCGACGACTTCGGTACCGGCTATTCAAGCCTCTCCTACCTGCACGCTCTTTCCGTGGATGCCATCAAGATCGACAGGACTTTCACGCGGACCATCGGCACGGAGGCGGTGACCGCGGGCATTTTGCCGCAGATTCTATCCATGGCCGAGGCGCTCAACCTGCATGTAATTGTGGAAGGGATCGAAACCAGCCAGCAGGCAGAATATTTTGCCACCTTGGCGCAGCCCATCCTTGGGCAGGGCTGGCTCTACGGCCGCGCCGTTGCGATTGAGGAGTTCCATCGCCTGCTGGCCGAGGACGAGTACAGGGCGGAGGTTGGAACGGCTGGGGTTTGAGCAGCCGCGGTGCGCGCGCTGCATGGCCACTTGACAGCCGCCGCATGGTCCATGAGGCTGATTGAATGGCCTTTGTGCTGATGCATGGCCTCATTGAGGAGATTCGTGGACCCACGGGATGAGATGGACCCCGTTCAGTTGGAGATGCTCTCGCAGGCCTTCTGCGGGCAACTGATGGCCTGCCTGGACGAGTGCGCGCGGGGACGGAAGGGCCTGTTTTCCGAGTATTTGGGCGGCGAGGACGAAGAGTATTTTTGGCCGGAGGCGGCGCGGCTGCGAGAACTGGCCGTTGCGTTGCAGGGTGTTCTGGCGCAGCAGGAACAAAAGAATGCGCTGTGCGACGAGTTTCTTGACCTGTGCTCCATGCACGGCGAATATTATCCCGGCGAGAGAAAACTGGCGCGGTCGTTTCTGGAGAGGATTGAGCGGGGCGAGGTGGGAGAGCAGCCGGAAAAGAAGGGCGGGCTATGGTGATTCTGCACGCATTTCTGGCTCTGGCGGCGGGCTTAGCCACAATGGTTGTGCTGGTGATGGTGCTGACGGCGTTGCTCAAACGCATGGTTCCGAGCTGGACAAGCGCAGAGGGCAAGCCTGAGCCGGCGTATGCCTTTGTCAATCTGGGGTACTCGTTTCTGGCGGCGGCGGCTGGTGGATACGTGACGGCTTGGGCGGCCGTGGCCAACCCCCTGATTCACGTGCTGGCGCTGGGAATGGTGGTGCTCACGCTGGCCGCGCTGAGCGCGCTGCAATCGCGAGGCAAGCAACCCATCTGGTATGCGCTGTCGCTGGTGGCGATTTCGCCGATGGGCGTGCTGGCCGGTGGACTGACTTGGCTACGGATGGTGGGAATTATTTAGTTTGTGCCGCTTTACTAATATGTGCCACTATTGTAGAATAGTGTCACAGGCGGAGAGGGGTGGGAATTATGGGAACAGTGGCACCTGCAAAGCCCGCAGAACGCATGATGCGCCGAGAACTCGCCAGACAGCCTGCGATAGCGGAACTTCGGATACGGATGCGTATGGGGGAAAAGGGCCGGATTGTGATTCCGGCGGCGATGCGCGAGGCGCTGGGGATGGTGGAAGGTGATACGCTCATCTTGCGCGTGGTAGATGGCGAACTGCGCATCGCAACGAGGGAAAGCCGTCTGCGCCGGGCGCGGGAATGGGCTCGTCAAAATATCCCGCCGGGAGTCTCGCTTGCCGACGAGTTGAGCGCGGAGCGGCGCGAGGCCGCGAAATATGAATGAGGTCGTGCTCGATGCCTCTGCCATTCTCGCCTATATTCAAGAGGAACGTGGCGCGGAGAATCTGACCAAAGAGATACTCGATCATGCCGTTGCCAGCACGGTGAACCTTGCCGAAGTGCAATCCAAACTCGTCAAGAAGGGGCACGATCCAGAAGAAGCCTGGGAGGAAATTCTATCGCTCGTCAATGCGGAAGAGCCCTTCACCTCGGATCAAGCCAGAATAGCCGGCGATTTAATCGCCGTGACGGAGAAGTACGGCCTGTCTCTGGGAGATCGCTCCTGCCTGGCGCTGGCGATTGCGCTGAAGGCTCCGGTTTATACCACAGAACAGCTTTGGAAAAATCTGAAGGTTGGCGTGCCGATCCATGTGATCCGGTGATGTAAAATGTGTTATCATGCCTGTATATCAAAGGAGGCTCTTGTGCGCACCCTAGTGGATATTCCGGCGGAAGACCTGGAAATGGTTAACGGCGTTGCCAAGAAGCTCGACATCTCGCGGGCGGAGTTCGTGCGCCGCGCGATTTCGCTTTATCTGGAACCGCATTGCGCCGATCCGGCAACGGAAGCCTTCGGAATCTGGCGTGGTCGCCCCGTGGATGGTCTGGAGTATCAGGAGAGGATTCGAGGGGAATGGTAGAGACGAAGGTTCTCTTCGACACCAACATTCTGATCGACCATCTGAGCGGCATTGAGCGGGCGGGCAAGGAGATTCGTGGCTATCAGGACCGTGCCATCAGCATCATCACCTGGATGGAAGTAATGGCCGGGAGCAACTCGGAAGACGAGAGCCGCATTCGGGCTTTCCTGACGGTCTTCCGCTGCCTTCCGATTACTCCGGATGTGGCTGAGCGCACTTTCGCCTTGCGAAAGCAGCGCAAGCTGAAGCTGCCGATGCGATCATCCTGGCGACCGCCGAAGCCGGACCGCCTCCTCATCACCCGGAACACACGCGATTTTCCTGCGGATGATTTGGGTGTGCGGATTCCGTACCGGCTTTGATCGGAGACGAATTCTGCCTGGCGCTGGCGATTGCGCTCAAGGCTCCTGTTTATACCACCGAACAGCTTTGGAAAAACCTGAATGTGGGCGTGCCGATTCATGTGATCCGGTAGATTGGTTTGATTGATATTTGGGCGTCTAATTGAATAGGAGGGCCAGAAGATGAGAGGCATAATCACTTCTTTTCTCGACGGTTTTGCCTTTGCCGGACTGTTGACTCACCTGCGCCGCAACGGTGCTCCGACGCGCGCCTTCGCTCCTTCCAAGCCAAAAGAGAAGATGGTGATTGTCGTCGATGATGATATTGCGGTCGAACGGCTTGATGGCCTTCGCCGTGAGACGCCCGTTTTTGCCGGAGCCAGTTATTCTCTTGTCGAGGCCCAAGTCTAGATCCGGGATCGTAGCAAGGTGAATTGAGATTTCGATTGCAAGAGAACCTGTTTATCTGTTTCCCGCTGCTGACGAATTATCGGTGGTTACCGACGCCACCGCCGCTAAAGCGCTGGAGGTCATCGACCATGCCAATCGAAGAGAACACTCTTATGCCAGCCTTGCCATGGTTTGCGGCACTCTTGGCCTAATGAGTTGCATTCTGGTCTTTGCCTGGTTGGTTGAGACTGGACATCCTGAGGCAGGTGGCCTGGTGCTGGAAACCGGAGTGCTGGCCATCGTCGGACAGATTATTAACTCACGGCTCAATAAATAATTGATAATGTATAGAAATGAATTTCAATTCAACGATCCCGATATCGCTTGCAGATGTCGTGTGGCCTGCGCTGTATCTAGAGAGTCGGCTACTGAGTGTTCTGCCTATTTCCGCAGGGCCTAATCGCTGAATGGTTATTTCTATATTTTGGCGGATTCGGATTGTCCTGGAAGAAAGCAATCACCGTCGATGTTGTTATGAACACAATTTCTTCCGTTGCCGGAATTGTTCTGATTCCAACTCTCGGACTGTTATCGGAGACTGGCCCGGGCGCGCTTGTAAATCGTATTTTCAATGTGGGGACATTTAATTCAGTTTCCTGGATCGCTACCTTTATGCTTTCAGTAGGTGCCTCAACCGCAATCGAGGCAGCGGTGGTAAGGTGGGGTTTCAAAATCCCCCTTGGCTGGAGACGGTTTTGGGTTCTCTTCGGCGCCAATGCTTTGAGCGCTGGAATTGCATTTGCAGTCTTTGGATTCACCCACCACAGTTCTAGTTTGAGCCAATTTGAAATATTTTTGCGAAATAAGTCGAAGGCCGGAGCATCGCTCCGGCCTTCGCTGTTGCTGCGGGTTGTGCTCAGCCCTGAATGTCGAACTGCTCGGGATGGAGCGTTGCGTCGCTCTTGATGAGGATGTTCTTGCCGGTCAGCTCCTCGAACTCGGTGATCCAACTGGCGTTGTTGGATTTGAGGACCTTGACGGTTTCGGGGTTGACGCGGAGAAGACGTCGGCGTTCTCGAAGTGCTTCTTCATCTTGCGCAGTTCGGTGTAGATCTCGTTGCAGACCGTGGTCGGGCTCTTGACCATGCCGGTGGCCTGGCAGGTGGGGCAGGGGACCGAGAGGGTGCGCTCGAGGGATTGCTTGACGCGCTTGCGGGTAATGGCCACCAAACCAAAGTCGTTGAACTGAAGAACCTTGGTGGGTGCGCGGTCGGATTTGAGTGCTTCTTCCAGAGCGGCCAGCACCTTGAAGCGGTTCTTGCGGTCGTCCATGTCGATAAAATCAATCACGATAATCCCGCCCAGGTCGCGCAAGCGAATCTGGCGGACGATCTCGGGGACGGCGTCGAGGTTGGTCTTGACGATGGTGTCCTCGAGGCGGGCCGACTTGCCGACGTACTTGCCGGTGTTGATGTCGATGGCGACCAGGGCCTCGGTCTGGTTGATGACGATGGAGCCGCCGGACTTGAGCCAGACTTTGGAGTTGAGGGCCTTGGAGATTTCGTCCTGAATGCCGAAGTGCTCGAAGAGCGGCGTCTCCTTGGTGTAGAGCTTGACGCGGCGGACCAGCGAGGGCGAGAAGCGGTTGAGGAAGCGGACGATGCGCTCGTAGTTGTCCTGGGAATCGACCCAGATGGAGGAGAAGTTGGAGCTGACCTGATCTCTCAGGATGCGCTCGATCAGGCCCAGATCGTGATAGATGAGGGCGGGGGACTTGGAGGAGTCGGAGCGCTTCTTGATCTCCGCCCAGAGATTCAGCAGCATACGCAGGTCGGTGCGCAGTTCTTCTTCCGACGCGCCCTCGGCGGCGGTGCGGACGATGAATCCGCCGGAGGCCTCGCCGCGCTCGTGAACCAGAATGCGCTTGAGGCGCTGGCGCTCCTCATCGGAGGCGATCTTGCGGCTGACGCCGATGTGGGTGACGGTGGGCATGAAGACCAGGAAGCGGCCGGGCA
Organism: uncultured Acidobacteriaceae bacterium; assembly: GCA_963845345.1. Taxonomy (GTDB): domain Bacteria; phylum Acidobacteriota; class Terriglobia; order Terriglobales; family Acidobacteriaceae; genus Telmatobacter. Next base: position 637,729 of record CAWJRQ010000013.1, read on the forward strand.
GGGCGATGTGCGAGGTGATGCGCGCGCCCTTCTTGGCGATGGGCTCCTTGGCGATCTGGACGAGAATCTCCTGACCGGGCTTCAATAGATCGCTGATGATGGGCAGGTCGGAGGTCTGCATGGAGCGGCGCGACATTGCGCGGCCTCTGCCGGCCTGCGCCGGCGGCGCTGCCGGGCCTCCGCGTCCGCGGCGTCCGCGGGCAGAGCGATCGGGGCGCTGCTGGGCTGGGGCTCCGGCGGCGGAGGCTCTTCCTCGTCTTCTTCGTCGAATCCTTCTTCGTCGCCGTTCTTTTCGTCGAAGTTCAACTGGATGCGGTGATCGAGGTGGGCTTCCTGAAGCATTTCGCCCAGATCGCCGGAGCGCAGGTGGGTGGGCAGCGTCTCCTCTTCAAAGTCGTCCATGCCGTGGTCTTCGGCTTTGCCGTGGCGATGAGGATGACGGGGAGCGTCGAACTCCTCTTCCTCGATGGTCTCTTCCTCGATGAGGCCGCTGCCGGGAGCGTAGGTCGAGACTGCAACGGGTTTGGTCGGGCTTCTTCTTGCGCCAAGCCAAAGAGCGGAATTCAGTAGGAGGCACGGGTCAACGTTGTGCGAGGCGGCGGCGTCGTCTTCGCTAATCGCGGATTCCAAGGTCTCGGATTCGAGATCCGGCGCACCCAGTTCCGTTGCAGATTCAGAGGTCTCCTCGAACTCATCCTCTTCTTCGAGAGACTCTTCTTCGACCAAGTCGTTTTCCGCGGTTGCGGGGGCCAGCAGTTCCTTGGAGGAAGCAATCTTCGCTAGCGGGGCAGATTTCGC
>CAWJRQ010000014.1:0-4063 GCA_963845345.1 uncultured Acidobacteriaceae bacterium
CAAGGCTTCCTCTCGCCCAGGGTCCTAGCCGGCTTAAAAATAATGCACCCTTCAAACATGAGGAGATTCGGCCGCCTTCAGGGGCGACTGGTTGACGACATTCCGAGGGACCCCGGCCAGAAACCCGCGCACATTATCGGCAGCCGTCGCCATCAACTGTTTCCGTGCCTTGAGCGTGGCCCAGGCCATGTGCGGCGTGACCACCAGGTTGCGGGCGGAGAGCAGCGGGTTTTCCGGCGGATCGGCTCCAACGGACACCACACGTCGACCGCGGCTGCGGCGAGCTTTCCCGCGTTAAGCGCGGCAGCGAGATCTTCCTCGTTGACCAGCCGCCCGCGAGAGGCATTGACCAGTATCGCGCTCGACCGCAGGCGCCCGAGCAGTTGCTGGTTCACGAACCTGCGGCGGTCGCCGGTGAGGGGCAAGCGCAGGGAGACTATCTGATTCAGCGAAAAGTTCCTCCAAGGAGCACCAGGCGAAAGGGGCATACCCCGGGTCCGCCCGCGGAAGGCATCGTATGCGAGCACGCTCATGCCGAATGCGTGCGCCAACTCCCCGACCCGGCGCCCGATCCGTCCGAAGCCGACCACGCCGAGAGTCTTGCCTGCAAGCTCGACGAGAGGCATCTTCCAGAACGACCAATCCGGGCTGCTAGTCCACTCCCCTGTTTTCACGGCCGCGTCGTGCGCGTTGATGTTGTGACAGAGGTGCAGCACGGCGGAAAAAACGTACTGAGCGACCGAGTCGGTCCCGTAGATCGGGATGTTGGAAACCGGGATCCCGCGGCGGCCGGCCGCGGCGACGTCCACGACATCATAGCCGGTAGCCGTAAGGGTTATGTAGCGCAGGGACGGCAGCTGCTCCAGGGAGGGCTCCCTGATCTGTGTCTTGTTGACGATCAGGATGTGCGCATCCCGGCAACGATCGATGAGTTCACCGGGCGCGGTGCGGTCGTAAACGGTGAGAGCACCCAGCCCTTCGAGCTCATCCCAGGGGTTGTCGCCGGGGTTCAAGGTAACCCCATCCGTCACCACGATATTCATCCTGCCCATTGCATCTCCTTTTCCACTACGAGCGGTTAAGCACGGTGACGATCGCAAGGCAATCTTCATTGCCCGCGCCGTGGTGTCTTCAGAAAGGCAAGACGTTTTTCCTCCAAAGTTGCCAGAAGACTATCGAAGGGTTTGTTGAATTTTTCAACGCCCTCGTCCTCCAACTGCTGCGTGACTTTGTCAATATCGATGCCGACATCGGCCAATCGTTGAAGCACTGCCGATGGTCGTCAATTCCCTCCTCCAGGCGGGAGGCAGGATCGCCCTCACTGCGATAGGCATTGATGGTTTCCGGGGGCATCGTGTTGATCGTAGCCGGACCGATCAAAGCTTCGATGTATTTCACCGGGGAGAAGGCAGGATTCTTGGAGCTTGTGCTGGCCCATAAGACGCGCTGCGGAACCGCTCCCTTTGCAGCCAACGCTTGAAAACGTCCTCCCCCGAAAATTTTCTTGTACAGAGAATACGCTACCTTGGCGCTGGCAATCGCTACCAGCCCCCGGAGGGCCCCAGCCGTCTTAGCTTTGTCTCCTTTTCGATCCGTCATTTTTTCCAATAACGGGTCGACAAGCACGTCAATTCGACTCAAGAAGAAGCTGGCCACAGAAGTAACTTTATCCAGAGTAGTGGTCGAGCTTGGCGAAGCCGATGTCCTCGAAGGGAAGATGCTGCAAACGGTCCAGCGCGTCATTGACCTCGATGCGGCCCTCGCGCACATCGTTGAGCAGCGATTCAATCTTTGCGCGGTCCATCAGCGCTTCTCCTTTCCGCTGGCCGTGCGAATAGGCCCGCATCGCTTCTTCCATCACCTGCTTGAGCGGAATCGAATGCTCCTGGCAATTTTGCGGCAATCCTCATACTCAGGCGGGGCGTTGGCGATTTGCCGTCGGGCAGGCGGGCGATCTTGATGTGCACCTTGCCCCAGCCGGTTTCACCTCCTCAAACTCGCGCGCCAGCGCCAGCCTTGTTTTCGAGCCGCCAGCGAAAGCCGATGGTGGTGGTCTCGCGGAAGAGAAACTCTGCAGCGCGGGAACAAGATCGGGCCGGCAGAGCACGGTCATCTGCACGCCGACTGCGGCCCTTCTTCATTTGCACCGTGGCGCGGTAGACGTCCCATGCGCCGGCTTCGAGCAGCTTCTCGCTGACGTAAGCAAGCACCTGCGGAGTTGGAGTCGTCGATCACGGTCTCGATGACCGCGATGGCTTCCGTGGCCGGCGCTTCGGCATTTCTTCTTCGCCCACCAGCAGGCGCAGCAGATTGGGCTGGCCCGGCGTCTCGCGCCCGCCCGCGCCATAGCCGCCTTCAGGATGCGCATCGGCGGGCAGCGGCGCATAGGCACATCGAGCATGCGCAGCAGCGCCGCGCCGGTCGGGGTGACGCGCTCCATCGGCGGGCCGGCCGCGTAGACCGGAGCATCGCCCAGCAGAGCCAGCGTGGCCGGAGCGGGAACGGGAAGCGTGCCGTGCTGGCAGTACGACGGTTCCGCTGCCCACGTTCAGCGGCGAGCAAGCCAGCGGTCCACGCCCAGCGCTTCGCATCCCGCGGCGGCGCAGACAATATCGACGATGGTGTCCACCGCGCCCACCTCGTGGAAGTGCACCTTTTCGACGGGGATGGAATGGATGGCGGCTTCGGCCTCGCCCAGCAGTTGGAAGGCGCGCATGGCGCGCTGCTTCACCGTCTCGGAGAGCGGCGCGGAGCGAATGATTTCCAGAATCGCCGAAAGCGAGCGATGAGGCGCGTGAGTGTGCGGATGACGTGCTTCATGCGAATGTGCGTGGTGGGTATGCTCACGTGCTCTGTGCTCGTGCTGTGCGCCTGGTTGCGCGGTCGGCGATTGTCGGGCGTAATCACATCCACTTTGGTTGCGGCCAGCCCGCCGCGGCTCACCTTGCGCATCTCCAGGCGCGCGCCCACCTTCAGCGCAGCCGCCGTTTCTTCAAGGCAGGCAAAGGGAACGCCCGCATCCACCAGCGCGCCCAGCAGCATATCGCCGCTGATGCCGGAAAAACACTCCAGATAACCAATTCTCATCGCAATGTGATTTTAAACTGTCGGCTATGCGCCGCGCCGTGGCCAGGACTTCGACGGGCAGAATCGCGTTCATGGCGCCGGAGCGGAAGCCCGAGCAATCGAGCGTGACGTATTGAAAGCCGGCCAGCTTGAGAGCGGCGGTGATGGCGTCGAGCATCTCCAGGTGAGGGCGCGCGGGGCAGCTCGGTGCGGGCCAGCTCCACGCGGGCCAGCTCGCCGTGATGGCGAACGCGCAGCTCGCGAAAGCCCAACCGGCGCAGGCTCTCCTCGGCTTTTTCCACTTGTTCAAGAACCTCGCGGGTGACGGTACGGCCATATTCGACGCGCGAGGAGAGGCAGGGCGCGGCCGGACGATCCCAAAGCGCGTAGCCCGCGGCCTTGGCGAGCGCGCGAATCTCCTGCTTGGTCAGCCCGGCCTCGGCCAGCGGCGCCAGCACGGCGTGCTCCTCGGCGGCGCGCTGACCGGGACGGAAGTCCTTAGTGTCGTCGGCGTTCATGCCGTAGGCGATGCGCTCGAAGCCCAGCTTCGCGCCCAGCGCCTCCATGGCCGCAAAGAGTTCATCTTTGCAGTGGAAGCAGCGGTTGGCGTCGTTGCGCTGATACTCGGGCCGCTCCAACTCTTCGGTGGCAAGGATGTGCAGCGGAATCTGCTGATCACAGGCAAAGGCGCAGGCCTCATCGAAGTCGCGGCGGGCCAGGCTGGGCGAGTCGGCCAGCACGGCGAGCATACGGCGCCCAGAACGCGATACGCCGTGGCCGCCAGAAACGCGGAGTCCACGCCGCCGGAGTAAGCCACCATCAGGCTGCCCAATTGCGCGAGACGTGCTTCCAGCACGTGCAGTTTGCCGCCGGTTTCGTCGTCTGCGGCCTGGGGGAAGGTGGTGTGCATTTCTGCCGCCATAGGGCCGATTATACCGCTTTGTGGGATTACTCGCGACATCTTTGCATACGTCTACCAGCGGTGCTAGTATAAAGA
>CAWJRQ010000015.1:0-136710 GCA_963845345.1 uncultured Acidobacteriaceae bacterium
TGGCAAGGTGAAACCCAGAACCTTTGTCGTGCTTTTTGCGAGTATGAGTAATGTACTGGGCTATAATCCCATCTACGGGTATCATTATTCTTTTGACGGAACCATCAAACAGCCGATCACCCCGCCGGCGTCACAGGTTTTATTTCGTGGGATGTTTTCTGAGCTGGGGTGTGGACAGGACCCAGGATGCCATAAACAATAATCTTTAATGCGTCTCACAATTAAAAAAACAGATATGAAATCCGTTATTTTTTCTTCTGATGATGTTAACCGGCCTGGCTGCTTCATGCCCAGAGTGACAGGTATGTCGAAGCCATGAAAAAGAACCTGGCCTTGTTTGATTCCGCGAAAACAACTGCCGATTACCAGGCTTTGGCCAATACGTTTGAACGTATTGGTGAGGCGGAAAAAACCCAGTGGCTGCCCTATTATTATGCAGGTCTGGCACTGGCCACCGGCGGATGGAATGATCCGAACCTGGATAAGGACGCCAATTCCACCCGTATCAATACACTCTGCGATAAGGCGGCGGCGCTGGACAACAATTCAGAGATTTTTGCGCTGAGGAATATGTCGGCCACCCAGCAGATGATGGTGGATCCCCAAACCCGCTGGCAGACTTATGGTATGCAGGCTTCGCAGGACCTTGAAGAGGGGCTGAAGCTGAATCCGGATAACCCGCGACTGTATTATCTGAAGGGGGAAAGTATTTTTAATACCCCGCCCGCTTTTGGGGGGGGTAAGGATAAGGCGAAGCCTGTTTTTGAAAAAGCCCTGGCTTTATTCAAAACGGACAACCCAAAACCACTGTATCCCAACTGGGGCATGCAACGGACTGAAGAGAATTAGCCAAATGTCAATAAATTCTGCAATGAATCTATTTAAAGATCTGGATCCTGTTTTGCATTCCCAACTGCGTCTGGCAATCATTTCATTACTTATGCGGGAGAAGGAAGCAGAATTTACCGTGCATCAAAAGAGAGGACCCGGGCCAGCGCCGGAAATCTCAGTGTGCAGATCAATAAACTGCGGGAAGCGGGATATATTGAAGTCATTAAGGTTTTTAAGGACAATTATCCCCATACGATCTGTAAGATCACCCCATCTGGGTTCCAAAGCTTTTGACCAATATGTCAAAAGCTTTACAATCCTACCTGTCGGTCAGTGGTAAGAAAGCTCATAACCTGGGTCGGAGAAGGTGCAGGAGAATGTTGGAACCGGGAACGTCTACCATTTTCCTACATAACTGTCCATAGTAAAAGCCCTCCGCGTTGTATAACGGGAGGGCTTTACATTTCCGGCATTTCGGCTACCGGATATTCCTTGGTATAGCATTATCCTTTAGAAAGTTTCATCACCATTCTTTCCTTGCTGTTTACCGTGACCTCCAGGGTATACAAACCCGGATGAAGGTTATGCGTACCTTCCAGCGTATACGTATTTGCTCCGTTGGCGCTTTTTGTCCTTCCTTCAAGAGCAGGTTGCCCTGTTCATCACTGATTTTCATCATTACATAGGAGTCTTCTTTGAGCTGCACATTGACCAGAATGTCATTGGCCTGCGGATCGGGCGTAATACTGAGGGAGGCCAGGCTGCGTGGTATTGAACATTCTTGCGATCAGCACTTTGGAATAAATGATATTTCCATTGGTTTCCACTTCTTTGAGCCGGTAGAAAAAATCATTGTTTAATGCAATCGTGTTCGGAAATGGTCCCGGAAGCTGAACTGTCCTTCACCGGTGGCCGCTGTATGACTTACCGTACCCAGGGTTTCGTAGTTCTGGCCGTCCAGACTGCGTTCAATGTCAAAATGATCGAAATTTCCAGGCAAGGGTATTCCAGTTGAGTTCAAAATAATTTTTGCCATAATTGGCATTGAAAGCGGCCAGGCTTCCATGAAGTATCAGGCTTTTAGAGCTGACGGCGATATTGGCACTGGTATCGGATTTTTTCCAGGACGTGGTAGGGTGTGGGTTGGCGAGCAGTACCAGCCGGTATAACCAGCAACAGGTAAAGACTAAACGGAATGATCCTTTTCATTTTGTTAAATTTCAGAAAGTGAACAAATGGATGATGCTCAGCTTAAAGGGGGAATAAACAAAGGTCATTCAAAAGAAGAGGGATCGGATATACGAGAGCTCACATAGTTCGATTGAAAGGATTCTTTCGCAGTTCAGAAAGGTAACGATCGGGGAGGGGGTAAGGTTTCAAAGATAGTTTGCGAGTATTGGAAAATGCAATAGGAGGAGCTGAAATAAATTCGGAAGTATGGCCAGCATGGAATATGAGTAGTCTGAGCAGCTTGTGATATCAGGTCCCACAGTTCCTATACTGTCCATACTCCGCTACTGCGTCATACTGCCTACTTCTGATGTGCTCACGCTTCGTCAATCTTCTCATCCTCCGCGCCTGCCAGCACCACAGAACCCATTTTTTTAAGGGATTTTTATGGTTTTCCTGGAAATCCCTTCTTTTTTGCACGATGTCCAGGCAACCATACAATGCGGCCAGGAAGGAACCCGCATCTGCTTTATTTTTTCCTGCGATATCAAAAGCTGTTCCATGATCCGGGCGAAGTCCGGACGGCGGGCAATCCGGCTGTATAATTAATGCCCTTCCCCAAAAGCCAGAGACTTAAATGGAATCAGCCCCTGGTCGTGATACATGGCCAAGACCGCATCAAATTTTTGCTGCTGGTTGCGGGCAAAAAAAGCATCTGCGCTGTAAGGGCCAAAGACCAGCATATTGTGCTTGGCATCTTTGATGGCTGGTTTGATAATGTCTTCTTCTTCCCGTCCGATCAGCCCTTCATCACCGGCATGGGGATTTAGTCCCAGTACCGCAATGCGCGGTTTATCAATACCAAAATCCCGGATCAGGGAATCCCTGAGAATATTCAACTTGGACAAAATGAGCTTCCCGGGTAATATAGCGGGTGATTTCACTGACGGGTACGTGTTCTGTAACCAGCCCTACCCGGAAATTGTCCGAACTCATCAGCATGAGCACATCTTTTACACCAAAAGCCTGGCGCAGGTAAGGGGTATGGCCGGTAAAGGAAAATTCGGCGGACTGGATATTTTTTTTATGAATGGGCGCCGTGACCAGTCCCTCAATTTTTTTGTTCTTCAGCGCTTCTACCGCCGCCACCAGGGATTTGACCGCATACGCGCCACCGGCTATCGGTGAGTTGCCCGGGATTGATGGCCACTTCCTCTTCCCAGCAATTATACAGGTTTACCTGTTTATGAAAGGGCCGGGAAAGGTCTTTAATATGCTGGTAATTAAAGGTCGATTCCGGGTATGGACTTGCGATAGAAATTGATCAGTTTATTGGAGGCAAACAGGATGGGGGTGCAGATTTCCAGCAGGCGGTTGTCAGAAAATGTTTTGATGGCCAGTTCTGTTCCGATGCCATTCAGGTCGCCGATGGAAATGCCGATGACAGGTCTTTGTTGTGGGATGCTCATGTATTATTTTTCGATGGCTAAAAATACGATTATTCACCTGAAGGAAGGTTTATTTTTGCTCTATGACGCATCATGCCCCGCCCGCTCAATTTGAAGAAATCACTGGGTCAGCATTTTTTAAAAGATGAGCAGGTTTGCCGGCGTATCATGGATTCACTGAAACAAATTCCATTTTACACAATTACTGGAGATCGGTCCCGGCAGCCGGTGCCCTTACCAAATACCTTCTTATCCCTGGAAGGTGTTGATTTCAGGGCGGTGGAAATGGACAGAGAAAAAGTGGCTTATCCTAAAAAAGCATTATCCGGAATTAAGCGACCGTTTCCTGGAAGCGGATTTTCTCCAGATGGAAAAACCCTTTGAAGGACCTTTTACCATTATTGGTAATTTCCCATATAATATTTCCACAGAAATTCTATTTAGGATTTTGGATTGGCGTAGGATGTGGAAAGGGTGATTGGGATGTTTCAGAAAGAAGTGGCCCTGCGCATTGCCGCCCGGAAGGAAATAAGATCTACGGGGTAACCAGCGTATTGCTCCAGGCTTTTTTCGAAGTGGAGTATTTGTTTGAAGTCAGCGAACAGGCCTTTCAGCCCGCCCCCAAAAGTTAAAAGTGCCGTGATCCGCCTGACGCCAGAAAAGAACCTCCGCGGTAAGAACAGAAAAAATGTTTTTTTTGCTGGTGAAAACGGCATTTAACCAGCGGAGAAAAACCCTTCGAAATGCCGTAAAGGGATTGTTTTCAGATGAAGTGCTTAAGGATCCTCTGTTTGATAAGCGTGCTGAGCAGTTGACAGTCCCTCAATTTGCGGAACTGACGTGGAAAATGAAGTAGGAACGTGACCGGCCATAACCGAGGAATCCCTTCTGGGGGTTCGTGTAAGGGTGAAAGCGCTTTGCCGACGGATATTTAGCGCATTTGGGAAATCACGATAAGTTTATCGCTCATGAAAGATGGAACTGAAAGAAAAGGCTATTTATAATTTAAGGGAATCAGAAATGAGAAAGGTTTGGTAACGGCAAAAGTGCACGAGTACCTGACGGAGCGATTGCAAAGCAGGGCTTTAAGGTATTATATCATCCCCAGATGACTTATGAAGAAATGAAGGACCAGATTCATGAAATGGAAGGATCTCATCATAACTACCCGACTTAAAAGTGGACAAGCCGGTATTGGAAAATGCGGCCGGCTTAAATGGATTGGCAGGCTGGGCAGCGGCATGGAACTGGTGGATGTTGATTATGCCGCGAAAAAGGCATCCAATGCGTAAGCAGCCCGGAAGGAAATCGCAACGCGGTTGCCGAACATGCCCTGGGAATGCTGCTCTCCCTGATGAACCATATTCCCCGGGCTTCCCAGGAAATCCGGGAAGGGAAATGGATCCGGGAAGCCAACCGGGGAATCGAACTGACCGGAAAAACCAGTGGGCATTATCGGGTATGGCAATACAGGTTCGGCATTTGCCCGTTTACTGGCCCCTTTTCAGGTAACGGTCTTGGCTTATGACAAATACAAATTCAATTTCGGATCTGGATATATCAAGGAAGCCAATATGGAGCAGCTGGGAAGGTATGCCGATGTGATCAGCCTGCATGTTCCCCTGACCGAAGAGACTTTTCATCTGGCGGGAGATTCTTTTTTTAATTCCTTAAAAAATAAGCCTTTCTTTATAAATACCAGCCGGGGAAAAACCCAGGATACCGCAGCGCTGATCAGGGCGCTGGAAAAAGGCCAGCTTGCCGGAGCCGCCCTGGATGTGCTTGAGAATGAAAAACTTGAAAGTTATATCGGCGAGGAGAAAACATCAGCTGGCAAGCTGTTGGGCTTTGACAATGTCCTGTTGACCCCGCATATTGCCGGTTACAGCCAGGAGGCCTTTTACCGGATGGCCAAAGTGGTCCTGGACAAGCTGGGTATTTAATGGGCGGATACTCCCCAATGTTAATGAAGTTTAAAACTAAGTGCTTCAGGGCCTGGAAAACAGGCTGAAAAATACCTTTTTCGAGGGATTCCTTATCTTTGTACAAATGCAACGCCTCCCGAGGGCGTTGTATTTTTTTTCTTTTATAATAAACAAGAGGAGGATTTATGAGTGGAATCACATATCTGACAAAGGAGGCACTCGAGAAACTGAGGGGTGAGCTGCAAAGAATGAAAAGTATTGACCGGCCGGCTGCATCCAGAGCCATTGCCGAGGCCAGGGAAAAAGGAGATCTTAAAGGAGAATGCAGAATATGATGCTGCCAAGGAATCCCAGGGCTTGCTGGAGGCCAAAATCCAGCGTCTGGAATCAGACCTGGCCAATGTCCGCATACTCGGAAGAGGGCAATATCGATACAAGTAAAGTATCTATTCTGACCCAAGTCACGGTAACCAATCTGGTCAACAAGAAACAATACACTTACCATCTGGTTTCTGAAAAAGAAGCCGATCTGAAACAGGGTAAGATCTCCGTGTCTTCGCCGATCGGAAAAGGACTGCTTGGCAAACAGGTGGGTGAAGTGGCCGATGTGATTGTACCCGCCGGTAAACTCCAGTTTATCGTCGAAAGCATTACAATTGCTTCAAACTCAGCCGGAGCCGTGACGTTCAGCCCGGTCACCACCCCAATCAGTTTTTCCTTGCGAAAGGGAACGATCACCCGCGCTCCCCTCTGCGGCAGTTGCCCCTCCTGCACCGCGTAGGTAAACAAGCGGTCCAGCGGCACAGGCAACGCGACTTCGCAGTAGGCGGGCATGGCATCAGTTTAGTCGTCCACCGGCGTTGCCGACCCGCGGGGCCTGACACTGTAGCGCCGGCCTCCTGGCCGGCTGTAGCGTGGACCTCCCGGTCCACGCTTGTTTCTTTCTAGGGTTACGGCCGCGCCTCACCGCCCGCCTGTGAATATCGCCTCTATTCCGCTGTTGCAATCCCGCTCCGCAGGCCGTACAATTCCTGCAAATGACTACCCTAGCCACCACACCCGCCGCTCCGCCCGCCGCTCCCACTCCAGCCGCCGTTCCGCCTCCCGCTGCTGCCACCGTCACCACCCCGCTCCTCGCACCCAACCCCACCCACCCCGTCACCTCTCCATCGACATTGGCGGCTCCGGCCTCAAGGCCATGCTGCTCGACGCCGCCGGCAAACCCGTCAGCGAGCGCCAGCGCATCCTCACCCCCGCCGTGCCCACGCCCGAGGCCGTGCTCGCCGGCCTCGATGAATTGCGCAAGCTGCTTGCCCGACTTCGACCGCGTCTCGGTCGGCTTTCCCGGCGTCGTCAAGCGCGGCGTCACCTATCCTCGCCGTCAACCTCCATCCCGACTGGGTGCACTTCCCCCTCCAGGACGAGCTCAAAAGCGCTGGAGAAGCCCGTCCGCGTGGGCAACGACGCCGACATCGCCGGCTACGGAGCCATCCAGGGCCAGGGCGTCGAGCTGGTGCTCACCCTGGGCACCGGCCTGGGCAGCGCCCTCTTCACCGACGGCCACCTCGTCCCCGGCCTCGAACTGGGCCACCACCCCTGGCGCAAGAAGGGCATGACCTACGAGGACTACCTCGGCCGCCGCGGCCTCGACAAGTTCGGCAAGGCCCGCTGGAACGACTTCCTCCAGGCCGCCATCGCGCAGACCGAGCCGCTCTTCAACTGGGACCACCTCTACCTCGGCGGCGGCAACACCAAGAAGATCCTCTTCAAGCCCGCCAAGAACGTCAGCATCGTCTCCAACGAAACCGGCCTGCTCGGCGGCGTCTTTCTCTGGAAGGATCAGGGGATAAGCCATTGCCAGAGCCGGACGACGGTTCATCAAAATGAGAAGACTGTGTTCGCGGGTTTTATTCGTCAGATCAGAAAGGAAATCTCGGTTGACTCGTATGCCAGGCTTACCCGCTGCTGAACCCGTTCAAAGCTCACGCCAGGTCTCTGCCCCTTCCTTCAAGATCATTCTGGTTTCAGATACTCTTATACTGTTCATTCAGTTATATGCCGTTCTCGCCCTCTTCCTGCCCTCGATTCGCGCAGGGAATGTGGATTTTCGCACGATGTACACGAATGGCTACATGGTCAGAACCGGACATGGCCATCAGATTTATGATGCCGGTTCGCAGAAGATGTTTCAGGATGAATTAGTCTCTAAAAATAATTCTTTGATACCAAGTATCCGGCCGGCGTTTCAGGCTTTATTCATTGCGCCCTTTACGTTCCTGCCGTATCATCAGGCTTACTTTGCATTTCTTGCCTTCAACCTTGGAGTACTTTTATTCTGTTTACAACTTATGCGGCCATATATGTCTAACTTAGTCCGCATCCGCTATTACTTCCCTGCGTTTATACTCTTGTTTTTCCCCATTACTATAGCCCTTATGCAGGGTCAGGACTCGATCCTTTTACTGGGGCTGCTTATCGGCGCTCTCATCTGTATCCAACGGAACAACGAGTATGCGGCTGGGGGCCTGGTTGCGCTTGGCTTGATCAAATTCACACTTGTGATTCCGATTTTCCTGCTCTTCCTGGCTTGGAGGCGTTGGCGCTTTTCAGCGGCATTTGCCTGCACGGCCACTGTGCTTATGGGCATTTCGATTTGGATTGCCGGCATGGCGCAGACGGTTTCTTATCTCCGCAAGATGATTGGCGTAGGCTCTACGCTTGGCTTTGATGCAGGACACCCGGTCAATATGAATCTTATGGCCAACCTGCACGGAGCATTGTATGGAGTTATGGGAGGATCGACTTATACATTGCCGCTGACAATCGCAGCCTCGGCAGCCATAATGATATTGCTTGCCTTCCGGCGGCCACATGGCATTAACTCACTTGTGATCGCGATTTCGGCCAGCACGCTTGTAAGTTATTATATGTACGTCCATGACTTATGTATATTGATTATTCCATTAGCGATTATGTTCAACCTTCAGATCGAAGACTGGAAAACGAAGAGTCTATCTAAGCGCATGCAGATAACTGCGACAGTGCTCTTGTTCGTAGCTCCAACTTGCCTGATCTTTGCCATCCAATATTATTGGATTGTATCCCTCCCATTACTTGCGTTTACTATCATCACCGCTGTATCTCAATCGACAGGCCGCGCGCGGCTCATAACCGGAGAAAGTTGAAAGTGAAGGATTGGGCAACCGGCTTTGGGGATCAGCTGATATCAGCCTTTTGCCGCGCGCCGGTAATTTCAGTCCCAGCTCTTTCATCGCGATCTGCAAATCGGCCCAGGCTTCCTTCTTCTGGCGGGGATCGCGCAGCAAATACGCCGGATGGTAGGTAACGATGAGCTTGGTCCCGCGCACGGCGTGAACCCGTCCGCGCAGCCCGGCCAGCGGCTGGCGCGTGCCTAAGCAGCCATGTGGCCGCGGTTGCGCCCAGCGCGACCAGCACCTCCGGACGCACCACATCGATCTGGCGGAAGAGAAACGGCGAGCACGTCGCGCCCTCTTCCGGCTCCGGCACGCGGTTGTTCGGCGGACGGCACTTGACCACGTTGGCGATGTAGACCTCTTCGCGCTTCAGTCCCATGGCGGCGATCATGTTGTTCAACAGTTGCCCCGCCTTGCCCACAAACGGCAGTCCCTGCGCGTCCTCGTCGGCGCCCGGTCCTTCGCCGACAAACATCAGCCGCGCCGCCGGCGAGCCGTCGCCGAAGACCAGCTTGTTGCGGCCTTTGTGCAGCGCGCAGCGGGTGCACTCGCCAAGTTCTTCGCGGATAAGTTGCATAGCGGCGGCGCGCTCAGCCGCGGGAACGGCCTCGGCGATTGCGGGAGCATGTTGGAAATGGCTTGCGGGGCGGAATGGTCGGCTCCTCTAGATTCTGGGCAAGGTCTGCGGCGCGGACTCTGGTTGGGGCTCATCCGGCTCGGCGGTTAATTGGGCTAGCAGTGCTGTGTTCACGGGACGGCGGTAGAACTCAGTGAGGCCAAGATCGCGATAGAAGCGGACGCGGTCCAGCAAGGCCTGGCGGGTTGCGGGATCGAGCGATTGCGCCAACGTCTTTACTCCACGGTCAGATGCCGAGGCTCAACCACCCGCTGCTTCACTCCGCGCGAGCGACGGAAGAAGCGGGAAAAGCTAGCTGGCCAGAATGGGAATGGCCGGACCATCGATCACCGGCTTGACCACCGGCACATCGGCTTTGACGTAGGCGATCTTGCCCGCGTCGATCTCGTCCTGGGCGATGCGGCAGGGCTTGGTGGATTGGGTAGGGACCAGGGCGTGGGAGCCGCTCTGCAACTGGCGGGCGCGGCGGGCGGCCACCATCACCTTGCGGTAGTTCGAGTCGAAGCCGGTTTCAATCGTCATCGGAGTCCTCTCCAAAGTTAAACTGCTGCTGGTCTGGCGGATAGCCGATCCCGAAGGCCTCCAGCACGGGCTTCAGCCGCTCCTGCGAGTTGACTTGCAGGCAGCCCGCCGCCACCTCCAACACCCGGTGCGAACGGATAGGCAATCGGCTCGGCGTTGCGATAGAAGCGTTCGGCCTGCACAATGGCTTCCAGTTGCGCCACCGCCCGGTCGAGAATGTCGTTGACCAAAATATAGCCGTATTCGCGATAATTCTCAATCTCCTTGCTGGCCTCGCCCAGCCGGCGGAAGACCTCCTCCTCGTCCACCACGCCCTCGGCGCGGCTGCGATTGCGCAGGCGGGTGCGCAGCACCTTGGGGTTGGGCGGCAAAACAAAGATGCTCACCGCCTCGGGCATGGTGGCGCGCACCTGCGCCGCGCCCTGCACGTCGATGTCCAGCACCAGGTCGTGGCCCTCGCGGCGGGCCTGTTCCAGCGACGCGCGCGCCGTGCCGTAGTAGTTGCCGAAGACCTCGGCGTGCTCCAGAAACTCGCCGGCGGCCATCATCCGCTCGAACTCCTCGCGGCTGGTGAAGTGATATTCGCGCCCGTTCTGCTCGGAGCCGCGCGGCGGGCGCGTGGTCCAGGAGACGGAAAACTCGATTCCCGTCAACTGCTTGCGCACCTCGTTCACCAGCGTGCTCTTGCCCGAGCCCGAAGGCGCCGAAATGATGAAGAGAATTCCTGCCATGATGCAATTATCCTCTAATCAGTGGTCAGTGGACAGTGGTCGGTGGTCGGTGGTCAGTAGTCACTGCAATCTATCGCAATCCGTCAGACAAGTCAGTCCGTCTGTCACTGTTCCTACTGCGAAACTCCGACTCACTGCCTTCCACTGCAGTCACTGTCCACTGTCCACTGTCTTCTCTACTCCACGTTCTGAATCTGTTCGCGGGCCTTTTCGATCTCCGACTTCATGGCCAGTCCCAATTCGGTGATGCGGGTTCCCTTCCCGCCCGCGCCGCCGGTCTTGGAGAGCATGGTGTTGGCCTCGCGGTTCATCTCCTGGAGCAGGAAGTCGAGCTTCTTGCCCACTTCGCCGCCGGCTGCCAGCAGCTCGCGGAAGTGGCCGATGTGGGTGGTCATGCGCTCCAGCTCCTCGGCAATGTCGCTGCGCTCCACCAGCACGGCAACCTCCTCCAGCAGTCGCTGCCGGTTGAACTCCGGGCCGGTGGCCGCCAGCAGCCGCTCGGTGAGCCGGGCCTGATAGCGCTCTTCGACCTCGGGCCGCAGCGCCGCCACGCCCTCGGTGGCTTCGGCCAGCCGGTCCAGCGTGCCGTGCAGAATCGCCTCCAGCGCCTCGCCCTCCCGCGCGCGCATGGTCTTCAACTGCTCCAGCAGCGGCCCGATCTCGCGCTGCACGCTTTCGGTCAGCGCGGTCTGCTCCTCGTCGCCGTTCGAGCGATTCTCGTTTTGCAGCGCACCGGGCAGACGCAGAATGGCGTTCAGATCAGGCTGCTGGCCGGTCAGTCCATGCTCCTCGCGCGCCGCGGTAAAGGCGGCCAGGTAGCCGTTCACCAGCTCGCGGTTGTAGCCGGCCGTTTGCTGGCTGCTGCGGTCGATCGGAGAGCGTCAGATCCACGTGGCCGCGAATCAGGTGTCCTTGATCGCCTTGCGCAGCTCCATCTCCAGCGCGTCCAGCCCCGAAGGCAGGCGCAACTGCACGTCAAGAAAGCGGTGATTCACGCTCTTGACGCGTGAGCGTGTAGCTGAGCTGGCCCTCATTGGGCAGGGGCACGCGAACCTGAGCCCGCGCAAACCCGGTCATCGAATAAATCGGCATTTTCTACCTTTGCCTGTCTTATGTTCCCTGTCCCTGATCCCTAGTCCTGCTCTTCCGGCACGTCCATGAATTGCAGTTGATAGAGCCGCTGATAGGTGCGGCGATGCGCTCAGCAGTTCCTCGTGCGAGCCGATGGCGGTGATGCGCCCGTCTTCCAGCACGGCGATGCGGTTGGCGCGGCGAATGGTTCCCAGCCGGTGCGCGATCACCAGCACGGTGCGGTTCTGCATCAGGTTGGCCAGCGCGGCCTGCACCAGCGATTCGCTTTCCGCGTCCAGCGACGAGGTGGCCTCGTCGAGAATCAGAATCGGCGCGTTCTTCAGAAGGGCGCGGGCAATGGCCAGCCGCTGCCGCTCGCCGCCGGAGAGCCGGAAGCCTTTTTCGCCGATCACCGTGTCGTAGCCCTGCGGCATGCGCAGGATGAAGTCGTGGGCCAGGGCGTTGCGCGCCGCCTGTTCCACCAGCTTCATCGTGCGCATCCGGCTGGCCGTAGGCGATGTTGTTGCGCACCGTGTCGTTGAAGAGGATGGTCTCCTGCGTAACCTGGGCAACCTGGCGGCGCAGCGAGGCCAGCGTCAGGTCGCGCAGGTCGTGGCCGTCGATGAGAATGCGGCCGCTGGTCACGTCGAAGAAGCGCGGAATCAGGTTGGCCAGGGTGGATTTGCCCGCGCCGCTGGGGCCAACCAGCGCCAGCACCTCGCCGGCGTTCATCTCCAGATCGACGTTGTGCAGAATCTGGTGCTCGCCCTCTTCGGTGGAGTAGGAGAAGCCCACGTTCTCAAACTGGATGGAATTCTGAAAGCCCTTCAACACGAGCCGCGTGCGGCCGCTCCTTCACGTCGTCCTCGGCGTCGAAGAAGCCGAAGATCGACATCGACGCGCCCATGGCCTGCTGGAAGCTGTTGTAGAAGTAGGCGAACTTGCGCACCGGATCGTAGAGCTTGAAGAGCAGGATGATGAACGCGCCGAACATGCCCATGGTCATGCGGCCATGCAGGATTTCATTGCGCCCGATGAACAGCATCATGGCAATGGCCACGGCGCCGATCGAATCCATCAACGGCGAGCTGATGGACTGAATGCGCACGCTGCGCAGGTTGGCGCGGAAGAGGCGCCTGGCGGCATTCCTGAAGCGCACAACCTCCCACATTTCGGTGTTGAAGGCCTTCACGATGCGGTTGCCGGTCACCGTTTCATGCAGGATGTTCTGGATCTCGGCCAGCTTGTCCTGCCCGGTGCGGGTGCGCGTGCGCACCTCACTGCCGATCTTGCGCGCGGAGGTAACGACGACAGGGATAAAGAGCACCAGCGCCCAACTGAGATCTCCTCCGAGTTTGATGACGAAGACCAGTCCGACAACAAAGGTGAAGAACTGCTGCAGAAATTCGCTGATGACCGAGCTGACCGCAACCTGCACGCGATCCACGTCGTTGATGAGCGTGGAGAGGATGGTGCCCGTGGCGTGCTTGTGAAAGAAGCTGGAGGAACGCCGCAGCGTGGCTTCGTAGAGATGGTTGCGCAGATCCGTGATGGTGCCGAAGCCGGCGTAATTGACCAGGTAAGTGCCCGTGTAATCGCACAGGCCTTTGATCAGCGTGGCAACGATCAGCGCGAAGGCCACCACATCCCAGGCGTTGTGCATGTGCAGAAAATGGGGAATCAAAAGCCGCAGGTCAAGTGCCATGGGCTCTTGGCAAGACCCAGCGTGATGGGGCCTTCGGGCGCGTCGGGCTTCAGAACCTGGTCGAAGATGGGCTGAAGGAGCAGGATGCGAAAGGTGTCCAGCACGCCCACCATGGCCAGCAGCAGCACGCCGGCCAGCATGTGCAGCCAGTAGGGAAGCCCATAGCGCAGCAGGCGCAGAAATCTATTCATGCCGGTTGACCCGCCTGGCGGACGCAAGAGTCCATCCCCGCATTATATCTGGACCATGCGGCTGGCGCTGCCTGCGTCTAGCCGAGCAGACGCATGCAAGGTTCATGGAATTGCGCGCTGCTGATCACGCATTCAGACGCAATCCAACTCCGGGAACATTTAGAATGGTCCTTGACGTATATTATTGTCTTGCGCCGGTTTGCCGGCGGGAAAGCGCGCCCTCATCCCTATGCAACGCTGGTCCAAACTCTTTATTCCCACTCTTCGCGAGGCCCCGGCAGACGCCGAAGTGGCCAGCCACCGCTTCCTCGTCCGCTCCGGCTACATCCGCCAGCTCGGCGCGGGCATTTACAGCTACCTCTTCCTCGGCCAGCGCTCCATCAACAAGATCATCGCCATCGTGCGCGAGGAGATGGACCGCATCGGCCAGGAGTTCTACCTGCCCGCCATTCATCCGCGCGAGGTGTGGGAGCAGAGCGGCCGCTGGACAACCATGGGCGACAACATGTTCCGCCTCAAGGACCGCAAGGGCGCGGAGCTCTGCCTGGGCATGACTCACGAGGAGATCATGACCTCCATCGCCCGCAGCGAACTGCGCAGCTACAAGCAGTTGCCGCAGATCTGGTACCAGATTCAGACCAAGTTCCGCGACGAGCCGCGGCCCAAATCGGGTTTGCTCCGCGTGCGCCAGTTCATCATGAAGGACGCCTACTCCTTCGACATCGACAAGGCCGGCCTGGACAAGAGCTTCGATCTGCACGATGCCGTCTACCGCAGGATCTTCACCCGCTGCGGCCTGAAGTTTGTCGCCGTCGAGGCCGATTCCGGCTCCATGGGCGGCTCGCAGTCGCAGGAGTTCATGGTCTACACCGACGCCGGCGAAGACCTGATCGCAAGCTGCCCGGTCTGCGATTACGCAGCCAACCTGGAGAAAGCCACTTCGCTCCTGGAGCCGGTCGTCGAGATGGAGCCGACCGGCGACGGCAAGCCGGAGTTGGTCCCCACGCCGGGCTGCGGAGCCATCGCCGACGTGGCCGCCTTCTTCAAGATTTCTCCGGCCTCCGACATCAAGTGCGTGGCCTACATGGCGCTGAAGCACGGCGCTCCGGGTCAGCCAGCAGAATCGTGGCACGGAGTTGCCGCTTTTCTGCGCGGCGACCACCAGGTCAATGAAACGAAACTCCTCGGTGCAACCAAGCCGCAGCGGAGCTGCGCACCATGCAGGCCGAGGAGCTGGAGAAGTACTTCAACGGCCCGGCTGGTTTTCTCGGACCGGTTGGCCTCAAGCCCGATCGCCAATCCGCTCGGCGACGGCTTGACGGTCGTCGTGGACAAATCCCTCGAAGGCCGCAAGAACATGGTCTGCGGCGCCAACAAGCT
Source organism: uncultured Acidobacteriaceae bacterium (assembly GCA_963845345.1). GTDB lineage: Bacteria > Acidobacteriota > Terriglobia > Terriglobales > Acidobacteriaceae > Telmatobacter. The sequence continues at coordinate 14,827 of CAWJRQ010000015.1, forward strand.
CGACTACCACCTGCGCAACGTCACGCCGGGCCGCGATTTCTCCTGGACCCTGATCGCCGACATTCGCAGCGTCAACGAAGGCGAAGCCTGCCCGAAGCCCGGCTGCACCGGCAAGCTGGTTGTCGGCAAGGCCGTCGAGGTCGGCCACATCTTCAAGCTCGGCTACAAGTACTCCGAGTCCATGGGCGCGCGCGTGCTCGACGAGAACGGCAAGGAAGTTACGCCCATCATGGGCAGCTACGGCATCGGCATCGAGCGCATCCTCACCGCGGCCGTCGAGCAGTCCAATGACCAGAACGGCTTCTGGCTGCCGGCCTCGATTGCGCCCTTCACGGTGGTGGTCACGGTCACCAACATGACCGACGCGCTGCTCGCGTGAAACCGGCGAAAAGCTCGCCGCCGAACTCGAAGCCGCCGGCCTCGACGTGCTGCTTGATGACAGAGACGAGCGCGCCGGCGTCAAATTCAAGGACGCGGACCTGGTGGGCATTCCCTACCGCATCAACGTGGGCAAGAAAGCCGCCGAAGGCAAAGTGGAGCTGGTAACGCGCGCGACTTCAACCAGCGTGGACGTGGCGTTGGCGGACGTGGTCGCGCTGGTGAAGAAGCGCGTCGAGGAAGATGCGCTGTTGATAGCGGTCGAAGTGTAACAGTAACACCCAACTGTTCGATGTAAGCTGTTCACTGTCCACTGTTCACTGTCCACTGTTTTGCAAGGAGCGGCAATGGCGTTGAAGATCAGGATTCCAATGCCCACGGGCAAGCATCCCTGGCTAACCATGCTGCTGCGGCTTGGGCTGGTGGTCTTTGCGGTTGGTAGCGCTGGTGTTTTTTTCCGTCTTCGGCTATTTCTACATCAAGTATCAGCACATTGTGGACGACCGCCTGAAGCAGCCGATCTTTGCCAACACCGCCAAGATCTATGCCGCGCCGCGCGAGGTGCGCCCGGGGCAAAAGCTCACCGTGCGGCTTATCGCCAACGAGCTGCGCCAGGCCGGCTACTCGGCCGATGGCGCCTCGCAGACCTCCGCGATGGGAACCTACAAGGAGGGCGTGCAAACCATCACCGTGCACCCCGGCCCGCAGTCCTACCACGCGCAGGACGGCGCTACTGATCCGCGTCAGCCGACGGCGTCGTGGATTCGATCACCGACGATCATGGCCAGCCGCTTTCCAGCTATGAGCTGGAGCCGCTGCTCATCACCGGCCTCAGCGACGATCCCAACCGCACCAAGCGCCGCCTGCTCACCTACAACGAGATTCCGCCGAACCTGGTCCAGGCCGTTCTGGCCATCGAGGATCGCCGCTTCTTCGAGCACAGCGGCGTGGACTACCTCAGCATCGCCAGTTGGGCCTGGCACGATGTGATTCGCGACCGCAAGCATCGCGGCGGAGCCTCCACCCTGACCATGCAACTGGCCAAGCTGCTCATCGTCGCCGACACAGGCACCATTCGGTACAAGATCTCTCAGATCGTCGTTGCCTTCCAGCTCGAACACCGCTTCAACAAGCAGCAGATCTTCGAGATGTACGCCAACCAGATTCCTCTGGGCCAGCGCGGCAGCTTCTCCATCAACGGCTTCGGCGAGGCATCGCAGGTCTACTTCGGCAAGGACGTGCGCCAGCTCGACCTGGCCGAGTGCGCATTCCTGGCCGGCATCATCCAGCGGCCCAGCTACTTCAATCCCTTCCATCATCGCGGACCGCACCATCGAGCGCCGCAATCTCGTCCTCGATTCCATGGTAGAAACCGGCGCCATCACCAAGGGCCAGGCGGAGCAAGCCAAAGCGGAGCCGCTGCACCTGGTTCCCGGCAGCGTGGACGCCAGCGAGGCGCCCTACTTCGTCGACCTGGTGCATGATCAATTGATGCAGAAGCTGGGCGAGCGCGACTTCAACCGCGAAAGCCTGCGCATCTACACCTCGCTCGATCCCGACCTGCAGCGCGAAGCCACGGCCGCGGTCGAATCCACCATTCACGTGGTGGACGAACAGGTGGACAAGCTGCACGCGCACGAGAAGAAGCTGGGCAAGAGTTACATCTATCCGCAGGTGGCCCTGGTGGCGCTCAATCCCCACACCGGCCAGGTGCTGGCGCTGGTCGGCGGGCGCAGCTACGGCAACTCGCAGTTGAATCATGCCGTGGCCAAGCGGCCCACCGGCTCCATCTTCAAGCCCTTCGTCTATGCTTCGGCCTTTGCCACGGCCGCCGAGGGCACCATCCTCCCCGGCCAAACCAAGCTCTTCTCGCCGCTCACCATTTTGAAGGACGAGCAAACCACCTACGGAGCGGGCACGGAATACGAGTACACGCCGAAGAACTTTGAAGACGAGTATTACGGCCAGGTGACGGCGCGCTACGCTCTGATGCGCTCACTGAACAACGCCACCATCAGCCTGGCCTCCATGGTGGGCTTTGACCGCGTGGCCGCGCTGGCCCGCGACGCCGGCATCAAAAGCGCGCGCGGAACTCCCTCCATGGCCATCGGCGCCTATGACGCCACCCCGCTGGAGATGGCCGGCGCTTACACCGTCTTCGCCAACGGCGGCATGCGCCTTGAACCCTGGATGCTGGCCAGCGTCCGCACCTCCACCGGCGACGTCATCACCGACTACTCGCCCGACTCCAAGCAGCTTCTTGATCCCGCGCGTCGCCTATCTCACCGTCAGCATGATGGAGAACGTGCTTCATTCCGATGTGACCGGCACCGGCACAGGCGCCGGGGTGCGCAACATGGGCTTTCTCGCTCCCGCCGCCGGCAAAACCGGCACCAGCCACGACGCATGGTTTGCCGGCTTCACCTCCAACCTGCTGTGCATCGTGTGGGTGGGCAACGACGACTACACCGACATCAAACTCAGGGCGCTCACGCCGCCGCGCCCATCTGGGCCGAGTTCATGAAGAAGGCCGTCCAGCTGCCGCAGTACTCCGACACCAACGAGTTCGTCCCGCCCGAGGGCGTCGAAATTGTGGCCATCGACAAGGCCAGCAACCTGCTCAGCGACGCCACCTGCCCGGATGAGCTTCAATGCCGCCTTCCTGGCCGGCACCGCGCCCACGGAGACCTGCGACCACCCCGCCGAGCACCGCAACCTGCTGCAAAAACTCTTCGGCACCGGCAAAAACTGAAACGGCTTTCTCAGAATGCGCGTTCGGAATTTGACTCAGGCATTATGGGGATAATTCTCCAAAAACCAATTGCCGCGCGATAAGGTCATTTTGGATTGTTCTGGATCTGAGCAAGTCGCTGCTTAGCGGCCCAGCGAAGTTCTGGAAACTCCGAGGTAGAGGAAAGCTCCGTCAAATCGTCTTGCGTAAATACTGCATCATTCAATAATTCCGCCAGTAGCTCCTCCCCGTGGACTTTTGCTGGAATGAAATCAACATGATTCCCGTATAACGTCCCTGGGAAGGCAGTGCTCCAGCCCTTCTTGGCCAAGATCCTCCCACCTTGACTCAGCACGAATGAAACTGTCTCCCCGGATAATGATGCAAACCCAATTGTTGCCCCGGGAGGCCCATATGGTTGGGAAATACTGTCAATGCTTGCTGTGAGCAGAATCCCTGGAAACCTGTTCCGAATGCGCGGTTCCTGAATAGACAGCTTGATACGCGCGATCGACCTACCAGTATCATCGGATGGATCTGCAAGGCCAATAAAGCGCTTTAGGGCAGGGTTTGATTCGTCCATCGCACCGATGGCCTTGGAACGAATAATCGGATCCTTGGACTCGACGGCTACCCTTGCCAAAAAAGTCTGGTTGGTCAATTTCCTAAGGGCGGCGATGCGCAAGCTTTGGTCTTTGTCCTCCATGGCGATCTTCGCAAGCAAAGTCTGGTCGGTGAGTTTCTTGAAAGCTACCTCTCCAGCCATGCCGAGGTGTTTAAACCCATCTCTGTCATCAACGGTGATTTTCGCAAGCAGTGTTTGGTCGGTCACTTGGCCGGCGGCGGCCATGCGAATGCGAATATTCTTGTCTTCGACGGCGATCTTCGCCAGCAGCGCTTGGTCGGTCAGTTTCCCGACGGCGGCCATGCGGACATCCCGGTTTTTATCCTCGATGGCGATCTTCGCCAACAGCATTTGGTCTGTGAGTCTCCCGACAGCGGCCGTGCGGACATACGGATCCCGATCATCGACTGCCATTTTCGTCAACAGTGCCTGATCGGTCATCTTCCCGATGGCCACCTTGAGCTTTTCACAGGCTTTTTGGTCGAAATGCGCGCATTTGTCTGATAGTTTTTCTATGTCCTGCGTGTTTGCGGCAACCATGAGATTCGTGAACAATAGGGCGTAGAGAACCAAAACAAGCGTATGTCTTTTCATAGCTTTAAGCCTCCTTGAAAACCTCAATAGCTTCGCAACACAATTTTACCCTCCTTTGAGGCAGGCCGCATTTCCTGCGAGTCGCACGCCTGCCCTTGATCCGCCACCACTGGCACTTACAGAAATCAGCAAAATGTTCAATTGTTCCCTTGATATGAAATTAACAATCCAAATCATCTTTGCGACTCTGTATTGTCCCTATTCCCTGCTATTCCACTGCCTCACCAGATCCTCCGCCGCCTCCGCCCACTCCGGAAACTCAAACGTAAATCCCGCATGCAGCAGCCGTCCGGGAACGGCGCGGCAGCTTTGCAGCACCAGCTCCGGCTCGGTGCGCAATAAAATCGCGCCCAGCTTGATGGCCAGCGACGGCGCGGGCAATCCGTTGGGCACATCCCACGCCCAGCGCAACGCCGCCATAAAATCGCGATTGCGCAGCGGGTTGGGCGCGGCCAGGTTGACCGGCCCGTCCAGATCCTCGTGCTCAATCAGAAACTCCACCGCCCGCGCATAGTCGGCCTCGTGAATCCAGCAGACAAACTGGCGTCCGTTGCCCTGTTTGCCGCCCAGGCCCAGCCGGACGAGATTCGACAGCACGCCAAAGGCGCTGCCCGGCGTCGGGGCTCAGAACGACTGCGCTGCGCAGGGCCACCTTGCGCGTGCGCGGCGTCTCCGCCGCGAAAAATGCAGCCTCCCAGTCCCGGGCCACGCGCGCAGAAAAACCCCTGCGCTCTACCCATCGTTCGAAGTCGCTAGAAGCGTCAGGGCACGACTGGTAGGTCAGGGTTTTAACCCTGACTGCCGAAGATGCAACAAAATGAAGAGTGGGCTTTAGCCCCTGAGCGGTTGTCTTTCATCCGTCGGCTCATCCCCGCCCAGCTCGCCCGCTTCATCCACCGGCAGATCGACCCCATCGTCATCCACAGCGCGCCTGTAAATCGTGGCCGCCGAGGCATTCAGCCACACCCGCGGCGGCTCGCTCAGTCCGGCGATCACCTTGCCCAGCAGCCGCGTGCTGCGCATGCGCGACTCGTAGATCGCCTGCCGGTTCGCTGCATCATAGCGGCAGTTCACGCTGCGCCCCGCCAGGTTGATGCAAACGTCGGCGCCTTCCAGGTATTCGGTCCATGGACCAATCTCTTCCCCGTCCCAGTGAACCGTCTGCCAGGGAGCCGTGTACGGGCCGCGGGTCAGCACCGTCACCTGGTGGCCGCGCTCGGTAAAGTGGCGCGCCAGCGCCTGCCCCACCTGCCCGCTGCCGCCCGGCAGCACAATGCGCAATGGACGCGAATTCGTCGGCAGCAATCGTATCCATAAATTCAGCTTAGGCCTCGAACTATCTTAGTGCATCATTTCCTTGCGGGATTGAGCGCCTCCGTCCAATCCGCCGGCGAATCCACGATCACATCCGGCGGATTTGCCATACAGGCTCTCCGGCGCAAGCCCGAAGGTGCAGCCAATGCACCACGCTCCCGCCATTCCGCGCCGTCTCCACATCCACCTGGCTGTCGCCGATCACCACCGTCTCTTCGGGCTGTGCGCCGGCCTCGCTCATCAGCGCCCGCAAACCCTCCGGATCGGGCTTCTTGGTCTGCAAAGCTGTTGCCGCCGTAGATGTTCAGAAAGTAGGGCGCCAGGCCCAGCGCCGCGCAGATCTCCCGCGCCGGCCGAACCGGCTTGTTGGTCAGCACCGCCATCGCCCGCGCCGCCCCGTCCGGCAGATCGTGCAACTGCTTCAGCGCCGCCAGCGCCTCCAGAACCCCTTCGTAGGCGTAGGTGTAATCCAGCTTGTGCTCGCGATAGTAATCCAGAAAATACTTGTACGCCTGGGCCAGCAACTCCTCGTCCGCCGCCGCGCCGTCCGCCGCCGCAAACGACCTGCGCACCAGCATCATCGCCCCGTTGCCGATAAATCCGGCGATCGTCTCATCCGCCAGCGGCTCGCGCCCAAATTGCTTCAGCGTTGCGTTCACGCTGTTGCACAAGTCCTGCGCGGAGTCGATCAGCGTGCCGTCCAGATCAAAGACCAGCAGTTTCAGCCGTGCCACCGGAATGGGGCGAAGAATGTGAACCATGTTTCTAGTGTCCTGAGTCAGAAATATGCAGCACAAAAATTGCCGTCATCCTGAGCGATAGAAGCGCAGCACAAAAACAGCTTGTCATCCTGAGCAAACGGGGCCCCAGGCGTACTCTTCAGCCTGGGGGTGGTGAGTCGAAGGATCTGCGGTTGTTCTTCAATGAACTTCTGACTCACCATACTAGTGTAAAGGTTCCGCTGAATCTGGTTCCCGACCGCTGTTCTCCGCCCATCGGCCGTCGTCCGATTCTGCAAGGCCTTCGCCTGCTTCTTCCGCCTGATACGCCCGCTTCCTCATATCCACAACAATCGTCTCCGCGAGCCGGTCCTGCGCGCACATCCGGTTGCGGTCCCAGAAATACTGCAAAAATCCCACGCCTCCCTCAATCACCGCAGCGCCATACCCTAGCGCCCGCTCGAAGGACTGCCACAACCCCATTCGCTCGCCGGTCAGCGAGACGATCTTTGTCCGCGCGATCCACTTGCCGGGAGTCCGGCCATTGCCAAAGTAGTTGAACAGCCCCCAGTAAAGGAGCATCACAATAATATTTCCCGGTTCGTGGAAATCCCATATGACGTAAAATATTCTCTTCATGAAGAACAAAGTGCCGCCATGCAAACTCCGACGGCCCCCAAATCACAACCGCAAGGGCAAGGTCGATCCAATGTCCCAGCCACCTCTGCCAGAAATATGCCAGCGGCAGCCCATTCAGCGCTTCCATCCGCGCGCTTTCGTGAGCCTGAAATCTGCGTCTTTCCTCTTTCTGTTTCTCGCTCATGGCTCACATCATAACTGATCCCTGAACCCTATCAATGCACCCGAACATCGCCCGAACCGGTTTTGACCCGAACCGCCGGCCCGCCGCCATCAGCCTTCATCTCCCCTTGGCTTCCGGTGCGATGATAAATGAGAGTCCGGTGCCGGTGCGCGGCCATCGTGCACTTCGATAAGGAGCTTTCCGTGAAAAAGCAATTCGCAATTCTCGCCGCGGTCGTTCGCCGTCCTACTCTCTTCTTGTTCCCTGGTTGCCCAAAACCCGGCTGCCCAAAACCAAGTGCCCAAAACCCGGCCGCCCGGCAGCCCGCCGCACATTCTCCCAGCCGCGTAAGCGTCTACGCGCCCGCCGAGCGCATCACCAACTTCGACACCCTCAAAACACAGCTCCGGCAGTACCACGAATGTACCTGCACCTGCGGCTGCTACGCCAAAGACCTGGACCATCAGGCGGAGCGCGCCATCGCCATCCTGCGCCTCCGCGCCGCCCACCGCCGTCCCCAGGAAAAACTGGCCCTGGTGCTGGACATCGACGAGACCTCGCTCTCCAACTACGAGGAGATGGCCAAGGCCGACTTCGCCTACGACAGCGCCGTCTTCCACGCCTGGATCAAGTTCAGCCAAAGCTCCCGCCATTCCCGGCACTCTGCGGCTTTATCACGAGGCCCAGAAGCTGGGCGTTAGCGTCTTCTTCATTACCGGCCGTGCAGAATCCGAGCGCGAGGCCACCGAGCGCAACCTCCGCGAACAGGGCTATCAGAACTGGCAGCAGTTGTTTCTCCGCTCTCCCGCGCAGACTTCCGCAACCGGTGTATGTCTTCAAGTCCGGCGCGCGCGCCGCCATTGTCGCGCAGGGCTACCGCATCGTGCTCAACGTCGGCGACCAGTGGAGCGATGACAAAGGAGAACCCCAGGCGGAGTTCTTCGTAAAATATCCCAACCCGTACTATCTCATTCCGTAGTACTACAGTTATTGTTTGAAGTTTACGGAGGGAGCAGGGGGCTTCAGCCCCCTGAAAGAGTGCTATTTACAGGGCCTTCAGGCCCGGGCCTTTGCCGTATATCTATAGCGTACTTCATACGCAAAAAAATCGGCGAGGCCTACCCATGGAGCGTTCAGGTCCTCGCCGGAGGAACAAACTTGCGTGCCGGGACCGCTGCCCCGTCTCAATCAGCTGTCAGCTGTTCTCGTCAGTGAATCCGAATATCTCCCGAGCCGGTCTCGATGCGTACCGTGGGGCCGCCGCCATTCAGCTTGCCTGCCAGGTGGTGTCGGTTCAACTCGCCCTGCGTCACAATCTCGTGGTCAGAATGGATTCCGCCCGAGCCCGTCTAGGCGTTCAGCGTGATTCCGGTGTTGCTTGTCCACAGGTCCACATTGCCCGAGCCGGTCTCCAGCTTCCAGTCCGTAGTCGGCATTCCGCCCACGTTGATGTTGCCCGAGCCCGTCCCGGCCTTCAGGCCGCCGCGCAGGTTGCGCAGCTCAATGTTTCCCGAGCCGGTCCCGGCCTTCACGTCGCCCTCGCCCGTCTGCTTCGGCGTAGATGTTGCCCGAGCCGGTCTCTGCCGTGAACCCGTCGTGCAGCCCGGTGGCGTGAATGTTGCCCGAGCCCGTGCTCAGCTTCGCCTTCTCGCCCACGCCCTCCACGGTAATGTTGCCCGAACCCGTGCCGGCCTCAAGCAGCGTATTCTCCGGCGCCTGAATCTCGTAGTCGATGCTGATGTTGTGCAGGTTCTCGTGATGCCCGCCGATGCGCACAATGTTGCCCGTCTGCTCAATCGGCGGGTTCGCCGCAATTTCCTTCGCCCGCTCCTCGCTTGCCGCCCCAGTTGGTCTTCACCTTGCCGAAGATGTGCACCTGGTTGTCCGCGCCGCGCGTCAGGTGAATGTTCCCCGAACCGGTCGCAACCGATAGCTGCACCTGCCCGCTCACCGTGAGCGTGCGCTCAAAGGTATACTCCGAAGCCAGCGCCGTGCTCGCCGCCAGCCCCAATGCCGCTGCTGCCAAAAGAACTCTTTTCATCGTTTGCCTCGCCTTTCAGAAATCAGTGCCAGAAATCACAATCCGGACAACTGCGCAATGCAGCCTCACAAACTCAGACGTCGGATTGCCGGCCTTCGTCAACTACCCACCCGGCCAGCCTCCGCCCCTCTCTCTTCCTTCCATACGTACGACACAGAAGCTTGGTTCCCGGTTGCAAAATGTGGCGTAAGAGTTCCTGATCCTCAGTCCCTAGTCCCTCAGCCCCTAGTCCCTGTTCTCTGTTCCCTGTTCCCTGTCCACTGTCCACTGTCGAATGCTATCCTCACATCCGGGATGCACGGTCTCTCTCTGCTCCAATACGTCGCCGTCGGCCTGCTCATTCTGGCCAACGCCTTCTTTGTGGCCGCCGAGTTCGCCCTGGTCTCCATCCGCGACACCCGCATCGAGCAGATGCTCACCGACGCCGTTCCCGGCGCCCGCGCCGTCCGCCGCCTGCAGCGCGATCTGGACGACTTTCTCCCCGCCGTCCAGCTCGGCGTCACCCTCTGCTCCCTGGCCCTGGGCTGGATCGGCGAACCACTGGCCGCCTCCACCCTCATGGGCTGGATGAGCGCTCTGCCCTTCACCCAGGCTCACGCCCACCTCTATGCCCACATACTGCCATCGCCGCCGTCACCCTCGGCTTCGCCCTCATCACCTACTTCCACGTGGTGGTCGGCGAACTGGTGCCCAAATCCCTCGCCCTGCGCCGCGCCGAAGCTCTGGCCGTCGCCGTCGCCCCGCCCATGCTCATCTTCATGGCCCTGGCCCGCCCCGCCGTCCGCCTCCTCAAGAATTCCGCCGCCGTCATCCTCCGCGGCTTCGATATTCCCCTCACCGAGCGCGCCCAGGTCCACTCCCCCGAGGAACTCAAGCTCATCGCCACCGCCGCCCGCCGCCTCGGCGTTCTGCCCCCCTTCCAGGAGACCCTCATCCACCGCGCCCTCGAATTGGAGGATGTGCCCGTCCGCGAGATCATGACCCCGCGCCAGAAGATCTTTTCCCTGCCCTCCAACCTGCGCCGTCGAAGCGGCCACCGCCCAGGTCATCGAGCACATGCGCTCCCGCGTCCCCGTCTACGACGAGATCGCGCGGCCCCGAGCACATCGTCGGCGTCGTCTACTCCAAAGACCTCGCCCGCCTCATGTTCTCCCGCTCGGCGGGTGTACAAAAATCTTCGGGTGCTTTAGATACAACGATTTCGGGTGCCCTAGGTCCCTCGCATTTGGGGACCTGGGAATCGAAGAATCTTCGCACAACGAATCTCGCCGATCTCACCCTCCGCCACGTCATGCGCGACATCCTCGTCGTCCCCGAAACCAAATCCGTCCTCGACCTCCTCCGCGACCTCCAGCAGCGCCGCCGCCATATCGCCATCGTCGTCGACGAGTACGGCTCCACGGTCGGCCTGGTCACCACGGAGGACGCCATCGAGCAGCTTACCGGCGAACTGGAAGACGAGTTCGACGCGCCCGCCCTCCCCGTCCTCCCCACCGCCGGCGGCGCGCTGCTGATGGACGGCGGCCTCAACCTCCGCGACCTCGAAACCCAGATGCAATGGGATCTGCCCCGCGAGGGCGGCGTTGAAACCCTCGCCGGCTTCCTCCTCATGCGCCTCGGCCACATCCCCAAAGTCGGCGAATCCATCACCTACGAAGGCCGCCGCCTCACCGTCGTCGAAATGGACAACCGCCGCATCGCCAAAATCCGCGTCGAGCCGGTCGAGGAAGCGCCGCCGCCCGCGAGCAACCGATCAGTCACCCAGTGATTAATCAAAATAAGCCTGTCATCCTGAGCGTACACAGCTCCTCCCGTAGGGAGGAATGGATAATAGCCCAGGACAAGCAAAGCGCAGTCCTGGGTAGATAGTCCAATAGAAGCATTAGCCCTGGAGGGGCGATGTGAAAATATCCCAGGGTTTCAACCCTGGGACAACATCCACCTGTTTTTTAGAAATCAATCCACGCGATGAAGTCGCGAATGAAAGGTACGAATTTCATCCCGTCTCATGCCTAGAAATAAACACGGTAATCTTCAAATTACCGGCAATCCGAAATCAACATCATTTCTGGATCGAAGTATGTTTTTCATTACCAATGATCATCAAACGTTGGTGTCCTGTTTCCCGCTATAAGTCGAGTAGTTAACTGTCAACTCCTCGCCGAACTGAATATCTCTTGCCGCGATAAAATCATATTTGCCGCTACACACTACGTTCGACGTCTGGCCCGTAGCTGGTTCGTTGATATACCACGATACAGTAAGATTATTGAATCCCTTGGGGCATCCGTATTTACCGTTTTTGATTACGCAGAAATCATCATAAAGTCTTCTGATTTCATCACTTTTTCCTTCAACCTCGCTGCTCTTGAGCCAGATCATCTCTGACCGATCATCACTGAATATATTCGTGCCTTTAGGGATATCGCGGATAGCGAATACGCCGATGCCGTGAATCGTTGAGGGCCTCAGCCTGGTGAAGCTTTCGGCATCAGGTAGTGCTGGAGTGGTTCTCCCACGATGGAAATGTTTTCTAATGAATCCGTGTAACGTCATTAGCCAATCCCTGTCTTCTTCCGGTTCCCGGTTTCCTAATAGTTCTTGCCGATACTCCTCGTAGGATTCTTCGTTTATGAAGAGGAGGAAGCACGAATCCTGTAACCATTTCCAAGATGTAGCGGATGCTATGGCGAGAATTGCAACGAATACCGTAAGTCTCACATGATAGTGGAGTCCTATATAGGTCGTGATGCCGAAGAACATGCTCACGGTGCCGGCGTTATACGCCAAGAGCCACGTCAGATATTTATTGATATCGTTTTCATCGACTGCCTCTCCGTACTTCTCAATGCCTGATATGAAGAGGACGACAGAAAGGAGTAACAACCCAATCGGCCAGCACCAATTAGCTTTGATCTCCTGATCGCCGATCGCTAAGGCCATTATGGCGCCGACCATAGCGGTTAGTATGGAATAAAATGTCGTTACGAATGAGGAGTTGTCACGCCAAGGTACTGCATTCCTTTTTGTTTCAGAGTTCTCGCTCATCTTCCAATTCTGATTCATAGCGGTTGGAATTTCAATACATAGTAGGAATTATTTGCCGGGCAATCCAGAGCCATTCTTGCCGCTCTGCCGAATGCCTCCTGAGCAAAACCTGGATCCCCGGCAACTCGGGGTCCCCAACGAGCGATTTTTGCTTGCTGGGGTGGGTAGTCTATGGGGCCAGTCCCCCCACCGCATGTGGCCGGGAGCGGTAGGCCGGGGATTTATTCCCGGCAATACGACAGCTCTTCAGGAACGGGGTTTTAACCCCTGAGGTATGCTTTTCTCAGCCGCTCACTCCCGTTTGACCCATTGGCCGATACTCTCCGCGCCACCCTCGATCGCCCCGCGCGTGGGCCACTGCGGACTCCAGTTCAGATCGTGCAATAGCCGTCCAACATGATCAACGTGATAACGCACGCCAAAGCTGCGCTCAATGTGCTCGGCCACGCGGGGACAGGTCCACTGATCGCTGGAAAATCCCGCCGCCTGCGCGCCCTCCTGCAATTGTTTCTCCAGCCGCTGGCGCTCGCCCGGGGAGAGTTTAAGCGGTCTTCCACTTGCCGGAACCGCTTTCAGCGCCGCCCAACCTCCCAACCTCCTGTCATGTTTCCAGCGCCGCACGCTGCGCGGGTTGACATCCAGCCGGCGCGCGATCTCTGCTTGCGCTAGCCCCTGTTCCAGCAACCCGATAGCGCGCTCCCGTTTCCGCTGCAACTCCTCCGGACTGCCTTGCGGACGGATACGTCACCCCCACACACAAGAGCAGTATAGGACATTACTTATGCAGGAGCCAATCAGGTCAGCCCCAGAGCCATGTTTTTCGCCTGTTCTTCCCTGCCAGATCGCAATTCTGTTTGTACCCAACTTTGCCAGTTATAGGTGTACTTATAAGTACACCTATATCGCCCTCCGAAGCCCTGAAAAACGCTAAAAAAGTCTGCTTCGAACGCCACTAATCGCACTTCAGCTCGACAATCTCTGCCTTGAACTCGCCACCCTCACTCACCGTCAGCAGCCCCACCGTCACCGGCAACCGGAAGCGTCATGGCCCGCACGATCCGGGGTTGAAGTACAGCACCCCCTTGCGCCTATAAAAATTAGATACGTGTGTGTGTCCGCTCAGCACGGCGGCAAACTTCCCCGCCGCCGGGTCCAGGTGCAACGTCTTTAAATCGTGCAACATATAGACGAAGCGGTCGGCAATCAGCACCACTTCGGTCTCCGGCAGCTCGCTCAATGGCCCCTCGCGGTCCACGTTGCCGCGCACCGCCGTCACCGGCGCGATCTTCGCCAACTCCTTGAAAACAGAGGCCTTGCCCACATCGCCCAGGTGCAGAATCCGCTCCACGCCCTCCAGCGCACGCGCTGCCTCCGGCCGGAGCAACCCATGCGTATCGCTGACCACGCCAATCTTCATTGATGCCCTGCCCTCAGTCGTCTACAATAAAATCTCTCGCAGAGCAAGAATAACGCGACAGCCGCAGTCCGTTGGGGTTAAACGAGTTATGAAAATTTCACGGCAGGGCTTGGTCGTGTTTTTGGCGCTGGTTGCGCCTTTGGTTCTGGCGCAAGCGCCCTTGTCCCTGCCTGCGCAGGCGGCAAGCTCAAACGCCATTCAGCAGGAGGCCTGGCAGCTCGTCCTGTTAACCAACCAGTCCCGCGCCCAAGCCGGAGCCGGGCCGCTCAAGTGGGACTCGGCATTGGCCAAGGCCGTCCGCCAGCACTGCCTGCGCATGGCCACCGAGGGCCAGATCTCTCACCAGTTTGCGGGCGAGCCCGATCCGGGAGAGCGCGCCGCGCAAGCCGGAGCCCGCTTCAGCCTGATCGAAGAAAATGTGGCGCTTGCTCCCACCGCCGCTGCGATTTACGAGGGGTGGATGAGCTCCCCTCACCACCGCGCCAACCTGTTGAATCCACAAGTAGATAGCGTTGGTGTAGCCGTGGTGGCCGGCCGCGATGGCCTCTATGCCGTAGCCGATTACGAGCTCGCCGTGCCGGTGCTGACGCAGACCCAGATTGAAGCCCAGGTTGCCGGCCTGTTGCGCGGCGTCATCACCATCCAGCCCGATCCCGCCCTGGCCCGCGCCGCCTGCGCCGAGGACAGGCGGGGTGCCAATCCCCGCCTCAGGACCACGGCCCCGCTTCGTCATGCGCTGGATCGATGCGCGACTGACCCAATTGCCGCAGGCGCTCTTGGCTAAGCTGGCCACGGGACAGTATCACCAGGCCTCTGTGGGCAGTTGTTCGCCGCAGGGCGAAATAGGCTTCTTCACCGCTTATCGTGTGGCGGTGCTTCTCTATTGATTGTCAGTATCGTTGCCGATTGCTCAAGACAACAGTGTGCTTCCAACGAAATCCGCGCGGACTGGGCAGTTGCCCGGCCAGTGATGTTACTGAGCCCCCCAGATAATACCGCGTAGCCGCGCTCTTCTACAGCAAAAGGGTAGGCGTGTATTGAATGTATACCGGCTTGTTATTAATGCTGCTCCGCGGCCTCCGGCTGTCGCAGCCGTGCCTTCTTCAGGAACTCCCATGCTTTGCCGTTGACCTCATCAGAGATCACATAGTAATTATGGTCGTAATGGGGAATGATCGTGAGCTCGATGGGAAAACCATGAGACTCAAACTCCTTTTTGGTTGCGGTAACCTTCTCGACCGGGAAGAATAAGTCCTGATTTCCAACACAGATCGCAATCGGCATTCTTCGCCTGGCATGGGCAAATAGTCTGTAGTAGTCCGGCGGCAAAGCACCGGCATGTACCGCTACGGCCGCGAAGGAATGGGAGTCGAGGATGGCGAGAAACAACGCATACACAGCTCCGGCGGAATGCCCAAAGAGGTAAATGCGATTCCGATCGACGGCGTATTTGGCTTCGACTTGGTCAACCACAGCATGGAGAAAATCCGGCGGGTCCGTCTTGATATTCCAAGCCGAGGAATCGTATGCGTCGGGCGCGGCAACGATGAAGTGCTCTTTCGCCGCCAGAGCTGCCCACGCATCGACCATCACCTGGCCGTTTCTCCCCGAGCCATGCAACAGAAGCACGAGCGGTAGCGGGCCCTTCGGCCTCCGGCCCAAAAGTGTAAAAAGTTCTCGTGTTACCGGCAAACTCGAATGTATTCCTGGTGGCCATCTCCCTGGCCGGAGCGGAGACAGTTGCTTGGCGCGTGAAGTTCAGGGGCAGGGGTGAACCTTGATTCCATGTGCCGGTAATTGTTTTGCCGTCGACGCTGGATTCGCCTTTGTAACTTCCGTGAACCACGGGAACTTCAAAGCTGAACTGCCTGCCTGAAAGAGTCACGTGCGCGCAGGTTAGTCCGTATGCTTTCTGATCAATGCTATCCAATGTACCGGTCAAAGCTCCCGCCGGGTCTTGCTGGAGATGGAGTACAACGTGAAGATTCCCCAGCACTCCCGCGTAGTCGCCCACAAATGAAGACGAGGGCTGCTGCGCATTTGCGAAGACGTTGAAAAGAAAACTGATCAAGAACGCAAACGGAACGCGGTAACGGATGAGATTTCTCATGGCCAGGTCCGTGATAACAAGTCTTTCAGCGGCAGCCCTGCCTCGATATCTTAACCGAAGTCGCGAACCTTCCGCCAAAGTTCCTGCCACGGAATGCGGGGCGAACCACAGACGAAGATGTCGGGATGGTCGACACTTTCTTCGTTGCGCACGAGATTGGGGTTGCCATTATGCCCGGCGAGACGGCAGTTCGTGAAGAGCTCGTCCGCGCGTTCGCGGCTATTGCCGAGCAGGATGATGGTGGTTGGCGGCGGCGTGGGATAGCCGCGATACCAGAAAGAGTTGACCGTGCTGATCGGCGGAGGCAGTTGATAGGCCGGGCCGAGCATTTCGATGGCGCCGGCCTCTCCGTAATTGCCGACAGCAATGCCGAGGTGAGTACGTTGCTCGGACGGCAGGGAATCGCGGATGCCGGCGACCGTCCTGACCAACTCGGGCCAGCCGATCTCCTCGCGGAAAGCATCGTTGGTCTCCAAGGCAAAATGCATGAGGGGACCGGAGGCCGCCAGCGGCAATGCCAGCGCGCAACCATACGCGCCGGCTCCTGCAATCCCCTGGAAGAAGACAATCATTACCACCCAGCGCCACAACTTCGACAGCCGCGCCACCCATCGCTCACCCTCGGCCGCTCCCATCGCAATCAGCATCGGGTACGCGGGCGCCAGATAGTAGAAGTTTCCTTTTTCAACCAGGAAAAACGCCAGTGGAAGCAGATACATCCACGCCAGCGGACGATAGCGCGTGCTGCGGAAAAAGCACAGAAGTCCTCCCATCCACAGCGGCGCCGCGTAGAAATTCGTGCAAACAAAGAATTGCTTGAAGATAAACTGATTGCCTCGTCCCTGCCTCACATCGCGGATGTGAATGACGTGGAGGAAGTGGTACGAGATGAAATCGTGGCGCATCTGCCAGATGAGATTGGGCAGGAAGATCAGCAGCGCAATTCCTACGCCGCCCAATAACCACCGACTGAAGAGAAACCGGCGAGCGCGCGTGAAGATGAGGCCGCAGAGGAGCGCGAGCGCAAAAAAGCAGATGGTGTACTTGGTCTCCAGGCCGATCCCGGCGACTGTACCGATGGCCAGCCACCAGCGCGGGTTCTCTGTCTTGAGCAGGAGAATGGTGAAGTAAGCAATCAGCACCCACCACAGGTAATCGAAGGTGCCGTACTGAAATTCCGTGCCCTCGAAGAGCGGTAGCGGCGAGAGTGCCACCGCAATAGCCGCCGTGCCCTGGGCCAGCCGTCCGCCGCCCAGCTCCCGCGCCATCAGCCCGGTAACGATGATGGCCGCCGCCTGCGCGAGGACTGAAAACAGTCGCAGCCCCACCATCGAGAGGCCGAAGAGTTCAAGGCTTATGCGCTCAAGAAAGGGCGTCAGCGGCGGATAGGCCACGAATCCCCAGTCGAGATGCCGCGCATCGCTCAGAAACTGGAGTTCGTCTCGATGGAAGCCGTAGCGGCTGTTGGTGGCCAAATGAACAAGCGTGACGACAGCCGCAATGCCCAGCAAAATCGTCCATTCGGTCCCGCTCCGGCCATCGGTCGGCTCTATACCTGGTTCGCTCCCGATGAACGTCCTTCCGGCCACGTCCGCTGCCCTCCTATGGAGTTCTACGTTCAGTGGTTCACTGCGAGTTCCCATACTCGCGCTTTCTGCCCGGCGTCGTTCCAGCGCCGTGGGAACTTTCACAGAGGCCATGCCCGCCGCGGTCGCCGCCTCAATGCCCATCTCCGTGTCTTCAAAGACCAGGCAATCGGCCGGCGCCACGCCCAGCCGCTCGGCGGCCAGCAGGTATCCATCCGGGGCCGGCTTGCCGTGCTTGTAGTCCTCCGCGGAGACGATGGTGTCGAATTTGTCCAGCAGGCCCAGCACGCTGAGCGAGCCAACTACCGAATCGCGCGTGCTGCCTGAAACCACGGCGAAGGGAATCCGGCCATGCTCCGCCTCGATGTGCTCCAGCACCTCAGGAATCGCTTTGAGCTGTGGAATCTGCGCCAAATAAAGGCCTTCCTTGCGCGTGGCGACGTCCTCGATGGGCATCTTCAGCCCGTGAATCTTGTTCAGGTCGGCGATAATCTTCCGCACCGGTTTGCCGCCCCAGGAATAGAACAGCTCCTCCGTCATACTCGCAGTTCCAATCCGCCAGCACTGCCTTCCAGGCGTTGTAGTGCAGCGGCATGGAGTCGGCGATGGTGCCGTCGCAGTCAAACAGGTAGGCGCGGAAATGTGCCCTCGGGCAGTTTGAGTTTCATGCCGCGCAACCGCCTTCGCCGGGTTTCGTCGGCTCCATCCGGAGAGCGTTGTTAAAGCGGTTGAAGTAGTTGAACAGGCCGATGGCGCACAGCAGCTCCACAATCTCGCCCTCCGAGTAGAAGCCGCGCAATTCGGCAAACTGCTCGTCTGAAACGGAATTAGCATCGCGGGTGACGGTCTCGGCCAGCCGCAGGGCGGCCTTCTCGGCGGGGGTAAAATCCTCGCGCTGGGGCCAGTCGGCCAGGTGGGCCAGTTGGTCATCGGTCCATCCCAGCCCTTTGGCCAGGATGGTATGGCTGGCCAGGCAATAGGGCGTCACGTTCACCTGGCTGGTGCGAACGATAATCAGTTCCTTCAGCTTGGTCGGGACCGTGCCGGTGGTCAGCACCGCGGCGAAGTGGGCCATCATGGTCGTGAAAATCTCCGGCCGATGGGCCATCACGCGAAACATATTGGGCACGTTGCCGCGCTGGGCAAAGGCTTTGTCGTAAAGAGCCGCCATCTCAGGGGTTACCTGGCTGCGGTCCAGCCGCGAAATCCGGGACATGCGTTCTCCTCGCCTCGGGTCCGCTCAGAGCAGGCTCTCGGTTCTTCTATGGTATCGTCTGAGCGTGCCCCAAGTCCGCCGCCAGGGGCCATAAACGAAATTGGAACCGATTACGGAAGTGATTTTTTTTGACGCGCCGCCCGCTCTCTGCTAACGTGGTAGTGGAGAATTCCGTCTCACGGCACTCCTCAGTAGCTCAATGGCAGAGCATTCGGCTGTTAACCGAAGGGTTGTAGGTTCGAGTCCTACCTGAGGAGCCAAATTATCTGCAAGATAAATTTACTTCACGTATATCAATAGAAAATCAGGCCAATTTTTGGGCAATTTTAACGAATTCCAGTCCCATTTCTCCGCATTTAGGCCCTCTCGCTGCAAGCCCCTGACAGCGCAACTCTCTTTCTTGGGCCTTCGCTGGAAGCCCCATCTGCGCTGACCGCATTCTCATGTGAAGTGACGATTGCCCAGCGGCTGTGTCACACTGAGAAAACGAGAGGGCCTGTAGCTCAACGGTTAGAGCAGGGGACTCATAATCCCTTGGTTCGGGGTTCAAATCCCTGCAGGCCCACCATTTGGGACGCGCATGAAGACTGGCATCATCGGCCTGCCGCAGGTAGGCAAGACATCGCTGTTCAAGATTCTGACCAAGGCCAAGCTGGAGCAGCGCGGCCACTCGCGCCAGGAGCACATCGGCGTGGCGCGCGTGCCCGACGAGCGGCTGGACAAGCTCTCGGCGCTCTACTCGCCAAAGAAGACGACCTATGCGTCTGTCGAGTTCGTGGACGTGGCGGCCATTGGGCAGGAGGCGCTGAAAGAGACCGCGTTTCTGGCCAGCCTGCGCCAGGTGGATGCGCTGATTCACGTGCTGCGGGCCTTCGAGGAGGAGTCGATTCCCCACGTCGGCCCCATCGACCCCCTGCGCGACATCAAAAACGTCGAGTTCGACCTGATGATCAGCGACCTGACCCAGGTGGAAAAGCGGCTGGAGCGCGTGGAGAAGGACCTGAAGAAGCAGCGCACCGGCGAACTGGAGCGGGAACACGCCCTGCTGCTGCGCTCCAAAGCGGCTCTGGAAAAGGAGCTGCCGCTGCGCGAACTGGAGATGACGCCCGAGGAGAAGAAGCTCATCAAGGGCTTCATGTTCCTCTCGCAAAAGCCGATTCTCTACGCCCTGAACATCGGCGAAAGCACTACGCTGGGCGACGATCTGGAGGCCGCGGTAAGCCGCTTCAAGCTGGACGAGGTTGCGCACCGGCCCAACGCCGGAGCAACGGCCATCTGCGGCAAGGTGGAGGCCGAGCTGGCGGAGATGGACGACGAGGAGGCGGCGGAGTTCCTTGGCAGCTACGGGCTGCGCGAGAGCGGCCTGGTGCGGCTGATCCGCAAGAGCTATGAGCTGCTGGGGCTGATCAGCTTCTTCACCGCCGGCGAGGACGAGTGCCGCGCCTGGACGATTCCCGTTGGCTCCAAGGCGCCGCAGGCCGCCGGGGCCATTCACACAGATCTGGAACACCACTTCATTCGCGCCGAAACCATCCGCTGGGACAACCTGCTGGCCGCCGGCTCGGAGGCCGCTGCGCGGGCCAAAGGCACGCTGCGCCTGGAAGGCAAGGAGTACGTGGTGCAGGATGGCGACGTGATGCACATCCGGCACAGCGGGTAAGGGCCAATGCTCAGAGATTTCCCTCATTCTCGGCGCAATTGCCGCGCTGGCCGACGTGGCCGGCGGATTTGTCTTGGTGCGCGCCAAGGGCGTGGAGCGCTATCTGCGCTACTTTGTCGCTCTGGGCGCGGGCTTCCTGATGGCCACCGCCTGCTGGAGATGATGCCGGAAGGCCTGCGTCAGAGTCCGCAAGCTGGGGCCGGTGCTCATCATGGCCGGCTATTGCGTGGTGCATCTGCTGGAGCACACCATCAACGCCCATTTCCACTATGGCGAGGAGACGCACACCGGCGAGTTCGTCTCGCGTCATACCGGCAATTCGGTGCTGGCGGGATTGAGCGTTCATGCGCTCTTTGACGGCGTGGCCATCGGCTCGGGGTTTGTGGTCTCCAACTGGCTGGGCTGGCTGATCTTTCTGGCGATTCTGCTGCACAAGGCGCCGGAGGGATTCACCATGGCCTCGGTGATGCTGGCCAGCGGACGCAGCCGCTCGGCGGCTTTTTATTCTGCCGTGGTATTGGCGGCGGCCACATTGGCCGGCGTGCTGGTGATTGGAGTGGCTCCCCGCCTGGTGCTGTATGGGCTGCCCCTCTCCGCCGGCGTGGCGCTTTACGTGGCGGCCACCGACCTGGTGCCCGAAGTGAATCGCGAGCCGGGAATTCGCATGGCGCTGGTGTTTTTTGCCGGCGTGGGCGGGTTTTTGCTGCTGCGGATGCTGTTGCCGGCGCTTTAAAGCTCCAGCTGATGACCTGCCTCTTCAGCAAGCAATCGCTTCAGCCCGCCGTGGCACCTGGCTCAAATGGCTACTGAATAATATCAAATTGCAAGCGACTCTTCCGGTAAACCGGTCAATTCTCTGCTTTGTCAGAGCTCTGGATATTTCCTTATCAAACCTGGTTTTTTGTTTACTTTATTCTGCGAAGCGTGGTAGAGTCCTTTTCCAGATGTATGTCGATCAAGCACTTGCGACGGCCTTTTCTTGGACGATTTGCGTAGGGGGACTTCCGTCCACGGTCGGCGTAATCAACAGGTTCTTCGACTCATGGGATCCATTGCTCAGCCCCGCGGCAAGGAAATCGCTGGCAGATTGGCTGAGGGGCCTGACGCCGGAGTTGGGCGCACAGCATTGGCCAAACGCATTTTCCAGCCTTGTGAATCGCCTTTTCGGAACCCAGCCCTTTTCCTTGCGGTTTTTCCTCCGATCGTGCCTAGCTTCCGCATTTGCACTTGGAGTTGTTTTGATTGTGGAGGCAGGGGAGCATCCGGAAAGACTACTGAGCATAGATCAAATCCCCTTGATGATACCCCTTGGTTTGCTGGCAGGTTCGCTTCCCAACTATTTCTCTCTTATTATTAGCCGTACCATACTCCGTTCTATGGCCCGGGACAGCGGAACCGGCAGGGTCTTCTTGCTGCTTCTTCTCGACGCCGCCCTCAAGCTGGTTTTCGCTACGGCCTCAATGTATCTTTGCGCAGTGATTTTCCACTACATCATAAACGCCAACTTCTCGTTGTGTGGGGAAAGCCCCTGGGTCGCCTCGCGTAGATCGGTTAGCACATTTTATAGTATTTTTTACTCTCAGCTTGCCTCCACATCCATAGAGGAGCCTATCCTGCTGTATAAGATTGTTTTTTGTTCGTCCTTCTTCACGTCTATCTGGGTCTGGTTTTATGTGACCGGAGCGCTCTTCCTCAAGATGTTGGCTAAGACCGGGAGATTATGGCTCTTCCTCGCGCGCGCGTTCGATCTCGATAGTCATCCTTTGCAATCGGTCGGTCGTGTGATTGCAACTTTTGTGGGGATTCTGTATGCCACCGGGATTTGTGGAGTCCTCGCGGCACGCGCCTTTTGAGCTGTTGCTTTCTCTGCTCATTCATGTTCTATGGAGGATACTCTGATTGAACCGCCTATCAAAGTCCAGGCTTACCGCCCAAGTCTTGGCAGCATGTGTCCTTGGATGCCTTGGAGCTGCCATGTCGAGAGCCCAACAGATCGATTCCGATCCCGACACTGTGATTAGACGCGTTGACGCGGCGGCGCACGCCAAAGTTGAGAAGATTGATGGGTATATGGCTATCGAGCATTACTCCTTATACCGAGGCGATGATGAATCCAAACCACCGTTCGCGGAAATCACGGTCACGACCAACTATCGAAAGTCCACCGGCAAGGAATACACCAAAATGCCGGAGAAGGATAAGGGTCCGGAGATATTACGAGAACTCGTCCTTGGCTCAATCTTGAAAGGGGAGAAAGAGATGAGCAGGCCGGGTATCCGAGAGGGGGTCTGGATCACCTCTGCAAACTATGAGATGACAGTCCAGCCGAAGCGGCAGAATCTTGGCGATCGTGACTATCTGGTCATTTCAATAACCCCGAAACGAAAGAGCCCCTATCTCCTTGAGGGGAGGTTGTGGGTCGACCCAATGGACTATTCAATAGTAAAAATTTACGGAATTCAGTCCAAGAGGGCGTCATTTTGGACAGGCCGTTGCAAGATTACACGGGATTACAAAATTGTGAAGGGCCTTCCGCTGGCCAGCCACGCGAGAGCTGAGTCAAACAGCTTTCTATTCGGCCAAACAATAGTTGAAATCGAATACCAATACCGGAACCAGGACGTCGTTCTGACACCGCCAAAATGAATAAAGGCAAGCTACCCATATGAAACCCACTCGACGTCCATGCAGAAGCCGCATTTTTCGAGCACATTCTGTGTCTGTGGCGAGCCGGGTATTCGAATGGCGCTGGTCTTTTTCGCCGGCGTGGGCGGGTTCCTGCTGCTGCGGATGCTGTTGCCGGCGCTGTAATTTGTGCCCGCATCAGCCTCTGCGCCAAAAGCCAAATCTCTCCGCATAGAGCCGGGCCAGCAGCTTGGCGTAATCCCAACCTACTTTGAAGTTGGCTTTGCTGGCGCCGCGATTCCGGCTGCCGAAGGCCAGCGGAACCTCCGCCACCGATCGAATGCGGCCGCGCACCAGAATCTCCAGCAATAACTTGAAGCCGGAGGGCTGGAAGGCAATTCCGTCGATGCACTCGCGGCGAACCAGGAAGAATCCGGTCATCGGGTCATGAGCGCGGATGCCGGCCCGTCTGAATGGGCCAGGTGGCCCACACCGCGGCGGCGGAGAGCAGCTTCCTGACCGGATTCCATGCGCCCAGCTGCTCCGCCTGCAGTGTAGCGGCTGCCAATCGCCAGGTCGTTGCCGGCAAAAATGGCGGCAATCAATGCGGGCAGCAGCTCCGGCGGGTGCTGCAGGTCGGCGTCCATCACGCCCAGAATCGCCGCGTCCGTCTGCCGCCAGCCGTAAAGAACAGCCCCGGACAAGCCGCGCTCCCCTTTGCGGACCAGCAGGCGCACGCGCGGGTCCTTTTGGGCGATGGCGGAGACAATCTCCTCGGTTCCGTCGCGGCTGTCGTCATCGACCACCAGAATTTCATAGTCGATTCCCAGAGGATCGAGCACGGAGCGAATGTGGCCGAGCAGGCCGCCAATATTATCCGCCTCGCGCAGGGTGGGAATGACCAGCGCCAGCTTCTCATTGGCGCGCGCCTGAGGCTCTGCCGCTGGCTGTTGCTGCGTTGCCGCGCCCTCCGCCGCCGTGTAGGATGGAGCTATCTTTGCTGGTGACATCCTGCATCTAAGTATACGGGGTTCATCCGTTTGAGGCGCTACCTTCCGGTCAATTTTTTGCTGACCATATTGTTCACGACGCTCGGCTTGGCCGTCATGGGCTACCATCCCGGATTTGAAGACGACGGCATCTATCTGACCGCGGTTAAATTCAAGCTGAATCCCGCGCTTTACCCCCACGACTCCGGCTTTTTCCGCTTTCAAATGCAGGCCAGCTTCTTCGACAAGTGGGTCGCCGGGTTTGTCCGCTGGACCGGAATTCCCGTGGCCGCGCACGGAGCTTCTTCTGGCAGTTTGCATCGATCGCATTGATCGTCTTCGGCTGCTGGACGATTGCGCGCAGGCTGTTTCCCGAGGCGCGGGCGCAATGGGCCGGAGTTGCCATGGTCACCGCTATGTTCACCCTGCCGGTGGCTGGAACCGCGCTCTACCTGGTCGATCAGCATCTGCACCCGCGCACATTGCCACGGGCTTGATTCTGCTGGCGGTTTCGCGGATTCTGGCAGGCAAAAGCTGGCAGGCAGTCCCCCTCCTGTTGCTGGCGTTTTTGCTGCATCCCCTCATGGCCGCCTTGGGCATCTCCTTTTGCTTCTTCCTGACCATGGTCCTGCTGGAGCCGGTGCATCATTGGCTGCGGCGATGGCGTGGCGCTGCGACAGAGCTCTATGGCGGCCGCCTTTGTTCCCCTGGGCTGGGTCTTCGAGCCGCCCACGCCCGCCTGGCGCGCAGGCGCTCGAGCATGCGCAACTACTTGTTCCTCTACCGCTGGGCATGGTATGAGTGGCTGGGCGCGCTGGGCGCCTCTGGTTCTCTTTTGGCTGCTCTGGCGCATCGCCCGAAAGCGCGGCGAGACGCTGTTGGCGCGCTTTGCGCTGGCCGTCTTCCTCTACGGCGTCTTTCAACTGGCGGTGGCCATGGTCATGCTGGGATTCCCTGCCCTGATCCGGCTTGCTCCCCTGCAGCCGATGCGCTTTCTCCACCTGATCTATTTCTTTCATGACGCTGGTGGGCGGATGCCTGCTGGGCAAATACCTGCTCAAGGCCAGCCTCTGGCGCTGGGCGGTATTTTTGCTGGTCATCAATGCGGGTATGTTCGTCTCGCAGCGGATGCAGTTCAGCGGCAGCGAGCACCTGGAACTGCCCGGACGCTCCTCGGCCAACCCCTGGCTGCAGGCCTTCGCCTGGATTCGCCAGAACACGCCCACCGACGCCTATTTTGCCCTCGACCCCGAGTACCTGGCCGCGCCGGGCGAGGACTATCACAGCTTCCGCGCGCTGGCCGAACGCAGCCAGTTGGCCGATAACATCAAAGACACGGCGGTGGTGACGCAGGTTCCAGAGCTGGGCGAGGTCTGGGAGCGGCAGGTTCAGGCCCAGAAAGGATGGACCCGCTTCCAGCTTGCCGACTTCGAGCGCCTGAAGGCGGAGTTTGGCGTGGACTGGGTGCTGGTTGCCTATCCTCAGCCGGCGGGGTTGGCTTGCCAGTGGCACAATGACAGCCTTACTGTCTGTAGAATTCCGTAAACAGGGGTCAGTGAACAGTGATCAGAGGACAGTGCTTAGTTCTCTGCTTGCCTTATCTTCCCTCTGGGAATGAAAAGGGATTGCATTAGGATAATGTCGGTACAATTGATGTATTGTTTCATGTAAGTTTTGAGAAGGTTTGCTAGCCGCGGTTTCTAGCTGACCACTGTCCACTGTTCTTCGGCCCGGAGACCGGTTCATGCTCAACCTTACTCAGCGACTGATTCTCGGCTGCGTGCTCATGGTCGGCCTCATTGCCGGGCTGGTGGTCGGCCACGCACAACGCCCTGGCGGCGGCGGGACAACTCCAGTTCGCGTTCCTGTTTGTGGCGGCTTCGGCGGTGGTCGCGGTGGCGACCGTCTACTTTGTGCTGCGGCCCATCCGCCTGCTGGCCCGCGACGCCCGCCGGATCGCCCAGGGCAACCTGGAGCACCGCGTGGAGTGGAGCAGCCGCGACAGCTTCGGCGTGATCGCCGCTGAGCTGAACCGCATCGCCGTCCGGCTGCGCGAGCTGGGGGAATCCGAGGCCGGGCGCCGCCAGATGGAGTTTCAACTCTCCGACGCCGTGCTGCAATCCATCTTCGAGCCCATCATCGTGACCGACGGCAAGGGACAACTGCTCAAGGTGAATCAGGCTGCGGCCGAGCTGCTGGGCGAAGCCGCCACCGACCGCATGGCGCTGGCCAATAGCGCCCGGCGGCGACAAAATCTTAAGCGCCATCCGCGATGCCGTCTCCATGCAGAAGCCGGTAGCCGACGAGGACGAGGCCTCCCTGCTGCCTTTGCGCATCGGCAAGCAGGAGCGCAGCTACCGCCTGCGCACCACGCCCATGCGCGACTCCGAGGGGCGGCTGCTGGGCACCGTGACCACGCTGGAAGACGTGACCACGCCTGCAGGATACCGACCGCTTCAAGACGCAGTTCATCAGCGTGGCCAGCCGCAAGCTGCGCGACCCGCTGCTGCAGTTGCGCCGCGGCCTCTACGCCCTGGGCCAGGGGTTTGCCGGAGAGTTGCTCCCCCTGCAGGCGGAACTGGTGGCCGCGGCCGGCAGCGAGAGCGAGAAGCTGGACGATCTGATGGGCGACCTGATCGAGGTTGCCGAGCTGGACGCCGGCCGCCGCCAGTTCACGCTGGAACGCCTGCGCCCCTTGCAGGTCCTGAACGAAGCCCGCGACCGCTTCTGCGACGACGCGCTCAGAAGCGCATCCGCATCGAGGTCACGGCTTACGCCGATCTCTCCTTCGTCCAGGCCGACCGGCGCGCGGTGCACTCCATCCTGGACAACCTGCTCTCCAACGCCATCCGCTACACGCCGCCCGAGGGCGAGATTCTGCTGGCCGCCGAAGAGGTCCAGGACTTTGTGCAGTTCACGGTGCGCGATACCGGACGCGGCATCGAGGCCGACCGGCTGGGCACCATCTTCGACCGCTTCAGTACATTCTCCGAGCGCGGCTCCGGCCTCGGCCTCGCGCTGGTCCGCCGCCTGGTCGAGCAGTTGGGCGGCCAGATTGCCGTCGAGAGCCGCCTGGGCCACGGAACCACCTTCCGCTTCACTCTTCCCGTGGCGGCCGTCAACGAAGTCCGTTATCCCGTCGAGGAGGGCTGAGATGGCAGAGATCAAACTGGAACGCCAGCAGGAACCCGCCAGGCTCCGCGTCTATATCGGCGCCGCGCCGGGAGTGGGCAAGACCTACGACATGCTCAACGACGCTTACCGGATGAAGCATCAGCAGGGCATGGATGTGGTCATCGGGCTGGTGGAAACTCACGGGCGCGAGGAGACCGCAGCCCGCATCCGCGACCTGGAGATTGTGCCCCAGCGCGTGATTCCCTACCGCGGCGTCAACCTGAAAGAGATGGACGTGGACGCCATCCTGGCCCGCCATCCGCAAACCGTCATCGTGGACGAGCTGGCCCACACCAATGTTCCCGGCAGCAAGAACCGCAAGCGCTACGAGGATGTGCTGGAACTGCTCGACGCCGGCATCAACGTCATGACCGCGGTCAACATCCAGCACCTGGAAACGCTCAACGACGCCGTCAACCGCTCCGCCAACACCGTCATCCGCGAAACCGTCCCCGACAGCTTCCTCAAGCGCGCCAACGAAGTGGTGAACGTGGATGTGACCGTGGACGAGCTGCGTAACCGCCTGCGCCAGGGCAAGATTTACGCCGCCGAAAAGGTGGAGCAGTCGCTGGCCAATTTCTTCCGCAAGGGCAACCTGAACATGCTGCGCGAGCTGGCCCTGCGCACCACCGCCGAGCAGGTGGGCAACCAGGCCTCGGAGTACCGCCGCATGCAGGGATTGGAACAGGCGCCCATTCCGGAGAAGGTGATGGTCTGCCTCAGCACCCGGCCCGGCACCGAGCGCCTCTTGCGCGTGGGCGCCCGCATCGCCGGCCGCCTGGCCAGCAACTGGTACGCCGTCTATGTCACTCGTCCCGAGGACGACAAAGGCCACGGCGATCCCGAGGCCTACCACCGCCTTGAAGAGTACCAGCGCATGGCCCGCGATCTGGGCGCGCAGGTGGTCTCGCTCAGCGACAAAAACGTCGCCGACGCCCTCATCCGCTTTGCCCAGGAGGAGGGCATCTCCCACGTGGTCTTCGGCCAGTCGGCCCGCTCGCGCTGGGATGTTTTTCTGCGCGGCTCGGTGATCAACCGCTTCCTCTCCGAGATTCGCGACGTCACCGTGCAGGTGGTGCCCATGCAAGCGCAAAAACCTCTGCGCCGGGGTTGAGAGCTCATTGCTGGTTTTCCTCAAGCAGCCGGGATTTCAGATGGAGTGGGAATGCGTGTGAAGGAACGGCTGACCACGGAAGAGCGTACGCGGAAGAGCCGGATGCCGCGTAAGACCTCTCCCTGTGATAATTTGAATGTAGTGGTCTTGTGAGAGCTCGTAGCTCAGTTGGTAGAGCAACGCCCTTTTAAGGCGTGGGTCCTGGGTTCGAGTCCCAGCGAGCTCACCACTCCTCCCGGCCGCCGATATTCCTCCATAATTTCTATGCGCCTGAATCGGGCGCCTGCTTGTGCTTCGAGCGCTTGAGACTGCGTATACAGTGGCAGCGTGAAATGGAAGGTAGCGCCGCGAACCGAGTTCGCTTTCCGCCCAGATGCGTCCGCCGTGGGCCAGGACGATGTGCTTGACAATGGCCAGCCCCAGGCCCGTGCCGCCCGACTCGCGGGAGCGGGCCTTGTCGACGCGATAAAAGCGCTCGAAGATGCGCGTGAGGTGCTCGCTGGCGATGCCCGGGCCGAAGTCCTGCACGCTGAACTCCACCTCAGCTTCCAAAAGCCGCGCGCCGACCAGGATGCGCTTGCCGGTCTTGCCGTAGCGGAGGGCGTTTTCAACCAGATTGCCGAAGACCTGATTCATGGCGTCGGGATCGGCCAAAACCAGCGCGTCCGGCGCTCCGGCTGATTCCAGCGCGACGCCGGAGTCTACCACCATGCCGCCCAGCGATTTAATGGCGTCCTGAACCAGCGCGCTGGCCCGCGTGGGCTGAAGCGCCAGCTTGTAATCCGGGCTCTCCACGCTGGCCAGGGCGATCAGATCCTCCGTAATGCGGTTCATGCGGGTGGCGTTCTTGAGAATGATGCCGAGAAACTCACGGCTGGTTTCCTTGCGGACATGGGGCTCCTCGATCAGCGTCTCGACGTAACCCTGGATGGAGGTGAGCGGGGTGCGCAGCTCGTGGCTGACGTTGGCGACAAACTCGCGGCGGGATTTTTCCGCGGCATCGATGCGGGTAATGTCGTGAAGCACGGCAAGCGCTCCGCCGGAAGTCATGGGAACGGCATGGATCTCAAAAATGCGGCCTGGCGCCAGCGTGCTGGCGCGCCCGGAGAAGCACCTCGCGCTTCTCCAGCGCCGCTTTCACGCAGGCGAGCAGTTCAGGATCCTGCACCGAGTGAACCAGCGGGAGGCCAACGCGAATCTGCGTGCCGGCGATGCGCTCCATGGCGGCGTTGGACCAGCGGACCAGCCCCTCGGGGGTGATGGCGACCACTGCCTCCTGCAAGGAATCGAGCATGGCGGCTAGCTCCTGGCGGTGGCTCTCGATCTCGGCAATGCTCTGAGCGAGCCGCTGGGCGGCCTGGTCCAGCGCCGCCTCGATGGAGGAGAGTGGATCTTCGACGTCGTAATCAAGGCGGGCGCTCAGCTCGCCCGCGGCAATGCGGCGCGCAAAGGCGACGATCCGATCAAGCCGCGTGGTGATGCGGCTGGCAACCCATACGGCCAGAGTCAGCGCCACGGCCAGCGCGATCAAGCCGGACCAGAGAATCTCATTGCCGAGATACAGGTTGGTCCCGCCGGGAGGAACCTCCAATACCCTCCGTGCGATAAAAGGAATGACGACAAACTCCATCGCCGCCGCCTGGAAGACCAGCAGCAGGAGAAAGAGGCCGAGCAGCTTCATGAAAATCTTTGATTTCAAGGCGCCCTACTCGCTCTTGGGAAGCTCGAAGCGGTAGCCGGCGCCGCGCACCGTCTTCAGGTGGCGCGGGTTTTCCGGATCGACCTCGATCTTCTCCCGGATGCGGCTCACATAGACGTCGACCGATCGGGGCGTGACGAAGCGGGCATCGCCCCAGACGGCATCCAGCAAATGATCGCGGCTGAAGACCCGGCCGGGATGACGCGCCAGGTAGTCCAGCAGGCGGAACTCGGTGGCCGTGGTGGGCATCACTTCGCCGCGCACCGTCAACTGCATGGCGTTGGCGTCGATGATGACCTCTTCAAAGCGGATGACCGAGGGCGTGTCGGGCCGCTCAAAGCGGCGCAGCACGGCCTTCACGCGCGCCACCAGCTCGCGCGTGGCAAAGGGCTTGGTGATGTAGTCGTCAGCCCCCATTTCCAGGCCCAGCACGCGGTCGTTTTCGCCGGCGCGCGCGGTCAGAAAAATGATGGGCACGGTGGAAAGACCTGGGTGGTTGCGCAATCGCCGGCAGACGTCGAGTCCATCGCCGCCGGGCACCATGATGTCCAGCAGAAACAGCGCGGGCGCCTTGCGCTCGGCATCGGGAATCAGGTAGGTGGGAGTGCTGAACAGGCGCGCCGCAAACCCGGCTGCTTCCAGGTGATGCTGCACCAGCCGCGCGATGTCGGTGTCGTCTTCCAGTACAAAAATGGTCTGGCTCAACCGGTCTGCCCTCGCCCGGCGGCCGTTGAACTTCAGATGCGGAGGCCGCACGGAACTATTAACAGACTACTGTAACCAGGCAAAGAGATTGCAAACGTTGTGTAAATATGGGCGGAAATCGGGCGGAACAGTACTTAACCTGAATGGAATCTATATAACACATTAGAACGCCGGGAGATCGCTCCTCGCCGGCGTTCATGGTCATGGTTGTATGCCTGCTCGGCCGATTGCCCATGGTTTACGCTGGATGCGCGGGCGGCCTTCACACTACGCCGCGCCCGAAGGAGGCTCCTGTGAACTGGATGATGCTGTTGATTGGGCTGGTGGTGGGCATGGTCTCCGGCGTGATGGGAATTGGCGGCGGCATTTTATTCGTTCCCGCGCTGGTCTGGCTCGCGGGCATGAGCCAGCACAAGGCCCAGGGCACCTCGCTGGGCGCGCTGCTGGCGCCGGTGGGCATCTTTGCCTTCATGGGAGTACTACCGCAAGGGCAACGCGGACCTGAAGGTGGCGCTTCTGCTGGCCGTCGGGTTTCTGGTCGGCGGATACATTGGAGCCGCGGGCGCGCAACACATCCCCGACCTCTGGCTGCGGCGCATCTTTGCGTTGACGTTGATCGCCGTGGGCGGGCAGATGCTCTTCAGCCGCTGAGCGGCATTCTATTCATGAATTCGGGCACCCCTTTCAGGCCATTCCCTTCTGCATGCTCTCCACGGCTTCGCGGGGCCGCTTCCCGAACCCTGGAGCAATGTTCTATAGTTCCCTTGCCATGAAATTCAAAATCTACTTGCTCCATTTCGTCCATGCTGGCGCTTGCCGGCATGCTTTGTATGCCTCCACCACCCTGGCGCAAACCGCCGCCGCCGCCCAGCCCGCCGCCAAGCCCACCGTCGCCGAGGCCCTCGCCTTCATCGACAGCGCGGAAAAGGAACTGGGCGCGATGAGCGTCACCTGCGGCTCGCGCCTCGTGGGTCGAGGAGACCTACATCACCGACGACACCATCGCCCTGATGGCCGAGGCCAACGACCGTGCGATCGCCCGGCAAACCGCCCTGATCTACGAGTCGCGCAAATTCGACGGGCTCCCGCTGCCGCCCGATGCGGCGCGCAAGATGCTGCTGCTCAAGCTGGGCATCGGCTTGCCCGCGCCCTCCGACCCCGCGCTGCGCGCCGAAACCACCCAGAAGGCCGCCGAGCTGGACGCCGCCTATGGCCGCGGAAAGTACTGTCCGGACTCCAACCCCGACCACTGCCTGGGCATCGACGATATCAACATCAAGATGGCCCAGAGCCACGATCCAAAAGAACTGGCGGCCCTGTGGGCGGGCTGGCACGCCGTCGGCAAGCCCATGCGCGGCGATTATGCGCGCCTGGCCGAGTTGAGCAACCAGGGCGCGCGCGAGCTGGGCTTTGCCGACACCGGCGCTCTGTGGCGCTCGCAGTACGACATGACCCCCGAAGAGTTTTCCGCCGACATCGAGCGCCTGTGGACTCAGGTTGAGCCGCTCTATCGCGAGCTGCACACCTACGTCCGCCGCAAGCTCATCGAGAAGTACGGCGACCACGCGCGCCGCCCCGACGGCATGATTCCCGGCCATTTGCTTGGGCAACATGTGGGCGCAGGAGTGGGGCAACATCTACGACGTGGTCGCGCCGCCCTCCGCGTCCGATGCCCTACGACCTGGGCGCCATCCTCAAGGCGCGCAACACAGACCCACAGCAGTTGGTCCAGCTACGGCGAGGGCTTCTACAAGTCGCTGGGCTTCGACGCCCTGCCTGACACCTTCTGGCAGCGCTCCATGCTCTCTCATCCGCGCGACCGCGAAGTGGTCTGCCATCCCAGTGCATGGGACATCGACAACCAGCGCGACGTGCGCATCAAGGCCTGCTTCCAGCCCACCGCTGACGACTTTGTCACCGTGCATCACGAGCTGGGCCACAACTACTACCAGATGGCCTATCGCAATCAGCCCTACTTCTTCCAGAACGGCGCCAACGACGGCTTCCACGAGGCCATCGGCGACGCCATTGCGCTGAACGTGACCCCGGATTACCTCAAGAAGCTGGGCCTCATCGACCAGGTTCCGCCGCCCAGCGCCGACATTCCGCTGCTGCTGCACACGGCTCTGGACAAGATCGCCTTCCTGCCCTTCGGCCTGCTCATCGACAAGTGGCGCTGGCAGGTCTACTCCGGCGAGGTGACGCCGGAGCACTACAACAGCGCCTGGTGGGCTCTGCGCGAAAAATATCAGGGCATTGCCCCGCCAGTGGCTCGCAGCGAGGCCGACTTTGACCCCGGCGCCAAGTACCACATTCCCGGCAACGTGCCCTACATGCGCTACTTCCTGGCCCGCGTCTACCAGTTCCAGTTCTATCGCGCCATGTGCCAGGCCGCCGGCTACAAGGGGCCGCTGAATCGCTGCTCGGTCTACGGCTCAAAGGAGGCCGGCGCGCGAGCTGAATGCAATGCTGGCGATGGGCGCATCCAAACCCTGGCCGGAGGCGCTCAAGGCCATGACCGGAACCGACAAGGCCGACGCCTCGGCCATCGTCGAATACTTCCAGCCGCTGATGGAATGGCTCAAGGAGCAGAACAAGGGCCAGAAGGAAGGCTGGACGTTGCCCGCCGACCCGCTGAAGTAAGGTGGATTTCGCCGGTAAATTAGATGCCTGCGTGGTTTATCTTCGATTCACAGCAACTTTCGACTCCCCACCGGGTTGAAATGTTGAGATCTCGATCACATGAACGCGCTAACCGGTTGTCCGGAGGTGGAAGATGAAGAGTTCTACGCATATGTAGTAGTTCCTTGCTTTTGGTTTCAGTTCTGTTGTCGGCCTCAGTGATGGCATCGGCCCAATACCATCCGCCGGCCTATCACCCACCGGCCTATCACCCACCGGCCCCTGCTTATCACCCACCGGCTCCTGCCTATCACCCACCGGCTCCGGCCTACCACCCGCCTGCCTCCCATCCGGCTCCGTCCTACCATCCGGCTCCGTCCTACCATCCGGCTCCATCGACTCCGGCCTATCACCCGCCGAGCGGCGGCGGTGTCAGCCCGTCGAGGCCGAATTCATCGGCCCCGGTGCACAGCTATACGCCGGGAGCGCCGTCGGGCAGTAATACATCGGCCTCGCGGCCCTCATCGGGCGCCACAACCTATACTCCGCACGTCTATACCCCCGGCGCATCAGCGGCGTCCCATCCCTCCGGCACCGCCTCCGTAGGCGGAGGTGTCGTGAGGAGCAACAACGGTGTGACCACCTACACCCCACATGCCTCCTCCGGCGGCACGAGCAACTCGCCGTCAACCCCATCCGCTCCGCACGCCAACACATACACTCCGGCGGCCACCCCGGCAGCCCCAGCCGTTCCGCACACCAACACCTACTCTCCGCCAGCCCCAACCGTTGCGGGCGGCAGCTCCCTCACTCCGCATCCTCCTTCGCCTGTTAATCCAACCGGCGGCAGCACGCATGCCGTCTATAGCGTTCCGGCATCCTCCGCGGGCGGCAGGCCCGGCGCGGGCCCCTCCACGCTCTCGCCCGCCGGATCGCAATCCGTGCTGCACCAGGTGAACACCGCGCGCGGCGGCCTGGGCGGCGTCAACCACCGGCCGATCCCGTCGGGCCAGGTAGCCGTTCATCCGGATAAGAGCCTGACCGTGATCGCCTCCAACGGCCGCAACTACAATCTGCGTCCCAACGGAACCCTGGCCTCCTACAGCGGACACGGCCAAACCGCCACCTTCCGCGGCGATGGCCATCTGGCCTCCGTGCATACGTCCAACATGGACATCGCGCGCGGCCCGCGCGGGCAAAGAACCATCATCAGCGAGCGCCCCGACCATGGCAGGCTGGTTTCAACCGGAAAGCACCGCGGATATTTCGAGCACCCGGTCAACTACCACGGCCACGACTATACCCAGCGGACCTACGTGCATGGAGACCATCGCTTCACGCGCGAATACTCCCGGTACCACTATCACGGCAGGGAGTTCAATCATTACGTTCCGCACGCTACATACGCTCCGGCCTTCTACGGGTGGGCCTATTACCCTTGGGACTCCCCGGCAGCCTACTATGTGGGGATGGGAGGGCTCGCCGTGGTATGACTTCTACGCGGGCTTCTTCTCGCCCTCGGATTCCTATCCCAGCGGCGCTGCCTGGCTGACTGACTTTCTTTTCGGCCATACCATGCAGGATGGCTATCCGGCGGACGCACAGGCAGGCGGCGCTGGACAGCCGGAGAGCGGCAATGGACCCTCAGATGCAGACGCGCAGGCTAGCGAAGATCAGACTTCTGCCCCGGCCGATACGCCCATCACTCCGGAGATCAAGCAGATCATCGCCGACGAGGTGAAGCAGCAACTGGCCTTCGAGAATGCCGCTGCTGCCAAGCCCGACCAGGCGCCCTCGCTCGACGGCCTGCCCCAGGTGATGGTGCCCAACCATCTGTTTGTGGTGGACCAGGTCCAGAATGTCTCCACTGCGGACGGCCAGCAGTGCGCGCTCTCGGTGGGAGACGTGATCAAGCTGGTGGCTGCGCCGCCCGATGGAGCCGCGACCGCCGACCTGACGGTGCTCAGCAGCCGCAAGAGCGATTGCGCGGCCGGGCTTACCGTCACCCTGCCGCTGGAGAGCCCTCCAGGAGATGCACAACAACTTCCGCGCCCAACTGGATTCCGGCTTGCAGGCGCTGCACGAGCAGCAGGGCAAGGGCGGATTGCCCGCGGCCCCGATGGCGGCCATTACGCCGCCACCAGTGCCCGCGGATGAGCCGCCGGCGGACACCGAGAATGTGCAGGCGGATCTCGATGCCCAGCAGCAGCAAGCCGACCAGGCCGAAGACCAGCGTGACGCAAACAGCCTTCGCCGCCAGCCCGCCTGCGCCGCCGGCGCATTAGAGCGGCCTACGTGGCATGGACCATTTCACGGCGGAAGCAGGGAGCAATCCCTGCTTCCGCCATTTCCACATAGAAGGATGACAAAATCATGAACATGAGGAATCTGCTTGCAGCGAGCCTTTTATGCGGCGTCGCTTTCACTCTTTCGGCGCAGCAGCCCGTCGCGCCCCCGCCCAGGCCCGCAAATGACGCGCCCGCCAACGCCGCGGTGCTGAAGCTGCTTCAGGCAGGAATGCCGGAGAGCGTGGTCCTGGACAAGATTCGCGCCATCACCGATAAGTTCGACACCTCCATCGATGCGCTGGTCGCGCTCAAACAGGCCGGCGCAACAGAAGCCGAATTGAAAGCCATCCTGGCGCAGGACTCAGTGCCGTCACAGCAGCCGCCCGCCACCGCGCCCGCCGACACCGGCCCATCCCTCGTTGAGACCATGCAGTTCATTCAGGACAAGCTGAACGACATAGGCAAGGTCGCCTACGTCGTGTTCCGCCAGGACGTAAGCGACGGCCGCACAGGGACCTACACCCTCACAGACGAGACCAGCAACGTGGTTGCCGACCCAAACCAGTGCCGCATCTCCTACCACTACTACAACAAGACGACCGAGAATACTGGTAAAATCTCCTACGCGAACGAGAATAGCGTATTCTCGCTGCGCGATGTCCAGGAGATTGTGATCAGGCCCGATGAACAGGACCTAACCGAATGGATGGCGAAGAGCGGCTACCCCAACGCCATCGTCACATCCACCAGTCCGCCTATAACAGCGCTCGTGGTGCGCCGCCCTCATGGTAGGGAGAACACCTTCCTCTTCACCGACGCCGATCTTGCCGACCGCGTCGCCAAAGCCATGCTTCATGCCGTCGAACTCTGCGGCGGCGGCAACAAAGAGAACGTTTTAACTCAGGAGGAATTTTATGATGAAAACCATGCGCATCATCGTTTCGTTTTTGTTTTGACGGCGTTCTCCGCGGCCTTCGCCCAAACTGCCGTCCCGCCTCCGCCCCAGCCCGCCGCCAACGGCCCCTCACTGGCCGTCACCATGCAGTTCATCCAGGACAAGATGAACGAGCAGGGCAAGATCAACTACACGCTGTATACGCATGACAACTCCAAGGGGGAAGACTGGCCGGTTTATTACATCAGCATTGAGGCCACCAATGTCGTTGCCGACCCCGCCACCTGCCGCATCACCTGGCACAAGGTGACCACGAATGGCGGGAAAGTGGGCATTGATCGGGATTTTTCGCTCGACCTGCGCAATGTGCTGACGTTAGAGGTGAGAACCAGTACCTACGAAGCGAAGATGGAGGACACCGCGAACGGGCATCCTGAGTTGGATAAACGACAGGATCCGCCCTACTTCGCAGTTACTGCGAAACTCAGGGGAAATACGGAGACTCCGCTCTTCTTCTCCAGCGAAGAGATAGCCAACCGCATCGCCAAAGCCATGGTCCATGCCGTCGAACTCTGCGGCGGCAGCAACAAGGAACCGTTCTAAGGATCGCGCCTAGATCACTCTTCGCACTCCCGGCAACCGCACCAGCGGATCAGCTGCCAACCAGCAGCCGATGCAGGCCAGCGTGCCAACCACGCAGAACTTGACCAGCGCGGGCGCGACCCATCCGCGCAGAAGCAGGCTCACGCCCACCAGCACAGCCGGATGAATGATATAGACCGTGTAAGCGCGGCGGTTGAGCCACGCCCAAAACGCCGAGGGCTGGTTCATGCGCGCGCGGAAGACCACAGCCACAGGGCGATCAATCCCCAGGCCACGAATGGCTCCCACAGCGCGTAGAAAATCGCTGGCCAGGAAAGCCCGCCGGAGAAGTTGGACTTTCCCGGGCCGTTGAGCGCGTGGGCCACCGCGATTCCCGCCGGAAGAAATGGCCATGCAATGGCCAGCGTCCAGATCCAGGGCCGTGCCTGTTTCCATTCGAGCTGCCGCAGCCAATCATTGCGCCATGCGGCGATTCCCAGCACGAAAAGAAAGATGTAGCTGGAAAAGTAGCCCAGTTGCAGGCCGATCACGTTTTCGCCGGTAGGCACAAATTGGCGAATCGCGAGCGCGGCCACTCCCACTCCGATGGAGCTCGCCAGCCACCAGCGATATGCGGGAACCGGGCTAGGCGTGCGCTCGGTTTGCGAGAGAGCCGCTCCAAAAACAGCTCGCCACGCGCAATACGCCAGGCTGAAGATCAGCAGCGCCTGCGTAAACCACATCGGGCCGTTGATGAATTGCTTGTGCCGCCAGAGCCAGGCAATGCAGGACCAGAAGCCGTCGCCCTGCGCGTAGTTCACCATCGCCGCGGTCAGCGGCCCCAGAATCAGCCCGAAGGCCAGCAGCGGCAGGCCAAGGCGCAGGAAGCGGTCGCCGATGAAGCGCGCGTAGCCCTTGCGCTCCAGCGAGGCGGGCGTGAAGTAGCCCGCCAGCAGGAAGAAAAAACCCATGAAGTAGGCCTGGTTTGTTGTTGCAGAAGCAAGTCAGAAGCAGGCTGGAGGGGCTGCAGGAGGATTCGATTTCGTGGTAGAACCAGCCGCCGGAGCTGCCGTAGGTGATGGCGGCGTGGAAGACGACGACGACCAGGGCAGTCATCGCGGTTCGCAGAGCGGTCAATGTACAGGTCGCGCTGGGCCATGAGTCATTGTACGTTGGACCACAGCTTCGGTTCCGCTCGGCATCAATATGTAACAAGTTATCCAATGACACACAATGATTCGCTTGCCAGATTCTCTCGCCTTTGCTTACGTGACCTTGAATTTCCGGATCTTCCCAATTATCTGTGCATCCTTAATCAGTTCAAAAACATCTCAACTGTGATAGTCCGGTTCGGGACAGAAGCCGAGGAAGGTTTCTGCCGTTGAAACAAGCATCCAAAGGAGGCTATAGCATGAAAATGAGGAACTGGCTGGCCGTGAGCCTTGCGAGTGGAATGGCTTTGACTTTATATGCCCAACTGCCCGTCGCGTCCCCGCCCCAGCCCGCCGGTAACGGCCCGTCGCTAGCAGCGACCATGCAGTTCATTCAAGCGAAGTTGAACGAACAAGGCAAGATGAGTTGGACAACGCATTATCATGACAGCGCCGATAATACGAATTGGACCTATCAGTTCATCTTCGAGGCCGGCAAAGTGGTTGCCGATGCGTCGGCCTGCACCATCGCCTATCACTACATCATCATCCGGGACGGCGTTCAGATCTCCGATAGCGATGCTTCATTCAATCTGCACGATGTGCAGGATATAACGCTGATCACTGGCGACGAGCGTCAGAACAAGAATGATGTGGCCGCAGGGCACCCAACCTGGAACGCAAAGGTGGATCCGCCCGTCTTCGACCTGATTGTGCGTGCGAAGGAGAATGCGGAGTTCTATTTCTTCTTTTTCGACGGGGACACCGCCAACCGCGTGACGAAAGCCATGGGGCACGCGGTCGGAATTATGCGGCGGCAGCAGAGGTTCGTTTTAGGTGAGCCGGGCTGCCCAGGTCTCGTTTCTGAGACCTGGGAGACCAACCCAACAGCTGATTAGTACTTCACAATCGCCATAAACGAATCCGGCTTGAGGCTGGCGCCGCCCACCAGAGCGCCGTCAATCTCTTCCTCGCCGATCAGCGCGGTGGCGTTGTCCGGCTTCACGCTGCCGCCGTAGAGAATGCGCATATTGGCCGCGATTGCCGGTCCCAGCAGCTTGGCCACCTCGGCGCGGATAATCTTGTGCGCGTCCACGGCCATCTCCGGCGTAGCCGTCTTGCCGGTGCCGATGGCCCAAACCGGCTCGTAGGCAATCACGATCGGCGCGGCCATTTCGGCCGTGATGCCGGCCAAAGCTCCCGTGATCTGCGTCTTGAGCACCGAGGCCGTCTTGCCCGCCTCGCGCTCGGCCAGCACTTCGCCAATGCAGACCACGGGAATCAGCCCGTGCTTCAGCGCGGTGTGCAGCTTCTTGTTGACGATCTCGTCGGTCTCGGCAAAGTACTGCCGCCGCTCGGAGTGGCCGATCAGCGTGTGCGTTCCGCCCACGGCCTTCAGTTGGCCCACCGAGGTCTCGCCGGTGTAGGCGCCCTCCTCGGCAAAGTGGATGTTCTGCGCGCCCACGGCCACATTGCTGCCCTTGGCGGCGTCAATCACCGTGGGCAGCAGCACGGGCGAGGGAAACAGGGCGATCTCGTCGCGCGTGTGCCCGGCAACGAGAGGTAAAAAGGCATCGACAAATGCCTTGGCTTCAGCGGGCGTCTTGTACATCTTCCAATTGGCGGCAATCAGTGCTTTACGGGGCATTCTTTTCGACTCCTCGAATTCATATTAGTGGATGCAATCCGGTCCCAGAGTGATGGCGGGCACAATTACGAGTATAGCGTTTCCTGTTCCGGACCACGGTCTTATTTCAGCTTCATCTCAAAGGCCAGCGGCAGCAGCTCACTGAAGGCCATCGTGCGGTCGCCGCCGGTGGAGGGGAAGATCACCAGCGCATCGGGCAGGATGAACTCGGAGAGCACCTGGCGGCAGGCGCCGCAGGGCGGGCTGGCGACGGAGTTCAGATTGGCGATGGCGACGGCCTCGACGCGGATTTCAGGCCCAAATTGGGAAACAGCCCGCACCAAAGCGGAACGCTCGGCGCAGATGGTCAGTCCAAAGCTCACATTCTCCACGTTGACGCCGGTGACGATTTCGCCATTGGAGAGCCGGAGCGCCGCGCCCACCCGGAAGCCGGAGTAGGGGGCGTAGGCGTGCTGCGCGGCCTGGCGCGCCCTGTCAAGCAGGCTCAAGAGCGCGGTTTCCGTCGAAGATTGGTCTTTCATAGTGTGATTAATCTCCCTAAAGGGTGAGTATTGAGGTTATAGCATTTGGGCGTTGCTGTAAAACGAGGAGCGGGTTGCCGGGAGTGGAGTCCGTAGTGCCCAGCCCTTGCGGCAGAATACAAGACGCAAGGATTGGTTCAGCTAAGGATTGCCGCTAATCCTTTCCTTGTTCCCTAATCCCTCTTTTGCCCCTTCCCTGGTCAAAATCCGTTCCTCAAGTTGAGCCTCATCTTTCCGATAAAGGCTTTAGTACTCTCTGTGCCGGGAGTGTCATTCCGGCCGGGCGGATGAGTGGGCGCAATGGATGAATTGACGAGGGAATTCCTGATCGAGAGCCAGGAAGGGTTGGACCGCATGGAGCACTGTCTGACCGATCTGGAGGAGCGGCCCCAGGATGCGGGACTGATCGGAGAGATCTTCCGTTCGGTTCACACCATCAAGGGGACCACCGGATTCCTGGGTTTCAAGCGGCTGGAGAAGCTGGCCCATGCGGGAGAAAACCTGCTTGGCCTGCTGCGCGAGGGCAAGCTGACCGCCGACCGCCAGATCATCACCGGCCTGTTGCAACTGCTGGACGGGCTGCGCTCGATTCTCAAGACAATCGAGGCGGACAGCAACGAGGGCGAGGGCGAAGATGCGGTTCTGATCGGCTGGCTGGAAGAGTTGCAGGCTCCGGCGCAGGCGCAGGTAAAACATCCGGCCCATGCCACGGGCCGGCGCTCATGCCGCGTCCGCGTCTCGCCGCCTGCCCGTCGAGGCTCCGTCGGCCGCGCCGCCTCCGGCCGCTCCAGCGACCGGCGTCAGCCGCTCGAAGCCAGTGGAGCCTGTCCAGCTGCGCCTGAGCCCCGGCAGAGGCCGAGGGCGAACCCGCCCGGCCGCGCGCCCAGGGAAGCGCCGCCGAGAGCACGCTGCGCGTCGATGTGACGCTGCTGAACCGGATGATGAACCTGGTGGGCGAGCTGGTGCTGACCCGCAACCAGGTCTTGCAGGCCACCTCGGCCGATCCCAACATGACCCTGCTCAGCCGCCGCCTGGACATGGTCACCGCCGACCTGCGCGAGAACGTGATGAAGGCCCGGATGCAGCCGGTCTCCAACATCTTTTCCAAGATGCCGCGCATCGTGCGCGACCTGTCGCAATCGCTGGGCCGCCGCGTCCGCCTGCAGGTCGAGGGCCAGGACACGGAACTGGACAAGAGCCTGCTGGAGGCCATCAAGGACCCGCTCACTCATGCGGTAAGAAACTCGCTCGATCACGGCATCGAGCCGCCCGATGTGCGCCTGGCCGCGGGCAAGGATCCGGAAGGAACGCTGAAGCTGCGAGGCCGCCAGGAGGGCAGCCACGTCATCATCGAGGTCTCCGACGACGGCGCCGGCATCGATGTTGAAAAGGTGCGCCAGAAGGCCATCGAACGCGGCCTCATCACCGCCGGAGCGCGCCGCCCACCTGGCGGAGCGCGAGCTGCTGCAACTGATTTTTTTGCCCGGCTTCTCCACCGCCGCGGCGGTAACCAACGTCAGCGGCCGGGGCGTGGGCATGGACGTGGTGCGCACCAATGTGGAGAAGATCGGCGGCAAGGTCGAGATCGACTCCCGCGCCGGCAAGGGAACCACGCTGCGCATGCGCATTCCGCTGACGCTGGCCATCATTCCGGCCCTGATCGTGCGCAGCATCAACCAGAGCTTTGCGCTGCCCCAGGGCGCGCTGTCGGAGCTGGTGCACATTCCCCCCGAACAGGCCGCCGCGGCCATCGAGTGGATTGAGAACGCGCCGCTCTACCGGCTGCGCGGGAAGCTGCTGCCGCTGGTTTTTCTGGACCGGCTGCTGATGCCCGGCGTGGAACATAAGATCGCCACCGAGCGAGACAACTTCATCGCCGTTCTGGATGCCGACGGCCGCCGCTTCGGCCTGGTGGTGGACGGGCTGGCCGATCCGGAGGAGATTGTCGTCAAGCCGCTCTCCGCGGTACTGAAGGAGATCGGCCTGTTTTCCGGAGCAACCGTGCTGGGCAACGCCGACCTGGCGCTGATTCTCGATCCCGGTTCGATTGCCCTGAAGGCTGGGGTGAGCCTGCGCGAAGAAGAGGCCGCGCGCGCGGACGAAGGCGAAACCGAAGCCGATGCAGCCAAGGGCCTGGAGTACCTGCTGGTGGAAGCGGCCGGACGGCAGGCCGCGGTGCCGTTGGCCGACGTGCTGCGCATCGAGCAGTTGCCGCTCTCGCGCATCGAGTACATCGGCTACCGGCCGGTGCTCAACTTCGAGGGCCAGTTGCTGCCGGTGGAGGATTCGGGCGGCGTGCTGGCCGCGGCCGAGGGCAATCCCGAGGCGCAAGATCATCGTGGTGGTCTGCCGCGAGGGCAATCGGCATGTGGGCATTGCCGTTTCCCATGTGCTGGATGTGGCCGCCGGCGGCGACCTGTTCGAGGCCGGCACCGATCAGCGCACCGGCGGGGTCACGCTGCTCAAGAACCGGGTTACCGGCGTGGTTGACCTGGGCGCCGTGGCCCCGCTGCCCGCCGGCGAACAGGCGCCTGCCGAGTGGAGCCAGATAGCGGAGACGGTGGCATGAGCACAGCAACGGCGGCATTGCATCGCAAGGAAAAAGGCGGCGGCAACGCTGGTGGAGGTGTGCACGGTGCGCCTGGGCACGTCGATGTTTGGCGTGCCCATCACGCACATTCTGGAGATTGTTGGCGCGGCCAGGCCGCAGCCGGTTCCGCTGGCGCCCGATCTTTGTCGGCGGGCTGGTGCATTATCGCGGCGATGTGCTGACCACCGTGAGCCTGCGGCAGTTGCTGGACTTGCCGCCCAAGGAGGGCCGGCAGGATCTTCTGGTGCTGGAGAGCGCCGGCGGAATCTTTGGTTTGCTGGTGGACTCGGTCAGCGAGGTGCTGACCGTCTCATCGGCCGACCACGAGCCCAACCCCTCAATTCTGGACGAGCGCCGGAGAGCGTTGTTTGCCGGCGCTTACAAGCTCAAGGACAGCCTGCTGGTCATGCTGGACCCCGAGCAACTGGACCCCATGCGCCTGAGCGCGGCCCGGGCCGCTTAAGGTCAGAGCGGTTTCTGTCAGGAGGTGACCATGCGAGCTTTGATTGTCGATGATTCCCGCTTCGTGAGGGGATATCTGCGCGGCCTGCTCGAAGAGAAGGGAATCGAGTGCGAGGAAGCCGCTGATGGCCAGGCCGGCATGGATCAGTTGAAATCGCGCCCGCCCTTCGACCTGGCGCTGGTGGACTGGAATATGCCGGTGATGAACGGGCTGGAGATGCTCAAGCAGTTGCGCGCCGAGGGTATTCGCCGGCATCAAGGTCATGATGGTGACCACCGAGGCGGAAAACGACTACATTCTCCGCGCCCTGGATGCCGGCGCCGACGAGTACCTGATGAAGCCCTTCGACGATGAGGCGCTGACGGAAAAGCTGGCCATGCTCGGCCTGGTGGAGGCCTGAAGCATGACCTCCGGCCGCCGAACCCGGATTTTGATCGTGGACGACTCGGCAGTGATGCGGAGCCTGTTGCGCGCGGTGGTCAGCGCTGATGCCGGCCTGGAAGTGGCCGGCACCGCGGCCGATGGCGAATCGGCCTTGAGCGCCATTGAAACCCTTCACCCCGACCTGGTTCTGCTGGATGTGGAGATGCCGGTGATGGATGGATTGGTCACGCTGAGAAAGTTGCGCGCGCGGGGACACAGGATGCCGGTCATCATGTGCAGTTCGCTCACCCAGCGCGGCGCCAAGGTGACCATCGAGGCCCTGGCCTGCGGCGCTTCCGACTATGTGGCCAAGCCCGCCGGGCAATCCAGCCGCGAGGCGGCCATGCAGGCGCTTAGCCAGGATTTGATTCCCAAGATTCATGCCCTCACCAGCCATGCCGCAGCCGGCCTTGCCCGGCGCGGCGCGCACCCCGCTGCTCGGCGCCCATGGCGCCGTTCAAGGCCACGCCGATCTCGTCGATCCCCGACGGTGCTGGCCATCGGCGTCTCCACCGGCGGCCCCGCGGCCCTGGATATTCTGCTGCCCGGGCTGCCGGCTAACTTTCCCCTTCCGGTCCTGATCGTGCAGCATATGCCGGAGTTGTTCACCAGGCTGCTTGCCGAGCGGCTCAATGGCCGCTGTCCGTTGCGGGTGCGCGAGGGCGTCGAGGGCGAACCGGTGCGCGCCGGCGCCATCTACATCGCCAGGGGAAACTGGCACATGGAGGTGCTGGCCGGCGCGCGCATCGGCCTGCCGGCCACGCTGCACCTGAACCAGGGCCCGCCGGAAAACCACTGCCGCCCCGCCGTCGATGTGCTCTTCCGCTCGGCGGCAGCGGTTTACGGCGCGGGCGTGCTGGCCGTGGTGCTGACCGGCATGGGCTCGGACGGAATGTTGGGCGCGCGCATCATCCGCGAGCACGGCGGCAGCGTCCTGGCCCAGGACCAGGCCACCAGCACGGTGTGGGGAATGCCGGGCGCCGTCGCGCAATGCGGGATTGGCGCACAAGGTGCTGCCCCTCAACGCCATCGCCCCTGAAATCCTCCGGCTCGCCAGCCGGACGCACGCGGAGGCT
The DNA here is from genome assembly GCA_963845345.1 of uncultured Acidobacteriaceae bacterium. Classification (GTDB taxonomy): domain Bacteria; phylum Acidobacteriota; class Terriglobia; order Terriglobales; family Acidobacteriaceae; genus Telmatobacter. The sequence goes on from CAWJRQ010000015.1 coordinate 59,633, forward strand.
CGCGAGCTTCGGGAAGCGGTGGTCTAGCCATGCAAACCTCCTCCAGCGTCGACTACGGCTACCTTCGCCAGCTCGTCTTCGGCCTCTCGCAAAACGTGCTCGACTCCGTCGCGCGATTACCTCTTCGAGACCCGCCTCACCAAGCTGTTGCGCAACCAGGGCATGACCCGCCTGGAAGAGCTTGTCCAGCACCTCAAGGTCAGAAAGAATCCCGCTCTCGAACGCTCCATCGCCGAGGCCATGACCATCAACGAAACCAGCTTCTTCCGCGATGGCCGTCCCTTCGAGCTGTTGCGCACCGAGTTGCTGCCCAAGCTCATCGAATCCCGCCGGCCACGCGCGCAGCCTGCGCTTCTGGAGCGCGGCCTGCTCCTCCGGCCAGGAGGCCTACAGCCTGGCCATGCTCCTCCTCGAGCACTTTCCCCTGCTGGCCGGCTGGAATATCCGCATCGAGGGCACCGACATCTGCGCCGAAGTGGTGGAGCGGGCCCAGGCCGGCTGCTATCACCGCATCGAGATGAACCGCGGACTGCCCGCGCGCTACGTCGTCAGCTACTTCGACCACGCCGGCGAAAACTGGACGGTCAAGCCCGAGATTCGCAAGATGTGCAACTTCCGCCAGGCCAACCTCTGTTCATCGCCGCTGCCCTTCAACCGCAGCGACGATCGCTTCGACGTCATCTTCCTGCGCAACGTCATGCTCTACTTCTCGCAGGAGACGCGCAAGACCCTGCTGGCCGGCATCCACAAGGTTGCTGGCCCCCGACGGCATCGCTCTTCCTCGGCTCCAGCGAGCAGCCCGCCGATCCCTCCATCTGGACCCCGGTGCTGGCCGGCGGCACCTGCCACTTCCGCCCTCGCCAGCCGAGTTAGAAAACAGGGATCAGGGTACTGGTGCAATCTCCGGTTTGCCGGTCAACCGCCCGGAACGGGCTTGGCGTACTTCAGTTCATGCCGAACATTGTGACATCGAGCCAGACCTTCATGTACCGGCTTACGGTAATGAACTCGTTTAAGAAACAAGTGTAAGATTGTTATGTACTTTACATCTTTTGGAGCGACGACATGCCTCTAAAACGCCACAGGGACAAATCTGGGGAAGAAGAACGCAAGCGAAACGACACTCTCGTTCGCACTTTGAGATATGAATACGGAGATGATTTCGCGCCGGAGATTCGGTCAGACACGAAATTAGGAACTCTTAAGGATCGCTTAGGGCTCGAACCTGATTCTTCGCTCAATGACGTGTTGCGCCATTACGGACTGAAGAAGTAGAAGATTTCGGCCTGGAACCATTTCAAGATTTGCGCATTTGCTCCACACATTGCGTTAGCAATCCCTGAGCAAATTCGATCAACACTGGGTCTGTGACAACTTCGTTGTTTCGAATGCTGCCTGGTATAAATGTTCCTGAGGCTGAAACGGAAATCTGAAAACGGGAATCCCATCCGTTTGTTGTGAAGTCCTCACGCTCTCCGTGTTGGTGACTGAATTGGATTGGATAATCCGCGGCAGTGCGAGGCTCCATCAGTGTCTCGCTATAGATGGCGTGCTGCTGCGCGCAGGAAGGTAACTGAAGCCCAATAGTTTCACCTTGGGATGCCAAAAGGAAAGAGATACATCCACAATGCGCCGTAACCTTGCGCAGTTCGCTTGGAATCCTATATGCCATCGTATAATCCCTCCCCCTCTGGCTCTATCTAGTCATAAGCAATTATACCTCCTATTACATTTGATCGATTTTGGGGTTCTGAGTGTATGGTCACCTATTCGGAGACTGCACTTTTGCAGATAATTACCCTTCTCTGGCGCACAATCAAAGCATGAACAAGGTTCATAGCCCCGTTTCAAGCTGTCAGGGATGTGCCCGGTCCGTACCGAGGGGGTACCCCCCTACCCCCCTATACCCCTGGGGGTATAAATTCCCAAAAAACCGTGCAGATTAATTCATCAGGCAGCAAAAGAGAAATTTCGCATTATATTCATAACAAATGGTTTGATAGCAAAATTAAGCAGTTTGGATGAGAGGCTTTTTCCACAGAAATGCCTCTCTTCCGTACCAAATGGTGAGAAACCACCTCCGGAAAATGCCTGGAAAATCCGGTTTTTTCCCGGATTTTCCGGGTGCTGCCTTATTTCGTTTCAGCATATGAAATTCGTGATTTGGCTGATGAAAATACCTTGCAGAGAATTACGCATCCTTGGCGCACAAATGAGCCAGCAAGCCAGCAACTGTTCACTGTTCACTGTCCACTGTTCTCTATTCCCTATTCCCTATTCCCTATTCCCTATTCCCTATTCCCTGCTTCTAGCAGCCGCTCCACCTCGGCGTGCAGCCGCTCGGTAATCGCGGCCTCCGTCTCTTCCGGAGCAAAGCGCATCGGCTGGCCTACATGCACTTCGATTTTGCCGGAGCGGAACCAGCCCGGCTGAGCAGCCTTCAGCTCGCCCAGCCCGCGAATCGCCACCGGCAGCACCATGGCTCCCGATTGCTTTACCAGCAACCCGATTCCTCCCCGGAAGCGCGCCAGCTTCCCTTCCGCCGAGCGCGTGCCTTCGGGGAAGACCAGCACGTTGTATCCGCGGTCCATGGCCGCGCCGGCGTGCGCAAAACTGCGCTGGAAGTTCCGCCGCCGGGGCAAAGGGAAGACGTTGAACAGCGCCGTCAGCAGCAGGTAGATCAGCGGTCCGGGCAGATAGAAGCCCCGTTTTCCCGGCGCGCGCTCGGGATTGCGGAAGTGCCGGTAATCCTCCAGCATATCCCCGGCCATGGCCACGGCAATCCGCCGCCGCATCGCGTCCCGGCAGAGCGTACTGGACCAGCGGCCCGTCGTAGGCCGTGACATGATTGGCGACAATGAGCATCGGCTGCATCCGAGGGCGGCAACTCCGGCGCAACCACCCGAGGATGCGCCAGCAGCCACACCAGCGGCCGCTCGACCGCCTCGATAAAAGCCACCCGCAGCCACTGGAAGGGCCGCGAGCCACGGCCAGCGCGGGTAGATGCATTGTCCGGCGCGGCGTCCACATCCGTAGTTGATGCGCGAATTCCGCCTTGGGTTCGTGGCCTTCCGTCCTCTCGCCAGAAGCACTCGATCGCAGATCCTTCAGTTCTCCGCCGCTGCGCTCTGGGCCGCTCAGGATGACGGCGGGACTGGTGCATGCGTTCCCTCGGCCTCTCCGGCCACCAGCGCGCGCAACTCCCCAAGCGTCTCCGCCCGTTCCAGCAGCCCGCTCTGGGGCGCAATTCCCAGCCGCTCTTCCAGAGCCGCCGCCAGTTGCACCCGGCCCAGGCTGTCCAGATGCAGATCCTCGGTCAGCCGCAGTTCGTCTCCGACGCCGGCCGGCGTCTCGCCGGTAATCTGCGCAATCAGCGCCAGCAGCCAGTCCGCCGAGGCCCCAAAGGCGTTTGCGCCGGCCTGCTCTTGCGGCGCCAGCAGCCGCGGCCTGAATCTCCTGCCAGCCACGCCGCCACCGCCTTGCGCCTCACCTTGCCGGTCGAGGTGCGCGGCAGGTCCGGCTCCGGCCACAGCACCCAGCGCCGCAGCCGCTGAAACTCCGCCAGCTTGCGGTTGGCGTGCTCGATGGCCGCCGCCGCCTTGTCTCCGTTGCCGCGCATGGCCAGCACCGCGCAGGGCTCCGGCCCGGTTGCCGTCTCCATCGCCACCACCGCGCAGGCCGCCACGTCCGGCTCCTGCTCGATGGCCGCTTCCAGGTCTTCGGGGTGCAGGTTCACGCCCGCCGCGGTCACGATCACCTCGCTCTTGCGCCCCACAAAGCGCAACTCGCCGCTCGGCTGCGTCTCGGCCAGATCGCCAGTGGCCAGCCACTCGTCCTGGCGCGGCTCGAAGGCCCCGCCTGACCAGCTTCCGCCGGAGATCATCGCGCCCCGCACCAGCACCTCGCCGTCCGGACCCAGCTTTACCTCGCGCCCCGGCAGCGGCTTGCCGATCGTTCCCCGAGCCACGTGGAAGGGATGGTTGAGCGTGATCAGCGCGCTGGTTTCCGTCATTCCGTAGCCCTGCACCACCACAAACCCCAGCGCGTTCCAGAACTGCTCCAGCGGACCCGCGCAGCGCCCCGCCGCCGGAGATCAGCGCCCAGAACTTCAGGCCGAACTCGCGGTGAACATCGCGGAAGCGCCACCAGCGCTTCCATGCGCCGAATGCCCTGCGAAGCGGCCACCCGCTCCGGCGAGGTCGGGATGAGCTGGCTTCCAGATGCGTCTTGAGCAGCGCCATCACGCGCGGCACCGCGGCCAGCACGCTGATGCGCTCGCGTCTTGATGGTCTCGATCAGCCGCGAGGCCACCAGACGGCTCTCGAAGTGCACCTCGGCGGTAAAGATGGGCGGAACCCACAGCCCCATCGTCTGCCCGAAGACGTGGCTCAAGGGCAGCGTATCGAAGATGCGCAGCGGATGCACCAGCAGCCGCTCCCAGCGCATATAGGGCTGCGCTCCCCGCTCGATGGGCTCCACGCTGGCCAGCACATTGCCATGGGTCAGCACCACGCCCTTGGGGTCGCCGGTGGTGCCGGAGGTAAAGAGAATTTCGAGCGGCGTCTGGCGCGAAAGCCCTTCGACCGGCCCGGCCTCTTCAGCGGGCAGCTCGCCGAGCCAGTCCTCGAAGGTGAGACGCGGGCCATGATTCCGCAGGCAATTGATGAAGCAGCAGCGCATCGCCCACCGCCAGCTTGGGCTGCACATCGGCCGCCACGCGCGCGGCAAACTCCGCGCTCCCATAGGCGTCCAGCGGCACCGCCAGCACTCCGCGCAGCATGCAGCCATAGAAGGCCGCAATCCACTCCGCGCTGTTTTCCGCCCACAGCAGAACCCGGTCGCCGGGCCCGATGCCCCGCTGGACCAGCAACGCGGCAAAGCGCCCCGCCAGCCGCGCAATCTCGCCATAGGTGGTTGCCCGCCGCCGGTTGCCCTGATGGCGAACCACGGCGATCTGGCGGTCATAGCGGCGAAAGTCGTCGAGCAGTGTAGCCAGATGGTCTCGCATGAAAGCTCCGGCAAGTTCATGGTAAGCCATCGCGCTCTCTGCTGCGTCAGAAAGCGTCACGCTGCCGCGTAGAATGCTCCTGATGCTAGCCTTGGTCCATGTCCGCAAGGACGATTCTGCCCCCTTCCTCCGCAAAGTAAAATGGAATCATGGGATTTGAAAGCGTGAAGAAGATCGCCGAGGCGGATTTTCCCACCCGCTGGGGAGCCTTCCGCATTCTGGGCTTCGAGGGCGTGTTGACGGCGGTCCGCCCCGGCGAAGAAGGCCCGGCTAACGGCGCGGGCAAAGGCGAGGTCGAGGGCCTGGTGGCCCTGGTGATGGGCGACATTCACTCCGCGCCCCCGGTGGTCCGCATCCACTCGCAGTGCCTCACGGGGGATGTTTTTGGCTCGCTGCGCTGCGACTGCCGGCTGCAACTGGAGCTGGCCATGCGCCGCATCGCCGAGGAGGGCGCGGGGATTCTGCTCTACGAGGAGAAGGAGGGCCGCGGCATCGGCTTGATGGCCAAACTCAAGGCCTACGAGTTGCAGGACCAGGGGATGGACACGGTCGAGGCCAATGTCGAACTGGGCTTTGCCGCGGACTGCCGCGCGTACGAGCTGCCCGCCGAGGTGCTCAAGCTGCTGGGCGTGACGTCGGTCCGGTTAATGACCAACAACCCGGCAGAAGGTGGCGGCGCTGGAGACCGCCGGCATCCAGGTCACGGAGCGCGTCTCCGCCGAGGTCGAGCCGCAGGAGAGCTTCGCGGGCTACGTGCGCACCAAGCAGGAGAAGATGGGGCACATTCAGGATTAAGCGCCAGATTCGATTCTGGACTCGCTGTTCAACGGGGAGTAATTCATTGACCAGCGTAAAATTCGTAGCGTTTTGAGTATTTTCCGGCACAGGAGTTGCAGGTAAACTAAAAGCATGGCGGAGATTAATCGCAGGAAAACAGGTACGGTCAGGATCGGGCAGGTTCGCGTGGGCTGGGAGGTTCCGGTCGTCGTGCAATCGATGACCAACACCGACACGGCGGACGTAGCGGGCACCATCGAGCAGATAGCGGCCCTGGCGCTTGGCGGGCTCGGAGATCGTGCGCGTCACGGTGAACAACGAGGAGGCCGCCGCGGCCGTTCCGCAGATCGTCGAAGGTCTCGACAAGCGCGGCCTGAAGCGTGCCCATCGTCGGCGACTTCCACTACAACGGCCACCTGCTGCTCAAAAAATTTCCTGCCACGGCGCGGGCGCTGGCCAAGTACCGCATCAATCCCGGCAACGCGTCGATTGGCAGAAAGACGACGACAATTTCAGCGTCATGATCGAGTGCGCTGTCGAAAACCAGAAGCCGGTGCGCATCGGCGTGAACTGGGGCTCGCTGGATCAAGCTCTGCTGACCCGCATGATGGACAAGAACAGCCAATTGCAGCAGCCGCTGCCGGCGCGCGAGGTGATGCTGGAGGCGATGGTGGTGAGCGCGCTGGAATCCGCCGCCGCCGCCGAGCGCTACGGGCTGGGCCGCGACCAGATCATCCTCTCCGCCAAGGTGAGCGGGGTGCGCGACCTGATCGACGTGTACACGAATCTGGCCGCGCGCTGCGCCTATCCGCTGCACCTGGGGCTGACCGAGGCCGGCATGGGCGCCAAAGGGCTGATCGCCTCGACGGCCGGCCTCGCGCCGCTGCTGCTGGCCGGCATCGGCGACACCATTCGCGTGAGCCTGACGCCCAAGCCGGGCGGCGACCGGACAGAGGAGGTGCAGGCCGCGCAACAGATTCTGCAGTCGCTGGGGATTCGCAGCTTCATGCCGCAGGTGACCAGTTGCCCCGGCTGCGGGCGCACCACGAGCACCTATTTCCAGGAGCTGGCCGAGCAGATTCAGGATCATCTGCGCAACTCGATGCCGGAGTGGCGCAAAAAATATCCCGGCGTGGAGGAACTCAAACTCGCCGTCATGGGCTGCGTGGTCAACGGCCCCGGCGAATCCAAGCACGCCAACCTGGGCATCAGTTTGCCGGGCACCTTCGAGGAGCCCAAAGCGCCGGTCTATGTGGATGGCAAGCTATTGACCACCCTGCGCGGCTCCACGATTGTCGCCGAGTTCAAGCAGATACTCGATCAGTACGTGGAGAGCCACTACGGGCAAGGGGTGTAGGCAAGAGCCTGCGCGCAATGTTATTGTACTTTTTCCTCAAGATCGCCCCAGATAAGCGATTTCGCACTATGATTGCGGCAGTTTCCCCTGGAGGTTCACATGGCTATGCGCCGGGTTGGATGGCTCGTGCTTTTAGTTGCGATTTTGCCGGCGCTGGCCTTTGCCGGCTCGCAGAAGCCCTGCGTGACCGCCGATGAAGCCACCAAACTGATGGACAAGGACGTGTGCGTCTCGGCGCACATCTACGATGTGGTGGAGCTGCCGGATGGGACGCGGTTTCTGGACGTGTGCACGCCCGATACGCCGGACGAGAAGTGCCGCTTCACCATCGTGAGCCTGTGGGAGGATCGCGAGGAGGTGGGCGAGCTGCGCAAGTACCGCGACATGAACGTGCAGGTTCGCGGAATTGTGCGGCCCATGCATGGCCGTGCGGGGATGGTGCTGAGCCATGCGCGGCAGTTCTACGGCGGGCCGCCCAAGTTCAAGCCCAACCCCAAACTGGCGCGCGGCTTCAACGCCGAGCAGAGACCGGCCGCCGCTCTACGACCCCAACCTGCGCTCGCAGGGCGGACGCCGCGCCTTCATGAATACGCGGGATAAAGAGACGTTGCAACGGTAAAGTGAAATATGTGCTGTCCCACCCACGATCACCCCAACGACGAAGACCTGTCGTGTGGGACCACCGATGCGACAGAAACAAGTCGCATGGATGGGACACGGTGCTTCGTTGTCTCCCACCCTGAGATCACCCCAACGACGAAGGTCTGTCGTTGGGGACACCGATGCCGCAAAAACAAAGACGCGGCGAGAGTGGGTCACCCCGGCTTCGGCAATCTCTTACAGACAGAGATCTCCACATCTTCCATCGGCGGGGCGTGACGCGCGCCCTTCCATAGAATCACGCAGGAGACGATCAGGAAGATCAGGGTCGAGCCCAGGCCAATCCTCAGGTTCGAGCGGTCGGAGATGGCGCCGATGATCTGCGGGGAAAAGGTATCTCCGAAGCAGTGGATGATGAAGAAATTGACGCCGATGGCCGTGGCGCGGACCGGCGCGGAGACGGAGTTGACGATGGCGGCGTTGAGCGGGCCGGTGTTGAGGAAGAGGAAGAACTCGGCGGCAAACAAGGACGGGATGGCGCAGGCTGGAGGGCCGAAGAAGAGCAGAACCCCAAAGGGCAGAGCCAGAGCAACACTCCAGAAGGAGAGCAGGTAGAGCGCGCGGTGGTCGGTGCGCAGCCAGCGCTGGGCAATCCAGCCGCCGACCAGGGTTCCCAGAATGCCGTCGATGACCGTGATGGCGCCCACGACCAGGCTGGCGCGGGCGACCGAGAAGCCCGGCGGACCGGTGCAGGAATGTCGGGCACCCAGGCTGAGATGCCGCCCATGGCGAAGGTGAGGGTGGCCAGGCCGAAGGTGGCCGACAGAAAGGCCGGGTTGCGGAAGAGTCCCAGAAAGGTGGTGGTGTTGACGGTCTGCCTTCATGCTGTCGCTGGCGCCGCGCTCGGGCTCGTAGCCCCAGAAGCCATACAACACCGCGATGATCAGGCCGGGAATGGCGCAGACAAAGAAGGGCGCGCGCCAGCCCCAGAGGGGGCCCATCTGCCCTCCCGCCAGGTAGCCCAGGGCCGCGCCGACGGGAATGGCCACGTAAAAGATGGAGAGGATGCGATTGCGCTCCCGCTCGGGGTAGAAATCGGCCAGGATGGCGGGAGCAAAGATGCCGAATGTGGCCTCGCCGATGCCCACCAGCGCCTGGCGGATGAAGAAGGTCCAGTAGTCGTGGACCCAGACGGTGGCCAGAGTGGCCAGGCTCCAGAGAATCGCGCCAAAGATGATGAGCGCCTTGCGCGAGGAACGCTCAGGAAGCCGCGCGGCCGCGGGCTGGAGCCATAATATAAACGATCAACAGGACGACCGCCAGCGCGCCCAGGAGGAAAAAGAGCATCCAGGAGCCGTGGAGGGCCAAGATGGCCAGGACACACAGAAGCGCTCCGCAGACAAACAGTTGCTTCTTATTCAACCGGTCGCCCAGCCAGCCGGACAAGGGCGCGGCGATCATGTAGAAGATGAACAGGGCGGTGGTGAGCGCGCCCATCTGGTGGTCGGTGGAGTGGAACTCGCTCTGAATCAGCGAGAGTTCGCCGGGCAGGATGTAGCGGTCGATGTAGTTGAGCAGGTTGAGGGCGATGAGCAGCGACAGCGTCGCCACGGCGGGGCTGATGCGAGGGCGAGCGGGCTGGGAGGTAGTGGCCAAAGGAATCCGTCTCGCGTTCAAGCGAGCTTTAACACGAATACCACATTGGGCGGGAGGATGCCCATTGAGGGACGGAATCATGCAGCCGGCCGTGGCCAGCGCGCCTCGACGGTGGTGCCGATGCCGCCGCGGGGACGGAATTCGCCGCGCACCACGGCCCAGACCGGGTCACAGGCCTTGACCACGTCCTCCAGCACCTGGTTGACGATGTTTTCCTGAAAGATGCCCAGGTTGCGGTAAGAAAACAGGTACTCCTTGAGCGATTTCAGCTCAAGGCAGCGCTGGCGGGGCATGTAGCGGATGGTCAGCACGCCGAAGTCGGGCAGGCCGGTTTTGGGGCAGACGGAGGTCAGTTCCGGGTCATCGATCAGGATTTCGTAGCCGGGAAACTGGTTTTGCCAGGTTTCGATGGCCGGAAAAGTGAAATCGAGGCCGGCTTTGGCGTGATCGTCGGTGTAGCGCGGTTCTGGAGCCATGGGTCGATTGTACGAGGTCGAGGAATGGCTGGCCAGAATACTGCCGGCTGGATATCTTTGCTCCTTGGGCCGGTTTCTGAGTCCTATATACTGTCTCTGGTTGGTTGAATGACACAAGAAAGAAAGCAATCGGCCCGGCTCTGGTTTTGGTGGGGCTCGGCTGTCCTCCTGATCGTCGTCTTTTTTACGGTGCGGGCCCTGACCCGGGACCGGCTGCAGGTACGTGTGGCCGAGGCGGCACACATGCAACTGGTAAGCACCGTCAGCACCAACGGCCGGGTTGAGCCGGAGGTGAAGTACGAGCTTCACAGCCCGATTGCGACCATTGTCAAGGAAGTGTATGTGCAGCCGGGCGACGTGGTCGCGGCGGGCAAGCTGCTGATGGTGCTGGACGACTTGCAGGCGCGCGCCCACGAAGCCTCGGCCGAAAGCGGCGTGAAAGCCGCGCAGGCAGGGCTGGAGGCGGCCACCCACAACGGGACCCAGCAGGAGCGCCAGATGGCGGCAGCCGACGAGACGCGCGCGCGGCTGGAACGCGACGAGGCGCGCCGCAGCCTGGAATCACTGACCAAACTCAACTTGACCGGGGCGGCATCGTCCAGCGAGGTGGCCGCGGCGCGGCAGCGGCTGGAAACGGCAGAAGCCAATCTGCATGCCGTGGAGCAGGGCACCGTCAACCGCTATTCGCCGGCAGAGGTGGAGCGGGCGCGGGCTGCGCTGGCCGATGCGGAAGCCAGCCTGGCGGAGGCGCGGCAGGTGGTGGCGCATACCCTGGTGCGCGCTCCCGTGGCGGGAACGGTCTATCACGTCGAAGCGGGGCGCACGGAGTTTGTCGAAGAAGGCAAGCTGCTGCTTCAGTTGGCCGACCTGCACCACGAGCGGGTAAGGGCCTACTTCGACGAGCCGGAGATCGGGCGCCTTGCGGTTGGCCAGAAGATTCAGATCAAGTGGGACGCCAAGCAGGGCCACATCTGGAACGGACACATCGAGCGGACGCCGATCACGGTGATCAACCTGGGCACGCGCAGCGTGGGCGAGGTGCTGGTGAAGATCGACGATCCGGATGGCGAGCTGCTGCCGGACACCAACGTGACCGTAACGGCGACCATCTCCAGCGAGCCCAACACATTGAGTGTCCCGCGCGAGGCGTTGCACTCGGAAAACGGCAAGACCTACGTCTACAAGGTGGTGAAGGGCGCATTGCAGAGAACCTATGTGACCACCGGGACCATCAATCTGACCCAGGTGGCCATTCTCTCCGGACTTGAGGAGGGGGACCTGGTGGCAACCGGGACAGAGAACGGGCAGCCCTTGCAGGAGGGCGTTCCGATCAAGGTTGTGCGGTGAGGGTGTTGGCGGGGCTCATACTTGGCGGGGCTGGTCTCGGCGGCAGCCGCGACTGCTTCCGGCGCCTGTGCCGGGAGAGAAGGAGCAGCTTGCCCAGGCCAATGCGGCCTTGCAGGCCGGCGAGGCGGACAAGGCACTAGCGCTGCTTGAACACGCTGGCACAACCAGGCAGCAGGGCCGAAGCCTATAACCTCAGATGCCGCGTGGAATACACGCTGGAGCAATGGGATCGAGCCGCGAACGATTGCGAACAGGCGGTAAAGCTGGACGGACAGAATTCGGACGATCATCTGTGGCTGGGACGCGCCCTGGGCGAGAAGGCCAGCCGGGCGTCGTTTCTGAGTGCGTATTCGCTGGCCAAGCGGGTGCGGGCGGAGTTTGAAGAGGCCGCCCGGTTGAATCCCCGCAATGCCGAGGCGCTGGCCGCCCTGGGTGAGTATTACTATTCCGCGCCGGGAGTGATGGGCGGCGGCATCGACAAGTCTGAGGCAGTGGCCGCGCAACTGGAGAAAATCGACCCCGCGCGCGCCCATGAACTGAGGGGCAATATTGCCGAACATCGCAAGGACTACGGCACGGCGGAGCGGGAGTTGAAGCAGGCGATTGCGAGAGTCGGCGCATCCGGCTTTCCAGTGGATGACGCTGGCCAGCTTCTATCGCCGCCGCGAGCGCTTTGCGGAGATGGAGTCGGCGGTGCACAGCGGAGAGAACGCCGCTGAGCGGGATAAGCACGCAGGCGTGGCGCTTTACAACGGGGCTTCCCTGTTGCGCGACACCAACCGCGATCCGGCGCGAGCCGCCAAAATGCTCGAAGACTATCTTGAGGGCAGCGCAAAAACCGAGGAAGGGCCGGCGTTTGTGGCGCACACCTGGCTGGCCCGGTTGAAGCAGCAGCTGGGCGACACGGCGGCCGCCAGCCGGGAACGGGCTGCGGCGCTGGCCCTGGCGCATGAGTACAAGCCGGCGCTGGAAATGAAACAGGAACTGAAGCATTGAAGGGTTGCAGTGCACGTGAGAAACGGAGACAATCCGCTGAAGCGCTGGACATGGATGCTCATCGGCATGGCGATGGCGGCTGCGCCCGCGACTGGTTTCGGCGCAGGTCTCGCTGGCCACGGTGGTGGACCTGGCGCAGCGCAACTCGAGCGCGGTGAGGCTGGCCGAGGCCGATGTGCGCAAGGCACAGGCGGTGCTGGTCGCAGTCCAAGGATGTTTTCATGCCCAGCCTGACGTTTGGCTCGGGGCTTCCCGCAGTGCCTTCCGTCGGCTTTACCGGAGGCGTGCCATCGATATTGAACGGCACCATGCAGTCGATGGTGTTCAGCCTTCCTCAAAAACACTACATTGCGAGCGGCGAGCGCCGGTGTACAGGCCGCTATTCTTCGCCTGAAGGACACCCGCGAACAGGTGGCGCTGGACGCATCCACGGCTTACATTGAACTGGATACCGTCGAGCATGAACTGGATGCCGCGCGCCAGCAGGAGGCGTTCGCTGAGAGGCTGGTGACCATCGAGCAGGAGCGCGCCGAGGCGGGCGTGGACCCGTTGAGCGAGTTGTTGCAAGCGCAGCTGACGGCGGCCCAGTTGAAGCTTAAGCGTCTGCACCTGGAGACCCGCGCCGGCACATTGGCCAAGCAACTGGCGGCTCTAACCGGCCTGCCAACCGGCTCCATCACGCCGGATCACGCCAGCATTCCGGAGATTCCCGCAGTGAAGGCGGGTGAGGCAGTACGCGCCACGGCGGGCATTGAATCGGCACGCATGTTTGCTCTCTCAAAACAACGGATGGCACGGGGAGACACGGTGCACACGTTTCTTCCCCAGATCAGCTTCGATGCGGAATACAGCCGCGACACCAAGCTGTTGAACAACGCCAACTCCTACTTACAAGCGCCTCCTTCGAAGTCTGACAACTTCGAGTTCAGGATTCTCGATTCAAGTGCCGCTCTTTGACCTCGTGCCATCACGCCAAGAGCAAAGAGTCGGCTGCCGACGCGCTGCGGGCCACGGTCGAGGCCGAACAGGCCCAGCGGCAAAGTGAAGTGCAAATCGCGGAGTTGACCGGCAGCCTGCGCGAGCTGGACACGCTGGCGGAGATTGCCAGCCTGAAGCAGCAGATCGCCAGCTCAGCAGCTTCAGGCCGTGCTGGCGCAACTGGAATTGGGCAACGGCGCAGGTGCAGCCCTGGCGCACAGCCGCAATTGACGCCCAAGGCCGAGCAGTTGGCCCGCATCGACGAGCGCCAGAAATTTCAGGACGCGCTGGATGCGGGATTCGACCTGAGCAAAGCGCGGCTGAGCCTGCTGCGCGCCCTCGGCCACATGGAAGACTGGCTGCAGGAACTGCACGCAAAGTAAGTCCGGCGGAAGGAACCTCTCGTACAACCTGCCGGAACCCGAAGAAAATGCCGAAATGTTAGAATGAAAGGGATGACTATGCCCCTGAAGACACTTTTGCTGAATCCCCCCTCGTTCGAGAATTTTGACGGCGGCGCGAGTTCGCGCTGGCCGGCAACGCGCGAGATTGAGTCCTACTGGTACCCCGTCTGGCTGACCTACCCGGCCGGATTGCTGGAAGGCTCGCGCGTGCTCGATGCGCTCCCCGCATCACGTCTCCGCGGAAGAAACCATCAAAATCTGCAAGGAGTACGAGTTCCTGGTGCTGTTCACCTCGACGATGGGCTGGAAGAGCGACCAGCTGCTTGCCGAGGCCATCAAAGCGGCCAATCCGTCGATGCGCATCGCCTTTGTCGGCCCGCCGGTGACCACCGACCCGGAGCGTGCCCTGAACGAGTGCTCGGCGCTGGACTTCATCTGCCGCCGCGAGTTCGACTTACTCCGTCGTCGAGTTTGCCCAGGGCAAGCCGCTCAACGAGATTCTCGGCATCAGCTACAAGAAGAACGGCAAGATCGTCCACAATCCCGACCGCCCGCAGGTGGAAGACCTGGACGCGATGCCCTGGGCCACCAAAATCTACAAGCGCGACCTGGACGTGACGCGCTACAACGTGCCCTTCCTGCTGCATCCGTTCATCGCGCTTTACTCGTCGCGCGGCTGCCCGGCGCAGTGCACCTTCTGCCTGTGGCCGCAGACGCTGAGCGGCCACGCCTGGCGCAAGCGCTCCACTGACGATGTGGCCGCCGAGCTGGCCTGGGCCAAGGAGAACTTCCCCGACGTGAAGGAGTTCTTCTTCGACGACGACACCTTCAATATTCAGAGGTCCGCGGACGATTGAACTCTGCGAAAAACTGAAGCCGCTGGGCCTCACCTGGAGCTGCACCTCGCGCGTCACCACCGACCGCAAGACCCTGCAAGCCATGAAAGAGGCCGGCTGCCGGCTGCTCATCGTGGGCTTCGAGTCCGGCGATCCGCAGATCCTCAAGAACGTCAAGAAGGGCGCCACGGTCGAGCGCGCGCGCGCCTTCGCCAAGGACTGCCACGACCTGGGCCTCTGCATCCACGCCGACTTCATCCTCGGCCTGCCCGGCGAAACCAAGGAGTCGATCCGCAACACCATCAACTTCGCCAAGAAGCTGGATTGCGAAACCATCCAGGTCTCCATCGCCCACGCCTTCCCGGAACCGAGTTTTACGATTACGCCAAGGCCAACGGCTTCATCGTGAATGCCGCCGCGATGAGCGATGAGGGCGGCCACCAGATGGCGCACATCGAGTACCCCGGCCTGCCCATCGATTACGTGCTGGAGATGGTGCATCGCTTCTACGACGAATATTACTTCCGGCCCAAGGCCGCCTTCCGCGTGGTTTGGAAGGCGTTTGTGAATCGCGATCTGCCCCGGCTGTATGTCGAGGCCAAGGCCTTCCTCAAGCTGCGCGCGCAGCGCAACAAGATGGTGAAGGCGGCGCGCAGCAAGCAGGCCGAGCCGCCCGGAAGCGCGGCGAGCGCCTAGGTTTCGCCGGACAGCATTTCACAAATGCATCATTTGGACAGGAACACCGATGGCTCACGCTAGACTTACGCCGCGACAATACCTGATCCTGGGGCTTGTTTCTCTCTGCGCTCCACTGGGCGATACCTGCCTGTCGCGCGGCATGACCGAATTTCCGGAGATTACCCTGGCTCATCCCGGCGCGCTTATCGCCGCGGTCTTCACTCCCTGGATCGCACTTGGCATCGCGCTGCTCATCGGCTTTTTCGCCAGCTATTTGACCGCTCTTTCGTGGGCCGATCTTACCTTTGTGCTGCCCGCTACAGCCTTCGGCAACGTGATTGTCGCCCTGTTTGCGCGCTTTTTTCTGCATGAGACAATTTCGCTGGAACGCTGGGCGGGGATTGTGCTGATTACCGTGGGCGTGGGCTTCGTGGCCCATGGGCCGTCGCTGACTGTAAGGCCCGCGATTCAACCGGAGACTATTGCCGACGCAGCGGATATGGAAAAGGAGCAGGCGCGATGACGATTCCCTCCCTTTCTCCGCAACCCGGCTTCTGGGCCGCAGCCGCCATGATCGCGGCCATTATCCTCACCTCGACCGCCGGCGAAGTGCTGACCGCCGCGGCCATGAAGTCCATCGGCGACCTGGACGAGATTCGCGCCCACTCAGGCCTCAATGGCGCCATTCGTGCCGTCTTCACCTGCCCGCTGTTTTTTGCTGGAGTGAGTTTTCTGGCTCTGGCCTTCTTTTCTCTGCTCTTCGCTTTGAACCACATGAACCTGAGCCTGGTGGCTCCCGCCTCAGCCTCGCTCACGCTAGTCACCAACGCCATCGCCGGGAAGCTTTTTCTCAAGGAGAATGTTGACCGGCGACGCTGGGCTGCGGCGGTTCTGGTGTGTATCGGGGTTTATTTACTGGCGCATTGAGAATAGAGATCAGGGTTAGTAGAATAAACGAGCGAAAGTAAATTCAAACTGCTCTTTTTCTACTTGCTTTGTCTCTGAGCCTCGTGTGCTAACCCGGTAAAGAGCGCCAATACAACGAAACACAGAAGAGGATAAGAAAAAAGAAAATTCAGGTTAGTTAGAGTCTGGTTGTGGTCGTTCTTAAGATGGAAGATTTGCCCAAGGAAGACTTCGACGGGCACCCATCCTAGGACTGCGGCAAGAGACCAGGGCCATAACGTTGTAAGCAGTCGCCTCGGACCAGCCGATAGATTCTTTCGCCACCAGGTGAGCGGCTTGTTGATTCTGCCCGCGCCAATGCAGGCCGCAATCAAGAGCGAGATAGGCCCGAATCCTCCGCCGACCAGCAGAAGAAGAATGGAGAGCAGTGACAGAACCGTGGCGCCATGCTTCTTGTGAACAAATGCGACGGACCATAGGATGACCGTCAGGCCGACAAGAATAGCCAGGATACCAGTCACGAGAAAATTGGGAACGACTGTCATGGCCGGTTCGTGGCCGAAGGGGAATAGCAGCCCCGGCCCACTCACGGCCATTATCCTCATGGACGTTGGCACAACACTTCCCTGAAGTGTCTCGAAGTAGCCGTGCTCCATGCCGAGTAGTCCGGCATAAATTCCGAATACCGTTGTGGTCACTCTGACAGCGTCAATACTGCGCCAGGTCATTTTGCGATTGTGCGGGTCAGTCTGCGTCATTCCTCGGTCACTCTCGTTCGATTTTTTGGGGAAATAGATCGTCCAGCCCTGAACCAATCAGCATCAGCGGATCAATCGCATCATTCCCCGCGGCTGCAATTCGGGTTCAAGAATTGTTCGCGGTTCGTCAATGTCTCATGCAAAGAGCCTCGGCAGCCAGATGGCCTGACCGAGCCGCGCTCTCCATCGTCGAAGGCCAGCCGGTCGCGGTCCAGTCACCGGCTAAAAACAGATTTGGCCAGGGCGAAACGGCATTGGGCCGCGCCGAGTCGATCCCCGGAGGCACGCCAAAGGTAGCGTGCATCTCCTTCACCAGCGCAACCTTCTCCAGCTTTGCTTCCTTCACACGCGGGAAAAACTCCGCTAGCTCGCCGAGTGCCTGCTGGATCGCTGCCTCGCGCGGCAGCGCCGCAAAGGCCCGCGTGGCGCTGACGACTAACTCGATGTAATGTCCGCCGCGCCCTTGCAGCTTCGACTGGTTGTACATCCAGTGAATCTCGCGGTCCAGAAAAACTGCGTGTTCGAACCCGGTAATCTCGCGGTCAAACCACAGATGCACGCTGCAAATGGGCCAATGCTCATGGCGCTCAATCTGGCGGGCCAACTTCTCCGCGCCTTCCTCGGCGGGCAGGCGCGGCAATAACTTCTGCGTTGCCTCAAACGGCAAGGCCAGAATCACGAAAGTCGGAAACCAGCTCGCCGGTGCGCGTGCAAATCAGCCACTGCGCCGAAGCTTCATTCCAGGCCGCGCCTTCGACGTGCGTGTTCAGCAGCACGCTGCCGCCGCGCTCGGCAAGAAACTGCGGCACGCCCGCGTAGAGTTCGCTCAACGGGACCGTGCTCATCCCCATGCTGCCCGCTTCCGCCGAGTTCAAAAACAATTCGCGAATTACTTTGGCCGCGTAGGGCACGGAGATTGACATCAATATCCGCATTCAAGGCGCTGGCAATCACCAGCCGCCAAAAGCGATTGAGCGCGCCTTCGGTCTGCTTGTGCCGCCGGAGCCAATCGCCCAGAGACTCGCGCGATGTCGATGAGCGCGGCCGGCTTCATCATTGCCCGCATCGCACGGGCCAGCGCCAGCTTGTCGGCAAGCGTGAAGGCCTTCGCGTTCAGAAAGCTGGGCGCGCAATGCAACGGAGCGGGCAGGGTGAATGGACCCAAACGAAAAGGTCCAAGCGCGGAACGCCGGCCTCCCGGCTCGATCATCGTCATCGTGCTGGTCCAGTGAATGCGGTCTGCGACGCCGATGCGGCGATAGAAACCGATTAGATTGGTGCAGCAACCGAAGAGCACGTGCTGGCAGTTGTCGATGACCTCATGGACGCCGGGATGCAGATAGGAGCTGGCCCGCCCGCCTAGATAGCCGCGCTGCTCGACTAACTGCACGCGGAAGCCAGCCTCGGCTAACGCGCAGGCCGCGCTCATACCGGCGACGCCGCCGCCGATGACGGTGACGGACTTCTGCGAATTATGCTTCAAGCAGGTCAATAATTCATCCATTCCAGCGGGATTGAATCACGCAAACAGCCGCGCCCACCCCATGCGCGCAAGGCCGACGGCCAAAATGCCGAGCTTTTGCGGCAACGGCACACTGGCGCGGCGCTGAAAAGACATCATAATCCGCGCGCTCGATGCGCTTGAGCAGGCCGTGATAGATGGCAACCAGCACCCACAGAGCAGGACGGCTCTCGCGGTCGATCAGGGGCAATAACTCCTGCGCCGACTTGATAAAACTCCTCCGCGCGCTGGGCGATGGCGGCGAGCAGTGCGCGTTCGCTGGCCGTGGGCGGCGCGCCGGGCGCGCGATGCAACAGCGAATCCAGCGAAACATTGTGGGCTGCCAAGTCCTCCAGCGGCAGATAGACGCGATTGCGCTCCGCATCCTCGGCCACGTCGCGCAGAATGTTGGTGAGTTGGAAGGCGATGCCGGTCTCTTCGGCCAGCTTCTCGGCGCGCGGGTCGGTGTAGCCGAAGATGCGAATGCAGACCAGGCCCACGACCGAGGCCACCAGATAGCAGTAGCGATAGAGATCGGCGAAGGTGGCGTAGGTGTCGGGCGCGTCCGATGCGGCCCGATCGAGGTCCATGGTCACGCCAGCGACTAACTCATCCAGCAGACAGAGCGGAATCTGGAAGCGCGCGGTGCAATCGCGCACGGCAAGAAAAACCGGATCGGCCGTAGATGCCGCCCTGGCAGACGCCGCGCCACTCGGCCAGCCACGCCTCCAGATGACGGCGGCGTTCATCGCGGGACAGGGATTCGTCGTCGGCCAGGTCGTCGGCCTGGCGCATGAAGGCGTAGATGGCGCAGATGGCGTTGCGGCGCGGCTCTGGAAGAGCGACAAAGGCGTAGTAGAAATTCTTCGCCTCGCGGCGGGCGATGGCGCGGCAGGCCGCGTAGGCACGGTCCAGCGTCAATCCGTCGGATGGGTTTGCCTGGGTCACGCCGTTCCTCAACTTCGGCTTGCCGAGGCGCAGAAAGGGCAGCAGCTTGCCGCTGACGGCGCGCAGCAGCAGCGCCAGTTTCCTGCTCTTGGAGATGGCCGGCCGCGCGCTGAGCACGTCGTAGCCCTGCCGCTCGATGGCGCGCAGAATCTCCAGTCCGCCGCGGCTGAAAAGGTCCAGATCCAGCGCCAGGTCGCGGTGGACCTTGCCGATCAGCGGCAGGCCCTGCTCAAAGAGCGCGCGCGCATGATCGACTTCGCAGCGCATCAGCCCGCGAAACTCGGGCGTGGCGATGCCTTCGGCAATCTGCTCCTCGCTGACGCGAAAGACCTCCATATCATTTTTCGGAATATAGATGCGGCCCCTTGCGTAGTCCTCGCGCACATCCTGCCAGAAGTTGGCCAATTGCAGCGCGGTGCAGGTGCAGTCGGAGAGGCGGAAGTTCTCCTCATTGCGACTCGCCGCAGGCGTAGAGCACCAGGCGGCCTACGGGATTGGCCGAGTAGCGGCAGTAGGCCAGCACATCGTCCATGGTCTCGTAGCGAGTGACGGTCTGGTCCTGGCGAAAGGCGACCAGCAGATCGGCAAACGGCTCCTTGGGAATGAAACATTCACGGATGGTCTCGGCCAGCGCGACAAAGACCGGATGGCGCGCGCGGCCTTCGTAGCAGGCATCCAGTTCGCGGCCCCACAGATCGAGCAGGGCCAGAGCCTGCGCGGGATCGCCCACCTCGTCGCCCAGATCGTCGGAGACGCGGCAGTAAGCGTAGATGGAGTGAAAATGCGGGCGCAGATCTTTGGGCAGAAACCACGAGGCAACATGAAAATTTTCGTAGTGCGACTCGGCCAGCCGCTTGCACCAGGCGCGCGCTTCGTCGAGCGTGGGCGCAACATCGGGAATGCGATAGCTTTCCGGCAGCGCAGCCCAGCCGCGGGCGAGCAACTCCTCCTGCAGCAGCGCTTCCCAGTCCTGGCGTCTCGTTCTTCAATTCCACAGCTTCCGTCGTCATGGCTTGGCCTCAGGGCACAATGGCGGTCTTGATCTCGCTGCCGCGCTTCATCAGCTTCTCAAAGACGCGGTTGAGTTCGTAGAGGTGAGCGTGGCCGGTGATGAAGGCTCCTGCCTGGAAGCGGCCGCTGGCGATCAGATCGAGCGCCTTGCGGCAGATGGCCGGAGTGTGGTGGAAGGTGGCGCGCAGGGTGATGTCGGAGTAGTGAATGCGATTGGTGTCGAGCGAGACGTGCGTGCCCAGGGCGCATCCGCCAAAGAAGTTCACCGTCCCGCCCTTGCGCACCATTTCGACCGCTTCTTCCCACGCCTCGGGCACGCCAACGGCCTCGATGGCGATGTCCACGCCGCGATTCTTCTCGGTCAGCGCGCGGGTTTCGCTGATGGCCTTGCGAATGCTGGTGGTCTGCACCACGTGGGCCGCGCCCAACTGGCGCGCTGCCTCCACCTGGCCGTCGTGCTTGACGATGGCGATGACCTTGCAGCCGGCCAGGGCAGCCACGTGAAGAATCATCAATCCCAGCGGGCCGCCGCCGATGACGGCCACCGTGTCGCCGGGGTGCGGGTGCGAGTCCTCAAAGCCATGCACCGCGCAGGCCAGCGGCTCGGTCAGCGCCGCGTGCTCCAGCGGCACGTGATCCGGCACATGCAGCGTATTCTTGGCCACGATGCGCGCCGGGATGCGAATGAACTCGGCATAGGCGCCGTTGTTGAAGAGCAGATCGTCGCAGAGATTCTCCTGGCCGCGAGCGCAGAAATAGCACTGGCCGCAGGGAGCGGAGTTGAGCGCGACTACGCGGTCGCCGGAGGCAAAATCCGTGACTCCCTCGCCGGCCTCGACCACCGTTCCCGCCAGCTCATGGCCAAAGAGGGCCGGGGGCACAATCATGCGCGCATGATAGCCCCGGCGGAAGACCTTCAGGTCGGTGCCGCAGGTGAGCGCCGCGCCCACGCTGACAATCAGCTCACCGGGCCCGGCCTCGGGAACCGGCACACTGCTCGATGCGAATATCCTCGCGTCCGTGGAGGACCGCGGCCTGCATGGTGCTGCGGCCGCGCAGGAGCGCGTGCTCGACCGTTTTGCGGCCCAGGCTGACGGCGGATTCGACCTTCTTGCGGCCTTCGACCACCACCGTCTCGACGGTGTTGAAGCCGACCTCAACCACCGTATCGACGGTATTGAGGCCTCCCTCGACGACTTTCTCGGCTTTCTTGCGGCTCTCTTCGACAACCGTCTCGACGGTCTTGCGGCCCCGGAGGATCGCGGCTTTTACCGTGCTTGCCATCTCTCTCCTCCCCGCTCTGCCCCGCCTCCAGGCACAGGTTCAATCATAATCTTCATCGAGTCTGCCTGGGGGTGAGAAGCGACTTCGATGGCCTTCACCGCCTCTTCCAGCGGAAAGCGGTGCGAGATCAGTTGCGTCAAATCAAAGCCCTTGCGATAGCCGCCCAGAACCAGCTCTTCCACTTCCGGCTGAATCGCCGTCGAAGCAGAGTATGAACCGAGCAGGGTCTTCTCGTCCATGCAAACCGCGCCGGGATCGAAGCTGGCTACTTCGTGCTGCGTCTGGGCAAAGAGCATCACCTTGCCGCCGGGCCGCACCGCGTCCATGGCGGTCTGGATCAGCGCCTTGCCGCCCACGGCCAGAAGGACGGCATCCGCGCCGCGGCCTTCGGTTGCGGCC
Organism: uncultured Acidobacteriaceae bacterium; assembly: GCA_963845345.1. Lineage (GTDB taxonomy): Bacteria > Acidobacteriota > Terriglobia > Terriglobales > Acidobacteriaceae > Telmatobacter. Next base: position 81,553 of record CAWJRQ010000015.1, read on the forward strand.
AGAACGCGCTCGATGACGTTTTCTGTTCCTGCGTCGAATGGGTTCATGCAGCCCGAACTTCGCGGCGATGGCGTGGCGCTCAGGATACAAATCGGAGGTCAGCACGCGCGCCCCGGTGCGGCGAGAGAGCGCGGCCAGCATGATTCCGATGGGGCCCTGGCCGATCACCAGCACCGTCTCGTCGGCAGCCAGATTCAGCAGCTTCACGGCCTTCAGAACGGTGTTCACCGGCTCAATGAAGGCCGCCTGCTCGAAGGGCACGCCGTCGGGAATCCGCACCACGCCGCCCATCGCGACGATCCAGTCCATCACGCGAATGTACTCGGCAAAGCCGCCGCCGGAGGGCTCCATGCCCGCCGTCGCGCCCACTTTTTTGTAGATCGCGCACTGCGCCGGCGTCTGCTTGCGGCAGTAGTAGCACTGGCCGCAGGGAATGTGATGGAAGACCATCACCCGCTCGCCGACGGCAAACTTCGTCACGCCCTCGCCCACCGCGACGATGGTTCCGGCCATCTCATGGCCGAAGATGCGCGGCGCGGAGTGCGAGCCGGTGTGAATCTTCTTCAGGTCCGTGCCGCAGACGCCGCAGGTGGCGATTTTGACCAGCAACTCGCCGGGACCGATTTGCGGCACGGGCACTGTCTCCAGGCGCAGGTCGTTGACGCCGCGATAGACCACGGCCCGCATGGTGGCGGGGATTCTCATGGCGATTTCCGCGGATCTGGCCGGAGTTCAGCGTTGGTGGTTTGGGTTGCCATTGCGCTTGCTTGCGGGCCCTCGGTTCATTCCAGAAAATCGAGCACGAGACTGCGCGATGTTGCGGGCAGCCTTCCTGCTATTTTCGCCCATCCGGATGAGTGCGGGCCAGTACCAGGGGCGGAGCAGCGCAAAAACCATGAACCGGGCCAGTTTGAACTGGCCGTCTGGCGAAATAAAGCGATTGAAATCAGGCAGTTGGTCGCTGTAGCCGTCGCTGATTCCCTTGATGCAATAAAACGGGATGCCGCGCATCCGAGCCAGCCGCGCAACCCCCGCGGCCTCCATGTCAACCAGGGCGGCTTCGAGTAGGTGGAGGCAAGGCGCTTCTTTTCCGGCGCGTCGGCGACGCGAGGGCTGGTCACCAGCCAGCAATCATTGGGCGGACCGGCGGCGATGAAGCGCTCCCCGGTGCGGGCGTCGATAACGGCGGAAACGTCGAAGGCCTGGCCCGGCGACAAGCTCCTCGCGCAAGGCTCCGGCCCAGCCGGTGGAGATGACTTTGTCGACGGGGCCGAGTTTTTCAACCTCGGCAAAGGCCCGCGTGGCCGCGGCAACGCCGGCTCCGGCGCAGGCGGCAATCCACTCGCCATTCGTCTGAGCGCCAGAGATCGACGCCGTTCGAGCGCTGGTGCTGCCAGCCGCGCACAGCGGCTTCAGTTCGCCGGGCATGGCGGCGATGATGGCGATGCGGGTCATTTGGCCTGGCGCATACCCATGCGCGCGGAACCACTCAATCGCGGCCTTCATCGCCGGGTTGACGGGCAGGATGCGGAAGCCCAGCTCCTGCTGCGCGTGGGCGCTCGAGGCGTACATCTTCTTGCGGCCCATGCGCACCTCTTCCAGCGTGGCGCGCGGCTCGCGCCCGCGGATGCGGCCGGTGATCCACTCCTCAAAAAACGCATAGGTGGCGGCGACGACGAAGGGAATCTCCACCGTGGGCGACTTGAGGCCGGTAATCGCCGCCATCTTGTCGAGAATCTGCTTGAGGGTCAGGTTTTCTCCGCCCAGAATGTAGCGATGGCCGGACTGGCCCTTGGTGAGCGCGGAGACGTGCGCGCGGGCGACCTCGGCCACATCGACCAGATTCAGCCCGGTGTCCATGTAGGCGGGGAATTTGCCGTTGAGAAAATCGACAAAGATGCGGCCGGTGGGCGTGGGCTTGGCGTCGTTCGGTCCAATCGGAGTAGTCGGGTTGAGGATGATGACCCGCTGGCCGGCCTGCGCGGCCTTGATGGCCTCCTGCTCGGCCAGAAACTTGGAGCGCTTGTAGTGGCCGACCATATCGCTCGAGAGCAAACCGGCGTGTCCTCGTTGATGACCATGCCGTCTGTGCGGAAGTGCATGGTGGCCACGCTGGAGGTGTAGACGAAGCGCTTGACCTTGGCCTCGCGCGCCAGCCGCAGCAGCTCGCGCGTCCCGTCCACGTTGGCCTTGTACATCGCTGCCGGGTCGGGAATCCAGAGCCGGTAGTCGGCGGCGACATGAACCACGGCATCGCATCCGGCGAGCGCGGGCTCGCAGCGACTCTGGCTCACTCAAATCGCCCACATGCGTCTCGCCCTGCAATGCCTTCGAGGTTGGCCAGGTTGCTGGTCTTGCGCACCAGCAGGCGCAGCTTTGCGCCGTCCGCGGCCAGGGCTCGGCCACATGATGGCCTATAAATCCCGTCGCGCCGGTGAGAAAGATTTTCATCGTGAAAACTCCGGGCAAGTCTCCATTTTAGCGGAGCAAGCGGGGTTGGCTTCGCGAATCTTCAGGCAGGCGTGGTTCTCACGCCCTTGATGAAAATCCAGAGGCCGATGACGAATTCAAAGGGAATATAGGGAACGAAGATGTAGAACGGTAAGTTGATGCCGAGGACGGAGAGAGCGATGGCGAAGAAGATGGGGATGACGGTGATGAGTCCCCAGAGTGAAAGAGCACTAGGAACGAGGCGCGACTTGAAGAGGAGCCAGTAGAAGAGGATGGCGCCGGGACAGAAGACAAGCATGAGGAGCGTGTAGCCGAAGTTCATGGAGGCGAGGGCGCGGTCTGCTTCGGCGAGGAGAGACGCGGAGGGGGTGGCGGCGAACTGGGTGCTGAGGGCTAGAAGCGGGAATGCGGCGAGGCGGCTGACGGCAAGGAGAACGGCCTCAAGAACGTAAAGGGCGAAGGCGGTGAGCGCGGCTACGCTACCATGTTCGCGGAGTGCGGTATAAAGCAGCGCGCCAAGCCAGATTACACCGACGGCGGTGACCATTTCGTCGAGAATGTTAATGCGGAGAAGCCATGGGCGTGCGGCCATGCGGAGAAGAGTGGCAGCTGTGTCGCCGGGAACGATGAGGCCCATTTTGAGAATGAGGCCGCCAGCGAGCGAGGTAAAGAATTGGAGGAGAAAGGCGAAGCCGAGGATGCGAGAGCTGGGATGAGGTGAATTCATGCGGGCACTGTCTTTCTGCGCCAGATGCGGAGATTTCAGTCCAGCTTATCAGGCGCGAGGCCGATGTTCTTTTCGCCCGCGGCCTTCTTTTCGTTGTAGTCCTTCACCCAGTCTTCCCAGTGCTTGCCGGCGGCGCGGTCCTTGCCGCTGAATTCGATGCGGGCGATCTCGGCATAGCTCACTTTGCGCTTCTCCGGAGCCGAGGGCGTGAAGTACTGCACCCAGGATTCGGCCAGCGTGGCGCCGGTATGGCAGTTGAAGATGAAGGCCTCGATGCGCTCGCCGCTTTTGAGCGTCAGCGTCACGTCGCCGCGATAGTCGAGGGCCTTTTCGAGAGCCTCGCGCAGGTCATCGTCCGTGGCCAGCTCGGGAACCCAGCCTTCCAGATTCTCGTGCTCCGTGCCGGGAGCCAGTTCCAGCGCCTCGACCTGCGCAAGCGTGTATTTCTGCACTTCAGCGGTCATGCGTTGGTCTCCTCGAGAACGCGGCTCGGGCTCGCTCGATCTGCACCAGATTTTTGTGCGGCGCGGCCTGTTGCGGCGCAGCATCATTCAGCAGCTTCAGCGCGTGCGCGTCGCGATACTTGCTGAAGGTGCCGCGCACCATGGCCAGAAAGCCCTTCAGCGAGCCGAAGCCGTCGATCACCGCCGGCGTCTCGTAGCCGCAACTGACCATGCAGTTGGCGCACTTGGGATTGCCGCTGGCGACTCCGTAGTCTTCCCACTCAGTGGTTTCCAGCAGCTCCTTGTAAGCTCTCGGCGTAGCCTTCCTGGAGCAGGTAGCAGGGCTTCTGCCAGCCGAAGATGTTATAGGCGGGCATTCCCCACGGCGTGCATTCATAATTGCGGTCGCCCATCAGGAATTCAAGAAACAGCGGCGACATATTGAACTTCCAGGTGGGTTTGCGGTTGGAGAGAATGGCGCGGAAGAGGCGGCGCACGCGGGCGCGGCCCATGAAGCGATTCTGGTCGGGAGCCTTGTCGTAGCTGTAGCCGGGCGAAAGCACGATGCCCTCGACGCCCATGCCCATCACCTCGTCGAAGAAGGCGCGGACGCTGTTGGGATCGGTGCCGTCGAAGAAGGTGGCGTTGGTGGTGACGCGGAAGCCGCGCCGGACGGCCTCCTGGATGCCCTCGACGGCGATGTCGTAGCCGCCCTCGCGGCAGACGGAAAAGTCATGATGCTCGCGCTGGCCGTCGAGATGCACCGAGAAGGTGAGGTACTTCGACGGCGTAAACTCCGGCAGACGCTTCTTGAGTTCCAGCGCGTTGGTGCAGAGGTAGATGTACTTTTTGCGCGCGATCAGGCCGTTGACGATCTCGACGATCTGCGGATGCAGCAGCGGCTCGCCGCCGGGGATGGAAACCATGGGCGCGCCGCACTCTTCCACCGCGGCAAAGCACTCCTCGGGCGTGAGCTGCTTTTTGAGAATGTGCGGCGGATACTGCACCTTGCCGCATCCGGCGCAGGCCAGCTAGCAGCGGAAGAGCGGCTCCAGCATCAGCACCAGGGGATAGCGCTTGACGCCGGTGAGCTTCTTCTTCAGCACATAGGTGGCAACCGTCCACATCTGGGAGATAGGAATAGCCATCTTTGGATAATCCTCCAGCGCCGTTGAACGGCGCGTTCCATGAGTACTGTTTGTAGCCGCTAATTGCCTGCATATTCCATCGTTCGGCTGTAAGTGGTGAGAGCCATCAGCGGGAAGTACTGGCGGTACAGGGTGTAGGCCAGGTAAAAGACTCTGGGGAAGCCTGTTCCCGTGATGATGCTCTGCCGCGTCGCGCCTTCGCCCATCGACTCGTCCCAACTGCCGTCGGCCTGCTGCCGCGTCGAGCAGCCAGCGCACGCCCTTGGCAATGGAGTCGGAGCGGTCGTCGCCGGCGGCCAGCAGGCCCAGCAGCGCCCAGGCGGTCTGCGAAGGCGTGCTGGTGCCCACGCCGCGCGTATCCGGATCGTCGTAGCTGCCGCAGCTCTCGCCCCATCCGCCGTCGGCGTTCTGCACCATGCGAATCCACTCGGCGGCCTGCTGAATCTGCGGCTCGTAGATGATCGAAGCCGATGGCGTCCAGCCCGCGCAGCACCAGGAAGGTTCCGTAGATGTAGTTCACGCCCCAGCGGCCAAACCAGCTTCCATCCGGCTCCTGCTCGCTGAAGATGAACTTGATGGCCTTCTCGACGCGCTTGTCGCTGCGCGTGTAGCCGTAGCTGGCCAGCATCTCCAGCATGCGTCCGGTAATGTCCACCGTCGGCGGATCGAGCATCGCGTTGTGATCCGCAAAGGGGATGTACTGGAAGATCATCTTGGTGTTGTCTTTGTCGAAGCTGCCCCAGCCGCCGTTCTTGCACTGCATGGCGAACTCCCACGCGATGGCGCGCTGCGGCCACCTGGTGCTGATAGCGCTCGCGGGGATTGTCCACCTTGCTCAGCGCCAGCAGCACCTGCGCGGTGTCGTCGGTGTCGGGATAAAACTCGTTGTTGAACTCGAAGTACCAGCCGCCGGGCTCGGTGTTGGGCACCTTCACGGCCCAGTCGCCCTTGTGGCGAACTTCTTTGGAGAGCATCCAATCGACGGCCTTGATCATGCGCGGATCGTTGCGCGTCCACGCCCGCCTCGCCCAGGGCAAAGACCGCCTGCGCCGTATCCCACACCGGCGACATGCAGGGCGTCATGCGGAAGGTCGGCTCCGGCATCGCTTCGCTGGCCGGCTCTTCGATGCCCAGCTTTTCAAATTCGTCGCGCGCGCGGATCACCTGCGGATCGTCCTCGGAGTAGCCCAGGCAGCGCAGGGCGATGATGGCGTTCAGCATGGCCGGATAGATGGCGCCCAGGCCGTCGGTCATCTCCAGCCGCTCCAGCATCCACTTTTCCGCCTTCTTCAGGGCCAGCGTGCGCAGCGGGCGGATGTGAACCGCCTCGGCCCAGTGCATGATGCCGGTCCAGAATGATGAAGAAGTTGCGCCAGGAAAAGATGGCGCTTGCGGTCCCTGCGCAGGCGCAGGATCGAGTTGGCGCGCCCGCCCACGAACAACTCGTCGATTCCCTGCTCGGGCGGAATTCTCTTGAACGGCTTTTTGGCGTACATGATGGCCAGCGGAACCAGAATCGACCGCGACCAGGAAGAAATCTCGTAGATGTTGAAGTAAAACCAGTTGGGAAAGAGAACGATCTCCGGCGGAATGGCGGGCACCGCGTCGTAGTCGTACTCGCCCAGCGCGCAGAGATACATTTTGGTGAAGGTGTTGCACGCCACCACGCCGCCGTGCGCGAGAACCCACTCGCGGCACTTGGCCAGGCGCGGATCGTCCGCGCCGATGCCCATGAGCTTGGCCGAGGAGTAGCACTTGACCGAGAGCGAGATGTTGCCCGGACCGCCGGGATAGATGCTCCAGCTGCCGTCCTCGTTCTGGTAGCGCATCATCTCGGTGAGCGCGCGCTGCAGCCGGCCCGGATCGCCGCTTTCCAGCAGCGTATGCAGAAAGATGTAGTCGGCCTCGAGCATCGCGTCGGCTTCCAGTTCCCCGCTCCAGTACCCTTCGGGATGCTGCCGGGAAAGCAGGTAGTCGCGGGAGCGGAGCAATGGCCGACTGCGACATCTGCCAGGTCCGCATCCAGCCGCCCAAACCGGGGCGCTGCGGATTGCGTCTTCCCTTGCTGAATGCTCATGCGATTCAAACGCCTCAGAATCTATCCCAGTCCCTAGCTTCCCTAGTCCTAGTCACCTGCTACCGGCAACAGCCTCTGTCCCGCCGGCGCTGCCGATGGCCTGCACAATCTCCGGCGGCAGGCCGAAGCGCACATTTTCCGGCATCACTTCTACTTCTTCGACGCTGTCGAAGCCGTTTTGTCGCAGGTAGTTGACCACATCCTCGACCAGCACCTCGGGAGCCGAAGCGCCGGCCGTCACCGCAACTGTGCTGACGCCCTCCAGCCAAGCCGGGTCGATGGCCTGAGAGTTGTCGATCAGGTAGCCGATGGTTCCCAGGTTGCGCGAGACCTCGACCAGGCGATTGGAGTTGGAGCTGTTGGTTGAGCCCACCACCAGCACCAAGCCGGCATTGTGCGCCACGTTGCGCACCGCAACCTGCCGGTTCTCAGTGGCGTAGCAGATGTCCTGCGAGTGCGGGCCGACGATGTTGGGAAACTTTTCCTTGAGGGCGTGGATGATGTCCCGCGCCTCGTCCAGCGAGAGCGTGGTCTGGGTCAGATAGGCCACGCGGTTGGGGTCGGGCACCTGAAGCGCCGCGACCTCGGCCACGTTGGAGACCACCTGGGTCGCCTCCGGCGCTTCGCCCAGCGTGCCTTCGATCTCGTCGTGGTCGCGGTGGCCGATCAGCACCAGCGAGTAGCCCTGCTTGGCAAACTTGACGGCCTCGATGTGGACCTTGGTCACCAGCGGACAGGTGGCGTCGATCACCCTCAGATGGCGGCCCTTGCTGATCTCCCGCACCGCCGGCGAAACGCCGTGGGCCGAGTAGATGACGCGCTGCCCGTCGGGCACGTCGTCGATTTCATGAACAAAAATCGCGCCTTTTTCCGCCAATTCATTCACAACATAGCGGTTATGCACAATTTCGCGGCGAACGTAGATGGGCGCGCCAAAGGTTTCCAGCGCGATTTTGACAACGTCGATGGCGCGCACCACTCCGGCGCAAAAGCCCCGCGGCTTGAGCAACAACACCCTCTTCTGAGCTGGGGGAAGTCTCGGAGCGGTTACCGTTCGAGATGGAATCGAGGCAGAGTTGTAGTCACACTGCCAGTATACCAATGTGCGTGTTGAGGGTGGGGCATACAGAAACGGTGATTGCAAGCCACCGTTTCCGTGCCAGACTCGACATTCGGGCTGCCTGCTCAGGGAATCCTGGTCCAGACCTCGGTCCGCCCCAGCAGAGAGATGCCGATATAGCCGCGCATATGGAGCTTGTCGTTCCCCTCGGCCCAGATCTTGCCCTTGTATTCCTTCCCATTCTCCGGGTCCACGACGGTTCCGCCCACCCAGTCATCTCCGTCGGGATGGAAGTTGCGCATGATGACCATGCCCAGGATGAGCTGGTTCTTGTACTCGCCGGAACACTTGTCGCACACGTCCTGCGGCGTGCGGCCGGGGCGCACCTTGGTGACCTGGCCAAACAGTTGGCCGTTTAACAGGTAGGTTTCCACCGTGCCTGCGGGTTTGCCATCGCTATAGGTCTGCCAATGGCCGACGGCGTTCTGAAGTTTCGGCGTGAGTTGCTGCGCTTGGGCTCCGGCAACGGATAACAGCGCGATAAGAGCCAGAGCAAAGACGCAGAGGGCGTTGTGTCGAATCGTTTTCAAGATGACCTCCCCTTTGGATGGATTATAGAGGTGAAAGAGCGCCCAGCCTCCAGGGTTTGCTCGATTTCAGCCGGATCCGTTCCCCGTCCACCACGAATCTGCCGTATCCGTGATGATGGAGGGTCCTGGGGTTCCAGGGTGGCAGAGATTTCATCCCAGGCATCCGGGCAGAGTTGTGATACATAACACACGACGCGGTCTTCGGATCGCGCCTTTTTCGGGCGGAGGGCGGTTTTTGGACAATATAAGTCGAATTCGCTTTTGAGTGGTTATGTGTACATACGCGTACAGTTTTTGGGGGAAATATGCGTCATTGCGCGTAATATTTGCGATTTTTGCGCGTAGTTGCGCGTAGTTACCGTGAATTAACTGCGTAGTTGCGCGTAAGCCCGGCGAGAGAAATGCGTAGTTGCGGGTGCAGGCGCGGTTTTTACAGGCTCTATACTCCTGCATTCTCTGCTTCACCAGTTTCAGGTGTGCTGGAGGTGGGGAAGCGGATGGACGCGGATTCTGCTACGTTTGCTGATCTGCCACAAGTCGTACTTGGCCTGCATGCGCAGCCACACTTCGGGCGTGGAGGTGCCGAAGGCGGCAGCCAGGCGCACGGCCATCTCCGGCGAAACAGCGGCTTTGCCGTTGAGAACGCGGGAGAAGGTGACCCGGCCCACGCCCAGATGCTCGGCCGCCGCCGAAACGGTCATCTCGCCGAGATACTCCCGAATGACTTCGCCGGGATGCGGAGGGTTGTACATGCGCATGGCTTTCTCCTCTCAGTGGTAGTCCTGGTGATCGATTTACGCAGATGCTTTGCCATGACGCTCGACGTACTCGCGCAGGGCGAAGTTCATGCGGGTTTGGTAGCCTTGGCCCTGGCGCTGGAACCAGTCAAGAATGTCGGCATCAACGCGCAGCGAAAGAGGGCGCTTGATGGGGCGATAGAACGGCCCGCGCACCGCATGGCTCCAATCGGTGATGGGCGGCATTTCGGTGGTGTCGATCTCGCTCTCCGGCATCGCAGCCAGGGCATCAAGCTCGGCCTGCAACTTCGGGGTCAGCGGTTCTGGGTTACCTCTCTTCATATTCCTGCCTCTCATGGGCCTCCGCCTTTCTTGCGCTAATGATTCTTCCGGCTCCTGATTCGTCCTCGGGCCAAGTATGGACGACGTAGAGAACTACGATTCCATCCGCACTTGGCGAACCCAGAGTCCTCCACCGTTCCTCGTTGGGGTACGGGTCGGGAACCGATATGCACAGAGGATCGCCCAGGGCGCGTGCGGCGAGTTCGAAGCTGACCTTGTGCTTCTCAAGGTTCTTCTTCGCCTTTTCGGGGTCCCATGTCCAGCGCACCGGTCCTCCGTATATACAGTATTGTATCTACATTTGCGATCTGTGTCAACAAAGAATAAGTATTGGACAACTGGCAAGCGCTAAATTCCAGACGGCGCGCTCCTCGCTCGCAAGAGCTTCCTTGCCTGGGTACACGCTGACAGGTTGAGGTTCGTGGTCTCCCACCCTTGAATCAAAGAGCGATTCAAGGATGGGGCACCCGGCACATGGTTACTGCTGATCCTCTGACGTTTGAGAAACTCACTGCCTAAACCTATCGACTGGCACTTGGAATTCATGGTGATCGCTCTTGAGGCGTGAAACCAAGAATTCCAGAGTCTTAGCAAGTTGATCGTCTGAAAATCTTCTGTCAAAGAAGTGGGCCGCAACGTGGCTCGTATGATGCTCCAACATCAGCATCATTTGCTCTATTTTGTAAATTTCTGGAGAACTCCACAGAGTCAGGGAGCCATCAGGACGAACCACCAAAACATCGGTATCCCCACCGCACCCGTCTATGTGGGTCTTCGCCTTCATTACCAAATAGGTCGCCATCATCACGGCCTGACGAACTATCCGGCCTGCCTGATCCTCTGTAGCGACAGGAGGATCAGCGGTAATTAGTGGCCCCAGAAATCTCAACAGAGATGAATCTCCACAGCCCACATATTCGTAATCCCTAACACTGTGGATCACGTTTCCTTCGGTTCGGAATAACGCATAATCTTCGCCAGGAACAATCACCGCACAAAGAAGATTCAAGCACGTGGGATCGTCTTTCAGTTCATCGAAAAGACCGAGAATAGTTTCGACCATCTCTCGGATAATCCTTATAGTTGGAGGCTTACGAAGTAGCTTCATTGCCTCCCCGAATTTATCGTTGAAGCTGTTCCATAAAACCGGACTGCCGGCATAGGTAAACGCTGCATTCCACCCATCGGAGGAATGACAACGCAATTTGCGTTCATAGGCTTTGTGGCTATCCCCCCACGTCACTTGCTGGTCCGCAGACAGAACGATCCCATCACGGCACCTAAATCCAATTCCAATAGTCACAACTTTGCTCCTGAGCGCAAGCCGCCTCTTTGATGAAGGAAATAGTTCTCTATGCGGCTTAGGCGCAATCATATGCGCACCTCGCCGCTTTTGTGAAGTGAATAATCCCGCGAATCACCTATTTTCTAATCGTCATTACGAGTGCCGCATAGATGGGACCTATCGAAAAGAAATGGGCAGTCCCAGTCGCTTATGTCGTGCTTCTCCTTCCATCATTGGTCATTTCCGGATATATAGAATCGCGGCTTATGGACCGGCGGGGATGGCTCAAATACGAGGGGCGAAGCGCGAGAATCATCTGGCAAGCCAATATTCTCTACTGCATATTTCTCGCGGCGGTTGGCCGTCTTGCTCTCGTGAAGGTCCTGGCGCGTTTCTAAACGCTGCGCCTGTGAATTGTTGCGGGCCTGTTCGACGTTTACCGGCTGGCGGCGATCATCTGGGCGGCGTGCTGGAGGCTGGTTTCGGTGACCTTTGCGCCGGAGACCATGCGGGCGACTTCGTGGGTGCGGGCGCGGTCGTCGAGGAGGCTGATTTTGGTCTTGGTGCGGCCGTCGGACTTCGCGCTTGTCGATGACGAAGTGCTGGTCGGCGAAGGCGGCGATCTGGGGCAGGTGGGTCACGCAGAGGACCTGCTGGCCGCGGCTGAGGGATTTGAGCTTTTGGCCGACGGCTTCGGCGGCGCGGCCGCCGATGCCGATGTCGATCTCGTCAAAGACCAGCGTGCGCGGGGTGGGGGCTTCTTCTGGGCTTGGCGGCTTTGGCTTGGCCGGCGGCTTTGCAGGTTTGGCCTGGCGCCTTCTTCGACGCTGACTTTGAGGGCCAGCATGACGCGGGACATTTCGCCGCCGGAGGCGATCTCGTGCGAGGGGCTTGAGGGGTTCGCCGGGGTTGGTGGCGATGCGGTATTCGACCATGTCCCAGCCGGTCGGAGGTCCAGTGGGATTGCCTGTCTCTCCGGTGGCGTGAGACGGCGACCTCGAATTGGACCTTCATGGCGAGGGAGTTGATCTGGGCTTCGGCGAGCTTGGCGAGCTTGGCGGCGGCGGCTTTGCGCTCGGCGCTGAGGGCGTTGGCGGCGGCGCGATAGGCCGCGGCGGCGGTGTCGAGCTCGGCGCGCAGAGTCTTTGAGGATTTCGTCGCGGTCTTCGACCTCGGCCAGCTTGCGGGCTACCTCTTCGCCAAAGGCGATGACCTCGGCGATGGTCTTGCCGTACTTGCGCTTGAGGCGGTCGAGGAGGGCGAGGCGGTCTTCGATCTCGGCCAGGCGCTCGGGCGAGGCGTTGATGCCCTCGGCGTAGTCGCGCAGGCTGGCGCCGATGTCGCCGATGGTGGCGCGGGCGGCGGCAAGCTGCTGGGCGGCCTCGGTGAAGCGGGCGTCGTAGCGGGCCAGCTCCTCGACGTTGCGCAGGGCGGCGCGCAGGGCGACTTCGGCGGATGCGCCGCCTTCGTAGAGCTCGTCGAAGGCGCCCATGGCGGCGGCGTAGAGCTTTTCGGCGTTGGCCAGGACGCGCTTTTCGGTTTCCAGAGCCTCGTCCTCGCCGGGCTGCGAGATGGGCGGCGTTGATCTCCTTGCTCTGATAGCTCCACAGATCGACCATGCGCAGGCGGTCCTGCTCGCCCTGGAGGAGGTCGTCGAGCTTGGTCTGCGGCGGCGCGCCAGCGGGCGTAGGCCTCGGCGACGGCGTCGGTGTCGAGAGGCCGCCGAAGCGGTCGAGGAGAATGCGCTGCTGGGCCTGGTCGAAGCTGCTGAGGCTCTCGCTCTGGGCGTGGACCAGGGCCAGCTCCGGGGCAAGCTGGCGGAGGACGGCGACGGTGGCCGGCTGGTTGTTGACGAAGACGCGGCCCTTGCCGGTGGAGAGAATTTCGCGGCGGAGGATGACGTCGTTGCCGGCGGAGTCGATGCCGTTTTCTTCGAGGATGGTCTCGGCGTTGGGCGTGGACTCGAAGACGCAGGCGACGACGGCCTTGTCGGCGCCGTGGCGGACGACCTCGGCGGAGGATTTGCCGCCCATGAGCAGGGCCAGCGCGTCGACCAGGATGGATTTGCCCGCGCCGGTTTCGCCGGTGAGCAGGTTGAGCCCGGGGCCGAAGGTGGCGATGGCGTGATCGATGACGGCGTAGTTTTCAGCGCGCAGTTCGACGAGCATGGTGGGGTCCATTCCTACGGCAAGAATTCGCAGGTCCTTCGACTCCGCTGCGCTGCGATCAGGCTGCTCATCGCTGGAGGCGCAAAAAACCGCAACGGGAATCCGAGCGCAGCATAGCATGAACGGACGGCACTTCTGGCTTGGGGATCGGAGGGAAAAGCGCGCGAGCGCACCAGATCGATAACTTGGAGCGGGGCACGGCGTCTGCTACCGTTAAAGGTGAGGTGAACGCCGATTTTGATAGCTGCTTTGCTCTTTCAACTGCCGCCTGACAGCGGCGCGGGCCAGGGAACGCCAGCTGGGGCTGGGCTCCAGCGCGCTGGTGGAGATGATCCAGAACAGCGGCCCGGTGGCGCATGGCCGTGCTGGTGCTGCTGCTGATTGCCAGCCTTTACTCGTGGACCGTGATTCTGGGCAAGATATCCACCTTCCGCAAGGCGACCAGGGAGAGCCAGCGGTTTCTGCGCGCCTTCCGCACGGCCAGCCGCTTGCAGGAGATGGCCGCAGTGGCCGCGCGAGTGCAAGGCAAGCCCGCTGGCGCAGGTCTTCGAGGAGGTGTACGAGACCTACAAGCGGCAGACGGGCGGCTCGGGACCGCCGCGCAACCTGGCGCCGCTGGAGCGCTCGGCGCAGACGGCGGCCAGCGAGGCGGTGACCAGCCTGGAGCGGCGGCTGACCTGGCTGGCGACCATTGCGGCCGTCAGCCCGTTTGTGGGGCTCTTCGGCACGGTGATGGGCATTGTGGACGCCTTTCACGGGCTGGGCACGGCGGGAGCGGCGACGCTGCGGGCCGTGGCGCCGGGCATCAGCGAGGCGCTGATTACCACTGCTGCGGGCCTGTTTGTGGCCATTCCGGCGGTGGTGGCCTACAACCAGTTCACGGCGCGGATCAGGGTCTTTGCCGCGGCCATCGACGACTTTTGCCGCGAGCTGCTGAACTCGCTGGAAGAGATTCCGGTGCGTCGCGGTCCTGCGCGGACGGCGAACGCTGAAGGGGTTCGTGAACCGGCCAGGGAAGCCTGCCCGGGAGGTGGACCGTGGCCTTTACAAATAGCAACGGCCAGACGCAGAGCTCGCTGGCGGAGATCAACATCACGCCGCTGGTGGACGTGGTGCTGGTGCTGCTGATGATCTTCATGATCACCGCGCCGGTGTTGCAGTCGGGGATTGAAGTGGCCGTGCCCAAGACGCGGACGGTCAGGGAGATTACCGAGCAGCGGCTGGTGGTGACCATCGACCGCGATCAGCAGGTGTTTCTGGGCGATCAGCCGGTCAACATTCACGAACTGGCGCGGGAGGCTGCACCAGCCGGGCAGCGATCCGGCCCATCAGGTGATTTATCTGCGGGCCGACGAGCGGGTTCCGTTTGGCGCCTTTGCCAGCGTGATGGACGCGGTGAAGCAGGCGGGGATCACCAACATTTCGATTGTGACGCAGCCGCTGGATACGAAGGCGGCGGGGGGGAATTAGGGACTGGCCGAGGTTCGTGGTATCCCACCCTAACCGCAAAAACAAAGACGCGGCGAGGGTGGTGCACCGCATAGTTTTTCGGGAAAGCACATGGACAGCCTACTGGATGGCGGCGAGCAACTGGAGCGGGAGATAGCCTCCTCGCCGGAGCCGATGATGGCCCCGGCGGCGGGATCGCTGTTGCTGCACGGCGCGCTGGCCGCGCTTCTGCTGACCTATGGGCTTCTTGCCGGACTGTTTCATCACAACATGTGGGGCGGCGCGGGAAGCGGGGCGATTCAGGTGAAGCTGGTCAGCGCGCTTCCCTTGCCCTCCGATCAGCCGCCCAATCGAGAATGTGCTGGCCACCGACACGCCCAGCCAGGCGCCGGCCGAGCCCGCCGCCAAGACCAAAGCAGGCGGTGGACGAGAGCGCGCTGGCCATCACCGGCAAGCAGACAAGCCCAAGCAGAACACGCGCAAGGCGAAGCAGCCTGAGCCGGAGGCGGACAATCTGGCCCGGTACGGCGAGCAGGCGGGCTCGTCGATGGCGCGGTCGATGCAGCCGCAGGGCTTTACCAGCGGCCAGACGACGGTCAGCGACAGCGACTTCGGCACCGCTTCGGCTGGTACGTGGACGGCATCAATACGCAAGATGTCCGCCAACTGGTACAAGCAGGAGGTGGACCCGCACACGCCGAGGGGCTCCCGGGCCTACATCCAGTTCGCCATTCACCGCGACGGCAGCGTGAGCAATGTGCAGATGAGCCAGAACAGCGGAAGCCAGACGCTGGACCGCTCCTGCCTGCGGGCGGCGCAGCGCGTGGACACCTTCGGCGCGCTGCCCGCGCAATACAACCAAAGCACGGTGATGACGTCTTCTATTGTCGAGTATGACGTAATGTCCCTGAGAGTTTGTTTAAGAACAACTGCGTATAGCTTCGACTACCACCCAGGCTGAAGAGTACGCCTCGGGCCCCGTTCGCTACAGGATGAGAAACAGTAATTTCCGCTATTTCGTTCGGAATCATAGACGGTTTGTACTACATACTTGACTCAGGCTATGATTATACAGAGCGACGTGAGCGTACGCGGACGTAAAATGGTGATGGTAGACAAGAGTGGCTCTTTCTTGCATGGGTGAGACAGGATGCCGACCAATAAGGCTGGCCGTATCCCTGAGCCTGAAAGTCAATCCACACATTTACCGAGGAAGGATTGCGCGTCCAATGAAGGCACATTCCCGGATTTTCCCTTATTTGCTGATTGTTCTGGCAGTTTTGGCGGCACTTCCCATGCGCGGCCCAGGACTGGATTCGTACCGGTTCCAACCTGGGCAACGAGCGCATCCGCCTGGCCGCGGCGGATTTCAAGCCGGGCGGCAACGATCCCCAGACGCCGGCATTGAAGGCGGCCTTTGACTCCACGCTCTATCAGCGACCTGGCCAACGCGGGCATCTTCGACATGGTTTCGAAGAGCATGGCTCCGCAGGCCACGCCCGGCTCGCCGCAGGAGATCAACCTGGCGCAGTGGTCGGCGGCGCCGGCCAACGCGGCCATGGTGGCCTTCGGCGCGCTTTCGGCCGCCAATGGGCGGCTGGCTGTCTCCGGCTGGCTCTTCGATACCCGCAACACCGCCAATCCCCAGGTGCTGGGCAAGCAGTACAACGAAGCGGCCAGCCCGGATATGGCGCGGACCATTGCGCACCGGTTTGCCGATGAGATCATTCTGCGGCTGGGCGGCGGCATCAACGGCATTGCCGAGACGAAGATCTATTTTGTCAGCTCGCGCAGCGGAACCAAAGAGATTTGGGCGATGGACTACGACGGGCAGAATCAGCATCAGGTCACGCACCTGGGCACGCATCTCGCTCTCGCCGCGCATCTCGCCGGACAATACGCGCATCGCCTTTGCATCGCTGGGCCGCGAGGGATGGGCCATCCGGATGTATTCGCTGGAACTGGGCCGGCTGGTGAACTTTCCCGGCGGGCACGGCCGGCGGCAGCAACCAGTCACCGGCCTGGTCGGGCGACGGGACGAGGATCGCCTTCTCGTCGTCGCGCTCGGGCGATCCGGAGATTTGGGTGGCGGACGCCAGCGGCGCCAATCTGCGCCAGCTGACCAACTTCGCCGGACCCGACGTTGCGCCCACCTGGAATCCGCGCACCAACGCGCAGTTGGCGTGGGTGAGCGGGCGCACCGGGTTGCCGCAGATTTACACCATGGACCAGGACGGCGCCAACGTGCAGCGGCTGACCGACGGTGGCTATGCGATCTCGCCCTCGTGGTCGCCCAACGGACAGTTTCTGACCTTCAGTTGGAACCGCAAGTATGGCCCCGGCGCGCCCGGCGGGCAGGACATCTACGTGATGGACATTGCCAGCAAGCGCTGGCTGCAATTGACCCACGATGCGGGCAGCAACGATTTTCCCTCCTGGGCGCCCGACGGGCGGCACATCGTCTTTGAGCGGACGATGGGCCACGCGGCACAGCCAGATCTGGATCGATGCTGGCCGACGGCACCGAGCAGCATCAACTGACCCAGACGGGCAATAACTTCATGCCCAACTGGAGCTGGAAGTAAGCTCCTGAGGCCGCGCAGACCGGCCTGCGAGGCTGGCCAGCATGAAACAACCATGTGGTTCTGCACTATCGATGTTTATGAATTGACCATGAATTTCTGTGGAAGGAGTAATCCATTGAACCGACTGAATCGTATTCTGGCCCCTGTCGTGCTGCTTGCCGCATTGTGCTGTTGCAGGCTGCGGCAACAAGACCAAACCGGCTTCCCCTGAGGAGACGGCTCCGATGACTGTGTCCGCGCCCACCGCGCAGCTTACCGCAACTCCGGCGCTGGTCTCGGCCAACGACCAGGTTCAGCTGAGCTGGCGCACGACCAATGCCACCACCGTCTCCATCGATGGCATCGGCGATGTGCCCAGCTCGGGCGTGAAGACCGTGACTCCCACGGAATCGACCACCTATCACCTGGTGGCCAAGGGAGACGGCGGCACGGCTGAAGCCACGGCGCGGGTGACGGTGAACGGGCCTCCTGCCGTGGTAGTGCCCAACAGCACCATGAGCGCGGAAGAGGAGTTCAAGAGCCAATGTTCAGGACATCTTCTTCGACTACGACACCTACGATATTCGCGGCGACGCGCAGGCCACGCTCTCGCGCGACGCCTCCTACCTGGTGAGCCATCCGGAGGTGAAGATTGTCATCGGCGGCTACTGCGACGAGCGCGGCTCCAACGAGTACAACCTGGCGCTGGGACAGAACCGGGCCGATGCGGCCAAAAATGCCCTGGTGACCGCCGGCGTGGCGGCCAACCGCATTCGCGTGGTCAGCTACGGCAAGGAGAAGCCCTTCTGCTCCGAGTCGACCGAGGAGTGCTGGCAACAGAACCGCCGCGGCGGATTCACGCCGGAAAGGTAAAATACAGTGGTCAGTGAACAGTGAACAGTGGCCGGTGAGCCAGTTCATCTGTTTACTGATCACTGTTCACTGATCCACTGTTTTTCATAGGTGAATCATGCATATACAGAACACTTCGCAATCGTTTCCTTGCGGCGGCCATCACCGCCATGGTGCTCGTCTCCCTTCCGACGCCGGCGCGCGCCAGTCGACATCGAATGAGATCATCGAGCTGCAAACGCAGGTGCAGCAACTGCTGGACATGGTGCAGCGGCTCCAGACCACCATGGACACGCGCTTTGCCGTCTTGCAGCACCTGGCCGAGCAGACGGCGGACAACGCCAACCAGATGTCCGCGACGGTGAACGCGCTGCAGCAGAAGATCGCCGCCCAGAGCGACGCGACCAGCGGCAAGCTGGACACCGCCTCCGGCCAGGTGCAGTCGCTGAACGACTCGGTGGACGAGTTGAAGTCGCGCATCGCCAAGCTGGATAAGATCGATCCAGGATATGCAGGCGCAGTTGCAGAACATCCAGACTCCGCCCGCGGCTGCGGTAGCCGGTCCTGCTATTCCTGGCGGACCTGCCGCAGCCGGGGTGGCCGTCCCTCAGACGCCGCCGCTCAAGGAGACTTTTCAGGCCGGCGTGCGCGACTACAACGCCGCCAAGTACGAAGTGGCCAGCGGCGAGTTCCAGGACGTGATTCACTACTATCCGAATGGATGATCTGGCCGGCGATGGCCCAGTTTTACCTGGGCGAGATCGCCTACCGGCAGAAAAACTACTGCGGATGCGGTGAAGGCCTACAACGCCGTGCTGGAAGGCTTCCCCGGCAGCTCGAAGGCTCCGGCGGCACAACTGCGCAAGGGGCTGGCGCTGTTGCAATTGGGCAGGAAGACTGAGGCCATCACCGAGCTGAAGTCGCTCGTCAAGCGCCATCCGCAAACGCCGGAGGCCGCGCAGGCGAAATCCAAGCTGAGTGCGCTGGGCGTGCACAGCACGGCGCACTGAGAGGAATTCCAGCGCACTATTAACACTCCTGTATCTAGAGTAATGCCATAGTGACGCCATCCTTTCCTAGCTTGTTTTTCGGAAAGGGTGGGATGCTAACGACATAAATATACTCATATAGTATCTTTTGTGCTACCATTTCATATGTGATTGAGATTCGCCAGTACGTTGACCTCTGGGGCGCAATCCCTTTGAGCGATGGTTTGAGAAGCTGGATGGCACCATTCGCGCACGAATTGCGATTGCACTGACCAGGTTGGAAGGCGGAAATTTTCATCTGCTAAAGGAGTTAGGCGGGGGCGTCCAGGAGCTCCGGCTGGACTTCGGCCCTGGATATCGGATATATTTCGGTAGGGACGGGAAATGATTGGTGATTCTGCTTAGCGGCGGGACAAACGAGCATCAGCAAGCCGACATAGAGACGGCAAAGGCTTCTGGCAGGAGTACAAACAGCACAAGCGGGAGGAATGATGGCACTGACCAAGGATTTTAATGAGACCATTCGAGAGCATCTTCAGAAAAGCGCGGATTTTCGCCGCGCGCTGCTGAAGGAGGCGGTCGGCTGCATGATCTCCGGCGATGTGGAGACGGGAAAATCCGTGCTTCGCAAATACATCAACGGCACGATTGGTTTCGTGAGGTTGGGAGCTGATCTGGGCCGCTCTCCCAAGGTGCTGATGCGCATGTTCAGCTCGACCGGCAATCCGCAGGCGAAGAACCTCTTCGAGATTGTCGCTTATCTGCAAAAGATCGAGGGGACGGTGTTGGAGGTGGTGGAGCGGGCGGCGGCATAGAGAGGATTCATTCCCTGCTCGGCATCTGAACGTGTCCATTTTGGATCATGAATCCATCTTGCAGCTTATAATTGTCTCCGATGAATATACAAGCCATTACGAACGAGCTTGAAGAACTCCTGAAAGAAGGCGCGAAACTTCTTACTGATGGACAGAACCCTGAGATGGTACTTGGGGAATTCGCTCCGCGTTACGAGACCTGGTACTCAAAGGCACTGTCCGCAGTAACGCAGATTTCACCTCTATGATTAACAGAGTTTAAAGAAGCGTATCGTCACGAAAAGAGAAAAGAGATAACATATGACACTTACGCCATTAGCGACTTTCTTCTAGGCCTTCGTGTTAAATTTCACGGGGAACTCACATTCAATCCAACGCAAGCTTTCGGTGTAAAACTCCTGCGACAGGTAAGCATCGTTGTCGCTGCCGCCCAACTTGCTTCTTCTGCACTTCGCGACATTAGAGCGACGTTGAAAGCTGAGCTACTAGACTCTGACATAGATGCAGCTCGCGCCTTATTCAAGGCACAACATTTGCGTTCTGCTGGAGTTGTCTGTGGAGTTGTACTTGAATCTCATTTGAAAGGTTGCTGCACCGTTCATCAGATCAAAATCGCCAAGAATCACCTGGAATCTCCGACCTCAATGATCTCCTTAAAGATGCCGGAGTCTATGACATACCTATATGGCGTCTTATTCAGAGGCTTGCAGATATTCGTAATCTATGTGGTCACAAGAAAGACCGCGAGCCAAAACCTGATGAGGTTGAAGATTTGATTTCAGGCACCAATAAAATAATCAAGGAGGTCGGATAACCGTGCTCTGCGATTCTCACCCCTCCACTGTGCGCTTCAACTGCCCGCAGGCGGCGTAGATGTCGCGGCCGCGCGGCTTGCGCAGATAAGCTGGAATGCCCGCGTCGATCAGCGTGCTGCGGAAGGCTCCGCGGCTTCGGGCTTGGGAGTTGTGTAGTGGAAATGCCGGGGCCGGGATTCCAGGCGATGAGGTTGACCTTGGCGGGTAGGCCGGTGCGGCGGATGAGGCGGGCGACTTCGGCGGCGTGCTCGGGACGGTCGGTGACGCCGCCCAGCAGGACATATTCGAAGGTAATCCGCTCGCGGGGGCGGAGTTGAATCCGGCGCACTGCGTCCATGACCGCTGCGATGGGCCACTTGCGATTGATGGGCATGATCTCGGAGCGGATTGCGTCGTTGGGCGCGTTCAGGCTGATGGCCAGCTTGGGGCGGAACTCCGGCGGCTCGGGGCAAAGCGCTCGATGCCGGGGACGATGCCCGAGGTCGAGACCGTCATGCGCTGCGGGCTCAGGCCAACCTCGCGGACCAGCAGGCGCACCGCTCCCATGAAGTTGTCGTAGTTCAGGAACGGCTCGCCCATGCCCATGAAGACCAGGTTCACGCGGTCGCGGCCCACCTCGACGGCGTGACGGTCAAAGACGGCGACAACCTGGCCGGCGATCTCGCCCGCTGTCAAGATTGCGCTGCAAGCCGAGTTTGGCGGTAAGGCAGAACTGGCAGTTTACCGCGCAGCCCACCTGGCTGGAGACGCAGAGGGTGGCTCGTGAGCGGGTCTTCCATGCCCCACTCACTTCTTCCGGGTCAGATTCCCGATTGGATTCTTTGCTATCCCAGGTCCCCAAAAGCGAGGGACCTGGGGCACCCAGATTTTGTGGTTTATCTGCATCGCTGCCGTCGCCGGATTCGCCGTCGTCGCCCTCCGGCATCCAGACGGTTTCCACAGTCAGGCCATCGCCGCCAGGCACTCGACCAGGTAGCGTTCCGTGCCGTCCACGGATTGGAAGACCTGGACAATTGCTGGCCGGCC
Organism: uncultured Acidobacteriaceae bacterium; assembly: GCA_963845345.1. Taxonomy (GTDB): domain Bacteria; phylum Acidobacteriota; class Terriglobia; order Terriglobales; family Acidobacteriaceae; genus Telmatobacter. Next base: position 103,091 of record CAWJRQ010000015.1, read on the forward strand.
CACCTGCCAGCCTTCTGCGACGAGCCGCTGGCGGAGCGTCTTAGGCAGCGTAGTCATCGCATCCAGTTCCGTAATCCGTTGACGATACAGGGCTTCTGCTAACTGGCGGCCGCGCCAGGCCGGCTCGCCCGCCGCCACCATGCAAGCGGCCAGCGCCTCGGCGTCGAGTCCGAAGAGCCTCCGACCATCCGATGGGAGCTCGGCTTCCGCCTGCCGGGTCAGAGGCTTCCAAATGCACGAGTTGGCTCAAATCTTCGCTCACGGCTGGGGTCAGCATAGAGCATTTCCCCTTCGCGCCGCATTTCTGCCCAAACAGCAGCTCCGCGCCGCGCCAGCTCGCCTTGGCCTACAATCGAAGGACTGGAGAACGATGACCACCGAGCGAAATCTTCGCCGCACCGTACTGCCGAACGGCCTGATCGTGCTGACCGAGCGGATGGAGTACATGCGTTCGGTGGCCATGGGGGTGTGGATCAAATCCGGCTCCCGCTGCGAGCCGGCGGAGATGAACGGCATCTCCCACTTTGTGGAGCACATGCTCTTCAAGGGCACCCGCTCCCGCTCCGCGCAGCAGATTGCCCGGGAGATGGACTCCATCGGCGGCAACCTGGACGCCTTCACCGGCAAGGAGACCATCTGCTTCAACGTCAAGTCGCTGGCCGAGCACGTCCCCATTGCGCTGGATGTGCTGACCGACCTGGTGCTGAACCCGGTCTTCGACGCGCCCGACATTGAGCGCGAGCGCGGCGTGATTCTGGAAGAGATCAAGATCGACGAGGACAACCCGGAGGTGCTGGTCCACGAGCTGTTCACGCAGGCCTTCTGGAAGGATCATCCGCTGGGCTGGCCGATTCTGGGCACCTCGAAGACGGTTGCCCGGCTGAACCGGCAGAGCCTGGTCGCCTATCACGGCGACCGCTTTCACGGCGGCAACATGATCTTTTCCGCGGCCGGCAACCTGGACCATGAGAAGTTTGCCGAGACCGTAGCGCGGAAGTTCTCCACGCTGGCCGGCGGCGCAACGCTCCACGAGCTGCCCGCGCCCGAGGCCAGCGCGCGCATCGTGCTGCGCAACAAAAAATCTCTGGAGCAGGTGCAGATCTGCCTGGGCGTTCCCGTCCCCGCCCATCACCGACGAGAACCGCTACGCCACGCTGATTTTGAATACGGTATTGGGCGGCGGCATGAGCTCGCGCCTCTTCCAGACCATCCGCGAGGAGCGGGGCATGGCCTACTCCATCTACTCCGACCTGAGCCCCTATCGCGACACCGGAATCCTGTGCGTCTTTGCCGGCACCTCGGCGGGCAAGGGCCTGGAGGTGGTGGAGCTGATTCTGGAGGAGTTTCGCAAGCTGAAGCAGGAGCTGCTGAGCGAGGAAGAGCTGACCCGCGCCAAGGACCAGGTCAAGGGCAACATCCTGCTGGGCCTGGAAAGCTCCAACGCGCGCATGGCCAACCTGGCGCGCCAGGAGATGTACTTCCACGAGTTCATCACCGTGGACGAGATCATCGCGCGCATCAGCGAAGTGGACGCGGCCCAGGTGCAGGCCATGGCGCAGCGGCTCTTTGACCCCGCCCGCATCGCCGTCACGCTGCTGGGCCGCCTGGATGGCGTCAAGCTGAGGCGGGCGAAGCTGGTGTGTTGAAAGACAGGGAGTAGGGAGTAGGGAGTAGGGGTTAGGAATTAGCTTTCGCGAGCCGCGATATAACCGGAAGTGAGTCCTTGAGTTTTAGGCGATGAAGATTTCTGAAGCCAATCCGAGCTACGCGTTGCCCGCGGGGATTGCCGTGCGCGCGGACGGCGAACTGACCCATCGCGCGCACCCGGAGCCGTTGCACCCCTACCGCACGCCCTTTGCCCGCGATGCCGCCCGCATCCTGCACGCGCGCGCCTTTCGCCGCCTGGCCGGCAAGACGCAGGTCTTCCGCCGCCTGGCCGTCGATTCGCCTTCGGACCACTTTCGCAGCCGCCTCACCCACACTCTTGAGGTCACCCAGATTGCCCGCACCGTGGCCCGCGCGCTGGGGCTGAACGAGGAGCTGACCGAGGCGCTGGCGCTGGCCCACGACATCGGCCATCCGCCCTTCGGCCACGCCGGCGAAAAGGCTCTCGACCAATGCCTGCGCGGCTTTGGCCTGGGCTTCGACCATAATCTGCACGCCCTGCGCATCGTCACCTGGTTCGAGGAGCGCTACGCCGGCTTTCGCGGGCTGAATCTGACCCTGGGGGTGCGCGAGGGCATCGTCAAGCACTCTCGCGACTACTCCGCCGCACGAGCACCCGGAGCTGGCCGAGTACTTTCTCGACCAATTCCCTCCCCTCGAAGCTCAACTCATCGATCTGGCCGACGAGATCGCCTACCTGACCGCCGATCTGGACGACGGCCTGGACTCGGGCATTCTCACGCTGGGCCAGGTGCGCGAGGGCGTGAGCCCTCTTCCGCGGCTTCCACGACGCCGTGCTGCGCGATTACTCCGCCGCTCCGCAGAAGCTGGCGGTTTACGAAACTTTGAAGCGCATTCTCGACGCTCTGGTCACGGATTTGATGGAAGAAACGCGCAGGCAGGTCTCCGCGCTGGGCGCGACAACATTGGACGAGATTCGCCGCGCGCCCCAGCGCCTTGCGGCGCTTAGCCCGGAGATGGAAGCCGCTCGCGCTGCCGCCAAGAAGTTTCTCTACGCCAACCTCTACGAATCCCCCGGCATGGAGCAGGATCACGCCAACGCCGCCGAAATCATCCGGGAATTGTTTTCGGCGATCATTGCCGACCCCGGCCTGCTGCCCGCCGACCACCAGGCGGAGATTCCCGCCGAGGGCCTGGCCCGCACCGTCGCCGATTACATTGCCGGCATGACCGACAGCTACGTCGAGCAGGCGTGGAAAAAGACAGGGAATAGGGAATAGCCACCCCACGGACGAAGACCTGTCCGTGGGGCCCCGGCAGGGAATCGGGAATAGGGAATAGGGACTGAGGGATTAGGGATTAAGGAATAAAGTAATCTGAGCGATGAGCGAGACTCGATCCATCGATCTTCACAACTTCACGGTGGCGGAGGCGCTGCGGGAGTTTGTGCGCTTTTACAACAACTGCGTGCGCGCGGCTACCACGGACGCCTGGAGGTGATCCATGGGTACGGATCGACGGGCGGCGGCGGGGTGATTCGGGAGGAGCTGCGCAAATATCTGAAGGCCCACGCGGAAACCTTCGGAGAGTTCCTTGCCGGAGAGAGCTTGCGCAATCCGGGCGTCACCATCCTCTACCCCGGGGAATCCCTGGCAACGATGCCGCCGGGCCAGGGAGCGGGCCTCTCCTCCATCCCGCGCGTAAAGCCACCTCGTAAACGCTAGTAACCACCCCCGGCAGAAGTGGTAGCTATACCACGTCCCGAATCTGGACGCGACGCTGGCCTAGGTCCGCCGGAGGGGTCCTGGGCGGTTTTCAACTGCTCAACCTGCGCATTGAAGCGGGCGGCGGTTTAAACTAGAGAGAGCGGAGACAGATTACCGCCAACAATCACTACGGCTCCCCGCACGCGCATTTGCGCCGTGATGATTGCTATTCCCCAAACGAGGATCCAGAACTAATCATGACTCATATTCAAGGACTTGCAGTACATGCGGCCGGCGCCGAACTGTTGGCCTTCAAGTACGACCCCGGCAAGCTGGGACTGCACGAGGTGGAGATTGCGATTACCCATTGCGGAATCTGCCACAGCGACCTCCATCTGATCTCCAACGACTGGGGCATCAGCCAGTATCCGTTTATTCCCGGCCACGAGATTATCGGCAAGGTGACGGCTGCTGGCGCCGAGGTGCAGTCGCTGGAGGCGGGCCAGCGCGTGGGCCTGGGCTGGCAGTCAAACTCCTGCGGGGTGTGCGAGTGGTGCAGCCGGGGAATGGAGAATCTTTGCCCTGCCTCCGAGGGGACCTGCGTCCATCGCCACGGCGGGTATGCGGACCGTGTGCGCGCAAATGCACGCTTTGTGATTCCGATTCCCGAGGCGCTGGAGAGCGAGCAGGCAGCGCCGCTGCTGTGCGGCGGCATAACGGTCTATAACCCTCTGCGCATCCACGGCGTGAACCCGTCGTCGCGGGTGGGCATTGTGGGCATCGGCGGGCTGGGACATCTGGCCATCCAGTTTGCGCGGGCCTTCGGCGCGGAGGTGACGGCGTTTTCGACCTCGGTGGAGAAGGAAGAAGAGGCGCGCGCGCTGGGAGCGCACAACTTTGTGAATTCACCGGGAGTTGAAGGCCATGAAGGACGTGGCCGGCTCGCATGGATTTGATTTTGAGCACCGCCAACGCCGACCAGGATTGGGGAGTCTATGTGCAGGCGCTGCGGCCTACCGGGACGCTGTGCTTTGTGGGGGTTCCGCCGTCGCCGGTCAGCGTGCAGGCGTTTCCGCTCATCAGCGGCCAGCGCTCCATCAGCGGCAGCCCGATAGGAAGCCCCTATCGTCTCAAGGAGATGCTGGACGTGGCGGCGCGGCACGGGATCAAGGCCACGACCGAATCCTTCCCCATGGCCCAGGCCAACACGGCCATCGAGAAGGTGAAAAAGGGCAAGGTGCGCTACCGGGCGGTGCTGGCCAATTAGACCCAGTGCGCCGCCGGAGTAATATTTTACTGAAGCGACCGCAACTAAACCGCGGGAATGCTGTCTGAGAGTACAGAAGCCGGTTGGGAAGAAAAGCCCAGAAGCCGGCAGTGCTGAGGAAGGAGGAAGATTCCTGCACCCCAGTCCGACTAAAACGGGACAGGGCAGTAGAGGTCAGCACAAGGAGGATATGATGCGGAGATTCCGGCTGGTTCTGATAGCAATGTTGCTGATGACGCCGTTCGCGGTGACGGCAATGGCCCAGGATATCGAGGAAGATCAAGATGTTGGAGTCGGCCCCGCGCTGGTTGCTGCTCCGATGGTCTACGGTCCACCGGTCTGTGAGTGGGGCTATTACGCTTACTATCCCTATGCCTGCGCTCCTTACGGTTATTACGGGCCGGGCTGGTTCTACGGCGGGGTGTTCATCGGCGTAGGGCCGTGGTACGGCTGGGGCTGGGGATGGCGCCATGGCTGGGGCCACGGCGGCTACGGTGGACCGGGTACGTGGCTCACAGCGGCTACGGAGCGCACGGCTCTGCTGGCGGAGCACGCGGCTATGCCGGCGGCGCACGCGGATACAGTGGTGGCGCACGCGGATACAGTGGTGGCGCACGCGGTTATGCCGGCGGCGCACGCGGATACAGTGGTGGCGCACGCGGTTATAGCGGCGGTGCCGTGGCGGCTACAGCGGAGGTTCTCGTGGCGGTTACAGCGGTGGCCATGCGGGCGGTTTTAGCGGCGGCGGCGGCCACGGCGGCGGCGGCCACGGCGGCGGCTTCAGTGGTGGCGGCGGCCATGGCGGCGGCGGGCATCGGTAAATTTTTGAAGTTTCTCCTTCGGAAAGGCTCGCCTGCTTCGGCAGGCGGGCTTTTTTCATGGGTTTAGAGATCAGAGCGAGAGAGTTGCCGGAGAGGCCGAGGATTATTGGGGAAGGACTTCAATGCCCGTCACGGTTGCATAGCCCTCCACAGGAACGAAGCTCAGAAGCAATTTTCCCTGGGCATTCGGCTTCAGGTCCGTGAACTTGCGAATGACCACATCGGTCTGGCGCGCCTCTCTGGCAGGGTTGAAGTTCTTGAGAAGCGCATTTCCATTGCAGAAGACATCGAAGATATGGGCGACCGGCGCCCTGTTCTCGCCGGAGGGGGATGAGGGCTGGTCCCAGTCGCCGTGGCGCACGGCAAAATGCAGCAAGACGGAGTATGTTCCCGGCGAAACGGGAATCGCATAGGAGAAGTTTCCCCAGCGCTCGGTTTCGTAGAGCTCAGGATCGTCGGTTCCTTTTACCGGGGCCGTATAGGCCGCCAGTTGGCCACCCTCGAAGTAATTGTCCGGACTCCACCAGTGGCTGTCGTTGGAGTAATAGGGCGTCTGGCGGGCCAGCAGGCGCACGGGCCGGATGTGCCCGCGGAAGCCGGGCAGAATCTCGATGGCGGAGAGGGTGGCCTGCTTGCCGTCCTCGCCGGCAAACTCCAGATGCAGCAGCCCATCCGGCGCGGGCGTGATGTCGGTGAATACCTTGACGTCGGCGGTGCGGCTGGCTCCGGCATCGGCCACAACATCGAAGCGGGTCAGCAGCGTTTTGCCGTTGGCGCGCACGGTCATCAGGCGGCTGCCTTCTCCGCCCGTTCCGGTGGACTCCGGGCCATAGACCGTCTCGGCAAAGTGCAGGCGGAGTTCGTAGATGCCTTTTTTCAGCGGAATCGCGTAGCGAAACTGTCCCTGCCGGCTGGTGCGGTAGAAATCAGGGTCCTGAGTGCGCCAGATGTGCTGCACGGAGCTTTTTACCGCTGTGCCGCCATCAAACCAGGCATCGGCGTTCCACAGCTTGCCAGCATGATCGACGAAGCTGCGTCCCGCGCCTGCCAGGATGCGGACCTCCTCGCCCACGGGCGGGCCAAGCTGCGATTCCTCGGGCAGGGCAAAGGACTGATTCGATTCTGCCGCCGGCGCGGCCTGCTTCATCTGCCGGAGAATCAGCAGGGCGCAACCGAGACCAACAGAGAGAAGCGCGAGCGCGGCGACAAGCCACCAAGTCCAGCGGCCGGCACGGAAAAACCGCTGTTCCGCATGCCGGGTTGAGCGGCGCTGCTCGACTCGACCGGCCGGCTTGCAGTCCTGAGCGAATCAGCAGAGTTGAACTGCGGAACATATTGTCCCAGAGGAATGGCGATATGGAGGCGATGCGATGCGCCTTCGCCGGCGTAGTACTCGGCCAGGCGCTTGCGCAAGCGGTTGGCCTCAACCCGCACAATCGAGTCGGAGTCCTGATCGAAGGAAGCCCCGCGATGGAAGACCTCCACTCCGACGGAATACTCCTTGATCTGGCGGGCTTCGCCGGCAAAGAGCTTCTCGCATAAGTACGACAGCAGATGAGCGAGCGTGGGCGCGCGCGTAAAGTGCTCCGAATGAAGCACCGCGTCCAGTTCCGCGCGCTGAGCTTCAAGATCGACCGGCTCTGGGCCTTCCATCGCCATCGTTTCCGTCTCCGGACTGATTGTAATGCTAGCGCTTACTGATTGTTTTTCCAGCATTTAACGGTTGAAGGGGACGGGAAAACGGCATGTAACGGCGGGTAACCCCTCCCGCTTGCTGCCCGGGAAGGCACTTGGCGCCGCATACCAGAGTTGTTGTAAGCTCTGGCAGGGCATTGAGTTCGGTTGCGCCAGGGATAAATTTAACCCCGGCGAAACGGGCAGGTAGCAGGTATAGCGTTGCGGACTTTCTGCGGACGGTCTTTACTGGAATGGATGCAGGGAGCAGAGTGCCGGAGCCGGCAAAGCAACGCCGCTCCACAAAATGCTCCTGCGCAGGAGAGGTGACCCATGAAAAGACTAGTGATGATGCTGGCAGTGATGAGCCTGCTGATGAGCGCGGCCGCGTACGGAAAGACAAACCCCGCCTCAGCCGCGGCCAAGAAGGACAAGATAGAGGCGGCCAGGTTGGCAGAGGAAAAAGGAGACCTGGATCGCTTACACAAAGATTACGCAGTCGGCCGCTTTCTCACTACCAGTCGGCCCTTCGCGTCAACACGCAAAAGCCCTGATCTTTATAACAAGATGGGCATTGCCGAACTGCAACTGAAGGAACGGGGATCGGCGCGCAAGTACTTTGCCCGGGCGCTCAAGTCAACCCGCAGTTCTTTGCTCGCGCTGAACAACATGGGGGTCCTGGACCTTCTGGATAGGAGGTACAAGTCTGCCATCAGCTACTTCAAGCAGGCGCTGGCGCTGGATGAGACCAATGCGCACACCCATCTCAACCTGGCGGAAGCCTGGATGGGGCTGGGCGAAGTCGATCACGCCATGACCGAATATGCCCGCGCCCTGGAACTTGACGCCGATGTGCTGAGCACCAGCCCGGAGGGAGTTGTCGCCCAGATTCGACACCGGAGCAGCGCGCCCGCATTTCGTTCCTGATTGCCAAGTCGTATATGAAACGCGGCAACATCGAAGGCGCCCTGGAGTATTTGCGCAGAGCCAAAGAGGGGCGCTATCCCGAATATGGCCAGTGTCTACAAGGACCCGGCTTTCACCGCCGCTGTGGGATGATCCGCGCCTGGCGAAGATCGTCAAGCGGTAGGCTGCGCGAGGGCAGCGAGGCGGCCGGCGATGCGCTCGGCGGCGTCAGGGATGGGCCTGGGTGCGGGCCGCGGCGGCCATGGCAGCCAGGCCCTCCGGGCTTTTCAGCAGGCTGGTGAGGGCGGCGAGCAGCTTGCCGGGAACGTCGAGGTCCCGCTCGTCGAGCATCAGGGCCGCGCCGGCCTTGTACCATCTCCTCGGCGTTGCGGCGCTGGTGATCGTCGGCGGCGGCGGCAAAGGGAACCAGCAGGGCGGGCTTGCCGGCGGCAGCCAGCTCGGCCACCGTGGAAGCGCCGCTGCGGGCCATCACCAGCGTGGCCTGGGCAAAGCGGGCGGGCATGTCGTCGATGAAGGGCCGGACCTGCCAGCGGCTTTGGGTCGGCGCCGCTGGCGGCATAGGCGGCCTGGGTCTGCTCGAAGTGGCGCGCGCCGCTCTGATGGAGAACGGTGAGTCCGGGGACTGCGTGCAGCAGAGCAACGATGATTTTGGGCAGATGCGCATTGAAGATGCGCGCGCCCTGCGAGCCGCCGAAGACTAGCAGATGCGGCGCGGCGTTGGCGGGCGGCGGAGCAAGCGTGAAGAACTCCGGGCGGACGGGAATGCCGGTGACCTCGGCGTTGCGGAACCAGCTTGGCGGCTGAGGGAAAGTTGACCGCGGCGGCCTGGACGCGCTTGCCCACGAGGCGGTTGGCGAGGCCGGGCATGGCGTTGGGCTCGAAGGCCATGGCCGGGATTTTGAGCCACAAGGCCGCCGCCATCGCCGGGCCGGAGGCGTATCCGCCCACGCCGAAGACGACGTTGGGCTGGAACTCGCGGATCAGCCGCTTGCAGGCGAAGATGCTGCGCGGGCAGATCGAGGAGCGTGCGCAGGCGGGTGAGCAGGGAGACGTTCTTGAGCTGGCCGACATCGATGAGGCGCAGATTGAAGCCGGCCTCGGGAACCAGGCGCGATCTCCATGCCCCGCGCCGTGCCGACGAAGAGCATCTCGGCGGAGTGGCGGGCGACGAGTTCGCGAGCCACGGCCAGCGCCGGAAGGATGTGGCCTCCGGTGCCGCCGCCGGCGATGAGTACGCGCAGGTTCGACAATTCAATTCCTTTCAATTTTTAGGGGACGAAGTTTCCGAAAGTGGCTTTGAACAAAATGATTTAAGTTCCTCTGCTTCGATTATGTCCGAAAAGCCGGAGAATCCTTTGATCTTTTCTGGAGTGCAAACCATTTTTCTAAATCGATCCTCGCTGCCAAAGGCCCGTACCCCTCTTTGCAATGCATCTCGGACAAGACTTCTCAAAATAAATTCTTCGTGCTTTGAGCGAAGAATATAGTGATAATTCCCTTGTGAGCCTGATTCACCGGGATCGCGTACATCGGGCGCATTTTTTCCTGGAAGCCCTTCCTCGTTTTTTGTATCAGCGTACCCATTTGTCGGTGGAACTCCAACATACGTATTTTTTAAATCGGCAGAGTCACAATGGTTTCCACGAATCATAGCAACATATCCCAATGAATCGCTGTCCTGATCGGAACTATAACCGGAGATTACAAAGTACTCCGCATCGCCGGATTTGAGATAGGCGTAGACATATTCATGCTGGTAGGTATGTTTGCAAGCTTTCACGAATGAGAGAGGTACCGGATCGTAATGAACTTTGAATGGGTTGTAGGGAATACCAAAAAACGGTTCCGATAACAACGCCGGAGCTTTTGCTTCGACCGTATGCTTTGATGTTTGACCATTCGCCAGAAGGCTCAAACAAAAAACAGGAAGCAATATTACATACTTTTTCATCGGATCAATCCTCCAATTCATGAATCCAGTACAGATTCCGGAAATCCCTCCGGGGCTAAAGCCCGATTTCATAATTAACCGTTTTGCGGCACGACTAAAGCCACCCCATCGACGAAGACCTGTCGATGGGGACCCCGGCGAAGTCGTGCCCTGACACTTCTTGCGGCCCCGATGAATATTTCACAACACTCTTCACTGCGTCCCTACGGGACGCAACCTCTTCGATCTGTAACCATTCCCAGCATTCCGCTTCGCTCCATGCTGGGCTATTATCCTTCCCTCCCTCCGGGAGGTCGTCCCTATTGCCTAATCCCTAATTCCTAATCCCTAATTCCTATTCCCTATTCCTTAATCCCTATTCCAAATTTTCTAATCCCTGTCACTACTTTCAATCCGCCTTTCTGGTAATGTTGAGCAGGATGCCGATGCTGGCCAGGGTGAAGACAGAGCGAGGTTCCTCCGGAGGAGATCAGCGGCAGGGGAATGCCTTTGGTGGGCAGCAGGGCGAGGACCACGCTGATGTTGAAGAAGGCTTGCAGCAGGATGGTCATGGTGATGCCGAAGGCGGCGAGGCGGGCAAAGGGGTCCTGGGAGCGGAAGGCGGTGCGCAGGCCGCGATAGCCGAAGGAGGCAAAGAGAACGAGGAGGACGATGGCTCCGATGAAGCCCATCTCTTCGGCGATGTTGGCGAAGATGAAGTCGGTGTGGGCCTCGGGGAGGAAAAAGAGCTTCTGCTGGCCATCCATGTAGCCGAGGCCGGTGACGCCGCCCGTGCCGACGGCGATCAGCGACTGGCAGGTGTGGTAGCCGGCGGCCCCCGTCTCCTTGAGATCCTTGAGATCGCAGATTGGATGCAGAAGAAAGTCGAAGACCTGGATGCGCTGGAGGCGCCAGGGAACCCAGAAAAGCAGCGCAGGCCAGAACGGGCAGCGTGGCGCCGACGCCGCCGACCAGGAACTTCCAAGCCATGCCGGCCAGAAACAGCATCATGACGGTGACGCCGGCCAGAACCAGCGCGGTGCCCAGGTCGGGCTGGCAAACGATCAGAGCGATAAAAACCAGCGGAATGAGGATGGCGCGCGGCAAGGGTGTCTCCAGTCGCTGCATTTTGTCGAGCCGGGTGGAGAGAAACCAGGCCAGGAAGAGGACCAGCACGGGCTTGGCGATCTCCGACGGCTGGAAGGTGAAGAAGCCGCCGAAGCGAATCCAGCGGTGGGTGTTGTGCGAGCCGGGAAAGAAAAGACCAGCACCAGCAGAAGGTGGTGACGGAGAGAGCGGGATAGATGAAGCGCGGAGATTTATAGAGCGTGTAGTCGATGCGCGAAAGAAGCAGCATGGCCGCCAAGCCGGCCAGCGCCCAGAGAGCCTGCTTGCCGACGAAGGTGTAGGGAGAGTGATAGCGCTCCTGGGCCACGACGGCCGAGGCGGAAAAGACCATCGCCAGCCCCACCACGACGAGCAGCACGGTGGTGAAGAACATCCATTTATCGCCCCCGACGCGCTTTGCCATGATTCAGTAATCTCCCGGACTGATGAACTTACATTCCCTCATGGCTATTCGATTCCCGCACAAATAATGTCCTTGCACCGTCCCTACGGGACTCCGTAACGATCTTGCTGGAATCCCTTTTCCCACGCTAAAGCGCGGGGCTAACAAACCCTGCGCCTCCGGCGCGTTTATGCGGACATTTACTTATGCAGTCTTCAATAAAGCCCGTACCCTTCAATCAAAACCCGTACCCTTCAACCTAATCCTTCAATTCTTTGACCAGTTGCTTGAAGACGCGGTCCGCGCTGCTCGTAGTTTTCAAACTGGTCGAAGCTGGAGCAGGCGGGGGCGAGCAGCACGACCTCGCCGGGGCGCGCGGCGGCGGCGGCGGCGGCGACGGCCTTGTCCAGGGTTTCGCAGGAGTGGATGGAGACCACGCCGCGCAGATGCGATTCGATTTTGGCCGCCGCCGCGCCGATGGTGTAGACGGCGCTGACGCGCTCGCGCAGCAGATCGGCGAGCACGGTGTAGTCGAGAGCCCTTGTCCTTGCCGCCGAGGATGAGATGAATGCCGCCACTGAAGGCGGCGATGGCCTTGGCGGTGGCGTCCACGTTGGTGGCCTTGGAGTCGTTGTAGAACTCGACGCCGTTGCGGGTGGCGACGATATTCCAGGCGATGCTCGACGGCCTGGAAGTTCTCGACGGCGCGGCGAATGACTTCGGCCGGAACGCCGGCCAGGCGCGCGGCAACCACCGCGGCCAGCACATTCTCGACGTTGTGCGCGCCTTTGAGCGGAATGCCGCTCGAGAGGCATCACCTTTTCCGTGGCCGCGCCTTTTGTCGGCGCGATAGACCACCTGGCCAGCCTCCAGCCAGGCTCCCTGCTCGACCGGATGCTCGACGGAGAACCAGATAGACCCTGGCGGCCGAGCGCGCGGCGGCGGCTGCGCAGGGCGCATTGTCGGCGTTCAGCACCAAGGCAGTCCTCGGCGGTCTGCTGGGCAAAGATGCGCTCCTTGGCCGCGCAATAGTTTTCAAAGCTGCCGTGACGGTCCAGGTGGTCGGGGGTGATGTTGAGAATGACGGCGATGGAGGGATGGAACTGCTCTGTGGTTTCGAGCTGGAAGCTGGAAACCTCGAGGACCGACCAGCTTTCGTCGGTGCTGGAGTCGATCAGGGCGACGACCGGGACGCCGATGTTGCCGCCGACCAGCGTGGGCAGGCCGGCGGCCGCAAGGATTTCGCCCAGCAGCGTGGTGGTGGTGGTCTTGCCGTTGGAGCCGGTGACGGCCAGGATCTTGCCTTTGAGGAAGCGCGCGGCCAGTTCCAGCTCGCCGATGACCGGCAGGCCGAAGCTCTTGACCTGCGCCAGCTCGGGAGTGTCCAGCGGCACGCCGGGACTGACGACGATCAGATCCTGGCGGCGGAAGGTGAGCAGGCCGTGGCCGCCGGTCTCGACCATGATGCCCGCTTCGATCAGGGCGGGAATTTCCTTGGCCAGCTGCCTCGGCCGAGCGCACGTCGGAGACCGTGACCTGGGCGCCGCGGCGGCGCAGAAACAACGCTGCCGCCAGACCGGATTTTCCCAGTCCGACGACCAGAACTTTTTTGTCTTTGAGTTCCAACATCGGGTCTTGTCCTCAGGCTCGGCTATCTTATTATTGTGCGCCGCGCGGAGCCTGGTTTAACGCAATTTCAGGGTGGTGAGTGCAAACAATGCAAACACCAGGGCGCCGATCCAGAAGCGAACGATGGTTTTGGATTCACTCCAGCCCAATTGCTCGAAGTGGTGATGCAGGGGGGCCATCTTGAAGATTCGCTTCTTGTTGCGCAGCTTGTAACTGCCCACCTGGAGGATGACGGAGACCGCCTCGAGGATGAAGATGCCGCCGATGAAGGGCAGCAGCAGCTCCTGGCGGATGATGATGGCGACCGTGCCGATGGCCCCGCCCAGGGCCAGCGAGCCCACGTCGCCCATGAAGATCTCCGCCGGATGGGCGTTGTACCAGAGAAAGCCGATGGAGGCGCCCACCATGGAGCCGCAGAAGACGGTCAGCTCGGCCACTTTGGGCATGCGCTGGAGTTCGAGGTAGTCGGCAAAGACCACGTGGCCGCTGACGTAGGTGAGCACGGTGAGGGCGCCGGCGGCGATGATGGTGCAGCCGATGGCCAGCCCGTCCAGCCCGTCGGTCAGGTTGACGGCGTTGGACGAACCGATCAACACGAAGATGACAAAAGCGATGAAGGGCAAAAAGGCCAGGAGGCCGAGGTGGGGGATGGTGCTGGGCCAGCCGTGCCAGAGCAGGTCAGGACGCCAGCTCTTGATGAAGGGCACGGTCAACTGCGTGGAGAAGAGCTTGAATTGTATCCAGAATCACCAGAGAAACCGCCACCGCTGCCCCGGCGAGGCCCTGCCAGAGAAGCTTGGCGCGCGCCGTCAGGCCCAGGCTGCGCTTCTGGACGACCTTGATGTAGTCGTCGGCAAAGCCGATGGCCCCAAAAGCCAGGGTGGAAAAGACGGCAATCCAGACGAAGGGGTTGGCGGGGTCGCTCCACAGCACCGTGGGCAGCAGAATGGCAATGCAATCAGCACGCCGCCCATGGTGGGGGTGCCGGACTTCTTCAGGTGCGACTTGGGCCCGTCGTCGCGGACGAACTGGCCGATCTGGAACTCGCGCAGCTTCTGGATCACCCAGGGGCCGATGAACAGCGCAATCAGCAGCGCCGTGAGCGAGGCAAAGGCGGTGCGGAAGGTGAGATAGCGGAAGACGCGGAAGGGGTGAAAGAACGGAAAGAGCTTTTCGTAGAGCAGCCAGTAAAGCAAGGGGCCTCCAGAGCCGGAATGAGGCGGGTTTCAGCTTGATTTTACTAGGATGGGGAGGGCGGGGGAGTGGAAATCGCACACTTCGGAGGAGTTCCATAATCCGGGCAGATGCCAGGTAGACGGATCAGGAACAGAAACTCGCTTTCACGGTCTCTTCCACACGGCGCAGCCATTCGGCGCGCTGCTCGGGCGTGCTGGTGATGACGATGCTGAAGGTTTCCTGGATGATGTTCTTGACGCCGCAAAACTTCAGAATGCATTTTTTCCAGAGCCGGTTGAGCGGGTCGCCAAACACGCGCATCTCCCGCTCCGGCTCAGTATTCGAGGTATTGAAGATGATCGCCGTCTGCACCCGCAACAAGCCTATCGGCACACCCTCGCCTTTATCGCCCTCCTGGAATCTGTAGGCCACGCCGGGACGAAAGACGCGATCTATCCATCCCTTCATCATCGCCGGTGGCTGGCCCCACCAGTTGGGGTGAACGATGACCAATCCGTCCGAACGCCGCAACTCTTCGCAGTAGCGGGCCAACTCCAGTGGCGGCTGCGCCTTCGTATCCAACTCGGACACTGGCAGCAGCGGATTAAAGCCCTCTTCATAAAGGTCGTGAAAGCAGACTGTGTGTCCGCCGCGTTCAAGCGTGCGGCAGACAGCATGAGCGATGGCGTGATTGAAGCTGCCGCGGTCAGGATGCGCGAGAATGACTGAGATTTCCACAGATAAGCGAAAGTATAGCATTCGCGCTGTGCCGCGTTGAAACCAGCGCCGGAGAGATTGGGACTAAACCACCCGCCCTCAGCGCAGCGGATAAGCGCCGGGCGTCATTGCCTCTGCTTCGTTCCATCCCAGAAGCGAGCGAACCTGGGGAGGAAGGAAGTTCCTGGCGGGCGCATTCGGCAGCGCACGCTGCAGCTCGAAATGCCCCAGGTCGGGCCCTTTCAGAACCGAGCGGGGAGAACGATCGATCTCGAACGCCGTTCTTTTCGAAGGCAGGCTCGAGCTTGCGGAAGTCATCGAGCGAGGCAAGCCGCGACGGTGCAGTTCTCTCCCTGCGACGGGGCATAGACGATCAGCGGCGGCGGCGCGCCGGAGACGGTGGATGCGGCGCGGAGATAGACGTTTCCGTCGACCTCCGTCGCCTGCGCATGTTTGAGCTTTCCGCAGAGCGAGGAGTTCTGCAAAAACGTCCAGCAGCGGATCGTGATACGAATCCGTAGCCGCCATCAAGTTATGGAGAAAGATATGGCCGTCGCGCTGCTCCAGGCCCGGCCCGGTGGTGACATGCCAGTCGAAGGCGTCGCCCGCGGCCACACGGTCATTCCGCTCGAAGGATACGCGCGCATTGACGAAGGTGTTGTTATAGGCATGCACGTCCGCCGAGTTCAGCGTGCGAAGTCCGTGGCTGGGAATTCACCACCACGTTGCCGGCGATGACGGCTCCGCGCGAGATCTCGATGAAGATGCCGTCCAGAGCGTTTTCCACGTAGTTGTCGACGATCACCCCGTCGCGGTTGCCCACGTCATACCAGACTCCGTTCGAGTAGGGCTGCTCCAGAATCAGGTTGTCGCGGAAGGTGACGCGATGCGTCTGGTTGAAGATCTTCACCGCGGAGGGATAGTAGCCGGTCAGTTGCCTGATGTTGTTGCGGCGGATGATGTTCCTCTCCAGCAGCACATCCGACGAACCGATGACGTAGATGCCTTCCGTGCCGGTATCGCTGACCAGCGAATTGCGGATGATCAATCCGTCGCCGCGGAAGTAGCCGGCCACACGGGAGCAGTAAGTGATGGTGACATTCTCGATCAGCGTATTCCTGACCTCTTTGCCATAGGTCGCCGGATCGGAGATGCCTACAGGCTCGTTGGTGGGCTCGTCGGCCACGGTGAAATGCTTTTTGCCCTCGATCTCCAGCGCGCGATACGCATACTGCGTGAAGGTGATGCCGCGAATCACCGGCCCTTTTCCGTCCGAGACTTTGCCATGCGCGGGCGCGCTGGTCCTCACCAGCGCGCTGTCCCAGGCGGTGATCTCCACCTGCCGGTTCGCGGGGTCCGTGCCGATGTACACGAATCCGTTTTTGTAATCGATGTAGAAGGAATGCGGATCGAGCTCTCCCTCCCAACCCTTGGATATGAGAAGCTCGCCATCAACGAAGACCATATCGTTGTTGAAGCGGTGGAGGGGCGTCTTCATGCCCTCGCGTTTGCGATTCCACCAAGGCTGAGGCTCCGCCGGGAAGAGATGGGACCATGCGGTCCGCCAGACGTTGTTGGGCAAGGCCTCCCACTGCGTTGCGATCCCGGTGCCCTTGAGGACGGGATGCTCCTCTTCGTAGGGCTGTATCGTGATGCCCTGATTCAGCACCAAGCCGCCGGTTCTGTAGATGCCGCCGCGCAGAACGATGGCGTCGCCGGTCACCACGCGCTCCATGGCCGCCTCGATGGTGGTGGGATGGGCGAGTTCGGCGCCGGCCGCATCGCTCTTGCCATCCGGCGCAACGAAGTAGACCTTGGCGGCCTTGGGAATCTCATAGCGCTGGTCGATTGGACCGTAAGGCCCTCCGGAAGGCTGTGCGTACACCAACCCGGCAACGAAGAAGAACGCGAGAAAACGGATAAAGCGAAGAGTCTGCATGGGATGTCCTTTGAGTGGCCTTTGCATGACGCCCTGCACGATAAAGAAACACGGCAAGGCGCAACTGGACTACGCATCCATTGTAGGGCATTCATCGCTTGGGAACTGAGGTGCTCAGTTGGGTTCCGACAGCCTGGGCAGCGCCTCGATGGCCCGCTCCAGATGCACGCCGCGCGAGCCTTTCACCAGCACCACGTCGCCTTTGCGCAGATTCTGCTTGAGCCAGCGGCCGGCGGCTTCGGCATCGGGCAAAAACAGCGCCGCGACTCCGCCCGCGCAGGCGGCGGCGGCCAGGTGCTCGGCGTTGCCGCTGAACGCCGACGACCAGGTCGAGGCCAGCCTCGGCGGCGGCGCGTCCAGCTTCGGCGTGTAGCGCGGGGCCGTGCTCGCCCATCTCCAGCATCTCGCCGGCCACCAGAATCCTGCGCTTGGCGGGCCGCGCGGCCAGGGTGCGGATCATGGAGCGCAGCGCCTCGGGGTTGGAGTTGTAGCAGTCGTTCAGAATCGTTGCGCCTTTGACTTCGATCACTTCGCCGCGCTTGTCGCCGGCAGTGAGCGATTCGAGCGCGACGGCGGCTGCCTCCAGATCGACCCCCGCTTCGAGCGCGACCGCCAGACCCGGCCAGAGCATTCATTGCGTTGTGCGCGCCCAGCAGGTTGAGCGTGAGCTGGCCCTCGCGCTCCCCGGCGCGATAGCGCATGTGCAGGCCGGCCAGATCCTCCGTCGCTTCGAGAAGCTGCGGATTGGCGAAGGGACCGGCGCCAAAGTAAACCGCGCGGCCGTGAAAGTCGCGGCCAAATTGCGAGACGTAGGGGTCGTCGCAGTTGAGAAAGATCGACGCCATTGGCCGGCAGCGCGTCCACCAACTCGAATTTCGCGCGGGCGATGCCGGCCTGGCCGTCGGCAAAGTTCTCAATGTGCGCCGTGCCCACGTTGGTGATCACGCCCCAGTCAGGCGCGGCTATCAGCGCCAGGGCGGCGATTTCGCCGGGGTGGTTCATGCCCATCTCGATGACCGCGAACTCGTGCTCCGGTTCGAGGCGCAGCAGTTGCAGAGGCAGGCCAAAGCTATTGTTGAGATTGCCCTGGGACTTGAGGACGTTGAACTTTGCGCCCAGAGCGGCGGCAATCGCTTCCTTGGTGGTGGTCTTTCCGGCCGAGCCGGTGACGGCCACCACGCGCTTGCCCCACTGGCGGCGAACGTGCGCGGCCAGGGCCTGGAGGGCGATGAGCGGGTCTTCGGCGATGAGCAGCGGCGCGGCCAGCGCGGCGTCAGGCAGGGTGGCGACCCGCGCGCGCGAAACCACCGCGGCCAATGGCGCCGCGTTCGATAGCGGCGGCAACAAAATCGTGGCCGTCGTGCCGCTCGCCGCGCACGGCGAAGAACAGCTCGCCCTCGGCCACGGTGCGCGAATCAATCGAGTAGCCGCGCGCCATCAGCGCTCCGGCATTGGCCACGCTGGCCGGCGCCTCCAGCACCGCGCCCGCGCCGATGGCCGCTTCTGCGAGTGTGAGCTTCATTCGATTCCACCATAGCCCATTTCGCCGAGCGCGGAAAGGGCAATCTCGACATCGTCAAAAGGAATCGTGGTGAAGCCGAGAATCTGCTCCTTTTCGTGGCCCTTGCCGGCAATCAGAACCACGTCGCCGGACTTGGCCTCCCGAAGCGCCAGGCGAATGGCGGCGGCGCGGTCCGGCTCGATGGTGTAGCGGACACCGGACTGGCCTTCAGTCCCGGCTCAATTTCGGCCAGAATCGCCAGCGGCTCCTCGGTGCGGGGATTGTCGCTGGTGGCCACGACGAAGTCGCTTCCCTTGCCCGCGGCCAGGCCCATCTTCGGCCGCTTGGTGCGGTCGCGGTCGCCGCCGCAGCCGAAGAGCGTGATGACGCGGCCGCCGGTTTGCGCCGTCATCTGCCGGGCAAGAGCTGTTAGATTGAGCAGCGCGTCGTCGGTGTGGGCATAGTCCACGATCACCGTGAAGGGCTGGCCGGCATCGACGGATTGAAAGCGGCCGGGAACGGGCTGGAGGCGGGGAACGAACTCGACCAGATCGGCAAACGGCACGCCGCGCGCGTGGGCCGCGGTGAAGGCAGCCAGCAGGTTGAGAATGTTCACCTCGCCGGCCAGCCGCGATGTAACTTTGGCCGCGCCCGCAGGGGTTTCGAGTTCGAGCACCGCGCCGGAGGGCGTGAGCGTGTGGGCGGCGGCGCGCCAGTCGCCCTGGCCAATTCCGTAGGTCCGAACCTCGGCGCCGGCCTTCGCGGCTGCGGCGGCCAGTTCCTGAGCGCGAGGGTCATGCGCGTTGATCACGGCGACGCGCGGAGCCGGATAGACCGTGCCGTCGAAGAGCAGCCGCTTGGCGGCAAAATACTTCTCCATGGTCTCGTGGTAGTCGAGGTGGTCGCGGGTGAGGTTGGTGAAGACGGCCACATCGAAATTCAAACCCGTCGGCGCGGCCCTGGTCGAGGGCGTGGCTGGAAACCTCGGTGACCAGCTCGGTGGCTCCGCGGGCAACGCCCTCGGCCATCAGCTCAAACAGATCGCGCGACTCGGGGGTGGTGTGAACAGAAGGGCGCACTTCGCCGGCAACGTGGTACTCGATGGTGCCGATGAGCACGGTCTTGCGCGCGGCGGCGTTCAGCAGCGCCTCGATCAAAAACGCCGTGGTGGTTTTGCCGTTGGTGCCGGTGATGCCCGTGGCCGCGAGCTTGCGCTCCGGATGGCCGAAGAAGGCCGCTGAAGCCTGGGCCAGCGCGCGGCGTCCGTGCTCGACCTCCAGCACCGGCAGGCCGGGCGCGAAGACCAGCAGATGGTCGAACTTCTGCGACGAGTCGGTGATGACGCCCAAAGCGCCCGCGGCGATGGCCTTCTCGACGTAGCGATTGCCGTCGGTCGAGCCGCCCTTCATGGCGACAAAGACCGAGCCGGGCTGCACCTTGCGCGAGTCGTACTCGACGCCCGTGACCGGCTGGGCGGAGTCTCCGCCCGCGCCCACCGCCGTCACTTCCGCAATCAGTTCTTTCCAGTTCATCTCGGGTTCGATTGTAGATGGCTGGTTACCTATGTTGATTGCAGCTGACAAGCGTGCGCGCTCACCGCCCGCAGCGCACCACAATTTTGTTCCGGGCGCGACCATCGTACCCGGGGCAGGAGCCTGTTCGCGCACCGTGCCACTGCCGGTGATTTGGACTTCAAGGCCGGCGGCGGCGGCCTGCTCGATGACCTTGCGCACCGGCAGGCCGATGAGCGAGGGAACGCGCAGAGTTTTTCCGCTTGCGACGATGACGGTGAACTGGCGGCTGCGATTCTGCGGTGGCTGCGCTGCGGCGAGGCAGCGGTGGAGCATTGCCGGGAGCGGCGTTTGCAGCCGCGTTCGGAGACTGAGCGCCGGTTTGCGATGGCCGCTGCGGCCGGCTGGGCTGGCGGATTGCGGCTGGCTGGCCGCTGGCGCGCAGAGCGTCTGGCTGCCTCCCCGCAGGGGATCGTCGCTGGGCAGGTCGTTGGCCGCGGCGTAAAGGGCGTTGATGTCCGCGGTCTGCGCATGAGCATCGTCTTCCGCTACCTGCAAATCGGCCTTGGTTAAAGCGCGGTGCTGGCGCAGATCGATGTCGTGGGGCACGGCGAGATATTCGAGAACCTGCTGCGCCACCTCGGCAAAGACCGGCGCGGAGACGGTGGCGCCGTAATAATCTCCCTTGGGCGAATCGATAATCACAGCCACGGCGATCACCGGATTGTTGACCGGCGCAATGCCGGCAAACGAGGCGATGTGCATGGTCTTGGAGTAGAGATGCGGTGGCCGGATCGATCTTTTGCGCGGTGCCGGTCTTGCCGCCGGAGGAGTAGCCGTTGAGCTGCGCCTTTTGCCGGTGCCGTAGAGGACCACGCCCTCCATCATCTTGCGCATCTGGGCGGCGGTCATGGTGGAGAGGACGCGGTGCGCGCCGGGAGGCAGCGGATCGGGCAGCTCGCCGCCCGGCTTGAAGGGCATCGGCGTCACCTGCGGCGCGGCTGCGGCGCTGCTGCGTTTCCATTGGCCGTTGCCGTCCACCTGCCCCGGCATCAGCACGCGCGGCGGCAGATAGACGCCGCCATTGGCGATGGTCGAAACCATGCGAGACGAGTTGAATCGGCGTGACGCCGATCTCCTGGCCGATGGCGATGGAGCCGATGGACGAGGGGCTCCATTTGTTCACAGCCTGGAGCAGGCCGCGGGTTTCGCCGGGCATCTCTGCGCCGGTTCTGCTGCCAAAGCCGAAGTCGCGGACGTACTGATAGAAACGGTCCTGGCCGACCTTGAGCGCCAGCTTGACGGCGGCCACGTCGCTGGAGTGCGCCAGCGCCTCGTGTACCGTGATGACCCCGAAGTGGTCGCCCTTGTCGTCGTGAATCACGCGGCCGGCCAGGCGTGATCTGTGCCGCCTTGGCAGTCGATCGTATCGTCGGGCTTGGCCACGTGCTGATCGAGCGCCGCCGAATAGGTAACCAGCTTGAAGACCGAGCCGGGCTCGTAGACGTCGCTGACCGCGTGGTTGCGCAACAGCTCCGGCGTGGCGCGGCGGAAGAGGTTGGGATTGAAGGTGGGACGAATGGCCAGCGCCAGAATCTGGCCGGTATGCACATCCTGCACGACCACGGTGCCGCTGGCCGCCTGGGTGCGCTCCATGGCGTGGTCCAGCGCCCGCTCGGCCATAAACTGAATATTCTCGTCGATGGTCAGCACCAGGTTGCGGCCCGGCTGTGGGTTCGCTGCTCGCTGGAACCGAGTCACGTGGCGACGCGCGTCCAGTGGCCGTATACATGCGGCCTGGAACGCCGTGCAACTGCGGCTCGAACTTCTGCTCCAGGCCGCCCAGGCCGTTGTCGTCCATGCCCACATAGCCCAGCACCTGCGCGGCGATCTCGTTGTCCGGATAGAAACGCTGAAACTCCTTCTGGAAGTAGATGCCCTTGAGGTCTTGCGCTTTGATCAGGTCTTGAACGCGCGCCGAGATCTCTGGCGTGACACGGCGGGCAACCCATGCAAAGCTGCGCGCCGGCATCCAGGCGGGCGGCAATCTGCTCCTCGGTGGTCTGCGCGTCGTCGGGATCGGTGTGGACGACTGCGGCCAGAGCATGGCGCGGTCGCCTGCTTGTCGGCAATCTCGGTGGGCACGGCAAAGATGGAGTCCACCTGCACGGTCATGGCCAGCTCGCGCAGGTTGCGGTCATAGAGCACGCCGCGGCGCGGAGCCACATCGAAGGTGCGCTGCTGCTGCTGCTGGGCGCGCTCCATGAAATCGCCGTGGCGCACCACCTGAAGCCAGAAGAGGCGAACGGCAATCAGCATGGCCCAGGAGAGAAAGAACAGGCAGATAAGCCAGAAGCGCGCCCGCTTGAGAGGCATCACGCGCGGCGCGGGGTTGTGATTCCGGCTGGGTCGAACGGCGGACGGCATGGGCAATCGCTCCGGACTTAGCAGCTTCGAGCTAATAGCTGGTAGCTGTTCTTGGCGGAACGGCTTGCGCAAGAGCCGGAGCGGAAGCGTCAAGAGCGGCGCGGGAGTGAACCATCTGGCCCGGCTGCGGCTCGGCAAGGCCCAGTCTCGCGGGCCATTCTGTCGATGCGGTCCGGCTGGGTGAGCTGCGCCTCGGTCAGGCGCAACTGACGATTTTCCTCGCGCAACTGCTCGCGCACCTGCTTTTCCGACTCGATGCGGTAGCCACTTTCGATGGCGCTGAAGTGTTGCAACCCATAGACCATGAACAACGACAAGAGAATGGTGCAGGCCGCAGAGAACAGGCGAATCTGGCGAGCGCGCGCCGGATCGGGGGCCTTGACCAGGCGGCTGTTGTCAAAGATCTTGGGGAAGACAAACTCCGGCGTGCGCATGCACCGCCGCCGATGCGCTTGCTGGGCCAGCAGCTCCGGCGTTGCGCTCATTGATCCGCGCGCTCAAGCATTTGCCCGCTTCAAGATATGTTGTTGTGCATGCCGCCATGGTTGCCTCCCTTGCTTC
This sequence comes from uncultured Acidobacteriaceae bacterium, assembly GCA_963845345.1. GTDB lineage: Bacteria > Acidobacteriota > Terriglobia > Terriglobales > Acidobacteriaceae > Telmatobacter. Next base: position 126,013 of record CAWJRQ010000015.1, read on the forward strand.
TAACTTCCACTAGTCTTTCCGCCGCCCTCAGCTTTGCGCTTCGCGAGCGCGGATTGCGCTCTAACTCTTCTTCGCCGGCCGTAACCGGCTTCTTGGTGAGAATCTCCCAGATTCCCTGCCGCGCGCCTTCGCGCAGGCTGTCTTTTGCGATGCGATCTTCCAGTGAATGAAAACTGATGACTACCAGTCTTGCGGAGGGCTTAAGCAACTTAGGCGCGGCCTCCAACAAGGCTTGAATCTCATCTAACTCGCGATTTACATAGATACGAAGAGCCTGAAAAGTTCTTGTCGCCGGATGAATGTGCGATTGCTTGATCGCCGGGGCGGCTGAAGTTACAATACGTGCTAAGTTCCTGTAGTTGTAACTGGCCGCCCACGAACGATTGCTCTGGCGATTCTCCGCGACCTCCTTTCCTCTCCAAATTGGTAAATGAGGTCAGCTAACTCTCGTTCGCTGACCTCATTTACCACCTGTGCGGCGGTAAGTCCGGAACGCGTATCCATACGCATATCCGGCACTCCATCCGCCGTGAAATGAAAACCTCTGCCGGCCTCATCAAGTTGCAGGCTGCTGACGCCAAAATCCGCTAACAGCCCATCCAGCGAAGCCGGCTCAACATGCCGGGCAATCGAGCTGAAAGCTTCGTCGATCAAAGTAACTCGCGGCGCCTGACTGCCTAACTCCTTGCAAACCCGGTCCAGCTTGTCTTTGGCCAGGGCGAGCGCCTCGTTTATCGCGGTCGAAAGCAATCAGATGACCCTCGGCGCCCAGCAGCCTGATAATTCCCTCAGCGTGCCCAGCCAGCCCCAATGTGCAATCCGCATAAGTACCGCCGGAGCGCACCCGGAGCAAACGTATTGCTTCTTCGTAGAGCACGGGCTCGTGGCTGATGGCCGACTGGATCATGCGCCTCCTCTGAGGGGCATTTGCAAATACACGTTACACATCGAACTGATTCATGACTTCCGCCTCTTGCGCGGTATACGGGTTGGCCTTCACGCTCTGCCGCAGAGATGTCAGGCTCTTTACTCTGAGCCGGGTCTTTTCGCCCGATACCTTCACATCCAGATTCACGAAACCCTCATTGCGGAGTTCCTCGGGAAAGAGCAGGCGGCCCTGAGGGTCCATGTCCGCGCGGCCGCCGTAGAGCGTGTTGCTATCCTGCAGCTTGGCGCGCACCGGATGGCTGGCGGGCATGCTGAAGATCTTGGCCATCTGTTTCTCCACTCCGGCATCGGATAGATTTCCGCGTCCTTGCCCTCCCGGCTGGCGATGTAAAATGAATTGAAGTCTTTGCCGTATCTTTTTTCGGTGAATGACTTGAACTCGGCAGGCAATTTCAAACGACCGCGTTCATCCAGCTTGACTTTTGGATTGCCGTAATAACCGACTTTCAGATCGTCCCAGGCGGCGAGTGCTTCACTGGTAGCCTCAAGCTGAGGTTTCTTGTTCGCCGGATTGGGAGGTTTCTGGGTTATCAGTCATTTGTTGCTCTGATCCGGGATTGCTTTCATCCGGGCCTTACCGTTTGCAATTGGCCTGCGATTGGCCCAAATTGACCTTGACGAACCCTTCTTGGCCCGTCTAGACCCAATCATCGCACAGAAATCACTGTGTGACACAGGAAAAATGCATTTTCTTGTCAAGATTTTATTTGAGGAGTATGTTGCTGGTGGAGAGTCCGTCAGGGGTAGAAACCCAACTAATAGATGGAGTTTATAGATAAAACCACAACCAGTAGTGTATTTTACAATCTTGATACCAGAATTGGCTTATGCCCTTGAAGAATCTACCCCTCATGGTGTAGGCGAATAAATGGCGAATAATATTTTCCCGAACGATGGCGACTCATTTTTTGTTCGATTGTCGCGCTAACACTAGCTTTAACAGATAGACGAATACCAGAACGTTCACCGTCAGTAGGCTAACTCGGATCAGCGTGATCCGATGAAAAATCTGAATGACCTCCCAGGGCAGGAAGGACGCGGTGATGGCCAGGGTAAGGTACTCGGCCCAGGTCTTTTCGAGATACAGGCCGATTCCTTCCACCAAGTCAAGGCCGGCATAAATAAAAAGACCTCGCCTATCCGCCTCAGTAGCCTGTCATCGAGGCGGGAGGACTTGGTCCAGGAGGAAGTTGACGAAGCTGCGACTCGGGGTTGAAGCGCAGGTGGTTGGCAAACTTTCCAGTACATCGCCAACGTCCTTATGCAGCAGGCGGAAGAGGCCGACGCCCATGGCAAAAAAGAGCAGGGCCTGGCCCAGCTTGAAGGCCGCGATGAGGATGAGGCCCGTATTGTGCCGCCGGTGCGGCGGGGAGAGCCGGGATTGGGAGTCAGTCATGGTTATGGGGAATTCCGCGCAACGCTCCTGCCTGTCTCTACGTTAACCGATGCGCGGCGGTTCTGCTGTTCCCGGGGCAGAAAGCAGTGAAATTGGAAAGGCATCATCGCTTCAAGTTCAGCAGTGCTTCGCGGTCGATCACATTGCCGTCCATGATGAGGGCGGAGATGCGGCGGGCGTTCCAGATGTTCAGTGTGGGGTCGCCGTCGACAACCAAAATATCCGCGCGGCGGCCAGGGGAGATCAGACCCAGTTCGTTCCAGCCGAACTGGAGGCTGTAGTTGTTGGTGGCGGCGGCCAGCGCCTCACGCGGAGAAAGTCCCAGGCGGACCAGCAGTTCCAGCTCGGTGTGCATGGAGATGCCGGGCAAGGAACCCTGGACCGGCGCACCAGAGGCGGCCAGATAGTGCGGATAGGCGGAGAAGAGAGTCTCGTTGATGCGCCACAGCCGCAGGGCCGACTGGTCGGCCTTCTTACGCAGGCCTTCTTCCATGTAGCGCTGCGCCATCGCGGGCAAATGCCGGGTCCAGGGCGAGAGCGGATAGTCCATCTCGCCCGTTTCGCGATTGGCGGGGTCGTAAACGCGAGCCGGGTCGAGCAGGGCCGCGGCCGGCTCCTTCCACAGGTTGCGATGCTCGCGGCAATTGCGCATAATAGACGCTGAAGGTGGGCATGAGCGCGGCGTGATGGGCGGCCAGAAAGTGGGCGTATTCGCGCAGGTGCGGGTCGGTGGGGGGCAGGCGCTCAGTGTAGTCGTAGGCCGTGGTTGCGGCCGGGCCTTCGGGGTCTTCCACCAGCGGCCGCTGCAACTCGTCGGGGATAACGCCCAACTCGTAGCGGCCCATGTGGACGAGCACATCCACGCCGGCCTCGACGCCCACCTCGTAGGGGGTGGCAACGAACTCGCCATAGGTGGCCAGGCCCATCTGGCGGGCGTGGGCAATAATCCACTGGGCATTGGCGGCGGTGAGGTTGATGGCCCAGCCAGACGGCGCGCGTTCCCAGCTGGGCGGTATCGGTGAGCTGGCGGAGGGTGTCCTCGGGGCTCAGTTCGGCCGGATGGCCGTATCTCCCGGAGCTTGAGAGCCCACTCCGGACGCTTGGCCAGCAGGCTCCAGTTGTCGGTTGAGCCGATCGAGTCCATCAGATAGAGGTGGGGGCTGGGCGAGGCGGAAAAATCGATGACGCCGCGGCGGACGTCGCTGACGGCGACCACGGTGGTGACGCCCATATAGAGGTAGGCGTTGGCCTGGCCCTGCGAGTTCATGCCGGCAAAGCCGTCGATGAGTCCGGGAATGAGGAACTTGCCGGTGCAGTCGATGACCCGCGCGCCCTTGGGGATGGAGACCGCCATGCGCGAGCCGACATCGGTGATGCGGCCGTCGCGGACGATGACGATGGCGTCCGGCAGGTCTTTCGCCGAACTGCCCCAATCCGTCACGTCCACCACCGTGCCGCCGGCCAGCACCAGCGGAACCGAGGACGGAGGCTTGGGCACAAACTGATTGCGGCGCTTGCGGCCAGGCCAGTTGTGCGGCCAGCATCAATCCAACGGCGCCCAGCAATAGGTGACCGGAAGCTCTCATAGGAAAAGTGGTCTTTTGAGAATTGTCGCACAACGGCGCGAAGACGCGGAGCCAACGCAGGACTCTGCCCAGGACAGGAGCATCTGCCTTGCAGCGGCGAAAGAACGGTACGGACTTTTCAGGCTGCGACATAACTCCTTCGAGGCAGAAATTCACTTGCTTTGAAAGGGCGCGGCTTGAGCCTGAGCCGGTTACGGTGTGCTTGCTTTCTTGCGCCGGGTGAGCACAGAGGATTTGCGGCGGTCCTTGCTGGCGTGGTCGATCTGCTTCCAGAAACCCACAAAGTAATCGATGGCGGAGATGGAGGAGACCAGCACCGTGAAGTAGATGGCGGCGATGGCGATCCACTTGACCGGAATGATGAGCATGCCGAACTGCCATTGGTCCAGCCATGGGCCAGGATGGCGGAGACGACGCAGACGATCTGGACAACCGTCTTGAGCTTGCCCAGGTCGCTGGCCTGGATGGTGAAGCCCTCCGACGAAGCAATGGAGCGCAGGCCGCTGATGAGAAACTCGCGGCCGATGATGACCACCACGATCCAGACCTTGAACCACCTCGGGGTTGTAGGCCACCAGGGCAATCAGTGCGCCGGCCACCATGATCTTGTCGGCGATGGGGTCCAGCAGCACGCCCATGGTGGTGATCTGCTCGCGCTTGCGGGCCAGGTAGCCGTCCAGGCCGTCGGTGATGGAGGCCAGCACGAACAGGACCGAGGCGGTAATCTCCTGCGCGCCATGCGCATGCCAGGGGAAGTGCGGCGTCAGAATCCACAGCAGCAGCGGGATCATGACGATCCGGCTCATCGTGATGGAGTTGGGCAGGTTCATGCGGTCGCGCCACACTTTTGAGTCTCTGGCGGCGTGACTTTATTATTGCATTGCGGATTAAGCCTGCGTCCCTGGTTCTGTTCCGGCACAGCGCAAAAAGGCCAAAGCGGGATGAACCGGAGGACTGATCCCGCCCCTGTTTGCCGCCGCCAGCCATAGGACGGCGGGCGAGTTATGCGTAGATGCCGCGCTGGCGGATGGTCTGGGCTACCCGGTCGATGGCCAGCATGTAAGCGGCGATGCGGTTGTTGACGTTGTGGGCCTCGGAATAGCGCACCACATCGTCAAAGCTGTCGCGCAGGATAGTCTCCAGCTGCTCGTTGACGACGGCTTCCTTCCAGAAGTAGCCCTGGCGATCCTGCACCCACTCAAAATAACTGGCGGTGACGCCGCCGGCATTGGCCAGGATGTCGGGCATGATGAAGATGCGCTTCTCGGCCAGAATCTCATCGGCCACCGCCGTGGTGGGTCCGTTGGCGCCTTCAACGACGACCTTGGCCTTGATCTGGGCGGCGTTGCGGCTGGTGATGACGTTCTCGCGGGCCGCGGGAATGAGAATCTCGCACTCCGAAACCAGCAGCTCCTCGCTGGGCATAGCCTCGGCGCCGTTGAAGCCCAGGATGGTGTTGTTGCGGCGCTTGTAGTCCAGCAATTGGTTGAATGTCGATGCCCTTGGGGTTCGACAGGCCGCCGTCGAATTCGGCGATGCCCACAATCTTGTAGCCGCGCTCCATCATCAGGCGAGCGGCATTGGCGCCCACGTTGCCGAAGCCCTGAATGACCACCCGGCAGCCGTCGACGGGGATGTTCAAGTAGCGCAGTGCTCTCGTCGCAGATCACCTGCACGCCGCGCCCGGTGGCCTCAATCCGGCCGCGCGAACCGCCCAGGTTCAACGGCTTGCCGGTAACCACGCTGGTGACGGTGTGCCCCTCGTGCATCGAGTAGGTGTCCATGATCCAGGCCATGGTCTGCTCGTTGGTGTTCATGTCGGGCGCGGGAACGTCCTTCTCCGGCCCGATGATGTCGATGATCTCCGATGTGTAGCGGCGGGTCATGCGCTCCAGCTCGCCGCGGCTCATATTCTTGGGGTCGCAGATGACTCCGCCCTTGGCGCCGCCGAAGGGAATGTTGACCACCGCGCACTTCCAGGTCATCCAACTGGCCAGCGCCCGCACCTCGTCCAGGGTCACGTCCGGCGAGTAGCGGATGCCGCCTTTGCCGGGACCGCGGGCAATGGAGTGCTGCACGCGGAAGCCGGTGAACATCTCCATGTGGCCGTTGTCCATGGCGACCGGGAAAGTGCACGATCAACTCGCGCGCCGGGGTGCGCAGCATCTTCCACAAACCCTCTTCCAGGTTCAGCTTGCGCGCCGCAAAGTCAAATCGAGCCGCCTGGGCTTCCCAGGGATTGATCTCCTGCTCAAGGGATACCGATGCCATAGATTTCTCCAATTCCGTTTGCCTGCCGCTCCGGCGATGCTTCGGGGAGGGCGTCCATCCACCATGATAGACGCGAAAGCCCCACGGCGCAGGCAGCAGTTACACTGAGTCTGTGAAAGCCTCTTCCATCCCGTCCAGCCCAGCCGCAAGGAGTTCCTGGCGCTCGCCAAGGAGCACACGCTTGTTCCCGTCTGCCGCACGCTGACCGCCGACCTGGAGACGCCGGTCTCGGCCTTTCTGCGCGCCGCCTGGCCGGAGCGGGAGTGTTTCCTGCTCGAATCGGTGGAGAACGGCGAGCAGGTGGGCCGCTACACCTTCATCGGCCTCCAGCCCTTCAAGCGCATCGTGGCGCGGGGGCGCGAGATCACCATCACCGAAGGCAAGAAGGTCGTCCAGATCGAGGGCGACATCTTCGCCGTGCTGCGGCGGGCGCTCACCGGGCACAAGCCGGCGCGGCTCCAGGGGTTGCCGCCCTTTACCGCCGGAGCGGTGGGCTTTTTCTCCTATGACGCCGTCCGCCAGATCGAGCGGCTGCCCGAGCTGGCCAAGGACGAGCTGGGCGTTCCCGACGCCTGCCTGCTCTTCTTCGACGAGGTGCTGGCCTTCGACCACGTGCGCAAGGAGATCTGGCTGGTGGTAACGGCCGACGTAACGCGCGGCAAGCCGGCCAACGCCTATCGACAAAGCCGTGGCCCGGCTCGACCGGCTGGAAAAGCGGCTTGCCCAGCCGCTGCCCCATTTGGCCGAACACAAAGCCAAAGGCAAGCTGGAGGTGCGGCACCGCACTTCGAAAAAAGATTTTCTCGCCGCCGTCAACCGCACCAAGGAGTACATTCGTGCAGGCGATATTTTTCAGGCAGTCATCGCGCAGCGCTTCGACGTGGAGCCAGAGGCCGACAGCTTCCAGGTCTATCGCGCGTTGCGCACGGTGAACCCCAGCCCCTATATGTTCTTCCTGCGCTTTGCGCCGGAAGGGCCGCTGGGCGACATGCCGGAGAAAACGAAGCACGCATCCAAAAAGTCAAAGCACGCGCAGACACTCGAGCTGGCGGGCTCGTCGCCGGAGATGCTGGTGCGCGTGCATCAGGGCAAGGTGGAGTACCGGCCCATCGCCGGAACGCGCCCGCGCGGAGCCACGGAGGCCGAGGACCAGGCCCTGGCCGAGGAGATGCTCTCCGACGAGAAAGAGCGCGCCGAGCACGTGATGCTGGTGGACCTGGGCCGCAACGACGTGGGCCGCGTGAGCCAGTTCGGCTCGGTGAAGGTGGACCGGCTGATGTTCGTCGAGCGCTACTCGCACGTGATGCACATCGTCAGCAGCATCGAAGGCAAGCTCAAGCCGGAACTGACCGCCGTGGACGCCCTGCGCGCCTGCTTCCCCGCCGGCACGCTCTCGGGCGCGCCCAAGGTGCGGGCCATGGAGATCATCGAGGAGCTGGAGCCGGCGCGGCGCGGAACCTACGGCGGCGCGGTGCTCTACGCGGATTTTTCCGGCAACCTCGACTCCTGCATCGCCATCCGCTCCATGCTGGCCATCGGCGGCAAGGGCTACGTGCAGGCCGGCGGCGGCATCGTGGCCGACTCGGTGCCCGAGCTGGAGTATCAGGAGTCGCTCAACAAGGCCAAGGCGGTGATGCGGGCGATTGAGCGGGCGAGGGAGATGTAAACTGGCTTGCAGAGGTGAAAGACTTGCGGAAATTCATTCTACTGGTAATGTCGTTGGGAATGATAATTCCCTGCGTTGCTGCCGAGCATAATGTTACCGTCGAGCAGTTGAAACAGATGCTGGCCGCACAGCAAACGGCCGGCAAAAACGATGGCGATCGCGCGCAGCAACTCAACTCCCTGGAATTGACCGAGCAATTGACCCAGCCTACGCTGGACCGCATTACGGCGGAGTTCAAGCCCGGCCCGAAGACCGTCCTCTCTTTGAAGTTGCTCGCCGATTCCTCAGCATTTCTTGAGCCGCCGGCTGGCGAATTACTCGATAAAGCCCCGCCGGCAGTCGCTGAGCAGCGGGCCATGATGAAATCCGCCATCAATTTTGTCGGAGTCACTCTACACCATATGCCGGACTTCCTGGCGACGCGCCTCACCGACAGCTACGATAACATCCCCCTGTCGGTGACTCATAGCGGCTGGGCTCCGCACACGGATCTGCATCCGGCGGGAACCTTCAGCCACCATATCGCCTATCGCAACGGACAGGAGGTCTTTGACCGTCAGCCGGATTCCTCTGGCGCCAAGCCCAAGAACGAGCCCACGCCCGTGGGGCTTGTCTCGTTCGGTGAGTTTGGCCCGGCCCTGGGGGTCATCCTCTACCGACGCATCCAAGGGCATCCTGAAGTGGAGCCACTGGGAACAAACCGCCGCAGGCCCGGTTGCCGTCTTTCACTACGAGGTGCCACCTGCTGCTTCCCACTATTCGGTGAATTACTGCTGTGTGAGGGAAGCTCACTGAATGCCACATGGTGCTGTCGCCTTCGCCGTATAGATGCCGAATCCGCGGTACAGACGCCAACTCCTATCACGGAACGCCCAGCTACCACGGGAACCTGTATCTCGATCCAGCCACCGGCTCCGTTTTACGCGTCACCATCGAGTCGGAGCTTAAGCCCTCCGACCCGATCATGCGCGCCGCCACCTCGGTGCAATACGGCCCCGTCGAGATCGGCGGCAACAGCTACATCTGCCCCGTGCACAGTATCGCAATCTCCTTGACCAAGTCTCATGCCGGAGGAGATATGAGCGATATGGAGATTCTGCGCATCAATGAGGTCAGCTTCACCGACTATCACCGCTTCGGTTCGACCTCGCGAATCATCACCAATGGGCCGGCCCAGTAATTGAACCGGTAACTCACTCCGCGCCGAAGAGCCGCCGGAAAAACTTCCCGATGCCGCCAAAGAAGCCGGACTTTTTCTTGGCCGCGGACTTGGTTGCGGCTGCGCTGGGAGCCGGAGTTGCTTCGGCTGTGGGCTTTGCCGCGTGGTCGGCGCTGTTGTAAACCAGAGGCGCAAGCGCCTGCTGTGGGGCGGAAGTTAGCGAGACCGCATTCGGCTACGGGCTTGGGCAGCGGCGCCAGGCCCGCGCTCTGCGCGACTGGAAATTCATTTGTGCCGGGATGCAGCGGAGGCGGGCAGCCGCAAGGCTCCTTCTCGTTGTCCACCACCTCGCGCAGGCTGCCGTGCTCGAACATCACCCGCTGGCCGGGTTGCACGCGATAATTGCCGCCATCAAAGACACTGGTCACCAGTACATAAGGAGCGTTCGTTCCGGCATTATCCACGCAGGTGTCGCCGTGCTGGCCGAGGCGTACCTTGACCTCCGCCGCGCCGGGACCGCCAATGAGGATGCGGAAATCCGGAGTCATCAGGAAGTCGGCGTTGCGCCCGGCTGCGGCGCTGGTGGCGAAGCTCAACTCGAGAGCGCCGTGATCCATGGCCATCATCAGGCCGGGGGTCTCGCCGGCGGGAACGCTGCGAGTCGGCGGCCAGCTTGACGGTCGTCGAGGCGCAGACGCGCAGCACGCCGCGATGGGGCAGCACAACCTCAGTGGTCTGGCTGCCGGAGGTGACTGGTGCCGCTGGCCACGATCACTGCCCTGCCCTGCGAGACCTCCAGCGCGCCAGTGACCTTGGCCGCGGCGTCTGGGTTCTTGCTGTCCAGCGGAACGATGGCGATGGGAGCGGCGTAGGGTGTGCTGGGGGCGGCTTCAGTCGTGGCAGGCTGGGGCGTGGGTGCAGGCTGAGGTGTCGCGGAAGCCTGGGGCGCGGGTACAGTTTGTTGTGCTCCAAGCTGATACGCCAGCCCTAGAGCAGCCAGCAAAAAAATTCCAACTGAAGTTATGCGGAAAGCTGGACTCAATCGGCGCATCGCTCTCTCCTTCGCCTCTACATCTCCAGAAAGTTGCGGATCATCTGGTGGCCGCCTTCGGTCAGCACGCTCTCGGGATGGAACTGCACGCCCTCGATGGGCAACGTGCGATGGCGCAGGCCCATGATGACCGAAGATTTCCCGTCTGCGCTCGGAGTGCGGGCGGTGACCATGAGTTCTTTGGGCAGCGAGTCCTCGGCCACGATCAGCGAGTGGTAGCGGGTGCAGGTGAGCGGCGAAGCGAGCCCGGCGAAGATGCCCTTGCCGTCGTGGGTGATCGAGCTGGTTTTGCCGTGCATCAGGTGGCTGGCGCGGACCACATCTCCTCCGAAGGCCTCGCCGATGGCCTGATGTCCCAGGCAGACTCCCAGAATCGGCGCTTTGCCGGCCATGTGGCGAATCAGCGGAACCAGGATGCCGGCCTCGCTGAGGCGTGCAGGGGCCGGGCGAGAGCAGGATGCGCTCGGGCTTGCAGCGCCTCGACCTGTTCGACGGTCAGCTCGTCGTTGCGATAGACCTCGACCTCCGCGCCCAGCTCTCCCAGGTACTGGACAAGGTTGTAGGTGAACGAATCGTAGTTGTCGAGGACGAAGACCATGGTGAATCCAGTGTAGCGCGCGG